>NZ_CP042593.1:0-1229017 GCF_007995155.1 Cytobacillus dafuensis | reverse complement strand
AACAAGTGCGCGCATCGGATCGACAAAGCCTGAGCCAATTTCAAGCACACTTGCTGTCGGAGCGGAAGTAACACCAGAATTAATTAGCGTTGGATTTGCTGTATTCATTAAACGAGCTTTTATTTCTGCAACTGGGGCATTCGGAAAGTTTTGTCTCATAAGTGCAGCAATTCCAGCAATATGTGGTGTTGCCATAGAAGTACCACTCATCCGTGCATAAGCGTTAGAATAATCCGTTGCATTATGATCCGGGTTAATTAGGAACGCAGGTTGTGTAGACATAATGTCAACACCCGGTGCAGTAATATCGGGCTTAATGGCCGCTGTTTCAGAAACAGGTCCAATTGAACTAAAACTAGCAGGGGTCTTCGGCTGGTCATCAAGACTAAGTGTTCCGAAGTCAATATAGGATGCATTCCCTTGTCCAACAGTTGTTGTGTATACCGATGCAAGCGAGTCACCTGACTGATGAGTAATCGAAAAGATAGGTAAACTGTTCAATTTTTCACCGCTAATTGTGTTATTAGGAAGAAAACCTTCCTCGGTATCCTTATTAATAATTAAAATAGCACCTGCGCCGAGACGCGCAGCTTGGGGAGGTATGTCGGTAAATGTTAGCTCACCGCGTTTCACCACAAGGATTTGTCCAGCTAGACTGTTGTCCGGTAGGGCATTGAGTTGATCAAGTGAAGTAGCTGTGTTGCCGCTACCTGTCACAAGAGTATATTGATAGCCTTTGCCGTCCACATAATTTAAGTTGTTGGCCGTTATTTTGTTATCGGCAAAAACGTTGCTCATATCGCTTCCTGTTACTTTGATTGCCATCGTTGCGCTATTGTCTACATTTGCCGCATTATACATTTTTGTTGCGCCACCGCCATAGTTGGATGCAGCTACAGTTATTGGAAGAGAAGCAGTTCCAGGAGTGCCAAGTGATTGTGCCCGGCGGGTTCCACTTGGAGACAGTCCGTTATTACCTGCAGCAATACAAACAATTGCTCCAGCAATACTAGCGTTGTTAACGGCAATATTCATTGGATCATAAGCAGTATCTGTTGGAGCTCCTAATGAAAGATTTAGTACTTGCATTCCGTCCTTAACTGCTTGATCAATAGCTTTAATAATACCAGCTGAAGGACCTGATCCATAAGGACCTAAGACTCTGTATGCGTACAAATCAGCTTTAGGGGCGATTCCCAGCGTATCAAAAATTGATGATGGGTTGTTGCCTGTTGCCGCGATGGTTCCGGCAACATGTGTACCGTGACTTGTGTAAAAAGTCTCTCCTCCAGAATTACGTTCAGGTGTACCATTATTGGCGTTCGCATTTACCCAATCTTGGAAAGTAGTTTCCATTGGGTCATTATCTTCATTAAGGTTGGACATTGAAAGCTGGCCACTTGGAAGAACAGTAACAGTAGGATTTCCTATGTAATCATGTCCACCTTTGTAAACACCAGTCAAATCCGGATGATTGTAATCAATCCCAGTATCAAGTACGGCTACTTTCACGCCTGTTCCGTCAAAGCCCATATGGTTTAATTCTTCGGTTTTTAAAACGGAGCGGCTTTCTTTCATACCACCCATTGATGTCGTGCTATCGTCAGTAACATATACTCCGACATCCTGCCCATTGTCTGTTGGGTCTGTATTGACCATAAAATCAGGGCTAACTGAGTATACACCAGGCAGCTCGGCAATCGCGTTAATTAGATTGGCAGGCACAGTCATGCCAACTCCATTTACTATATCGTGGAAATCGTATCCTAACTTAACTTCGTTACCATATTTTTCAATCGCTGATTTAAATTTTGATAACGCGGAAGCAGCAAGTTTTTCCTCGTTACCAACAGCTTTTTGATGAAGTTTGTTGTAAGCTTTTTGAATTTTGGTTGGCAGTACATCGAACTGTACAATAATATCTGTCATCTGTGTAGATGATAGGTCGCTAAATCCTTGTGCACCTATTGGGTTATTCATAGACTCGTAGAGATCGTTAACATAGTCAATCTCATCGGGGCTCAATTGAATTGATTCATCTTTGATAACAGCATCTATGCGTGATTTGTCAAAAGTAAGCTTGCTATTGTCAATTGGTATTACGTTACCTAAGTCTCTTGGTGTGTATCCATTAAGTCCAATCCCGTCATCAAAATTGCTAGAAACGGTTGAATCCTGACTGGTATTTTCATATGTGTTTTGGTTTACGCTTTTGGCAAGGACAGTATCTGTTTTAGTGTTCTGAGGTGTTAATACAAACCCACTTACGACCATACCCATACTTAAAATTATACTTAGTATCTTTTTCGAATTCTTCTTGACCATCTTTCTCTCCCCTTTTTAAATTGAAAGTCTTACATAAAAAACTTTGGCCTCACCTCCTGTACTGAAAATGCCAGTTTATAAGGCGAAGCCTGGTCTGTGGTCTTTACATAAATCCTTTTTTTGTTTCTCTTTTTACCCATAAAATCTAAACCTCTTCTTTCCTAAAGTAAATTAATATATTGGTAAAATTGAGAGGGCATCGTACTGATAACTTAACTTCACATTTAATACCCATATCGGTCTTTCTACATCAGGCAAATAAAATTTATCAACTAATATTTTTGCGAATTAGGAATTTATTTTGAGGGTTATTAAATATTCTGAAAAATACTTTTTTTATATTATATTCTTGTCTCTAATTCGGGTAAATTGGGGGAATTCTAAAAAAAATTTAAAACATGAATCAACAAGAAAATATATTTTAATGTTGTTTTTTTGTGTAAAGTGTAGAAAAATGTTGAGGAATTGGTAATATAGGAAATTTTGTAATCTGGCAATCTGAAAGATATTGTCACTTAATTGGGGGAATTTTTAAGAAAAAGTATTTTTTTACTTTTAGAGAACTAACAAACGATATAAATTTTAGAAAAAAATCATGATTTATAGGTTAATGTATTTTTTTATGATTGTAAAAAACAAAATGGCTCCAGTTTTTCTTTCCATATAAAGTATATCTTTTGTGGCACTAGTGGATAGTTAAGTAGTGAGGCTGTTGTAGTAAAAACACAAAAGTAATCATAGTTTTAGAGTAAGAATTATATCTATCTAAACATTCTTTGTATTTACGGTCGTAGTCTACGTTAATTATTATAATAATGTTTGAAATGGTACGAGGAAAATGCAAAATTGGAGATTCCCAAAAATCCAATAATATCAACTGTATTTATTACAGTGCCTATTATTAATTACTATAATAAAGCATAAAATTTCCTAAAATAAAGTCCGCTACCCTACCACATAGGCGATGGAGGGGCGAACAGCTATGCAGTATTAAGCTGCGAAAGCTAAGTTGTTGTTTTGTTTGCCAGTTATAGGCTTTGACGTTTTAACGAGGCCGATCCCCTCGACTCGCAACCTAAGCTCGAACTACCCCTGTCGAATCCGTAGCTTCCCCATTGTAAAGGCTCAGCAGCTAATTAAAGCTTGCTTGACATCGGAAGCTCATTGATTGTTTGAGCTAAGTATCATCGGTGAAACACGGGGACGGTTCTGCTGTTCCCTTAAATTCCGATATCACTTTATGACAGCTAATCGGTTTTCCCTTCAAAAAACGAAAGAACCGTCCCCATGTTTTTGGCGAAGCTGCAATTTGTAAAGAAACTAACCTTCCAGTGGAACACGATTTCAAGTTTCATATAAACAACTCATACCAATGCAAGTGAATTTTTGGAAAAGTCCTTTTTATAAATCGATTAGAATAGAAAAAAGGGGAGAGAACTTATCAGCAATGGATGAATCCTCTCCCCTTTAATGGTGAAGTATTTCGCTATTTCTTTATTGAGTTGTATTTGTTTACTATCTATCTAAACAAATACCGTCACAAAATTAATTTAAAAACTTCACAAAGTTAGAATAAGCAGTAACTATATCTTTATAGTAACCAACCAATTTATCCATAATAGAGGAATGATTGGACCTTTCATTTTCTATTGCTTCTTTTTGATCATTTTCTTGTTCATCTTGACTTACTTCAACATCTGAAACTGTTTCTTCATCTAGAACCTGTACTGGTTCTACACGATCTTCTTCCGTATTTCCTACTAAATCTTGGTTATCCGCTGTATTATCAATCCCTAAATTATCTTTGCTGTCTGTTACATTATCCTCAGAAGGCATCGTTACATCTGTAGCGATGCTTGCCTCAGTCGTTTCTATTGCTGTTTCTGCACTTACAGATACTTCCTCCTCAGTCGTACCTTCTAAACCAGTATCAACTGGTAACTCTGATAATTCATCTGCAACGTTTTCTTCAGATTCTTCTTCAACGATTCCTTCAGAATCTGATTGATTAAAATGCTTATCAATGAGAGTTTGATAATAACCAATAAGACTTTGATAATTATCACCGATTAATTGATACGTTCCAATTACCCATTGATCAAAAAATCCATCATCTGCGTTTGATACATTTTCGTCAGTTACAGAATTGTCAGTTTCTGCTTCATCAGTAGGTTCTGATGCTTCATCATCTACTGTCTCTTCCCCTTCTACTACATCTTCTGCGTTTTCTTCTGAATCTGCATTTTCTGTACCTTCTACAGTTTCTGCTTCATCAGTAGGTTCTGATGCTTCATCATCTACTGCTTCTTCCCCTTCTACTACATCTTCTGCGTTTTCTTCTGAATCTGCATTTTCTGTTCCTTCTACAGCTTCTGCTTCATCAGTAGGTTCTGATGCTTCATCATCTACTGCTCCTTCTCCTACTACATCATCTGCGTTTTCTTCTGAATCTGCATTTTCTGTTCCTTCTACGACTTCTTCTTCATCAGTAGGTTCTGATGCTTCCTCGTCTACTGCTTCTTCCCCTTCTACTACATCTTCTGCGTTTTCTTCTGAATCTCCATTTTCTGTTCCTTCTACGACTTCTGCTTCATCAGTAGGTTCTGATGCTTCATCGTTTACTGCTTCTTCCCCTTCTACTACATCTTCTGCGTTTTCTTCTGAATCTGCATTTTCTGTTCCTTCTACAGCTTCTGCTTCATCAATAGGTTCTGCTGCTTCCTCGTCTACTGCTTCTTCCCCTTCTACTACATCTTCTGCGTTTTCTTCTGAATCTGCATTTTCTGTTCCTTCTACAGCTTCTGCTTCATCAGTAGGTTCTACTGCTTCATCGTCTACTGCTCCTTCTTCCAGTGCTGGTTCAGCTGTATCAACATCATCTGTTTTGAACGATTTATTTTTTGCTAATTCGCTAATTATTTTTCCTTTCTCAGGAGATCCTGGTAGACTTCTGGCTAAATCAGATACTTCCTGGCCGTGATTTTGTACTTTTTCTTGAATTTCCGGATTAACTTCTTTATTATCAAGTTCTGCAGCAGAAATTGGTGCACCGGCAGCTAAAAATGTAGCAGCCATCATAGTTGTTGACATCACAAATGGGGCCACTTTCTTCGATAATTTTTTACTCTCTTTTTTAGAATTCATTTGTTTTTTATTCATCTTTTCATCTCCCTATTCGTTATTTATCCTTTTATTGGCTGATAGATGTTTCTCTACAAAAATGTATGTATACGATAACACCTCCCTTATAGCCCACTGAGAAAGATTCAGATTTCTCAGTAATTCAGATTCTTAGCAGCACTACAACTGCTTGTCTCTTACTATAAAATAGAGATATTACCAGATTATGTTGCCTGGATTAAAAAAAATAACGATTATCTTACTATTTTGTAGAATTTTGTAATAAATAAAATATTTTGTTTTTCAAGTTTCCCCTTCCAAAGTAATTATGAATGGCGTCTTTTAGATATTCCACCAGCGTTTTTATCTGTCCTCTTCTTTACTAAGTATCTGGATAATCCTGCCAATTCCCTTTACATATAAGACAGGAACGAAAAGATTATTTCTTTTATTAAAGAAAAGTTAACAGTTCATTTAGGAGAGATGAATATTTTTTTACTTGCTTTTGATTTGCGGAAACATCCCATGATTTGTTGATGTAATTTTCCTCATTAGGTTTTCTCATACCTGAAAGTTTGGACAGGGATGCACATTTTTCAAAGTATATTTTTTCAAAAAAATGCAATTTCATGGGTGTTTTCAGCAATTGTACTAAGATGACATCGGGGTGATCCAGATTGCTAAAGTTGATCAAACCACCTTTCCATTAAAGAGGACGCCATTCTCCTTCTGCGAGCGATTGGTAGTAAATTTTTATGAAAGTGAGAAGGCCGACGCTCATCGTAAAAGTTGTTGGGTGATGGAAAAGCATTTTTCCTCTACAGCTATTCGGATACGACTTAATAACGTTTTCCAAGCACTGTACACAACACAACTTAATTGTTTATCATTGCATAAAAAAACTCGCCGATTGGCGAGCTTTGAAAAGGCGAAGACAGAGGCGTAGTTGCACATATCGCGCTCATACATGCCACGTCCTCCTAAAAGCTTCTCATTTGGTCGTGCGATGTATCGCTTACAAAGATTTCCATATCCTGTGGTATTCGCCCGACTAGTCTAATTATCGAATAGCCCTCTTCCTCTCAGATTTGCGGAAACAGGCTCCTTTCCTAATTCACGTGCCCATGTAGATAACTGGCCGATATGGTGGATTTCGTGGACAATGACATGACGTATGATCTCTCCGTGTGTACATTCAATGACTCGGCGCCTGATTGCTGCGTCTCTAGAGCTAATCGGTTCTTCATTGAAATCAGTTTCTGAAAGTTTCCGAGAATCCATTTCATTTGTCCAAGATGTCACAAATGGCTTCACTTTCTCATGGTATTGAGCTGAAAGATTTTTGACTTTTTGTAAGCTAGCATAATCCTCAAACAATGGCTCCTCAGGCACTGGTTCACCTCGCAAACCTAAGATCCACATATATTCCACATCTACAATGTGAAATAAGGTATGTAGGATACTGCCGAACCCACCGACCCGTTTCTTTAATAGTTCTTCATCCGATATGTCTTCGCACCATGTAAACCAATCATCACGAACTTGCCAGTTATATTGAAACAGTTTCAACATCACAGCAGCCTCCATCTTTTATAGATTAACATTTAATATTCACCAAAAGACTTCAAAATTCCTATTTAAATAATAACTCTAAAAAAACTTGTTAATATCCTCCACAAACTGGCCTTAAAATGAAAAATGAGAGCCAATCCTTGTTCCAGGATACTCCCCTTTAATGGAATAAGGATTAGCTTCTATTAGCTAGTTAGCTCAATAAGAAAGGAGTTTAACAAAAAGGTGCTTAATCATCCGTGATCAAAGCACCTCTTTAGTTCATAAAAACTTTTCTCCCTTATATCCTGCCTTTTGAATTAATTGGTCTGTTTTCTCGATTTCCTCCCGATTATGACTCCTTCTCAACTTACAATCTCTTAGATAAGCAAGAGTCTGTTTTTCGCATTAGGGAAACGCAGGAAACGTCCCAATGTTTCCATAATGAACCATCCTAGTTGTTCATTCGTATTAATAGTAAATACACTGAAGAGGTGATTTTAATGAGTGATCAAAGATTAACTTGTAAGGCTTGTGGGAGTAATTCCTTTGCTGTTGGGGAAATAGGACATGGCTATGCAAATATCAGGCCAGTGAACAAACGAATGACACAAGGCTCGCCTTTACTACTTACATATTGCCAAGATTCTGGGGAGATTGCCTCCATGAAAGTAAAAGAAATCAGTAAATTAAAGAAATAGTAACTCAGAAATTACTTTAAAACACGTGGACGGTTCTCACTCTTGCTGCTATATAAAATTAAACTAAATTCGTTATTAAAAGGGGACTAGGACTCCTTTTAATCAACTTACATTCTCTTAAATAGGAGAGAGACAGTTTTTCGCAATAGGGAAACGCAAGAATCGTCCATACGTTTCCCAGAAAAGAAAAATACTACACACAAAAGTGCTGTATGGAGTGACACCTGCTATCCAAAAAGTAGTTGAATGAACACAAGGTGAGGGCATATCCTAAAGTTTGATTCATTTATTTTCTTATCGAATGTTCTTGTGCGAGCCGTCACAGTTGGGCTGTTAAGGATGCATCCACTTAAATTCTTCGGTCAGGTCGCAGTCAAGAACGATTTTTCTCAACTTCTCATATTCTTCCTTCCACTTTTAGCTTTACCTAAAAATTCATCAACCTTAGGATTCGTTCTACTATTGGCCATCAAGGAATTGTAGATGGTCCTTAAAGCATCCCTAAACAGTGATTCAAGCTCTTTTTTCCACCATAATTTCATTCATATGAATTTTTAAAAAATACAACCGTATTATTGATGCAGGATGGTTGTGTTTTTATAAAGATACCGTTAAAATTACAATGAAAGTTCTTTATTAAGAACGATAGAGACAGACTTTCAACTCTCAATCCTTTATTTAAGCTGAATAATTGAATTCCAAATTAGAAAAGCTGATGTAGGAGGTGATGGTGATTTTCAAAAAAGGATCACTAATTAAATCTTTTCCAATTGCCTTGAATACAGATAATGATATACGGTTGTGTTTTTCACTAGGCTTTCCCTATTCTACATAGATTTAAGACAGTAGAAAAGGACTTAATAATATTTGGAGGATGATACAATGAACAAAAAGAAGTTAATTGGTTATGTCATGACAGGGGTATTATCAGTTGGGATAGTTGGCGGGTTGGGAGCATCGGCATTTGCGACGTCTACTCAGGAAAACGATAAAGTGAAGCAGTCTACAAATTCTTTAACGGATACAGAAACGCAAGAAAGGATTCAAAAGATTAAGGATGAACTAAAAGCACTCGGAATTACTCTCCCTGGCCAAGTGGATAAAGATGAATATCTTGCTAATTTGGATGCAGCTACAAAGAAAAAATTAGAAGCGATTGCAGGAAAAATAAAAACGAATAAGTTGACATCAGAGGAAGCTCTAGAGATAAGGAAACAAAGAATTAACCTTCCTAAACAAGAAAAAAGGGCCGAAAAATTCGCGAATATAGATGCGGAAACAAGGGCAAAAGCAAAGGAAGTTTTGGAAAAAGTAATGGCCGGCACCATGACAAAAGATGAAGCTAAAGCAGAGCTGGAAAAACTAGGAGTTCCCCTTCCCAATCTAGGAGAAATACGCAAACCGCTTGCTCATTTAGATAGCGATACAAAAGCTAAGGCCGAAGCTATTAATAAAAAACTAAAGGAAGGTACGATGACAAAAGAAGAAGCTGCGATAGAAATAAGAAAACTAAGAATTAACCTTCCAGGTCAAGGTGAAAAAGACCAAAACCTTATCGATAAGGCAAATACAGAAAAAGAGAATCATGATGTTAAACCTCCAAGGTTCTAATAGAAAGCTAAAAATTGAAGAAGAGCCAGCAATAGAAATGCTGGCTCTTCTTCAATTTTTTTATTCATTTTGTCAACGTTGTGATTATAACAAGACCTTGGCGCTACTTATTTGGTAAAGGTCTAGGCGGTCTTACCTCGTCAGTTTTAGCAATCGCAACCGTTACCTTCACTGTGTTCTCACCATATGTGACGGTTATCTCTGTGATCCCAGCTGTCTTACCCAAGATAACGCCATCCTTAACCGTTGCAATTTTTTCGTTTGCTACTTTATAGGTAGCTTTGGCTGTTACATCTTCTTCTGTTGTTTTATCACCAATTGTTGTAACTTCTGTGATTTTCACACTATCTGTCGCGCCTTCGTTAATGAGAATGTAGTCTTTTTCTGCCTTCAAGCTAACTGTTTTTTCTGGCTCAGGCTCTCCTTCAACTACTGTTACGGCTACCGTTACTTCATTTTCGCCGTAAGAAATTGTGACCGTTGTTTCACCAACAGCTTTTGCCGTAATGACACCAGCTTGAACTGATGCGATCGTTTCGTCTGCCACTGTGTAAGTAGCTTTTGCTGTCACATCTTCATCCGTTGAGTTATCGCCATCTTTCGTTGTTTGTGTTACTTTTACTGTTGCGGTTTTGCCTTTTTCAATTTTTATGTCTGATTGGTCTACAGATAAGCTGATTTCAACTGCATTTTCTACAGCAAAATCTGCCTTACCTTTATTTCCAGCAGCGTCTTCTACATGTACTGTGACTGAATCTGCCGCTTGAGTTAAGTCGATTTCAAATGAACCGTCTTGGTTTAGTGTTAATGGTACTGCACTGCCCGCCTTACCATCGCTTGTGATAACATAAGAAGCCTTAAGTTTTGTATTGAGGTCGTAATGAAGTCCGTAATCCTTTAGAACATCATTGTAATCGATGTACTTATCTGTTACTTGGCCTGACAATTTATTCTTTGCCACTTCACCCTCAATTTTAGGCTTTGTTGTTTTTACAATTACTGGGCCAACATAATCACTGATTACGTTTCCTGCTACTGTTTGTGCAGTATAGTCAATCGTATAAAGTCCATCAGGAATTTTAGTTAATTGTGCTGGATTTTCCCATGGTCTGTATTGCCCATTGATTGCTAATTGGTAGGAGCCTGCACCTAATGAGGTACCTGCATGTAAGTAACCAATATAACCATCGCCATATTTTCCACCCTCAGGATCTTGGATATCCCAAATTTCAATATAGTTATCTAGGACATTTCCTGTAATTGTGAAGTAAAGCATAGCAGAGTCTTTAACTCCGTCCGCATTAAAGGATAGGTCTGTTTCTGTAATCCGCATATCCTTTATTTGAACAGATGGCACTCCGCCGAAGTCGGCAGCAAATGGCAAGGAAATGTGATTTTGGCCACCGTTAATATGGATATAGCCTAAATATTCGTCTCCTGCTTTGGCTGCAGGGTTTTTCGAAGCTGTTAATGTTACGTTTAATAGCTGCTCGCCATTTGGAGCTAACGTAAAGGAAGGAGTGTCAATTGTGATTTTTGCATCAGCAAATGACTTGGTTACGTTCACTTCTACATTGAAGTTCCCACCCGCTCCTTTTAGGTCTTTGACACGAATTTGCTTTGTAACTGAAATGTTCTTATCCAGTTTTTGTGGACCAAATGTAACGGTTCCTTTCAGGTTTGGCACAATCTTGCCGCTTGCATCAAGTACTGCTTCATCTTCTGCATAAGCAAGTACACTTGGGAATGCTGCAGCATAAGCGTCTACACGACCTGCTCCTTGAGCAAAGACATCATATTTACTTGTGTTAAGGATTTTTGCAGTATTGGAAAGGGCTACTTTTACATCAAACGCATCCCAAGTTGGGTTAGCTTGTTTGATTAGTGCGGCAATTCCAGCAATATGTGGTGTTGCCATTGACGTTCCTGAAGAACGATCGTAAGATTCTTCATAGCTTGCTTCAGGGAAATCCCATTTGTAAGCAGGTACAGAAGACATAATATTTGTCCCAGGTGCTGTAACATCTGGTTTAATATCAAAGTTCGGTGTGGACGGGCCACGCGAACTAGAATCACTGACTTCATCGCCTTCAGACCGTGTTGAGCCGAATTTTCCGAATGTGACAGTGCCTGTTCCCGTCTTAAGCGCATCACGAATAGCTGTTCCATCTGTTACAGACATATCGATTGAAGGAATAAAGGCAAATGAATCGCCTATAAATACATTTGATACGTCAGGTGCATTCGTTCCACCTGAGAAGTTATGGATAATCGTTGCGACTGCACCGTTTGCCTTTGCATTGGCAATTTTATCAACAAATGCAATTTCTCCACGGGAGATGAGAGCAACCTTTCCTTCTACATTAATGCCATTAAAGTCTGCCTTATTACCGACTCCTGGGATGGCTACAAGCTCGTATTCACCTGTTAATTGATTCTGTAAATCCTGTCCAAATGTTGTACCCATGAATTTTAATTGTTTAGCATAGCTGTATTTCTCACCGACTTTAACTGTTACTTCTCCGTTATATTGCGTTTCTGGATTTGTCGTGTTTCCAACCGCAATTCCAAGACGAGCCGTTGCTGGAGTTCCCATTGTTCCACGCTTTGGTCCATCGTTACCTGTTGCAATGACCGAGATCACTCCAACCATCATGGCGTTGTTAATCGCAAATGAGCCCGCATCAGTCTCTGTGTTAGCTCCTCCGCCAAGTGAAAGGTTGATAACATCCATTTTTTCCTTAACTGCATGCTCGATGCCCGCGATAATTCCTGATGACGATCCGCTTCCATATGCACCAAGTACACGGTAAGCATATAGGTCAATTTCCGGGGCAATCCCCTTAATTCCGTATTCATTCGCACCGATGGCAGCAATTGTTCCTGCAACGTGCGTTCCGTGACTCGTGTAGAAGGCACGACCGTTTGCATTGAATTCTGGCTGGTTAGCCGGTCGCTCTTTCGGTGATGTTTCACGTGCATCATCATCTGCCCGTTGGCGAGTATAGGTAGAGCTGTTTGGAATGAAGTTTTTTCCACCCTTATAGATTCCTTGGAACTCTGGGTGGTCTGGATCAATCCCTGTATCAAGTACAGCTACCTTGATTCCCTTTCCTTTGTAGCCCTTATCCCAAAGCTTCTCAATCCCTAGGAAGGGGATGCTTGTGTTCATCTTTGCCTCGTAATCTACTACTTTTTCAAGATCAGATGACGGATCCACTGGCTTCTTAACATCTGATGCATGAACGATTGCATCTGGTTCTACTAATGTGATGCCTGTAATGTCTAGAAGTTTTTTGAGGTCATCCGCTTTTACTTTGGCAGCAAAGCCGTTAAGAACGGTATCATAGGCAAAGCCTTTTTCAAATGTAACGCCCTTAACTCTCATTTCTCTATCGACCGTTGCTTGCTGTCTTGTTACTTTACTGCGAATTTGTGAAAGCTGGGAGTTTGATAGTGTTTTTCCTTTTAGCTTTTCAATCCCTTTTTCTAACGCTACCGGTTTTTCCGATAGATGGATAATGACTGGAATCTTTTCATTACCTGATTTATCCTGTAAATCTTTATGCAGCCTTGGTAAACCTTCGGAAGCCTCCAACTGATCTGCGATTGCTGTCTTTAGCAGCATGTTTCTTTCGCTCTGTTGATGTTGCTTGAATGCTTTCTGTTCAACTGTTTCTGTTGCTGTCGCCGATACAGGCAATCCTAGCGAAAGCACCATAATAAAAGCTAGGATACTACTAAATAGTTTTGTAAACTTTCTTTTCCTCAATTCACTTCCCCCTTCTCCTCTTTTTCCGTCATGCACCTGAATGGACGGAAACTATTAATCTATTCACGTACCTAAGTATTAGAATCTATTTCATTCTCTATAGTAAAGAATGAATGAACGATAGTTTCGTTGCTGTTCTCTGTCTTAGCGATGAGATTTGTATAAGATTTCAACCCCCTTCGTTTTTGATCTGCCAGATACAACAATTCTCACCCCTCCTTCATTCGTTCTTTAAAAAGAACAAAATAAACAAAAAATGAAATGAAATTAAATTCCTTTCATTTAATTGAATTATATAATAATATTTTGAATATTAAAACTATAAAACGAATATTTTTTTTCTTAATTGAGAACAATGATGTAGTATAGAGTCGGAAAGACTTATTTGTTTCATGTCAATATTACTCTCTAAGGGACTATCCCTTTTGAGTATTCTGGATGACTTCATCCACTTATTTAAAAAATATCAGCTTAATAGAATTGAATTGAATTAGGATTAGTTGAAAAAGCAATCCTTCATATTTTTAGTATCAAGTAGACCTGCAAGAAAAAAAATCAGAGCCGAAGCCCTGATTCGTTTTTTGTAGGAAGTGATAATCATTTGAATGTAAGTCTTCTGTTTAGTTTTTCCCTTTAACTTCTCTTGTTTTATGTTCGGAATGAAAAATGAAGTATTCGCGTGAAGGATCTTCAAGTGAGGGAATATCCTAAAGTTTGATTTATTTTTTTTCTTATCGAATGTGCTTGTGCGAGCCGTCACAGTTGGGTTGCTTTTGAGATAGACCACAAGTGCAATCATTTAATCCCTTTCCATCGAGAATTTTCTGGATATATTTTTCAACCCTTGACTCTCGGGTTTTGGATTGTTTAGGTTGAGAAAAATAAAGAATGTATGCTCTTTGCCTTCCCGGTGTCAATGATTCAAAAGCAGTTTTAAAAGTAGGCATTTCATCGAATTTATTTTGAAGTTCTTCAGGAATGATGAATTCTTTATGCTCTTTCATTTTCACTTCCAAACCTGCTTTTTCAACTTCAATGGCTTCATGAATATAGGCTTTTAAGATGGTTTCCATTTCAACTATTTCTTGAACATTGGTGAACCGAATCTGGCGCGCTGCCTGTACATTCTCCGTTTGTTGGATTAAAATCCCATGGGCATCCTTTAGCAAGGCACCTTTCTGAAACAGAAGCGCAATATATTCTTTAAAACTATGTATTAAAACGATGTTTTTTTTCTCAAATGTGTAACAAGGGTGCATCCACTTAAATTCTTCAGTCAGGTCACAGTCAAGAACGATCTTTCTCAACGTCTCGTATTCTTCTTTCCACTTTTTAGCTTTACTTAAAAATTCATCAACCTTAGGATTCGTTCTGCTATTTGTCATCATGGAACACCCCTCTTCAATTTTTCGATTTATAATAGGACATTAATTGGTGTCGTGTCAAGCAGTCAAAAGGTGCCTGGCCCCCACCGTATTAAAGTATTACTGCAATGGGGATCAGGCACCATAGCCATCAGGTCTATCCTATTTTTATTTCCGCCAAAAAGTGGAACAGTCTTCCTTATCCAAAATATTATACTTGATCATTTTCTCAAGTAATGAGAAATCAACCGGACGATCCCACGGGAAACGTATCAGCTGCTGGGTGTGCTCATAGCCTGCCTGTACAATTTCATCAGAAAAATGAATAATCCCTGCTTTTTCAGGGGCAACAGCCAAATGATGTTTGGCTACGCTAAATCCAATAATATATGTACCGTGATCGGTAAACATAGGCTGATTCCACTTAATTACCGGCATTAAATTTGGAAATTCCTTCGTTACCCAACCCAAAACTTCCTCCGTTCGAGCCCGATGTTGAGGGTTATCAATACCCGCTAAAAATTCTGCAAAAACCTCCATGTTGTTCCCTCCTAAAAAAATTATGTCATTCGGAGAAGTACCTTAAACCCATTCGTCTTTAAAACTCCTCACGAAACCGCTAAGACACTTGCCCCCATTATTTGAAAAGTACTATTGCCTTGAAGCATAATCAAGTATATCTTGGTATATTTTGTTCCAATCATGATGATATCCTGTTACTTCACTTGGATTTATAAGTATTCTTTCTCCTGACCGAAATATCTAATATACTTGCTGAACTACCTCTGTTATTCCAAAGAAATCTTCACAACATTATCTAAATATTTCGTTGTAGTATACCCATGAATGACCAATTCTTTAGGAACCACTTTACTCTCTTGGATCTGAAGGCTTTGGACTGTATAGAAATAACGAGGCTGCTCGAGTTCTTCATATGAAAAAGGCATTTCATTCACATCGTATTTTACCCCGTTTTTATCAATGAGCACTCCTTCAGAATTCATCTCCATTGAATTAGATTCCTTTCCATCCTCACTTACAATATTGAATTGAAGCCACTCATATGCTCGATTCTCAAATTCATGATTGCTTATGACAATATTGGTAGACTGTCCAACTTCCAGCTTGTCTATGGAGATTGTACTGCCGGCATATTCAAAGGTTTGAGGATATTCTCGAATGCCGTCCAATTCGAAGATATATGTGTCTTCAAATTCTAAATGAGCCACCCCAAATTGAACGTTAATCTCTTTTGGTTTTTCTCCAAAAAGAGGATCAAAGTGTGTTTGAAAAGTAGTCCAATTTATGTCTTGCTGGTAATCCAAATAAGAGCTGCCATACATATCAGGCTTCATTTCTTTATTGTTCACTTCTAGATTATTAAAATTAAGATAGTTTATCCGCTTCTCTGGCTGCTCATTATTAATACCAAATTGCAGAATCGTCGCTGTTGGAGCAATGGTTAGTTTATCAAATCGAACCGGAATCCCTTCTACTTCTGTTTTTCCATTCAATGCATATTCGAAGGAAGGATGTTTTGTTACAGGTATCTCGAATCTCCACTGCCCTGTTTTAAACTCCAAGTTCCCGTAAGGCCAAAAACCATTACGCTCAGAGGAATCACGAGACAATTTCTGAAGTTTTGTGATCTTGAGTTTGATTGTCTCTTTATCCGCTGTCAGTGGCGGCAGACTCAGCTTCCCTTGATACACGTTCTTTTCCTTGTTATTTACATCTGATTCAAGGTCAGGTGGATAGTACCTTGGATATGTTACATGGTTCATAATTCCTTGTTGGTTCTCCACAAAAAACCCATTATCATAATTCATCATATATTGGTTGTCTTCATCTGTATCTTCTATTTCATAAAAAACAAGTGTCTGCACATCATCAGCTATTGCGCTCTTAATCTTAATTTTCACCCCATCGCTTTCCGCTTCGAGGTTCAGTATTTGACCAAGGTCCTCTTGTAGAAAGGCACGTAATTCCGGATCTTCTTCTGTCCATGTATAGTAAAGATTGGTAAACGTCCCTGTAAAGAAGCCTATACCCATTAATAATGCGAATACACTTATAAAAATAAGTCCTCTTCTTTTACGTTTCTTGTACTTCTGTTGTCTGTGCTTCTCCTTTTCTATCAGCCTATTTTTGACGTTCTCCATGAAACCAGATGGCACATGCAAATCTTCCATACTATTCGTAAGATCCAACATGGCTAACATGACATCCTGAAAGGCAGCCAGATCCTCCTGACATTCTTGACAATGATAAATATGTACTTCAAAATCAATCTTTTTCGACCGCTCCATGGCTCTTTCTAAATAATCGAGGTAATCCTTTTGGTACTCCTTACAGCCATTATAGGTTAATCCGTTCCTCATTTCATTTCTAAGTGACTGGATTCCGGAAAACAAAAGCTCTTTAATCTTTTCCGCTGAAACTTGAAGAAGTTGTGCCGCTTCCTCCTGAGAGAATCCTTGTACATAGGTAAGGACCATCGCTTCTTTCTCGTACTCTTTCAATTGATCAAGTGCTTTAAATAAACCCTGACGTGGTTCACTTTCCTCTGAAGCTTGTAAACTTCTATTACCAGAAAGCTCCCGGCAGTTATGTATGAAAATGGATGTAACCCACGTTTCGAATCGTGTTTTACCTTTAAATCGAGGCAACTCCTTTTGAACTTGTATTATGGACTGGTAAAAAAGCTCTTCCATTTGCTGCTGATTATTAAGATAGGACCAACCAAGCGTATACAACGATTGTTTATGCTGATCGTACCAATCGACGATGGAGTCCCAGCCTGTTTCTCTTTTTGTAGTGATAGAAATGGGTTCTATTTTTGCTGGAATCATAAACGTGTCCCCCCCTTTTTTAGCGTAATTCACTGTCACTCCCGATTTTTCTTGGGCTGAAAGCTAATAATTATTATCAATAAATTACAATTATTATAAATAATGGGTTATATATAGAATATCAAACTTCTTATAAGTTCGTAAGTCTATGTGTCTATTATCTAACTGATAACAGCTGCTTCGTTCTATTTAATCCTCGATATGGAGGAAAAAATTAAAAGAATCCATTTTGAAAAAGCTCGATCAAAGTGGATTCTACAGTTTTGAAAATAGATAAAGTGAAACTTCCATCAGTGGGGGTTTTTCGACGCACACGACGTGCTAGTGCCGACGTTGCCACAGGACGTGGCGTTCTTAGTCGGCCTTCATCCCCCACTGATGGTTAGTTGCGGCCCACAGGAAGTGGGTCACTCAGACGTTGCCACACGATGTGGCGCTTTTAGTCTGTGTTCATTTTACGGGCAGTTGATCCCCCACTTACTCTTCTTTGTATACGCGAATCCTTGAAGTGGGGGTCTTACTGCCCGTTAATCTGCGATAAATTTTTATAAAAAAGTTTGATCACTTTAAGAGCGTTTGTTTAACATTCGCATCGGTTAGCTTACTATCATACTTGCCGTTTATTCCAGCAAGTACGAAATAATATCTTGATTCGTATTTTGTAGAGTGCTTGGGATATCATCACGATTTGAAATTAACCTAAAATAACAAGTGTCGACTTTATCCTGATATAAACGATATTGTATAAGGTTCTTTTTACTCGTGAGTTTACTTATAATTTGTTCATAGAATTGACCTTGAGTCATTTCATCTGCTGAACCTAAATGAATTGTTCCCTTTAAATCATTTTCAATAATAAATCGTAATTGTTTTGCTAACATTACATCCAAAAGATTGTTACATACGAGATTACTGTACACATCGATCACTTTATTATTTTTTATGCTTTCATTGATTAATTTCCATCTTGGTGAATCCTTCCCCCATATTGCCGGGATTCGGATAATGACCACTCGCTCATCCAAAATTTCTTTTAGCATGTTTTCACATTTAATTTTGAACTTCCCATAATCTGATTCAGCATTAGGTATATCTGTTTCTGTGTGGGATCTTGAGAAGTCCCCATCAAATACATTTGTCGTAGAAAAGTAATAAACTCGACTACCATTATTTTGTAATACTTTAGCCAATTCTTTATGAAACGTAAGCTGTTGATCAAACTCTCCTCTTAGGCAAGAAATCACAATGTCGGGCTTAATTGTGCTTGTAATTTCCTTCAGTTTATCTATTTGCTGAACTTCTAATTGGAATTGCTTATCATCAGGGAGGCTAGTTAACGAAGAAAAATACGTTCCATATACGTCATATTCATCAGTAAATTCATCTAATAAAGCTCTTCCTACAAGACCACTTACTCCAAGAATGAGTATCTTTTGCATCGCCATTTCCCTCCACAAACTTTTTTAAACAAATAACATTTCTTTCACTTATGATGTAATCACTTCTTCCACCTAAAAATTCTCTTTCCTATTCAACATTCCTGCCTCGTGTGCTTAACAAGAAAAGAAATTTTCACTACATGATTTTAATCAAACTTTTTTACAAATTATCAAGACCTAAATCTTAAAAAGTCATAAAAAATAAAGGGAGATACATATTAGTCATGTATAATATGCATCACCCTATTAATTATTGTTAAACAATCGTTGCCCTTTAAATAATGATTTTTTGTTTATTAGTATAGTGATAAGAAATTATCATTTCATTTGTGATTAAGACTAAGTACTTATTTACTCTAAAAAATAGAATTTGATCCGATCACGACAGTAGCGTCCAGTTCCTCGTCTCTAGCCACTTTTGTGGTAAGCCCAGCACCTGAAAAGATGTCAAAGGTCTGAGGTGCCTGCATTTCGCTCGTCTCTATCAAAAGATGTCCTCCCGGTGCTAGCCAGAGAATTGCTTCTTCTGCAACTCTTCGCTGAATGTCAAGTCCATCCTCTCCTCCGTCAAGTGCCACCTTCGGTTCATGTAGGCGAGCCTCCTGCGGCAGCAGCTTGATTGCCTCGGTAGGAACGTAAGGTACGTTCGCAACTAGGATATTCACATGGCCTTTAAGTGAGTAGGGCAGAGCTTTATACAAGTCACCTTTAAAAACATGGCCACTGAAATCCGTTACGTTGCGGCCAGCGCATCGTACTGCGACAGGGTCAATGTCAACAGAATACAATTCAACTCGTCCTAAAGATGCAGCGAGTGCTACGCCCACAGCACCTGACCCGCAACATAGGTCAACGACGATATCACCAGAAAATGACAGGGCTTTTGCCTGGTGAACAAGAAACTCGGTACGTTTTCGAGGCACGAAAACGCCTCGGTCCAATTCTATCCGCAAACCACAGAACTCTGCGTATCCAACAATATATTCAAGAGGTAAACCAACGGCTCGCATTTCCACCATTTTCTTGAGATCCTCTAGAGTTCGTGCCTCTGAGATAAGTAACCGGGTCTCATCTTCTGCGAAAACACACCCCGCGCTCCGAAGCCTGTTAATTATACATTTTTCCGTTTCATTGTCCAAAAAGAAATTAATTTTTTTTCCTATTTATCTCACCACTTTTGATAAGCTTATTTATAGCACTGTATTCGTTAAAAATTGGAGATATCCTTCTTCAACAAAATGGCTCTAAAATGAAAAATGAGTGCTTATCCATGTTTCAGGATTACGCCCTATAATGGGGGACTGCCAACATTTCGGAAATTTTGTATACTAAGCAAATTTCGACATAAATATAGCCAAATACCTATATGCTAAGGGATTTGGCTTATGTTACTGAATTGAGAAATTGGACTTTTTTCTTTCTCCAGAAAAGCGCCCTCCGTATTATGAGCAAAAAAAAATACTCTAGAGACTAACAAGTCCAGAGTATTTTAAAAAAACAAATATTTATTTAACCGCTTCTTTTAATTCCTTACCCGGTTTAAAAGCTGGAACTTTAGAAGCTGCAATTTCTATTTCTTCACCTGTTTGTGGATTACGACCTTTTCTTGCAGATCGTTCACGAACTTCAAACGTTCCAAATCCAATAAATTGGATTTTCTCTTCTTTAGCAAGTGTGCTAGTAATTGTTTCAAATATTGCATCAACTACATTCCCAGCATCTTTTATTGTTAACTCTGCCTTTGTTGATACAGCTTTCACTAATTCTGTTTTATTCATTTTTAGACACCTCAAATATTTTATTTATGTAGAAATAAAAAACATATCATATTTTCTTCTTTTTTCCTATTAATAAGTATAAACTAATTAGATAAAAATTTGATTTTCAAACTCATACTAGACTATATTTCCCATGCCGAACAACTGTATTTGGCATTTCGTATCCTAAAGTTTTTGCATCCTTACTTGAAATTTCGACTAATACACTATTAGTCCGAACAAGAAACACTTTACCTTCATATATGTTACTTTTTCTTTCAAAAAGAATAATATCCCCTGAATTTGCCCTCTTTTGATCAGAAAATTCGTTCTTTTCTTTTTGCATTTTCTGTTATTACGCTCCTATTTATATTATTCAAATGGCTGAATTCTTTTGACTATAAGGAAGAATATACTGTTTAGATGTTTAAAATCAACAGTAAAAAGATATGAGATCTTTTTAAAAAACACTTTTCTAAAATTATCTAAACTCAGACCGCTTCCTTATTTTGTGTTATCATACTAATTGCATATTTAAGATTTTCTAAACATTCTAACCGAATTCTTTCATCGCAAACAAAATCATCTAAAATTTCTTTTTTTAGTTTTGAAGTAATGACATATAGAGAATCTTCACTTATTTCTTTTAATTGATTCTCATTCAGATAGTTGTAAATTGCTCTTTCAAAGTATTCAACCGTACCAAATAACACAGTCAATTAACATTCCACCTCCTTTTTTTTCACTTACTCGATAGTCAAGCTTCGCCAAAACTATCTCAAAAAAAAGCCCACCAAAAAGATTGGTGGACTTGTATGATAAAGGCTATTCTATCATAGGTAACAGTATCCAATCATTTGGTAACCCGACTATCATAGCTAATCACCTTAGACTCGTGGCTTTGCGTCCTTATCTTTCAATAAGTTTGCCTTTATCAAACTGATACTTTTATAATAAAACTTTAGTATGGTAATTTCCAGTAAATTCGTCATTTTTCAACACACTTTAACAAAAATAGTAGTTTTATACCATTTATAGTATAAATAAATTGATGCTAAAGTCCTAATCAAGAAATGATGTATGAGAATTTTATAATTTGATAAAATTTTTGTCTTGTAAAGTATGTCTGAAAACTACCTTTAACCTAGCATTAATATAGATAAGAAAAATACTCACCGTGCTCCCCGCACCGTGAGTATTTTTTATCCATGAAGCTGGTATCATGAAGCCTATTTGAAGAAGATTACCGCCAAGTTCGAGCGGATAAAGGAGGATTACTCAAAAAGATTAACGCGTCGTTCCATTCACTACTACTTATTCACTTAACATTCTTCAAAAGTTAACTTCCTGAAATACGTAATAAAGGGTACCTCTAACCATGACAATACCGAACACAATTCCTATCACAACAGCTACAAGGTTTGATTTCCATGTGTAGCCTTTCATATCCAATTCGGAAGTGGAACGATCGACCTTTCTAAAGTGAATAATCATTCCAATATTTATCATAACTAAAAGGAAAAAGACGATCATTACCATAAACATAAGTTCAATACGAAGAACTTGATCTGGAGAATTACGATTCAAGAAAGATAGTAAAAATAGCAAACAACCTAATATTAAGTTCCAAACATATCCTACTCTTCGTAGTTTGGACCATTCACTTCCCATTTTTTGTTTTTCATAGATGGCGACTTGTTCAAAAATAGGAAAAATCGATTTCGTTGACTCACCCTTCATCAAGCCTAAAACTCCAAGAATGATCTGTAACACCCCAAGAACCAAGAAAAAGTGAGCAAATGAGAACGTAATATTACTGATGATAACGAAATAGATAATAAGGGCTGTTAATATTAGACCATTTGTAAAAGCAATCTGCTTCATTCTCATATTACGTAAATCTGTTGATTTCATCTATATCCCCTCTTTCCTAATTGATTAAATAGCTGTTGTCATTACCTTACAAACTATCTTGAAAAGATGATCGATAAGCACCTATATTATACCATTTTTACCGATTTACTAGAGGGCTGTTATTTAGAATATATCAAACCCTCTATCAGAAACCATATGTAATTTCTTATTCATTCTCTGTTCACATTCAAATTATAATCTAAGGATGTTAGAAAGAGATTGGAGGAATAAAAGATGAATATCGCTTGGAAAGAAATGAAAAAAAATAAAGCAAGATTTTTAATATTAGGTTCTATCGTTTTTCTCGTTAGTTTATTAACGTTAATTATATCTGGTCTGGCAAATGGATTATCACAAGACAATGCTGCATTAATTAAAGATTTACCAGATGGTCAATTTTATATGACGAAAGATTCAGACCAGACGTATACACTTTCAAAAATCGATAGCAACGTACAAGATAAAGTTTTAGCTAAAGAAAAAGATGCCGCTGCTTTTTCTATTCAAATGGGATTTGTGAATGATAGTGCTGATAAACAGCAAAGTGTCGTGTTTGTTACATCAACCGAGTCAGAGTTGTTCGAGAATGTGAAAAAAGGGGAAATCGTCCTAGATAGCTCAATGAAAGATAAAGGGATAAAAGTGGGAGATGTCCTGACAAATAATCAATACAGCGGCGAGTTTACTGTAAAAGGTTTTGTAGACCAAAAGAAATTCAGTCATGCCCCTGTTGCTTTTATTAATATGGAAGACTACAAAGAAATGTATCGTACAGAAGAAATGCAAATGCTTTTCGTTCCTGGAGAGGATTCACCACAAACAGTGGATGGATTACAAGCATTTTCGAAAAAGGAATTTCTTGATACCATTCCAAGTTATAGCGCTGAACAGATGTCCTTAAATATGATTGTTTGGTTTCTAGTCGTCATTAGTGGAATGTTGTTTGCTATCTTCTTCTACATGATGAACGTTCAAAAGATTGGATTATACGGTATTTTAAAAGCAATCGGTGTCAAAACAAGTGCTTTGTTTAAAATGATGTGGACACAAATGCTGTTTATTACAGTCATTGCTCTTAGTCTATCCATTGCACTCAGTCAAGTTTTTAATAAGATCGCACCTGAGGGTATGCCATTCCATTTAACCCCTGATACAACGGTAAAATTGTCAATCGTCTTCCTTATAATCGGATTTATTGGAGCTACTCTTTCAGGTATGCAGATAAAAAAAGTGGAACCATTACAAGCAATTCAACAAGGAGAGGTTTAATATGACAGTATTTACAATAGAGGACGTTAGAAAAACCTTCACAAATGGCGAAGTGACAGAAGAAATCCTAAAAGGAGTCAATCTTTCCCTTAAAGAAGGCGAGGTAACAGCATTGGTAGGTGCTTCGGGTTCGGGTAAAAGTACGCTTCTAACAATCGCAGCTGGACTTCAGCCAGCATCAGATGGACAGATATTGTTCGAAGGGACAAACTTGACTGAAATGAATGCAGAACAAGTTCGAAAAGTACGGGCAAACAAATTTGGTTTTGTATTTCAATTTGCCCATCTGGTCCCTTTTCTTACAGTAGAAGAGCAATTGATGCTGATGTTAGATGTAGCAGGCACTAAAATGAAGAAAAGTGAACAAAAAAAGGAAATTGACGAGATCCTTTCATTAGTTGACATGAGCCATCGGAAAAAGGCCTATCCATCTTCCTTATCTGGCGGGGAAAAGCAGAGGATTGCCATTGCTCGTGCCATTATCCATAAACCGAAAGTTCTCTTTGCAGATGAACCAACTGCCAGTTTGGATTCGAAAAGATCTAAAGATGTAATGGCATTAATCCGAGAATTAACCAAAACGCTTAACATTACTACTTTACTCGTGACTCATGATGAAGAAATGCTTGCATATGCTGATCGTATTATCAAAATGAGCGATGGACAGGTTGCATAGCACTAAGCTCGAAGAATGGATATTTAGATATGAAGAAGCAAGAGACTCTCCTCCTGCTTCTTTTATTTTAAATTTAAAAAATATTTTTTTACATATAGTTCTACTTCTATCGAAGTTTTCAATTGTAAAATATGTTCTAACTGGTCATTAAGTTGGTCTTTATTTAGCTTGGAAATTTGTCCCCTTGTCTTTAATATCGATGCTGAGCTCATCGAAAATTCATCTAACCCTAATGCTAAAAGAATTGGAATCGCCACTTCGTCTCCAGCCATTTCACCACACATCCCTACCCATTTTCCATGATTATGAGCAGCATCAATAACCATTTTAATAAGCCTTAATACAGCAGGATGATAGGGTTGATATAAATATGAAATTTTTTCATTCATGCGATCGGCTGCTAATGTATACTGAATTAAATCATTCGTTCCAATCGATAAGAAATCCGCTTCTTGAGCAAATAAGTCAGCTATGACAGCAGCAGATGGAATTTCAACCATCATTCCAATTTCGATTTGATCATTAACTAATGCCCCGCCATCCAGCAGCTTTTGCTTTTCTTCAAGCAAAATCGCCTTTGCTCTTCTAAATTCATCTAAGGTTGCTATCATAGGGAACATGATCTTCAAATTCCCATACATACTTGCTCTTAATAATGCACGTAATTGGGTGCGGAAAATACTCTGTTGATCTAGGCATAATCGAATGGCACGATAGCCTAAAAACGGATTTATTTCAGCTGGCAGCTTTAAATATGGCAGCTCCTTATCACCGCCAATATCTAATGTACGAACAACAGTGGGCTTCCCATCCATTTTCGAAAGAACGGTTTTATATGCATCAAATTGCTCTTCCTCCGTCGGTAACTCCATTCGATCCATAAATAAAAATTCTGTTCGAAATAAGCCAATTCCATCTCCACCATTAGCAATAATGGCATCTACATCATTGGGGTTACCAATATTACCGGCGATTTCCACAATATGACCATCAGCACTAATGCTTGGAAGTGTTATATACTTTTTAAGTAATTCATTATCTTTCTCAAGCTCCTTTGAGGAAGCTCTATACCGGGCCTGTACATCCTCTGTAGCATTTACAATGACTTTTCCTTTTAGTCCATCAATGATAAGTGGAGATCCATTGGTAATATTCTTCGACGCATTTTTGGTACCAACAATCGCTGGAATTCCCATTGCTCTGGCTAAAATGGCTGAATGTGATGTTCTTCCTCCAATATCAGTAACAAAGCCTCTCACAAATTGCTTATCTAATTGGGCTGTCATGGAGGGAGTTAAATCTTCCGCAACGATAATAACTTCCCTTGATATTCGACTATAATCAGGAAGCTCGACATGTAATAAATGAGCCAATATACGTTTGCAGACATCACGAATATCAGCAGCACGCTCCTTCATATAATCGTTATCCATTGATTCAAACATACATGAATACATTATACAAACTTCATCCAAAGCAGACTCTGCATTCATTTTTTCATTAATCTTCGCTTCTATTGCTGAAAAAATTTCAGGGTCTTCTAGTATTAATAAATGGGCAGAAAAAATCTCTGCCTTCTCTTCTCCAAATTTATACATGGCTGCATCACGAATGGCTATTAGATCCAGTTTTGTTTTGGCCATTGCTTCTTTTAATCTATCTATTTCAGAATCTACATGAGTGATCTTAACCTTATCGAAAGACAAATCTGGCTCTGCTAAACAATACGCAGGTGCTAAAGTGATACCCTTTGAAATAGAAATCCCATTAATCTCTAACATTCTTCACCAAGACCTTGTGAAATAATGACCTCTGTCACCTTACTGATTAACTCTTCCGCATCTGTCCCGTTGGCTGAAATAGTGACAACCGCACCTGCTGGAACAGCTTGTGCCATTACACCCATTATTGATTTTAAATTTACGGATTTATTATTGTAGAGCAATTCAACACTTGCCGTAAAAGGTGAAACGGAGGAAACTAATATTGTAGCTGGTCTCGCATGCAAACCTTCAGCTGTGGTAATTTTAAATGATTTTTCCATTTGTCATGTCCCCAATCGTTTATTTCATTAATTAGTTATTATTAAAATATGGGCTATGTTAAACTTCCCTGTTGAATTCCGCTGCAGGCACTCGCTTTCCGCGGGCGGTCCGGAAGCCTCCTCGTCGCTATCGCTCCTGCGGGGTCTCCCTTTGACTCGCTCTCCCGCAGGACATTGAATAAGCTTCCTAGAATAATCTCCGCACGAAGAAAATGCGTTAGCATTTTCGAGGAGCTCGCGCCTTCCGCTCCAATCAACAACAAAATAGCATTTTCAACACTGAGCTTTAACACAGCCAAAATATAAAAACTGTTTAACTAGTTTTTATTACTGCTAAACAGTTCTTATAAGTTTATAGCAGCCCCAAAATACTACTCTTAAAAACTAAAAATAAAAATTATTTATCTATTTATTACGGATTTTTTTAACTTCATCTGCTACAAATTGGACATTTGTCCCTACGATTACTTGAATGCTTTTTGGTCCGACAATCTTAATCCCATGGACTCCTGTATCTTTAATTTTCTTTTGATCCACATGATCCATATTTTCTACTTCTACACGTAAACGTGTTGCACAATTATCGACTGAAACAACATTAGTGTCCCCGCCTAAAGCATTATAAATCTTCGTTGCCATGTCATAAAACTTATTATTAGAATCATTACCAAGGCCGATATTAATCTCTTCTTCTGTGTCATCTTCTCTGCCAGGTGTTTTTAAATTGAACTTTACAATTAAGAAACGGAATAATACATAATAAATAACTGCAAAGACTAGTCCTTGAACGAGAAGCATTAGAGGCATATTGGCAATCGGTATGCGAAGACTTAAGAAATAATCAATAAATCCTGCACTAAACCCAAAACCAGCAGTCCAATGGAAAGTAGCAGCAATAAATAGAGAAAGACCCGTTAACAAAGCATGAACTAAATAAAGTGCTGGTGCTAAGAACATGAAAGCGAATTCAAGAGGCTCTGTAACACCTGTAAAAAAGGAAGCAAATCCTGCTGCCAACATTAAGGAAGCTGCTTGTTTTTTTCTCTTAGTTTTAGCAGTATGATACATGGCGAGTCCTGCAGCTGGTAATCCAAACATCATAATCGGGAAGAATCCAGCCTGGTACATTCCAGTAACTCCTTTTTCACCTGAACTGCTCCAGAAATTCCCGATATCATTGATTCCAATCGTATCAAACCAAAATACGGCATTAAGTGCATGGTGTAAACCTGTTGGGATTAATAGACGGTTAAAGAACCCATATAATCCTGCTCCTGCAGCACCTAAACTACTTATTCCTTCTCCAAATGAAACTAGTGCCCCATATACGATAGGCCATACATAGAATAATACGGCTGATGCAACTAGCATTGCGACAGCAGACATTATCGGGACGAGCCTCTTCCCGCTAAAAAATGCTAAGAAGTCTGGCAGCTTTACCTGACTAAATCGATTGTACATGATTGAAGCTACAATACCTGATAATAAACCAATAAATGCATTTTTTATTTTCCCAAAGGCTGGATCTACACTTTCAGCATCAACCCCCTGCAATAAGGCAACTGTGTCTGTCGATAACATCGTCGTTACAACTAGGAATGCAACGAGACCACTTAGTGCCGCGGATCCATCCTTTTCCTTAGCCAATCCAAATGCTGCACCAACCGCAAATAAGATAGGAATATTATCAATAATCGAACCGCCTGCTTTAATTAAAAAGGCAGCTAGTGCATTCCCTGCCCCCCATCCATCATGGTCAATCCAATATCCGATCCCCATCAAGATGGCAGCCGCTGGCAGCACAGCAACTGGAAGCATTAGTGAACCTCCAAGTCTTTGCAGATATTTCATCATCTTTTATTCAACTCCTATTCATAGTTTTTGAAAATAATAAAATGATAGCAGTTCCAGTTGAAAGCCTTACTTCCTTAAACGCTCAATATGAAGTGTGATATACCCTAGTTCTTGTTCTGGAAAATCTATTTCGTGAATCCTTCCTAAATCCTCAGCAACCTTCTTTGCACAATTGTATGAGGAAGGAAACTTTCTTTGAATCATGAATAGCATTTCTTCATCCAACCTGTGAAGCTCGTTTTGACTTAATCTTGTTAATGCAAAGCGAAGATGAGTAATAAGCCGCTGATAAGAAATATCGTCTTCTTCAATTGCAATGGCTAAATGTCTCTTAATTGATTGAACCATATCACGGACAATCGCCGTTTGCCTTACCGTCTGATGCAAATCACCTCCTTGGGGTTTCATTGTATGAAGGTGAAGCGCGATAAAAGCAGCTTCATCTTCCGGCATTTCCACTTGGCAAACTTTTCTTATATGTTGAAGCGCCCATAGACCAATTTCAAATTCTTTTTGATAAAGTATTTTAATTTCATTTAATAATTTATTATGGATATAAATGCCTTCTATTGTTCTTTCAATTGCAAATGAAAGATGATCTGTTAGAACAATATGAATATGATCATTTAATTTCGTACCCATACATTCTTCTGCATACGTAATAATTTCTTCTGATATGGTAAAATGCTCTTCAGGTATCCTGCTTAATAATTGTTCAAGCTTTTCATTTTCCCTCATGACAAATATCTTCTCTACTTTTTCAACATTTACAGGATCATTTCGTTTCTTGTTAAAAGCAATTCCAGAACCAATCGCAATTTTCTCACGGACATCGTCAATGACAATGACTGCATTATTATTAAGAATCTTTTTTATTTTGATTGCGAGCCTCCTCCTTTCTTTACCAAATAAGTTCTTATCTTATAAAGGCGAGACAGTCATTAACACTGTTTCACCAGCAAAACCCTGCTTGATATTTTCAAACTGGATGACCCTGTCACTACTATTTGTAATGACAATTGGAGTAATAATACTTTCGGCATGTTCTTTGAGATAGGACCAATCTACCTCTATTAGCAATTGGCCAATTGAAATTGAATCCCCCATTATTACATGTGTATTAAATCCATTGCCTTTTAATGAAACCGTTTCCAATCCAATGTGAATAAGAATTTCCGTTCCATCTTTAGAACGTATTCCTATTGCATGTTTTGTGTCTGGCATCAGAATAACAGTTCCCTCAATAGGAGCATGTATATTACCTTCATCTGGCATAATGGCGACTCCTTCTCCCATCATTTTTTCGCTAAAAACGGGGTCGGGAACCTTATCAAGTGAAAGGACCTCTCCATTAACAGGTGCGAATATTTGTAATTTACGTTTCTTAAATAAATTTGAAAACATTTTTAATAACTCCTTAATATTGAAATTGTTTAGACATAAAAAGGCATGGAGGTAAATGAAAGAACTAGTGGCTCTCCCGGTTTACCGCCATGCCTGATCGTATCAGTAACATGTGATCATTATGAAATCTTAAATATACAATACCAATAAATATAAAATAAATCAATATATATCGTTAAAATTATCTGAATAAATAATCAATTTGGCCAAAAGAGTATTTTGTCGTATTTATTTAAGATTTGTGGAATTTATCATGTGTCCTGCCTCACGACGCTTTTCCCTAATTGAACTCACTCCAATCAAACCAATCACAGAGAAGATTACTGGAGTAATGAAACCGTAGTAATAGCCATCAATTACACTTCCCGAAACAGCCTGAAAATGATCCAACATTTTTCCAAATATACTTGGCAGCAATACGGCACTTAAGAAACCACCCGTGTTCGCAAATCCAGAGACAATGCCAATTTCACGAATAGAAAAAGATTGACGAACGGCAGCAAAAGTTAAGGCATTTGCTCCATAGGCCAGGCCAATAATAAAGAAAAGCATCGTTAACAGGGAAAATGGCGGTTGCCCATTAAAAAAAAGAAAGATGGACCAGCTTAATAAAAGAATTATGTGAACAACAATATATGGCCGTTTAATGGTTTCTAAACGACTAGAAATCCAGCTGCCTAGAGGAGCTCCAATAAACGCCCCAATCAGGCTAAACATCATAAGCTGACTTGCAGCTGAACGTGTCATTCCATACACATTCATCCCGTAAGGCACTCCCCATGAACTGATAAATCCAACATACGTCCCGACAATCCCAAAATGACAAAAAAATAAAGCCCATGCTTGCCGATTCGATAAAATTCTTCGCAGCAAAACCATAGTTTTTTCACGTTGTATTTCCTTTTTAACAACTGCCGATCCGTTAGGAAAGAGTTGTCTTGTTTTTTTACCAAGTACAAAGTAAAGGAGGATGCCACATAAAGATAAAAGCAGCCCCGCTGAAAAGAATGATCCCCCCCAACCAAGATAGTCAATCAAGGTGGAGAAAGGGACGGTTGCTAAAAGGAAACCAAGGCTTCCTGTCATGGCTGCCACACCAATTAATCGTGTAAATTCCTTTGCATTAAACCATTGACTCAAAATTAACACCATATTGACCCAAATGGTCGCATCTCCCAACCCTGTCATAATTCTAGCAAAAAACAAGACAAATTCATGCGTGCCAAGACTATAAATAATTGTACCTAAACCTGTAAGAAAGGCACCGACAATTAGAAAAAAATTAGGCCCAAAACGGTCAGCCAATAACCCCATCGGAATTTGCAATCCAGTGTACACAAAAAATTGAATACTTGTCAGTAACCCAATCGTTGTTGCTGTTACTTGAAAATCAAACATCACTTGGTCGGTAATCAATCCTGGAGCCGTTCGCTGGCTCGACATAAGCACATACGTAAAAAGTACAGAACCAAATACAATCCATCTAAATCCGCTTTTTTGTTTGTCCAATGGTTTCTACTCCTGTTGGCTTTTACTTCTATATATATGGATTTTTTTGTGAGGGTAGAAATCGGTGCTAAAAAGAAATTTTAAAAAAAGGGTCCTGACCCCCAATAAATTTCTGTTTACCTACATGCTCCCATTTCATTCGTCACACCACCAAGTTCTAACAAAAGGCATTGAATGATTTTCCTACACTAATCATTTATAGAAATCTGAGAGTACTCTAAATTAAACAAGGGGAGAAAAACAATCGTTTTCTCTCCCCCTTCATATGATTTTAGTTTCAAGTAAATTTTTCAAAAATTAGATTAACATTATGAATTGAAATCGTACATTTTTCCTTTAATCAAATACGCTGTACTTTCAGCGATATTAGTTATATGGTCTGCTGTTCTTTCTAGATAACGATTTACAAATAATAATTGTACAAGCTGATTTGTTTCTTCTGGATGGTCACTTAGATAATTAGTAAGCCTCTTATATGTGTCAACATGATATTTATCAACTTCATCCTCTAAGCTACTAACCTCTTTAGCAAGAGCAATGCTTTCTTCCATAAAAGATTGTAGTGCTTTTTGTAACATATGAATAGATACTTCTTTCATCTGCTCAAGATGGGTAATATGCAATAAAGAATTTGTTTTACCAATCTTGATTGTTGCTTTAGCCATATTCACCGCAAAATCGGCAATGCGTTCAATTTCAGATGAGATTTTAAGTACACCAATAAGTACACGTAAATCTCTTGCAACAGGCTGTTCTTTTGCCATTAGCCAGATGACAAACTGATTTAATTCCATTTCAAGATCATCAATGTTTGCATCTTCATCTATCACTTTTAATGCGATCTCTACATCTTGCGTTTTTAAGGCATCAAAAGCTTTTTCTAGGGCGACAATGGAGAGTTCTCCCATTTCTGTGATTTTCCCTTTTATTTTCATTAAACTATTTTCAAAGTTCTCACGAATGACCATTTGTTACCTCCAATTATCCAAATCGACCTGTTACATAATCTTCTGTTCTCTTATCACTTGGTATAGAAAAAATCTTATCTGTAGTGTCATATTCGATTACTTCCCCATTTAAGAAAAACGCAGTTTTATCAGAGATTCGTGCAGCTTGTTGCATGTTATGAGTAACGATGACAATCGTATAATCTTTCTTCATATTTGAAATTAATTCTTCTACTTTTAACGTTGATATTGGATCTAGGGCCGAAGTTGGCTCGTCCATTAGAATCACGTCCGGTTTCATCGCAATAGCACGTGCAATACAAACACGTTGTTGCTGACCACCAGACAAACCTAGTGCTGATGTTTTAAGACGATCTTTTACTTCGTCCCAAATCGCTGCACCGCGCAAACTCTCTTCCACAATTTTGTTTAATTCTTTTTTATTTTTAATGCCTTGCATTCTTGGACCATAGGCAACATTGTCAAAAATACTCATAGGGAATAAATTTGGTTTTTGAAATACCATGCCTACTTTTGTACGTAATTTGATTACATCAGTCGTTTTATAAATATTCTCATGATCGATTTCAATATCACCGATAATTTTCACACCATCGATTAAATCATTCATACGATTTAAAGTTCGTAAAAAAGTAGATTTTCCACAGCCTGAAGGGCCAATTAAAGCTGTAACCTCTTTTTCAAGAATATCAAGAGATACTCCGAACAGTGCTTGTTTCTCGCCATAAAATAAATTTAAATCCTTCACACTAATTTTCGTTTTACCTTCCTCTATATGTGAAAAATCCTTCTCTATTTGATTTTGTTTAATCGCTCTCTCATTACGTTCCATTACTGATGTGCTCATAAACATACTCCTTATTTATCTGCTTTGTTTAATTTTTTTGATAAAAATGTTGCTGAAAGATTGATAGCCAAAATAATTACGATGAGAACAATACCAATTGCAGCAGCTAGTTCAATGTCTCCAGACTCTTGTGTTACTAAATAGGAATGAACAGTTAACGTTCTGGCTGATGAAAGGATACTCTCTGGCATAGCAGCTACTGTTCCAGCCGTCAAAAATATAGCAGCTGATTCACCAACAATTCGTCCAACAGAGAGAATGATACCAGATAATATTCCTGGCATCGCACTAGGTAAAATCACCTTATATAATGTTTGTAACTTTGTTGTTCCTAGAGCTAATGAACCTTCACGATACGACCCAGGGACTGTTTTTAATGCTTCTTCTGTTGTTCGGATAATAACAGGTAAAACGATAATCGTTAATGTTAACGAAGCAGCTATGATAGACATCCCTAATTTTAATGTCGTTACAAAGAATACTGCTCCAAACAAACCATAAATAATCGAGGGAATACCGGTTAAGCTTTCTGTTGCAAAGCGTATGATTTTTACTAATCGACCTTGTTTAGCATATTCTTGCAAATAAACGGCCGCTAATATACCGATTGGTGCTGCAATAATTAATGAAATCACGACTGTGTAAATAGTTGTTACAATCATTGGCCAAATACCGCCATCTCCAGTAGGAGAATAATCGCCAAAGATGAAATCGAAGCTAATCAAATTCATTCCTTTATAAAAGATATAGCCAACAATTATTACGAGAACGGCAACGGAAAGAAGAGCTGAAAGCCATAAAAGTCCACGTAACAAGTTATCTTTCAATTGTCTCACCTTAGTTACCGCCCTTCGCACTTATTTTCCCTAATACCAAATTCAAAATTAATATAAATGAGAATAAAACAATTCCAGTTGCAAACAGCATTTCTTGATGAATGCCAGCTGCATAACCCATTTCTAACGCAATATTTGTCGTTAGTGGACGAACACTATCAGTCAGGCTAGTTGGTACGATTAAACTATTGCCAGCCACTAATATAACAGCCATCGTTTCGCCGATTGCCCGGCCCAAACCTAATACGATTGCTGTCATTATCCCTGATTTAGCTGCTGGGACAACTACTTTAAAAATGGTTCCAATCTGTGACACACCAAGAGCTAGTGACCCTTCGCGGTATGTGTTTGGCACAGCACGAATTGATGTCTCTGCTACTGTCACAATGGTTGGTAACATCATGATGGCTAGGACAAGAATAACAGCTAATAAGCTTTGCCCCTTCACTAAGCCTAAAGTATTTTGTAAAAAAGGAACGATGATAGCAAGTCCAAAAACACCATATAAAACCGATGGGATACCAGCTAATAACTGAATCGCAGGTGAAATGATTTTGGCTACTTTTTTCGAGGCTATTTCTGCTAAGAATATAGCTGTAAATAATCCAATAGGAACCCCGATGATTAATGCCCCAATGGTTGCAAAAATTGATGCAACAATCATTGGGAATATGCCGAATTTTTCTTCACTTGGTACCCAATCGGTACCAAAAATAAAGTCCATAAAGCTATAGCCCCCAGCCACAAATGGATGTGAGCCTTTATAAAAAACAAATCCAATGATTAACAATAAAGAGATGACTGAAAGAAGAGCACAAATCAAGAACACTCTTGCTGATACCTTCTCTAAAAAATACTTCCTTTTATTGGCTTTGCCGATTTCTACATTGTGCTTTGTTGGGATAGACACACAGTATTCCTCCAAGATTACTTTTAGAAATTATGTTATTGTTTTTTACTTTACAGGAATTGCTCCTGCCTCTGCTACAATACGCTGGCCATCTGGACTTAAGATAAAATCAATAAATTGTTGGCCAGCCTTCGTTAGATTCCCATCTTTGTATACAAACAAGAATGGTCGTGACAAACTGTATTTTTTTTGCAGGACATTTTCTGCAGTAGCCTCTACGCCATCAATATCGATGGTTGAAATCGAGTCATCAATGTATTCAAAAGAAATAAAGCCAACTGCATGTTTATTGTTCGCAACAGTTGTTTTTATATTTCCGTTACCACTTGCGATAATGGCACTTCTAATTAATTCACCAGAGCTATAGCCTACAATTTCTTGGAACGCATCACGAGAACCTGATCCATCCTCACGAGAGACAACGACAATTTCCATGTCATCCCCACCCAGTTCACTCCAATTCGTGACTTCACCAGTAAAAATCTGTTTTACTTGCTCCATCGTAAGATTCTTTACTTTGTTACTTGGATGAGTCACTACAACAATTCCGTCATAAGCAATTACGACTTCATTCAACCCATTCGCTTTCTCTTCTTCTTTCAAATCCCGAGAAGACATACCGATTTCCGACACACCATTGATTGCGTTTGTAATACCGGCAGAAGAACCAATCTGATTTATTTCAATATTCGCATTATCTTTCTCTTTATATTTCATAGCTAATTTTTCAGCAAGCGGCCCAACAGACGTAGATCCTGAAATAGCTATTGTAGAACCACTGCCATTTGACGCTTGTGTATCCGTATCACTATTACTTGTACATGCTGATAATACTACTAGTAAAGATAGCAACAATAATCCCATTTTTACTTTTTTAAAAATAATCATTTATTTCCTCCAAGATCATTGGTTAGCGACGATTTTGTCGTATATTGTCTAATAGTAGATTAAATGTGTAATGTAAATTCTCTACACGGACTTTGTAAAGGTTTTGTAAATTTAATTAAAAACAAGATGTATCGTGTAAATTTTTGTTAAAAGAAGGAAATGTAGAATTTGAGGATGATCTGTACATAGTGGGTTTATATTTATTTCACAATGACTCCAATTTGTTTAGAAAAAGTATACTTCGTACATCAAGGCTTACGGGAAAAATCCGCCGGCAATTTTATTTATACACAGAAAAAGCCCGATCATTCAACTTTGAATCATCGGACTTTATTCTTACACATTGTTAAGTTCAAACGTCACAACCGCTTCCACTTGGCTTGGATGGTGATCGCAGATAGAATGATGTAGAGATGTTTACCCTAGTAACATTTATTACAAATTTAAATACTTTCATTTCAATACAATTTTACCATTATCAAAATATACATACTTATAGGATTATTTATAAAAATGTCCATACAGCTTTTGACAGATATATTCACCAATATCCCCCAGATATCTATCAGATCTGATAATCTCACTGTCCCTTAGCATTTTAATTGCATCGAAAAAGTTTACTAACTCTTTTTCTATCAAAATACTTATCCCCTATACCCAATCTAATTCCTTTGCTGTAACCTTTTTATCTAATAGACCTCTTCTTCCGAAATTAATAATTTCCAAATCAACTCTACCCCGATAATAGCATGTAGATGTCGTGTTTTCTTTCGGTAAATGCCACAATATCAATAACGATTCAACATCAGCTAATTTCTTAGCTGAATATCTTCCGCCATCAGGAAATTCTAATAACCCTAATCTAATCTTAATTTTCCCTTTTACATTCCATAACCAATCTTTATTATGTTCACTTATCCTTTGCCAAAAGTTCCTGCTAGTTTTTCCTATATAAAGTAAAGTTTCCTTTTCACCGTATACTCTATAAATTGCATAGATTCCTGAATGTAAAGCTATATCCTTAGTGTAAAAATGATCAAGGCTATATGCTCCAAACCATCTTATATGTACAGCTGTCACTATCTTCACCATACTTTTTTAGTAAATAAAACGTATTTGTCTAATTCTCTTTTATATTTACGTTGTAAAACACCTAAATAATTCTTATTGCATTATCCCCTGTATTTGACAGCTAACCCTTTTAAGAAATTCCTGGCATATTTATCTCCGCACTCTTTATAATTCTTATGCCCTTCTTTTCTTAATAAAGCCCCGAGTTCTCCTTTTGAAACCGTAATTCCTGCTTTTTCGAATATATCCAGCATATCTTCAGTAGTTAATGCCAATGCTATTTTTACTTTCTTTAACAGGAGATTATTAACGTTTGCACTTTTCTTTATGGACGGTTCTGGGGTATCGGACTGTGTTGGTTTTGGATCTTGTTTTCCTCGTTTAAAAATAATAAAACCATTTAAAAATGAATCTAACATACTGTTATTACATTTTATTTGATCGTCACTTTCATCATCATACTCGTCTGATTTGGTGAGAATCTTTATGACTTCTGGTACTGTTACATCCACACCGCCAAGTTTAAATATCTCTGCCATTTCTTTATTTTTAATCTCCATTGCATATCTCAATCGAATTAATATATCGTTATTATCCACAATGAACCTCCTATATGTAAAATTAGTTACAGACCTCTTAAACGACAGGCATTATTTTTTCGATCTCCGCACCTTTCCTCGACTGTGTTGTAGTAATTAAGTAATAGTGATAGTCATGTAGTTAGAGTCTCCATGCTTATACATTTATAACCTATATACTCAAACCAGTCAAAAAAGCTTATTTTTGCTGCTTGGACTATAGATGCATATAATCCTAATTCAGTCCCAACAATGCCACTTGATAAAACGAATACTACTTCGTCGTAAATACCATATCAAAAAAGTAAATAGGCAACTCCCTCAAAGGGTTTGTTGCCTTCGTTACAGCTTCAACATGGGTTTATTAGTAATCACATATCTCCCATCAACATTCTTTTTCAAAGTTATCAAGTAATGCACGCACTTCATCTGTTGATTTCGTGTTCATCAATTGATTTCTTAATTCAGCAGCTCCAGGGAATCCTTTGACATAAATTTTGAAAAAACGATGAAGCCCTGTGATGGAACGTGGTAGTACTTCCGCATATTGATCTTGAAGATCAAGCTGCAGTCTTAAAAGATCAAGGTATTCTTTACTGCTATGTTCTTTTGGTTCTTTTTCAAAAGCAAAAGGATTTTTGAAAATACCTCGCCCGATCATAACGCCATCAATACCATATTGTTCAGCAAGCTGCAGCCCAGTTTGACGGTCAGGAATGTCTCCATTGATTGTTATCAGCGTATTTGGTGCAATACGGTCACGTAATTTTTTGATTTCCGGAATTAGCTCCCAATGCGCATCTACTTGGCTCATTTCCTCTCTTGTACGTAAATGAATAGAAAGGTTCGCAATATCCTGTTTTAAAATATGTGTTAGCCACTCCTCCCACTCATTTACCTTCTTAAAGCCAAGTCGTGTTTTCACGCTGACAGGCAGTCCGCCCTCTTTTGCTGCTTGAATAAGTTCTGCCGCAACGTCTGGACGTAGAATAAGGCCACTCCCCTTCCCTCTCGATGCCACATTTGGAACCGGGCAGCCCATATTAATATCAATGCCTTTAAATCCTAGCTCTGCCATGCCAATACTCATTTGACGGAAATATTCGGGATTATCCCCCCAAATATGTGCCACCAATGGTTGTTCATCTTCTGTAAAAACTAAACGGCCACGCACACTTTTCATACCCTCTGGATGACAATAGCTATCCGAGTTTGTAAACTCTGTGAAAAATACATCCGGTCGACCGGCTTCACTTACTACGTGACGAAAAACAACATCTGTCACATCTTCCATTGGTGCAAGTACAAAAAATGGTCGTGGTAAATCACGCCAAAAATTATCTATCATTTCAAACTCAAATCCTCTCACTATGGATACACCTTCAAACTCTCGGTCAAAAAATATAAAGTGAAACTATAATCAGTGGGGGTTTTTCGACGCACAGGACGTGCTAGTGCCGACGTTGCCACATGACGTGGCGTTCTTAGTCGGCTTTCATCCCCCACCTAACTTCTTTGCTTTCGCTGAATTTTGAGGTGGGAGTATTACTGCCCGTTAATGCGGGTTAAAGCCAAATGTTCCACTTCTTTTACACTTATATCATGCTTAATAACTTATTATCAAACACAAGTACATTTGGGCATTTATAATTTATGAAAAAACTATTGTGAAAATCGGCAATGTTTATTTTAACGAAAATCGGTCCTGAATGGTATTTTTATAAACAAAAAAGCAGATGGTATAGATTTTTTCTATATCAACTGCTTTTCTATTATACCAGCTCCAACCACGCGACCGCTTCACAATGTGGTGAATGTTGAGGGTGGTGCAAAAATTTAAAAGATGTAGTAGAACACCCTTTATTATAGAGTTAGTTAAATAATCCTTCTAAATCCACGTTCAATCCTAATTTTTGATTTAAATTTGTTATAGCAATCACAAAGCCAAAAACACGGGGACGGTTCTCATGTTTCTGGGCGAAAATGTATTGCATATATCATACTTGCGGCTATATAAGATTAAACCAATAGGGAAACGCAGGAACAGTCCCTATGCCCTCATCGTTCTATATAAAAAATAAATTGTTCTTAAAAAGGGTTAAAATAAATGGATGAATGTATTATAATGACAATATGTTATTTATAAAGAACAAATCTGTTCTATAATAAGAAAAGGGGGGGATTCGAAAACAATGGGAAAATGGGTTAACTTCCTTTTTCTTTTCATATTAGCTGCTGGATTTTGGGTAAGTCTATATTTTATATATTTTGATGATAAAAAAGGAGAAGTAGAGAGTCCGGATTCGTTAAAGGGAATACACGACAATACTGAGATTCATGTAGATGAAAGTGAAGCTGAAACTGGCGAATCGGAGGTAGAAGAAATGGTGAGCCATAATGGGTGGGAGCTTGTTTGGGAAGAAGATTTCGAAGGCTTTCATTTGGATCAAAGCAAGTGGAATATTGAAGAATGGGCAGCAGAAAAGAATAATGAATTGCAATTTTACTCGCATCAAAATCTAAATGTTGAAAAGGGCTTTTTAAATATCATTAGTAAAGAGGAAGAGAAAGGTGATAGAAAGTATACATCTGGGGCAATCCATTCCAAGGATAAATTTAGTTTTTTATATGGAAAAGTTGAAATGAGGGCCAAACTTCCATCAGGCCAAGGGGTTTTTCCAGCTTTCTGGATGATGCCGAACGCGGATCATATTTGGCTGCCAGAAATAGATATTATGGAGATGCTAGGGCATAAACCAGAGGAAATTTGGATGGTGATGCATTGGCAAGGGGAGGATCGTTCTTTAAAAAGTCTTTCCAGTAACTATATAGGTGAGGATTATTCCAATGGGTTTCACGTTTTTGGAATTGAATGGACTCCAAAAGAGATTATATGGATTATTGATGGAGTTGAACGGTTTAGAGTTGATCATCATATTCCTCAAGAGGAAATGTATTTATACTTAAATACAGCAGTTGGTGGGGATTGGCCGGGAAGTCCCGATCACACAACCCAATTTCCAGTTCTTTTTCAAGTTGATTATGTCAAGGTTTATCAGCAAACTGGGGGATAGTTCGTTATTTTTTTTACCCAAACTGTTCTTAATAAAGAATATTTTTCTTGTTTGTTATTTAGTATAAAGAACAATCCATCAAACTATTCATAGTGGTCCGAGGAGGATGAAAAGTGATCTTAATAATGACAATCGTTCTTTTTTGTATTTTTGGCCTTTTTCACACTATATATATGTTTATTCCTTTATATACAAGCAGACCTCAAAAACAGAATGATCCAAGCAAAGAAACAGGAATTTGCATACTTATTCCTGCTTACAATGAGAGCCTTGTTATAAAAAATTGTCTTATGGGAATCCAAAATGTGAATTACACAAATCTTGAAGTTTTTTTCATAAATGACGGTTCGATTGACAATACATTAAAGATATTAGACGACTTGCTTACGCTTAAAAAAACTTTCAGAGGGAAATTAGGGCGATTAAATCACGAAAGGGTGAACGATCTGTATCGCTCTCAAAGATTTCCTAATATCTTTGTGATTGATAAAGAAAATGGGGGGAAAGCAGATGCATTAAACACAGGTATCGAATTTGCGGAAAAGGAAATTATTATTACTTTGGACGCTGACAGCGTATTAGAACCAAACGCGTTAAAAGAGATGAACAAAGCCTTCTCCAATAACAAAGTCGTCGCTGCCGGCGGGTTGGTGAACATTGTTCAAGGATATAAAAATGAAAGGAATGCCTTCACACCGTCTTTTAAAATTTCCGGACTTATTCGTTTTCAAGTTGTTCAATACATGACATCCTTTTATTTGCATAAAGCAACTCAAGCTAAATTACAGTCCATGACTGTTATCGCCGGTGCGTTTGGGGCTTTTCGCAAAAGCATTTTGCTTGAGGCTAAAGGTTATAGAAAAACGGTTGGTGAAGATATGGATATTACATTAAGAATTCAAGAATTGATTGGAACGAAAATGAAAGGTAAACGGATTGCTTTTGTCCCAGAAGCTGTTTGTTATACAGAATGTCCAGAAAGCTTCAAAAATTTATTTAAGCAGCGCATACGATGGCAAAAGGCATTTGTGGATTGCGTTATTACGTATCGAAAATCCTTTTATCGAAAAATGAACTTTACAGCATCAACTTATCTTTTATTCGATTCTCTTTTACTAGGAACTTTAAGTGCGTATTCAACACTTCTTGTCCCTGTTGTTGTCCTCATAACGATGAGTCATTTAAAATTAGCATTTCTTCTTTTAACCATTTCAATCTCACTAGCGATTTTGCAAAATATTGCTACTCTAATCGTTTCTAGTAGATATGGCCACCAATATGAAATAAAAGATTTTGTTTCACTTTTATTTTTTATCCCATTTGAGGTTATGTTTTATCGTGTAACAGGCCTGCTCTTTGTATCCATTGGCACAATTATCTATTTTTTTGATAAGGAAGGGTGGAGTCGATCTGAACGGATTGGAAAGCAGATCGTATTTCATAAAGAAGGAAATGTGACTAAAAATATTGGAGGTTAAATGAATGAAAAAATATGTTGTATCCAATGTTATTTTTACAACCCTTTTTTTGATGATTATTTTGCCTCTTTGTTATTTACTTTATGACTATATTATCCATTATGGAGCTATTCCTGCTGCCGCCAAAGGACCATTAAATGTATCAAATGTCCCATACAATACTGTGAATAAAGATTTTACGGGAATGGAGGAATATGCTAGTAAGGTTGTCGTGCTCATGTATCATCAAGTGATTCCAAAGGAAAAATTGGAAAAGCACCATTTCCAAGATAATGGAGAGTTAGAGGAGACGATTATCACTCTTGAAAACTTTCAATCCCAGATGGACTACTTAAAGGAGAATCATTATACGGTATTATCGTTAAAGGAATTCGAACTTTTTATGACTGGAGAGAAAAGGGTACCCGCTAAAAGTGTCTTACTTACCTTTGATGACGGCTTTAAAAATGTTTTTGAATTTGCCTATCCTGTATTAAAAGACCATGGTTTTCAAGCAGTACATTTTTTGATAACTGGCTTAATTACAAAGGAAGACGTCCATTATAAACCAGCTCTCCATCAATATGCCAGTATTGATGAGGTGAGAAAAAGTTCGGATGTATTTGATTACGGAAACCACACGAACATGTTCCATCAAAAAAATAAAAATGGTATGTCCTTCGTGACGGCCTACGATAAAGCAGAAGTCAAGGAGGATTTGGTTCGGGCAAATGAATGGCTTGGACAATCCATAACATTTGCTGCTCCATATGGAGAATATAATGAAGAAACGTTGGAAATTTTGCAGGAACTAAATACAAAAATGGCTTTTACCGTTAACCCTGGTTATGCTGAGCCATTTGGGCGATCATTGGAAATCCCAAGGTGGCAAGTATTCCCCAAATTATCATTGGATGATTTTAAAGATATTTTAGGTGAGTGAAAGGAAATTCCCTGAAAAGTCCCTGTCGCTCATCGAATTTTGTCGAAAGATCAGCTGACAAATAGTTAGGGAAAGCTCTGTGGAGATTACATCTCTGCAGGGCTTTCATTTTGTTTTTGGGAATATTGCTGTTAAATAAAGCATTGCTACAATCTAAACAAGTTCAGAAACAAATATACATGAAGCGAAAAGCCCTGCAAAAATTCATTAGCGAGAACATTTTAAAAGAGGATTATAAAAACCTCGTTAGTTTGGTACAAGATAAACTACTACAATTAGAAGTTGAAAAGCAAAAAACAAAAAAAATAATGGCAGAAAGTCACTCAACAAGTAAACTAACTACCATCAAAAAACATTTAGAATGAGTTTTTGTAATTTGATACTTTAACCCTAGAAATGCTATTGCGTAACTATGATAAGATTGAAGTGAACGAAAGCAAAGTTGTTAAAATATATAACAAATTCGCAAAGGTTGGGGGGGCAATAATCTCACTCAATCATTTTTTAAAACTATCTGTGAAATACACTCAACATGACTCGTCTGTGGAAACATATCCACCGGCTGAATCATATCAACCTTATAGCTAGCACTCAAAACCTCAATATCCTTAGCCAAAGTCGATGGATTACATGACACATAAACAACCTTCTTAGGCTTCACTTTCAAAATCGTTTTTATTAGTTGCTCATCAAGCCCCGTTCTAGGCGGATCCACAATGATCACATCAGGCTTCCATCCCTCTTTCACCCATTTCGGCAGCAATACCTCTGCTTTTCCAGTGACGTACTCAGCATGCTTAATACCATGTCGTGCAGCATTTTTCTTCGCATCCTCAATCGATTCAGGAATAATATCCATTCCACGGATATCAGCCGCTTGGTCAGAGACCCATAAGCCGATTGTGCCAACGCCGCAATAGGCATCCACTACTTTTTCTTTTCCCGTTAGGCCTGCCGCCTTCTTTACTTCATTATATAGTTTGACGGTTTGCACAGGGTTAAGCTGGAAGAATGTTCGAGCAGACAGTTCGAATGAAAGATCGCCTAGCGTCTCCTGGATAAAATCCTTTCCTTCAAGATTGATTGTTTCTTCTCCAAAAATTAAGGACGTTTTTTGCCCATTAATGTTTTGAATGATGGATTTTACTTCGGGCAGGCGTTTTTTGATTTCTTGAACAATCAATTGTTTTTTAGGCAGTTCTCTTTTCGTTGTGATGAGAACAATTTGCAATTCTCCTGTTTGGATGCCGACTCTTGTAACAATTGTTCTTACGAGTCCCTTTCTTGTTCTTTCATTATAGATTGGGATTTGTAAGTCTTGGAGAATTCGTTTCACCTTGCCAGTCGCTTTGCTTGTTTTCGGATGCTGAACAGCACATTGATCAATGTTGATAAGCTTATGGGAGTTCATTCCGTAAAGCCCAGCTAGAACCTTGCCATCTCTAGAGCCTACTTGGAATTGACTTTTGTTTCGGTAATTCCATGGATCTTCCATTCCAATAGTCTCTTTAATTTCAATCTGATCAAGACTCAGTTTTGTATGTCTTTCTAATGCCTGGATGACAATGTCACGTTTTTCTTTTAGCTGCTGGCTATATTGTAGATGCTGTAGCTGGCATCCTCCGCATTCCTCATATACAGGACAAAGCGGCTGTACACGATGCTCTGATTTCTTGCGGATTTTCTTAATTTTTGCTTCTGCAAACTTCGGATGGACTTTCAAAGCTTCTACCACAACTTCTTCTCCTGGTAAGGCACCTGGTACAAAGACAACCTGCTTTTTAAAATAGCCTACGCCTTCACCATTGATTCCGAGGCGTTTGATTGTTAGTGGAAAAGTTTGGTTTAGTTTTATTTTTACGGACTGTTCTTGTTTCATGATGATTATTCACTCCAGATTATTCGATGCTCCTCCATAAATAAAGGGAAGCATAGCTTAAGTAAGGTTCCCACCCTTTCGAGAATGTCTCCATTTCTTCTAAGGTTGGTTTTGCTTCTAATTGGTAAAGCTTTTTCAATGCATTTTGAATTCCAATGTCGGCAATTGGAAAAAGATTCAATCTGCCAAGCCCAAACATGAGGAAATTTTGGACGGTCCATGGACCTACCCCTCGAAGCTTGATCATTTGCTTAAAAATATCTTCATCAGACTTGTTTTTCATTTCTTCAAAGTTTAAGTTTCCATTTACGATTTCATTGGCAATGCCTATTACATATTCCGCTTTACGCCCGCTAAATTGCAGCTCCCGAAGATCTTCCACTTTAAGAGTAGCCACTTTTTCTGGCAGCGGATAGAACCACACGCCATCTTTTTCAAACCCAAATGTTTTAACAAACCGTTCTGTTAATGTATGGGCAAAAGCTAAATTCAGCTGCTGGTGGATAATACATTTTACTAAACAACTGTATGGAGAAAAATCTAATACGATGGGCGTTCCATAGTGCGTGTTGAATATTTCCTTGAGATCGGTATTTTTGAAATGCTCAGCGATGCTTTCAAGCGGGACATGCCATTGGAAAATTTCCGCGAGTCTCTGATCGGCTTTTTCTTTCCATCTTCCTACTGTTCCTTCGATCACAAATTCAGGTGCAAGAGTCGTTCCTGTTGCTTTCACCTCGGCTACTACCGGCTCGTTTTCAAATAACAACGGCACTTTTACCGATCGATTTTCCAGATTGACATGATTAAGAGGGTCTATGGATAGCCTGTCCAATACTAGATCAAAATTATATGGTCCTTTTATTTGTATTGTCTCCAAGAATGATCCGTCCTTTAACCATTTTTCCGTAATTATAGCATTATTTCATGAAAAATCTTTAATTAAGTTTTAATTAAAAGGTAATATGAGAAAATAAAAAACGTAAACGGTTGTCACTCTACTTTTCCCAAATCCTTAGCAGTAGGGTATCTCATTACCCTAATACGAAAAAACAATCTCGGTTACAACCGAGCAGTAATGTATTTAATCTTATTACCATTACTGCTCAAACATGCTATGATTCATTCTTAGAATCATCCACCAATATAACCTTTGCTGATTCAGGAAACGTTGCAACATCGTATTTTTCCTGCTGTGTAATAAGCTTTAATGTTGTATAAGCCAATAAGAGCATGAAAAACAAAATCGGAAAGCCTGCTATCGTTGCAATTTGCTTTGTAGCATCGATCCCGCTAATCTTTCCGCTGGCAGACAATAGATTGATAATAGCCATTGAAGACATAATGATTCCCCAATAGATTTTTACTCTGCCTGGAGCTTCAGAAACTCTGCCTCCTGAAGTTTTTACTGTTAAAGAAGAAATAGTAGTTGTCATCGAGTCAGCCATCGTAACAATTGATATATATACAGTAATGATAAAAACAAGGCTCGTTATTGTCGCTAAAGGGTAATGTTCCAAAAAGGAAAAAACGGATACTTCCATCCCATGTTTTTCAATGGATTCCCAAATACCTGCCCCATTTAATTGAAGATTAATAGCTGAACCACCAAAAATAGAAAACCATATTAGACCAAATATAGCTGGTACCCCAACGTTCATAATCATAAACTGTTTAATGGTTCGTCCTTTTGAAATTCTTGCTAAAAACATTCCCATTAATGGTGCATATGCCAACCATATGGCCCAGTAATAGATTGGCCACCATCTTGGCCATTCTGAACCATCTATTGGGCTCAAATACAGAGATCTAATGAAGAAGTCTTGAATGTAATGGCCAAATGACTGTGTTCCAAGTGATAAAATAAATGACATTGGTCCAAAAATAAACACAAAGATTGCTAAAACAATAAATATTTTCGTGTTTTTGTCAGCAAGCCAACGAATCCCTCTATTAATCCCGGTATAACTCGAAATGATATACGTAGCCACAATAATACTAACAATAATAATCCATGTCACTTTACCATTAGGGATACCGGTAATGATGTTTAAGCCTGTTGCAATTTGCATTGTTCCTACACCGAGTACAGCAGCTATACCACCGACTATAGCAAATAAACATAAATTATCGACTATGGCTCCCACGGAACCGTTAATTCTCTTTCCAAACACTGGATATAGTACAGAACTAACCTGGTAAGGAAGTTTTGCATTATATACAGCAAACGCGATCCCGACTCCTGCCAATCCGTACATCGCATAGGGAGAAAACGTCCAATGAATGAATGTTTGAGACAATGAGAACATTGCCGCCTCTTCACTTCCTGCCACTATTCCTAGTTCTATAGGAGGGTTCATAAAATGGGTGATAGGCTCTGCAATGCCCCAAAATAAGATCCCCGTTGCAATACCTGCAGTTAATGAAATCGTAAGCCAATTCCATGTTGACAATTCGGGCTTCGCATCAGGACCACCGATCCTAATTTTTCCATATTTTGAGGCCATTAAATAAATACAAATACCTAAAAATAACACACTTGATAGCTGAAATAACCATCCAAAGTTTTGGAAAGCAAACTGAACGATTGCATTTTCAATATTATAAAAAGATTCAGGCGCAACTACCCCGATAATGATTGCTAATAAAAGAATAACGGACATCGGTATAAAAACAGATAATCTTATATTTGTGAATAACTTCATAATAGCCCCCTTTTTTTGTAGCCATATAAATATTTATGTACAAATTTCTGTATCATTCAAATTTGATTATTAATTTACAAAAAGAAACCCGAAGTTCCTAAGAATTTCGGGTTTCTTTTGCATATTCAGAAAGAGAATTTTCCTTATATCGGTCACTTCTTCAATTATATCCGTCACTTTTTCAACTATATCGGTCAGTTTCCCTGAAATATCGGCCACTACCCAATTACATAAAACTTTTCTTCTACGATCATTCGATTATATCCGCGACTTTTGAGCATATATCCGCCAGATTTTTATTATATCCGCCACTTCTGTCGTTATATCCGCGACTTTCCAGATATATCCGCCAGTTCCCACTTTAGTAAAGCATTCGATCCTCAAAAGCCTCACTCATCATTAAATCATCCAAACTTTTAAAACTATATCCCCTCTTTTTCAAATCCTGGATGGCTTTTTCAAGGGCATCGGCATTGTCCTTCGAAATGCTATGTATCAATAAGATAGCACCTGGGTGGATTTGCTTCATAATATTATCATAGGCATATTGCCAGCCCTTTTGCCGGTCAACATCCCAATCCCTATAAGCTAATGACCAGAATACATGAATATAGCCTGCTTGTTTGGCCACTTCGATTGTCCTTTCGCTAAAAATGCCACGAGGTGGGCGCAAATATGCCATATGCTTAATCCCGGTTAGCTTTTCTGTTCCCTCTCGAACCATTTCTAATTCCTCAGCAATCCTCTCATTGCTAATCTTTGTCATATCGGGATGGTGCCAGGAATGATTTCCAATAATATGACCTTCCGCAGCCATTCGTTTGACGAGATCAGGGGCACTTTTTAAGTAATGGCCAGTAATAAAAAAGGCGGCAGGCACTTTTTCCTTTTTTAAAACGTCCAAAATTTTTGGCGTATACCCATTTTCATATCCATTATCAAAGGTTAAATAAATATCTTTTTTGCTTGGGTCACCTTTGTAATACGCTCCGAGTCTGTTAAGCATATCATCTAGCGGTTTTCCTGCATCTGCTGGCTGTTCGTTTGATCCCCTTTTAAACCCCCAATGAAGTGGAGAATTTGCGTAATCTGCATAAACAGTTGAAGAAAAAAATACAATAATGACACTCAGGATGACCAGATGCTTCATAACTTTCATCTGCGCTCCTCCTCTATTTTTTTCTTATTGTTTGTGCCGCTTAAACAAAACATTCACTGCATCCAATACCAAAAAACGCCATCAAAAAAGCTCCAGCCATATTAATGACTAGAGCTACCATTTCATTAAAACACACGCTCTTTAAACTGAGCTAACTTCTCTAAAGATGATTTATCCACATCAGCATGTAAGCTGTTTCCGTGAGAATCCATTGTAACAACTGCAGTAAAGCCTTCTACCTTCAAGTGCCACATCGCTTCTGGAATACCGAATTCCATTAAGTCAACGCCTTCAACGCCCTTAATACAATCTGCATAATATTGAGCCGCTCCACCGATTGCATTTAGGTACACACCGCCATGATCTTTGAGAGCTGCTAATGTTTTTGGTCCCATTCCGCCTTTTCCGATCACTGCGCGAATGCCAAATTTTTTCATGATATCGCCTTGGTATGGCTCCTCGCGAATACTTGTCGTTGGACCAGCAGCCTTTACATGCCATTTCCCTTCAGCGTCCTTTAGCATAACAGGACCACAGTGGTAAATAACTTGTCCATTTAAATCAACTGGTGCATCATGTGACATTAAGTGATGGTGAATTGCGTCACGGCCAGTGTACATTCTTCCGTTAATTTGAACAACGTCGCCAACCTTTAAGCTGCGAATTTGTTCTTCAGTAATTGGAGCTTGTAAAGTAATAACCTCCGCATTTGTTTCAGCAGCTGCAGCTGTCTCTTTTTCTGCTTCAGTCGCAACGAAGTCGATGTTTTCTCCTTCTTGGTACATCCATTCGTTGATTTCACCTGTTTCAGGATTAACCGCAACCCCTAGACGACGGAATGCCCAGCAGTTGTAAGCTACTGATACGAAGAAGCTAGCAGGAATACGGTTCATAACACCAATTTTACAGCCTAAAAGAGTTGTTTCTCCGCCAAAGCCCATCGTACCAATACCAAGCTTGTTGGCATTCTCCAAGACATATTCTTCAACCTTGCGAAGATCCTCATTTGGATTCACATCGTCGTTTGAACGGAATAACTGTTCTTTTGCAAGGTCATAGCCTGAAGAACGGTCCCCGCCGATGCCAACACCGATAAAGCCAGCGCTGCAGCCTTGTCCTTGAGCTTGATATACGGAGTGCATGATACATTTACGGATCCCATCAAGATCACGTCCGGCACGTCCTAATCCTTCAAGCTCGCATGGCAGGCTATATTGGATATTTTTATTTTCACAGCCGCCGCCTTTTAAAATTAAACGCGCATCAATATAGTCTTTTTCCCATTGATCAAATTTAATAACTGGAAGCCCTAAACCTAGATTGTCCCCGCTATTATCCCCAGTAAGCGAGTCAACTGAATTCGGACGAAGCTTACCATCCTTTGTTGCTTGTGCAATCGCATTCTTGATTGCTTCTTTCATAACAAGCTGGTTTGCTCCAACTGGAGTCTTAATTTTGAAGGTTGGAAGACCAGTATCCTGGCAAATCGGTGATACATTATCATCAGCCATTTTAATATTATTCGTGATTGTAGCTAAGCTCATCGCTGATCTAGTTCCAGCGCTTTCTCTTTCCTTTGCTGCCTTAATCGCACGGCGTACATCTCTTGGAAGCTTTGTTGATGTTTCAACAATCAGTTGATACATGCTTTCTTGAAACTTTTCGATATTCATCCTCGTTCCCCTTCCCCTTTGCTTCGTGTTTATATCTATTTCTTTATGAAAATTATAATAATTACCGTCCTTATTATACTCCTAACATAATGTTAATGAAAGACAAAGCTTCCAGTCCGGCGCGGGAAAAGAAGCCCAAAATAAAAAGAGCCCATTTTCAGGCTCTTACATATCGCGATGATTAAATTCACGGCATTTTGATTCGATATCATCAATCATCTCAATTAGACGATCGATATCATCAATATCAGTCTCTTCTGGCTCAATTGCCTCAAGAACATCAAGAAACATATTTAAACGCTGCTTTAAAAATTGAACTTGGTTGCTTTTATCTTGTATAGGACTTCCCAAAAAGCCTCTCTCCTTTCACTACGTTACCATCCTACCGAAAATTTCGGCTTTATGCAATTCCATTTCGCTTTTCTGTTATTATTTCCTTAAGTAAGCCGATCTTATTTGACGTATTCGACCAAAAGCTCTCCTTCTCGCTCCACCATTTGAATCCCTAGCCAACCCAGTGCAAGCTGCGATCGTTGAGCTGTAATTTCCTTCATGGGAATGAAGATACTATCACCCCATCCTTGCTCTCCCGATTCTTCCAAATCCTTCACAAAAATATAACGCATACTACCACCGTATTTTTCCTTCAATGCAGCAATTCGCATCCCTTGTGAAAATTTATCCTTCAAGCTGGGAATATTAAAGGGCGCAACCGTACAGCAAACATATCGATAGCTGTGACTCTGCTGTCCTAACTCTTTCATAATTAGCGATGCAAGAATTTTCTGCAGCTGATTCCCGCGATAAGCAGGCAGCACATTCGATAATTCCTGATAGATCACCTTTTTCAGCTCTGATTCAGGCAATCCAATATCTATCCCTAAATGTTCACTGTCAATAATAGGCTCTAACAGCGCCCGAAAAGCAATAAGCTCTTCCTCAACGAAAGCACCAATCATCAGCCCATTCCCCTCAAGAATGAATTGAAACTCTTCTTCTGTTAATGGCTGAAGTATATTTTTTTCATTAAGATGGGAGACAACTTGTTCTTGTACAAGTAAAATCTCTGGCAAATGATCCATCGTTAATAGTTGAACTGTATAGGGAAAGGCCTGACCATCTTTTATTAGCGTTCCTTCATAAATAGGATTCATTCCTTTCCCTCCTTAACGAACTATATCCTGATGTATTGTTAATTCTCCCAATACTTTTTCATTCATCTCTATACCTAATCCCGGCTTATCCGTTAAGTGGATAAATGGAACATCATAATGTAGATTACCTACATCCTTCGAAAATTTCAAAGGACCAGTCAGCTCTACACTTGTGATGATTTTCTTGGAAAAAGCAACATGAAATCCTGCTGCCGATCCAATAGATGATTCGACCATCGAGCCAATCTGACATTCAATTCCAGCAAGTTCTGCTTGATGAGCCAGCTTCACTGCTGGAAGAATCCCTCCACATTTCATTAATTTAATATTTACTTTATGTGCTGCACGTTTCTGGATGATCTCAAGCATTTCTCTCTGACCTCTTAATCCTTCGTCAATCATTAGAGGGATCATCGTCTTTGACTTGATTTCCACCATCCCATCTATATCATCTGCAACGACCGGCTGTTCAACCCAATCAAGATCACAATCCTGCAATTGCTTTAACGCTACAAGTGCTGTTGCACTGTTATTCCAGCCTTGATTGACATCCACACGAATGGCGATATCTTCTCCTACACATTCGCGAACAGCTTGTATGCGCTCAACATCTTTACTTACATTCGTTCCCACTTTCATTTTAAAAGATTTATACCCTTCCTCGACCATAAACGCAGCTTCAGCAGCCATCTGGTCAGGCTCGGCAATACTTAACACATGTGTAATCGGAAATTCGTCGTGATAACGTCCGCCAATAAGCTGGTAGACTGGCTGCTGCAGCTTTTTCCCCATAATGTCAAAACAAGCGATATCGATAGCCGCTTTTGCAGTCGGAGCCCCATAAATGGTTTTATTCATCAGGTCATGAATCTTCTCAATTTCTAATGGATTTTGCCCGATCAAAACAGGGGCTAAAGTGCTTTTAAGAATGTGGTACACACCTTCCAATGATTCGCCTGTTACATGCTCATCCGCTACTCCTTCACCATACCCAATAATTCCTTCATCCGTTTCGATTTTCACGATAATGGATGGCATATAATCGTATGTATGATAGCTAACGACAAAAGGAACATGGAGTGGCAAATGAATCGCATAAAGTTCGATTGTAGTAATTTTCATTAAAATAACCCCTTTTCTATTTTATAAAAAATTGATAAACTTGTCGGTAAATAGTCGTTTATTAATCAAAATTGCCCATAACTGGATGTGAATGTATGAATACAAAGATTGCAGTCATTGGCTCAGCAGAATTTATCGATAGTACAAAGTCTGTTGCCGATCAAGTAGCAGATATTGAGTTAGACTTTTATATGTATCAGCAGCCCCAGGAAGCATTAAAGCTATTAAAACAATTAATGCCATGCGATGCTGTGTTTCTATCCGGTGCACTGCCCTATTATTTCTCCAAAGATTATCACGAACAGCTGCGGATTCCTGTTTTCTATTTAGTTCAGGATGAAATGACCATTGCCTCTTCTTTATTGGCTGCATTATACCATAAAAAGATCTTACTTGAGCGAATTTCCATTGATTTATTCGACGCAGCCATTGTCTCGAATGTATTAACCGCTGTTGATATCGAAGCCACTCCGATGCATGTCATGGATTATGAGCATTTTTTACGGAAAGATCTTTATGATTTTAATCAGCTTGTTTCCTTTCATCAGTCACTTTGGGAAAAAGGTGAAATTGACTTAGCGATAACAAGTGTACATGCCGTTTATAATCAATTGCACCATCTAGGGATACCAGTCATGAGAATGGCGGACCCGAAAACAGCTCTTATTCGAGGGCTGGAAAATGCTAAAGAAAAAGCTGAATATAAGAAAAGCAAAGCATCTCAAGCTGCAGTTGGCTATATTTCAATCCATTCAGTCCATCAAAGAAAAAAATTGGAATCCTTTGCCCATGCTATTCATGCTACTGTCCAAGAAATAAATGATTCCTTGTTCGCATTATACTGTACGCGCGGAGACATTGAGGCTTTAAACTCAGATGTTCTCCAACAATTATTTACTGAAACAGAGGAAACAGCTGTTGGTTTTGGTTATGGTGTTTCCATCAAGGACGCCAATAAAAATGCCATGATTGCCCTAAGCTTCGCAGAGAAAGATCAAGAAAAAGATTGCTGCTATATTTTAACAGAAAGCAAGGAGTTACTAGGACCTTTCCCTCATAAGAAAATGCAGCAAAAACTAGTGAACACCCATCCTGATTTATACCTTATCGCCCAAAAGGCAAAATTAAGTCCTGCCAACCTATCAAAAATGATTGAATTTGCCAAAAACGAACAAATGCATCACTTTACCTCTGCAGACTTGGCAGATTATCTGCAGGTCACAAGGCGCTCCGCAGAAAGAATGATAAAAAAGCTTTCTGACCATGGATATATTCAGATTATCGGCGAGGAAATGACTTATCAGCAAGGACGGCCTCGCGCTTTATATAAACTTAATATCCCGATTTACTTTTAGAAAACGAAGCATTCTCCTGTATAGGCGTATGCTTCGTTTTTCTTTTGAGATCTTATTAGCTAAGAAAAAGGAAAGCTCAAGCGCACATGAACTTTCCTTTTCCTTTTATTTAGATATCATCCCTTCAGGATCAATTCATCCTTTTTCTGAAGTGCGATCTTCTCAGATTCGGTTAGTTTAACAATTGTAAAACCAGTCATAGCAAAAATGATTGAGATTACGGGAACGATAAAGTTTAATATTGCGTAAGGCGCATAATCAAATGCATTAACGCCAAGTGTACCCAAAATAAAGACACCACATGTATTCCATGGAACAAACACAGACGTTAATGTTCCCCCATCCTCAAGGGCACGAGAAAGATTTTTGGAATGAAGTCCTTTCTCACGATAGGCCTTAGCATACATCCTGGACGGAATAACAATCGAGATGTATTGCTCCGAACAGGATGCATTTGTTGCAAAGCATGATAAAACAGTTGAAGCGACAAGAGCTCCTGTTGACTTGGCAAGCTTTAGAATTTGTTTCACAATTGCTTCAAGCATGCCTGTGTTTTCTAGAATTCCTCCAAAGGTCATGGCGACAATCGTCATTGAAACGGTATACATCATGGAATCTAATCCGCCACGATTAAAGAGTTCATCAACCATTACATTTCCTGTTTTAATAACAAAACCGCTTTGCAGTGATGCAACCGCATCGGAAATAGATCCACCTTGAATGAAGATTTGTGATAAAAACCCTAATAAAATACCAACAATTAAAGCTGGAATCGCCGGAACTTTTTTAGCTACCAGAACGATAACAAGAACCGGAATAATTAATAGAAAAGGAGATATTACAAAGCTATCTTGAAGAACTTGAATGGTTTGTTCAATGTTCGCTGTATCCATTGCTCCATTTTTAAATTTCATCCCCATAATCGCATAGGCAATTAATGCAATTACAAGACCGGGAATTGTGGTAAAAAGCATATGACGGATATGTACAAATAAATCTGTATCTGTTAATCCTGCCGCTAAATTCGTTGTATCAGATAGGGGTGACATTTTGTCTCCAAAATAAGATCCAGAAATAATGGCTCCTGCAATCATTGGAGCAGGAATCCCCATACTCAGTCCAATGCCCATGCCTGCAACACCAATGGTTCCCATTGTTGACCAGGAGCTTCCGATCGCAAGTGATACAATCGCACAAATCACCGTGATGGAAACGAGGAAAAGCGAAGGGGTAATGATTTTCAATCCATAATAAATCATTGTGGCAACAATTCCACCGCCAATCCAAGCACCAATGGTCATCCCAACCAGCATAATGATAATTACTGCCGGAAGTGCCAGACGAATCCCCTTATACATGGCATCTTCAATTTCATTCCATTTATATCCACAGCGCCAAGCAACAAGTGAAGCAGTAGCTGTTCCCACTATTAGCGGAATATGTGGTCCTTGCTCAAGCACAACCACCGTAATCACCATCGTGACAATCATGACAAAAAGTGGAATGATTGCTACTATAAATGGCATCTCCTTCTTCATCGCTAACTCCCCCTTGAAATTTCACCCTAAAAATGTAATTTTTAGACTATTTGTAATTGTCGTTAAATGGTCGTTAATAGGCTTATAATAAACCTTCTTTGGCTTTGCGTCAATTTGTTTTTTTGATGATTTAAAGTGAACAAAAACAATACGTTTAAATAATACGTATTAAATCTGTGTTTTTAGGCATGAACGGTTGACAGAAGTTCATTTTAGATGAATAATTTTTCAAGGGATTTAATTTAAAAGGAGAAAACGATGATTTCTAAACATTTACAAATAAAACCTGAACGTGATCCGTGGGAAGCCTATCTTGATATGGACGAATATGGAAAGCTAACATTATCCAATATAGAATTTACTACAACCGTTTTATGCAATATGCGCTGTGAACATTGTGCTGTTGGATATACTCTTCAGCCAAAAGACCCGAATGCTCTTCCTGTTGAGCTAATGCTCAAAAGATTAGATGAGATTCCTCATTTAAGAGCACTAAGCATCACTGGTGGAGAACCAATGCTATCCACTAAATCAGTGGAAGAATATGTCGTGCCATTGCTTCGATATGCCCATAATCGAGGAGTCAAAACCCAAATCAATTCAAATTTAACACTCGAATTAGCCCGTTATGAAGCCATTATCCCTTATTTAGATGTTCTGCATATTTCACACAATTGGGGGACGGAAGAAGAATTTATTGAAGGCGGCTTTGCGATGATGGATCGTAAGCCAACGATCGAACAGAGACAAAAGCTGTTTAGACGCATTATTGAAAACAGTCGGGAGTTAGTGAATGCTGGCGTAATCGTTTCAGCTGAAACGATGCTGAATAAGCGGACCTTTCCCTATCTTGAAAAAATCCATAAGCAAATTGTAGAAGAAATGAAATGCCAGCGTCATGAAGTTCATCCAATGTATCCTTCAGATTTTGCTTCCAACTTAGAAACACTTTCATTAGATGAAATTCGATCAGCGATTCATCACCTATTAGATATACGTGATGAAAATACCTGGATGTTATTTGGAACTCTGCCTTATTACGCATGCAGTTCAAATGAGAAAGACTTGGAGCTTTTGAAACGATTATATTCTACAAAAAATGTAACGGTTCGTAACGACCCTGATGGACGTTCACGCTTAAATATTAATATTTTCACCGGGGATGTGATTGTGACTGATTTCGGTGACACACCACCTCTCGGAAATATTCAAAACGACATGCTCACAGACATTTTTGATAAATGGATGGGAACAAGCCTTGCGCAATCATTAAATTGCCATTGTCCGAATATTCGCTGCCTCGGCCCTAATGTTCTTGTGAAAAATAGCTATTATAACGATACCGACTTTCTTACGATGAAATCTAAAATAACCAGCTGTTAATTTTAACAGCTGGTTATTTTGTGTTTTACCTACCTTGGTCTCTCTGATGCTAAAAACCCAAATGATACATGATCCTGAATCGGGATCCATGCTCCCACTCCTTGGGATGTTACATTTTTAATGATAATCATTTTCTTATTGCCTTTTAACATTAAATACACTTCCCCATAAGTGACTTTTCCTTTTTCATTCACGGCAGGAGCATAGCCATATAGATAACCTAATCGCTTAGGAGGAATATTGTATTTATGATCCTTTTTTGTCCCTGCCCCGATAATCGTTTCGAATGCAAGAGGAAGACCCGATTTTTCCATTGCTTTTAATAGCATCATTTCTTTAACATCCTCTGTATTTGGAACTTTTGCAGTTAATCCCCCTCTTACGATTTTCTGAGCTTCTTGAACATAATGAATTTGATAAGGCATATTCGCGCCTCGATTATCATGATAATTTGTATTAATTTTTTGGTATTCCCAGTTTGGTGATGTTTCCGCTGATTCATAATTTAATGGCCATTGACCAAGGTAAATGATGGCGCGATACCCAATTGCAAACGGAGTGCTATTTACCGTTGTTTCATTTAATAATCGAATTAAATCTGGATTTTCAATCTTTACTTTCGCTGAATCAATGAGACTTTGTGCAAGCTCACTAGGCTGAAGAGTTGGCATATCCTGAGCCGGATTTGGATATGTGTTCTCTTTTGTGATTTTCAAAACAGAGTTTGGCACAGCAATCATTTTCTGTGTTTGCTCTGCTTTTTTCTCCTCTTTTTCTGCCCATATTTGCTGTTGAAATGAAAACATGGCTATTAGACCTAATAAGATAATGTACATGTATTTTTTCATGATGCGAACTCCTTTCAACTCACTATTCTTTTAGGTTTGCTTATAGTTTTTTCGGAGATTAGGTTTATTATCCATTTGAGAAAAAATATTTCTTTCTACAATAAATGAATTAAATATTTGTAATCATTTTGTAAAAATCAGAATATTTACAAATATCTAAAATCAATATATAATAAACCTACCTTTAAGAAAAAGGAGGGCCGTAAAGTCAATTCGCTTATCAAAAAGGAGGATGAATTTTTTATTGCATAGTAGTCATCATTCCCATATAGGTTTCATGGTCAAGTAACAACGTAAAGGTTGGTGATCAATGCCTTAAAGCGAGTAGATTTACATTCCTTTTTATTAGAAATTTTGTACGCTAGAAGAACTTCAACCTAAAGAAAACTCGCCGATTGGCGAGCCTTGGAAAGGCGAAGACAAAGGCGTAGTTGCACTTACACTTAATTCCTAAAATTAGAAACTGCGTCGAATCATCTTCTGCGCTGGCAGTTTATACTTACTTAATGTGTAAAAAAAGTCGAATTCCTTACTATGCTAAGGATTCGACTTTTTTTAAAACAGTTATAAAAATTGACTAGCATCTATCCTAGTAGGACTTTTTCCCTTAACCTGCTTTAACGTCGCTACTATAAGAAAGCTAACAATCACTAATAAGAGCCATGAACTCACCTTTCCTAAATGAACGAGGCTCCATGCATCGGCTTGGTTTGGATATTCCCAAGCTCCAAAGAACGTTGCAATATTTTCGGCTATCCATATAAAAAATCCGATGAGCACAAAAGAAAGTGCGAGTGGCATACGGTAACGAGTTCCATCAACCTCATATGTGACCCATGATTGCCAAAAGACGATAATGACAAGTCCAGATAACCACCAACGAACGTCAATCCAAAAATGGTGGGTGAAGAAATTCAAATAAATCGCAGCTGCAAGAGGTACAACGACCAAAAACGGTGGCCACTTAATCAGTTCAACCTTCAACCTCCTCCATGCCTGGCAAAGATAACTCGCTACACTTGCATACATGAATCCGCTATACAAAGGCACTCCAAAAATTTTGAAATATCCTTCCTCTGGATAAGACCATGAGCCCATGTTTACTTTGAAAAGTTCAAGAGCAAGGCCAATAAGGTGGAACAGTGTAATCACCTTTAATTCATCCCGTGTTTCAAGCCCAGAGCGCACCATCCACCACTGCATCAGCAGGCAGATGATGAGCATCCAGTCATAGCGTGGAAGGAAGGGAAGTGGCATAAATTTTGTAAAAGCCAATGAGGCAAAAATAACGACAGGAAACAAACATGATAGGGCCTGCTCCCAGCCAAAACGAACGAGCTGTTTTAGTGCCCTCATGGAATTGTGCCTCCAACTTTGAATGGTTAAATTCATGAGTAGCCCCCCTTTTCTAAATTTGATTCATTGAAAAAATGGAAAAAGTTATTAATCCTGAGTGTCTTCATCACTTCGGTATTCTAAAATATCTCCAGGTTGACATTCTAAAGCCTTACAAATCGCCTCTAAAGTTGATAATCGAATCGCTTTTGCCTTTCCATTTTTCAATATAGAAAGGTTAGCCATTGTGATTCCAACCCTCTCCGAAAGCTCTGTTACGCTCATTTTCCTTTTAGCCAGCATCACATCAATATTGATTATAATTGCCATATTATTCACCTCAGACCGTTAAATCATTTTCTGATTTTATATCAATCGCTTCTTGTAAAAGTTTTTGGAGAACAGCCGCAAAGACTGCGATAACCATCGAAGCAAAAGGAACAACCAATCCGATAAAGATAACACCTGGGGCGTCTTCTTTATCCGCAAAAAGATAGAAGAGCGGCAAGACTAGCACATGCAAAATACTGATTGTGATGGCACATTGTTTGATTTTCTTTAAAGCATTTACAGAAATTTGCGAGAAAGCTTTATTTTTATCAATATAGCGTAAAAGTTTGAAAGCCTGATACAAAGCAAAGTAAAAAGGGATCGCCGATGCATAAAAAACGATGGAAACGGGATATTTTATATAAGCTAACTCTGGTAGCAATTTTTCTGTAATATTCACTATCTCAGGTACCAAAAAGATGCACATTGCAAGAATCGGAATTCCAATAAGAATAACAGCTATCTTTAAAAAGAGCGTTGACACTTGTTTCATAAAAGCACCCCACACATTTATTGTTAATTTGAATTTAGCATATTATTTATCGTTTTACAATAAATTTTTATTTATTTTTATGATATTTTTATTGATATGAACTGTTATTTTAGACAAAAATAAAAAGCATTCCTCATTACAAAGAAATGCTTTATACAATTTAAACTATTCAATTTATAAAATGTTCAAATAACTTGCTAAAATAGAGTCTCATGTAAAGAATGGAGAAACAGAGAAATTATTTATGTGACGCTAGCAATAGTCCTTTCCAGTAATAAAAGCCTTGAGCTGTTGGTATAAAATAGATATTCGTGTCATTCCTCTAGAATCCCTTCATGCTTGTAAACATGATTAGTAAACCGTTCAAAAGCAATATTGCACTCCTCAAATAAAGCTACGGACATATCTTGTAATTCACATAAAAAATAATCCCTGCTCTTAATTAAAAGGAGCCATTTTTTTAATCTCCGCAATTCCACCTCATTTTCTTCAATCTCACTAAATGAAAAGTTAGCTTTTTTGCTTTCATTTTCTATTTCATCCAGGAATTTATTTGCTTCCTGAATGAATTCGGTGTATTCAATCATGCGCTCTTTATTGAATTCAGATAAAATCAATGGCTCAGATTGCGCTGAAAGTTTTTCTATTTTTAAAAAAGTCGTCTCTCCTCCATTTTCAGCAATAAGCAACTCCAATTTTTTTAATTTCTTCATTAATTCATCCCGGTATGGAAATATGCAAACTGATTGCTGGATGTAATGTACACCTAGTGTTTTCAAATTCCTCCACACCCTCACCCTAACAGAGGAAGGTTCAGCCGGTATTTTGTAAGAGAAAATAATCCAATGTAGCTCAGGCATGTGTTTTACCCCCTAAAGAAATTTTTTTTATTTTACCACAAAATAATAAATGTAACAGTTGTTGCATCTCGCAATAACATAAGATACAATTTATTTGAATTCAAACTTAGGGTGATTTACATGAAAGAAACTTTGTTAAAAATAAAAAAAAAGGCAAAGCATATAAAGAAAGAAGTTTTTGTGCTGGTCGAAGCCAATAAACATCCAAAAGTACCTTTGTATGTCAAACTCCTGTCAATTCTGATTGTTGCATATACATTCAGCCCTATCGATTTGATTCCTGATTTTATACCAGTTCTAGGCTATCTTGATGATATTATTCTTGTCCCCTTGGCTATTAATCTCGTCCTTAAATTAATTCCGGATGATGTACTGGAAGAATGCCGGGAAATTGTAAGAAGATCAGAAAAGGTAAAAAAGTAAAACTGGACAGCTGGAATCATCATTATACTGATATGGATTGCTGCACTATATTGGATTGCTTCATTTTTTTTGAATAAATAAAGATTTAAATTATAAATAGAAAACTGGATTACAGAGACAATAAATAATGATGGTTATGTGGGTATTCCTCTATTCATGGCTTTGGAGGATATTTTTTCATTTCATTAGAAGTCTTTTGGCGGATTCATGACGACAACCGAAGAATTAAGCATAGTCAGTTTCATTTTCGTTTCCACATTGTTGTTTTTTCGGATGGCAATTCGTTTTTCAAGAAAAAAGAAAGATTAAAAAAAGAGGCGCATCATGATTAACAGAAGAAATCAACTAATTTTGTGTTGTTTTTTTATCCTACTCGTCTTAACAAGTTGTTCACCCACGGAGTATGTAAATGATGTAAAGGTAGATCTCAGTAAACTTGATGTATACAGTAATACTGTGATTTATGATAAAAACGGTGAAAAGATCCAAGAACTCCATAATAAAGAACACCCGGAAGTCGTATTCCTGAAAGATCTACCGGAATATCTGAAAATGGCTTTCGTGGTCACAGAAGATAAACGTTTTTTTGAACATAAGGGAGTAGATCCAAAGGGGATCCTGCGGGCATTATACAAAAACATTGAATCAGGGAGTCGCACTGAGGGTGCAAGCACCATCACCCAACAGCTTGCAAGAAACGTTTACCTTTCAAACGAAAAGACAATCGAAAGGAAAACAAAAGAGATGGTAATCGCAGCAGAAATTGAAAGGAAATACACAAAGGAACAAATATTGGAGATGTACTTGAATCATATATACTTCGGCAGTGGAGCATATGGGATTCAGGCAGCAGCACAAGAGTATTTCGGGAAGGACGCAAAAGATTTAAATATAGCGGAATCAGCTTTATTGGCTGGGCTGCCAAAAGCACCGAGCAAATATTCTCCGCGCAGTAATATGGATCTTGCCAAAGAAAGAAGAGCAACCGTCCTTTCACTAATGAGAAAGAACAACATAATCACAGAGGTGGAAGAAAAAGAAGCCAACAAGGAGGAAATCAAACTTCCGCCTAAAACAACTCAAGAATATAGTGCCTATCAGTCCTACATTGATTACGCCTTGAAAGAGGCTACTTCGGAATACGGTGTGACATTGGAAGATTTATATAGGGGCGGTTATAAAATTTATACAAACCTCGATACCTCCATTCACCAAGCCATGAACCAGGCTGTTGAAAATTACCGTTTTACGGAAGATGAACCGGATCAGCAAGTCGAGGTCGGCATGACTGCAATTGATCCAAACAGCGGTGCAATCTTAGCCATGTATGGGGGAAGAAACTATGTGTACCAAGATTTCAATCATGCGACAGCAAAATACCAGCCAGGTTCAACGATTAAGCCGCTTGCTGTATATGCACCCGCATTAGAAACGAATGAATGGGAACCCGATTCTTTACTTAAAGATGAGCCGATGAATTTCGGAAACTACTCACCGGAAAATGCAGAGCACCGCTATTATGGTGATGTATCAATGGAGGAAGCGGTTGGACGTTCCTTGAATGTGCCTGCTGTTTACCTACTACAGCAAATTGGTATTAATAAGGGATATGACTTCGTAGAAAACGCGGGTATCGAGTTGGATCCTAATGACCGAAACCTTTCGCTAGCATTAGGTGGTTTAACATATGGTGCATCCACTTTAGACATGGCACAGGCCTATTCCGCTTTTGCAAATGGAGGAAAGATAACAAAGGCTCATGCAATTAAGGAAATAGTTGATTCGCATGGAAAAGTATTGCCATCGCCAGCAATAGAAACAAAAATCATCATGAGCGAAGAAACCGCCAGTGAGATGACAAAAATGCTGCAAGGTGTCATATCAAAACCTTACGGGACTGGAAGGCTTGCGGATATAGGTACACCTCTGGCAGGGAAAACAGGCACCACAGAAGCCAATCTTGAAGGAATTAATGGCAATAAAGATGCTTGGTTTGTCGGATACACGCCAAATTTAGTCCTATCTATCCATAGCGGTTTTGATAAAACAGACCGAAACCATTACCTTACAGGCGGCGGAGGAAAGACGCCTGCTGAATTGTTTAAATATGTAATGATGTATGGAATTTAAAAAATTTGACCTTAAAGTAGAACTGGGGAGGAAATAATTCTTCCCCACGTCAACTTCAAAAAATTCATTTGTCAGCAAGGGTGGTGGCTATAGGAAGTTCCCTCACCGTGATCTCACAGGACCATCTCCTGTGATCTAATTTCATAGAAGTATCTGAAAATGAGAATTTCAAGTTAGGGAGCAAGCCTGCATCCGTAATAGGCGGGACGAACATATTCGGATTTTGTAGATCCCGCATAATATTACGCTGTCCGGAATCAATCCCTCCAGCTCCATCACTTCGGATTGGTTGAGGCACATTCCCACCAGTAAGGACATTGGTTCTTCTTACCATCATTTGCTCCTCTTTAATGGGATTATTAAAAGAAAATTATTCATCATAGTGTAAGACTTGGGCTTCAAATGGTTACTGTGCCTATTTAAAATACCACTTTCCTATTCAAAACTATTGTTCAAGGAAAATAATCCAATACAAAAAGATGCCATCTTATTAAAGAATGGCACCCAATATTTCAAGATCGTACGCGATGCTAGGCAATCGTTTAACATCTTACATATTTTCGTTTGAAACCAAGCCTCTCTTTATCTACTTCCTTTTGAATATTTTCGGAAGCGTGTAGGAAGCTACTTTTTTTCTTGTCCCGTTTGACTTCTACTGGACCTACTGCCTTTGCAGTTTCGACCGCCTTTTCATGGAGCGGCAAATATGAAACCCCAACAGTGTATAGAAAATTATTCATAGCAGATTTCGTTCGTTCTGGCGAATCGTGAATCGTATTTTTCACAATTTCAAGCATGTTGGCAATTTTGCTTTCGGAAAATTCAATGTCCGGGCGATTCCCTAAAAGCCAACAGTAGCAACTCCAGCCCGCTGACATTCTCAGCTCTTCACCGCTTGCGATCCATTTATCTGCAACGTCTTGTGCAATATCTGCTTCCGCTAAAGTTACTGCAACCACATAATCTGACAGCATATAAAAATACGCTGAATCCATCCAACGATCATAATCCGATTCAGTCATTGCATTTGGATCTGCAATAATGCCGGCAAAGTACATCGCGTCGTAGTTCCCTGTGGCATAAAGCTCTTCAGCTAAAGGTTGATTTATTTTTATTTTCTTTGCTATTGGCTTCATTGCACCTGTAGCCACGCCAAAAAGCGGCTCATGCGCACCATTAGATATGTACATTTTTTTAGTTCGTTCCTTGCCGAGGGCTTCTAGCTCATGCATAACCATTTCTAAATTCATCCTTTAACACTTCCTTCTTTATCGAATTATCCCCGTAATATTTTGTCCATCATATACATCACCATTATCCTATAACGAACTACCATTTGTCAGCAAAACTACCGTTTCATTAAGCTAGTTCAACAAAAAAGAGCATTGATCCTGTCTGGATCAACGCCCCTATTAATTGAAGAAATAGCGCATATTTCTCTTTAATAGAAATCGACAATTCGTTTATTCGCTATACGTTTAGCGTGACGCTTTTGGAGGTTGGCACACGTCACATTTACGTTGATGATTATTCTTAAATTTCGTAAACGTTTTTTCAAAGTTGCTACCACATGCACATTTAAATAGTAACTTTTGAGAAAAACCGTGATATTCTGTCGTAAGCAACTTACTTTCCGAATTGTTCTCAACAAATTCTTTAATTTTACTAATCGTCCATCGTTTGTTCATTCTCTTACACCTCTATATTTTACGCTTGCGCGGAGGCTTTTCTCGGCATCCGTTCAATCATGAGTAAAATTCGTAATTATCCTAAGTTCCTTATTATAACATGAGCTGGTACATAATTAAACAGATGGAAGGTATCTTATTAAACGAATGCTACCCGTTAGCCTACATATTTATTTATTTTTACTTTATAAAGGTATCGCACATCCATTTGTTAAATTTTTCCTTCTCTTCAAATTGTGGATAATGAGCTGATTGCTCAAAAGGAATAAATTCCTTTTTATCCGCTTCAATCATATCAAAATATTTTTTTGCTGCATTAGATGAAGTCATACCGTCGTATTTACCCATTACAAAATAAAATGGTAAATCGAGTTTTGTAACTATCTTAGTTAATTGCTTATCAAAAGTATCTTTTACAAGTTGTTCTTGTGTCTTAGCAAGTCCATAATTATAGCGAATTAAATCCAATAAATTATATTCACTACTTAATAGCATTCCTAGTATATCGCCATCCGGCATATCAATAAGCCTTGTAGCTCCGCCGTACTTACCCACATAATCTCTTGGTGTAATTGCCTCACCATTATATATTTTTTCAGTAATCCCCTCTAAATACTTCACATCTTCTGTATTTCCGGCTTTCTTCGCTTCACTTATTGTATAATTTAAATTATCTATTTCGCTTTCTTTCATATTACTCAGCTGACCAATCCCAATATAGGCTTCATATTTTTCTGGAGCTTTATAAGCAGCTTTTGTTGCAACGTATGTACCGTAAGAATGACCAATTAAGATCACTTTCTCTTTACCAAATCGTTCCGAAATATAATCAGTAAGTTCTAATAAATCATCTACAAGTAAATCTGCAGTTAAATTAGAATAATCCTCATTAAAATGATACGACTTGCCGCTTCCTCTTTGATCGTAATTAACGACAGTGAAATCCTTTTCTAATAAGTTTTGGTACTTAGCTGCATAAGGAATTTCGGAACAGCCCGGTCCCCCGTGTACATAAATAATGACTGGGTTATTTTGATCACGACCTCTAATCATTATTTGCTGTTTTGTACCATTGATCTTAACTTGTTCTAAAACACTAATACTGTTATCACCTTTTATATTCGAAGTCCATGTGGGGCGAAAAAGTGTTATTGCCAGAATTATAATAATAAATATTCCAATATATTTTATTAATCTCTTTATATTTTTCATCTAATCCCTCCTACTAAATACTCTACAAATGAAAAGTAATATACTGTAGTGCCGGTAAGTCATAAAAAAACGACAAATTATGACCATTGGCTAATATTTATAACTTCAAAAAAAAAAAGCGTAGAAAAAGTCAATTGAACTTTGTCTACACTCTCTTACTTCAATTTTTCTTTTTTTCTATAAGACTCTCTTCCATAGCCTTAATAATAGCGGAAGATCTATTTTTTACATTTAATTTCGAATAAATGGTAGAAATATAGTTTTTCACAGTTCCCATTGAAAGAAACATCTTTTCTGAAATGTCTTTATTGGATAATCCTTGAGTTAAACATTTTAAAACTTTTAATTCTTGATTATTTAAATCATATGGATGATTCATAGAGTTATGGTCAAGTTGTTCTGAGTGTGCGGTATTATTTAATTGTATCTGACCAAACACCTCTTTTGCTAATTGTTGAGGAATGAGGGAACCTCCGTGATACACCATTTTAATTCCTTGAACTAAAAATTCAGGATCAACAGCTTTTAATATATACCCCTCCGCACCAGCATTTAAGGCATTCAAAACGTGTGTAACATCTTGAAAAGTAGTAAGGATGATAACTTTTATATTGGGCCAACGTTTTTTAATTTCATCTGTCGCCTTTACACCATCCATCACCGGCATTTGAATATCCATTAAAACAATATCAAGGTTTTCCTTTTCGCATAGAGCAATTGCCTGTTCTCCATTTTCCGCAGTTCCAACAATCTTAATGTCTGAAATACTTTCAATTACAATTTTTAAGCTTTTTCTTAAAATCTCTTGATCTTCAACTATTGCCGCATTAATCATTATTATTAAACTTCCTTTGCCATAGGTATGTTACACGTTATCCTCATACCGTTATTCAATTCAAAATAAAAGTTAACTGTACCCGCTAATGCCGATATTCGATCTTTCATTGAGCGTAAGCCAAACCCTATATTTAATTCATTACAACCATTTCCATTATCTTCAATAAGAACAATCAATTCTTCTTGTTTAAACGAAATATTTATTTTAATAAAACTTGCCTGACCATGTTTTTTCGCATTTGTAAGTCCTTCTTGTATACAACGAATAATAGCTAACTTTATTCTTTCACCTACTTCGGTCACATCCCCTTCGACATTAAGTTGTATATCCGTTGATGTATGTTTCATAAAATCAGCTATCAATTCTTTAACCGATTCAACAAGCGTTTGATGATTCGTTGGTGACATATGGTGAATTGTTTTTCTCACATCGTTCAATCCATTTCGTGCTAAATCTGAAATCTCTTTTATACTTTTTTCTGCTTCTTTTTTATCTGCCTGATATAGAAAAGGAAGGGCATCTAAACTTGTTATGACCGATGTGAAAATATGGCCAACTGTATCATGCAAATCTTGAGAAACTCTATTTCGTTCTTCCTTAATCGTCAGTTCCTCAATCTTTTTTGAGTAATATTCCAAATCCTTGTTTTTTTCCTCAATAGAGGCAATTAAATCTTTATTTGTGTTATTGACAATGGTCATCCTTCCTAAACAAAACCCAATGCCATAAAAAATAGTTGTGTCAACAAAAAGTGCATAGATATCCATATCAGTGAAGAGATTGCCGACCCATGTACCAGCTAATAAGGAAAGTCCTAACCAATTTAACGGCTTAACTTGACAAGCATAAGCAACAGTAAGAATAGGCACGAATAAAAAACTGTAAGTCACAGATAATTCATATTGACTCGATAAGTAAATAAACAAAGAACCCGTTAACAACACCTCTGCAATTAAATAATATTGGAATCTAATAAGCCCAGGACGATAAAATAGATGGGGTATTATATAAGAACAACTAGCCCATAAAAGTAAAACCCACTTTCCCGAACCTGTCGTACTAATAAATATCGAATAGCCATTAGAAGTAATCCATATCGTTCGAATGAAAAAGAGAAAATAGTCCAACCAATGCCATTTCCTTTGATCCATTACTGCTTTCATACTTTTATCCCCCATCTTCGGTGTCTATACCATCGTGTATTTTCAATTGAAATAAATTTACGACCGTTTAATTTATCCAATAAAATCTGCTTTCCCTTTTACATTTTTCTTAAATTATACCATTTCCTTCTTCATCTATACTGCACCGTTAGTCGAATAAGAAAGAAGGATTACCCAGCCCCCCTCTATCTTCAACACTTGCCCCAAATAGTTTAAGTACAATTTTTCACAATCTTGTTTTCCTCATAAAAAAAGAACTACCTAAGTAGTCCATGGTGTTCGAAGGTTATTGGTCAAAATTATCAGCAAGACACACAACCGTGAATTTGTATATCCCCTAGAAAGCTACAAGTACTTTCTGGTGAATGCTTCAATCATTTCCCTTACATGTTTGTTCAGTATAATCTTTAGGAGTCCTCAACACTGTTTGTTCTTCTTCAGATACAATTTGATGTGCCAATACTTGTTCTGCCATCAATTGATTTGCGTAGTCAGGATTATTACCTGAACGTACTTCTTCAAAAAATTCTCTAACAATTTGTTCTGCCGTCATTACAAAAAAAACGACGTGTGCCAATTCACACGTCATTCCTTATTCCATTTATCAAAAGTGCACCCGAAAACAGAACCCTTTTGATTTCGTCAGAGCCGTTTTTGTGTGGGACATATCATAATAAATAAAACCCGATTCCCATAATAAAATACGCTGCTAATAGGGTGGCTCCTTCAAACCAGTTGGTCTCCCCATCATTCGAAATCGTAATCATCAGGAGAGCCGCAGTAACCATCGTGATTAACTCTGGTAATGTGAAGACTAAAGGCATGGCTACAGGAAACATCAATGATAAGAGAACTAGCAATGGGGCAACAAACATCGCAACCTGTAATGTAGAGCCGACTGCAATTTCAACCGCAATATCCATTTTATTTTTGTACGCCATAATAATAGCGGTTGCATGCTCTGCTGCATTTCCAACAATGGCAACAATCACAACACCAATAAACAACTCTGACCATCCAAAGGCCTCTCCTACAGATTCAAAAGTATGAACTAAATTTTCGGAAACATAAGCAACAGCTAGTGTGGCTAGCGCGAGTATTATTAATGCCTTTCTTGTTCCCCACTCAGGCTCTTCCTCGTGATTCCGACTTTCATTCTTATCATCTGTCAAATAAACTCCTCGATGGGTGACAAGCTTGAAAAATAATGCAGCCAAATATAAAGTAATTAAAATAATCGATATCCCTACACTAAAGTTGAGCGTATCATTCTTTGTCATTGTCTTTGTAAAGATTTCTGGAATAACAAAAGCAACAATGACACCAAACATCAACAATCCTGAATTATGCCTTGCATCAAAGACATTGAAGGACTGGCGTTTATACTTTAAGCCTCCAACAAAAAAAGACAAACCAGCAACTAATAGCAGATTTCCAAGAACAGAGCCTGTTAATGACGCTAGGACTACCCCAATTAATCCCTCTTTAAGGGCGAAAATTGAGATAATTAATTCAACAGCATTTCCAAAAGTTGCATTCAGCAATCCCCCAATTCTAGGACCTGCCACAACGGCCAGACTCTCAGTAGCCCTTCCCATAAAGCTTGCAAGAGCAATAATCGTTATACAATAAATGATAAAAAGTAAGATACTAGACCAATGCATAAATGTACCTACGACAGAAAGAGGCACACCAATAAAAACAAGCGCGGTAAATATTTTGTTCATATAAAAGATCCTCCCAACATCAAAACCAGGTCTAATGACTATTTCCATTCATTACCACGAGGGATCATTCCCTTTTAATACAAATTCGCAATTGGCTCATGAGCGGTGATTTGAGTTCACTCTTCGGTCAAACCTGTCTCGCCCTATTCTTCCCTAAAAACTGAAAAAAATGATTTTTCTTGCCAAGGATTCTAATTACAGATACCATTTTTATTGTGGCTCTTTTTCCGTGAAAAAATGAAATTGTAGTAGGATTCGTTGAGCAAGCCTTGATGTAGAAGAATTCACCAGCGCAGAGAATGAAACCGACGACATTTTGCATACATAGATATTCATGATTGTTTTTTAATTTGAAATTTTTATTCAGAGTAGAGGTTAAGAAAATGATTAAAGAAAATATGAGATTTTGGATTTTGGTAAGTATTGTTGCAATTTCAGGATTTAGCCAGGGCATGCTGCTGCCATTAATCGCAATTATTTTTGAAAACGAGGGCATTTCCTCCAGTTTAAATGGACTAAATGCTACTGGATTATATATTGGCATCTTGCTTGTATCCCCATTCATGGAACATCCTTTAAGGAAATATGGCTATAAACCAATCATTGTTTTGGGAGGACTGCTTGTCGTTGTATCACTCATTTTATTTCCAGTTTGGAAGTCCTTCTGGTTTTGGTTTTTCCTGCGGCTTTTAATCGGAATTGGCGACCATGCCTTGCATTTTGGAACACAAACATGGATAACTTCTTTCTCTCCGGAGCATAAGAGGGGCCGTAATATTTCAATATATGGACTGTTTTTCGGAACAGGGTTTGCGGTCGGACCTTTGATGGCACCGCTGATCAAAATGAATGAGGCTCTTCCTTTTATTATTTCTTCAGCATTATGCTTAATTGCTTGGTTATTTTTATTTACTTTAAAAAATGATTATCCAGAGCAAACGGTAGAGGTAAATTCATTTAAGGAAACGATGAAGCGGTTTTCAAAAGCAACAAAATATGGCTGGGTAGCCTTTCTTCCTCCATTAGGATACGGTTTTCTTGAATCATCATTAAATGGAAGCTTTCCTGTTTACGGGCTGCGGATTGGTCTTGATGTTTCGAGTGTCTCCCTGCTTCTGACCTCATTTGCTATTGGAGGGATTGTTTTTCAATTACCGCTTGGACTATTAAGTGATCGATATGGGAGAAGAAATATTTTAATGGTCATTTTATTTGCTGGATTTTTAAGCTTTGCTGCTGCAAGCCTCTTAGAAGAAATGATGATTGCTCTTGCCGTATGTTTATTTATAGCTGGCATGGTTGTCGGATCCACTTTCTCCCTTGGCATCAGTTATATGACCGACTTAATGCCGAGAAATATGCTTCCAACCGGGAACCTGCTTTGCGGGGTAGCATTTAGTATCGGCAGCTTAATAGGCCCCTATTTCGGGGGAGTATTCATCCAATACTTTAAATCAATCAGCTTTTTTAATATTATTAGTGCTATGCTTTTCCTTATATTCTTAACAGTTGTCATATTTGGACAAAAACAAATGGTCTCAAAAAAAGAATCGTATATGTAACTTTTTCCCAACATAGACGTCAATTGGTATGAGGTGAATGAGATGAAAAAATTTCAGTTTATTCTTTTCGTACTTTTATTCCTATCAGGTTGCTCAAATCTAAATCCAGTTCCAAGTTCCACTACATACGAGCCACAACAGAAAGATGTTATTAACAATCACGGAGGAATTGAAAATATCGAACAAATTGATCAATTTGTCAATAATATAAACAATGGAGAAAACGATGAAGTTCGGATTATTCATTATACAATTGAAGGGGACCCCATAATATGGGATTTAACGTACGATGGGACATCCATTCAATCAAGATACGATACTACCTATGACAAATTCGGATCTGGTAAAGTTGAAAAACACAGTTGTGAAAGAATAACTAAAAGTGAGATGGATACTGAAATTGCGTATAAATTAGAATGTAACGGGCAACAGGAAGATGTGTTAACCGTTCAATATGATACTGAAAAACAAGATAAATTCGAATTTCATTTCAAGTACGGGGTAGATAAGAAAAACGAAGTAGATACGGCTAATCAACGACTAGTAAAGGACCTCCAAAATGGGGAAGTTTCGACCGTCAGTGATTTCCAATTTAATCGTAAAGAATTAAACCAAATCTACAAGGCAATGGTATTAACAAATTATCTTGATCAAAAGGACTTATCAAATAGCTGTAACAAAAAGCCATATGAAAGCTATGAACTTACGATTTGGATTAATGGTGGAGAAAGACATTTTGAATGGACAGAATGTGATATTAGCAAACATGGCTTGCAAATGAATAAGATGAAAAATAACATCCTTCATGTAATCCGGGATAACGAAACATATAAATCTTTACCTCCAACAAAAGGGGTCTACCAATAATAAAATTTCTAATTTAATAATTATTTTTAATTAAGGAACATTTTTCTGTTCATTTCATAGCTTATATAGTAAACTATAAATAACTTGAAATATCTTCATCTGTAGTATCTATATTTTTTGCTGTCGCCTATTCGGTGGCAGCTTTCGTCGTTTTATAGGGGTATTGATTGTGATTATTTTTCTCAATTATAAAAAATAATTGAAAACAATATTCATTTAGGGGAGGAAAAACACATGAATGCAGAGGCTAAAGTAATATTAAAAAGCACGGTAAATGAAAATGAAAGTATGTTTGCTAAAGTAAAACAGCATGCCGAATTAATTGCCGCCCTTTTAAGTGGGGTCCTTATTGCGGCAGGTTGGCTATTAGATAGAAATGAACTTACTACTTCTTCGATTGTCACCTATCTATTTGCCTTTATTATTGGAGGCTTTGCAAAAGCGAAGGAAGGTATTGAAGAAACGATTGCCAATAAGGAATTAAATGTTGAAATGCTCATGATATTCGCCGCCGTTGGTTCTGCTATCATTGGCTACTGGACAGAAGGAGCCATCCTTATTTTTATCTTTGCTGTAAGTGGTGCTCTTGAAACATATACGATGAATAAAAGTCATAAAGAAATTTCCGCGTTAATGGAAATTCAGCCAGAGGAAGCTTTAAGAATTACAGGTGGGAATGAAGAAAAGATTCATGTATCTAAATTATCTATCGGAGACCTTATTTTAGTAAAACCTGGGGAAAGAGTTCCTTCTGATGGAAAAATTATTAAAGGGCATACAACCATTGATGAAGCTGCCATTACAGGTGAGTCACTCCCTGTTTCTAAGGATAGTGGGGATTATGTTTTTGCTGGAACAGTCAATTTAAATGGATCCATTACTGTTGAAATAACAAAACCGAATAGTGAAACCCTGTTTCAAAAGATCATTCAGCTCGTTCAGTCTGCACAAAGCGAGAAATCTCCTTCTCAGCTGTTCATTGAACGATTTGAAGGTACGTACGTGAAAGTCGTATTAGCCGTAGTTGTCCTTATGATGTTCGTCCCCCATTTTCTATTAGGGTGGAGCTGGACAGAAACCTTTTATCGGGCGATGATTTTACTTGTTGTTGCTTCACCATGCGCCCTCGTTGCTTCGATTATGCCGGCAACACTGTCTGCCATTTCGAACGGTGCAAGGCACGGTATTCTTTTTAAAGGCGGCGTTCATTTAGAAAATTTAAGCCATCTGAAAGCCATTGCTTTTGACAAGACGGGAACACTTACAAAGGGAAAGCCTGAAGTAACAGATATTATTGCTGCGGATGGCCTTTCAAAAAATGAAATCTTACGAATTGCTTCATCCATCGAAAGTCACTCGACTCATCCATTAGCAAATGCGATCGTTAAATATGCTAAAGAAAACCTAGAAGAATCTCTCATTCATCCTGAAAGTATTGAAGATGTAGCAGGATGGGGTGTAAAGGCTCATATTGAAAACGAGGAATGGAAAATTGGGAAAGCAGCATTTGTTGGCATTGAAGCAGCCCAAAGCTTTAAAGACGGTGCGGCAGCTAAAATGGCTAGTGAAGGTAAAACCGTTGTCTTTGTACAGAAGAGTGAAGAAATTGTCGCAATCCTTGCCCTTCAGGATGTTGTCCGAGAAGAAACAAAAAAAGCGATTGATCAATTAAATAATCAAGGAATTTATACGATTATGCTGACTGGAGATAGCCGAAATACCGGTATGGCAATCGCAAAAGAGTCCCATGTTCATGATTATATCGCTGAATGTTTACCAGAAAATAAGGTAGAGCATCTTAAGAATTTACAGGAAAAATACGGAACCGTTGCAATGGTCGGAGATGGAATTAATGATGCACCTGCTTTAGCAACAGCAAATGTAGGAATTGCCATGGGGGAAGGAACGGATGTTGCCCTTGAAACAGCCGATATCGTTCTTATGAAAAATGACCTACCTCGTATTGCAGAAGCCATTAACCTTTCAAGAAAGATGAATAGCATCATCAAGCAAAATGTTATTTTTTCAATCACCGTTATTATGATGCTGATCGCTTCAAATTTCCTCCAGTTTGTTGACCTTCCTTTTGGGGTCATTGCTCATGAGGGAAGTACAATATTAGTCATTCTTAATAGCTTAAGATTACTGAAATAATAGGATGATGATCGTTATGAAAATAGAGCTTGAAGAATTGTTCTTCAAGCTCTATTTCATTCATACATTAATGATATCCATTTTGTCCGTTAGCAGAACCTGAGGTTTTTTGTTTTGGTTTATTCTGACCCTTTTGCTTTGTTCCGCCGTCTTTTTTCGTTTTCTTCGTCATAAATATAAGCCTCCTTTAAAGACCAATATCTTTCCCCTTTCTTATTCTTTGATAATGGCCCCATATTATTGTAGGAAACTTATAGCATTTTCTTAACAATCCTTATTTTTGTATTTACTATATATAGCATTGATTTCTCCACCTATTATGATGATAACTCCGGTTATGTAGAACCATATCATAAGGACAATTATTGCTCCAATACTTCCATATGTTGCAGAGAAATGGCCAAAATTAGACACATAAAATGAAAAGGCAAGAGAAGATAATACCCAGCCTATCGTGGCAAAAATGGCTCCTGGAATAGCACTTATACAAGTTATCTTTTTATTTGGACCCATCCAATACAAGCCTGTAAAGACAATAAACAGTATGATGGAGCTTATTAGCCAGCGGAAAGTGTTCCAAAGAGACATAAACTCATCCGAAAGGCCAAATTTAGCGAATAAATATATTCCAAGATATTCTCCGAAGACTGGTAGCAGCAATGCCATAATAAATACAAAGAGCATAGCAAAAGTAAATAAAATAGCCATTCCTCTAGCCCGGAAAAATGGACGGCTTTCTTTCACATCATATGCTTTATTGAAGGCTCGTACAATGGCATCAATGCCATTGGATGCTGACCATATCGTAGCAACAAACCCGAAGGAAAGCAGATTTAGATTTTTTTGTGAAAGCTGGTTAATATTGGACTCAATTAATTCCATACTATCCTCAGGCGCGAAATCTCGAATAACTGCTAGTATATCCTCTTGAGTAATTGGTAAATAAGGCAGGAGTGTAACTAAAAAAAGAAGTAATGGAAAAAGCGATAGCAGGAAGAAATAGGCCAACTGTGCAGCAAGCCCAAATAAGTCATCTTCCATCACTCTTTTCCATATTTGCGAAAGCAAAGTTGAAAAGGCTCGTCCCATTCCATCGCCTCACTAAATGATGTACTAATTCAAAGATCTTTTATAAGATGTCTCGTTATTATTTGGTTCATCCTGATCTTCTTCAAAAAAGGCATCTTTTGTATCCTCAACTAGCCGAGAAACCTGAGGAGAGCTCTCTTTCAACTCCTCTACTTTTTCTACAATAAAAGAAAGATCCTCACTTACTTGTTCATACGTTGATTTTAAGTTATTGGTCATTTCTTTCACCTGACCGATCGCTTCACTTGGGTTCTTTACATAATAAGAAAGCTCGCTCGTTGCTTTTTTACAATTTAACATAACAGATTGACGCGTGTTTTTATCAAAAAGGGTTACTGCACCACCCGCAATGGCTCCAAAAATAACACCCTTCCAAAATAATGATTTCCCCATTTCATTCACTCCATTTTTCTATAGTTTTAGGTATTTCCGAATGGTTCTCCTCAGTATATAAATCAAGCACCCATCCTATATATTATGTGTTGTACGAAGTTGTTTTAGCAATTGTTCACAGCCTTTTTTCACAAGCTCGTACACTTCTTCAAAGTTACCGGTAAAATACGGATCAGGGACATTTTTATCTACAGCATCCTCTAAATAATCAAGCAGTCTAACAATATGTGCTGTAGAATTACTCTTCTTTAACTTTTCGATGTTTTGAATATTAGATGTGTCCATCGCCACGACGTACTGGAAATCATGTAAATCCACTGGACCAATTTGTCTAGCTTTTATTCCATCTGAAGATATATTGTATTTTTTTAATATATTTCTTGTCCCTTCATGGGGCGGATTTCCAACATGCCAATCCCCTGTGCCTGCGGAATCTACAATGATCATATGCTCTAATCCTTCCTTCTTTACTAAATCACGAAACATCGCCTCAGCCATTGGCGAGCGACAAATATTTCCTAAACAAACAAATAATACTTTAATCATATGTAAACTCCCTCCTTGCATCCATTTTCTTTTATATTTTATTCTTCTGCAACCTTGAAACACTTATTTTTCCGTTGACATTTAATAAGGAACATGGAAAGATGAGTATACTTATAAGAAAAATGATGTACAAATAACAAGGAATAAAAAGCTAGCTGCAGCCATAAAGTGAAACTTTAATCTGTGGGGGTTTTCTTCATCCCCCACTGATTATTAGTTGAACCAATCACGCTCAAAACACCACGTCCTGTGGCTTTCGCCTGACTAGGACATCCTGTCCGTCGTCGGGCTTTTACGGGCAGTTTATCTCCCACCTAACTTCTTTGCTTTCGCTGAATTTAGAGGTGGGAGTATTACTGCTCGTTAATGCGGGATAAATATTTCCTAATTAGAAAAATTTGGCATTCGCCAAGTCCTTTTTGGGGAATGTCTTAGTTTTTCTTATGCGATCTTATTAGCAGATAATTAATTGATAACACACTTTACTTTAGCACATTAATAAACTTAAACATTCCTATTAGCCAAGAAAAGCGGACGTCCTGTACGAACGCTAGACATTAAAGGAGGAGAGCAGAATGAATTTAGCTCAAAAATCAACTGAGAATGTAGAATATATGATTGAAAAAATCAAAGAAAAGCTTAAGGTTCTGAACTTTGGAGCCATTAAGCCATCACATTTTGATGAGGAAATGTACGAAGAATTAAAAGATATTTATGATCTCGTTATGAAAAAGAACCATTTCAGTCCGAATGAAATGCAAGCTTTAGCAGAAGAATTAGGCAATTTAAGAAAAAAATAAAGCAGCATCGATAGCTGCTTTATTTTTATATGATTGTAAATTTTGACAAACCCTAATTAAGCCGCTTCCTGCCAATCTTCTTGCATCATTTTTATATAAAATGATAAAAACTCTTTAAAAAATGAATGCTTTACTTTAGTCAGAGCATTTTTCTGTAGTGTTGGGAGAATGGGCAAAATATAATTACATATAACAAATTGTTTTAGTTCTGCTAGTTTTCTTTTGTATTCTTCATCCTTTTCAACATCAGCTTTTATGCTCTCCTGGATTAAAGAACCGAGAAAAGCAGTAATGCACCCAAAATGATCCGGATAAATTTCTTTTTCAAGCGGATACAAGAAGCCTGTCTTCTCATATAAACCAATCAGGCATAACAAATCTTTTTTCCGTTCTTCGTGTTCATCATGTCCCTTTTTAATATAGGAAGAAAAGTAAGGCGAGACAAAATAGTCACCTGGAATGAAAAAATAATTTTCATACCATAACTTGACGTCTTCCTGATCATAATGAGAATGAAAAGGGAAATTCTCTTTCAATTTATCATCCATATTCTGAAATAACTCTTCATAACGATCCCATTCTCCAAGCCATATGCATGATAAAATATTAATTAGGACAAGCTGTCCATATTGTTCCTCTTTCGTCATTTTCATCATTATCACCTTTTGTTTAAACTTTTTTAATGTCGACAAAAACGTCCTGCTGAGCTGGCCCTCCGATTAAAAGGTCTGCTAAAAACCCTTCAAAATAACTATCGTCTTTATCAGCAAGAGCATTTACAGAGAATCCATGTCCTCTTCCTCTCGCATATCCAGATTCTTCATGCATAGGTGTATTCGTATCAAATGGCAGATGACCGTATTTCTGTGCCGGTTTTATGGTTTTCCCATCAATTTTTTCCTCTTTTGAACCGTATGCATAGTGGCCAAAGCTAAAGTTTGCTCCTACAACACCTGGTTTAATCCCTGGTGTAACGAGCACTTTTGCCTTTTCTTTTGTACTGTTGGAAATGATATAGACAAAATCAGCCGTTTTAATTCCTTTTTTCTTTGCATCTAAAGGGTTCACCCATAAATAGTTCTCATCTCGAACTTCACGAAGCCAGGCATTACTTTCATTTCGATGGGTTCCCATATTTCTTGATTTCCAGTTAATAAACTGAAAAGGTTTATTGGATGTATATACTTCACCGTTATATTTTCTAATTTCATCTGCAAAAGGAACTCCCTCAAAAAACTTGCCTGTAAAAGAACTTTTAAAACCTGCTGCCTTTTCATCATAGAAATGAACGAGATTTGCCCATTGATATTTAATATGAGGTCCGATATGTTCATCACCCTGAGCCTCAAATCTTCCTCCACGATTGAGGACATATACAACTTTTTTCCATTCCTCTGGTGTAACAGCACTTTTCAGCTTATTCAAATCAAAATACTTTCCTAAAGCTAGTTTTCTTGCTTTCTCAAAAATAGCCATTTCTTCAGAACTTGCATCATTTACTGGTTTTTTGCCATCAAAGGCAATATTCGCAGCCATTTTAATATAATAATCTTCTGGACTATGAATGGAAGATCCATCTGGAAGTGCTTTATCTCCAACACCCGGAAGACCCATTTCTTTCAAAAGATCAATATACACTTGTTCTGTTTGTCTTGCATTTGGTACAACCCGAGTTACTGGCTGAATAACACTCGCAAATTTATATTTCACTATCGGGAAAATAGCCTCTGTATTCCAACTTTCTAAATAAGATAAATCAGGTAATACATAATCTGCATATTTCGTTGATTCTCCAATGACAATATCAGAAGAGATGACAAGTTCGACTACTTTTGTATCTTTTAGAAATTTCTCCTGCATATCTGACCTTGGACCTGACACAATCGGTGATGTTCGGTTCATAATAAGTGCTCTAATCTTATACGGGTAGCCTTCCGCAGAACTTGGAAGAACATCTTGAATTAGTTTGTTCCCTAAAGGATACCAAGGACGTTTTGCCGGATAACCATCTTTTTTGAACAATGACGTTTTTTCATACGGAGTTTTATGACGAGTAACTGCAATTCCCCAAGAATTATTTGGATTTGGTACAGCAGCTAAATCATAACGTCCTTCAGTTATTTTAAATTTTGCACCTAGTGAAGTGTCACCACCTACCCAGTCATGATTTCCTACTAAATGATTTAGCATATTTATTGCACGAGTACTGTAATATCCATTTGTGTGCATGGCTGGTCCTCGATAGGAGTGGATTCCCACCTTCTTGCCATGGGAAGTGAACTCTTTCGCTATTTGGACAATTAAATCTACGGACACATCACACTGCTTTGAATATTCTTCGATTGTTTTTTCAAGCACTTTTTCTTTAAAAATTGTAAATGTAGATTTCACCTTAATCCCATTAATTGTTGTACTTACCTCTAAGTCACCATTTGTCGCTTTTATATGTGGAACAGGTTTTCCATTTTCAAGAACGACAAACTCTTCTTCACCTAATCCCAAATCCTTAGCCCTTACAAAAGGTCTCTTTGGATCTCCTACATTTACAAGATAAGTGGCATCACTCCAGGTTGGTTCATTATCTAAATGTGCCGCTTTCTCATTAGGGTTGCGTAGGTATGTCTCATCATAACGATTATTCTCAATGATCCATCTGCACATTGCCATTGCAAGAGCCCCATCACCACCCGGCTTTACCGGAACCCATGTATCTGCTTTTTCAGCCGTCTTGCTATAACGAGGATCAATGACAACCATTTTCATCCCGCGATCTATCGCATTCGTAATTTGTGGTGCAAATGTAGTTGGGCCACGATTAGCTATCATCGGATTTGTTCCCCATACTAAAACATATTCCACTTTTTCATAATCAGGGATCATCCGTTTCTTCTGCTTTGTTGAATCGTAAGAACGAACATTTCCCATTACACTCGTAATTCCACAATAACCGCCATGATCATAATAATTCGCCGTACCTAGACTTTTCGTTGCTATACGTTCAATGAAATCTCTTCGATGTCCAGACATGATCGCAATTTGATTTGATTTAGGTCCAAAATCAGGATGATTCGTATCGATTAATACATCTTTATATTTTTGATCGAAAGCGGATTTTTCCATTTCTCCTGCTTGTACTTTTTCCCAATCAGCCATAACACCTTCTTCAGGAACAAATGCCCATATTTCTTTTAATCCCGGTGTTTTTAAATCCTTGCTGCCTTCTAATATCTCTTTATAGGCTTCTTCCCAGCTGACTGTTTTCCAAACTCCGCTGCCTCTTTCCCCTACACGCTTTAATGGCTGCTGTACACGAAATGTATCATACGTTGTCTGAATTCCAGCTTGACCTTTTAAGCAAGTTCGTCCTCCACGGAAACCTCTCCCGCTTTTAGCCACATCTCCGGTTCCTTTTACAGCTTGTTCAAGTGGAGTATCATAGTTAATATGACCGTAAGGAACCATATTGATCGGACTATATTGATTTCCCGCAATTTTTCTAACGATCGATGAGTATGCTCCTCCAGCACTTCCAGCAACAACATAGGCTTTAATTGTACATGTGGAGTTACATTGCTGACATGATGTAAAAATGACATTTTCTGCTGTGTAGTCCTGATAATCCGTCCCTACTCCATGTAAATCATCTGTCCATACTCCGTTTATTACCTGTTTGACCGGACCAACAAACGCAGGACCAATAACGGCAACCGCTCCAAATGCTCCTAATGCTTTAAGAAAACCTCTTCGATTCACTTTATCTTTACTCATGTTTACTCACTCCATTTTCATGAGAGTCAATTTCATCAATTGGAAATAGCTTCTCGCCAATTGTATACAGGATTAAACACAATGCGATAATACCAAAAGATGTCAGCCACTCTGAAAGATTCATATAATAATTTCCATACGGCATTCCATCTATTTTTGGCATAATTAAAGTTGGAATGACCATATTGAACCTTACCCCAACAACTCCAATTAGCACCATAACTGAGGCACCTAGAATCCAATTTATCGATTCTCGTGTTTTTTTGATTAATAATATGACCAATGGGAAAAACAAAGCAAATCCCATTTGGAAAATCCAGAAGGACCATGAATATGGGCTTCCCATTATTAATTGAAGTGTTCCTAGTTCTTCATGCTCTAAACCATAAAAACCAACTAAAAATTCATACCAGACCATAATGATTTCAATGACGATAAATAAGGAAAGCATGCTTCCAAGAGATTTAATCATTGAAATATCCACTTGCTGTTTTTTTACTTTGCATTTAATCACATAAATGGCAATGGATAATGCTGTACCAGATACTAATGCAGATATAATAAAAATTAATGGGAACAATGCAGAATTCAAGTAAGGCTGTGCTTTAAGAACCGCAAAAATGGACCCTGTTCCACCATGTACACCAAGAATGGCAAGCGGAATCCCAATAATACCCATTATTTTTAGTCGCTTTTTATCCTTTACTTTATCGATATCTGTATATTCCTTTTTATTGAAAGTAAGGAATCGTGATAATTTTCCTTTGAAATTATCATTTTTGGCTACAACGATAAGGTCATTTCTCATTGAAAAATACAACTCAACTATTAGAAGAACAAGATAGACAATATAGAAATGAATTTCCCATGACATTGTACTCGTTACATTCCAATAAATGACTGAGTTCATGACGTGATCCGGGCGACCGATATCCAAAAAAACAAACAAAATGCCCGTAATCATACAGACAATCGCAGAAAGTAAAGCAGATCTGCCGATTTTTTCGAATTTCTCCATCCCAAATCCATAAACTAATGTGGATAATAAAAAGGAACCAGCACTTAAACCAATAAAATAAATATAAAAGGCAATCCACCCACCCCAAGGTACTATATTAGATAGATTAGTAGATTCCATTCCTTCCATAAAATACCCAGTAATGATTGAGTAAATTCCTATACCAAAAACGATTAAGATGGAAATCCAGTATATTTTTTCAAGCTTCCCATTCTTTTGTTTAGGAGCATGCATCTTGTTATCTATATTTTCTTTCAAAATCATTAAAACCACTCCTTTTATTGAAGCTATAATGATTGCTTCTTTATCTTAAATACACAACTCTCGGCTTTGTACCTAGTTCTTCCTTCAGACGAAATGCTCTTGGGCTTGCTGCGAGCTTCGACACAACACTATTCGGGTCATTCATATCTCCAAAATAACGTGCATCTCCAATACAAGTCTCCACACATGCAGGCTCTTCGCCCCGCTGGAGGCGATGATAACAAAAACTGCACTTTCTAACCGTTTCCTCAGGGATTGCTCCTTTTTTGCGTTTCCCGCGATCTACTCCATATTCCGGGCTGGTTACATCATTAAAACCAACCATTTCTTGTTCATAGCTAGTGCCAAAGTCATAAGATCTTGAACCATATGGACAAGCTACCATGCAATAACGACAGCCAATACAGCGATCATTATCAATTGTGACGATTCCATTCTCCATTTTATAGGTTGCCCTTGTTGGGCATACTTGAACACATGGAGGATTGTCACACTGCATACAAGGCTTCGGCAAATTCGTTATTGAAAAGTTAGGAAAATCACCTTTAATCGTTTCGAGTACAACATTATAAGATACTCCTGGTGGTGTTCTGTTTTCTGCTTTACAAGAAACCGTGCATGTATCACAGCCAATACATTTTTTTAAATCAATGACCATCCCCCATTTGGGACCTGTTCCGGATTTAGCTTTAGAGCTTTGATTAGTATCAATCGGTCCACTAGCATATTGATCACCAAATTCTTTGATAAGCGATGCTGAATAAACTTTATGAAAATCTTCAATTTTTAAATTTCCATTAATGACCTTTCTTGCATCTCTTGCCATATTCTTACCTAACTCAGAATCATACGGACTAGAAGCAAGCACTTTATTGGAATCAGGAACAAATTGATCTGCTAGTTTTGAGTAATCTTCAGGTTGTAAATGATTATTTGAATTGAAGGCCATGATGATAACTCCTTTCTATTTAGATAATGTTTCTTTTGCCTCTTTTATATCTTCCTTAATGTCCTCTGTAACTTCACTTGTCAGTTCACGAGCTGATTTTTTAAACTCTCTTAATGTTTGTCCTACTGCCCTCCCTATTTCAGGAAGCTTTTTCGGGCCAAAAATGATAAGTGCCAAAACTAAAATTAATATTAAACCTGGAATACCTATGTTTGATAACATCGTCTTTCACATCCTTTTTTATTGTTCATTTATTATTTTTGCAAGTTTCGTGCCAAAATGTAGATTCTTAAAAAAAACGCTATATCCTCATTCTTTACAGCAAAAAAAAGACAGACAGAAATAAGTAATTTCTGTCCGTCTTCATGAATCATGACTTTTTGTCATACTATGTCGAATTGTCATATGCCATTTTGTCATTCTTCAATTAAATTGTATTGATCAATTTTCCGGTATAAGTTTCTTACACTAATCCCTAACACCTCAGCCGCCTTGGTTTTGTTCCAATTCATATTATTTAGCACACTTTCAATATGTTCTATCTCCAATTCCTCTAATGAGCAAAGAAGATCTTGCTTTATTTGACCATTTGCTCTGCTCCGGTTCGGAAGCAATAAATCTTCCACTTCAATTTGCTTACCAGCCGATAATAACTGGCCTCTTTCTATCAAATGATGCAGCTCTCTTACATTCCCCGGAAACTCATAGTTTTGGAGCTCTAGCAGAGCTTCATCAGAAATCAATTTCTCTGGAGACTTTCCATTCTTAATGAAGTGGTGAATTAATAACGGAATGTCTTCCTTTCTATTTCTTAGAGGTGGAATCGATAACCTGACGACATTTAATCTGTAAAATAGATCTTCTCGAAAATGCCCCTCTTCCACCGCTTTCTCCATATTACGATTCGTTGCCGCAACTACCCGCACTTTTACTCTTCTTTCCCTTACGTCTCCAACCCGTCTAAATTCTCCTAGTTCTAAAAAACGAAGTAGCTTTACTTGCAGTGCTAGAGGCATTTCCCCTAATTCATCCAAAAACAATGTTCCCCCATCAGCTGCCTCGACAAGTCCTTTTTTGTCTTGATTTGCTCCAGTAAAAGCCCCTTTAACATGCCCAAATAGCTCACTTTCAAGCAATTGCTCCGGAAGGGCGCCTGAATTAACAGCTACGAAAGGCTCTTCTGCACGGCAGCTCCAATAATGTAAAGCCTTCGCAAACAGCTCCTTTCCTGTTCCGCTTTCACCTTCAATAAGAACAGGGACATCACTATCTGCAATTCTGCGGGTTAATGCGAGCACTTCTTTAAAAATTGGGCTTTCTCCAATAATATGAAATTCATTATGCTGCTTAATAATTTTTTTCATACTTTCATTTTTTACTTTTAGCTTTTTATTTTCCTCAGCTTTCTTAATCGTTAATTCTAGTTCTGATAGATTATAAGGTTTTGTTAAATAGTCAAACGCGCCAAATTTCATTGCTTCTATAGCAGTCTCTATCGTTCCATGACCTGTCAGCATTAAAATTTCCGTCTCAGGCTCCATTTTCTTTGTTTCCTTTAAAAGGGAGATTCCATCCATCTTTGGTAGACGAATATCGTAAATAGCAATATCAAAAAATTGCTGTTTTAATAATACCAAGGCATCCTCTGCCGTTTCAGCGAAATGAACCTCATACCCTTTTCTCGTTAATCTTTTAACAAGCAGGTCGAGCAGATCCTTTTCATCATCAACAACTAAAAGTCGCACTCGACTCATGACACTTCCCCCTTTTTCATATTTCTAACTGGTATTCTAATTTTTACAGTTGTCCCTATACCTACTTTACTCTCAAATTCGATCGTACCTCCAAATTCCTCCACAATCCCATAGCATACAGATAATCCTAATCCCGTTCCTTTTCCAACTGGCTTCGTCGTATAAAACGGATCAAAGATCTTGCCTAATCTATCTTTCGAAATCCCGCAGCCATTATCTATTACAAGGATGGATACAAAATTCTCTTCGGCTTTTGCTTCAACACCTATTACGCCTGTTTCTTCAACTGCATCCCTCGCATTATTAATTAAATTCACAAGAACCTGCATAAGCTTTAAGCTATCACCGAGCAGGAGAGGCAATTCTTCTGCAATTTTAATCTTTAGTTTTATTTGCTTCTTTTTTAATGATGATTCCACGAGACTTATGCTATTTTGAATCGTTTTATTCACATCGATCTGAGATAATGTCCAGTTTGTCTTCCGAGAGAAATTCAATAGATTACTAGTTATTCGCTTGCATCTTTCCGTGTTTTCTTTAATTTTACTTAAGTAAAAGGACATTTCAGTCACATCTAGTTCTTCATCTGGAGAAGCTAATCTGTCACTTAAATCCTCAGCATAAACATTAATAGTGGCAAGTGGATTATTGACTTCGTGGGCAAAGCTTGATGCCATCAAGCCAAGTGCACTAAGTTTATCCGTTTGAATGATCTTTTCTTCCCATTGTTTTTGTTTCGTAACATCCTCAATTACAACGAGGAATTCCCCCTCATCCTGAATCGCATGATTTAACGCAAATACCCTATGGCGAAAAAGCCTATCTTCCCCCCCTTCCCTACTCATATTCATAATCATCTCTCCATTTCTCTCAATATCAGGATAAGTAATCGGACAATTTTCACACGGCGCATTCTTTCCACCTATTAATGTATAGCACGGCAAATGAATTTCCTCATTTGAAAGCCAGTTGCTCAGACGTGGATTCATCCAAGTTACGCTATAATTTTTCCTTACAAGCGCTAAGCCTGCACCAATGCCATTTACGACAACATTTAATCTTTCCTTTTCCTGCTCGAGCCGAAGTGACTTTTCTTGAAGTTCCTCACTCATTTCGTTAAATGCTTGTGAAAGCTTTCCTAACTCATCATGACGGATTAATCCAATCGGAGATGGCCTTTTTCCAGCTTTTAAATGATTCATCCCTTTTTCTATGTGGATAATTGGTGTTGTGAAATAAAACCCTGCATAAATACTAATTAGGCTGACGATAAGTGTAACAAGCGCTACAGCGAATAATCCATTTTGAAACATATTATTGATTGGTTCATATATTGTCTCTGCGGGCTGTTCCATTACCATTGTCCAACCTAGATCACTAATTTCCGTTTTTAACCCCAGTACATCGCGATCTGTTTCCACAGTTCTTTTTTGCCATAGTTTGCTGTAGTCCTGATGGGCAATTACTTTTCCCTCTCGGTCCATAAGATATAAGTAGGCAGAATCCTCCTGTCTCATGGAAGAAATGTGACCTATGATCTTCTGGAGCTGAATAACTACTCCAATCCCTTCCCTATTTCCATTTTCTACATATGGGATCGCAAGCTTCATCACAGGCTGGCCATATCTATTAAATTCGACTTCTCCATAAACTTTATTTTTCGTTTGGAAGTCAAGCCACATAGTATCAGAGAACCATTGCTCATTTGATTCAGGCATATTTAGGTTATACCTGGAAACCTTTTTTTCGACGAATCCTTTGTGATCGGTCACGACTACTTCTTCTATTGATTCATTTTGCTGGAGAAGTTCATAGAAAGCTGCTTTATTTTTCTCATGCTGTTTAAGAGAAGAGAAAATTTGAAGTTGCTGGAATGTTTGATTAAACTCCATTTCAATTTCGCTTGATAAGATCTGAAGCATTAATTCTTGTTTATCCAGAATTCTTACTTGTAGATCTGCTTTAACATGTGAGTAATAGTAATAGCTAATGAATAATAGAGGAATGGTTGACATGATTACCCCAAAGACAAGTACCTTAATTCGAATCGGTTGTGAAAGAAACCAATTTATTAGACGCTTCATCATCATTGGCCTGCCTCACTCTCATCATCAATGAAATCAGCAATATCCATAAGATCATTATTTAATTCAATCCCTAGCTCATCCTTGATTTTGGGGTTTACGATAAAGCGGATGCTGTCAGGAAGCTCGACAGGAATATCAGCAGGCGAATTCCCTTGAATGATAAGACTTACATATCTTGCAGCCTGATAACCTTGGTCATAAAAACTCGTTCCATAGCTTGCTAGAAACCCTTCCTCTACTTCATCGCCATATATCCCCATTACAGGTACTTTGTGTTTCTTTGAAAACTGAGAGATATCTTTTATAAGAGATTCAATTCGGAAACCTGGCAAGATTATCATTGCATCATTTTTTTGTAAATTTCGTCTTAAATTTTCTGCAAAATTTGGGTCGCTTACATTCGTTGGGAGAATTTGAAGCGAAAGATCTGCAGCAGCCTCGATTGTATTCTCCAAGCTCAATACACTTACTTCAGTGTCCTTGTCATAAAGAATGTGAAACCTCTTTACTGACGGGACTAATTCATGAAAAAGCTCCAATCTTTTTCCTGCTAAACCCGTGTGAAAATTATTTATCCCTGTAAAAAGACCGCCTGGAGAACGATAATCATTAATGATTCCAGTTTCCTTTGGAGCAGCTACTCCAGCAAAAACGACTGGAATTGTTATTTTCTGCTCCTCCATTTTTTCCTTTAAGGCTAATGTTTCAACTCCGCCGAGAGTGACGATTAGAGCTGGCTTCTTTTTTAGTAATTCATTAATTTTGTTATCTAGCAATGCCTCATCATCCTTAGCATTTTTCACTTCAAAATCGATTGCATTTTCCTCATACCCAAGGTCTTTCAACCCTTTTTTTAATCCAGTTAGCTTTTCCTGTCTGCTATCGCCAATCATCAAAACACCCACTTTAAATGGAGTATTTTCATGTACGTTAAGATAGTTATTAATAAAGACTGAAACAGTCACAATCGTCAGAATGAAGAAATACCATTTGGTTTTCATTGTAAAACTCCTTGTACTAAAGTCGTTTTGTTATCTCCCTCCACTATACCGAATCATCTTCATATTCCACCTTCATAAAAAGGATAATTATATGAATTTTCTTTTATAAACTATGATAAACTTCTCTGTTGATTTCCGCTGCAGGCACTAAAGCGTAGCTGGCGGTCTGGAAGCCTCCTCGTCGAAGAGCGCTCCTGTGGGGTCTCTCTCCCTTGACTCGCTTCTCCCGCAAGACATTGAATTATCTCCCCCGAATAAACACCACACGAAGGAAATGCGCATGCATTTTCGAGGATCTCGTGCCTGCAGCAAGAATCAACAACAAAATAGAAATACCAAAACCGAGCTTTAACACAGCTTTTAAAAAACAGAAAATAAACATTTTTAATTCAAAATGCAATTGGGTTTTCAATCTGTTCATGAATGGATAAAATAAACTTATAGATGTAGACTCGGAGGAAATAGTATGAGAGAGATAAGTATTGACCAATTCCTTACCTTAAAAGATGCCGTTCCTGTTGATGTTAGATCACCAGGTGAATTTGACGAGTTTAGAATTCCTGGAGCGGTTAATATTCCTTTATTTACAAATGAAGAGCGAATAACCATCGGAACTGTTTATAAGCAGGAAGGATCAGATGCAGCAAAATGGATGGCTATGGAAGTGGTATCACCAAAACTCCCTTCTATATTAGGTCAAATAAAAGCCTTGAAGGAAAAAGGCATGCAACCTGTCATCTATTGTTGGAGAGGCGGAATGCGAAGTAAAGCCGTTGCTACATTTCTATCATTTGCAGGTATATCCATCCCTCGATTAATAGGAGGATACAGAGCTTATCGTCAATTTATATTAGAGGAAATTCCAAGCTTATTACCTGAAAAGGCCATTACGATACATGGAATGACAGGCGTGGGAAAAACAGAGGTGCTGGAAAAGCTAAGAGAAAGAGGCATGCCTGTTATAGATTTAGAGGCATGCGCAGGCCATCGTGGCTCCATCTTTGGAACATTTGGATTATTCGAGGGTCATAATCAAAAAACCTTTGACTCGCTGCTTTTTCAAACATTAAATGAAATCAAAGATTCACCATTTTTCTTAGTAGAAGCTGAAAGTAAACGGATCGGAAAAGTAGTTCAGCCTGATGAATTACAAGATAAAAAGCATCAAGGCTTCAATATATACCTTCAAGCATCATTATCCTCACGAATAGAGCGAATTTATCGTGAGTATGTGAAGCCATATCTTCATGATAAATGGTTTCATGAAAAAGTAATCGAACGCTTATCCCATATAGATAAACGTATCAAAGATAATGAAATCATTGCCGCATTAAATGATGCAGCAATGAGCCAAAACTATCAAGTAGTCATTCAAATTCTATTAGAAAAATATTATGATCCCCGATATGCACATAAACAGCTTGACTACGAAGGGCCCTTTCACCATATCAATGCAGAGGATACTGATGTGGCAGTTGAAGAAGTCATTCAAATCATTCAATCACAAAGTGCCCTCGTCAGATGACGAGAGCACTTTAATTTTTCTTTATTCGATTAGCCCAGTTAATTTGACTCATGTACAGTCTATGCACACGATAAATCCTTTTAAATTTTTTCGATTTCTTTTCAAAAAATATGTATATATTCTTTTTAATCTGTTAAAATTTTATGTTAATATGTAAATATATATTTTGAACAATTCGTTCTTGATATAGAACCACCTATTTGCTTTGATGATTATTTTATTCTTATTGATAAGGTGTGTGAGATTGGATGATCGGTAATCGTGTAAAAATACTTCGCAAAGAAAAGAAAATGTCGTTATCCGAGCTTGCAGAACAAGCTGGCGTTGCCAAGTCTTATTTAAGTTCACTCGAAAGAAACTTACAAACCAATCCTTCTATACAATTTCTTGAAAAAATTGCTGCAGTACTCAATATACCTGTAGATCATTTAATACATGAACAGCCAAATACAGATGAATTAGACTCTGAATGGATTGATATTGTTCAAGAAGCAATGAACTCTGGGGTTACAAAAGAACAATTTAGAGAGTTTCTCGAATTTAATAAATGGAGAATTGATCAGAGTAAAAAAGAATAATCGATTGCTTACATAGATTAAGGCTATTTCATAAATGATCAAACTTTTTAAAAAAGACGTTAGGATCAAAGGGTTTACTCCCGCTTCTACGTCTTTTTCTTTCGAATAAAAAAAGTATTTCTTAAATAGCTATATGCCCAAAAAGTATTTCTTAAATAGCTATATGCCCATTAAGAAACACTTAAGCATATCAGCCAATTTTTTGGCAACCTTCTATAATTAGCTCCTTAGCTCCATTTTTCAGAAGAAATTCCCTTATTTCTTCTTTCTCTATTCCCATATTCTTAGCTTCAACGATTAATTTCATCCATTCAAAATCTAATTCTTCCATTTTCACTGTAGTCCCCACCACATTATTCCCCCTAAAATACTTATCGTATCTCAGGCAATCCAGCCATCTTAGTATGGAGCTTAGATCTATCTAAGAGATTGTTGCCATACTATAAAATATGCAACAATACCTACAAACATTACCTAATCTCTAATTCATACCTTAGATCTGTGACTTTGCGTCTCTATTTTTCAATAGGTTTGCCGTTTTCTGAATATTTATTATTAGGAAATTTTTCATCTATTTGTATTTTATTGAATTCCCAAGGATTAATAGTGTTATTTTTTGTCTTCCAATTAAAAAGTTTAAGGTCATTTTTCAACATTAATTCGACATTTTCCCCTCCAAAAGACTCTTGAAGGATTTTAGATTGGATTTTAACTAAGAAAAGCTTTAATTTAATTGCGGATAAATAGAAGAATTTGCAAGAACTAGTCGAGTGATTTTTTGAACAAAAAGAAAAATATGTAACTTAAGTCACTGACTAATTAAAAATACCTATATCTTTTGATAGGTAATTAGAAGCGAATATTTAGAATTGAAATATTTGTAGGATCCATACCCCATGATAGAGGCAAACAAATGTGTATAATAATGATGCTCCAACTGCCAAATATTTAATTGAATTGCTCAAAGGCATCTTTTTCAAAATGATAAATGCAAATAATATACATGAAAGAATTATTTTATATGCAAGAAAGCAAAGGGGATTATATTTATACAGGGCATCCATAAAAGGATTACTTTCCTCGATTAAGGAGAAATGAAGCCCGAAAAAGGTGAATGCCCCATCAAATAAATTCAATAAAGCTAGATAGGAGAAAACCTTCTTCATTTTCATCACCTCTTATTACGATAAGTGCTATCAGAGTATGAATTTGTATGCTAGCTTTATTAATATAAATACTAGCTTAATTTATTTTGGTAACAATCAATTTTCTTTTGAAACGGTAGGACCTTAACATTTATTCTTTCCAATGTCATCGCGTCGAAGAATGGATACTCTGTTAAATCATTTTTACAAATTGGACATAACCAAATACCGATTTCACTGCTGCTAAATGATGGCCGAAAGCAACGATCACAATTCTTTTGATACATATGACACCTCCTTATTAGTAAAACTAAAGCCTTAATGATTAATAGTTTTTCGTCAGCCCCTATTTTTAATGCTCTTGACGAAATTTTCTGAAGTATAAAAGTAATAGAATACCTCCAGAACCAAGAAGAACTCCACCGATAAGAAGAATGTTATAATTATTTGTTGCTGTATTTGGAAGAAGTTTTTCTTTCATTTCAGGGGAAACAATAATTTGGTTCTTTGAATCCACTGGATTCGTTTCTTCACCACTAACCTCTTCAGCCTCATTCCCTTTCTGTGGATCTTCGTCACTTGGAGGAGTGGTATTTTCTGAAGGATTCTCTTCTTTTGGTGTGTTTTCTTCACCTGATGGATTTTCATCTCCAGGCGGATTCTCTTCTCCAGGAGGTCCTGGCGGTTCGCCGCCACCCGGTTCACCAATTGCTTCAGCTACGAATAAAATCTCTACTTCTGCCTCAGAGCTTTGAAAGCTATTCCCTAGGTCATATGGCACTGTAACTTGAAAAAAGAGAGTTTCAGTACTTCCCTTTGCTAATTTTCTTGGTGTAAAGCCCTCAAATTCATTCATTTTTCCTTCGTATAAAACATCCTCACCTTTTTTCACAACTAGATCCAGCTCTTCTAGTAAGTTTTTAACAGATTTTTTCTTACCCAAGACAGCCATATATTTAAAATCCTGGATACCTTCGTTTAATATGGTGATATCCCTTGGCATCCAGTCACCTGGTTTTAAATTTCCTACTTTAAAAAGGTAGCCGTGCGGAATTGTATTAATATCAATCTCTCTTTTTGCTGCATTGACGTTGATTTCTTGAAAAAACATAAAAAAGACAAGACCAGCTACAATATAGATTCTTATCGATTTTGCCAGAATATCTAGGTTACTCATGCTTTACCTCACAGAATTTGATTTAACAAAAGGTGGGAACGAGTTCCCACCTTTTTGAATAAATATCGGCCTTGATTATCTTAGCTCACCTTCAGTTTGGTGTGCTGTAAATGTCCATTCAAGGTTCAATTTATCACCTTGGAATTCGTTTTGATCTTTATCATTGTCAACGAATTCAAAGGCTACATACATTTGATCGCTAGTGCCAGCTTCCATGCCGCTATCTTCACCATTTAATCCAAAGAACCATGTAATCCAATGCTGGACGTTCTCAACCGCATCAGGAGTCATATTTTTCAGGTCATATAATGTTGTTTCAGAAATGACATCATTATAATCGCCAATAACCCAACCATCACCTGTTTTATCTGCATTTTCAAGGAAAAGCACCTTAATATGTTTACCAAAATCATCCTTGTTGTTACCTTTAGCATCGACAACATCATATAAAGTTTTTATATCAACAGAGGAGATATCTAATGAACCGTTGTTTTCTAATTTAAATGCTCTAACCATGACATCCCCTGGTTTAATGTTTTCAACATTAATGACAGTTGTTGGATTTACTGCTAGATCCAATGTACCAGCTGCAAATGTATTGTTTGTTACTTCTGTGTCGCTAAAGTATGCAAATGTTCCTCCTCCAATTAATGAAAGACCTAGTGCTGCTGATGCAATTCCCATTCCTAATTTTTTCTTAATACTCATTTTCTTTTTTCCTCCTCTTACCCTTTGGGTATGTATAATATTTTTTATATTGACCCTTGTATTAACAAGGTGTTCAATCAAGCTAAGCAGTCTTTTCTTCGGTATCTTTCTTTTTGGATTTCGGATCAAGCTCTCTCAATCCTTGCATAATACTAATTGCTGCATATCCAAGTAGTAATACTCCTGGTCCAATTAGTAGAATAGTGCTTCCCTCTTTGGATTGGGCAAAATCTATAAAATATCCAATATAAGGAATTGTAAAACCAGTGTAAACGGCAGTAACATTATCAGACAGGACTGGATCCAAGTCAGCAGCATTATTGTTATCCCCTTTTGTTTCGTACATGACATGTTCCCCACTAGTCTTTATTCCAATTACACGGTGAGTTATTAATTTTTCATCACTAGCTACAAAGGTAATGACATCTCCCTTTTGGAGATTTCTTTTTTCATCCTTTTCCAGTGGCTTTACTGCTATTACAGACCCTGTTAAAAAGGTCGGCTCCATTGATCCAGATAAAACGGTTTTAAGCTGGTAGCCCATAATTTCAGGTTCTCCTCCTGATGCTTTTGAGGATACGACTAAAACAGCCATTACTATGAGATTAATAAACAATATTGTTGTCACTAGATTACTAATAAACTTTCTTGTTTTTTTCCAAAAAGATTTCACAGCTTTTCCACCTTTCTGATTTAGCGTTTAAGTATTCTCTATTACATATAAATATTTTTGTTCTTTAACTAAGACCCTATCGTTCTCTTTATCGAACTCACAAATTGAGTATAGTTCAATCGGATTATTTTTTAAAATTCCAAATTCAGCCGTTTTTTCGTTTTAAAGAACAATTTTCAATCATTTGCTCAATTTTTCTTCATTTTTCTCAATATTTTGTATTTTTTATTGAACAAATTGTTCGTTATAATGAATTAAAATATAACTTCATATTCATAGTGGAAAATATATTGCCTGTAATTTTAGGATAAAAGGGGAATTCATTATGGTGGGGATGCGTATAAAACGATTACGAATAGAAAAAGGATATTCTATTAATGAGCTTTCTGAAAAATCAGGAATATCTAAGTCTTATTTAAGCTACATTGAAAGGGGAATTCAACAGAATCCTTCCTTGCAAGTCTTATCAAGATTAGCGAATACTCTTGAAACAAATGTGGAGGATTTACTAGATAATAAGAAAAAAGAGGATACTATTGAGCTACAAAATATTGACGATGCCTGGATTCAGCTAGTCCATGAGGCCATTCAAAATGGAATTACAAAGGAGGATTTTGCCTATTATTTAGACTTTATTAAATTTAAGAAACTGAATGGGGGCAATAATCATTGAGAATTGGAAAAGGTATTTTCTTAATAGCTGCCTTTCTCTTATTAATATCTGGCTCTAGTCTTGTTTATATATCCATTTATGATATTTATAAGCTAGAGAAAAATAAAGATATTTCATTAATTGCAGCAAAGGAGAAAATCCAAATAATTAAAAAAGATCCAACTCAGCCTATGCTAAATAATGAACAACTGGGTGATTATTCATTTAAAAAAGGGGAAGCAATTGGAATATTAGAAATCCCACGCCTTAATGCTGAGCTTCCCATTATTGAGGGAACAGGTGAATACGAACTAGAAAAAGGAGTCGGTCATTATTCAGGCACTGTTCTTCCTGGCCAGCCAGACCAAATATTGCTTTCTGGTCATCGTGAAACTGTCTTTCGCCAGCTTGGAGAATTAGAAATGGGTGATATTTTTCAAGTCATCATGCCATATGGAACATTTAGCTATGAGATCACACACGCACAAATTGTTGAGGCTGATGACTCAACTGTTATTAAGTCCACTGCACCAACCGAAACACTGACCGTCTCAACCTGCTACCCCTTTTCATACATCGGTGATGCACCATATCGATATGTATTAACTGCTGATCGAATAGATAATCCGGTTACAAATTAAAAAAGGCCAGTCCGTCCAATGCATCGCATCTGACGGGACATGGCCCCATTCTTATTTCTGTAGATTCACAGCAATTTTTGAACCAACTTCAGCATTATGCTTAACAAGTGCAATATTTGCTATTAAGCTTTTACCCTCGGTTAATTCCTTCACTTTTCCTAAAAGGAACGGCGTAACTTTTTTACCTGAAATATTATTTTCTTTTGCTTCTTCCAATGCTGTAGCAATTACATTTGTAATAAAAGCCTCTTCTAGTGCATCTGCTTCTGGGATTGGATTTGCGATAACCACACCGCCATTTAGTCCAATCTCCCATTTCGTACGAATCATATCCGCTACTTCTTTTGCAGTATCAACACGATAGTTAACACTGAATGGGCTTGTACGTGTGTAGAATGCTGGTAAAAGATCAGTTTCAAAACCGACAACTGGTACTCCATGTGTTTCTAGGTATTCCAATGTAAGTCCAATATCAAGAATTGACTTGGCACCTGCACATACAACTGCAACATTTGTTTGTGCCAATTCTTGAAGATCCGCTGAGATATCCATCGTTGTTTCCGCTTCACGGTGAACCCCGCCGATTCCCCCTGTCACAAACACTTCAATGCCTGCTAGCTGAGCACAAATCATTGTAGCAGCAACCGTTGTTGCACCATTTTTCTTTTGTGCTAATAAAAATGGAAGGTCACGTCGGCTAGCTTTTTCAACATCCTTGCTTTGAGCTAAAAATTCAAGCTCATCATCTGAAAGACCAATTTTTATTTTTCCATTTATAATAGCAATTGTTGCTGGGATAGCACCATTTTTACGAATAATTTCTTCAACTTCTTTTGCTGTTTCTACATTTTGCGGGTATGGCATCCCATGTGAAATAATCGTTGACTCCAATGCTACAATTGCTTTATTTGCTTTCTTAGCTTCTAGTACCTCAGTTGAATATTCTATCCAGTTTTCTAACATGATGTCATAACTCCTTATTAAAAGTATTGTTTAAACGTTTCTTGTAATCGAAGATGATTTAAATTTGGATTAACTGTTTCATGTGATTGAAGAGTCAATATGGAGCAGGCAATTCCAATTTTACAAGCATTTTCAGTCTCTAAGCCTTTCAAATGAGCATACATAATTCCTGCGACAAGGGAATCACCTGCACCTGTCACATCCTCAACATTGACCTTTGGAGGAAGAAGTACGCCTGCTTCGCCCATTTTTGTAAAAAAGATTAACCCCTTATCTCCTCGAGTGATAACGACTTTTTCTACCCCTTTTTCCAGGAGTTTCTGTGCCGATTTGAAAAAATCCCCCTCATCATTGATCTTCATTCCTGACAATGCCTCAGCTTCATCTTTATTTGCAATCAACCATGTGACCCCTTGTAGATCTTCAGGTAGCTTTTTTGCTTTTGGCGAAGAAACAGGTGTAATGCAAAGGGGAATTTTTTCCTCTTTACAACGAACAATGATTTGTTTTAACACTATGTCTGGAAAATTCGTATCGATGACGACCATTTCCGATGATGCTAGATAGCCCCACCTTTTTTCAATAAAATCAATATCAACAGAGTCATAAATAGACATATCTGCAAGAGCGACAGCCATTTCCCCTTCATTATCAAGAATCGCTGTATAGGTTCCTGTAGTCGAATGGGAAGTTACGAGAGATGGGCTAATATCAACATAGGATTTTGTATCTTCTAGAAGCCATTTCCCTTCATGATCGTCCCCAACAATCGTCACAAGAGCGACATCACAGCCAAGTCTTCCTAGATTTTCTGCAATATTTCGTGCGACCCCTCCGCATGATTGAGAGCTTTCGGCAGGATTAGACGTTCCAAATTGAAGATTACTTAAAGCTTGAATTTTTCTGTCTACATTGGACCCGCCAATACAGACAATATCCTTTTTTTCCGGAAGAACATAGGCTCTTCCAAGCAGCTTCCCTTCTTTTGTTAGCGAAGAAATATAACCTGCAACAGCTGATCTGGACAGCCCTGTCTTTTCCGCTAGTTCAATTTGCGAAATAAATGGGTCATCTTTAATAAGCTTTAATATTAACAGTTCTTTTTCATTCATCATCCTTCAGTCCTCAGTAGTAAACTTATGTTTATATAATAAACTTATGTTCGTAATAAAGCAATAGTTGTTTTTAAATTTGTAATAATTTCCTTTATAACCTCACTTTTATTCCTTAATCTTCTCATTTTTTTATCACAATTATTCATTAAACTGTTCTTGAGAATAATTACTGGGGGTAAAACAAATGAGGAAACTAGGTTTATTATTGCTAAGTGGATTGACAGTAATCGCTTTAGCTGCCTGTGGAGACAAATCGTCTGAAAGTGGGACAGCCAAAGACAAGCCAAAAGTAGAAACTGAAAATATGAAAGAGGGGACGACGGCTCAAACAGCTAGTTCAATTGAACCGACAGAAGAACATAAATGTGCTTTTTGTGATATGAAAATTTATTTAAAGGACGAAACAATGGGTGTCTTTACTGCCCAAGCGCTTAACTCTAAAGGGGAGAATCTTTTTTTTGATGATTCTGGCTGCCTGTTAAACTATGAAAGAAAAACTGGTGAAAAACTAAATGAAAAGTGGGTTCGGGACTATCTATCAACCGATTGGATTGACGCAGAGAAAGCAATTCCAGTCCACTCTGACATACAAACACCGATGAAATATGGATATGCTTTTTTTGGAACACAAGATAGCGCAGATAAATTCACAAGTGAGAATACAAATACGAAAGCTACTCTTTCAAGTTGGGAAGAAATAGATAAGGTTTCAAATGAAAGATATATAAAAAAGATGGAAAAGATGAAAAATAAAGAAGCAGGCGATCATAATGAGCATGACGATGAATCTGAAAATAGTCATTAAACATTAATATTCGAATAAAGTGAAACTTCCATCAGTGGGGGTTTTTCGACGCACAGGACGTGCTAGTGCCGACGTTGCCACAGGACGTGGCGTTCTTAGTCGGCTTCATCCCCCACTGATGGTTAGTTGAACCAATCGGGCCTTTACGGGCAGTTGATCCCCTAGTTAGGTTTCTTTGATTCTCTCGTAACCTTGAAGTGGGGGTCTACTGCCCATTAATCTGCGATAAAAACCGCTGCAAACTTTGCAGCGGTTTTACTATTTTACACCGACTATTTGTTTTTCAAAAAATACTTTTTCTAGAGAATTATACTTTCCAGCAGTATTAGTTAAAACATCTATATTCTCATGATATATTAGCTTACCTTCTTCAAGGAAGACGGCTGTATCAGCAATCTCCTCTACGATTGACAGAATATGAGTGGAAAAAAGAATCGTTTTCCCTGCCTCTTTTTCTTCTTTTAATATTTCTTTAAAACGAAATACCCAGAAAGGATCAAGCCCGTTCGTTGGTTCATCAAGGATAAGGAGGGGCGATGCTGAAAGGAGAGCCTGAGCAAGCGAGAGCCGCTGCTGCATTCCTTTTGAATAATGCTTAATTAATTTCCGACGATCTTCAAATAAACCAACCCTTTTTAGCACTTCATCGACTCTAGACTTTGCAATCCCTTGCAATCCAGCAAAAAAATGGACCATTTCCAATCCTGTTAGCTGATTAGGAAAAATCATATCATCAGGCATATAAGAAAAAAAAGCCTTATATCGCTCACTCATTGGATCAACTGGTTTCCCATCTGCCTTCAATGTCCCGCTCGTTGGCTTTATTATCCCCGTCAACAATTTAATAAGCGTACTTTTTCCAGCTCCATTTCCACCACAAAGAGCTGTTATTTCTCCTTTTTTAATAGGAAAAGAGATTTCTCCAATTTGCTTATGTTCAGTATAACGTTTCGTTATACCTTCTAATTCTATTAAATATTCTTTACTCATTTCCTATTCTCCTTTTAACAAACAGGTGGCTAAAATAAAATGGTAGCGTTACCCATAAGAGTGATGCAATAACAAATAGACATTGCCCTATCCAGTTATTTGCCCATACTGTTAAATCGTACAAATTTGGTCCAAAAACAGACGCTCCATCTAAAGAAAGGATCGCCCATACTCTAATTAGTTCCACCGGGTTTAAGAAGATTGAAATCGACATTATTGTAAGAATCCACTCTTTGGCAACAAATATACTCAGTCCCATGACAATGAACTCATAAAATAAAACTGAGATGGCCCAAACAATTAAACTCATACCTAATGCCTGAAAACGCGTTCTCGACCATAAACCAATCATCATCGACAATGCTAAATAAAATACCGCTAATAATAAAGATAGAAAATAGAATAAAAACATTACAGAAATAGAGGTATCTGCATTTCCAATAAACATGACAATGGCCGCTGCCCCATATCCAAAAGTAATAACAGACCATAGCGACAAGAAAAGACCTATATATTTTCCGACTAGAACAGATTTGACTGAAACAGGATAGGTTAAAAGCAGTATTAACCCCCTATCTTCTTTTTCGCCGGCAATAAATAAGCTCCCTATTAGAAGTGCTATTAATGGAATTAATAATAGGTTTAAATTAAGGAGGCTGGCAGTCATGCGGCTGAATCCAGTATAGCCTGATTGGCCTGAATTTCCAAAATATGTGACAAATACAGCTAAGAGAGCAAACAGCATACCAAAACTGCCAAGCCACTTACTTCTCATAATAAGAGTCAGCTGCTGTTTAGCAATTTTGTATATACTCATTGTTTCCAACTCCATTGGTGCTTGAGAAATCGTTCGTAATTATATAACTCACCTTTTCCCTGCTCCTTCATATAACTTTCTGCCCTTTCTTGATCTTTAAAAGTGACGATGCCATTTGCCATCGGGGTCCAAAACTCAGGGTGAAAGGCATGAAAAGCGTCTTTAAGCTCAAGCCATTCTCCTGTTTCCGAATCTCTAACGAATTGTTTTGCTACTTTATCCTTAGCAAGGGACTTATCCTTTTCTAAAAACTCAACCATGCATCCAATATCATCAAACTTAAATACATCTCCTTCAGATGAAATAATTTCAGTTGCATAATTTTCATGGGCAATGCTCATATTGCATATTTCGCAAACATCAATTTCTGGATTAATCTCTACCGGCTCAAAAGACTGTGTTCCTGCACAGCCAGAAAGTATTATAATTCCGATAAAATAGACTAGTATTTTTCTCATTCCATACGTCTTCCCTTCAATAGAATAAATACTGACGAACTCGTTAATATTAGGCCGAAAATTAATAATGATAACTTGCTTTTCTCTTTTTGATTTTTCTTTTCTTTTTCAAAATGCACCGGTAAGATTAGCGGTTTTTCATCATATACATTTGCTGTCCCGATGGAGGGAAACATTGATTCTGCTTTACTCCATATTTTGATAGCAGGGCTTTCAAAATAAAACTGCCAATACGGATGACTCTTTAGAATCTGATCATAAATTGAGCCTGCTTTATATGGTATTTCCCCAATACCATCACCTGTTAAATCATAGCTGCTATAATCATCCCAGTAGTTTCCTTTTTGTTGTCCATTAAGAAGCATATCCTTATCGGCAATCTTCGACTGGACTACATTCCCGATAAAGTTATTTTCCGTCAACACGTTATCTATGTTATCTCCCTTAAACTCTATCCCTACTTGATTCGCAGCTATTAAATTTTGCCTAATATGTGTCTGCTCCGCATTTTCAAAATAAAGCCCTGAGCTATTCTGCCTTATTTCATTTTCTTCGATAACAATATTGGAAGAATCATAAATGAGAATGCCAAAGCCTCTAAAATGAAAATGATCGGTAATTTGATTTCGATTAAACTGAAGATTTTTAGAATCCATGATCATAAAACCGGTCACATTTTTTTGAATGACGTTATCTTCTGCTGAAATGTCTTCACTGAACATGAAATGAAAGCCGTATCTTGAATCTTGAACGGTATTATTCTGAATGTTACTTTTTGTAGTAGAATCAAAATAAATCCCATCTTGGACATTTTTTATCCGATTATTCACAATGAAATTCCCATGCCCATAATAAAGATGGATGCCATTGCCTCGCTTAGAAAAATGGGTATCAAAACTTTCGATGTCATTATTTTTGATAATATTGTTCGAACTTTTTTCAGAATAAATCCCAAACAATACATTAGAAATATGGTTAGAATCTATTACAACGTCCTTTACTTCCTTCAATAATATCCCGCTGTTATCCTTATCCTTTCCGCTATTCTGGATCGTAAATCCCTTTATGGCAACTCCATCAGAAGCAATCGTTATGACATTTCCATTTCCTCTTCCATCAATGATTGCTCCATTTTGTGCGACGAGAGTTATTGGTTTAGAAATTGTGATAGATCCACGATATAACCCCTTTTGAATATTTAATGTATCACCAGGTTCTGCATGATCAATCATTTCCTGAAGATTCATATCAGATTCCACTGTCACTTCTGCTGCTGCAGCATCCGTATACCAAGGGATGAACAAGAAAAATATGCACCCATAGAACAACAGCAGCCCATTATTTATCACTTTCCCCATTGTCCACACCCTCTGCCTTATATATTTACCAATCTAGCAAATACTTGTGAAAGAAAGTTGAAAATATTATGGTAAATCGATGAAGTGAATATGTGTCTTTATAATCACATGTGTAGACATTTCACATATAAAACTATATAGTTAGCTAGGTAACTATTATTCAAAGGGGATTATATGAAAAACAATCAAAGCGAGCTATTTCATCAGATTAACCAATTTACACGCCATTTTTCGAAGCTGTTAAACGAAAATCTTGTGCCGCTAGGTCTATATTCCGCACAATGGGCCATAATCTATCGGCTAAAAACAGAAGGTTCGAGTACACAAAAAGAGCTGTCTTCTTATCTTGGAGTGGAGGCTCCTACTATGACACGGACATTAGGAAGGTTAGAAAAGTCAGGATGGATTGCAAGGATACCTGGCACAGATAAACGTGAAAAGAAAATTAAACTAACTGATGCAGCACTTACAGAGTATCCTAATTGGTTAAAAGCTGTTCGTTCATCAGAAGAGCAAGTTCTACACCGAATTACCAATACAGAAATCGTACAGATGTTGGATTTAATGAAAAGAATGAAAGATAATTTTTATTGAAGAAAATAATGAACTAAATAATTAGAGTCAAACCTTTTAGTTGGAGGACATCATGAAGAAACAAACATTATGGACAAAAGACTTTTTAAGTATTTCAATTACAAGCTTTTTTCTTTTTATAGGATTTTATATTTTGCTTACAACATTACCTATTTATGTATTAGAGGATTTGAGTGGCAATGAAACACAGGTCGGGTTAGTCCTTTCTGTTTTTCTCATTGCAGCTGTGCTATGTAGGCCTTTTACAGGCAAATGGATTGATGAGTTAGGACGCAAAAAAATATTGATTTTTTCAATGGCTATTTTCTCAATATCCTCGATTCTTTATTTCTGGACAGATTCTCTCCCTTTATTACTCGGTTTACGATTTTTACATGGAATCGGTTTCGGAATGGCTACGACTGCTACAGGGGCCATTGTTGCTGATATTATTCCAAATGAACGTAAAGGCGAAGGTCTTGGTTATTACGCTATGTTTATGAACTTGGCGATGGTTATTGGACCTTTTGCAGGCTTAACCATTATTCAGTATGCAAGCTTTAATTGGATATTTGGCTTATGTACAATCCTTTCCATTTTTGCTCTGCTAATATCCTTACTAGTCCAAGTTCCAAAAAGCATGCCAAGTCCTAAAAATACTGCAAATGCTAAATTTTCTCTTTCTAGCTTCTTCGAAAAAAGTGCTATTCCTGTTTCCATCGTTGCCGGTATTCTAGCCTTTGGTTATTCTGGGATCCTTTCATTCATTTCTGTTTATGCTAAACAGCTTGGCTTACTGACAGCAGCAAGCTTCTTTTTTGTTGTTTATGCTGTGTTCATATTAATTTCCCGACCATTTACTGGACGATGGTTTGATGTATACGGAGAAAATAAAATTATTTACCCAACAATTATTTTATTTGCAATCGGGATGCTGTTGCTAAGTCAGGCTAATAATACGTTTCTGTTTTTACTCGCAGGTGCCATTATTGGGCTAGGCTATGGTACTCTTACTCCAAGTCTGCAAACAGTTGCGATAAAAAATTCTGATCCTTCAAGGAGAGGATTAGCAACATCAACCTTCTTCACATTTTTAGATTTAGGTATAGGACTTGGCTCCTATACTCTTGGAATAATCGTTGTCTATACTGGTTTTTCATCCCTATATTTGATTCTTGTTGGCGTTATTTTGTTTGCTTTCATGATTTATTACTACCTGCACGGCAAAAAAACCAATGAAGATCAACCTGTTACATCGAAAGCAGATTTACCAATATAAAGTGAAACTTCAATCAGTGGGGGTTTTCCTTCATCCCCCACTTAGAAATTTATTTTTAACTCAACTTCTTGAAGTGGGGGTCTTACAGCCCGTTAATCTGCGATAAAGTGGAATTTCAATCTGCATGTGGAAGAAATCGGCTAACTTGCCGATTTCTTTTTATATAACGGATATTTTCGTAAATGGTGTGGCTTTTTACAAAGTTTAAAATTGCACTTTGTCAGCGAGTTTCATTTATTTTTCAGCCAATGGGTGTTTGTCAACCAAATCCCACTGGTTATCAGCCAAATTGGGTGTTTGTCAGCCAATCAATGAAAACATCAATCTTTTTATAATATGACTTTAAAAAAATAAAAAAACTAAACCTACTTTGTAAAATTAAAGATAAGTGAATGTATGTTTTTATTATGATAATAATAACTTGTCCTTAATGTCACACATAATATAAAAATTAGTACATCACTTATATATTTGTGGTGTACTTTTTTATTTATATGACCTCAGTTACTACTACAACAAAGTGTAAGAAAATTATGGAAATACAACAACATTTTATGCTAAAATAAAATAAGAACATATATTCCTAGAACGTATATTCTTAATTAGGTGGTGTGGGTATTTGAAAGAATACACTGTCAAAGAGGTAGCTGATCTCTTAGGTAAACACGAAGAAACTATTAAACGTTGGATACGTTCAGGCAAGTTACCTAACTCTTACAGAAACAGTGACAAAGAAGGTTGGAGAATTATTGAATCTGATTTATTGAGCCTTAACAAGGCTATTCCAGTTAACAAACCTGGACAAGATAATGACGATGTAAAATTGGAGGCTGATGAATCAGAGTTAGTTAAATTAGCATATCAAGCGGTAACGCTTACTACTCCTTCTGATGAAGTATTATCTATTCTATCTTTTGTTGGAATCAAAAGAACATTAGAAATACTGCTTATTATGCAGCAATCCACTACCAAAGCTAAAAACCCTGACGGGTTCATTCGAAAGGCGATACGGGAAAATTGGACACCAACTTCTACTCTAATTAAATTAGCTAGGAGAGATAGAAATAAAAGAGTTTACGATTTAACACCACAAGAATTTAATGGAAGATTTGGCACAGAGGAAAACCAAGTATCAAGGGTACCCTTTTATAATTGGCTTGAAGAATAACGAAGGGAAAGTAGGGATTACCCCATGTCTAAGTATTCATATTTTTATCGTCCTGAGGGTATTGAAAGTCGTTTTGAACTTTTAGTATTTGATTGTCAAAACCAACCATTCCTTCCGTTAACAGAGCATTACCATGATTGTATTGGGAGAATCGATAAAAGTTCTGCCCTTTCGTATATTCAGTGCCTTCTTCCCTTTTTTACATGGTTAGATCAATTTAGTAACTATCAAGGAAGACAGGTTCAATGGGATGATTCACCTGACATTATACGAATAGCCATCGAAGATTACCTTATGAATGAAATGGCCTGTAAGGTTAGAGAAAATGATACATTCCGTTTTGTGAATCGAACAAATAAAAGTCCTAATACAGTTAATCGCTTCCTTTCTGCATTAAAGTCATTCTATAAGTCTCTTATTCGATTAAAGCAATATAATCATTCAAACCCATTAATAGATTCATATGCGATTTTAAATGATTATAAGGGGCATACCGAAGGTGTTAGGAAGGACAAGCCGCGTATGCCATTAGAAGCTGGAACAGAGGACGCAACACCACACAGAAGATTAACGGATTCTTATTTCAAATTAATTAATGAAGAATGGCAACCTAAAATCATTGGTGATATTCAACTTCCCTATCAAGTTTATCAAGCAGGTAAAAAAGTGAATTGGTCATTAAGAGAAGTAGTGATTGCTCGGAAACTATTTGAAACAGGTGCAAGAGCTTCTGAAATCATTGAATTGACTATCGGTGATTACCGTTCCAGAAAGTCACTTCAAGAAGCCCGAACATTCAATAAAGGCAGTCATGGGAAAAGGGTAAAATTTATTCGTTTTAGTAAAGATACTGTTAAGCTATTAATGCGGTACATCAATAAAGAAAGAATACATTATGATGAGCTTCATCGTAAGTTCAATGATTTGCCTGATGAAGCACCATTGTTTCTTACAGAACTTGGAACACCTTTAACCTATGAAGCTTGGTATTACCATTGGGATAAGGCTATGAAAGAATGTGAGATTAAGTTAAATCCACATAAAACAAGACATTGGTTCGTTACTTCAAGGTTAAGTGAAATCTATCGTACCACTAAAACTGAAGCAGAAATCAAGCAAAAGAAAAAGGAACTCATTAAATATATCAAATGGAAAGATGAAAAAACCATTGAGGTATATGAGCATTACTTTGACGAAGAAAGCCATCGTAAAGCCCACGATGGGATGTTGGAGAGTATGGCACAAAAAGAAAAAGAATACATGGAACAAAAGAAACCTAAGTATAGGAAGAAGTCTAAATTAACAGTCATAGAAACTAGCCTTGATCGTATTGAAATAGATGACGAAATACAAGAATTATTAGATGGATTGGAGTGATTACACTGACTGTATTAACAGATAATCCACAATCACCTTTTTATGAACAATTATTGTGTGCAGTTGATAAACAACTTCTTCATTTGCAGGATGCAAGAGGAAAATTCCTTTTAGATAAGGTTCATGAAAGAAATATGAAATACTACATTCATAATGTAGTAGACAAACCTTGGAACAATCATTTATTACTCGTAATTTATGTTTATTCCGATAATAATGCTGATGTAGGAACAATTTACAATGTAATTGGTAATATCCATTCAAGATTAAAAGATATATTTGATGTTTTTCAGTTGGAAAACATGACAGAGTTTGATGTTGAAACTCATATGTATCAGTATTTAAAGGGTTCCTATTATCAAGAACATTCAGATAGCAAGAGAAAAGAGTTATTAAAATGGTATAGAGCTGTTTCTTATAATAAAAAGAAATGGATAACAACAAAATTAAACAGTAGCAAACAATCTTATTTTGACCAATACTTATTCCCTATGCCATCTTACGATTCAAGAGATTTCCCATTTACTAAATCAGCTACGGAACAGGCTCATAACACTCGAAAAAATGAAACAGATGTTATTGTGCCTTTACTCCCGCAAATTAGAGCAGAAGGACACTTCCGGTGGAATCAATTAAATCGGTTACGACAAGCTTTTTTAAAGGCGTGTGAACAGGCTAAAAAAACAAATTGTCCACTCCCCTTAGAGTTTCATTATGATGAACCTGAACGTATTGGAGAACGCTTTTATTTTCGTCTGTGGGACAAACCTGCATTTGCTTTGCTTCATCCAGACCAATTCCCTTCTTCATCTTTAAAGTCAGCATATAAACGTATAGGTGCATATTCGGAGGATAACAATCAATATTTCGTTGAATTTATAAAAGCAGAATGCCTAGAAGAAGACGATGAAGCTGAAGGTCTTTGGTTTATGGAACTCTTTGAAAAAGGGGTTATTGGACAATGGTTTGCGAATGCCACTGATGAAGAAATCAAACAAAAACGTGCGTTGTTATATTCATGGGGATATGGCGAGGAAGGCAAGGGAAGAAACCCTCAACCTTTTTCTAGTAGGCATAAAGGAGTGCTTGCAACTAGCACCTTTATTTCTAGATACCAACATATAGCGGAAGGAACTTTGTTGGATGTAGAACCACTGTATGCAGCAGTAACCTTTGGTTTACTAGCTGTAGACATTTTTACTACAACTGGTGCAAGACTAAATGAATTATTGCAGATTAGTAATACAAGGGAATGTATCCGAAAAGTTAAAGTGGAGAACAAATTAAATTATTCTTTTTATGCTATTCCAAAAGGTCGGGACGAAGTAGAACCTTTTTATATAAGCGAACAAACGATGAAGTTAATTCAATTGGTAGCAAAACTTTTAAAGGATCATTATGGTAGCGAAAAGATACCAAGTGTTAAATATCGTTATTCAAGAAGTCACTTATTTCCTGTTCCTAAACCATATTTCTTTCAGTATCATAACAACTCTTTCACTGAGTTTACTGTTTGGGCATGTCTTCGATTTTTACTTCATGGGCTAAATTTTGAATCAAAGGAAGGCAAGCCAGTTGTAATTAAGACACATTTACTCCGTCATGCGTTCGCTACTGAAGCAGTGCAACGACAAGGACTTCCTATCGACATTGTAGCTAAGATCCTACATCAACGTGATATAGGAGTTACAGAATACTATGCAGAACCTACCCCAAGTCAAGTTGCTCAATCTGTTAGTGATTTACATGATGTTATCTCGGATTATGTAGACTTAGATGAAACTGTTTTACGAAGTCCTGAAGAACTTGAAAAAGAACTGGAAGAATATAAACAACAAGTTGGAGTATTTAATAATGTTTTGGGCGGTACGTGTGTTACAGCTTTTGTATGTCCTACTAAAATGCAATGTTTGGGATGCCAAGCCAAAGTTCCTCAACCAGAAAAGAAGCAAGAGTTAGAAGAAGTCATTGAACTTTCAAAAGATATGGAGAAGCGTTTTACAAAAATGAACTTGCCAGTAGAAGTTAAGAAAGCAAAAACAATGCGGAAATACGCTCGAAATGAGTTGAAAGAGATTGAACTCATTGAGAAATATAGGGAGGAACAAAAGTATGAGCCGCACATTCAATTCGACAGAAGATAGACCGTGGCTTAAAGAAAGTCATAAAAAACGTATTAACCGTTCAGTTGATATAGGTAAAAAAGCGATTGATTTATTGATTAAGAAAGGTGAACTTATAACATACACTAATATAGCTAATGCATCCAAAGAAATTGATCCCGAAGGGAAAGGGATACATCCAAATACCATACGAACAAATGAACAGTTGTATGAGTATTACAAGGAACATAGTCTAACGTATAAGCAAAAAGTGAATAGCAAAAATATCAAACCTAACCCCAAAACTAATATGGAAGTTATAGATTTTCGAAAAAAAAAACCAAATCGAAGTGTTGAGAATACACAAAGAAAGTACATGAAGTTATCCAAAAAGGAACTTGTGCAACGCCTAATCCTTGCAGAACAATACATTGCAGAGAATAACTCAAAATGGGTAGCGAATTATTTTGAAATGTTTAAGTAGATGATACTTTACCTGTATCACCTCATGTTCCATAATCGGGCCATTTAATGGAATAAGACTTTAAACAAAAGTTGGATATTTATGTGGGATTGTGAAGAAATGTACTTAAACTAAAGAAGCAGGATAGTTGAAGAAGGGTGGATTCAAAACTCTTGAGTATTGACATCACTTAATGTTGGTTATTGAATTAACGTAAGAATCACTGTTAAAGCGATGTCATTTTATATAGTAAAAAATTAAGAAAGCTCTAGCTTACTTTAGACTAAAGCATTTCTTTTTCTTTTTTCTTCTTATCATCATGTTTAGACTTTAAGTGCGAGATTAACTTATATCCACCATATCCAATAGCGCTAATAGCACTTACACCAATAAGACCTTTACGCAAAACGATTGCTCGAACTATTTTATCATCAGGGTTTCCGTACCTGTGATTATCCCATGCATTTATTTGTTCTAATGTTTTCATTTTACCATATCTTAAAACTACCTTTTTAGGGTCATAGTCAGGACCATAATACCAATCTTTTTCAGGATATTTTTTCATTATTTTAACTTTAAATTCATCCCATGTTTCTCCCATAATTCTCACTCCTTTAAGCAGATATTTTTAAAAATGAAAAACCTTATCTATACTCAAATTATACTACAAAAAATATTAAGGAGCATAGGGAAGTAAATGCTTTAGTTCAATAACGATCTTCAACAATCGGGCGCGTTTATTTAGGAACGTGTCTTTTTTATTTATAGGGCCATTTAATGGAGGAAGTATATCAAGAAAAATTAAATACTTATGGTAATGATAGTATGGTGTTTGTGAAAAATTGTACTTAAACTCCATCAGTTTAATAAGATTTTCTCCCGAATACTCGCTTATTCGCAGGATTTCATACAACTTGATAACCAGTAATGATTAAATGAAGGGGAGGACAGATCCGTTAAAGGCACGTGAAGGCATAGTGAAATAAAGGAGTTTTATAAAACTCCATGATTTACCATATAATGTACATTCTCCACGCCGCCCCTGGAGGCTTTCCCTCCCATGTCTCAACGGGTCAATTGCCCTTTCATTCCTTCGTCATGCCTATCCAAGAGGTGGAGGCCAGTTTTGCTATCGGGATGGGTCTGTGCCCTTTTGTTTAAGTAATCTGGTACTCCGTACATATTTGAAATCCTACGAATAAGCCAATAATTGACTTGTGTAAACTCTATTTAATACAGAAAAAGTTTATTTTTAAATGTCTAATTAAAACTTGAGTTCTAAGCTGCTAAAAGTGTTAAAGCTTGTACCTTATCAGGGTTATAAGATTCATTTCGACGAGCGATTCCCACTAAAACTCTAGTAAATTTACCAATCAATTTCATAATTGATTTCATTTTCTTCATTTTTTTAACCTTAACATTCTGGGTGTGGATTGCCTGAAATTCTGGGTTATTCACCACAAGGCTTATTGTGGCTAAGTAAAGGAATCGCCGTAGCCTTGACCTTCCTCGTTTTGATAACACAATTTGCCCTTTCCACTTTCCAGAACTAGCTTCAGCGAGGTGTAATCCTGCATGTCGAAGTAGCGAATTACCGTGAGAAAATCCACTAATATCTCCAGCTTCACCTAAAATGCCAGCTAAGGAAATTTCACTAATTCCTTTAATGGTAAGCAACTTTTTGGCATAAGGGATTTTATTCAATACATCGGTAACTTGCTTTTCAACTCTTTCGAGTTGAATTACTGCTAAATCATATTCTTCAAGTAATTGCTCCAAATGAAATTTATAAGCATCGAGTGCTTGTCTTGAACCGATAGAGGTCTTGGCTACCTGAAGAAGTAATTGAGCCTTTTTTAATCCAGGTTGCCGCTTCATCAGTGATTTCCAGCCCATAATAATCTCATGAGGCTGCTTGGTGGCCAATTCCATCGGAGTAGGAAAAAGACGAAGGGTTGCGATTGCCCCTTTAGCAGTAATGTTTTTGAAAACTTGACGGAGTTCTGGAAAGACAATATCTACCCAGCGATTTAATTGATTAACAGAACTAACAAGTCGTTTAACAACTACATCACGGTTAGACATAAGAACTCTTAGTTTTTCAAATGATTCTGATGTGAATCTAACCTCGGAGTAGTAGCCGTTCTTTACCATATCAGCTATAACTAAGGCATCTTTTTTATCGCTTTTTGACTGAGTATTATCACGGTTTTCTTTATTCCTTTTTACTAAATGTGGGTTCACAGTTACTACTTCAATATTTTGTTTAAGAAGCCATTTTGAAAGATTGATCCAGTAGTGTCCAGTTGGTTCCATCCCAATAATAACTTCATCAAGGTTGTTTAAACTTTGAAGATTTTTAATCCATTTTAGCAAACTAGTAAATCCTTCTTCGTTATTTTTGAACGTAAGTGGATCTCCGACTACAATACCACGGAAATTTACGGCTCTGGCGACGTGAAATTGTTGAGCAATATCCACGCCAACAACAAGATGTTTAACGGAAATTCTTTCTATTAGTTGATTTTGTTTGTTCTGCATTTTAAACTTCATTGTAGGGTTCCTCCTACAGTTGTGAGTTAGAGTGGTGTCTATACTCATATCTTACTGAGGAGCCCTATTTTTTTCAAAATCGAAAAATAACGATCTACAGGAATGCTATCGGGGCAGTTTAGTAAAAGAAGGTTTATTTTTTAACTCCTAATAATTAGAATATTGTGAAACTAATCAGGTTGTTATTCGTCTAAAATAAGAGGAGGTTTTATATAAAATGAATGTTATAAAAAAGATTTCAGCATTATTAGTTTTAGTTGGAGTGGCACTGTTAATAGGTTGTACATCAAATAAAGCAAATAGTGAGGTATTGCTGCCTGAAGGTATTCCTGATTTCGTTCAAGAAAGTGATTTTGAGGGTATTGATTGGGACAAAAAAGCGGACACATTTAATGATAATATTATAGGTAATGAAAACAAATCAGGTGTAATTGGTGCAGATGCACCGAGTTTAAATGGGCAAAAATGGATGTGGCATCTTTGGGGAATCGAAAATCCAAGGCAAACAGAATTAACAGTAGTCGGTTATCATAAAGAAACAGGTACTGTTCATCAAGTATTAACAACTGGTTGGACAATAGGACTTGGAGGAGAAAATAATGGAGCAGATGCTCACGCACCTTCAAGTGTAAAGATCCCTAAGTCGGGAGAATGGGCAATTCTACTTTATACTGATGGAAAATTATTTGATACATTGATTTATGAAATCAATGAATAATTTAAATTGTTTTATTAAAGTAACAGGGGCGTTGGTTTAACAAAAAAATTAGTTAAGAAATTTCAACAATCGGGCGCTATTCTGAAATAAGAATAGCGTCTTTCTTCATGAAAAGGGCCAGATTGTTTAATAACGCTAGTAGGATAAAGTGAAGAAGTACAATTAAACTAAAATACATTTACTTCAATAAATTATGTGGATTGACAATAAGAATAATGTAAAAAAACGGACATACCTTCTTAATAGGAGGCGGTATTTTGAAAAAAGTACTAATAGGTTTTGTTGTGTTATTACTCATAATTACGGCATCTTATATGTTACTTAAAAAAGATTCAAATAAATCAGCATCTGTAAATACGGAAAAAATAGAAAATACTTTAGTTAAAAGTATGGAAGAAAGTAAAACGGAAAAAAAGAAGTTAGAACAGTTTTTAACAAAGAGTTCACAGGTACTAAACGATAATGGGTATCAAATTGGTTTAGGTTTTTCACATGAAGAACGAAACTTAACTGTACAAGTTCAGGATAAGGCGTTTTTAGAAGCCAATAAAATGAACATTGAAAAGATCATTCATAACACTGCAAAAAAGATTGGATTTCAAGATTTTAAAGTAGATTTTCTCACTTTCGATAGCTATCCTACATTAAGTGAAGAAGATGAAAAGTTAAGGAAATCTATGATGAAAGTATTTGAAGAGATTTCGGCTTTATTAAAGGAAAAGGGATACCATTCTAACTCAATCTCAACTAATCCGATTAATGAAATCATTATTGAAATACAAGGAACGAAGGAAGATTTAGAGAAAAGTAAAGAAATTGAAGAACTCGAAAAAATCATCGATCAAACGATTCACTCAAAAACGGACTTAGATTTTACGGTTAAGATACGAAAAAAAAGCGAAAGTGCAATACGTGATCAAGAATGGCAACCAATCTTTGATGCAATAAGAGAAGAAACGAACAAGAAGTTTAATGAATATCGGGGGTTTGCCTATTCATTCCACCCTGAACCATTACAAATTATTATTAAAACTAACATCAATTCAGCTAAATGGTTCGGGAATTCTGATAAAAAGATAAATCAAATTACAGAGTATGTAGATAAAATCATAGAGTTGAAAAGAGAAGAGTTTTTGATTGAAGAAATTCCATACGAAATTATTATTAGGGATAAAAATAATAAGGAAGTAAATTAGTTAGATTTAGGGCAATTGTATTTTCTAAAGCTCTTTTAAATATTTTTGTTATTCAATAAAAGGGCGCGTTTATTTAGGAACGTGTCTTTTTTATTTATAGGGCCATTTAATGGAGGAAGAATCCCAAGAAAAATTGAATACTTATGGCAATAATAGTATGGTGTTTGTGAAAGTTTGTACTTAAACTAACGGGACATTTAGTTTAACAATGAAGAAGTTTTTCCCCCCTTTTAGTATAAGTGCAGTAAGGAGTGATTTTTTGAATATAAAGGATAGACCCTAGATCCTATATATATCACACTTTAGAAATGGGAGGGATTATAAGTGAATTTGAAGAAAAACTTTAAAACATATACTCTTGCATTATTAGTAGTATTAGCGACGATAGCTATTTTAGATAACCTAAGAATTTCAGATTTAGTAGAGGAAATGCAAGAGGATAAAGACAAATTAGCTGATAAAGTCGCAAGCTTAGAAAAAAAATTAGGAATTAGTTCTAATACCTCAGACGAGTTGGAAAAAGAAAATAAACGATTAGTAGAAAGTCTTTTTCAATTAGAAGAAGAAGTTGATGCTTTAAAATCTACCGTTGAATATCAAGACTTTATTGATGCTACAAGTACCATTGAATCTTATATGGCAATGGAAACATTCAAGGAAACATGGGGGTTTATTGCACTTAAAAACGGGACGAGTTTCTCGATGAGAGACAGTGTAGGTAATTGCCCTTGTAGCTTTGCATTTTATGGAAAAAGTTTTGAATGGGTACCTAATACAGTTCTTACTCTGAAGGAATTTAGAATTGAAAAAGAAAAAATACTTCTCACCTATAATACGGTTGCGGATATTAAACATAATTATCAATTTGTTATGACCAAGGCGGCAGGAAGGAATGACAAAGTAGAAAGATGGAGGATAGAAGAAATTAAACTTAAAGTAAAGGGAAATTAAAATAAGAGTTGTGTTTTTTAGTTATTTAGATGCATAAACGAGAAATTTATTTCTTTAATATTGCACACTTGACACATAATGCGCATTACGAAAACATGAAATCTGCTAACTTTATCGTTTTTGTCTTATTAAAAACAGTTCTCTTATAAAAGCACCAATAGATCCTGAAAGAAGAATAATAGTTAAGATATTTATGAATCTGATAATTGGATTATGTGATATAACCACCTGAATGCTAGAAATGACAATTATTATTCCAAAGAGTATTGACATAAAAATTAAAAACTTTGTGGAATTTCCCTTCAACTTACTCACTCCCATTCTCAGAAAAGATCCAGTATTATCAAAATTATTATAACTCGAAACAGTAGTTCTTGCTGAACATTTCAATGACAATGTGCAATTAAAGAGTAGCTTATTCAATAAAAGGGCCAGATAATGGAGGAAGAATATTAGGGGGATTTTTATAATTGTGGTAATGATAGTTTCGTGTTTGTAAAGGATTAGAAAGAAAAAATAATTTATTTATGATTGAGATCATATTTAGTTATTCCATTAAAGGAGCAATTCGAGAGTAAGAATTGCCTTCTTTCTTTGTAAATGGGGCAGGAGATGATTATTTTTTAAAAAAATAAAAAGACCACCTGATATAAAAGTGGTCTTTATAATATAAAATTACAGAACATACTTTCATTTTAATTCAATGGGTTTATCACTTAAAGGGATTGCAGAATTCGTTAAAGTTTGACCAAATACTATCTTCCATTGACCATTTTCCTTACAAACAGCATAGTTTTGCATGGATCTGAAATGTTCATATTTTGTCTCTATTTGTGCAACAGCGAATGTATCAGATATAACACTTATTCCAAATGTAGTAACCTCTGGTATCGGCTCTGAGCTTACTGCTTTAAGATGTTCTTCTGTCTTTTCTTTATCTGTTAGAGGCAATATTTTTATATACTTTTTCATTTCGGTTAAATTTCCAGACTTTAAGGCTACAAAGTAGTCTTTGATGGCCTTTTCCACTTCAACTACTTTCTTGTCTCTGTTCGATTTTTTTGAAAGGTCAACAAATCCAGGACCAGTCATTCCTTTGATGATTTTCCATTGTCCATCCCTTTTTATAACTGGTGATGTACCAATAAAGATCCTATCTTTGTATGTTGATATAATAGATACCATAGCTGAAGTCTCATTAATAATGCTAATGTTAGTAATTTCAGCTTTTTGTAAAGGATGTTCTCTACACATATTAGTATACATTTCCTTTATATTACTCATTCTGGGATATTCCGAGTAATATACCATTCCATCAACATTACAATTTTTTTGAGCGTTGAGGAACTTCACTACTGTATTTAACACATCTTCATTTGTTTCTGCATTGCCACTCGGTAATATGCTAAAACCGTTTAAAACTACGATAAAAATCAAGAGGATAGTTATTCTGCTAATCCAACTTACTACACCCTTGGTATGTTTTACCACTGCACTACATCTCCTTTATAATAACCTCCCTTGTAATCTTTACAAAAAGACATAAATTATTCATTGGAAGGACATTAAAGTAAGTTTTAAGAAAACATATATTAATCACCTATTAAAAATACTCAACATATTCCATTAAAGGGCCAGATTGTGGAGCAACACTTTAAAAGAAAATCGGATACCTATGTTCCATTCTAGAAAAGATTGTGAAGATTTCTTGAAGAATAATAAAGTTTAAAGGTAACTTATATGTTAGAATTAAGTAACAGTGGAAATTATTGGTAATGATGATTTTGTGAGAAAGTTATTAGCATTCCTTGTAGGTATCATTTTGTTATCTGGATGTAGTTCAGAATTATCTTTTTCCGCGGTAAGTGTGAAAGGTGTTAATAAAGATATTCAATCGTTTATTATCGATGTTAAGAATGAAAATGGCATTCATCTCTATTTTGATAACCAAAAAGCTATTTATATGTATTTGAATGGTGTAAACGTAATACAGGGTGAAAAGCTTTTCATTTTACTAATTTTAATGTTGAAGAAGACGATGACACATTAAACATTTTATATAGCAATGCTGAAACAACTGACTATTCAAACCAGTCTTTAAACCATGAACTTTTATATAAGGTGAATTTAGAAAGTAATTATCAGTTTTGTATAGTAACTCCCCTAATTAACTATTATCAAATTTTAAACTGAATAAGGGTAAAGATTACAAGCTAAAATATTGAACTAATGGGTGCGTTAATCTAAGAAGGATTAACGCTTGTTTTTGTTGAAGTTATTTTGCTAACGAACAAGTTAGTTAAATTATGGTAAATAATAATGTGGTAACTAAATAAATAAAAAATCGAGGTGCCCTATGGAAATTGAAAAAGTATTCATCGATTTACCTACCATAGAAACAGAACGTATTAAACTTAGAAAAATAACTTTAGAAGATGTTGATGATATATATTTATATGCTTCAAATGAAGAAGTTTCAAAGTATGTTCCTTGGGACACTCATAAAACTTTATTTGATACACAAAAATTTGTGGAGTTTATATTAAAGCAATATGAAAACAAATTGATAATCCCTTGGGGTATTGAGAATAAAGGAAACGGAAAGCTTATTGGAACGATAGATTTATTTTCTTGGCAACCAAAACATCAAGTTGCTGAAATCTCCTATGTACTCTCACAGGACTATTGGAGAAAGGGTATAACTACGGAAGCAACTAATGAAGTTATTAAATTTGGATTTGAAAAAATGGGCTTAGTTCGTATTCAAGCAAGAAGTTTCTTAGATAACCTAGCTTCGGAGTTGGTAATGAAAAAGGTGGGAATGTCATTTGAAGGTGTAATTAGAAAAGGTATGTTTATAAAGGGTAAGCATCAAGATTTAAAAATGTACTCTATTTTAATAGAAGAATTTCAGAAAGATTGTGAATAAACATACTTAAACTCCCTCAGTTTAATAAGATTTTCTCCCGAATACTCGCTTATTCGCAGGATTTCATACAACTTGATAACCAGTAATGATTAAATGAAGGGGAGGACAGATCCGTTAAAGGCACGTGAAGGCATAGTGAAATAAAGGAGTTTTATAAAACTCCATGATTTACCATATAATGTACATTCTCCACGCCGCCCCTGGAGGCTTTCCCTCCCATGTCTCAACGGGTCAATTGCCCTTTCATTCCTTCGTCATGCCTATCCAAGAGGTGGAGGCCAGTTTTGCTATCGGGATGGGTCTGTGCCCTTTTGTTTAAGTAATCTGGTACTCCGTACATATTTGAAATCCTACGAATAAGCCAATAATTGACTTGTGTAAACTCTATTTAATACAGAAAAAGTTTATTTTTAAATGTCTAATTAAAACTTGAGTTCTAAGCTGCTAAAAGTGTTAAAGCTTGTACCTTATCAGGGTTATAAGATTCATTTCGACGAGCGATTCCCACTAAAACTCTAGTAAATTTACCAATCAATTTCATAATTGATTTCATTTTCTTCATTTTTTTAACCTTAACATTCTGGGTGTGGATTGCCTGAAATTCTGGGTTATTCACCACAAGGCTTATTGTGGCTAAGTAAAGGAATCGCCGTAGCCTTGACCTTCCTCGTTTTGATAACACAATTTGCCCTTTCCACTTTCCAGAACTAGCTTCAGCGAGGTGTAATCCTGCATGTCGAAGTAGCGAATTACCGTGAGAAAATCCACTAATATCTCCAGCTTCACCTAAAATGCCAGCTAAGGAAATTTCACTAATTCCTTTAATGGTAAGCAACTTTTTGGCATAAGGGATTTTATTCAATACATCGGTAACTTGCTTTTCAACTCTTTCGAGTTGAATTACTGCTAAATCATATTCTTCAAGTAATTGCTCCAAATGAAATTTATAAGCATCGAGTGCTTGTCTTGAACCGATAGAGGTCTTGGCTACCTGAAGAAGTAATTGAGCCTTTTTTAATCCAGGTTGCCGCTTCATCAGTGATTTCCAGCCCATAATAATCTCATGAGGCTGCTTGGTGGCCAATTCCATCGGAGTAGGAAAAAGACGAAGGGTTGCGATTGCCCCTTTAGCAGTAATGTTTTTGAAAACTTGACGGAGTTCTGGAAAGACAATATCTACCCAGCGATTTAATTGATTAACAGAACTAACAAGTCGTTTAACAACTACATCACGGTTAGACATAAGAACTCTTAGTTTTTCAAATGATTCTGATGTGAATCTAACCTCGGAGTAGTAGCCGTTCTTTACCATATCAGCTATAACTAAGGCATCTTTTTTATCGCTTTTTGACTGAGTATTATCACGGTTTTCTTTATTCCTTTTTACTAAATGTGGGTTCACAGTTACTACTTCAATATTTTGTTTAAGAAGCCATTTTGAAAGATTGATCCAGTAGTGTCCAGTTGGTTCCATCCCAATAATAACTTCATCAAGGTTGTTTAAACTTTGAAGATTTTTAATCCATTTTAGCAAACTAGTAAATCCTTCTTCGTTATTTTTGAACGTAAGTGGATCTCCGACTACAATACCACGGAAATTTACGGCTCTGGCGACGTGAAATTGTTGAGCAATATCCACGCCAACAACAAGATGTTTAACGGAAATTCTTTCTATTAGTTGATTTTGTTTGTTCTGCATTTTAAACTTCATTGTAGGGTTCCTCCTACAGTTGTGAGTTAGAGTGGTGTCTATACTCATATCTTACTGAGGAGCCCTATTTTTTTCAAAATCGAAAAATAACGATCTACAGGAATGCTAATGGGGGCTTTTGTTCAATAAGACTTTATTATAATCTTCAACAATCGGGCGCAATTCTTCAGCAAGAATTACGCTCTTTCTTTATGATAAGCGCCAGATTGTTGAACAACACCTTTATAGAAAACTAGATCTTTATGGTAAAGTAATTGGTGATTGTGAAGAAGTGTACTTAAAGTAAAGCAGCAGTTAAGTTGAAGAAACACTGAAAATAAAGGGGCTTTTAGAAATGAAATATTTATTATATGAATTGCATTTAGCTCAAAATATGGATGGCACGAATGATGAAGAATTGGATAAATTAGATAATCAGTGGATGGAAAAAGCAAAGAAATACAAAGAGGTATTCAGTACATTATCTGATAGATTACCTCAAGATATTTTTAATCGTTTTAACTCTTGGGGGTTTCATGATTATCGACTTGTAAAAATGGAAATTGAACATAAAAGTCTCCTTCACTCAAACATTCACTTCACTGTTTCCAGTGACGATGTTTGGATATTGAGTTTTAACAATGTCTCTTTCTTTCAATTTCAACATTTGAATTATGATAACGATAAACCTATTTACAATCGTGAAATAGATGACTGGTTGTATGAAGAAATATTACCAATTAACGAATCAAAATTATCGTTTGAATTCATCTTGTCATCAGGAGGAAATGTACTATTACACTTCCCAGATAAATCGGTATCGATGCAAAAGTTAAAATAGCTACTGCATTCTTGTTCGACTGCATGGGTGTCTACCATGAATGAACAAGTATCTTTCAGTCTCTGTGGTGAATTTCTGATTCATGGAAGGCTAACGGGGGCTTTACTTCAAAACAATATTCAGCAAACGGGCGCGATTGTTGAAGAAACAAATGATTATTTATTGTGGTATTGTGGTGAAAAATTTAATGTTGTAGTAGTAAATGTGGTCATATGTTGTACAAAAAGGATAGATACAAGCAGGTATAATTCCTGTTCATCTATCCTTTTCTTAATACCTTATATAATGTGTGACATTATAATTGGATATTTAGTTATCGGGTTCTTTAATTATTTTCTTGACTTTTAATAAAACGCTAAGGTTTAGTTTCCCGTTCTTGGTAGTATCAATATTTCTACCCTTCTATTTCTGGCTTTTCCTTCTGTTGTATCATTAGAGGCCACCGGTTGAAATTCTCCAAACCCTTTGGCACTAAACCAACTTGGATCTAACTTTTCATTTTGTAATATGATTTTCATGAAATTAATTGCCCTCATAACACTTAATTCCCAGTTCGATTCAAAAGGAGCATTCCCGATTGGTACATTATCTGTATGTCCACTTATAATAATATTTCTAGGTGGATCCATCACAAGAAGATCTGAGATTTCTTTTGCAACCTTTATATCTTCCTCTCTAACTTCAGCGCTTCCTGGAGCGAATAAAACATTATCTCTAATTGAAACCAATAATCCTTCGTCCGTTAATGACGTTTCTAATTTTTCACCCAAGTTGTTTTTATTAATATAAGAGTTTACTTTATTTTGAACCACTTGAAGCTCTTCACGATCAATTTGCTGCTGTAATTTTTGTTCTTTTTCCTTATCTTCGTTCTCATCTTTCTTCTCACCTTCATCAACACTCGAAGTTTCCATTTCTCCATCAGGCATCGGACTAGGGAATTCAAACATTCCTGTTCCTCCTGAAAAGGCGCTATTAAATGCTTTTGAAAGTTCTTGGAATTTTTGTGCATCAATAGAACTCATCGCAAAAAGTACGATAAATAAGGCTAGAAGCAAGGTTAATAGATCCGCATATGGAAGCAGCCATGATTCATCGACATGTCCATCATCATGACCCTTCTTTTTTCTTTTACTCATCTTTCTTCACACTGCCTTCTTCAAGAAAAACCTTTCTCTCTCCTACAGGTAAATAAGAAGCTAGTTTTTGTTCAATTACTCTTGGCGCCTCACCTTCGAGAACCGACAATACCCCTTCAATCATCATTGCTTTCAACTTTGCTTCCTGCCTGGATTTCCGCTTTAACTTATTGGCAAAAGGGTGCCAAAGCACGTATCCAGTAAAAATCCCCAATAAAGTAGCTACAAAGGCTGCACTAATGGCATGACCTAATGTATCCGTATCACTCATATTCCCTAATGCAGCAATTAGACCGATAACGGCTCCCAATACCCCTAAAGTAGGAGCATAAGTTCCTGCCTGAGTAAAGATTAGTGCACCTGCCTGATGTCTTTCCTCCATTGCATCAATCTCTTCACTCAAAACATCACGTATGTAATCAGCGCTTTGTCCATCGACAGCAAGTGAAAGTCCATTTTTTAAAAATGGGTCATCAATTTCACTCGTCTTCGCTTCAAGGGCAAGTAAGCCTTCTTTTCTAGCAAGCTGAGCCCAATCAGAAATCATTTTTATTAAATCGACTGGATTCATTTGCTCTTTTTCCTTAAAAATAATGCCTAATAATTTTGGGATTCTTTTTATTTCACTCGTTGGAAACGCGATTGTTACTGTCGCTACTGTTCCAAGTAAAATAATTAATATGGCAGCTGGGTTAATTAACACTGCTGGACTGACTCCCTTTAAGATCATTCCAACCCCAACCGCGATGATTCCTAAAATAAGACCAATTATCGTTGTTTTATCCATATTCTCTCACCTATCTTAAATAAAGATTCTCTATTGTTATTTCGACATTTTTCTCGCAAACTTTAGAATCAAATTAATTATTTGTTATTAACAATAGAAAACACACTTTAATTTAAGGATAATAGAAATATGAATAAAGCTAATCACAAAGAAAAGAAAGGAATATAACTCCCTACCTTCCTTTGATCATAGCCTTTTCTAAAAAATTTTTGCCCTAATAAATAGCTTTTATTTCCATTACGATATGCTTATTCCGTTTGAGGTAAGCCATCGTGAAGCAGTATCTTACCTAACAATCTCTCTTTGAGTATTACTAGAAGAAGAAACCTCTACAAAAACATCTTCTTCTGCAGCAAAAATCACTTCTTCGTCTTCTACAATCAGTTCGTCTTCTATCAGTTCTACGATCTGTTCGGCGGCGATCTGTTCTACGATCTGTTCGGCGACGATCAGTTCTTACAATAACTCTATTGGCGAAAATTGTAATTTCATTGGCCTTAATGACTTTTCTTCTTCCTGTTTGCTGGGACATTAATATCCCCCCTTTCGGTTTCACTAATATAGAATATGTTATAGGTTTAATCTGGCATGGACAAAAACCCAGATTCATTTACCTATTTTCTAAAAATGCTCATCTTTTTTTGATTTGATAAACCACCTTATCCCTAAACTAGTTGAGGCCTAGTTTTTTCAGTTCATTCTTCATATAGTTGTTTCTATCCGTAATATATTGGCATATGAATTCCGGCTCCATGTCAAATTGTTTGATATAATCTTTTTTATATGGATCTTTTAAAACAAAAGGGCGGAGAAGTGTATGCAGTTCCTGTATTCTAGGTTTCATAAAGTCGACTGTAAATTGATTTTGGAGGATTTTAAGGAGGATTTTATAATATAATTTTCTAAATGAAGGAACATCGAGCAATCTTGCTGATAATGTATTAAATCCATCTATTCGAACAAAGTCAAATTCCATAATATCCCCATGAACATCTCTTCCCCAAGTGCCATCATAATCCCATGGAAGGACCTCGAATAAACCTGAGTCTCCTGTCCTGCACAGGGCATAGTTTTGAACAAATCCATCGAAGTTCTGGGTACAGACTACGCCTGCAAGCCAACGCAAATACTTTTCAACATCAATGTAATTTCCTATCACTTGTTCAAATTCTTTCCTTAAGAGTGTATTTACTTTAAAAATAAATTCTTGTAAGATCAATCGTTCTTCGTCCATTCCATACTTTATTTCATAGCCCATTTCTAGAGATTTTTTAGGAGCATTATCATATTCACTAATCAGCGAAAAATTAGCATCTCCATCAATTGCATAGAAAATCGACTCTACTGGAATATTCCTTTTCTTGAAATAGTACTCATCTACTGACTCTAATTGCAGATAAACACCTTCTGGCTTTCCATTTAAAACAAGAAAAACATGCTCTGCCGAGGGAGTCATTACACCAATTTCTGAAAAAAAATCAAAAGAAAGCTTATTTCTTAATAATGAATGGTCTTTATATTCTGCATTTAAATGCAGCTCTTTTGCCCCTTTCCATGTCTTAGGTTTATAAAAGTGAATATGATACGATTTCTTATTTAATTCTCGAACATAAAATCCTCGGAACATAACATCGATGTCATACTTTTTATTATCAATGTTTATTTTTCCTATCACAGAATTTTCGGACCAAATATTCTTCTTTAAATCGGTGAGACTTTTCGGATTAATAAACAAATTATAGATAGGTATATCTTCTTTTTTCAAAATAAATCCCCCCTAACTGAACCGTTATTAAATCGTATGACAGACATACGTAGGGTGACAGTCCCTAACCATCCATTTTACTAAAATACACAATAGTCTAAGTCAAAACCCCACTAAAGTCCGTATGCTATTAATACGAAAAAGAATGATGTTTTTAGAGTGCAAATTAATAAGGAGGATTTGATTTTGAGAAGGTATACTGAAACGGAAATTCGCCGTGCAGTTGCTGAAGTAGTAGCTGCAGGAATGGAAAAGTTTCTTTATCAAGAGCCAATTTCTTCAGAGAGTTCGAGGCAGTCTACGGGAAGGAAAAGTAATAACACTTTTGACAGGAAAAAAAGTACATGAGAATTTAAATTTAAAAATAGGCAAGGGACTGTCCCAAAGCAAAGGTGTCAGAATCCAAAAGCAAAGAGCTTCTCAAAATTGAGAAGCTCCTCTCTTTTAATTTCAAAACCATTTTAGGATATTAAAACATTTTTTTACTTATTTTTTGGTCATAGTTTTTAAAAAGAGAAGAATTCGTGTTTTTTCCCCTCTTCGCCATCATACTGTTAAAGCGAAGCATTTTTTCATTTAATTTCTTTTGCAATTTTTGTTTTTCATCTGGATCCTCACATTTTCTTATTAATTCCTCTATTGTAAGCATTTCTTTTTTTAACTGATTATCCTCTTCGGTATATCCTGCATTTTTCAATACCCGATACGCCATCCGTATATCCTCTGGAACTGATGCTAAGTCATCAAATGGAAGTGGTTTCCCGTAGCCGGGTAAATTTTCAAATTCCTTTTCTTTATAAGCCTTTTTTATCCGATCTTCAGAAATAATTGAAAAAAAGTCCATGCCAATAACCTCCCTCTTCTGTTTCCAAGGTGTATACGTTCATTGTTACCTTTATTATATACTTTAATAAATGAACTGACATGACTTATGCAAGAAGAAAGACATTTTTCGTTGTACATAGGATTTTTCTAATTAGGAGAAACTACATAAAGAAATATGAAAGGAGTTGATACTTTGGCTCGCGGTGCAAACTTTAATCACAAAAATAAAAACCATCCAGGCAATTTCCCTAAAAAATCAATTATAGAGAACAAGGCAACTGAGGCACAGGAGGATGAAGAGTTTCTCGTTGTTCAGGAAGCCTTTAAAAACCGAATAGAGGGACATGACGGAACAGAATTTAGAGATAAATGAATGTAAAAATAGGGTCTGGCAGACCCTATTTTTTGCATTTTTACAACATAAACGAGTTAATATCAAGCTTCTTCAGCCATGTAGAACATGCCTCAGTATCTTTTGAGAATATACGATCCTTCGTAATAGAAGGCACTATTTTTCTTGCCTCTAAATAGAAGGCCTTCGTCTTGTCTGCCATTTTCTCAACTCCCTTGAACTCTGCAGCCTGTAAGGCACAGATCAGTTCAATTGAAAGGACATTATTAGCATTTTGAATAATTTGATAAGCATGTCTGGCAGCGATTGTTCCCATGCTGACATGATCTTCTTGGTTAGCTGAAGATGGAATTGAATCCACACTTGCCGGATGGGCTAATGTTTTATTTTCGGAAACAAGGGCAGCTGCACAATACTGAAGAATCATTGCCCCTGATTGCAAACCAGGCTCCGGACTTAAAAATGGCGGCAGATCATTTAATTGAGGATTGACTAATCGCTCAATTCTTCGCTCCGAAATGTTGGCAAGTTCTGCTACAGCGATTTTCATGAAATCCATTGCAAGTGCAATCGGCTGTCCATGGAAATTTCCGCCTGAAATGACACTTTCCCCTTCATCAAAAACAAGCGGATTATCTGTCGCAGCATTCATTTCAATTTCTAACTTTTCCTTTACATAGTCAAGCGCTTGCCATGAAGCTCCATGTACTTGTGGGATACAACGGATGGAATACGCATCCTGTACACGAATTTCCCCTTGCTTTGTAATTAACTGACTGCCTGATAAATAGGCTCTTATTCTTTTGGCAGTATCAACCTGCTGCTGATAGCCTCTTGCAAGATGAATTTTCTCGTTAAAAGCATCGATAATTCCATTTAAGCCTTCCATTGTAACAGCAGCAATTAACTCACTTTGATAGGCAAGCTTTTCTGCTTCAAGATAAGCAACTACTCCCATAGCTGTCATTGCTTGAGTTCCATTAATGAGAGCTAGTCCTTCCTTTGCTTCCAATGTAAGTGGAGTTAATCCTTCTTCCATAAGAACTTCAATTGAAGGTCTTCTCTTTCCTTTATAAAAAACTTCTCCTTCTCCTACAAGAACTAATGCTAAATGTGAAAGTGGAGCTAAATCCCCACTTGCACCAAGAGAACCCTGCTGCGGAATAACCGGATGAATTTCTCTGTTCACCAGTTCAAGTAATCTTTCAATGATAATTGGTCTAGCTCCAGAAAAACCTTTCAGTAAAGCATTCGCTCTTAATAACAGCATTGCTCGTGAGACAGACTCAGGAAATGGCTCTCCTACTCCACAAGCATGTGAACGAATTAAATTTAGCTGAAGGTCTTTGACATCCTTCTGGTTAATTAGCACATCACTAAACTTTCCAAAACCAGTGTTGATTCCATATATGACTCTTTCTTCCTCAACAATTCTTTTTACTGCGTTATAGCTTTCTTTTACGGCCAGCATACTTTCTTCAGTTGGCTCGACTTTTTCTTTCTCAAATAATACCTTCTTAATTTCTGCAAGCGTTAACGTGTTTCCTGTTAGAATAACCATTTTTATTCCTCCTCAGTACATTAGCGGGATAAAGAAAAGGCTGTACTTCAAACAGGAGTTTGAAATACAGCCTTTTTGTATGGTTCATTATTCAATAGAAAGCTTTGAATCATGATCATCAATCCCAATTAAAAAATTTTCCGAATATAATTAATTGTATGTTTATAATTCAAGCCTTGTCAATTATTATTTTACATTTTATAACAAATTAGATCATTAGATTATTAGAGTGATAAAGTGAAACTTCCATCAGTGGGGGTTTTTCTTCATCCCCCACTGATGGTTAGTTGAACCAATCGGGCCTTTACGGGCAGTTGATCCCCCACTTACTCTTCTTTGTATACGCGAATCCTTGAAGTGGGGGTCTTACTGCCCGTTAATCTGCGATAAAGTATTAGTAAAAAATTTTTTACTTGTATTTTTAATCGAATCTCGTATTAATACATATAAGAGGGTGTCCAGCCGGAGCAACGTAGATTCTTACTGGTGCAATTAACAGCGTTCCTTCTTAATAAAAAAGCTGTGTTAAAACTCAGTGTTGATAATGCTATTGTGTTGTTGATTCTCGCTGCAGGCGCGAGCTCCTCGAAAATGCTAACACATTTTCTTCGTGCGGTGATTATCGGGGAAGATTATTCAACGTCCTGCGGGAGAAGCGAGTCAAAGGGTGACCCCGCAGGAGCGCTCTTCGACGAGGAGGCTTCCGGACCGCCCGAGATCGCTAAGTGCCTGCAGCGGAAATTAACAGGGAAGATTAACATAGACAATAAAAATTGAACTTAAGAAATTTGTAAGGTTTGAGACAGAAAAAAGAAAATTTTGAACTGTAAGATAAAAATATAGAAGGAGGGAACAGTATGAATCATGTAGTAAAGACGACTGGACTTACTAAACGAGTTAAAGGGAAAAATCTTGTAACGGATATTAATCTTCATATACAAAAAGGTGAAATTTATGGGTTTCTTGGGCAAAATGGTGCAGGTAAAACGACCATTATGAAAATGCTCACAGGAATTACAAAGCCAACAAGTGGTGAAATAGAATTATTTGGCCAAATGCTTAACGAACGGTCTAAGACGGTTTTAAAGAGAGTAGGCAGTATCATCGAATATCCGATATTGTTCGAACATTTGACAGCGTTAGAAAATTTAAAGCTTCACTGTGAATATTTAGGATATTACGATGAAAAAGGGATGAAGCATGCGCTTGATATGGTTCATTTAAGAGGGATTGAAGACAAAAAGGTGAAGGAATTTTCACTTGGGATGAAGCAACGGCTTGGTTTTGCAAGAGCAATCGTAGTGAAGCCTGAACTCATTATTTTGGATGAACCGACAAATGGGCTAGACCCAATTGGTATTAAGGATATTCGAGATTTAATCTTTATGCTTAATAAGGAATATGGGATCACCTTTCTTCTATCCAGCCATATTTTAGGCGAAATAGAGCAGGTTGCAGATCGAATTGGCGTTATTAAGGATGGAAGGCTTTTGAATGAAGTAGCCTTAGCAGATATCCGAAATCAGCAAACTGATTATATCGAGCTACTGACAACAAATGCAGAAAAAACTGTATATTTACTTGAAAAAGAGCTTCATATATCAAATATGAAAATAATCCAAGGAAACAGAATTCGAATCTACGATTTGTCTCATACTCAAAATGACATTTCCAAACTATTGATTCAAAATGATATCGGACTGGAAGAAATCCAAAAACATTCAAGTTCATTAGAGGACTATTTTTATAAGCAAATTAATGGGGGTGGGTTGGATGACTAATTTGATTCGATTGGAATGGAAGAAATTAAACCAAAAAACCGTTTGGATGGAATTATTCATTTACATGTTGATTCTTATCTTTTTTCCTACATTTTTTATCAAGGTGGTAATACCTGCGTTCGGGCAAAGCTATGCTGCTGCAATTGAATTAAACGGGTTTATCCAAATGGGCTATGTTTTGTTTGGTGGATCGCTTATCAATCATGTTTTCATTGAAGAATATAAAAATAAGACCATCTCGCTTTCTTTCGGGTATCCAATAAATCGAAAAAAATTGTTTACAGCAAAAGTGCTGTTCATCGCCCTGTTTGTCTTTTTTGCCACCATTATTTCATTTATTTTATCTGGATTGACAACTTATTTGCTTGATCAGTTTTTTCCCATTATTAATGGAAAGCCGACAACTTCGGATATGTTAGAATTTTTAAAAAGCATGATGATTGGTTCCGTTTTGATTACTCTAATTAGTTTCATTCCTCTCTTTTTCTTTGGAATATGGAAAAGGGCAGTCGTACCAGCCATTATATGCTCCCTATTTATTATGCAATTGCCTAATTTTTCATCATTTTTCAATATCGAACCAGATGTGGTAGTCATCATACTGAGCATTTTAGGCGCAATAAGCATATTTCTTTCTTTAAAGACTGCGGAAAGTGTTGGGGAGATATAGGAGAAAAGTTTCCGCAAACCTTTCCGGTTTATATGATTTTCAACAATGGGGAGTGTTAACCAATGAAGGATTAACGCTCTTTTTTTGATGAAGTATAAGTAAAAAAATCGCCAAACATTTTCTATAATAAGCTTTAACATAAGACTATGATTCGATAAGGTGTGGTTTTGGCGGGGACTCTATTTGTAACAGGCCCATAGATAACAATTAGATCTCGGTTGGCAGGGTTTCTTGAAAAGAGCTGCCCATTTGTTAATAAAACCTTCGTAAATGGAGATATATTTAATTGTAATCGTCCATCACTACTCACCAACTGACTATTAAAATAATCTACTTTTACATTCTGATTTGGGGTATCTTTAACCATAACAAGTGCTTGATATTGCGGAGGGTAAATAAGAAGGGCTGGTGCATCCCCATCATAATATCCAGTTACGCGATCTCCTACTGTCACCATTACATGGTCTACAAAGTAAGTGGCAGGTGACACCACGAAATTTACTATGGCTCCTAATCCGTTTTCTACAGTTATTAATTTATAACAGCCTTCTCCTTTACCATTTTGACCTGTAAAAAAATCACTAATCAAAGTGACAGTCCCATGAAAAGAATAAAAATTTGTCATACAATACCTCCATTTCATTAAAAAATTGTACATATGTTTGTACTTGAAATTGCCTGTACAAATAACCTCTCTATAACATTAGAAAATGACTTTGTGTACCATATGTAGGTTAATACCTAAATGAATGTGCTGGTGCCTAAAGAGCTAGCCATTTTTAGGGTCTAAAGGAACACTTAAGAAATAACTTTTTTATAGGTAAATACACATTTATGTGTGAACAAGCTGTTAGGTTAATGACTAAAGAATATAATGATTTGAGATCAAAAAAAGTAATGGAATGCATTTTATTTATCCAAGTCAAATGTATCTGTATTACAACAATCCATTTAATAATGAAGCATATTTATATTCAACTCCATTCCAAAAGGAGGAATAATTTTGCAAAATGCTCAATATACATCGGTTAGTTTGCCCTTTCCGTCAAGATGGGGACTTAGTACTAATATTGCAGGAAGACCGATTTTTAGGGGGGAACTTACTATCAACTCTGTCTCAGGCAACACGGTAATAGGTACCGCCAATTTTCGAGGTTCACCGATTCCGATCAATGGCTACTGGGACGAAAATACGAAACAACTAAAGTTTGAATCACCTTATGCATCGTTTTCTGGTAAATTAAATATTTTTGATGACCCAACAATTAAAGTTCGTCATTTAATTTTAATTGGACAGTTTGTTATGAAAACCACTTCAGAGCAAGCAGGAGATAGCGGAGATTGGATTGCTACAACTAATAGAGTTCTTACTGGGCCTCCAATAAGCACGGGTGCCCTGCCGCCTGTCGGAGCGTTTTTAACATCCACTCTCCTTTTTGGAAGTCAAAGGGAATTTTAGCAACATACTAATATGAATTTTCTCGCTAATAAAAGTTCCTCGTTTATCATTCAGCTATTAGACGTGCTGCTTTAAAACAAATCACCGTCTTTTTATGTTTTAGGCCCATATTTTAGCTAAAAAAAAGAGATGTTCCCATGGAACATCTCAGAAGTTTTAATATGAAATTTGCTTAAAAAGACAAGTGAATCTCGTTTTTTCATATGGCTTGCTATCTAAGTGAATCGTACCCTTCATCGCTTCTGTTAAGTATTTTGTAATACTTAGGCCTAGACCGCTTCCTTGAAAATGAGGATTTCTGGCATCATCTAATGTGTATAACCGCTCAAACACCCGATCTTGATGAATCTCTGCAATACCTTTCCCTCTATCCCAAATCTCAATCACAACAAACTCATCAACTTCCCTGAGTGTTAATCCAAAAATCCCTCCATCACTTCCATATCGGATTGAATTTGAAATTAGATTGTTTAATATACGTTCTAAAGCATCTTCATTTCCCCAAATATATAATGGCCGATCTGGAATATCAATCTCTACTTGAAGTCCTTTAGAGAAGAGCAAATCATAAAACTCCAAAACACTTTTTCTACAAATTTCATTAAGTGGTATTTTACTTAAAGGCATGACATAATCATCTGATTCTAACTTTACTAAGTCAAAAAACTGATTCAGCAAACCAGTTAAACTTAATACTTTTTCATGCAGACGAGTCATAAGCATTTTATTTTCGTCAATTGTCATACTTTCATCTAGTTTCAACTTTTCCACATACCCTAAAATAACCATAAGAGGTGTTTTCAAATCATGAGACATATTGGATATTAGCTTTCTTAAACTATCTTTTGTTTTTGCATAGTCCGCAATGACCTTTTGGTTATAATCCAGAAGCTTGTTAACTTGTATAAGCAATAGTCGAACGGCTTGCCAATCCGTAGGAACCAATACTTTTTCCGCTGTCTCCTGTTTGATGATATCACTTATCTTATCACTGATTTCATTAATATCTTGTGTAAGATTCCTCCGAAACAAATATTGTAATATATTCATAATAAGCAAAACAAAAATGATTATACAAAGAATAGGAACCATGGTTTAATCACCTAATTTATATCCAATGCCCCAAATCGTTTTAATGTATTGTGGGTTGGACGGATCCACTTCAATTTTTTCACGTAGCCTTCTTATATGTACGTTAATGACATTTTCATTGCCGAAATAATCATCTTCCCAAATCAAATGGTAAATTTGTTCCTTTGTAAATACTCTACTTTGATTAGTCAAAAACAACTTGAATATCTGAAATTCTTTTGACGTTAGCTGGACCGTTTTATCCCCTATATTTGCAGTGAATGAATGCATGTCGAGGGTGATATCTTTATAATGAAGATTATTTTGGTAAGAGCTGCTATCCTGTGGAAGATATTCCGTTGACCTGCGAATGGCCGCATGGACTCTCGCTGTTAACTCAATCATCGAAAATGGTTTGCTTATGTAATCATCCGCTCCAAAGCCAAGTCCAAGTGCTTTATCAAGATCACTTCCTTTTGCCGAAATGATCAATATAGGAATCTTGCTCTTTTCTCTTACTTTTTTCAATAATTCCGTGCCGCTCAATTTAGGGAGCATTAAATCAAGTAAAATTAAATCTGGTTCTTTTTTATTAAAAAATGCTAATGCCTCCTCTCCATCAAATGCAGCAGTTACTATAAAACTCTCATTCACAAGAGTATCGGCTATCAATTGACTAATTTCTATGTTGTCCTCCACTAGCAGAATGCTTTTTTTCATACTTCCACATCCAATCTCACATGTCCAATTGTAATATAATAATATTTCTATATTTTTTAGATAATTCCTTTTTAAACTAACCTGCTGAGAATGATTCAAATTAACCAATCTTTATTTATAAATAACACAAAGGCGAAGAACATTTGAATGCTTCTTCGCCTTTACATTTTATTTAATCCAACTTCATTCCTTTTAATAATTCGGCAAACGGATTATTAATTGGTTCAGCTTCTTTTTCTTGCTGCTTTAAATACTTTTGTACAGTACGTTTATCAACTTTTCCACTGCCTTCTTTTTTGCGACGAGCTTCAAAAGCAGATAACTTTTCACGATAACCACATTTACATGCGAAGATTTGACCTTCCCCTTCACCACGAAGTTCTAATTTCTTTTTACACTGTGGACAGCGTGCGTTTGTGACACGAGCCACGTTCTTTCGGTGACCACATTCACGATCCTGGCAAACAAGCATTTTACCTTTTTTCCCATTCACTTCAAGCATTGGCTTTCCGCAGTCAGGACATGATTTTGTGGAAATGTTATCGTGTTTATATTTTTTATTACTTGCTTTAATTTCGGACACGATTTCTTTCGTGTAGCCTTTCATTTCTTTAATAAAGACTTCTTTTTTCAGCTTGCCTGCAGCAATTGCTTCAAGTTTTTGTTCCCACTCAGCTGTTAAAGCAGGAGATTTTAATTCTTCTGGCACTAAGTCAAGCAACTGACGGCCTTTAGATGTAAGATGAATGTCTTTGCCGCGTTTTTCAATTAAGAATGAGTTAAATAGTTTATCGATAATATCTGCACGCGTTGCAACCGTACCTAATCCGCCTGTTGATTTTAATGTTTCAGCTAATCTTTTATCTTGGGTATTCATATATTTCGTCGGGTTTTCCATCGCCGATAATAAGGTTGCTTCATTAAAACGAGCTGGTGGTTTTGTTTGACCAGAAGTTTGCATAATTAATTTTACGTTTAATACATCGCCCTTCTCAAAGCGAGGTAAAATTTGTTCTTTTAAATCATCCGTTTCTTCTTCATCGACAAAACGGTTGTCATATACTTCTTTCCAACCAGCGTTAATAATCGTCTTTCCACGGGCAACGAAGTTCTCATCTCCTATTTTTGCACGAAGTGTTAATTGCTCATATTCGTATGCTGGGAAAAGTACTGCTAAAAAACGTTTTATAACCAAATCATAAATTTTACGTTCTTTGTCTGTGAATTTCGCCATTTGTACGAAGCCTTCAGTTGGGATGATGGCATGATGATCTGATACTTTACTATCATCTACAAATGCTTTAGATGTTTTTATCGGTTTACTTAACACCTTGTTTGCTAATGGACGATATTCCCCTATTCCACATGCTTTTAAACGCTCTGGAAGTGTTGCGATAATATCTGATGAGATATATCGTGAATCTGTACGAGGGTATGTTAATACTTTGTGCTGCTCGTACAGTTTTTGCATAATATTTAATGTTTCTTTTGCAGAGTAGCCGAAGATTTTATTTGCATCACGCTGCAGCTCTGTTAAGTCATAAAGACCCGGTGAGAATGATTTCTTCGGTTTTTTCTCAATTTCAGTAACAATCGTCTTTTCCCTAGTGAGTTTTCGAATGATTGTATCGATCTTCTCTTTATCGAAGTTACGTGTATTTCCGTTTGCATCTTGCCAAGTAAGCTTAAGTTTATCAGCTGTTTGTGCTTCAATACCGTAGTATGTTTGCGTTTTAAAGCTTTTAATTTCCTCTTCACGTTGGGCAATCATGGCAACAGTTGGTGTTTGCACACGTCCACAGTTAAGCTGAGCATTGAAGCGCGTTGTCAGAGCACGAGTAGCATTTAAACCGATATACCAGTCAGCTTCTGAACGTGCGACTGCTGATTGATACAAATTGTCATAGTTTTTACCTGGCCTCAAGTTGGCAAACCCATCTTTAATCGCTTTGTCAGTGACAGATGAGATCCACAAACGTTTTATCGGTTTATTGATTTTTACTTTATCAATAATCCAGCGAGCGACTAGTTCTCCCTCTCTCCCGGCGTCTGTCGCCACGATTATTTCACTAATATCCTTTCTAGTCAGTTGACTTTTAACGGCATTAAACTGTTTTCCAGTCTGCTTTATGACTGTCAATTTCAAACGATCAGGCAGCATAGGCAGATCTTCTAAATTCCATGTTTTATATTTCACATCGTAGCTTTCTGGCTCAGCAAGTGTGACTAGATGTCCTAGTGCCCAAGTTACGATATATTTATCTCCTTCTAGATATCCATTTCCCTTTTTATTACACTTCAGCACACGTGCGATATCTCGTGCGACAGAAGGTTTTTCAGCAATTACAACACTTTTTGCCATATTTATAACATCCTTTCGAGTTTCCGTAAGATAAATATAGCATACGTCTCTAATTGATTCAGTTATTCCGATCATTCTAATAAAAGGGCTACTACGGAAAACAAAGCCAAAAATGAATAATTAGACAGTTAGTTGATTAGAAAATTGTTCTATTAAAGGGATATTCAATGAAAAAAGGATTATTGCAGTTCAACTTTGTAATGGATGATCAAATTTATTTCCCTGAATAATTCCCCTTATAAAGGTAACCCTAAATTTTAGAAAAATCTCCAGACTTCTATAATTAAGGTGGGATTTGTAATGAAGAATCTAATTTCCTATATTCCAGAATGGAAGGTGTTTTTTCAAGCTAGTATCGTGTTTATTGTCCCCTATTTTTTTTCGAAAACTTTTAAATCCGTGAATCAAGCAGCTGAGCAAAGAAAATGATATGGAACAAACACAGCAAAAAATCCCATCTCTCCCAAAATGTAAATACTCATGTTACAGGAAATTATCATTTGGATTTAACAGCGATTAAACAAAAGCTTGGTGAAAATTCAGATGTTCAATACCGAGAGTTTAAACTAAAAAAATCTGATATATCAGCTGTTCTCATCTTTCTTGATGGCCTGTCAGATAAAGAATTGATTGATACCGATTTGCTTCGACAATTAATGATGCCCTTTAACTTAGGTGACCTTGAGATACTTGAAAAAGTTGGAACTAAGGATTTTATTAAGAATTATGTCCTATCCATAAGTGATATTCAAGAATCAAACGATATTAAATTCATAACTACTAAAATCCTGAATGGATCGGCAGCCTTATTTATCGATGGATCGCAGGACGTATTAATATTGGGGCTAAAGAAAGAAAAAACCCGAAATTTGATGGAACCATTATCAGAGTCATTGGTTCGAGGTCCAAGGATTGGATTTACCGAATCTCTTAGTGATAACACCGCCATTCTTCGTAACAGTGGTGAAAATGAAGATTTAACACTACTTAAAATATCTGTCGGGAAACGTTCGAAGAAAGATTTAGTCATTGCTTATATAAATGAAATTGTAAATCCAAAATTGTTGGAGGAAATAAAGAGAAGAGTCAAATCCATTGATCTTGATTATTTGGCAGAATCCGGCTATGTAGAACAGCTTATAGAAGATAATTTTTTAAGTCCTTTTCCTCAAATCCAAAGTACAGAACGACCTGATCGTGTAATAAGTGCTCTTATGGAGGGCCGAGTAGCAATATTACTTGATGGGTCACCCTTTGTATTGATTGCCCCTGTTACCTTTGGTATGTTACTTCAATCACCAGAAGACTATTATGAGCGTTGGATTCCTGGTTCTCTTATAAGGATGCTTCGATTTATAACAGCTTTTATCTCATTGTTTGCACCTGCCCTTTATATTTCATTTGTTTCCTTCCATCCTGGTTTGATTCCAACAAAGCTTGCCATATCCATGGCCGGCTTCCGACAAGGGGTTCCATTTCCAGCCTTTATTGAAGCGATAATAATGGAAGTAGCGATAGAAATACTTAGAGAAGCAGGACTCCGTCTGCCAAAGCCAATCGGACAGGCAGTTGGAATAGTTGGGGGTTTAATTATCGGAGAAGCAGCTGTGCAGGCAGGGATTGTTAGCCCTATTATGGTCATTGTCGTTGCATTGACAGCTATATCTTCCTTTGCTATTCCGCAGTATAGTTCTGCTATTGCTTTACGTTATTTGAGATTCATTGCTATGTTAGGGGCAGCCATGTTGGGGCTTTACGGAGTGGTTTTGTTTTTCCTATTGCTCTGCAGCCATTTAGTCAGGCTCAAGAGTTTTGGTGTACCTTATACCAGCCCTGCAGTACCTTTTCGCCTTAGAGATTTGCAAGATTTTATCATTAGGATGCCAATGTTTATGATGAACCGTCGACCAATGATACTTGATACTAAAGATTCTAAACGTAAGGAATAGAAAGAGGGCTGATCAATGTTCTTACAAGAAAAAAACTCCCTTACTTCAGTCCAGACTACTGTAATTATTACCAATAACATTCTCTCGGCAGGAATTATTATCCTTCCAAGAACTGCTTTAGAAGCAGGCAAAACTCCAGATGTCTGGATCAGTGTCATATTAGGAGGACTGATCTCTATCGTCTTAGGAATTGTTATGGTCAAGCTGAGCCAATGCTTTCCAAAGAAAACCTTTTATCAATATAGTTCTGACCTTTTAGGGAAGTGGGTTGGTAACTTCCTAAGTCTTAGTATGATTATTTATTTTCTTACCTTATCTTCATATGAAGTTAGAATATTGACAGAAATTGCAAACTTTTTTCTCCTAGAGGGAACTCCAAAATGGGCAATCATTATGCCCTTTCTTTGGATTGGATTATACCTACTATTAGGTGGAATATCACCATTAGCCCGTATTTCTGAAGTGATATTTCCAATAACAATAATCTTTTTCCTGTTTGTGCTCCTTTTGAGTTTTAAAATTTTTGAACCAGATAACCTACGTCCATTCATGGGACAAGGCATCCTCCCGGTACTAAAAGGGATAAAATCAACAATTTTCACCTTTATAGGAGCCGAAATTATGTTGTTAATCGTCTCTTTTATGGAAGAACCAAAAAAAGGGGTAAAAATAATTATTATTGGAATTGCCATTCCAATATTCTTTAATTTAATTGCTATCATTATGGTTATTGGGGCACTTTCGATTGATGGAGTATTACATCGAACTTGGCCAACACTCGATCTTGTTCGAAGCTATGAAGTTAGGGGAATGTTTTTTGAGCGATTCGAATCCTTACTACTTGTTATATGGACCATGCAGTTTTTCTCTACATTTTGCATTACCTATTTTTCTTCTGCATTGGGCCTTAGTCAAATATTTAATAAAAAAATTCACCCATTTCTATATGCACTACTGCCAATAATCTACATTGTTGCATCGATTCCTAAGACATTGGATGAGATATTCTTTATGGGAGATATAATTGGGAAATTTGCAATAATTTTCTTCACACTACTCCCTCTCCCCTTACTTTTCATAGCAAAATGGAAGGGGATAAAAAATGAAAAAGGATTATGAAAGACGATTCAAGTTAATCTTGCTATTTTTCTGCCTTCTTTTCATTCTAACCGGATGTTTCAGTAGCGAAGAAATTGAAGATCGTGCTTTTAACATAGGTGTTGCCATCGATAAAGTTGACGATGATGCTAAAGAAATGGATTCCCAAAAAAGAGGGGCAACTTATGAAAAGAAGAACGTACTCAAAGTTACATTTCAATATATGAACACAGTTTCTGCTAAACCAGAGGCTAAAGGAGGAGGCAAAAAACAGTATATAAACGTTTCAGAAATCGGGGATTCTAATCATCAAATGATTCGAGAAGTCGCTTTGAAACAAGAAAATCCCATTATGTTTCACCACACCAAGGTAATTATTATCAATGCTAACGTGCTTAAAGTGAATAAAATGACGGAGGTGTTGGACCTTTATTTACGTGATAACGAATTGAGGCCAACTTGTTTACTTCTAGTTAGTAGCGGTCCTGCAAAGGATGCCCTAGAAACAAAGCTACCTGAAATCATCCCTTCATTTCGTCTTATAGGAATTATTGATAATGACTACAGAAGTAACAAAATCCTGCCCCCTATGCCTCTAGCAAAATTAGAGGGTAAGATGCATTCGGGCTCAAGTTATTTATTGCAAAATGTATTTTCAGATCATGGGGATATTAAATTTTCTGGCGGAGTAATTATTGATGGAAAGACAAACTTACTCCGAGGAAAGATAACTGAAGATGAAGTAACAGGAATTAACATGATTACTGGAGAAACAAAAGGTGGACTTATAAAAGCAAGAGAAGAAAAGTCCGGAAAGGTAATCATCTATGAAATTAAGTCACTTAAAACGAAAATAATTCCCCACGTTAACCGAAATAAAATATCGTTTGATATTAAAATTAAATCTGAAGGAACTCTTACTGAAACCTGGGGAATTCCAAAGGAGTCTGAAAAAGCCTTTATTAAAAATGCAGAAAAGCTAATCGAACAGCAAACAAGGAAAATTATTAAAAAAACATTAAATACAACACAGAAAAAATACCGAGTCGATGTTGCTGATTTTGGAAACCAATTAAGCATTAGTCATCCTCACATTTGGAAAAAGGTCAAAAATAATTGGGACTCTACATTTTCAGAAATCCCAATAAATTACTCCATTCAGATAAAAATTAATGATTACGGCTCAAGAAGTCTTAAATAAAAAATTCCTGATCATAAAAGTTCTTCAATGCAATGGGCTACTACTTTATTGAATTGGAAATATTTTAAATTAGATGGAAATGAATTTGTTCCCGAGTTGTACTCAAAAATTTTGTTGGGATATAAGTACAAAGGTCTTACTTATTATTATTACTGGGGAATAATATATTTTGTCTAATCAACAAACTAGGAGTTTAACAATATGAATGTGTGGGAACAAGTATATAATCCATTGAGCAACATTTGGCTATCAGCAATTATTGCCGCAATTCCAATAATTTTTTTTATTGTATTGCTAACTATTTTTAAGGTGAAAGGTTATATTGCGGGTTTCGCTAGTATTATTGTTGCAGGAATTGTTGCAGTACTATTATATAAAATGCCTGCAATACTAGTTTTAATGTCTGCTGTTTTCGGGGTTTTATCTGGTATATGGCCGGTAGCTTCCATTGTGTTTGCTGCCATTTTCCTTTATAAAGTAACTGTAAAAACAGGAAAATTTGCCATTATTGAAAATAGCATTTCTTTTATAACTTCAGATCAAAGATTGCAAGTCCTTATTGTAGCTTATTCGTTTGGGGCATTTTTAGAAGGAGCTGCGGGATTCGGAGCACCAGTTGCGATAACAGCTGCCATTTTAGTTGGACTTGGCTTTAATCCTATGTATGCAGCAAGTATTTGTTTAGTTGCAAACATCGCAGGTGGTTCATACGGTGCAATGGGTATACCAGTAACTGTACCCTCATTGCTAACAGGTTTAGATGCGCTTGTTGTTGGAAGGTATACGGCATTAGTAATTCCAATAATAAGCTTTATAGTAGCATTCTTACTAATTTTTATTATTGATGGGATGAAAGGGATTAGACAAACATTTCCCGCCATTTTAGTTAGTGGTGTTTCTTTTGGACTTACTCAGGCATTGGTTTTAACTTTTTTAGGTCCTGAACTAACAGATATATTTGCAGCAATAGTCAGCTTAGTAGCATTAGCACTATTTTTGCAATGGTGGAAACCGAAGCAAATATTTCGCGTAAATAAAGAAAAAGCAGAAGATAAACAGGTTAAGTACTCTTTTGGACAAATAGCTTATGCTTGGTTGCCTTTTGTATTTTTAACCATTTGTGTTACATTATTTAATTTATCATTTTTCAAAAATTTATTTATACCAGGTGGTCCTTTAGAAAAACTAGTGTTGTTGCTACCCATTCCTGGATTAAATAACTTAGTCATTAAACATGTACCAATTGCTCCAATGGATACACCCTATGCTGCAGTTTTTAAGTTAGATTTATTTTCATCTACGACAACTGCTATTTTCATTACGATCATTGTCGCAATCATTCTCTTTCGCTGTAGTGGAAAGCTTCTGATAGATATTACAAAAGAGACTTCAAAAGAATTATTTCCACCAGTACTAACAATTTGTAGTGTACTTGCTTTTGCTTATATTTGTACATACTCTGGTATGTCATCAACACTTGGTTTAGCATTGGCTTCAACTGGTGAAGTATTTCCATTATTCTCACCAATTTTAGGATGGTTAGGTGTGTTTTTAACAGGCTCAGTTGTAAATAGCGGATCACTATTTGCCCCACTGCAATCTGTCACAGCTTCTCAAATTGGGATTCCACCCGAAACAATGGTAGCTGTCAATATTATGGGTGGAACAATGGCGAAAATGATATCTCCTCAGTCTATTGCTGTAGCTGCTGCTGCGGTCGGCCTTGCAGGGAAAGATAGTGAATTATTTAAATTTACAATCAAGTACAGTTTAATCTTTCTTATATTAATCGGGATTGTAAGCTATTTAATCTTTTAAATTTGAAAGGAGAAATACAGTGAGTAAGGAAAAAGTAAATCGGGTAGTATTAATTGGCACTGGTGCAGTTGGTTGTAGTTATGCTTATTCAATGATAAACCAGGGAGTTACGGAAGAATTAGTTCTAATTGATGTAAATGAATCAAAATCTGAAGGTGAAGCGATGGATCTTAATCATGGAATGCCCTTTGCACCTTCTCCAATGAAAGTATGGAGCGGTTCCTATAAAGATTGTGAAAGTGCTGACCTAATAGTAATTAGTGCAGGATTAGCACAAAAACCTGGGGAAACCCGATTACAATTATTAGAAAAGAACACAAAAATATTTAAGCAAATAGTAAAAAACATTATGGATAATAACTTTAATGGAATATTTTTAATTGCGACTAATCCTGTAGATATCTTAACTTATGTTACATTAAAGGAATCAGGACTACCGAAAGAACGAGTTATTGGTTCTGGAACGGTTCTCGATTCGGCACGTTTACGATTTGCGTTAGGTCAGTATTTCAAAGTAGATCCTCGAAATGTTCACGCTGCTATTATTGGTGAACATGGTGATACAGAGCTTCCTGTTTGGAGCCATGCATCGATTGGTATAGAACAGCTTGAAAATGTTTTGGCAAAAAAAAAGGATGCGAATAAAGGATGTTTAGAGGACATTTTTGTAAACGTTAGGGATGCGGCTTATCATATCATTGAGCGAAAAGGTGCAACGTACTATGGTATAGGTATGTCACTAGTTCGAATTACAAAAGCAATACTTTATAATGAAAACAGTATCCTGACAGTTTCCGCCTTTTTAGATGGAGAATACGGACATAAGAATGTGTATATTGGGGTTCCTGCTGTTGTTAACCGTTCAGGAATAAGAGAAATAATTGAAATTGATTTAAATGAAAAAGAAAAAGAACAATTTAATCATTCTGTTACAGTGCTAAAAGAAACTATGAGTTCTATAGTCCAATAAGACTTAACTTTATTTACAATCCTCATATAATTAGAAAAAACTGTTTTTCTCATATTTGTTTATTAATTTGATATAAGTCAACTTAAAAAAACGAAAATCGGCTGGTTAGCCGATTTCTTTTTTTTCGCAAGTTTCAAATGAAACAGAAAAGATTTCCTTGAATTACTTTCCAATTTGGTAGTATGATAGCGTTATTCTAAAAAAATATCGAGGATACATCATGAGAATTAGAGATTGGGATTCGAATTTAAAAGTTAGGTTATTCGGGGAAGCGGCGATGAATATCACCTTTTGGATGTTCTTTCCGTTTTTAACGATTTATTTTGCAGGTGAATTTGGAAAAGATAAAGCAGGACTGCTCCTTATTTTTTCTCAAGTATTTTCTGTTTTAGCCAATTTAATGGGCGGTTATTGTGCAGATCGATTTGGAAGAAAAACGATGATGGTTCTTTCAGCTTTTGGTCAAGGCATTAGCTTTCTTATATTTGCACTAGCAAATTCTCCTTGGCTTAATTCACCATGGCTTGCTTTTATTTGTTTTGCCTTTGTTGGTATTTTCGGTTCATTTTATTGGCCCGCAAGCCAAGCAATGGTGGCAGATGTAGTAGAGGAAAAGTATCGAAGTGATGTATTTGCTATTTTCTATACTTCGATTAATATCGCAGTTGTTGTTGGTCCTATTTTAGGTGCCATTTTTTATGCGAATTATCGCTTTCAGCTTCTTGTCATTGCTGGCATCATCTGTATTGCTTTAGCGGGAATATTAGCAAAAATGACGAGAGAAACTGTGCCTGAGCAACTTAATAGCAAGAAAGAGAATAATAAGTGGTACTCAATTTTACTAAATCAAATGAGAGATTACGGAATTATCTTCAAAGACAAAACCTTTCTTCTTTTTATCATTGCAGGTGTATTAGCAGCACAAACATTTATGCAGCTTGATCTCTTAATACCTGTATATACGAGTGAATTTGTTCAAAACCAAGCACTTTTCAAATTAGGAGATTGGTCTTTTACCATTCAAGGAGAACAAGCCTTTGGTATTCTTTTAGCTGAAAATGGCTTCTTTGTCGCTTTATTTACAGTCGTTGTAACAAGATTCATGACCAAATTCAAAGAAAGAAATATATTTGTCCTTTCCTCCCTTACATACGCAGCAGCGATTTTGATGTTCGGGCAAACATCTTGGATTTGGGGATTAATTATTGCTATGGCTATTTTTACATTAGCAGAGCTGATGACAGCTGGCTTGCAGCAAAGCTATGTTTCAAAAATAGCTCCGGAACATATGCGAGGGCAATATTTTGCTGCTGCCAGCCTTAGATTTACATTCGGAAAAACAATAGCTCCCATATCTATTCCTTTAACCGTATGGATAGGTTATGATTGGACATTTATTATCCTCGCTGCTCTTGCCGTTATAAGTGCCTTGTTGTATTGGATCATGTTTTCTATTTCAGAAAAAACAAAATTGCTTCCTGCAAAAAAGGGATCTGTTTGAGATCTCTTTTTTGTTTATTTAAAAAATTGGACATTAACTGGAAAAACTTTAAAGATTTTAATCTTCAAAGTTTCTTTTTTAAAAGAAAAAAGCTACAATGATAATGAAGATTCTGAAAAAGGAGAATACATATAATGAGTGAATTTCTAAAGAATTTAGAGAAATATGCAGAGCTTGCAGTAAAAGTTGGAGTTAATATTCAAAACGGCCAAACATTAGTGATTAATACAACCCTAGATGCAGCAGAATTGGTTCGCCTAGTGGTAAAAAAAGCCTATGAAGCTGGAGCATATAATGTTGTTGTTAACTGGAACGATGATATTGTATCTCGTACAAAGTATGATTTGGCACCAGATGAGGCTTTCAATGAATATCCTGAATGGCGTGCAAAAGAGGTTGAAGAGCTTGCGAAGGATGGCGCTGCATTTATGTCAATCGTTTCAACGAGCCCAGACCTATTAAAAGGGGTAAAATCTGAACGAATTGCCAATTTCCAAAAAGCAGCTGGTAAAGCACTATCTAACTACAGAAAAATGATGATGGCTGATAAAGTGAGCTGGACGGTTATTGCAGCCCCATCTCCTTCGTGGGCTGATAAGGTTTTTCCTGAAGCACCTGAAGAAACAAGAGTTCAATTGCTCTGGGATGCCATTTTTAAAGCTACACGTTCAGATCTAGAAAACCCTGTTGAAGAATGGAAAAAGCATGATAACACTCTTCATGAAAAAGTAGATTATTTGAATAACAAACGCTATAAAAAACTACACTATAAGTCACCAGGAACTGATTTAACGATCGAGCTTCCAGAAAAGCATCTCTGGTGTGGAGCTGGCAGCATTAATGAAAAAGGGCATGAATTCATGGCAAATATGCCGACTGAAGAAGTCTTCACAGTCCCATTAAGAACTGGTGTTAACGGAACTGTGTCAAGTACAAAGCCATTAAGCTACGGCGGCAATATCATTGACAACTTCACAATCACATTTGAAAATGGCCGAATTGTGAGTGTAAAAGCAGAAGAAGGCGAAGAAATTCTTAAACAGCTAGTAGAAACAGATGAAGGCTCTCATTATCTTGGAGAAGTGGCACTCGTTCCATTCAATTCACCAATTTCTCAATCAAACCTGCTTTTCTATAATACGTTATTTGACGAAAACGCCTCTAACCATCTCGCTATCGGAAGTGCCTATGCATTCTGCCTTGAAGGCGGCAAGCAAATGTCTAGTGATGAACTAAAGGAACATGGTTTAAATGATAGTCTCACTCATGTTGATTTTATGATTGGATCTGCAGAAATGGATATTGACGGTATTACTGCAGACGGAACAAGCGAGCCTGTCTTCCGAAATGGTGATTGGGCATTTTAATTGATTTAAGACATAGTGAAGGATTTATCTCATAAGGTGTCTGACATCCACATAATACACTTTATTTAGTATCTAAATCACTTATTGATACTAAATAATGTTCGTGGTGCCTGACACCTTTGATTCTTCACTTTTTCCACAAATAAATACTTCGCACTTCCTCATTAGCATCTGCCAAGAATTTGATCGCATATTTGTCTGCATTGTAAATCACACGTTTTTCTCCATTCAATTGGTCATAGCCCTCTTCTTCAGGTTCTCCAAATAAACTCTTTATCATTTTTAATGATGTTTTCACGCGTTCACCTGGAATGGAAACAGCTGTCACGATACCAGTCGTTTTTTCATAATAATAGGTGATTTCAGGATACATTACATAAGGAGTTCCAGCATCAATCCCTTCCTCTATGAATATTGGCTCGGTTTTTTTGATATTCGCAATATTCGTCCCAATTGGATATGGACTTCCAATTGGGAGGCCTTGTTTTGCTTTTTCAATTACATCACTGCTAAGCTCGAGGTTTTGGAAAGGATAATAAATTTCACTTTTTTCACTCCAACGCTCATACCATTTCTCTCCATTCTCACCTTTCAAGGTAGATTCGTCCTTCTTTTTGAACGTCATGGCTTTCTCATCAAATTCCCATGTAATAAATCTCCATTCCTGATCACCTTGTAAATGAGCTGTTTGAATGTATTTCTGGTATATTGATTTTATTTCATATCCAAAAATAGTGGTTAAATCTTCACTAAAGTGAACCTTTTTTATTTCTCCATCTTTAATAGCGAATAATAATAATTTTGAGTTCTCATTTTCACTAGGCTGCAAGATCGTAATGAACGTCTTATTTCCTAAATTCAATGGATAAACCTGGTTTAATGATGGATTAAATATAAATGGAGTGGTCCCTTCTTCATCTAAAGCTTCCTGCTTGTATGCGATAGTAGAATCCTTTTCAGCTAGATAAATGGAATAATGGCCAGTATATACTTGATTCTTTACCCCAAGATTCTCATTAAAGGAACTTTGTTCATCCTCTGCGTAAAGAAATACAGTGTATTCGTAAGACCCATCATAAGCTTCGAATTGGTAAAGCGATTTCTCTTTTAACCAAACAGTATCCTTTTTTTCCTTCTTTTCACTTATGACAGCGGGTTGATTGACTGTAGTGCTTAGTTTTTGCTGTTTTTTTTCTATTTCATTAGAAGTATTTGTTTCACTCACACAGGCTGCTAAAATACCTGATAACATGATTAAAGCTAATATATATAAATAATTTCTCATTAAAATCTCCCAGTAGGTTAAAAACATTTTTAATATTTCTTAGTAAATTATTTTTGCATGTTAAAAGTGTAACAAATAGCTAGCTATTCTACAAATCTCCCAATATACCCATTTTTCGAAAAAGTCTTTTCTAAATAGCTGTTATTGATTATTAATTTTAAACTTCACTGTTGATTTCCGCTGCAGGCACTCGCTTTAACACAGACAAAATTAAAAAGAGCAAGAACCTTAATAAAATGTACCCTATAGAGTAGACACTTAATAAAAGTGCTCTCTATAGGGTACTTTTTGTATAATCAATATGACATTTAGAGAAATTTGGAGACGGAGAATTATGACTAAAAAGCTTTTTACAGAGAAAGAGATCGCTATATTATCTAAAAACCCTTATGTTACTTCGGTTAGTTCAAAAGGGATTACCTACTCGGAGGAATTTAAGCACCACTATATTGCTGAATTTAGAAGTGGGAAATTTTTAAGACAAATATTTGAAGAAGCGGGATTTGACATTGATATTCTAGGGTGGCGGAGAATTAAATCAGCTTCGGATCGCTGGAAAAAAGCATTCGAGAAAGATGGCGTATTGGGTCTCAAAGATACGAGGAAAGGGAACTCTGGGAGACCACGTGAAAAGGAGTTATCCCTGGAAGAAAAATACGCTCGTTTGGAAGCCAAGATGAACTTATTAGAGGCTGAAAATGAACTCTTAAAAAAGATTCGAATGCTCGAAAGGGGGCTGAAGTAAAAGTACCGATCAGCCAAAGATATGTTCTTATTCGATATGTGATAGAAAAATACAATTTGAAGCATATGGTTAAATTCCTTTGCGATACAGCAGATGTTTCACGCAGCGGTTATTATCGTTATTTCTCTCCAGAGTCCGTAGAACGGAGAGAACGACAGGAATCCAAAGATGAAGTGGCAAAAGAATTGATTTTAAAGGCCTTTCGATTTAAAGGTCGCAAGAAAGGGGCACGTCAAATTAAGATGACCTTGGCGGGTCAATTTCAGTGTGTCTACAATTTAAAGAGAATCCGAAGAATTATGAAAAAGTATGACATTATTTGCCCTGCACGAAAAGCAAATCCATACAAGAGAATGATAAAGGCAACTCAGGAACATCGAGTGGTTCCTAACCTATTAAACCGCCAATTTGATCAACATACTCCTGGAAAAGTACTTCTTACTGATATTACATACCTCCATTATCACGGAGGACAAAGAGCGTATTTGTCGGTCATCAAAGATGGTTCTACAGGCGAAGTGTTAGCACATCATATGTCTAGTCGAATTACGATGGATTTAGCCACCAATACCTTGTACAAACTAGAGAAAAACCGATGGTTTAAGAAGGCTGAAGATGCCCTCATCCACTCCGATCAGGGCACTCATTATACGCACCCAGACTTTCAAAAATACGTTAAGAAACTAGGACTACGCCAGTCTATGTCTAGGAAAGGAAACTGTTGGGACAATGCGCCAATCGAGTCCTTCTTTGGTCACCTTAAAGACGAAGTGAACATCAAAGCATGTAAATCACTTGAGGAGCTTCAACGAGAGATAAACAAATATATTCGTCACTACAACCATACCCGATATCAATGGAATAGAAAAAAGATGACCCCTGTGCAATACAGAGATCATCTTCTTCAGGCAGCTTAAGCCTTTTTTTAAAAATGTCCTTTACAAGGGGTACACTTTATAATGGAACTTGCTCTTTACTTAATCAATATTGTAGATCAGCTTCTTCTTTAATCTTATTACTAGTCAATATACTAACGATAATAAACGAAATCAATGATAAAATAACTGGAAGGACGACCGTGTGCATGCCGAAGAGATTTGGATAATACAAGTGAAATATGATATAGGATCCTATCCCAATAACCATGGATGATATGGCACCAAATTTATTGCCTTTCCCCCAGTATAATCCCAGTACAACTGGCCAAATAAAGGCAGCTTCCAACCCGCCAAATGAAAATAAATTCAGCCAAATGATCAGATCTGGCGGGCTAAGGGCCATTAAAAATACAAGGATCCCTAAAATTGTCGTCACACCAAAACTCATTTTCTTTATCGTATTCTCTTCTGCATCTGGTTTTATATAATTGATATATACATCCTTTACAACAGCCGAGCTAACAAGAAGCAATAAGGAATCTACAGTAGACATAATGGCTGCCATCGGAGCTGCTAATACAACCCCGGCAAGCCATGGTGGCAATACTTCAAGAGCAATAAGCGGCATAACCTTATCGCCTACCTCAATTCCTGGAAGAATTGGACGAGCAAAAACGCCAATTAAATGCATACCAAGCATAATGAATCCAACAACAATTGTGCCAATAATGATTGCCCTATGCATTGCTTTTGAATTTTTATAGGACATCGCTCTAACGGTTACTTGTGGAAGCCCAACAACACCGACACCTACTAAAACCCAAAATGACGATACGTACAATGGAGTCAGTCCTCTATCGAATCCATAGGGACTAATTAAATTAGGATTTTCTGCTATAAGATCATTTATTATATTTGGTATTCCCCCACCTGCAATAATAACAGCTACCAGTAAAATGAGAGTACCAATAAACATGATCACACCTTGAACCGCATCTGTTAAGGCAACCGCACGAAAACCACCAATAATTACATACACCATTACAGAAATAGCAAAAATAAACAGCGCTGAGCTATAACTAAGTCCTGTAAGGGATTCAATCAGTCTTGCTCCACCAACCCACTGAGCAGCCATCGCTGAAAAGAGGAAGATGATAATGCTGAAAGCAGACAACAACACAACCCACTTACTTTTGTATCGTTCCTTTAAAAAATCAATTAATGTGATTGCTTGATACTTTCTAGCAGTAATGGCAAACTTTTTCCCTAGAACCATAAGGACGAAATATCCCGTTACAACCTGGGACATAGCAAGCAGTACCCAGCCAAGCCCTTGTGTATAAGCTACACCTGGTCCGCCAATAAAACTGCTGGCACTTCCATATGTCGCCATCATCGTCATCGCTAAAATAAATCCGCCAAGCTCTCTCCCACCAAGGAAATATTCTTGAAGAAACGAATTGGATTTATTCATTTGCTTACTTGCCCAAAAACCTACAATAAATATAAGAACCAAAAAGATAATTAATGGAGTGATGACTTGCCAGTTCATTGCTTCGGTGTCCCCCCTTCTTTTTCTTCATCAAATGGGACATCCTTAAAGAAAAATTTCACGACAATAATGACGAGGATAACCATAACGACAAATCCTACTACACAGCTATAGAAAAACCACTCGGGCAATCCTAAGATGAATTGATAGTTTTCAACTGGCTCTGATCCCATTCCGTAAGCAAAGCCAAACCACCAAATAAAATTAAATAGAACTAATCCGATTCCGATCCACGCTTCTTTTTCAGCTATTTTAAAGCGAGGATCTTTTTTCTTATTTTTCTTCATTTTATCCTCCTTTATTTACCTTCCTTTAGTATTGTATAAAAACATCAAAATTTTGCATAGAAAAAATAAAAGCGTAAGAGCCTTGATCACCCCCGACAAGCATAAGACAGGCCAACAGGAAGGTTGTTCTTTAACCTTCTTGGCGGACTGGCTTATGACCTCGAGGTCGACAAAAACGCGACGTCCTGTCGCATTGTCGACACTAGTACGTCCTGTACGTCGGGGGTAGGCGCTGGAGCTAGATAATACCATGCTCAAACTCAAAAAAAGTTGAAAATTCTATAAAGTGAAACTTCAATCAGTGGGGGTTTTCCTTCATCCCCCACTGATTGTTAGTTGAACCAATCGGGCATTTACGGGCTGTTGATCCCCCACTTAGAAATTTTTTCTTAGCTCAACTTCTTGAAGTGGGGGTCTTACAGCCCGTTAATCTGCGATAAAAAAGATACTATTATCTAGCATTTTCCCCTATCATAATAGTATAATTAACGATAATTTTGAATGGAAGGTGTTTGTATCCTATGTGGAGTGATTTTAAGAAATTCGCATTTAAAGGAAATGTATTAGATCTCGCTGTTGGGGTTGTTATTGGAGGAGCATTCGGCAAAATTGTCACCTCTTTGGTTGAAAATATTATCGTGCCTCTTACAGGTATACTTCTTGGCGGAATAGATTTGACCAAACAGCTTGTCATCACAGTTGGCAAAGCAGAAATAAATATCGGGGCATTTGCTCAAAGCATTCTTGACTTCCTCATCATAGCTTTTTCAATTTTTATTTTCATAAGGATCATTAATAAGCACTTTAATAAGAAGGAAGAACCAAAGCCTGCACCAGTCGTAGTGGATAAAACGGAAGCTCTTCTTACTGAAATAAGAGATTTATTAAAAGAAAAATAAAATTTTATGAAACTCTTTTTATGGACAATCGTATAAATATATATAGACATATCTTGATGAGGTGAATAAAGTAATGTATGTTCAGCAAACAGCTAATTATAATAATAGCCATTTACCAGCCGTATTAAGGACCTTTGCTTTGTCTTTGGGAATTGCCTTTGCCGGTACAATGGCAGGTGTTTTTGTCCCACCGGCGATGTTTCTGCCGCTCGTTTTTCTTGAAATCGGAATGCTCGTCTTTGCGTTTATCATTCGTCGTAAAAAGGCGATGTCATATTCCTTCTTATTTGCCTTTACCTTTATTTCAGGGTTAACAACTTATCCAATTGTTTCACATTACCTTACTACAATTGGTCCAGAGCCTGTACTGTTAGCACTTGCAACTACTGCAACTGTATTTACAGGGCTAGCCATTTACGCTACAACTACAAAGCGTGATTTAACTTTCTTAGGCGGTATGTTAATGGCTGCCTTATTGGCACTCATTGCCATATCAATCTTTAATCTTATCTGGCCTTTAAGTTCTTCAGGTATGCTTGCCTTCTCATTTATTGGGGTATTAGTATTTAGCGGTTACGTTCTATTTGACTTTAACCGTATGAAGCAATATGGTGTAACAGCAGAACAAGTGCCTTTAATGGCTCTTAACTTATATCTTGATTTTGTTAACTTATTCATTAATATCCTGCGTATTTTCGGAATACTTGGAAGCAGGGACTAAAATTCTAATTCTAGTTGTATATGTAAACATTGAAAGTAGAGTGGATTATTTGATCCACTCTATTTTTATATTCTATTGAAAATTTTAACATTTGCTAGATTGTTTTGATCTGTAAAAATAACATCTTTTTTCTTCTTGACTTCTTCTAGCCTTTTCACTGCTCTTTAAATTCTACAAATTCATATACTCTTCTTTTAATATACTGTAAAACGTTAAATCGATTGGTTTATCTTCTTTAAGAATATGGTTGCGTAAAATCCCTTCATGCTTCATTCCACATTTCTCCATGATTCTCCATGAGCCTGGATTGTCTGTAAAAGCAGCAGCATAAATTCGATTTAAGTTTAAAATATCAAATCCATATTTGATTAATAATTTTGCTGCTTCCGTTCCATAGCCCTTTCCCCAAAATGGCTTTCCAATCCAATAGCCAAGCTCGCCGCGACGATGCTCCATAACAGGCCGAATACTGATAAGGCCAATTAAGTCATGATCCTCCTTAAGGACAATGGCATATGTGATGACTCTTCCTTCTTTTTCAGCCTCCAAAATATTAGCAATAAACTCCTTTGCAGAACCCTTTGGATAGGGATGTGGAATATTTAAAGTTGTTTTTGCCACATCATAATCACTTGCATATTCCTCTACCTTTTCAGCATCTTCCAAAGTAAGTGAACGTAAAAAAAATTGTTCTGCGTTTAAAATTTCCATTTGCATACACACCTTTTCAGTCAATATCGGGATGGTATTTATTGTTATAATATAAAGACGAGGTTATCTTAAAAACCCTTATATTCCGAATACATAAGAAGGGGCATCACAAAGTCGCAAAAATCGACTTATGTGGTCCCTGCTTTTTTGCTAAAAGGAAGGTTTATAAGACCAGTCCTCAAGGTATATTAGCTTAATATGGTCTCATGGAAGGTTTATGTGACCATCCCCCAATAGATTTTAGCTTCATTTGGTCTCATAAAAGGCTTATGAGACCATCCCCCAATAGATTTTAGCTTCATTTGGTCTCATGAAAGGTTTATGTGACCATTACCCACTTGATTTTAGCTTCATTTGGCCTCATGAAAGGTTTATGTGACCTTTACCCAATTGATTTTAGCTTCAAGTGGTCTCATAAAAGGTTTATGTGACCACTTTCCAAATGAAATTAACTAAATGTGGTCTCATGAAGGTTATGAGACCACACTTTTTAAGCTATTCGACTGTTACAGCTAACTCTTTAATTAATAGCGAAGGGGAACCAATATAGCCTGGCGCAACAAAGTTCATCGAAAACTCCAAGTCAGAGCCAATTTCCTCAATGTTATTTAATACATCGTAGAAATTACCGGCAATCGTCATTTGTTTAACCGCGTTTTGAATTTTTCCTTCTTTAACAAAAAATCCATTTGCAGCTAAAGAGAAGTTACCGGAAACAAAGTCAGCTCCTGAATGTAATCCTGCTAAATCCGTAACGATGATGCCCTCTCTTATAGAACTAATGAGTTCTTCATAGCCTTTATTTGAAGGGATGACATATAAATTTGATGGAGATACCGTCAAAGACCCTTTATAGGAAGATTTATAAGCATTCCCTGTAGTTTCTAGTCCAGCCTTCTCAGCTGTTTTGCGATTATGAAGCAAAGTAATCAACTTTCCGTTCTTCACAATTTCCTTTTTTACTGTTGCTACACCTTCACTATCAAACGTACTGCTGAAAAGCCCATCTTCTAAAAATGGATCATCTACTATTTGTAATTCTTCCGCAGCAATTACTTCTCCTACCTTATCTCTTAAAAGCGATTGACCCTTTTGTGCGTATTCTGCAGAAAAAATAGGCGAGAAGGTTTGAAGTAAACTAGCTGCTGCATCATTTCTCAATAAAACAGGATAGCGCTTGCTCTCAGCTGACTGAGCGTTCAACTTTGATAGAGCCTCTTCCACAGCATACTTTGCAATTTCTTCGGGAACAAAGGAAGAGAAATCTCTTGTCATCTTAATATACATACCAGTTTTCGTTTCTTCTCCTTGCTTAACAACAACAGAAATATACATCCCGATATAATTATGTTTCCCTTTAAGCGAAAGTCCCTTGCTATTCATGATAAAACGCTCTGAATCAGCACTTTCGAGTATAAAATAATCCGTTCCCGTTACTCTTTCATCATACTCATAAATATGCTTCTCGATTTCTTTAAATAAAGTGATCTTTTCCGGAATTGTTACTTTTGCTAGTTCAGAAGAATAAAAGCTGCCTTCATGATAGGTCTCACTTCCGGAAAAAATATCTTCCTGTACTTCTTCTTCTATAAATTGAGAATTTTCTTTTGCATTTTCAACAAGAAATTGTATGGTGTCTTCGTCTAATTTTTCTGTAAACGCATACCCCATTTTCCCATTAAAAAGACCACGGAATGATGCCCCTGCTACTTCAGATGTTTCGTAGGAATCGATTTCTCCTTTGAACAAGGCGCAGCCAAATTTTTCTTCCCGCTCAAAGTAAATTTCCACATCATTAAAGCCATGCTGCTCTGCAAGTCCAAATAATCTTTGCTGGAATTCCTGAACATTCATCTTATTCAGCCTCCTTACTTCCGCCAACCGTCATTTCACTTACACGAATCATTGGCTGACCAACATTAACAGGGATACTTCCGCTTAATGAGCCACACATCCCTGCACCGTGTCCTAAATTATTTCCGACCATGTCAACGAGCTGTAATGTTTCGGCGCCATTTCCAACAAGAGTAGCTCCTTTAAGCGGCTTGCCGATCTTGCCATCCTTCACAAGATACGCTTCCATAACAGCAAAGTTATAATCGCCTGTAGCCGGAGTTACTGAACCACCGCCCATATATTTTGCATAGATGCCATGCTCTGTATTGGAAATGATTTCTTCAGGCGTTGACTTCCCTTCCGCAATAAAGGTGTTTGTCATTCTTGATGTAGGTGCGAAACGGTATGACTGTCTTCTGCCTGATCCTGTTGAAGGCATTCCCATTCTTCTTCCGTTAAATTTATCAATCAAGTAACCTTTCAAAATCCCATTTTCAATTAAAACATTTTTCCGTGCTTTTTCGCCTTCATCATCAATCGTTATCGATCCCCACTCATTTTCAATTGTTCCGTCATCAATATATGTAACGATTTCTGATGCGACCTTCTCACCAATTCGATTGGCGAAAACAGAATTATTCTTTGCTACAGCTGTGGCTTCTAGTCCATGTCCACAAGCCTCATGGAAAATAACCCCACCGAATTCATTATCGATAATTACCGGAAACTTTCCACTCGGACAAGGCTCTGCACTTAGCATCGTTACAGCAATTCGTGATGCCTCACCAGCATAGTGCTCGAGATTGAGATTCTCAAAAAACTCAAATCCCTTATGAGCACCTGGTCCGTAAAAGCCAGGCTGCATTTGTACTCCATCTGAAGCGATGGACTGAATCGCCATTCTCCCTCTTACCCTTTTATCTTCAACAAATATTCCCTCACTGTTAGCAATAAGAACATTTTGTTCCTCATCCAAATAACGGACCAATACTTGCTGAATGCTCGAATGATAGTTCTTGGCAATTTCGTACGCTTTCTTCATTACATTCACTTTTCGGATTTTTTCTGTTTCTCGTGGATGAATCGCTATCGGATGAGCACAGGTAATTATTTCTTTAACAAGTGGTACTGGCTGGATAATCGTTTCTCCAGAAATAGCATGTGCTGCATTTCTCGCAGCTTTTAATAAACCTTCTTTTGTTGCATCTGTTGTGTACGTATACACACTATGAAAGCCTTTAAAAACGCGGATTCCAATCCCGAAATCCCTGCCTGACAAGCTGTTCTCAATCTTTCCGCCCTGAAGTGTCAAATTATTTGTATACCGATCTTCAACGAATACTTCGGAAAAATCTCCACCGGTTGCTAGTGCAGCCGTTAGGACGTCTTCAATTATAGATTTCGATAGCATATGACCCCTCCTTTATGATCTAATAATTCAGAATCATTAAAACAATATAATTATACTAATTTTTTCCTTTTTTTACTACTAATGAGGCCTTCTTTTCCCACAAATAATAAATGATCTTCCTTAATTTGTTCTAAAATGGATCTCCAAATTGTCTCATCATCGATTAAAAAATGACCTGCCTTCGAAACAAAGTGAGTGATTGAAATAGGTATTTCCTTGGATACTTTTTCAATTTCTTCAAACGGGGCCATTCCATCCTCTTTTCCATGCCAGATATGGACAGGCATTTGTATTTTTTCCAATTCGAATCCCCACGGGTTAGTTATTAATTTGAGTTCTTCTACAATTCCATCCACCCTAATGCGAAAGGCTCCTAATAAATGAGCCATCATGTCTTTAATCTGATCATCTGTTTGAGTATATTTTCGATCCCACTCATTTAGATGTTTATTTCCTTTTTTCATTACCTCAATAAATCTTTCTGGCTTCTGCTCGATCATTTTTTTCTGTGATTGATAGGAAAGCTTGACTAGCCATGGTACATATTTCCCTAAAGAAAAAGCTATTCGATTTTCTTTTATCATACTTTTCGGCGGCTTGCCGTTTTTGAATGGAGCTACGCTTGAAATCATGGATACATGATCAAGTCTTTCTGGTATTTGATAAGCACATGCTGCAGCATAAGCTCCGCCGCCTGATACACCTAATACAGAAAACCTTTCGATTCCAAGGCCATTAGCCAGCTCCTTTACATCATTCGGCCAATCTAGCAAAGTTCTATTTTTGTTTGGATCAGATGTACCAAATCCGGGTCTATCAGTCGAGATTAGTCTTAAACCAAGCTCTCGCGCGATCTCGTCATCCTTCCTATACCATATTTTAGATCCAGGTGTTCCATGAAATATCATCACCGGAATTCCATCATTTTTTCCATACTCAATAAAACCTAATTTTCTGCCGTCTTTAAGATGGAATATTTTCTCCTCCATTGAACTCTCTCCCTTATCATTGATAACTCCATTGTAAAAGATCACGTTGCGTGAGCTTCAAGGCTTTAAATAAAAAAACAGCCCCTCGAAACGAGAAGCTGCATCATTTTAAAGGACGCCTGAAAAAAGACGGGCAAAGGATTCCTTTGATCTTTCAAGAAATCCTCGTTTATAATATTGGACAGGGTTTATGATCTCACTGTCCTTCATATCTTGTTCATAATGAGTCACAAGATCGCGTATGGAGCTTGAACCATACAGAAAAACATTCACTTCGAAGTTCAGATGGAAACTACGCATATCCATATTCGCTGTTCCAAGAGATGCAAGATTTCCATCAATAATGATGACCTTCTGGTGTAAAAAACCCTTTTTATAAGAATAGATTTCGACACCATAGCGAAGGAGCTCAGGAAAATATGATCTACTAGCATATTGGGTTAAGAAGCCATCATTGATTTCCGGAACCATGATGCGAACTTCTATTCCTTTCGCAGCAGCTACTCTTAACGCTGTCCGAATGGATTCATCCGGAACAAAATAAGGCGAAGCAATCCATATAGACTTTGTTGCAGAGGAGATGATTGAAAAATAAAAGTCACTCATGAGCCCAGCTTGAGTATCTGGTCCGCTCGCCACAACTTGAACAGCCCCGTCTAGGATCCCATCATCAATAATAGTTTTGAAGGTTGAATATCTTTGGAGAATCTTCTCTCCACTTATATACTCCCAATCGAGTAAGAAAACCATATGGAGGAAAAAAACAGCTTCCCCTTTAAGAAGCATATGGGTATCCCGCCAAAAACCAACCTTTTTATTCTCACCTAGGTACTCTACTCCGACATTTAGTCCACCTACAAATCCAATCTTTCCATCAATGACGATGATTTTCCTGTGATTGCGAAAATTTACTTTTTGATTGAAAAAGCCATACTTTAACGGGGAAAAAGCCTTTACTCTTATTCCCGCCTTCTCCATTTCTTTAATAACTTCCGGCCTAATTTTCCTACTGCCAACAGCATCAAATATAAATAAAACTTCAACTCCCTTTTTGGCTTTATCAATCAGAATACGAATGATTTCATTCCCTAAACGATCAGAGCGAAAAATATAATATTCTATATGAATAAATTTTTCAGCCTCTTTCAGCTTTTTCATTATTTCTGGAAAGGTCTCATCTCCATTCTTTAAAATAAATGATCGGGATGCAGTACTTATTGGAGTAGGGGATGTATGATTCGCGAATTTTGCAAATGAATGCTGATAATCCTGTAAAAAAGCTAAATCTGGTGATGTATCCTGCTGCAATACCTTTTTCCATTCTTCCCTATCTTTTTTCCGCTTGCTTCTAAATAGATAACCTTTTAAATAGAGCTGTCCAGAAAATAGATAGAACAAGTACCCAATAATCGGGAAAAACAGAAGTACATATATCCAGAGGAGTGTATGCTGGGGGGAACGATTTTCCAGCATTAACGAGTAGATACTCACCATAATCGTTGAAATATATAATAGTGATACCCATGCCTTTACTGCCAAGCTGAGATTGCTAAATAAGAGCAAAGAAAGAGAAATAAATAAAATAAAAGCAATTAGAAATTCAACCCGGCGTTTTCTCATCATCATCTTCTCCAAAACCAAAAAATTAGAGGCTAATTACAACTATCATTTCCATTATGAATGGGCTTTAAAAGCAAGCACCCGTTTTCATCTTCTATATTCTCCTTTATTTAAATATTGAAAGGTTAAATTTGTTATTAGCCTTGTTTAAATTTTGTTTAAAAATGGTAGAATTAAAGAAAAATTAAAGAAGGTGGAGCAAATGAATATTAGACTTTTAGCGCCGAATGATTCTGATGCCTATAGAAATATAAGATTAATGGCTCTACAGAAACATCCTGAAGCCTTTGCCTCAAGCTACGAGGAGGAAACTGCATACTCTAAGGATGTTTATAAAAATCGATTTCAAACGGAGAATTCGTTCACATTTGGAGCTTTTGAAAACGAGGAATTATTAGGGACTGTTACTCTACTGAAGGAAACAAAGCTCAAATTGAAACACCGAGCAAATATTGTTGCGATGTATGTGTCACCTGAAAAGCGTAGAATGGGGATCGGTAAAGCATTAATAGCTAATGCACTTGAAAAAGCAAAAGAACTTGGAGAGGTTGAGCAAGTATACTTGTCTGTTGAGGCAACGAATGAGCCTGCCAAAAAGCTTTATGAATCTTTCGGTTTTGAGGTATATGCTGAGGAAAAAAGAGCTTTAAAAATAGGAAATACCTATTACGATGAAGAGCATATGGTTTTATTTTTTTAAATTATAGGCTGTGTTAATACTTAGTTTTGATAATGCTATTTTATTGTTGATTGGGGCGGCAGGAGCGAGATCCTCGAAAATGCATTCGCATTTCCTTCGTGCGATGTTTATTCGGGGGAAATTATTCAAAGTCCTGCGGGAGGAGCGAATCAAAGGGAGACCCCACAGGAGCGCTCTTCGACGAGGAGGCTCCCGGACCGCCCGCGATCGCTAAGTGCATGCTGCGGAAATCAACAGGGAAGTTTAACATTGCTAAATAATAAATTACAAGAGAACCATACACGAAACCTGGTTCTCTTGATTCCGCTACTTCTACTGTTTACTGATACTTCTTCACTATTTCCTGAAGCTTTAAAGCAAGCCCCATTTTTCCTTCTACCTTCAAACCACCGGTCATAAAAGCAATCGTCGTATTTAAGTCATCCTTTAATAGTTTCGAAAAGTTTTTATCTGAAAGAATTAAAGTTACTTCTGGTTCGTGAAGTGTACCTTCCTCTACCGACACTTTCCCGTCGTTTATGACAATTTGCAATTGACCGCTTCCATCTAAATTTACTTGAAAAACTCGATCTTTTTCGTTCTCGATGTGCTGTGGATTGTTATTCATTTTGTCGATTAGTTGAAGTAATTCTTCTTTTACAGACATGTTCATTTTCCCACCAATTCTATTTTTCTTTTTAATGCTTCTGCTTCCCTAATGTTGTCTTTAAGCCATATCGGCGCGTTTTTATGACTAATGATTTCATCTGCTGACATCCAGAATAGATCATCTACCTCATCCGGACTCTTTCGAAAAGCTTTACCGCTTTCATATTCACATAAAAAAACAATATCAATGACATGGATGCCTTTATCAGTAACAAATGAAGTACTTCTCACATAATGAATGTGATCCTTTACTAGAATACCAACCTCTTCGAAAATTTCTCGTTTGACAGTCCGCTCTAAGATTTGAGTTGAGTGACCTTCCTGCTCAACTGTGCCGCCAACAAGAGAAAGCTGTCCACCCGCATGTTCTTCTTTCTTACTTCGCTCAATAATTAGCCATTGATTTCCTTTAAAAACGCACCTTCCACATTAACGAAAAACAATGAAATTCACCCCTCTGTATTATTTTCAACTTAGATTAAATAGTTCCTGCTAAAAATGAATTAATATTCATTTTTTCACTTAAAATCTCACTATTTTTTAAAAAAATAAAGGAAAATCTTCCTTTTTAATGAATTAGTAATAATCATTAAATTATCAATTTATTTTTTCTAATGAAAATGTTGTAAATGTTCTAAGTAGATAAAACCAAATGAGTAAAATGCTTCCCACATAACCCTCTGCTCACATCTTAAATTAATCTGGGTATTCCGAATATCAAAGATACTAAAATTGATATTTATGATTATTCAACTTAATAAGAATCAACAACTACTTGGAGGTATACAAATGAAAACGAATAATCAAATAGCTTTGGATACCTTTGCTTCTCCTATAACAAGGAAGAAAAAGCTGAAACATGAGTGGGAACAGTTTATTACTGGTAATTCCCCCTCTTCTATAATCAGTCCTTTGATGTATGAATCATGGATGCGTTGCAAGGACAATGGAGTTAATCCTTATGAGAATAGGGCCTCTATTAATCTTAATGAAGAACAAATCAGAGATTTTTTATCATCTGATTCCTTATTCCGGATTCTAAAACCGATACTTTCTCGTTTAAAGGATCATTTTCTGGATTCTAGACATCTAATCACTTATTGTAATTCTTCTGGTGATATAACCTATTTAGACGGCGATTTGGCATTAAGGTTAAAAGCAGAGGATATAAACTTTGTTATAGGCTCTTCTTGGGCTGAAAATACGTCTGGTACAAATGCGATTGGTACTGCCCTTGCAACTGGCTCACCAATTCAAGTGTTCGCAGGGGAACATTTTTGCCATGAATTACATCAATGGACATGTTCAGCTGCTCCAATCCTAGATCCTGCAACAAGGGAAATCCTAGGAGTAATCGATATGACTGGACTATGGACAGAGAATCATCCTCAATTATTATCAGCAGTAAATTCTGCTGCACATGATGCGGCAGCAATTCTTCGTAACCAATTAGAATTGGAACGTTATAAACTAATTGAATATTATCAGGCACAAGCAATCACAAGACGATCAAATTCTTATTTAATTGCCTTAGATCGTGGATGGAATGTAATTAAAGCATCCCCAATTTTATATGAAGAAGGCTTGATTAATGCAAATCATTACTTAGTAACGTCCCCTTCACTATCCTTAACTTTAACATCAAGGGTGAATTGGGAATTAGAACATCAAAAAGGAATTTGGCGTTTTGAATTGCATCCATATATTTATGGAGGAATGTCAATAGGCGCTATCGTTTATGTATTTCCACCAACTATTTTTAATTCTTATGACTCAACATTTGGAATCGACAATATTTTTCCTCATGTAAAAAAGGAAACAGCACCATTACTTTCAAGAACAAACAATTTGGAATTATCCCAAGATCTCGCTTTAAGAGAACAAGATCCTGTGAACCCAGTTATCAGAGATACAGAATTTTATCAAGCACTTTTTGAACATAATCCTGATGGTATCTATTCATGTGATTTACAGGAAAATCTTTTAACAGCGAATCCGGCTTTTGAGCGAATCGTTGGATATTCAGTTGAAGAACTTCAAAGATTGCCACTTTCCACTTTGATTCTACCTGAGTATGCTGAAAACCGATTAAAACATCTGAAAAAAACAAAGACAGGAATCATGCAGGAATATGAAGTGTCGTTTAAACACAAAAATGGATATCTTATTGATGCAAAAGTAAAAAGCTTTCCACTTTTTATCAATAACGAGATTGCTGGAATATATGAAATCATAAAAGACAATACCGAAAATAAGCAAATTGAAAAAGATTTGCAATTTACGAAACAACAGCTTGAGCTATTCCTTAAGAATACAATAGATTCTATCATTATTTTTGATTTACAAGGAAAGATCATGAAAGTGAATAAAGCTTTTGAAGAAATATTTGGTTGGACTGAAGATGAAGTATTAGGCCGAAAATTACCAATTGTTCCTAATTTTCTACTAAAAGAGTTTACTGAAATTCTTCCAATAATATTGAAAAACAAACAAGTTATGTCTTTTGAAACCATCTGTAAACGAAAAGATGAAAATCTTATAGATATCAGCAGCTTTTATTCGCCAATTATAAACGATAAAGGAAAGGTAACAGCCATCGTTGCGATCTTAAGGAATATTTCGGAACGTAAACAAATGGAGAAGGCATTGAAAGAAAGTGAGAAACGATTACGCACCCTAATTAATGCAATGCCTGACACTGTACTCTTTAAAGATGGGGAAGGAAGGTGGCTCGTTGCAAATCAGTATGTTCGTTCCTGTTTTCAACTTGAAAATGTCTCTTACCAAGGAAAAACGAATTCGGAACTTGCTTCCTATAATGAATTTTATCGGGATACATTAACTTTTTGTGATAAAACAGATGAAGAAGCATGGGAAAAAAGACAAATTTTCCGAACTGAAGAAGTTATTTCACACCCTAACGGCAAATCTACCATTTTTGATGTCATAAAGGTTCCTATTTTTCATTCAGATGGCAGTCGCAACGGGCTCGTCATCATAGGGCGAGATATTACGGAAAAGAAACTAACGGAAGAATTATTAAGAAAGTCAGAAAAACTCGCTGTGGTCGGTCAATTATCAGCTGGAATTGCACATGAGATTAGAAATCCTTTAACTTCACTTAAAGGTTTCTTAAGTTTACTAGATTCTACTACCGATAAGAAAAATAGCTGGTATTTAGATGTAATGGTTTCAGAGGTTAATCGAATTGAGTCGATAACAAATCAGTTTATGGCTGTAGCCAAGCCCCAAGCTATTACAATACAATCACATGCCTTACAAGACTTAATAGAAGAGGTCTCGATGATTGTATCACCTGAAGCATTAATGAATAATGTACAAATCATTGTTGAATCAGAAGCAGATATTCCCATGATTACCTGTGATGTTAACCAATTAAAACAAGTATTTATTAATATCTTAAAAAACGCAATTGAATCAATGCCCAACGGTGGAGAAATAAATGTGAAAACAATGAAGCTTGAAAACAACCAGTTATTGATTCGCTTTAGCGATCAGGGGATTGGGATTCCAAATGAACGTATTCCATATCTCGGAGAACCTTTTTATAGTCTTAAAGAAAAAGGAACGGGTTTAGGATTAATGATGTGTTACAAAATTATAAAAGAGCATCAAGGACAGATTATGATCGATAGTGAAATCGATAAAGGTACGACCGTTGAAGTTATTTTACCCGTCAAAAATTAATAGCTAGTAACTCCATTCATTTTATGAACATCAATTAAAGTTTTGAAAACTTATTCCTTTAGCAAATCAATATATTATGAATTGACCTTTTACGAACAGTGCCTGACACTGTTCGTAAAAGGTCAAAAAAACGCCCCATATTATGAGGCGCTTACCACTTCAATTATTTCTTCTTCCCTTTTAAATTTACTCCAATAGCAGCTCCGTTGCGGCTTGAATCTGCCACTCCTTTGAACGTACCATTTTTGTGATCGATTAAAATACTTTGTACATTTCCGATTGTAACAGGATTTGTGCCAAATTTATGACCCATTGAATTCAGCTTATCGATAACATCTTTGGAGATACCTGATTCATAACGGTAAGAGCTTAAGTTATTTGTATAGATTCTAGGCTCTTCAACCGCTGCCTTCAGCTCCATATCATACTCAATTGCATGAAGAATCGTTTGTAATACAGATGTGATGATCGTTGCACCACCTGGAGAACCAACTGTTAGAACCGGCTTGCCATCCTTGAACACGATTGTAGGCGTCATACTGCTTAAAGGACGCTTATTCGGCTGTACTTCATTTGCTCCACCAGGAACAGCATCAAAGTCAGTCAACTCATTATTCAAAACAACCCCATATCCTGGAACTACAATTCCGGTACCAAATAATTGCTCAATGGTTGTCGTATAGGAAACGACATTTCCCCATCTGTCTGTAACAGAGAAGTGAGTCGTTTCTCCATATTTACGATCATTTGGCTGTTTTTTCTGTTCATAATTTGCAGCAGTGGATTCATATTTCCATGGGTTCCCTTCCGTTGGATTCATGTTCACACTTTTTAAGTTAATAAGCTTTTGACGCTCTTTAATATAATCTGGATGCAAGAGTCCATTCAATGGTACATTAACAAACTCTGGATCACCTGCAAATGCGGCACGGTCAGCATATGCAAGATGCATTGTCTCCGCAAGAAGATGATATTTTTGCCATGATCCTACATGATATTGAGATAGGTTAAAATCATCTAATATCTTAAGCATTTGCAGGAGGAACACCCCGCCAGAGCTTGGAGGCGGCATACTAGCAATCTGATACCCTTGATAGTCGCCCCAAATTGGCTTGTCAATCGTTACTTTATATTTTTTCAAATCCTCTGTCGTCATTGAACCGCCATATTTTTGAACAGTACTTGCGAGTGCCTCAGCTACCGGCCCCTTATAAAAGGCATCTGCCCCTTTTGAGCGAATCAGTTTAAAGGTCTTAGCTAAATCTTTTTGGACAAGTATTTCCCCTTCAAGCAAAGGTTTGCCGTCTGGAAGAAAAATATCTTTTGCTGCTGTTTTCGACAACGTTCCTTTATTATCGGAAATCGCTGCAGCTAACACAGAGTCAATCGGAAAACCTTTATCAGCAAGCTTAATAGCTGGGTCAATTAACTGCTGCATCGGACGAGTTCCCCATCTTTCCAATGCCTTTTCCAGCCCTTTTAGCGTTCCTGGCACCCCAACTGCAGTACCTCCTGTTGAACGCTCAGCAAATGGAATGGGATTTCCGTTTTTATCTAAAAACATATTAGGGGTTGCTCCTTGCGGGGCTCTTTCACGACTATTAATGATAGTTGTTTCCTTTGTTTTACCATCATAAACCATCATAAAACCGCCTCCGCCAATTCCGGACATCATTGGCTCTACAGCATTCAGCGCAAATTGAATGGCTACAGCTGCATCAATCGCATTACCACCCTTTTTCAGTACATCAGCACCTATTTCAGATGCTAATGGGTGTGCTGTTGCTACCATCCCGTCCTTTCCAACTGCAACCTGGCTATAGCGATCGTATTCAAGCTTTTTCCCTTTGGCTTGAGTGCTAAAAGGGAATGTCCCCACGATCAGTAGGGCGCTAAATAAAATGGCTAAACTAGCTTTCCATATCTTTTTCATCCTTTCCCTCCTCATTTTTAGTTTTACTTCAAATCTATTTTACCAAAACAAACAGAAGAGTTTGAAAATTTAAACTACAATCCTAAAAATTAAATATATACTCCTAGACAGACCTTTTCAAAAGTAAGGAGTTTGGATTATACAAGAATCTGATTGTAGTCTTTTTCTTATATATAATTTACATATTTTACATTTTACTTCAAATTATTATGACGAAACTTTCTTATTTTCCATAATGAATTTTAATGTTTCTCTAATTCCTTCCTCATATGGCGTTTTTGGAACAGGCCCAATGATTTTTTCATATTTGCTTCCATCTAAAATGACTGGAGTTTCATTTAAATACATCATCTCTACATACTCTTTCATAAACGGATTGAATAGTCCCATTGCTTGAATCATCCACTTATGGACAGGCTTTAGTGCGATTTCCTTTTCCAAGTAAGAAGACGCAATCCGCTCTATTTCCTTTCCTGTAATGGTTCCAGCCCCTGGAATATTCCAGACTTCCCCGTATGCCTCTTCCTTCAATGCTAAATCTACTAATGCACGAGCTCCATCCTTTATATAAATAAACTCCCTTTGAATATCAGTTTTACCAACAAATCTACCGGACTTTTTATTTACGATTTGTTCAAGTGTATAGTGCAATTGGGTATTTCCAGTATGTGGACCATAAAAATCTGGAAAATGAGCGATGATATAGGGAATATTCGAACGTCCAATTTGATCAAGCAGCCTTTGTCTTAGCTTTCCCTTCTTTGTATGTGGATTTTTCCTAGCTGTTTCTGTTACTTTGGAATCTTGTAATCCATAAGAATAAATATTATCTACGTAAACAAATGGTTTGTTTTGCTTTCGGCATTCTTCTAGAACATTAGAAAGTATAGTAGAAAGATTCGGCTCCCAATCTTGATATGGAATATTCATCGTGTGAAATACGACGTCCGCTTTTGATACAACCTGAGCTACATCCTGTTGATTCAAAGCATCCCCCTCCATAATATCTTCCTTTGATAATCCCCATTCCATTTGCTTATTAATTAAGTTTTCTTTAGACCTCGCAAATGCGATCGGTTTAATATTCCTTTCAATCAATGCCTCTGTTAATGCATTTCCCATTCCACCTGTTGCACCTAATACTGCGGCTGTTTTCATATTATCAATCTCCTTTTATAATTAATTAACCACTGTTCAAATATGTGTTTTTAAAAACTTGGCGTTTGCCAAGTCCTATCTGAAAGTAAAATTCACTAAGCATATGAAATCAAGTTGAACTCTTTTACTAACTATAACTTGTGTTTCTTTAATTAATTGCCTTAATTAAAAAGTGTGCATGTGATGAAGCAAGATTCTTCACATCATCAAATTTTATATCTGATCTGCAATAATGGGACACAAAGCCGTGCATACTTATAAATAGAGACCAAATTTCATTTGGCGAAAGCTCTTTAGCGCTCAAGCTGGCAATAGTCTGAGCAAATTTGTCATAGCTTTTATTTGGTTTGTCTTCAACTTTGCATTGAAGCTCTTCATCACGAATCAAGAACATCACTTCATAATGCTTTTGGTGAGTCAGACCAAATCTAATAAAGCCATACAAAATAGCATAGATTTTTTCATCATTTGAGGAGGCCATATCAGCCATTACGTCATCTAGTTCTTGATCAAGCCTTTTGAAGTCCGCTTCCACTATTTCATAAAATAGCTCTGCTTTATTTTTGAAATGATAGTAAATGGCACCGTGACTGCATTTCAGGGTTTGTGCAATTTTCCTCATGGAAGTAGAACGATACCCTTCCGTTACAAACAGATCACGAGCTACATCAATAATAGCATCCTTTGTCAATTCATCTTTAGCAAGTTTTCTAGGAGTCATTTCAATCACCTTTCATTTTGAACACCGGTCAATTAAATTGTAAAGCTTATAATTTCATTTTGCAATATTTTTATCATTTTCAAAAAAATCTTTAATCAATTTTAATATTACTTTGTTATGATTAATTTAAATACGAGAAGATTTGGGAGGCCAATATGCAAGAATCAAAATATTGTAAAGAGTCATTTGTCGTTAAAACAAGTATCGTTCTGCCGCCAGATACGAATACTTATGGGACATTATTTGGTGGAAAGCTAATGGCTTACATTGACGATGTGGCGGCGATATCAGCGATGCGACATGCCAGAAAAAGTGTCGTAACGGCTTCCACTGATTCAGTTGATTTCCTGCATCCTATTCATGAAGGAGATGCCGTTTGCTTAGAAGCATTTGTTACATTTACAGGAAGAACTTCTATGGAGGTTTTTGTGAAAGTGATGGCGGAAAATTTACTTACTGGCGAAAGCAATGTATGTGCCATGTCCTTTCTAACAATGGTAGCTGTTGAAGAAGATGGGAAACCAACACAAGTTCCTGCAGTCATTCCTCAGACAGAAGAAGAGAAAAGCTTATTTAATTCTGCAAAAGAACGAGCAGAAATCAGAAAAAAAAGAAAAATAGATAGTGAAAATAGAGTCAATACATATGGGATAAAGTGAAACTTCCATCAGTGGGGGTTTTCTTTCATCCCCCACTGATGGTTAGTTGAACCAATCGGGCCTTTACGGGCAGTTGATCCCCCACTTAGGTTTCTTTAATTCTCTCCAACCTTGAAGTGGGGGTCTTACTGCCCGTTAATCTGCGATAAATAAAAATATGTAATTATTTTTAAGAGCAGCCTTCTTGGCTGCTCTTTATTTTTATACAGTAACAACAAGTTCTTCTACCTTTGGACGAAGCCGATCTTTTGCTCTTTTCATCCGTGTTTTTACTGTTGAAAGCGGCAATTTAGTCGTATTGCTTATTTCCATTAATGTCTGCTGATGATAATAAAATAATAATAAGGGATCACGATACATTTTCGGAAGCTTTTTCAACTTGTCTTTCATTTCTCTCTGGTTGCATTGATCAATAACCGATTCCTCTGGTAGGTGAACACTTTTCGTGTCATTCACATACATATAAACCTTCTCTTCCCAAAAAACTTTTGCGGATTTTTCTTTTCTCCAGTAATCACGGCATTTGTTCATCGCAATTGTAAATAACCAGCTCTTGACGTTTGCTCTTTCTTCAAAGGATGGTAATGCGATGAATGCCGATATTAATACTTCCTGATAAAGATCTTCAGCAAGTTCCTTATGCTTTACTAATGTATAAATATAATTTAATAAAGAGCGGCCATGCTCTATAATACATTCCTCGAAATATTGCTCTATCGCTTGCTTTGAATCTAACTTCACACGGGGTTTCATTTCAAATTACTCCTTATTTACAAATAAAGTGAAACTTCCATCAGTGGGGGTTTTTCTTCATCCCCCACTGATGGTTAGTTGAACCAATCACGCTCAAAACGCCACGTCCTGTGGCTTTCGCCTGACTAGGACATCGTGTCCGTCGTCGGGCATTTACGGGCAGTTGATCCCCCACTTACTCTTCTTTGCATACGCGAATCCTTGAAGTGAGGGTCTTACTGCCCGTTAATCTGCGATAAAATAAGCTCTATGTTGATTTCCGCTGCAGGCACTTAGCGATCGCGGGCGGTCCGGGAGCCTCCTCGTCGAAGAGCGCTCCTGCGGGGTCTCCCTTTGACTCGCTTCTCCCGCAGGACTTTGAATAATCTTCCCCGAATAAACACCGCACGAAGGAAATGCGAATGCATTTTCGAGGATCTCGCGCCTGCCGCTCCAATCAACAACAAAATTGCATTTTCACTACTGAGCTTTAACACAACCAATAAATAAAAAATTGTTTCTCATATTAATAGACGAATTTCTTATGTTCTTCCCTACACTTTTTGTTAAAAAAAGGCTTCCCTAGTGAAATTCCTTTACTGGAGCAAGCAGCATGCTCACTCCAATTTTTTTACATATGGTTAAATAGTGCATGAGGAATAAGACGACAGCTCCAGCATTCATACCTATAATGATTCCATCCATTTGAAGGCTTTGCATGGAACCAAGAACAAACATAACAGCAAAGGAAACAACCGTTGACCAAACGAAATGATAGAATGCCTCTTTCATTAATCCTAGTCCGATTAAAAAAGCTTGCATTGGAATAATGAAATAATGAAGCAGGAAGAATGGCCAGAGCATTTGCAAGTAAATGGCTGCATCAGATGAACGGAAAAAGTTCACTGTTATAGGCTCAGCAAATAAATAAAAAAAAGTGACTGCTGGTATTCCGTATATGAATGTAATACCGCATACTTGCTGGAGAAGGATTTGAAGCTTTTCTTTATTTTTCTCCGCATAGGCTTCTGAAACAGTTGGGATAAGCATAATTAAAAAAGAATGTGCAATAAAAGCAGGGAAAAAGCCAATCGTCATCGCAATACCTGCAAGCATGCCAAAATGCTCCGTTGCCACAATACCACTAACACCAGCTTTTAATAAAGCTGCTTTTATAAGAAATGGCTCGACCGCATGTGTCAAGGCATGAAATACTCTTAAGGCAGTAGTTGGAATGGAAACAGCCATTAAACTTTTCCACACTGCTCCACTGCTCATTCTTACACTCGGTTCCCTTTTCACCTGCTGGAATTGGATAATAAACATGTGTAAGAGGTACAAGAAGACGACAACCTCACTGCCAATAAATGTACAAAATGCGATAAAAACCGCAGTTTCTGTATCAAATTGAAAGAATTGATAGAGAAACACTAATAATATAAGCTGAACAATCTTCCTTACAAAATTATAAGTAGCTATTTTCCCCATCTGCTGTTTCCCCATAAAAAACCCTCTTGTTATGGAGGAAAAAGAAACAATTGGAATAAAGGCAATTACAACCCATCTGAGAAATGGGTGATACTGATTAAATACAGAAATAAACGGGATAATCATGATCGCCAGCGGCAGTAGTATTGCTGTGAAAATGATGGTCAATTTAATAACATGGTTAAGCATGCTGTAATGGTATTTTTTATCCTTTTCAGCTATAAATTTTGAAATAGCGATTGGCAGTTCAAAGCTTGCTAGCAGAACAATTAAAAAAATAGTCGGCAAAATGGACATGTACATGCCTAGTCCTCTTTCCCCTAATTCCCTTGCCAAAACCATATTCACCAAAAATTCAATGCATTCACCAGCAAAGGCAGCAGCAGCCAGCAATAATGTTCCCCTGAAAAATTTATTCATTTTGCCTCTCCTTATACATAAGCCTAGTTTGCACGGCAAATTGCCGAGTTCGTATTCTGTATAAGATATGAGACAAGTCCATAAAATATTTAATTGTTTTTCTTTTCGAATTAGAAAAACTTTGAAGAAAAAGTTATTACACTCATATTTTTAACGGAAAAGTTCATTACTAATAAAGTGGAACTTTAATCAGTTGGGGAAATCCAGCCCGTTAATCTGAGGAAAAAAGGGTTTAGTTCTTTTTGTTTTTATTACATTAGATAGGAGCCTTAGAGAATTGAGCTTAAAACATATAACGATTGACCTTGTTGTTGCCTTCATTTTTTTGTATATCATCGTGAAGATTGTTGGCCGAAAAATAATAAATCAAATTTCGCCTTTTACATTTATTACATCAATCGTCTTAAGCGAAATGCTTGGAAATGCGATGTATGAGGAAAGAATCGGTGTTTTTTATATTCTATATTCAATGAGCTTATGGGGGGCTATGCTACTTACAGTGGAATACCTTGATCGAAAATTTTTATTTTTCCGTGGACTTACTCATGGAAAACCAATTGCACTTATCAAAAATGGGGTTATTGATATAGAAGGATTGAAGAAAGGGAGATTGAATTTAAATCAGCTTCAAGGCTTGCTCCGTGAAAGCGAGACTTTTTCGATTAGGGAGGTTGCTTTTTGCTATTTAGAGGGAAATGGATCACTCAGCATCCTAAAAAAATCACGATATCAAAAAACAAAACAGGAGAATTTTAATTTCCCCGCTCAAACCGTTTACATGCCTATAACACTTATTCGCGATGGAGTCGTCTTATGGGACGAATTAAAGGAACTTGGCTTTGACGAATCTTGGTTAAAAAATCAACTTATTTCTAAGGGTGTTACGCATTATGAAGATGTCTTTTTAGCCGAATGGCTAGAAGAAGACGGTATTTTTGTACAGTCCATACATCATTAAAAGTGCCCACGAGCGGCTTCAGACACCGCTCGTTTAGCTCGCTTTAGTCATTGTCTACCAAAGAATGCTTAAAAGCATAGATAACAGCCTGAGTACGGTCTTGAACTTGCAGTTTGCTTAAGATATTGCTTACATGCGTTTTAACCGTTTTTAGGGCAATAAACAATTCATCCGCAATTTCCTGGTTTGTTTTCCCTTCAGTCATTAGAAGGAGAATTTCCATTTCCCTATCGGTAAGCTCTTCATGGGGAAGCTGCTGTTTTTTCTGTCTCATCTTCACCATCATTTTGCCAGTCACTTCTGGTTCAAGGACAGATTGCCCTCGATATGTAGAACGGACAGCATCAGCTATTTCGCTAGCTTTTGAGGTTTTCAGCATATAGCTTGTTGCTCCCGCTTCTAATGCTGGATATACCTTTTCATCATCAAGAAAGCTTGTAACAATAATAATTTTTGCTTCTGGCCATTGTTCAATGATATTCCTTGTTGCCTCAATTCCGTCCATTTCCTTCATGACTAAGTCCATTAAGATAATATCAGGACGTAAGCTCAAAGCTAGATCAATCGCTGTTCTTCCATTGTCTGCCTCACCGATCACTTCAATATCCGGCTGTGCAGACAAGTAAGAAGAAACCCCAATTCTCACCATTTCATGGTCATCAACAAATAATACTTTAATCATTGGCTTCACCCTCTTGCTTCATAATAGGAACCTTTACTTCAAGGCGTGTTCCGTTATTTTTCAAACTAATAATTTTGATTGTTCCTCCAACTTCAACTGCTCTTTCATACATATTTTGAAGCCCATAGGATCCAGCTTTTGCTTCATCTACATCAAAACCAATACCATCATCAACCATACGTAAAATAACGAATTCGTCTCTCTGAATCAGCAAGACTTCAAGCATCGTTGATTTTGCGTGACGAAGGGTATTGGAAACAGCTTCTTGAAGTATTCGGAATAAATGATCCTCGATTCCTTTGTCAAGAGGGAACTCCTCTATTTTCCATTTTATTTCCATATTTACTTTTTGAGACAATTCAATCAGTAATTCTTTTATTCCTTCATGAAGTGATTTTCCTTTTAACGCAACAGGCCTTAAATGAAGGAGAAGCGCTCTCATTTCGAGCTGAGATTGGTGAATCATTTCCTCTACCATTTTTAATTGCTTCGTTTCCCTCTCATCTGTCTGAGGTTTTGTTTCATTAATGGCAGACATCAGCATGGATGCCGCGAATAGCTGCTGACTGACAGAATCATGTAGTTCCCTTGCTAAGCGATTTCTTTCTTGTGAAATAATTTCCTGCATTCGATTCTCAATATCCTCTGCTTTTTCAGTAGCTAGCTTTTGTGATAATTTTGCCTGCTCAGCAATTTGTTTTTGGATTTTTTCTATTCTGTGTACAATAGACTCGAGATCACCAGAAGCATTCATATCTTTTAAATCAACTGGGCGCCCCTCTTCAATTTGATAGAGCCAGTTATCTACTTCATGGATCTGCTTTCTCCAATATAATCCTGATGCTAGGCCAAAGAGGATACCAATGACTATACTTACACTTGGAACAAATATGATAAATGGGATATCCATGACATCTGTTTCCCATAACACTCCCCAATCTATAAGAGGAAAGCGAAACAGAAAAGAAGCAATAAAGATTGCACAAATTATGATGGACATGATTACTCCCCAAACGGTTTGCCGCTGAACAGTATTCATACTCGCTTCACCTCTAAATCGCCAACAATGATTGAAGTGAAGATTTTGATGCGTTGTTCTGCTTGATCATACAGAGGAGTTTGTACCTGTATTGTTTGGTTAATTATTTTCGATTCTTGGTTTTCAAATACTTCAGTTGAGCCCGCAATTACAGAGTGCATAACACTAATTTCGATATCATATGGAACAAGAACTTGAACATTTCCTATTAAATTTCGGATAAAAATAACCGTTTCTCCTTTAGGAAGAACCGTATAACTTAAGTCAATTATCGTATCCCCGATTCCTGTTTGAATATTGACATCGTTCCACTCATATACATGATCAGGTGTTTTTTGCTGCCCAAAAAAGTGGTTAGAAAAGAGAGGTTTTTTCTTTATGACTGTCTCTTTTTCTAGTTTTATACTTGGCTCCATTATAACTGGCTTAATATGATCAGGTTTTTTCTTCGCCTGGACAAATTGGATAAAGAAATGGATTAAGATAGCAAGCAGGAAAAATTTGATTGTTATCATACTAAAAATACTAATGATCAATAAAAAGATACCGAGCCAAAACAAAATTTTTCCTAATGAACGTTTTTTCCATTTCCTACCAAAGTAAATCATCCCGACGTCAACAAGAAGGGAGAAAATTAATCCCCGGTTAAAAAAGGAAAATTCTAAGAAAAGGACGATAATTCCCAGTAATAAAATCCAACTAATGTATTCGCTTTTTATTCTATTTTTCATCGGGCTTCCTCCCTTCTGGAACTCAAAAAATGAATACTTTCTAATAGCTCCGAAAAGGCGTAGTTGTCCTACGCCTTTTTAGAATACCATGTTTTCCCTATGAAATAGAATGAGTTTCTTTATTTTTCATATCTTTTTCTATTTGTGAAATACGGGCATCAATTGTGCTTCTATGGTAAGAGCTATTTACTTGATGCTCTAATCGATCTAAATAGGATTCAATTTCTTGGAAGCGAGAGTATGATTGATTTGAATAAGTGTCATTATTAAGCACTTGATTCATTTTCACTTCGGCACGAGTCATATTTTCTCTTCCCATTAATTCCATACGACGAATATGCATGTCTTTCAGCTTATGCTTCATTTCTTCATATTTTCTTTCTAGATCAGCAAGCTGCTGAATAGCCTGATTTAGTGCATCCTTTAAGCGAGCCGCACGATCTTCATAATTTGCTTGCTCCTGGGAAGCAAATAAGTACAATTCATTTTCTCCAGCTTGTGAAGCGATTTCCGCTTGACGCTTTCGTTTTCCAGCTAATTCCTCAGCTTGACGGTATTCACGATTGAACTCTTCTTTTAAAGAATATTGACGCTCTAACAGCTTACGGACTTTTTCAGTCTCTAGCTCGCACTCACGGAGATATTGGTTTAACAATGCAATTGGATTTTTCTTCTCCTTTTGTTCCAATACTTCATTGATATCTGCTAATACTGTATTTTTAATTCGAGTAAATAAGTTTGTCATTTGTTATCTCTCCTTTAAAATATTTATAGATTTAGTTCTTTTTTAATTCTGCCCATTGCTTTTCAAAATTGGCGAATGGGTCTTTTTCTTCTACTATTACTGCTGTTTTTGATTTATTCCATTTTTTATATACAAGGTAAAGGACATATGCTGCTGCAATTCCAAGTATTGCCGGGATATTAGAAGCAGATGCCATCAGTGCCATTAATCCAATAATTCCCCAGCCAATCTTCATGAGTGTTGAATCTGTTTTAACAAATTGTTTAAACACGATATATAAAATCGCGATGCTAATTGCTAGACCGATCATCGGTCCTAAATTTGACAACAGCACAATCGCTGCAATCCCTCCTGCTAAAAGTAAACCGAATTTTTTCATTTTCGTTTCCTCCTTTCTTGATTACATCTTACCTTTATTTCTTAAGTTCAATAACGAGCTTGAGCTTTATTTTTAGCTAGGACCTGAGACGTAGCAAAAGAGTGGTCGGAAGTGGGAGATCATTTTTGAAGCAGTAAAGCAGTTAGCTAAATGAGATTCAAAAGATCATTTACATGAAATGTAATGACTTATCCATACTAGAGATAGGAGGTGTGAAGGAGAATATGAATTTTAAGTGGCTTTGCGGACTTCTGCTATTTATTCAACCAAGTTACGCACAGAATGACTTATTGATTGAAAGCAAAGGGGAAGTTGTAACCATTATCAATCGGTCAGACTATTTAATTCCACAGCCTGGTATTCCATTAATAGATTTATCAAATTATAATGAGCTCCTTGATAAAATCGACAAACTGACATATAAACCGCCAAGAAATGCTTTTATTGATCATACAGGCAGGGTAATTGAGGAACAATTAGGCAGCAGACTTCATCGAAGAGCTTTTAACGATTTATTTTATACATATTTTTATAACTCTAATCCTTCTACCATTGAGGTTCCTACTCTTCCAATTCACCCACGTGTTGATCGGGATCTGCTGCTGCATATTCGAGTTAAACAAATTGGTCGATATGTCACTTATTATAACGAGAATAATAAAGCACGTTCTCATAATATTTCTTTAGCAGCCGAAGAGATTAATAACTATGTACTATTCCCAGGTGAAACCTTTTCATTTAATCGGATTGTCGGAAAAAGAACGAAGGAACGGGGATATATGCGAGCACCTGTTATTGTAAGAGGGGAATTAGCAGAAGATATAGGAGGAGGAATTTGCCAAGTTTCCTCCACCTTATTTAATGCAGCTGATCGCGCTGGTCTAGTCATGATTGAGCGTTATTCCCACTCCAAAAAGGTTCCGTACGTTCCTCCTGGCCGGGATGCAACAGTAAGCTGGTACGGACCGGATTTCAGCTTTAAAAATAAATATAGCTTTCCATTACTAATTCGGGCGAATGCGATTGGGGGACAAATGATTATCCGAATATTTTCCTCAGATGAAATTGATTATGAACCTAGATTCGTTCCTGGAGCTTCCAAGATGCTTCCAGAAGAAATTCTTAAAAAGGAAATGAATTAGAGTGCTCGTACAAAGTGTAAATTAACTTGTAAAAACACTACACCGCCTAAATGTTTCAGCCAGCTGAAACATTTAGGAATCAGGTGGGATTCTCCCCCACCTGATTAGAAAATTTCATCTGCAGAAGGCTTACGGATTCAGTTTTCCTTAATCAACATTAGAATGTTTAGAGAAGACTTTTAGGACTCACAACTACTCCATCTTCATCTGCATATACATAATCTCCTGGGCTCCAATCAATTCCCCCGAATGTCACTGTAATGCCTAAGTCACCTTTTCCATCCTTTTTGCTTCTTAATGGATTGCTTCCAATTGCTAGAATACCCACATCAAGTTGAGCCAAGTCAGCTGTGTCTCTTACACAACCATTGATGATTACACCTGCAAGCTTTCTACGTACGGCGATTTCACCTAGGCGATCTCCCAGCAAAGCACATCTTTTCGATCCTCCCCCATCGACAATGAGTACATTTCCTTCTGGTATCGTTTCGAGAGATTCCTCGACTAACACATTATCTTCAAATACTCTAACTGCCGAAATCGGGCCGAAAAATTGTTTCTTACCTCCATATGAATGAAACTCCTGCTGACACACTTCTAAATCCATTCCGAATTCGTCACAAATATCTGCTGTTTTCCATTTCATCGTTTATCCCTCCAGATTAATTACGGTAGCAATATATACATGATTAATTCATTCCTTGTAGCAATAATCCCTTTTTTTTATTGTCAAAATAAATCATCTTAAAGCATATATTTATATTAAATAGCCTTATTTTTACACATATACGAAGTTCTCTCTTCTCCATTAAATCTTTTATGCAAATGATATCGTTCGAATGAAAAGGGAGGTTAACTCATGAGTTTAATGCTCATTACAACAATAGGCTTTGTTATTTCATTAGGTATCGTCGGTATTTTACTTTTCTACTTTATTAATAATGCAACAAATAAGGAACACTCAAGTTCTATCGATCCAATACCCCAAAATGAAGATTCTGAGAAAAAAGATTGAAACAAGAACTGGCTATTTTTGTATAGCCAGCTTTTTTAATTCATCCATACTTCCTATTCTCCTATACATTTTGTATACAAATGAATGTAATTGGAAAAATTATGTATGACAATGTAGAAGCCTATAGGAGGAAAGGTATGACATCAAATAATAAAATGCCGCAGTTCCCAGAGTCTTATTGGAGAGAAATCCCTCTGCCATCATTCGAAAAGCTAACAGAGCATACTTCTGTTGATATAGCCATTGTTGGCGGTGGAATTACTGGAATTACCGCTGGATATCTTCTAATAAAAGAAGGTTTCAAAGTGGCAATTCTAGAAGCTGGAAATATTCTAACCGGAACAACAGGCCATACAACTGCAAAACTAACAGCCCAGCATGGATTGATTTATGACGAACTAATTAACCACTTTGGAATTGAGAAAGCTAAGCTTTATTTTGAGGCGGAAAGCAGTGCAATTGATTTTGTTCGTAACAAGGTGAAGGAAAAAAGTATTGATTGCGACTTTAGTGAAGAACAATCATTTATATATGCCACTTCTGATAAGTATGCAAAAAAAATAGAAACCGAAATGGATGCCTATCAAAAGCTTGGGATTAATGGCAGCCTTGTAGATGGCATCCCTTTTGATATTAAAACAAAGGCCACCATTGTCATGAATAATCAAGCACAATTTCATCCTTTAAAATATATGAAAAAATTATTGGAAGATTTCGTTGAAGCTGGTGGAATTGTTTATGAAAAAACGACCGCAACAGATATAGGGGAAGGCGATCATCCAGTCATCATTACGAGGGATGGTCATCGAGTAAACTGCAAACATGTAATTGTTGCCTCTCACTTTCCGTTTGTAGATATGATGGGCTTCTATTTTGCAAGAATGTATGTTAGCAGATCCTACGTCCTTGGAGTAAAATCAAAAATGGATTACCCTGGTGGGATGTATTATAGTGCTGATGAGCCTACTCGCTCATTAAGATATACCCCTTTTAATGATGAAAAATTAATACTTGTTGGTGGTGAAGGTCACAAAACAGGTCAGGGCATTAATATGATGAAGCATTATGAGGCACTTGAAGGCTTTGCCGAAGAGGTGCTCGGAATTAATGAATTCCCATATCGCTGGTCTGCACAGGATTTAGTAACACTTGACAATGTCCCATACATCGGCCCTATTACTTCTACCAAGCAGAATATTCTTGTTGCCACTGGCTTCCGAAAATGGGGAATGACAAACGGGACTTTTGCAGCCATGCTATTGAAGGATATTATCACTGAAAAAGAAAATCAGTATCGTGAATTATTTGATCCATCAAGATTCCAAGCAGACCCTAGCATAAAGCAAATCATCTCGATTAATACCGATGTAGCAGGACATTTGATAAGTGGAAAACTAGAAGTAGCTCCAAAAGAACCTAGTGACATAGAAAATGATGAGGGCGCTGTTGTCATGGTGAATGGAAAAAGAGCAGGAGCTTACCGTGATAAGGAAGGAAAACTGCATCTGGTCGATACAACATGTACACATCTGGGCTGTGAAACTGAGTGGAATGAAGCTGAACGAACATGGGACTGCCCTTGCCATGGATCGCGATATACGTATGATGGTGAAGTTTTAAATGGACCAACGAAAAGGCCATTGAGAAAGGTTGATCTTGATTAAGTAAAAAAGGGTTGTCCCAACAGCAAAGGTGTCAGGCACCACGAACAATATCTATTATCAATAAGCGAGTGAAATTCTAGATATTGAGTATTATGTGGATGCCAGACACCTTTTGGGACAACCCCTGTTCTTTTACTCTTGGCGGAGATTCTTTTGCGATTTTTCTTGTCCTGTTGTAAATTCAACTAATTCAGAACTTGTGTGGTTTCCCTTTTTAACATTATTATTTCGCTGTGCATTTGCATTTCCAAGCTTTTTTCTGCCCATAATTGTCTCTACCCCTTTTCTATTTCTCAAAAAGTAGTATGGGCGATTATGGCTACATTATGCAGGGATTATTTCGACTGATCTGGATCGACAATTTTTCCACCGCGCATCACTTTTTTATTTGCTTGAATACGAAGCTCCTTCGCAAATTTCTTTAGCTCTCGTTCCTCTCTATCCGTCACCAGTGATATAACCACCCCACTGGCCCCGAATCTGCCAGTTCTGCCTGAACGGTGAACATATTGTTTAAGATCCTTAGGGAAATCGAAATGGACAACATGTGTCACATCTTTAATATCTAATCCTCTTGCAGCCACATCTGTTGCAAGCAGCATTTTTGTTTTGCCTGTACGGAAATCCTGTAAAGATTTTTGACGATCTGTTTTATTTAAATCACTGTGAAGAAAGCTGGTATGAATGTTCTTATAGGCTAATTTTTCTGACATGACCGTAAGATTCCCTATATCTCTCACGAAAACGAGTGCTTTAATGGATTCAAGTCTAGAAATTTTTTCGAGCATCATGAGTTTGTCTCTTTGCTCTGCAACGAAATAAATATGATCAACCTCGGCCGCTTGAATGGTCTCATCTTTTTCAACTCTGATGATGACAGGATCATTTGTTAGCTCCAATGCAAGCTGCTCAATTCCTTTTGGCAAAGTGGCTGAAAAAAGAATCGTTTGTCTCTCACTCAAAGTTGATTTCATGATCTGACGAATTGTATCCAAATGCTCATGAACAAGCAGCTGATCTACCTCATCAAGCACGACAGTCCTGACTTCATGCATTTTTAGCTTTTTCTGCTTAATTAATTCCAGCATTCTTCCCGGTGTTCCAACAGCAATATGTGGATGTTTTTTTAATTTTTCCAGCTGTCTCTTCACATTCGCACCACCGATAAAGGATGCTGCTCGGATTCCGCTGCCTTCTCCCCATTTTTGAATCTCCTGCAATATTTGCATAACAAGCTCCTGTGATGGTGCAATAATGACAGCTTGAACTGCCTTTGCTTCTGCATTCATTTTCTCTAAAACTGGAAGTAAATAAGCAAGGGTCTTTCCAGTACCAGTCGGTGATTCTGCCATCACATCTTTTCCCTCAATAGCAACTGGAACGGCTTTTGACTGAACGGTTGTTGGTTGATTAAACCCTTCTTTTTTCCATACTTCTTGTAAAAATGGCTTTAATTGGCTAATTAGTGTATTTGACATATGAAACCCCTTTTATACATTTTCTATTTGAACAGCAAGGCTGTATAAGTTTCTTTAGTTTCCTCTATTGCTACTGATTGATACTATCTCATGTAAGGAGAGATGTCTAGTCCATCGATAATCAGGCATTTCATAATATGAATAAATCTCGGAAATATTAGCAATGAGGTGGTTAATATTGATTCAAAAAATAATAGTTCTTGTCATGCTATGTATATTTCTTAATACTTCAAACATTTATGGACAAAATGTAGGGCAAATCGAGATTTTTGATATAGAAAAAGGAATGGTCACTCATACAGTTCCAATGACCCCAACGATTCAAAAGAATATAGAAGAAATCGTTAAGGAAATTCATGATGTATACAAAAAATTTAACCCTATTCCTAACAAGGGGCAAATGATAAAAATCCCTTTAAACCCACCTATTCCAGTTCAAAATCAATGGTTACATTCACTGATTGATGAAATAATCATTTTCCTCCCTGAAGAAGGGAAGCCTTTCATAATGACCTATGATGATGAAAATCATACTTATTTTTTCATCTCAAACAATAGTATGGAAAAATTATTGAAGGAATTCAATAGAGTTCATTCTCATATTTTTGACTTAAGTATGCTTATTAGCGAAAAAAGATGCTCAGCATATGCCAAGCATCTTTTCCATTTATTATGATACTTTCTCTTTTTCCTCTTGATACCCATTTTCCCAATAATCGGCATTCTTAATGCCTAGCTTTGTTGAGTTAAACACAGGGTCGAGCCCTTGTTTCTTCTGTTGCTCATAATCCTTTAAGGCGACTATTGCTGGTTTTGCTAGAATGACTATTGCAATCATATTCAACCAAACCATTATCCCTAATCCCGCATCCCCAAATGCCCATGCGAGATCTGCTGTTCTAATAGCACCATAGAAAGTTGAAACTAACAGTACAAATTTCAAAATAAACGTTGGCCATTTTGCATTTTTAAACAAGTAAGCAACATTCGTTTCTGACATATAATAGTATGCCATTATTGTCGTAAAGGCGAAGAAAAATAGAGAAATCGCAACGAATCCAGCGCCAAATCCAGGGAAAGCAGTTTCAACAGCTGCCTGTGTATACCCAGGTCCAGCCTCAACACCAGGAATATTGTTTACGATTAATGTCTCTCCATCTGGACCGACAGTATTGAACGTTCCTGTGAACAAAATCATAAACGCTGTTGCTGAACAAACTAATAATGTATCAACATAAACTGAAAACGCTTGCACTAAACCTTGTTTAGCAGGGTGGGATACTTCAGCAGCTGCAGCAGCATGTGGACCTGTACCTTGACCTGCTTCATTTGAGTAAATTCCACGCTTTACTCCCCACGCAATTGCACTACCAACAAGACCACCAAACATTGATTCAGCACCAAAGGCACTTTTGAAAATAAGGGCGAAAACATTGCCTACTTCGCCAATATTCATGGCCATAATAATAAGTGCGACAAGAATATATCCAAGAGCCATGAATGGAACTACTAATTGCGCAACATTAGCAATACGTTTTACTCCACCAAAAATAATAAATCCTAATAATCCTATGATAAATAAACCAGTGATCCATGTTGGAATATTAAATGCATTCTCCATACCTGCTGCAATTGAATTTGATTGAATACCTGGCATTAATATAGACAATGCTAGAACGGCAGAAATAGCGAATAGAACGGCAAACCATTTAATACCCATACCTTTTTCAATATAGAATGCTGGGCCCCCGCGATATTGCCCATCTTTCTTTACTTTGTAAATTTGCGCTAATGTCGACTCTATATAAGCAGTTGCTGCACCGATGAAGGCCATAGCCCACATCCAGAATACTGCCCCTGGTCCTCCCATTGCGATTGCAGTTGCTGTACCAGCAATGTTACCAGTTCCTACGCGGCCAGAAAGAGCAATAGATAAGGCCTGAAAAGAAGAAACGCCCGCTTCGGAACTTTTTCCTTGAAACATGAGCATGATCATGTCTTTAATATGTCTAACCTGAAGAAATCTAGTAAAGATTGAGAATAATAACCCTACACCTAGACAGATGTAAATGACTGGTGTACTCCATAAAATATTATTCAACCCGTTAACAAAAGCTTCCAAATGTTTTCCTCCTCTTTTTATATATTCTGAATCTTTTACCTATTAGGAATTATAAAACAACCGTAATAATAAAACAATCATTATTTTTCAAGTTTACAATTGTCAATAATCCTATGTTCCTAATAAAAAGTTATTCTGTTATAGTAAAGAAATTATAAAATAAATACTGTTATAATACAATACTTTTTTATTTTTTTACTATGTTAAACTTCTCTGTTGATTTCCGCTGCAGGCACTTAGCGATCGCGGGCGGTCCGGAAGCCTCCTCGTCGCTATCGCTCCTGCGGGGTCTCCCTTTGACTCGCTTCTCCCGCAGGACGTTGAATAATCTTCCCCGAATAAACACCGCACGAAGGAAATGCGAATGCATTTTCGAGGATCTCGCGCCTTCCGCTTCAATCAACAACAAATTAGCATTATCGCCACTGAGCTAGCTTTAACACAGCCTATTTTTTATGCACATTTTTAAACTACATTTTTGATAAAACTATTAAGCTTCATATTTTTGGAAATTTCGTTATAATATATTTAGAGAAACGAAATAGTTGACTAGAAAGAAGTGTTATTAAAGGATGAATCCTGATTCGAAGCGTAATCTAGTTATCATGTGGTTCGCTAATTTCTTTGTAGCTGGCAGCATGACAATGGTCTTGCCGTTTATTTCTTTGTATATTGAAACATTTGGCGATTTTTCAACAACCTATGTACAACATTGGTCAGGTTGGATTTTTGCCATAACCTTTGTCACAGCCTTTCTGTTTTCCCCCATATGGGGAAGAATCGGGGACTTATATGGAAGAAAAAAAATTCTCATCGCTTCAGGAGTTGGGATGGGAATTTCTATTTTTCTAATGGGTTATTGCACTTCTGTTTGGCAGCTTTTTATACTTAGGTTGTTTATGGGCATATTTACTGGCTTTATCCCTATGTCACAGGCTTTTATTTCAACACAGACGCCTAAAGAAATTGCAGGTAAGGTTATGGGGACTTTGCAAACAGGAAGTATCACTGGCTCATTAATGGGCCCCTTGCTTGGCGGTGTTTTAGCGGACATATTTGGTTATGCGAATACATTTAAATGGACTTCAATTTCTATATTCATTTCAGCAATGCTTGTCATTTTAACTAAAGAGATCATTTTACAAAGTAAGAAGGACAAAAAAGCTAATTACACGAGCAAAGAAGTTATTCTTCATATTGTGAAGAATCCCGTTTTATTAACTGTACTGCTTATTTCAGCATTAATTCAGATGGCACATTTCAGCATCCAACCGATATTATCCTTATATGTGAGTGAGCTGCATGGCCCTGAAAATCTAGCGTTCTTTGCAGGAATCGCCTTCTCAGTTGCAGGCCTTGGAAACTTAATAATGGCTAGAAAATGGGGAAAAATAGCCGATCGATATGGCTATATTAAAGTCCTTGTCATTCTGTTATTTCTTGCTGGAATATTCTACTTGCCTGGTGGATTTGTTACGAATTATTGGCAGCTTGTATTCATTCGGTTTACTCTGGGTGTAACAATTGGCGGAATCATCCCTGTCCGAATCGCCTATATTCGACAAGAAGCACCGATTGCCATGCAAGGAGAAGTCTTAGGCTATAACACGAGCCTGAGGTTCTTCGGGAATATTATTGGGCCGATGATGGGAGGACTCATTTCTGGGTATTTTGGCTTCTCTTCCGTTTTTGTCACGACAAGTATTCTCCTTATCATCAGCGGCGTCATATTATTAGTAGCGATGAACCGTTATCCGAAAACAAAATTAGCTAGAGAATCGGTATAAAAAAAGCTGTCCTTTGGTATGGATATTCATCCACGGGACAGCTTTTTTATCTTATGTAATTAATTAAGAGATAATTAAAACTTTTTTGACTTTTAAACGTAATTAAGGAAGGAGTATAAGTGAAGAGATGAAAGGAGAGAGCAATGAAAAAGAAAAAATTACAGAATAGGCCTGAACAAGGGAAATTCAAGCAGATTCAAGAGCGTTTCTTTATTATTTTAGTTGCATTATGTGCAGTATTTTTTGTCCTCGCATTACTATTATGGCTTGCTTCTATGATGGTCAAGGAGCAATTCATTTTACATGAAATGATAAATACATATTGTGGAGCTAGCATTTCATTTTGTTTTGCCGCCGCTTTTTTGTTAATTGCCACCTCAACTCGAAACATTTTTGGTATTATCGCTTCTCTCTTTTTTACCATTATTTTTTTGAGTGCCGGAGTTCATTTCATCAATACCTCTCTGTTGCTGCATAAAGATAAGGAAGCTTACGAAAATCAAAGTTTTGAAAGAATTGTAGGTATACCAGATCAAGTAGAATACGATGACCCAGATGTCGGCCCCGCCTATGTACTTGAATTAGTCTTTAAAAACAAAACGATTGATGCACACAATCTCCAGATACACGAAAGCTTTTTTGAATCGAATTTAAGAGGGAAGCAGCTGGAAATTTTGTATTTGCCTAATAGTCTATATGCGGTTGAAGTGAAGGAATATGTGAGCGATTAGTAGAATGATTAAGTCAATTCTCATACTAGAAAAAATTTTTTTATTTAATATCCTCCTTTTGCTGTAATTAGAAGCATAACGGGTACATTGAATGACTCTATGTTACCGTGATCTTGAAATTTAAATCTTATCGGGCACCTAAATGGCCTTTTCGTTACCGAGAAGCCCAAAATAGAAAGACATTGGGCACGCATACACATGGACTTCATTATTTAATCTTTCTTCAAAGCTTCCTTAAGAATAATTAATGAAAGCCGATGATCATCTAATATGTAGGGAATTTCTTCGGGTTCCACCCAAATACGGGATATTGTTTCATTTTCACGCTCAAATGGGAGGCATTTTTCAATGTCCATCCTATAGTAAAGCTGATACCCTATTTTTGGATATTTCCCATTTGGATCAAATAATAGGTTTTCTTCATGGCTTACTTCAATGGCTCCTAAATAGCTAATTTCCCCCTCAACATAGCCTTCCTCAAATGCTTCTCTATGAAAAGCCTCTTCAGGTGTTTCGCCTATTTCAATATGTCCACCAGGATTATTAAATACTCTACCTTTCACATAAACTAATAGAATCTTGCCTTCGTGAAAACAATAACCGTGGACGCTTGTTACTAAACTTGTATCCAAGATTATTTTCCTCGGGCACCATGTAAGCTTTACATGGTGCCCTCCCCAATTAACATATATCCTACTCTCCAGCGTGATCTATCCTTTCTTCTAAAAATAAATATTTTAATAAGTTGCTTCTTTATACCAAGAAGGCTTAATATTTTCAAAGTATTTATGATCTTCCAAAATGCAATATAAGCGCTCGATCATTTCATCCAGCTTTTCAGGGACAACTTTCTTAGTCCAGACAACAGATGAAAAGACATTCATTCCCAAATAGATTGAATACAGACTCCAAAACTCTTCAGGTATATTGTTATCAAAGTAGCCGATAATCTGACCAATCGAAAAAGGAATGCTGACCTCTTTACTGAATAAGCCTATTTTAAGAAAGTCATGAATAGGATCTCCCCAACCAAACCTGTTGAAGTCTATTACACCCGCGTATTGTTTATCCTTCACGATAATATTACCTACATGAAAATCATCATGCTGAAAGCAGTTGCGGCGATTTTTCAAGTACCGTTCATTTTTTGCTATAAAATCAATGATTATGCTATCGCCATCTATCTTTATTCCACAAGAATGATAAGCCTCCACATAACTTGTATACTTTTTCATAATCCTGTCGTACCAAGGATCATAAAGCGATGATGCCTGAATCAAATGAATTTTGGCTAAATCCCTTCCTGCCTCAAGACCAATTTCATATTGTTCCTTGCTGCTATATGATGGCAATAAATCTCGCGCATCCTCGCCCTCAATATAAGAAAGCACATAATAGCATATCCCTAATTCATCAAGTCGGCCAATTTCAATGGGATCCGATGTCTTTACATCAAATGTTTGCAGTTCTGTAATTCGTTCAAACTCTGCTTTTTTTCTTTCATATTGTTCGATATCTGCTGTCCGTATAATACAACTTTCTCTATGTTCAAAATGAACGATATACTTCTTGTCTTTTGAAAAACCTTTATGTATCTCCTGAATATCTGTTGAAACATTAAGAAAAGGAATCCTTTCTCGCAAATGCTCTATAAAAACCATATCATCCCTCCGTTGCTTTTTAGCTGAAAAATGGTTTCCTTAAAGGATAATTCATCACAATAAACGAAATCTTATTAAACATTAAATTTGAGGTGCTCTGAATGTTATTTAATAATGGTAAGTTAAATGTAAGAAAATTGGAGAAAAAAGACAACTATTTATTAGCGAAATGGCTGTCCGACCCAAAAGTACTGGAATTTTATGAAGGCAGAGATAATCCGTTTGATTTAGAAAAGGTAAATACGGAATTTTATAATCCAAATGATGACGTCAATGGCTGTATTATTGAATTTGAAGGCGTAGATATAGGATATATCCAATATTATGAGCTGGATGATGAAACTAGGGAAAAGTACGGATATTCTAAAAACACAGAAGTAATTTATGGGATTGATCAATTCATTGGTGAACCTGCCTATTGGAATAAAGGAATCGGAACAATACTAGTACATTCAATGGTTGAATATTTGATAATAGAAAAACACGCAGACTTTGTTGTGATGGATCCACAAGTTTGTAATGAAAGAGCTCTTAAGTGCTACGAAAAATGTGGCTTCAAAAAAGTTAAACTTCTCCCAAAGAATGAGCTTCATGAGGGCGAATATCGTGATTGCTGGCTGATAGAGTATAGAAGAGAATGATAGAAATAAGGATAATTATCTAATAGAGGTCAAAAAACGCATACTTTTTTAATAATAGATCGTTTTGCCAGCGTGATCTTCTATGATAGAGTTAAGGAATAAAACGGAGGTCATTCAAAAATGAAAAACAATAAATATATTGGGTATGTCGGTACATATACAAATGAGAAAAGTGAAGGGATTTATTCCTTTATTTTAGATAGTGAAAAGGGACAGCTTTCTGAGGTGAAATTAGCTGCGAAGCTTGATAATCCAACGTATTTAGCTATTAGTGAGGATCATCAGTTTCTGTATTCAGTAATAAAGGAAGGCTCATCTGGTGGTGTAGCTGCGTATAAAATTAATGCTGAATCCACTGAATTGCAACCATTGAACCAAAATGTTTCTGAAGGTGCCCCTCCTTGTCATGTAAGTGTTAATCGTGATAACAGCACTCTCTTTAGCGCAAATTACCATAAGGGCACAGTAGAATCTTATTTACTAAATACTGATAACGGTTCCGTTAATCCACCGACATCTATTATCGAGCATATAGGCTCAGGACCTGACGAAAGACAGGAAAAAGCTCATACCCATTATGCAGGCATTACTCCTGATGAGAAATATGTAGTAGCTGTTGATCTGGGAATCGATAAAATTATTACTTATACAGCTCATCGGGGAGAGTTAACTGAAAAGAATAGCCTTTCTGTCAAACCAGGCAGTGGACCAAGACATCTTGTATTCCACCCAAATGGAAAATATGCCTATTTCATGACTGAATTTAGCTCAGAGATTATCGCAACACAATACGATTCAGAAACCGGGGAATTTACTCAGATTCAAATTGTTTCTACGCTTCCAGAAAACTTTAAAGAGAACAACCAAGGCAGCGCAATTCATATTTCTTCTGATGGGCGCTTTATCTATGCAGGAAATCGCGGACATGACAGCATAGCAGTGTTTAGTGTTCATTCAGAAACAGGAGAACTGCAATTCATTGAACACACTTCTACAGAAGGACATTGGCCTAGAGACTTTGTACTTGATCCTACTGAAAAGTTTATCGTTGCATCTAATCAAAAATCAAATAATCTCGTCTTATTTTCAAGGAATGAAATGTCTGGAAAACTTACTTTATTACAATCAAATATCTTTGTTTCGGAACCAGTATGTATAAAATTCATCACTATTAACTATCAGAACTAATCAATACTAAATCTGCGTTTTAATCAATCAGTAGGGGTATCAACTTTGAACCCCTACATGATGATCAATGGAAACCAATCAAGGCAATTTATAATTATTTACGATATCCTCCATATCATTTGCCATATGCAACAACACGTCAATGGATGAGCTAATTTCCTCAATTGCAGCTGTTTGCTGCTGTGAGTTAATGGCAACAGCATGAATGCTTTGAAAAATGGCATTCGTTTCTTCATTTATTCTTTCAACATCAATATTAGAATTTTGAACGTCTAAATTAATTTTTTGAATATGCTGCAGGATTAGTTGAAATTCTTTGCTCATTTGCTCGATAGAGTTTTTAATATCTGCGAAAGCAGCTTTAGCTTCCTCCACCTTTTTCATTCCATCGCTTACTGTATGATTTCCTTCCGTTGTTACTTGTACCGCTTCAGCTGTTTTAATCTGCATTTCAGCTATAATTTTACGAATCAAATGAACGCTTTCAGATGTTTCTTCCGCTAAACTGCGAACCTCTTCAGAAACGACAGCAAATCCTTTCCCATGCACGCCAGCTCTGGCAGATTCAATTGATGCATTTAAAGCTAACATATTAGTTTGTTTTGAAATTGTTGTAATGATGTTTAATACTTCTCCAACCTCTATTGACTTTTCACTTAATTCATTCATAGCTGATGAAACATTAATTGTTTGTCTATAAATATCATTCATCTGTTTAATGGATTCGTTCATAATTTCTTCCCCATTAATGGCTTTTTGGGAAGCATAGATAGACTGACTTGTTGTATTTTCAATTTGCTGCGTCATTTCATTTGTTTCTTCTCCAATATTTTTAAATACATTTTTTACTCTTTCCACATTTGCAGCTTGATGCTTTACTGAGCTGCTGACCTCTCCAAAGCTTGCCGTTACCTCTTCGACCAAATTCGTTACACCTATTGCATTAACTGAGAGCTGCTCTGTCGCAGCTGCTAATTCTTTTGAGCTGTTTGTGGTAACATTCAAGCTATTTTTTAAACTTTCTATCATTCGATTGAAGTGTATTTGGAGCTCATGAATTTCTCCCTCAGCTTTTTCATTCTTTATTTCAATCGTTAAGTCGCCTTCTGCAACTTTTTTCGTATAGTAGGTTAATGGTTTTAAAGGTAAAATTGTTTTTCTTACAAAGAGTACAATGATCACTCCTGAGACTAATAATGAGATGATTCCAACGCTAATTGGCAATGCCACCATACTCATTGTTCTTTCCTTTAAAATCTCAGCATCAAAGTCAATCGCACTTATTGCAACAACTTCTTTCGTGGGATCATGATCCTCAAAAATAGGGGCATAACCAGATAATCTTTTCATGCCTGCAAATTGATATACATCAGAATAGACAGGCTGTTTCGATTTCTTGATTTCCTGTAAAATCTTTGGATCTATATAGAAGGAATCTCCGTTATTTACACCTTGTTTTTGCAGATGCTGATCAGCGACTAAAACGGTTCCATCTAATGACAAAATATATTGATTTTCGAAGATCGGCTTATGAGCAATTGTCCAGTTTATTTTTTCACTAATTCGATCTGCCTCTTCCTTATTTATATGTGAAAAAAGCTTGATATCTTCAGCAGTTAAGAGACCAGTAGTAATGTTAGCACATCCTAGTAGTTCCAAACCCGCTGCCTGCTTAACCTTTTCATAGGTCATGTAATAACTTGTTAAAGAAAAGAGTGTTAAACTTCCAAAAACTACAATAACAACCAACCATGTTAATTTTGAAATAATCGATCTTTTCATTGTACACTCCAAACTAAATATAAATTTTTCAGGAAGAATTACCCTTGAAATTATCACATGCATACAAATGTCTATTCAGTGAGGAAAATCACTTATTGACCATACCATATGTAAATTTTTTGTAAACTTTTTGCATATTTTAAACATTGCCTTTTAACTAAAGAAAAAACTCACTGTTTATAGGAGAAATTCTCGCTATAAACAGTGAGTTTTAAAATTTTTTACAGCAATCCATTATCTTTTCAATCCATATTACAGCGTAATAATAATCGGCTCTCCTTTTGTTACGACAATGGTATGCTCGCATTGAGCAACAAGGCTCTTGTCCGGGGTTACGAATGTCCAGCCATCATCCAGTTCGATCACGTGTTCCGCTCCTGTTGAAATAAATGGTTCAAATGCAATAACCATTCCTTCCCTTAATAGCTGAGAATCCCATGGTTCAAAGTAATTTAAAATATGATCAGGCTTCTCATGAAGGGATCTTCCAATTCCATGACCAGTTAGATTTTTTATTACCGTATAGCCATGCTCATTAGCTGTTCTGTTGACTACTTTTCCAATCATGCTTAGCTTTGAGCCTGCTTTTATTTTTTTCAAGCCCTCTTCAAAAGCCTTTTGTGCCGTCTCACAAAGTTCAATGAGCTTTTGATCACTATTACCAACTACGATGGACAGTCCTGTGTCTGCAAAGTAGCCGTTTTTGGAGCCAGATACATCAATATTGACAAGGTCGCCTTCCTTAATTACACGGCTTCCAGGGATTCCATGGGCAACTTCCTCATTGACACTAATACAAGTGTATCCCGGGAAGTCATACTCTCCCTTTGGACCAGAAATCGCTCCGTATTTTTCAAATAGCTCGCCAGCATAATCATCCAGTTCTTTCGTTGTCACACCTGGTTTTGTCCGCGCAATTAATTCATCACGTATGGAAGCAACAATCTTCCCTATTTCTTTAAGAGCTAACAATTCATCTTCATTTTTGACAATCATTTCTTTCCTGTCCCTTCACTAGTTGATTTTCTTTTCTTATTATATTCTATTTTAGAGAAACATAAGAAAAACTTTGCGAAAGCTAAGTCCTTTTGTGGATTTCTACATTTTTCTTATGCGTTCTTTATCGCTGATACTTTATCGAAATGGCAATTTCGCTTCAGTTCGTTTATTAATTTTAACATTCCTATTTACAAAAAAATAGAGCTGCATTGGCAACTCTATTAAAATGAACCTTATTCTTGATTATTCTGTGGATCAACCATTCCGTTTTGAACCATATAATAATCCATCGCCTGATTTAACCAGTCCTCTTCTTCCTTTGTAAATGGAGAAGGCATCATCTCTTGCAGCTTATCCGCTTCACTCAAATCCATTTCTGCCAAAGCGTGCATCGCTTCCTCTCCAATGAAATCAAGAGTAGCTTTCATATATTGTTCAATTAGCTCCTGTACTTGCGGATCCTCTATTGGCAATCCGACTAATTCCTTTACCTTTTTTGATAAATGAATATATTCCTTATCCAACGACAATACATCATCTTCAGATTTATTATATAAATAATCGACTACATCTTTAGTAGTCCGCTGCTCAAGCCATTCACGCGTGTTTTTTTCTGTTTGAACCGTATTGATTAAACTCATTAAGATCGCACTATCTACTTCTCCTTCTTCTTCAAGCAGCTTAATAGTTCGATTAATGGAAGTAAGTGCCGTCTCAATCTGAAATTTCTCCTCCTCTAAAGCCTTCTTTTGGATTTGCAATGATTCATTTAAGCTCACATCAAAACTTGGCTCATCGATCATTCCTTTAATTTGCTCTAGACTATAGCCTAGAAATTTCAAGCTTACTATTTTTTGCAATATTAATACATCCTTATCTGAATAGTGCCGGTGACCTGAGCTTGGATCCTTATCTGGTTTAAGAAGGCCAATTTCATCATAATAATGTAATGTCCTCACCGAAGTACCTGTCTTTTCAGAGAATTCTCCGATTAAAAATGTTTTCTTCTCATTCATATCAGTTCCTCCTTGCTAAATAGATAGTTTTCTTTATAGTTCGATCATAGTCCCTAACGTAACTGTAGGTGCAACAATAAAATTTAAAATTACATAATTCACTAACTTTGTAATTGGCGAATAAGCTTTATGGGTTCAATAAAAGTCTATAAAATAGGGAAAGTCAATCTTACTTGTTCTCATTGAACACGAATGAACTCTCTATAACGGCCATTATCCTCAAAATCGTGGGAAAACGGTCTTAATAATTGAAATGGAATTTGTATATTCAATGTAACTTATCAAGGATCGTAAAAAAACAAAATGCACCTAAATTGGGTTTTTAAACTAATATTTGTTAAAATGATTCCAAATACAGTAAATATTTGGAGGGATGAGGATTGGGTTGGTCAGAGTTTGGTAGAGTACGGTCTGAATACAATGATGAAATAAAAAGCTTAGATGAAGAGATATTAAGAATCATGAACGAACGGAAGGCTTCCGCAAATGGAAAGCGATTCTTTCCTCCAACTGAGCTGATTGAAGAATGGTCAAATAGATTTGAGATGGAGGTTTCTGAGATTGGTTGGCTGATAAACCAGCTTAATGATGGAAGCGTGCCATTCTACATGCCTGAAGGACCAGGGGAGCTTTTAGCTGTTATCCAAATTATGGAAAAATCAACACTTGACGATTTTGATTATCTTCTAACTCATTCCATGCAGCATGAGCATGGAAGCATTGTGACATTAGAAATCAACTATAACTTAAAAGAGGATGAAAATATTGGACATATTATCCCTCATTTAATGCTGGAGGTTACAGGACCTGCAGACTACAAGGTTAGGAGAAATGGATCCCATGGTGGTGGTGGAAATACACAAGTGAGTTTTCTCGTCACACCTACATTGCCTTTTGACTTAATTAATATTCATTTTTCCTTAATTCCCTTTGCTTCTCCAATGGAGCTCCCCCGTAAGGAGGTTGTTCTGGATAAGGAAGTTATATTCGAACGGTAAGAATTAGCAGCCATTAAGGCTGTTTTTTTATCGATACAATAATAGTTTGAATAATCGAAATTTATATTATTTTTTATGTTTTTATTTTAAAATAGATGAAACAATTACTAGCTAAAGGAGAAATCATATGTTTGAATTGCTCTTTACGATGCTAGAACGTCTAGGAATTATTGTGACGATTGCTTTTATCCTAACACGGCTGCGGTTCTTTAGAGATATGATTTACCAAGAACAATTAAATCTGAAGCAGCAGTATAAAGCCATCCTTTTCTTTGGCTTTTTTGGAATTATCGGCACTTATTCTGGTCTTGCATTTAGTACAGAAACTCTACAGTTCAATCGATGGGCTTCAGGTCTTTCTTCCGATGAAGCTCTTGCAAATTCTAGAGTTATTGGGGTTGTAATTGCTGGGCTTCTTGGTGGCTATAAAATTGGAATAGGTGCAGGCTTAATAGCGGGAATTCACCGGTTTACAATAGGTGGCTTTACTGCCTTTTCATGTGGTGCCGCTTCTATAATTGCTGGAGTTATTGCTGGGGCTTTTTACCGAAAAAATAAGCATGTCAAGCTTTCATCTGCTTTCCTAATTGGAGCTGTTGCAGAAGCAATTCAGATGCTCATTATCTTATTATTTTCCCGTCCCTTTGATAAAGCGCTCTCCCTTGTTGAAGTAATAGGCATGCCTATGATTCTCGCAAATGGGTTAGGCTCAGCGCTCTTTCTACTAATCATAAAAAATGTAGTAAACGAAGAAGAAAAAGCCATTGCACTTCAAGCACAAAAAACACTGCGTATCGCAGATCAAACACTTGCCTATCTTCGGAAAGGCATGAACAACTATTCTGCAGAAGCAGTCTGCAAAATTCTACACAAGGAAGTACAAACAAGTGCCGTTGCCATGACAAATCTAACTGAAATATTAGCTCATGTAGGTGTCGGTGATGAGCATCATCGTGCTAATATTCCCATTCAAACGCAAATTACGAAAGATGCGATTAGAGAGGGAAAAATTACTATCGCTAATGACGAGACGATCCATTGCCAAAGTCATAACTGCCCTCTTGGTGCGGCAGTCATTGCTCCTTTGAAACAAAGGGGTGTAACAATTGGAACATTAAAGTTTTATTTTCGTTCAGAAAAGGAAGTGACCCCTTTTGCTAAAGAAATAATAGCTGGACTAAGTGTTCTTCTCAGCCATCAGCTTGAAATTGCCGAGGCTGATAAGGCATACCAGTTGGCAAAGGAATTAGAGATCAAGGCGCTGCAAGCCCAAATTAGTCCACATTTTTTATTCAATTCTTTAAATACAATTGTTTCCTTAATACGCATTGATCCAGGAAAAGCAAGAAAGCTGCTTGTTTCCATCTCCCATTTTTTGCGTCAAAATTTGGCGGGAACAACATTAAGCATGACAACGCTTGAACAAGAGCTCAAGCATGTGAAAGCCTATCTTGAAATTGAAGAAACACGATTTATCGATAAACTTGAGGTTATTTATGATATTGATGATGAAGCATTGTTAGTCAAGGTTCCGCCACTAACCTTGCAGCCGATTATTGAAAATGCCATCAAACATGGAATAAAGGATAAGGATAGGGATTGTATGATTAAAATCTTGATAAAGATAGAGGACACTTGCACTCTTGTCACAGTTGAAGACAACGGCAAGGGGATGCATAAGGAGAGAGCCAATTTGGTTGGAAAAAAAATTATCCATTCGGAATCCGGAACCGGTCTTGCCCTTTATAATGTCAATCGAAGACTAACTATGATGTTCGGAAGTGAAGCAGCTATTCAGACGAGGAGTGAACTTCATAGAGGAACCGCCGTTTCATTTTCTATCCCGCTTTCGGAGGAAAAATAAATGGAACAGATCATTAAAGCTTTAATTGTTGATGACGAACGATACAGTCGAGATGAACTTAAGCATTTATTAAAAAGCTTTCCTTCTATTCAAATTGTAGGTGAGGCAGAATCTGGTGACGCCTCTATTATGAAGACTATTCAATTACAGCCTGATGTTGTTTTTCTTGATGTCGAAATGCCAGTAATGAATGGGATGGAAGCTGCAAAATCGTTAATGGAATTAAAGAAAAATCCATTAATCATTTTCACAACTGCTTATCCACAATTTGCTGCAGAGGCTTTTCGCTATGAAGCAATCGATTACTTGCTCAAGCCATATGATGAGGAACTGCTTCATAAAACGATTCATCGCATTGAAAAAAAATTACGTTCTCAAAGAAATATTAAAATTACTAAATCAACGGGAAAGCTTGCTGTGGAGGAGAATGGGGAAATCTTCTATATTGAACCAAAATATATCTTATATATGTATAGAGATGATAAAGTTACAAAAATAATTACAAAATCTGGAGAATTCGAAGCAAAGACTCCTTTAAAAGACCTTGAGAATCGACTTAATCCTTATTCCTTTTTTCGAATCCATAAAAGTTACCTTGTAAACCTTGACTATGTTACTCGACTTACCCCTTGGTTTAATGGCGCCTATCAGCTTGAAATAGAAGGAAGACATGAATTGCTATCCGTCAGCAGGAATTATGTTAAGTCTTTACGAGTTCGTCTAGAAATTTAATATGATCTTAGGCGTCGGCCTCCGCTGCTTTTTTTATATCGTTACATAATTTCCTAGTTAATCTAATTCTTAAATGCGTTTTAATCTTTTCTAGCTACATGTTAACCTGTTATTTCTACATCTTGATCACAAAATGTTCTTTATTACTGAAATTCTTTTATAATTTTTGTAAACGCATTCATTTTTTATTATAAGGAGGGAATCTTTTGATTACTTTTTTAGCCTGTATTGCCCTTTTAATTGTCGGATACTTTACTTACGGCAAGTTTGTTGAAAAAGTATTCGTGGTTAATGAAGGAAGACCAACGCCTGCTTTCACACATGAAGATGGTGTAGACTACCTGCCTATGAATACAAAGAAAAATTCCTTAATCCAGCTTTTAAATATCGCAGGTGTTGGACCGATTTTCGGACCGATTATGGGAGCTCTTTACGGACCTGTAGCGTTCCTATGGATCGTGCTTGGCTGTATTTTCGCTGGGGCTGTCCATGATTACTTAACAGGAATGATTTCTATTCGAAACCGTGGGGCTCATCTTCCTGAGCTAGCTGGTAAGTTTCTTGGAAAGGTGATGAAGCATGTCGTCAATGCCTTTGCCATTCTTCTTCTTTTATTAGTTGGTACAGTATTCGTAACAGCGCCAGCTGACTTACTTTATAATTTAATGAACGGTAAGGTTGGTTTAGGACTTATTATCGCTGCTATTTTTATTTACTACATTTTAGCAACACTTCTTCCTATCGATAAAATTATCGGAAGATTCTATCCATTCTTCGGTGCATTACTTTTAATAAGTGCTGTTGGTGTCGGTGGTGGCTTAGTGATTACCGGAGCACCAATTCCAGAACTTTCATTACAGAATTTCCATCCAGATAACGCACCCATTTTCCCATTATTATTCTTAACTATTTCTTGTGGAGCACTGTCAGGATTCCATGCTACACAAACACCGATCATCTCTCGAACAACGCAAAATGAAAAACAAGGACGTAAAATTTTCTACGGCATGATGATTGCTGAAGGAATTATTGCGATGATTTGGGCTGCTGCGGCTATGAGCCTTTTTAATGGTTATAGTGGGCTTAATGATATGCTTACAAATATTGGAACTGCAGGAATTGTTGGTGAAGCTTCAAAGTTGATGCTTGGCGCCATTGGCGGAACATTAGCCGTACTTGGAGTTATCATTCTGCCAATAACGTCCGGCGATACTGCGTTCAGAAGTGCACGTATGATTATTGCTGATTATATGAACTTTTCTCAAAAGAAAATCTCGAGCCGTCTATGGATTGCTCTTCCACTATTCGCTATTTCAATCGCTCTAACGAAGGTTGATTTCACGATCCTTTGGAGATATTTCTCTTGGGCTAACCAATCAACGGCTGTCATAGCATTATGGGTCGGTGCAATGTATCTTTTCATCGCAAAGAAAAATTATTGGATTGCCATGATACCTGGTATTTTCATGACAATGGCAACAATGACTTATATCTTAAATGCAAAAATAGGATTTGGTTTATCGTTAAACACGTCATACATTGGAGCAACCATCATCACAGCAGTCATTATCCTCCTATTCTATATCGCTGCTAAAAAGGCGAGAATGAATAATCTCACTCTCGAAGATGACGTCTCTGGATGGAAAAAGGTAGCGTAATGGGCTGCTGTAGTCCTAATTACCGAAAAATTGTTAATGAAGACGAGGATAAGGTGAATGAAAAAGGGAAAGAGTCAATCCCCCTTCTCGCTAAAATGATTTGTGCTGTCATCATAATCGGAGGTCTATTGATAGCATTCCTTATTTAGAATGGTGCACGTGAATCGTGCACTTTTTTAATGATTAGCTTCTTTCAACAAAACCCTTCCCAAAACGACAAAAAGCTTATGTTTATTTTCTCATTGTGGACATATATTTGTACAAAGCCCGATTTATCAAAATGATGTCTTTGTCAATGATTCGAAACAACGAGAACTTTCAGAGCGGGAGGGTTTTATTTGCGAAAAAAGAGAAGAAGGAGATGGAAATTCAAAAAGGGGCCTTTGCCATTCAAATATGTATTTCTAATTACATTAATGATCTTTTCAATATTAACCATTTTCAGTTTAATCATTATTAACAGGAACTTAGAGCCATACTTGATGGATATTGCCAAAACAAAAGCGACGCAATTTGCTGCCCAAGCAATCAATGATGCTATCGAAAAAAAGATCACCGAAAGTATTGATATTAATGAACTAATTGTAAAACATGAAAATGCCGGTGAACCAAGCTACAGTTTTAATCAAAAAATGGTCAATAAAGTCATTTCAGAGACAACAATAAGAGTGCAAAAATATTTAGATTTAGTTGAAGCTGGAGAAGTAGATAAATTAGATAATTTTAAAAATGATATTCATATTGACCCTGAAAAAACTAAGGATTCGAATGGGATTGTTTATTATATTCCTTTAGGAATGGCAACAAATATGACATTACTATCTAATTTAGGCCCAGAGATTCCTGTAAGATTACAAATACTTGGGGACGTTACATCCAATGTTGAAACAAAGGTTGTTCCATCAGGTATTAACAATACTTATCTAGAAGTATATATTAAGGTGAATGTTCAGATGAATGTCATTATCCCTCGAATGGAAGAGCCAATCGAAATTTCCAACCAAGTTAAAGTTGGAGATCTATTCCACCCTGGGAAAGTTCCACAATATTATAACGGTCCAGGTTCTGAAAACTCAAACCCTATTGTAGTGCCGCCTCCACAATAATTCACTTTCAAAAATCTTGTTCAATAGTAAAACCTGATTCTAAATATAGAATCAGGTTTTATTTTTCAGCTAACAGGAACGTTTAGGTTTATTAACGTACTAAAGTAAAGTGTGTTTTCAATTAAATGTCCGCTAAAAAGATCGCATAAGAAAAACTAAGGCATTCCCCAAAAAGGACTTGGAGAACGCCAAGTTTTTCTAAACTTATTTGTTACCTTGATTTGACTTGTAGTAGAATTTAGCAGTGATTGAACCATCGTTATTTTCAACAATATCTGTTACATGGATTCCAGAATCAGCAGGTTTTGAGTTTTGGCCCTTCCAGAAATAATAGGATCCTGTATGAACATTACTGGATACTGGTGTTAACTTGCTTCCAGTTTTGAAGAAATCTCCCGCATCTCCACGGTTCGCATTTTTCTCAAGATCATATTTTCCATCTGCTTGAATAACAGATAAGCCATAGTGCGTAACAACTGTTCCATCACTAGCAGTTTCGGACTGATTGTACTGGAACCTCTTGTTCATCCAGTTTTCCACATTGTTCGGACGGAAGCCGGCAGTTTGATAGAGATTAATAATATTTTCATCGACATGCCATGCCACTAATCCATGCGCATTTGCACCTTGGCGAATTAATCCTTTATTAAAACCGTCTTGTTGAACATTTTCAAATAAGAAGTATTCTGTTCCATTTGATCCTGGAACTTCCATTTTCACAATTCCGTTATCAGCTGATGCTTTATTAATGGAAGGTAAAGTAATTTCTTGAACCCCATCTTCTGGTTTTACTTCGATTGGATTTGCCCATCCTAAGAAAATCTTCGAGAATGGATCGAAGTGAGTTGGTGAATTGCCTGAATAGGCTGCACTATCTGGATAGCGCATCCACGATCCGCCTGCCATCATTGAATAGTTACCTACTCCTTCAGAGGAATAAGCTGTGTCATAGAAATCAGGCAAGCCTAAGGCATGACCGAATTCATGTGCATATACCCCAGTTTGGGCTGGATATGGGCCTGTCTTTTTCGCTTCATTGTATGCTCCTGTAGCTGTATCAAATCCGGAAACATTTCCGCCAATTGCTGGCTGAATATTATAGTTGTTTACGATAACGCCATCATAGGTCATATCTTCAGCAACTGTTTTATTTACCCACTCATCTTCGCTCATCCCGGCATGAACATCTGCAGTTTTCCCAGTTTCATAATACTTTCCAAAGTACATAGCACTTAATATATTCCATTTATGTGACCAGATTTGTGCTGGATCCCTACTGAACTCAGCACCTGTTCCTTCATGAACGATAAAAATATTCGGAACCTCTCCATCTTCAGCATATTGTGAGAAGTCAATTTGCCCGTCAACCGCCTTCAACAAATCACGAACGAATTCACCCATGTGAGCGTCTCCATTTTCATTTCCAATGACATATTTGCCACTTTCTGCATATTTGCCCTCTTGATCTAAATAGTATGATGCACCATGAGGCATTTCAACCCATGCGAAATCTGTGTTTTCTTTGCGAACGAGATTTACCTTTCCGTTACTAGATTCCTTATAAACATTTTGCATTGTACGATTCGTAGAGACTTTCTCCCCATTAAACTCTGCATACTGTTTAAACTGGTCAAGCTCATATGGATTATATTCCGATCCAAATATTAAATCCTCATAATAGTGAGCAGGAACCTGTCCCTCCATATCCCCTACTGGCTGATCACCATCTTTATATTTTGCTAGAATGACAAGAACAGGAATATCTCCTTCTGCCTTTCTATAGGCAACATGATTATTTCCTGCTTGCTGAAATTTCTTCCCTTGCTTAGCCGCTTTTTCAGCAGGATCGACTTTAGACAAATCAAGTCCTAATCTTTTTGCTTGTTCTGAAAGCTCTGGAGCAATGCCCACATGATGAGCTAAGTTCATACTATATGTACTCTTCTCTTTCGCGGTTATATCCGCATTGCTTCCCCCTGTAAAAATCGTACTTCCAGCTAATGCTATAGCTAAGGCTGAACTTGATAGAACCTTTAACAAATGCACCACTCCTTCAGAACTATTTTTGTTTCAAAATAAATAATACTAAATATTCTTTATTTTCTGAATAAGTAATAAGTACTCTTTTTTATAAAATTTACATGCCAAAAGACTTATGATGGAACTATTAAACACTACTATTCGTATTAAGGTTATTCTAACCCTATCATTTCGAATGTTTATACACTAAAAAAGGAGGCCAAAATTTTGATAGGACTTATTGCAACTATTATCATTATGATTCTAATTTTTGGTTTACTAGGTTGGGCTATTCGGTACAAGAAAGCATATTTTCTTATCTCTGGTTTTGAGTCTCGATCAGAAGAAGAAAAGCAAGAATTAATAGAGAATGGATTACCGCAGAAGACTGGAGGATTATTACTCCTAACCGCTGCTGTGATGCTACTCTTACTGCCGCTCCTTTGCACACCCTTTAAATATGCAATAGAATTTCAATTCGGAGGAATGCTGGTCTTCTTGATGGGTGGGGTGATTTATCTATCTAAATATGAAGTTCCAAGGAAAAGAAAGCGGAGCTATATGATTAGCATTTCTCTATTTATAGCTGTCGTTGGTTCAATAACTGCCCTTACCCTTTACAGTTATCAAGGCTATCAATTAATTGTTAAGGAAGAGCAATTTGAAATCACAGGAATGTATGGTGATGAATGGAGGATTAAAGATATTAAAAAGGTTGAATTAATGGAAACAATGCCTCAAGTTAAAGCAAAAACAAACGGCGTTGGCCTGCCAACGCTTTCAAAAGGTCATTTCAAGGTAAAGGATTATGGAAGCAGTCTTCTCTTTATCCAGAAAGAGGCTTCCCCTTATATTTATATTGAACTGGAAGATAGGAAGATTTTTATCAATGACAAGAATTCCAATAAAACTAGGGAATGGTTTCAGCAACTAAAGGAGAAGGCTGAAAATACAAAGTAGAGATTGGAAAGAAGGCCATCGTTTTTATTTACGATGACCTTCTCGCCTATCATTACTTAATAAGAATATTAGCTCCCGCTAAATCCTTTTGACCTAAGTATGTTGCATATGCATAAATATTGTAATAATACCCTGCTGGGAGCTTTGTTCCATCAGCAAGCTTTCCATCCCATTTGAAAGTTGTGTAACCTGCTTTTACATCTCTGTAGACAGTAATATCACCTAAGTATCCTATAGGTTGTGCATCTTTATTAGATAGATAGACAAATAGCTCAACTTCCTCCGCGCCTCCTGGGAAAAAGCCCTCAATCTCAAATTGTCCATCACCGAGTTGGTTGACCCCTAAATATTCAACACGAGGATAATCAGGTTCCTTTACAAAAAGAATCGTTGGTACATCAAGTGTTTCTGTACCATTACTCACCGTAATCGTACCTTCATAATAACCTGGTGAAAGCTTTCCAGCATCAACCTGTACATTGAAATTCACATCTTGTGATTGACCTGGATTCACTTTTAAATTATTGCTTGTCATGACTTTAATTGCATCAGAATGTTCGCCCATGTTTACTTCGAAACTATAAGTCTGGCATTCTGAAGATAGATTTTTAATAGTAAATTTCTGTTTTTCAACCTGCTTGCCGTTATCTTTATAGAATGTTCCAAAAGAATGGCTTCCTGGTGTAACAAGTGTTTTTGCCTTAATCGCATCCACTACCCTGATGCTTCCAGCACCTTGAGCATTATGCGGATATGCTTTTCCTGTAGAAGGATCTGATATGTTTTCTGCAGTATTCATTAATGCAGCCTTTACTTCTTCAACACCCCAATGAGGGTTCGCTTGTAAAATAAGCGCTGCTGCTCCAGCTACATGCGGAGATGCCATACTTGTTCCCTGCTTCGCCCCATATCCATGAGGATTCGCTGGATCACCAGTTGGAACTGTGCTTATAATATTCACACCAGGAGCAGATACATCCGGCTTCACCATCCATGTATAAATAACTGGACCTCGTGAAGAGAAATCCGCAACTATTTCACCAACACGGTGTGCAAAATCAATTTGGAAAGAAACTTTATTATTACCGTTTTCTAATTCTTTAAGCAGCTTTTCGCCATCCTCTAATGATACTTTAATAGAAGGTACGGCCATTCCAGCTACGTCAGGCTGCTCACCAGCACTATGATTAAAAATGATAGCGCCCACAGCTCCTGCATTTTTTGCATTTATTGCCTTGTCAACGAATGCAATATCTCCACGCTTCATTAATGCAATTTTACCTGTAAGATCTTTCCCTGCAAATTCCCCTGGAGTTCCTAATCCTACATTAACAAACTCGAGCTCTTTCCCGTTCAATGCTAAAATATCTGCATCGCTAGCGAAGCCCATTACTTTCGAAGAAGGGTAGCTAACCCCGCCTGAAGTAGCAATGGCAGCATTGTATACATTATAAGGCAGCTGAGTAGCACCAACGGAAATGGCATCACGAGCTGTTCCAGGTGATCCTACTGTCCAGTTTTTCGGACCGCTGTTGCCGTTTGATGTAACTGCGACAACACCTTCAGCCATTGCCCAATCTAATGCGATGCTTGTTGCATAATCTGGATCATTTATCGAATTTCCTAATGATAGATTCATAACATCAGCACCATCTTGAACAGCTTTTTCGATTCCAGCAATGACGTTTTCAGAAGTTCCACGACCTCCAGGACCTAATACACGGTAACCAAGTAATGTCGCATCAGGTGCCACACCTTTGATAAGGCCATTAGCCGCAACTGTCCCTGCAACATGTGAGCCATGAGTGGTTGCGTCACCTCTAGGGTCTCCTATTGGTGTTTCTTGTGGATCATTGTCATTATCCACGAAATCCCAGCCTTTATAGCTTCCAAATGCATTCTTTAAATCTGGGTGTGTATAATCGACTCCCGTATCAATAACGGCTACCTTAACGCCCTTCCCAGTATAGCCTGTTTCCCAGGCCTCTTTTGCTCCAATATAAGGTGCGCTATTTAGCATATTTGGACTGTATTCCTCTTGAGAGATTACTTCTCCCTCACCAAGACTAGTAGTTTGATATTCAACATCTGGATATACTGCTTTTACCCCTGGTACAGCTAAAAGTGATGGAATTTCATTTTCAGCTAGTTCAACTGCGAAACCTGAAAATACATAGTCATATTCACGACCAACATTTGAGCTTTTTGCAGCCTTCATAACTTCTGATTTAACTTGATTACGAATGTTTGATAGATTAGCCTTAGATTGACTTTTCCCTTTATGCTTTGCTTCGACAAGAGATGGCTCTGTTAACTCAACAATGATACTCGTTCGATTGGAAGAAGTGAGATTAAACTCTCCAACCAATTTTGCAAGCGGAGAAGCCGTTTGACTATCTTTTTTACCAGCAGCCCCTGCTCCTGTACCTAAGGAAGAGAATGTTAAAAGAAATACTAGTGTGATTAAAAAAGATTTAAAATGCCTTTTAGCCATAAATTGTTACATCTCCTCTTATTTATTTCTTTTGTCTCTTGCGCTATTCTGTCTTCACCTCCGTTGCCTGCGCTTTTTTTCAGAATATGTATAACATTGTTAATATTCAGCGTATATTGTCGTTTTCCCTTGAACCTTTATCCCTATTTTAAGGATAATTTTACTAGTATTTTTATCCTGTATTCATTTTCCTCAACCAAAATTTTCCTAAAAGAAGTAAAAACATTCAATGGTATACCTTACCCGCTTCTTGAATAGATTTTCATGTAGAGCATCATTGAATAACTTTCAAAGGGGCGGTAAAAGTATGCCGAGTTATACTCATCAAATCGAAGTTAACGCACCCATTCAAACTGTATGGGAATTTGTAAGTAATATTGATCATTGGGCTCCACTCGTACCTGGATATATTGAACACCAGATTTTAAACGAAAAGGAATCCACTTGGTGCTTTAAAAGCGATATTGGATTCATGAAGAAAAAAATTGAATTGAAAGTCGATATTATTAAATGGGAAGAGCCAACTAGAGTAACATTTCAATTAAAGGGGATAAACGAGAAATTCACCGGACACGGCTATTTCTTTGCTAAAGAGCGCGGCAGCAGCTACTGCTTGATGACTGGATACCTCAATATAACAGCGGAAGGGATGATGGCAAAGGTCGCTAATTCTATTCTAACTACCTCCCTTCCTGAAACAACTGCAGAACTAACGAAAGCTGTTGCTGCCAAAATTGAAGAACATACTCTCAATCATACGAACATACGATAATAAGCATATCCAAATTGGAAAGCGAGCTTACTTATACAATCTTTGAACAGCAAAGTTCTAATAAAAAACAAGAGCATTCTCACAAGGAGAAATGCTCTTGTCTTTATTTTTGTAATACCTCGTTTTTCTCTAGAAAGCTAATGATATTATCCATGAGACCTTTAGCTAAAGGCAATCCAGGGTTTGAATATGTTGTGATATTTCCTTCCCGATCCTCAGGTGCTTCCTTCAACACATGGTTCATTCCTTCGACAATGAATAGCTCAGAACCTTTTTTTGCCTTATGCAAAACCTCTGCATCCGTTACAGGTACTTGAATGTCCCGATCTCCATTCAAAATTAAAACAGGGATATTCAATTTTTGCAATTGTTCCTGAGGGTTGTATTGTAACCAAGAAATCATATATGGTTGCACAGATGGGCGGAATAAGCTTTGCAATTCGGTGCTAACTGATTTAACCTCTTCACCTTGCTTTAAATTATCCAAAATGTCCTTAGATTCCTGAAGAAGATTTTCTGGCATCTGTCCTTCCAGCTGTTCAAGCAGCACTTGATCAATCGGTCTGCCTACTCCGGCAATAGAAATAAACGCATCCGCATTTGTTTCACTAGCTGCAGTCATTCCGATTAAGGAGCCTTCACTATGACCAATAATTCCAACCTTTGAAAAGCGCTTATCCCCTTTTGCAAACTCTACCCATGACGAAGCATCTTTAATAAAGTGATCAAAGCGCATATCCTCTTCTTTTCCACCTAAGTTTACGTTCTGACCAATTCCTCTTTTATCATAACGGATACTTGCAGCTCCATGAGCTGCTAGATCTTTAGCTAACATTTTCAAACTATCATTCTTTCCTGGCACTACAGCTGAATTTCCATCCTTATCAGTTGGACCTGAGCCAGCAATAATGATCATAATCGGGAAAGGACCGTTACCTTGAGGGGTTGTTAATACTCCCTGCATCGTCCCGTCCTTTAAATCTATCTGTACTGCTTCTCCAACTTCTTCAGTTTTATCAGCAGAAGCTTTCGTCAACTCAAAAGGAAAGGATTGACCCTGCTGCTTAAATGTACCTTTAATCTTTTCACCTTCAACCTTTCCATTAAACGAAATGTGCTGCCCTTGGATATCCATAGCAAATGACAAGCTTGAATCAGTTAACTTCACATTTGACAATGGATATTGATACACCCCTTGCACTGGAATGCTAATCGTTCCGCCCTTGCTTGATAATTGAACAATAATTGGCAGCGGCTGATTCGGTATTTGTATAGATCCTTCCCATTTCCCCTCAATGCTTTTCAATGAACTCCCTCCCTTTTCATATGATTCTTCCTTTTTATTATTCTCCTTATTGCAGCCAGTTAATAATAATCCAATACTTAATACTGTTAAAAGGAAATATGATAATTTCTTCACAGTTTCCCCTCCGAGTTTATACTTAACCAAACACACTAATAAGCAAAATAATAACAATCGGTCCAAATATAATAAAATAGCCGATCGGATTGGCAAAATTCATGGTCCATCCAACACCGAACCGTTTTTCAACAAAAATCGAAGGATCGTTATTATTGTAATAAAATAGTCCACCCTTCCAATATTGATCTTCATCAAGATCTGATACCCCGCTTTCTGGTTGAAAACCTTCCTTTTCACCTGCGTTTCCAACTTTGACGGCAAAAATAACAGAACCAATCATGACGATGAGTAAAAATATAATCGGCAGAGCCATACCCACAACCCCATCAGATAAATCGGGATAAATCATTTGTAATTGTAAAAAGGAAAAAAGCATTGTTATCAAAACACTTATCAAAAACATAAACCAGCTCGAATATTTTCTTAATGTCAGCTGGCGAACTCGAGATGCAACAGGCCTAGTGGCGCTTAATTTTATTCCAGAACGTCTAGTCATTTCATTAATACCTAGAAACATCAATTGCATTGTAAACATAATAAGGGGCAACGCGATCACAGTAAATGGATTTTTTACTGTAAAAGCATCTGGCTTTCCGTCTGGTCCCCAATGGGTTGGGATTTGCTCAGGAAACATGTTATATTTCAAAAGCGTATAGCCTATTACCCCAAACGTAACGGCGATTGGCAACAAGTATATATACCAAGGGAGCATGGCATCCTGTGAACGTACTGTCAAATCTGTCATTTTCACTTGCTTTAAGTTATCTCCCCACCTCATTGCTTTTTTACGTTGTAAAGTTTTTGCATAAAAATAAAAATAAAGAGCTGTACTAATAAAAATGATGCCAAATTGAATAGCCGGTCCCAATAACACCTGAAACGCTTCTGTCGAATTTCCTTTTAACATCCAAAATAGGTATATGCTTACCGCGATCAAACCCAGTATGAATATCAACAGTGCATACATTTTTTTAAAGGATAATAGCTTTGAATCACGGACAAATTCATCTGGGATGAACACCCCAAATACGGTAGTTCTTTTTGCGAGAAATGGAATCGCCATTTCGATTGCTACTAAAAATACAATGATTATTAGAAAAAGCATGTAATCCATACCGTTTCCCCTCCTTTTCCACTTTCATTAAAAGAATTAAGGCTTTCCCTTTAAATCTTGAATTAGAGATGTTACGAGTTCCTGAATTTGCTCTTGATCCAAACCTAATACTAATGCTTCTGCAATCATCGGCTTAAATTCTTCCAAGAGCCGTTCTGAATTATTACTCATTTCTGCAGGAGAATTAATCACTGCCCCGGATTTAGGGATAATGCGAATAATGCCCTTTTTCTCTAATTCATGGTAGCTTTTATTAACTGTATGCATGTTCACTCCTAGATCTGCCGCAAATGCTCGTACAGATGGAAGTGAATCTCCTGAATGCATATATCCCCTAGCTATTCCTTCAATAATTTGATTGGTTAACTGAGTGTAGATAGGAACATCAGACTGGGGCTCAATTTGAATGATCAACCTTATACCCTCCTTTTTGTTCTATTTATAATATAACAGAATTGTTATAGTTTGTATAGAACAAAAAAATAAAAAACTCCATCTCTGGAGTTTTCTGTACAAATTATTTTTCACCTTATTCTAATGGACTCACTTTGTATATCGATTTGCGTAACTTGAAGCAACAAATGCATCAGGCTTTATTTTTGGCTCTACTCCCATTGATTCCATTCTAGAAACCATCTCTTTAACAAATTCGCGTGTTTTATTTCTTTTTCCAATACCAATATCAAGATGACCCTCCATCGTAAATGTTGCTCCATGGTAAATATATGGAAGGATTAGATCAATGATTTCGTTTTTCCTTTCAATCGTAAATAGTGAAACAACCTGTTCTGTTAATGAGGTTTCATATGAAATTCGCTCATGCAAATGAAGCATTTTCCTCGGAATAATATGTTTTCTAATACAGGCCCATGCCCCTTTTCCTTCATTTTGAATGACGATCCCTGTAATAAAAACAGTGCGATCGCAATGTACCTGTGAATCAGTACCGACCATTAAACGATAGTTTCCACACGGGCTTCTGCTAATGAACTTAAGAATTCTAAAGAAAACCATATCAAACGTCAAATTTCGTTCCTGTAAATTTTGAAACATGTAATTTCCATCATGATCAGACTTCACCTTTTATCACCACATTATTGTTTTGAATAAGTGAACGAAGTATATATTTAGTATATTGATGCAATGGAACCAAGTTTCCCTTTTTCTAAGTTTTTCCACAATCATTTCAAGTTAAACACAGCGTTTCTTGAACTATGAGCATCTTTGGAGGTTTTCGTAAATGAGTATGCTACTATAGGATAAAGTAATCTTAAATCAGTGAAAGGCTTACAGCCCGTTAATCTGAGAAAACATGAAATAGAGGTGATCATTTATGAAAATTGAAGTATGGTCAGATTTTGTTTGTCCGTTTTGTTATATTGGAAAAAGCAGATTAGAGCATGCTCTAAACCAATTTCCCCATAAAGATCAAGTTGAGGTTGAGTTTAAAAGCTTCGAGCTTGATCCAAATGCTCCCGATTATAATGGTAAGAGCATTTACGAAATTCTTGCAGGAAAATATGGAATGAGTATTGAGCAAGCCAAGCAATCATGCGAGGGTGTTGGGAAGCAAGCAGCTTCAGTAGGATTGAATTTCAATTTTGATGGAATGAAGACTGGTAATACCTTTGATGCACATCGATTGGCCAAATTTGCCAAAGAGCATGGAAAAGAAGCAGAAATCTCAGAAAAACTACTTCATGCATATTTTACTGATTCCAAGGATGTAGGTAACCATGAAACATTATTAAAAATTGCAGAAGCGGTTGGTCTTGATCGGAACGAAACAATCAATACACTGCAAGATAAAAATGCTTTTGCCAATGATGTACGGATTGACGAAGCCATTGCTCAGCAATATCGCGTAACAGGAGTACCATATTTTATCATTAATCAAAAATATGCGATATCAGGTGCGCAGCCTACGGAAACATTCGCAAATGCTCTTCAGAAGGTTTGGGAAGAAGAAGCTGCAACACCAACCTTTCAAGACCTATCCACAGAAAGTGCAGAAGATGCAAGCTGTGTAGATGGAAACTGTGCAATGCCGAACAAGGAGTAAATATAATCTAAGAAAGCAGTTCCCTTTTGAGGATCTGCTTTCTTTTATATATCCTGTTAAAGCTCCCACGTAAACCATCTTCCATGCCCATCTGTTTCTCCAATGACTCTGAGCTCCTCTTTCCCATCACAAAAGGAATCAAGATGTAATTTTCCATCCCAAATATTATTATAAAGATGGAAAATATCCCTTTTCCCTCCGATTTCTTTTATCTGGTCAAGCAGCTTTTCCTTCATTTCATTAGGCATTTGATTCGCAACATGAGTATGGAATACACATAGGGTCGATTCGGGTGGAACCTTAGAAGCAAATTGCTGAAGCAGTTCTACCCCATCTCCTTCAATAAGATTCATTTCGCTTTTATATTGCTTTATACAGCTGGTTGCCTTTTCAAATAGAACTCTTCTTTCCTTGTGTTCCGGCCAAATAAGCGCATTCAACCATAGAGCATCCTCATTATCTGTTACATCATTGATATGTAAATCTAAGCCAACTCTATGGGTAACAGGAGGGCTTTTCAGAAGGAAATCTGGTATGCCATCACCTTTAATTTCTGTCTCGATCAGCAGGTTTGAGTCATTATTTCCGTAGAAATCTTTCCCATTATAAGAATAGGCGTATTTATCCCATAGAAGCTGAAAACCTGCACTTGTCCCAATTTCTATTAATGCTAACGGTTTTTTCGTATTGTTATAGATATAAGAAAAAGTTGGATAAAGATAACCGCACCGGCGCACTTCATTAGTCTGGACTAGCTTATTTTTAAGAATGAAAATGATATCTTCCCTATTATCCTGGCAAAAATCCTTGAAATGAGGAAAAGTATCTTCAATGAACCTAGCATTCTCAACAATACTTGGATAAAAATCCTTTAAAGAATGGTCTGCTCCTTTTATTAAAAGATAATGAATCGCCCCTAAAAATAGGTTCGGAACAGGCTGCCCTTCTCTTGAATGGGAGCTAAGTTCCAGCATTTCTTCATCTTCTGAAATTTTCAAAGACAACCACTCATACAATGGACTGGAGTCATGGCATTCCCGTAAAGCAAACTGATAAAACCGTTTAGATAAAAGCTCTTTGTTCATAAGCATCCCCCTCCAGTAAATCTCTGGGAATTTTTTCTCCATTATAACACTCGGTTTCTTCATCTACTAATTTGTTTTAAGAATTATTAAAATCTTTAAGAAGAAAGAAGACTATTTTGATATTGTTTATTCCATATACGCATTCGGCTGGACCACTGACCTACCAACAACTTTAAAGTATATTTATTTCTATTTAAAAAAAGACGGAAGCTTTATTTTCAGCTGGGAACATCCTATTTACCCTCATGTTAAGGCAAGGAAATAAATAAATTTCATTGCAAAAAAGACGTTGATGCTGCGACCAACGTCTTTTTCCAGTTTACTAAGCTTATGCCTCCAAAGCCATTTCTTTCGGTTTATCGGCGTTTCTTAAATGTTCGACAAATGTCTTCCTTTTAATATGGTAGAGAATAAGCGAGATGATGCTAAGTCCGCAGATAGCGAGTAAAATCCAAACTGGCATTTTCTCAAGAAGAAAACCAAATAGGATATAGCCTATCGGTGCCATGGCACTTGCTCCAGTTTCAAGCAAGGACATCACTCTACCTCGATAATGATCCGGCGTGCTTTTTTGGAGCAGCACCATAATTGGCATATTTATTATCATAATAAAGATTGATAGAAGCAAGACCATAAAGATTAAATACGGAAAGAATATACCGTTCGTAACATTCATCATTCCTGGGAAGCTTGGAAGTCCAATGAAAATTAGAACACAGGACATAGCAATTAAGCCTCCAAGTATACTTAATTCTTTTCTTTTGATCTCCGGTCTTGTTGAAAGAAAAATCGACATGATTAACATCCCAACAGAAAATGATCCTTCGATAATACCAAGCTGGTACGATTCCATCTTTCGAACAGATAATACTAGATAAGGCAATGCAACTGGAAATACGGCAAACCAAAAATTAAGGAAGATACTTATCATAATGAGATTTTTAATGAAGGCCTGTTCCTTCACATAAGACAAACCTAATTTCAAGTCTGTAAAAACGGAATTGCCGCTCGTTTTTTCCTTTTTTTCTGCAAATAAATCATATTGGATGAAAACACTTGCCAGCCCCGAAATTGTAAAGGTGATTATGTTAATGATCATGAAGGTGGTTATATTAAATAGTCCGAAGAAAACTCCTCCGAGAACTGGACCTAAAATAGTGGACAATGAAGCTGCTGCCTGATTCAAAGACATCGCTTTCTGTAGATGATCTGGGCCAACCATGTTGTAAATCGCTGATGTGACCGCGTTGGAGTAAAATGTATTGAGGATGCTGAGGACAGCCGTTGCCAAATATAAAACCCAAATTTCCGGATACAAAAAGGTAAAAATAAAAAACACAATCATTAGCCAAATCGCACAAGCAAAATCAGAAGTAATAATGATGATCTTCCTATTCCAACGATCACTAATCGTGCCCGCAATTGGAGAAAGCAATATCCTTGGCAAAGCACTTAAAAGTAACGTAATGGCAAAGTTGAGGCTTGATCCTGTTTTGGCTAAAATATACAAGCCAATAGCAAAACCATAAATAGACGAACCAAGAACCGCTGTCATTTTTCCTAGAAGAAATAATATGAGATTCTTCTGTATTGCTCCTGCCATTTAATTGTCCTCCTCATCTAATAGCTTTTCAAACTGACAGAATACAGTATATGGGGTGCGTTCAATATCTTCTTTAAGCGTTTTCTTTAAATATTTCTCTAATAATTCATCAAAATCTGCTTCAAATTCCTTTAATTCCTTGGCTGAAAGGGTTAAGCTCATACCTCTGGAGCTGCGTTTTTTTTCATGTACTGGTTTATTTGCATCCACTAAATGAAAGTGAGTCGCACGAGCACGGTAATATTTCTCAATAATCCCTCTGTTCTCTCGCGTCTCTTCGATTTCTAAAATTCCTCCATTATAGAGCTGCTGAATATGATAATGAATACTCCCAGCCGTTTTACCTAATTCATCTGCTACCTGCTTTGCTGTCATCGGACGTTCGTCTAATAAGTAAATAATCTTTACTCTAAGCGGACTTGATATTAACTTTTGTTGTTCTAAATTAATGTCCATTGTTTTTTGTTCAAATTGCATATCAACCAACCTTTCTGAAAATTTATATCATTTTAATTTTATTATATGTTCTAATTATTTAGAACGCAACAGATAACTTTGATAATAAGGGGTACCGTCAGGAAAATTCGGATTTACAACGTTGAGGAAATTCCAAATTAAAAAGCCCAACTTCTCTGCGAATTAAAATAGAGAAAATGGGCTTTTCCGTTACTTCATTAAAGCGCTCGATTAGGAATCCTACAAATTATATGTTACAATGTGTTTACCATTTGATTTACTGTTTTCATGTTCCCTACTCATTTGTGAGTGGGGTTTTTTGTTTTTTAAGAAAAATAAAAAACAGACTCTAAAAAAGAGTCTGTCCATGTTTGGCATTATAATTAAGCCTTATGAACGTTAGCTGCTTGTGCTCCACGTTGACCTTGCTCAACATCAAAAGTCACTTCTTGACCTTCTTCTAATGTTTTGTACCCTTCGCCTTGGATAGCTGAGAAATGAACGAATACGTCTTCTCCACCTTCACGTTCGATGAATCCGAAGCCTTTTTCTCCATTAAACCATTTTACTTTACCTTTTTCCATGTTTGTTGCCTCCTAGTGTGTTAGTACACACAATGTATTACTATCCTTGCTCTCAGTGATCATCAAGACGAAAAGTTCTTACTAATACTATCCTTTACACCGAACAAAAATAATTCATATTTAGAATAGCATTTTTTGAAATTGTTTGCAAGGAACTCAAATATTTTTACAAAAGTACCCAAAAGTTGATTTGATTGCCATACTCCTCCTGAACCAGGTACAAAACCACAATTTTTGTGAAAGTTTGTGTTGCGTTTCTCATTGGAAACAGTTACATTTTCCAACCCAAAGTGTTGAGATTCTCGCAACAATTTTAAATTTCCTTTTTATTAACTTTTATAAAAAAAACTGTTAAGATAATAAAGATAATGAACATCAAAGGAATTGCAGGTGATTAACATATTAGAAATTAAGACATCTCCGTTAAGTGATGGAGAATTTAATCGAGGAGTATTTGCAACCGTTGATATAGTGAAAGGTGAGCTGATCCATGAAGCTCCAGTCCTTCCATATCCTAATAAGGAACATGTTTTCATTGAAAAAACTTTGCTTGCAGATTATGTGTTCGAGTATGGCAAAAATCATACCGCAATCTTGCTCGGATACGGTATGCTTTTTAATCATTCGTATGAGCCTAATGCCATTTATGAGATTAACTTTCAGAACCATACCTTTGACTTCTATGCCTACACAGATATAAAAGCAGGGGAAGAGATCCTTATCAACTACAATGGAGATGTTGATGATAAGGAACCGCTATGGTTCGATAAAGACCAAGTTTCAAGTAATGATTAAAAAGTTGGCAGGAAATTAGGTTTTTTAAAATGATATGTTACACTTTTACCAATTTAACTCCAATTTCCTGTTTTTGATACTCAGGCATGAACGATAATAGAGGCTGTCCCAAAAGCAAAGGTGTCAGGCACCACGAACAATATCTAGTATTAATAAGTGAGTGGTATTCTAGATATAGTGTATTATGTGGATGCCAGAGACCTTATGGGACAGCCCCTTCTTTTTCAGCAAACGCCCCCTATTGTTTAAGTAGTAGCCTTCACAATCTTTTATACACTTTAACATAATCCATTCCCTTAAATGTGATGGTTCAAGAATCTGGTCTATTAAGAAAAGAAGCCTTCTTATTAGAGAAAAGCTCCCTTTAATAGAACAACTGTTTTTTAATGATTTTAGGTAAACCATCTTGTCGTTTGACAAAGGCTAAATTTGCCATTATCATCAACTCAAACTTATTTACGGGGAGAGGTAAAGATGAAAATTTATGTTGATGCAGATGCTTGTCCGGTAAAAGATATCATTATCTCTGAAGGTACGAATGCTGATATTCCTGTTATTCTTGTTACTAGCTTTTCTCATTTTTCTAATGTGGAACAACCATCAGGAGTGGAAACCATTTATGTTGATTCTGGAGCAGATGCTGCGGATTATCGGATTATGAAGTTAGCACAAAAAGGAGATATAATCGTTACTCAAGATTATGGTCTTGCTTCGCTAGGTTTAGCAAAAGGGTGTGCGGTACTTCACCATAATGGGTCTAGCTATACAAATGAAAACATTGACCAATTATTACAAACACGTTATTTGAGTGCTATGGCTCGAAAAAGCGGAAAGCGTACAAAGGGGCCAAAACCATTTACATCAGAAGATAGGGAGAAATTTAAGGGGCTTTTTAAAAGAGCAATTTCACATTAAAAAAGAACCGTTCATTCTTAAGAAAAACCTAGAAAAATAAATTGTGTCAAAAATTAAACTATCCAGCCCTGTTAGCTGAAAAAGAAAAAAGCGAACTCCTTTAAAGGAGCTCGCACACTTTGTCATTAAATAATAGAATTTATTCAGCATTCGCTATATTTAGGATAAGTGACTTTAACTATTGCTCCTAGGGGCATTTTCAACATCCGTTTTTTTTGTACCTTTACTTATATAAGGTTTTGAACTCTTTTTTTTGTTTGCACTAGCTTGCCAACGATTCCAACCCTTCTTGCCTGTTCCTCTCCCTGTTCCACCTTTTCCTTTAGCTTTACTCATAAAATCACCCCATTATTATTCTAGGTTGAGTTACCTATCTGGTTAGTTTTAGTCATTTTACACGGTTATAACAGCGTTGTAAATCGCATTTTCAAGACGATTCCCCAATAAGCACAAAAAAAGAGCCTACATAGTGTAAGCCGAAGTTTAAAAAACAAAAAAAGCTTAGCCCTCAAATTGCGAACTAAGCTTAAATTATATTTATACTTGCGTTTTATAACCAGTATTCGCTTTTACCTTTACCTCTGCAAATCGCTTCGCATCTTGCTTATTCGAAAGCAATGTTCCTATAACTCCGCCAATGAATCCAATCGGAACAGAAAGAAGGGCAGGATTTGTTAGTGGAAAAATTGGATCTCCGGTAATTAATGCTGCACCTGCTACTGGTGACATAACGCTAGGACTAATGGCTACAAGAACCAATGCTGACACTAGTCCTGCTATCATTCCTGTCATTGCACCTGTCGTATTGAATCTCTTCCAATAAATCGTATAAACAATAACAGGCAGATTGGCGCTTGCGGCTACACAAAACGCTAAGGAAACGAGGAAAGCTACGTTCAGGTTTTGTGCAAATAATGCTAGTAAAATAGAAAATACGGAAACGCTAAGTGAAGCATATTTTGCAGCGAGCATTTGCTGCTTTTCTGTTGCTTTTCCCTTTTTAATAATTTGACCGTAAATATCATGAGCAAATGCTGAAGCTCCTGATAAAACAAGACCTGCCACAACCGCTAATATCGTTGCAAATGCTACAGCTGAAACAAAGGACATTAAAATATCTCCACCTAGAACTTGAGCAAGTAAAGGGGCCGCCATATTACCAGCAGCATTACTGCTCTTAATGACATCCGCTCCAACAAACGCTGCAGCTCCAAAGCCAAGGAAAATAGTCATAACATAGAAAATTCCTACAATCCATGTCGCCCATATGACTGAACTGCGTGCTGTTTTGGCATTTTTAACTGTGAAAAATCTCATTAAAATATGTGGCAGTCCTGCAGTTCCAAGAACAAGCGCAATCATAAGTGAAATTGTATCTAAAGGTACAGTGTACTTAACACCTGGATTTAAATAGGCTTCTCCAAGTGGAGTCGCTGTTTTCATCGTGGTAAACATTTCGAAAATATTGAAGTTAAATTTCGCAAGAACCATGAACGAGATAATGATTGTTCCAACCATAAGCAACACAGCTTTAATGATTTGTACCCAGCTTGTTGCCGTCATACCGCCAAACAAAACATAGATCGTCATCATGATACCAACGATTACTACAGCAACCCAATAAGGAATGCCAAATAGTAATTGTATTAACGCACCTGCCCCAACTAATTGGGCAATCATATAAAAAATAACAATTGTAATTGTATTTAGCGCTGCGGTTGCGCGAATTTTTTTAGCGTCAAAACGTGCATTAATCATATCCGCCAACGTATATCTCCCAAGATTACGAAGCGGCTCGGCAACAATAAATAACACAACTAAATAAGCAACTAAGTAGCCAATACTAAATAAGAACCCGTCAAAACCATTTAAAGCAATCGCACCAGCAATCCCTAAGAAGGAAGCAGCGGATAAATAATCACCAGCGATAGCAAGGCCATTTTGCCATCCTGTCAGCCCTCCGCCTGCCGTGTAAAATTCAGATGCTGTATTCGTTCTTTTGGCAGCATAATAAGTAATGGCAAGGGTCATCCCAACAATGATTAAAAACAGGATAATTACAGTAGCATTCATTGAGCTTCCCTCCTATCTAAATCATCTTCCTTCCAAATTTTCTCAGCCATATGATCAAATGCTGCTGCTTTTTTCATATAAATAGTAGCCATTACCCAAGTCATAATAAATAATAATAAAGCGTAGATCCAAGCCCATGATATTTCCCCTATTGCTGGTGCATCCATTAAGTTTGTGTAAGAAATCAAGATAGGAAACAATAAATAAAGCCCAAAAAATAGAATAATTGAAGGTACCAAAAATTTCCTTTTGGCAGCCATCAACTCCTGAAATTGACTGCTCTGTTCAATCTTTTCAAAATCCTCTCCCCTTTTTTTAAGATCACTTTTGTACACCTTCTTTGCCATATCTCCATCCCCCTTGTTTGTATATTCAAATAATTTTGAATATAAATAAAATTTAATAAAAAAGAGGACAACTGTCAATTTATATTTAATTTTTCATGCTTAAGTCACAAAATTTTTCAACGAGGCAAAAATCTTAATAAATTGATATATTTTCAAACAAAAAATACACCACTCCATATGAGTGGTGTATTCGAACGGTTTTCAAATCGTTCAAAAGCTGTTTACGCGCTAATGAATGTATCATGAACGAAACCCTCACAGCATTGTTATCATATTAGATTTCACTGCTTATCTAATGATGTACTGCAATTCGGCGGTAATTCATGTGTTTCTATATGTTCATACTTCATTAGTTTAACCTGACTAGGAATAGTTGGAGCTATTTCGAATGTGATCCGGTCTTTTCCTACAGAATTGTGTGCACCCACAACCGGTGTTACTTCTAGTGTAATCATAAAATGGAATGTACGAAATCCACCTAATCTTTCAACCTTTATCACATCGATTTGATACGGGTAAACAAGAGGATTTATAGTTAACAATTTCGAATAATATTCGTTTACGGCTTTTTCAATTGGTTCGCCGAGAAAAAGCATAAGAATGTCCTGAATCATTAACTCTTTGGAATCTTGTTGGATGTTTGCATTTGAAGCTATACTGTGAGAATGCCAAGGGAAAATCAATGAAAAAGTCAAAAATATTGTGAAAAGAAATCTCCTCATGATGTATCTCTCCTATTTGAATTTATTTATCTCTCATAGGATTCCTCAGATTGATCATTTATTAAAGAGGTATAATTTCACATTCTTTTCACGTATATCCCAATCTATATTTGCACGATTAATTTTAATTTATGCTATGTTATAATTCTTCTGATGATTTCCGCTGCAGGCACTCGCCTTCCGCTTCAATCAACAACAAATTAGCATTATCAACACTAAGCTTTAACACAGCCTAAATTTAAAAAATGGGTGGATCCTGAAAACTTTTCTTTTTTAGTAAATCCAAGTGAAGTATAGAACTTATCTGCTTGTTCTGTATTTGTACGGAGCACGATTACTTGAAAATGTTTTTCTGCATCGTAAATAATTCTATTCAACAAGAGTTTCCCTAATCCTTTTCTCCGATATTTTTTCGCAACATAAAATCTTCGCAAACGGCCAATGTTTTTACGCTTTGAAAATGGATCTATATTTAGTCCGCCAACAGCAACCAAAACTCCCGCTTTACTAAAAACACCATACAAAGATTCCCCGTTCTTATTAAATGTATTTGTACCGCTCTTGTACTCATTCATTAATCTTTCAAGAAAATTGAAGCCCTCTTCCTTACTTTCCTTTACTAAATTGATTAAATTGTTACATAGCAGATTATTTAATTGTTGTACTTGGAATTCTTGCATAGCTCCTCCTAAAATTTATCAGGGTATCATTTAGCGTGGCACTAATACACCAAATATGTTTTATCATTCGTTTCAAGGACTCTAATGAATATTTCTTCATTATTCTAGAGTCACTATATATTCTCCTGCTCTTATAACAAATAAGTATTAAATATAGAAGGCATAGAAAATGATCAAGAAATAGAATCAAAATCCGAAAAACGCCCTTGAAACTTTTTCAAGTAAAAATCCGTAATAAAATGTAAGCTATTCAAAGGAGAGATTTTATGGGCAACATTTTTCTATTTTCACTCATTGTGGGATTAGCATCTGCGCTTGTGCTAATACCTTTCTCAAAGAGTAATAAAACAAAGGAAAAAGAAGGAAAGCAGTCAAATGTGGGAGTACTTATCACCGTTATTGTTTTATTAATTATAGGAGTCTTTTCCTTCTATTATATTACAAATCTAGATCGGAACCTAACCTCTTTATGGATCTTTGCTAATATCGTAACCCTTGGTGGAACTTTATTCGCTACCGGTAAGGAAAGAATGTTCAAAGGGGTTTTGTTCCTAGGCACTCTCATTGTTGGGGGAATATTTCTAACTTCATTCCTTTTTAATGCCGATGAAAAGTTTGATATTGCTAAAATGAAAGAAAAAACAGAAATTGAGACGTTTGATGAGAAAGAAACGCCTGCAAGTGTTCCTCCTCAGTTTGCACGTAATAAAATGAAAAAGGCATTCGGGCAGGTTCCAAATACAAGCTATTATGAACTTGGAAATTTACAAATTCAAAAGGTAGACGGTCATTATGTATACATTGCCCCAGTTGAATTTTCTGGATTTTTCAAGTGGTTGAATGGTGATCAAACACCAGGATATTTCACGATAAGTGCAACCGATTCAACTGCAAATCCGAAATTTGTTCGAGCTGAAATGAACTATACCCCTTCCTCATATTTTAATAAAAACCTTGAACGCCATATTCGGATGCAATATCCAAAACATATTTTCTATGGCGATGTGCAATTAGAGGTTGATAATGACGGTAAGCCTTATTATATCCGTTCATTTGGTGAATTCGTATCTGGTCGAAATGGCTTTGATGTAAAAGGGATTGTGATGGTAGATCCCAAAAATGGAGACACAAAGGAATATAGTTTAGCGAATGTTCCAGACTTTATTGACGGGGCAGTTTCACCCGAGGTTGTCAGCTTACAAAATAGCTACTTCGGTAATTATGTGCACGGATTTTGGAATAGCAAATTTGGCAAAAAGGATGTAAAGCTTCCTTCTGATGAAGGCACAGAGGCGAATGTTAGTCCGATATTTGATGAAAATGGGGATATGTATTATTTCACTGATTTCACAAGTCCAAAAGAGGGCGTCGATTCGATGCTTGGATACTCTCTAACCAATTCAAGAACCGGCGAAGCAACGTACTATACAGGAAATCTTGAAGAATCATACATGGATTCCCAAGGTGCATTACAAATCATCGAAAAGAAATTTATTGAAAAGAAATGGGAAGGTGAAATGCCAGTTCTTTATAACTTTTACGGGGAAGCAAGCTGGCTAACACCTGTTCTTGATTCAAACGGCTTTTTGCAAAATTACTTTATCGTATCAGCTGCCAACCCAGAAATTTCTGTGTATGGCAATACACCAAATGAAGCTTTAAAGCTGTATAAAACTGCCTTGCAAAGAGGCGGTGGTACAGTAGATGGAAGCTCCAAGGCAGAGGAAAAACAGGTAAGCGGAACAGTTGTCCGCGTCTATAAAGAAAAATCTGGAGATTTCACGGTTGTAACCTTCCTATTAGACAATAAACAAAGCTATGTGATTTCTTCAGAAAACAGTCCTCTTGCTATTTACTTGAAAGAAGGCGATAAAGTAAAGGTTAACTACTTAAATACAGGTGAAGTCTTTATGCCTGCTAAGGAAATTGTTATTGATGGTTTAGATTAAACTTGAAAGCGACTTTCTATCGAAAGTCGCTTTTATATATTGTTCCATTCTTAAAAAGTCATTTTTCTACAACTGATGATAAAAAAGGGCTAAAAGAAGTATATCCATGTTCAGAGAAGGTATTAGGATGATGATCGAGCTAATTCATCCAATGGATTGAAAGTCGCGCTTTAAGGTTCTTCTCCCAGCCAATATACCCTCGTACAATTATATAGTCCTCATATGGAACTACATTATGGACTTCCATGCTAGCTAGACCTATGAATGGATTATTGTTTCCATCTAATTCTGCAATCGATACAAATACCCTAGTCCAGGGCATAACTCTAGGATTTGCACCCTTCATATTTAACTTCTTCTCGTACCCTTTAGCATCTGTGATAGTAAAATGGGTATAGTCGACAATACGCCCTTCGCGAGTTTGGATAATATCAGGATTCACAAGCTCAATTGCTGAAAGGTCCCGTTGTCCACTGGTACCGTTTTGATAATATGGATTGATATAATTTTGATAATATGGATGGTAATTATTCATAGGCTACATCCCTTCTTTTTTTGTCAAATAATAATATGTTAGATATAAGTTGTTTTAGTACCAGTATCCAGCACCAACATCATATTGGCCGCCGTATTTTTCTCGATAGGCAATCAGTTCTGAAAGATATAATTGCAACTGATTCTACTGCTTTTACTGTCCATTTATCAGAAGCATATTGAAAAAGGCCTTGCAGGTTAGTTAAGTCTTTTAGCGATTCAATCATTTCATTCTTCTGTTGATTTAATATAGAAACAATATCCCCTTTAGGAACTAAGTCCACATATGATAAATAATAAGCCGGATACTCACTTGCTTCTGGTCGCTTTATCATATATACCATTTAATAAAATTTAGTCTTTTGCCTAATATATTACAAGATATTAGCATGAATGAGATATACTTAGACTTTGAAGAATAATATTCATTAGATTATAATTAAATATGTTTTTTATTTTAGTTGATCTATTTTATACCTACTATAGGAGAAATAAATGTTTTTTAGAAAAAGCTTTTACAAAACTGAATGGACTTCATTGTTTCTAACTGCCGCTTTTACCGCCATTGCTAGTGAGATTAAAGTGATCCCCTTCAGCGGGGAGGATTTTCGTTTCGGATTAGGAAGCATTGCTTTTTTTCTGCTTATACTTATTCTTCCACCCGTTTCTTTAATTCGTACAGGCATCAGCACTGGAATTACTGTCATCTGTTTTCGAATCTTTGGTGATATACTTTTTAATCATGTTCCTTTTTGGATAAGTTTTAAGAGTCATTTGCCTGTTTTTCTTTATTATTTTCTATTTGCTCTAGGATTTAGTGTCATTAAAATAGAGAATTTTAAAACGTATCCTCTTCTTCTTGGAGCTTTCGCAGCCATTTTCGAATTTATCGGAAACACCGCTGAACATCTTATGCGCTATTGGCTATTAAATCACGCGAACTTAGGCCTACAAGAATGGGTATTACTCGGTGGCGTAGCCTTACTAAGAAGCTATTTTGTTGTTGGATTATACAGCTCCATCACTGTTTCCGAACAAAAGAAACAGATGCAAGAAATGCTTGGAGTTGGATCTGAATTATACGTGGAAACCCTATATTTACAGAAATCATTGGATAATATTGAGCAAATTACAGTTTCAAGCCATGATTTATATCGTAAATTAAAAAAGAAAAATCTTTCAGATTTAAGCAAGCAAGCATTGCTCATCACACAAGAAATACATGAAGTGAAAAAAGATTCACAGCGGATTCTTTCTGGACTTTCTAAAATTTCGACCCATAAGAAAATTGGTGTCGTTTTACTATCTGATGTCCTCGGAATCGTAGTTACAGCTAATGAAAAATATAGCGAGCTGCTAGGGAAAAAAATCACCTTTCATTTTGAGTTATCAACAGATTTTGAAACAGATCAGCAAATCCCTCTCCTTGCTATATTAAATAATCTTACTGCAAATGCTATCGAAGCCATTGAGGAAACTGGGACTATTCATATTGAAATCTTTGATGAGTCAGATTACACAGCATTCATTGTAAAAGATACCGGAAAAGGAATTTCAGAAGAGGATTTATCCTTTATTTTTGAACCAGGTTATACGACTAAATATAATGATCACGGTGTGGCAGCAACTGGGATTGGTTTGTCCCACGTACAAGACATAGTACATTCTCTAAAGGGACAAATAAAAATAGAATCCTCTGCTAAAGGAACAACTTTCAGATTACAAATACCAGCTAATAACTTAAAATGTACATTTATTTAACTTTATAAAATTTCATTTACTTTATAGAAAGCGAGTTGAATGAAATTGCGTTATTTTATCATTGATGATGATATGGCAAGCCGCAAAATGCTAGAAAAAATTATTGTTGAAGAAGAAATCGGCCATGTTATTGGTGTGGCAGAAAACGGACAGAAAGCCATTCAGTCTATCCTTTCAACTCGTCCTGATTTTGTCTTGATTGACTTTCTTATGCCAGAAATGGATGGAATAGAAACGATAGAACAGTTGAGAATGCAAGGCTTTAAAGGCAAGTTTATTATGATTTCTCAAATAGTAAATAAAGAAATGGTAGGAGAAGCATACGAAAAAGGGGTCGAATTCTTTATCCATAAACCAATTAATCGGATTGAAGTACATAGCATCCTTAAAAGGACAGCGGAACAATTTCATCTCAAGCATTCCCTATTAACGATTCGGGAATCATTAGCTCACATTGAATCACCCAATTTTTCTCAAAGACTGCGAAGCGTGAGAGAAATCGCTTTATCTATATTGAATGATATGGGGATTATCGGTGAAGTCGGAAGCAAAGATATGGTTTTAATGTTGGAAATCTTAATGAATCGAAATAATTCCAGTACTGTATTACCGCCTTTAAAAGAATTATACGAAGCAGTAGCCATTTCGAAAGGAGCTGACGGAGATAATATCAAAAAAGAAAGTAAATCGATTGAACAGCGAATTCGAAGGGCCATTATAGCAGCTCTAAATAGCTTAGCTTCATTAGGCACCATCGATTACACGAATCCAAAATTTGAATATTATGCACCTCGTTATTTTGATTTACAAGAAATTAGGGTACAAATGAAAAAAATTGAATCCGACAGTACCGAAACAATGAAAGCGAAAATTAATATAAAAAAGTTTCTCCAAGTATTGTATGTTGAAACAGTAGAGAAATTTCGACAGCAGTCATAAAGAGAAGCCCTTACTAAAAAAGCCCACCTCTAAAAAATTTTGGAGGCGGGCTCTTTTTATTCTATAAAAATTTTTAAAAAATTTTAAAAAAATTTGTCGGATTTTGTAGGATTTCATAATTTCGCCATATAATCATTTTATTCTTTATTTTTAGGTACTGTAAGCGTTTTCACATTTTATAAGGAGAGGTGACCTGATGAAAAAGTTTAAACTTAGTTTAGCTTATCAGATTCTTATTGGACTAATCTTAGGGATTACGGTCGGAGCTATTTTTTATGGCAATCCAGAAGTTGAAACTTATTTAAAACCAATTGGTGACATTTTCATTCGCATGATTAAAATGATTGTTGTTCCTATTGTTCTTTCTACATTAATTCTTGGTGTTGCTGGAACCGGAGATATTAAAAAATTAGGAAAGCTTGGGGGAAAAACACTTTTATACTTTGAAATTGTAACGACAATAGCCATCATCGTTGGATTGCTTGCTGCTAACATTGTTAAGCCAGGTGAAGGCGTCGATATGTCCAAGCTTGCAAAAGGCGACATTGAACAATATGTTAATACGACAGAAGAAGTAACAAGTCATAGCTTTGCCGATACTATTGTTAATATTGTTCCACAAAACATCGTTAAAGCATTAGCAGAAGGAGATATGCTTGCCATTATTTTCTTCGCGGTTATGTTTGGATTAGGAATTGCTGCCATTGGTGAAAGAGGAAAACCAGTCCTTGCTTTCTTCCAAGGGACGGCAGATGCTATGTTCTGGGTAACAAACCAAATTATGAAATTCGCACCATTTGGTGTTTTTGCTTTAATTGGAGTCACTGTTTCAAAATTTGGTGTCGAATCATTAATTCCGCTTGGAAAATTAATCGTATTAGTTTATGTCACAATGGCCCTATTTGTTCTTGTCATTCTTGGCAGCATTGCGAAGATGTGTGGGACAAGCGTTTTCCATCTTATTAAGATCTTAAAAGACGAGCTCATTTTAGCTTATTCAACATCAAGTTCAGAAACCGTTTTGCCAAAAATAATGGAGAAAATGGAGAAATACGGCTGCCCGAAAGACGTCGTTTCCTTTGTCATTCCAACAGGCTATTCCTTCAACCTAGATGGTTCTACTCTCTATCAAGCAATTGCGGCCATTTTTATTGCCCAAATGTATGGGATCGACTTAAGCATTACTGAACAAATTACATTAATGTTAGTTTTAATGGTAACTTCAAAAGGAATTGCCGGAGTACCAGGAGTTTCCTTTGTTGTTCTTTTAGCGACTTTAGGAACTGTAGGTATCCCTGTTGAAGGTCTTGCCTTTATTGCTGGGATCGACCGAATTCTAGATATGGCTCGAACTGTGGTAAATGTAATCGGTAACTCATTAGCTGCCGTTGTCATGTCCAAGTGGGAAGGCCGATTCGATTCCAAAAAAGGAAATGAATATCTCACTACTATTCAGAAATCAGCATAAAGTGAAACTTCCATCAGTGGGGGTTTTTGTTCATCCCCCACTGATGGTTAGTTGAACCAATCGGGCCTTTACGGGCAGTTGATCCCCCACTTACTCTTCTTTGCATACGCGAATCCTTGAAGTGGGGGTCTTACTGCCCGTTAATCTGCGATAAAGTGAAATTTTAATCAGTTAGGGTTTTTCAGCCCGTTAATCTGTGATAGATTGGCAAAAATAATAGAGCCTGTTTTGAATAAATGATTGTTCAAAACAGGCTCTTAATATTTTATTCGCTTAATCATTTTCTTCTCATTTTTGGAAATCACCTAGCATGTTGAAAAATTCATTCAGGAACTCGTGGAATAGCTTCGCGGTTGGGAGCATTTCACGATCGTTTGGAATGATGACCCCTACCGTCCTTGTAACTTGTGGTTCAACTGAGATTTTTACTGTATGGCGCGGCAAGCTGTCAATTAACGTTATTTCTGGAATTAGCGTTACACCAAGACCTGCTGAGACTAAGCCTTTTATCGCGTCAATATCCTCTCCTTCAAATGTCACATACGGTTGAAATCCTTGCTGGTGGCAGGCATTCATTGTAATTTCACGTAGAATATATCCTTTCGGAAACAATACAAATGAATCATCCCGCAATTGGCTTAGCTTTACCGATTTCCTATCAGCTAAAGGATGTCTTACTGGCAATAGAGCAACTATTTTTTCGGTAAATAAAATGTTTCCCAACACTTTTTTCTCATCTTTTGGCACAGGACCAAGAAGCGCCATATCGATTTCACCTTTTATTACCCCATCTATTAAACTTTGATAGGAGCCCTGACGTAATTGATATTTCACTTCTGGATGCTTTCTGCTAAATGCAGAAATGGCAGTTGGCAGTGTATAGGCAGCAAGACTGCTTGGGAAACCAATGCGAATCGTCCCCTTTTCTGGATCTAGATACTCATCCACCTCCCGTTTCGCATTTTCAATCACATTCATCGCTTCCTCCATGTGTCCAAGAAATATTTTTCCTATCGGAGTCAACCGAACATTTCTGCCCTCACGGATAAATAAATCCACCCCCAGCTCAGCTTCTAAATTAAAAATCTGCCTGCTAACCGCTGATTGTGCAACATGCAATGCAACGGCAGCCTCTGTTACATGTTCTCTCTTCGCAACCTCCATAAAGTATTGGATCTGCCTTAATTCCAAATGACTCACCTCGCCCATTAATCTCATGACGGCATGATTCTTATCTAATATTCATATTGTTTAGATTATTTTTTCATTATAAAATTTCCTTATGAGAAAATCCATTTATTTTAATAATTATTCATTATTAATATTATTTCACTTTGCTATTTACACATTTTATATAGAGGGGATTTGATAAATATGCAAACTTTAGAGGAAGTGAAACAGAACGAGTCCAGAGCTGCGATTGATTATGTAAATGAAATATTTGAAAAGGTGAAGATTAGAAATCCTTTTGAAACTGAGTTTCATCAAGCTGTTGAAGAAATTTTTGATTCACTCGTGCCTGTTTTTTCAAAGCATCCAAAATATATGAATCAAAATATCCTTGAAAGAATCGTTGAACCTGAGAGAGTCATCTCTTTCCGAGTTCCTTGGACAGATGATAAGGGAAAAGTACAGGTAAATAGAGGATTCCGAGTCCAGTACAGCAGTACGCTTGGTCCCTATAAAGGTGGCATCCGTTTCCACCCTACAGTCAATGCTAGCATCGTTAAATTCCTCGGCTTTGAACAAATTTTCAAAAACTCCCTAACAGGACAGCCAATCGGTGGAGCAAAAGGCGGCTCAGATTTCGATCCAAAGGAAAAATCAGATGGTGAAATCATGCGTTTCACACAAAGCTTTATGACTGAATTATTCAGGCATATTGGCCCTGATACCGATGTTCCAGCTGGAGATATCGGTGTCGGGGCAAGAGAAGTCGGCTATATGTATGGACAGTACAAAAGACTGCGCGGCGCCTATGAAGCAGGAGTTCTAACTGGAAAAGGGCTTGGATATGGAGGAAGCTTAGCACGTACGGAAGCAACAGGCTACGGTCTTGTTTACTTTGTCGAAGAAATGCTAGTTGACAAAGGACTTAGCTTTAGCGACAGCACTGTTGTCGTGTCTGGCTCGGGAAATGTTTCTATATACGCTATTGAAAAAGCGATGCAATTAGGTGCTAAGGTTGTTGCTTGCAGTGACTCGAATGGATATGTTTATGACAAAAACGGACTTAATCTGGAAACAGTCAAGCGCTTGAAGGAGGTTGAAGGTAAACGAATATATGAATACGTGAATGAACATCCTCATGCTCAATATGTGGAAGGCTGTTCTGGTATTTGGTCCATTCCTTGTGACATCGCTCTTCCGTGTGCGACTCAAAATGAAATAGATGAATGCTCTGCTAAAATACTGGTTGCGAATGGAGTCAAGGCACTTGGGGAAGGAGCCAATATGCCATCCACATTAGCTGCGATCGATGTATTTCTGAAAAATGATATTCTTTTTGCACCTGCCAAAGCAGCTAACGCTGGGGGAGTATCGGTTTCTGCCTTAGAAATGGCCCAAAACAGCGCAAGAATTGCATGGACATTTGATGAAGTGGATGAGAAACTTCACATGATCATGACGAATATTTATCGTCAAAGTGTCAAAGCTGCTGATGAATATGGCTATCCAGGGAATCTCGTTGTGGGCTCGAATATTGCCGGCTTTATTCGTGTAGCCGATGCCATGATTGTACAGGGTGTCGTTTAATATTTGTTCAAAATACAAATTAGGATGTAGACCGTATTCTATTTAACATACGGGCTGCATCCTAATTCATTTCATGTCAACTTCTTAATAATCGCCACTTTTAAGTAATTGCCTTCTTGAAATTCCTTTTTCGTCTTAAAATCCTCTGGGAGACTAAATTCCTCAAGAATTTTGTATTTTATTCCTCTTTTATTAAATGCCTTCTCAATGAAGCCTTTAAATTTACCCATGTTAAAAGTACTGCAATTTGTAGAAGCAACAATAATTCCATTTTTCTCTGTTATTTGAATTGCTTCCTCAAGAAGACCTGTATAATCCTTTCCAGCACTAAATGTATGTTTCTTTGAGCGTGCAAAGCTCGGAGGATCGAGAATGACCATTTCAAATTTCAGTTGCTTCCGAACTGCATATTTAAAATAATTGAACACATCTTCGACAATGATGTCATGCGCTTCATAGTCAATGCCATTTAGACTAAATTGCTGAATCGTCTTACTTTTGCTGCGGTTTGCAAGATCTACACTAGTTGTCTTTACTGCACCACCCAATGCCGCAGCTACTGAAAAGGCACCTGTATAAGAGAAGGTATTTAATACTGTTTTTCCTTTTGCGTATTTGTCCCGAATTGCCTTTCGAACATTCCTTTGATCTAGGAATACTCCCACCATTGCTCCGTCATTCAGATATACAGCAAAGTTGATCCCATTTTCTTTTACTATTAAAGGGAAAGCTGCACGTTCTCCAGTGACGAAATCATCATCTTCCAAATAGGTACCCTTCATTGCAAAACGTTTTTTTTCATAGATCCCTTTTACTTCTGCCACATTAAGCAGCGCTTCTATCACTTCATTTTTAAAATGATAAATTCCCTCGCTGTACCATGTAACTAAATAAAACCCTGCAAAGAAATCAATGGTCAGCCCGCCAATCCCGTCGCCTTCCCCATTAAAGATACGAAAGGCCGAAGTGTCTGGATCATCAAAAAATATTTTTCTGCAATCCATTGCTTGTTTTATTCTTCTCTCAAAAAAAACCTGGTCAATTTGCTCCTGCTGATCTCTGCTTAAGATCCACCCTATCCCCTTATTCTGCTTACCATAATAGCCTTTGGCTATAAATCGATTCTTCTCATCAAAAAAGCTAATGATTTGCCCTTCAGCAAGACCATTTGGAATATTGGCAATGCAATCCTCTGTGATGAGAGGATTGCCAGATTGTAAACCTTTAACAAATGTTGATTTCACTTTTAAGCACTCTTCTTTTTTCATTTGTTCACCCAATCATTTCTTATACTATCTTTCATTAATGATCTTAACACTTGAGAGGAATTCCACCAAATATATTCTGTTTTACAAAAATACTAGAAAATTTTATTATCCTGTTGCAATTTATTTATACATGTAATAAAATTATTACATATGAAAGATATACTATTTGGCGACGAGTTGTTAAAGACACTTGAAGCATTGTCTAATCCATATCGGATCAAAATTATCGGCATTCTCCAACAAGAAAGGCAATATGTTAGTCAATTAGCTCGGATGTTAAGCATTAGCAGACCCTTGCTTTATTTACATCTACAAAAGCTAGAGGATGCAGGGCTAATTAAAGGTCAGCATGAAATTTCTGATTCCGGGAAGGCAATGAAATATTACGAACTAATTTCTTTTAACATTCCGTTAAATGAGGAATTAATCGCTAAAGCTGCAGAAAGTATCACAATAAAAAATCGAAAGGATTAAATTATTTAAGGTAAAGAAGATTATTTAATTATGGAGGTTCTTATGGGGGATATACTTTTTCAATTATTTGCATTTGGATCATTACTCATCCCTTTGCTCATTACTATTCTAATCATCATTTTTGTTATTCGGATTGTACGAAGGATGGAATCAAGAGCTGATGAAAGACTAAAGTTAGACAAAGAGAACGCTGTATATCAGCAAGAACAAATGCAGGCAATTAAAGAACTAAATAACCGCTTAACTAATATTGAAAATATGCTTAAAGAAGTTGAGTGAGTGTATAATAAAAATAGTGCGATTCTTTAATGGAATCCACTATTTTTATGTTGTATATATTATTTTAGAAAAATTTTACATCGTTTTTTTTATTATTTAATGTTAGAATATTTATAGTTTTAATCCTATTTTTATAAATTCAAATTTCAAAAAATGGAGGGATGTAAATGTCAGATACAGGTCTTCAGCTCATTTCGATTTGCGTTTATATGGCGATGATGCTTTTTATCGGCTGGTACGCATATCGAAAAACGAGCAACCTTACAGATTACATGCTTGGGGGCCGTTCACTCGGGCCTGCAGTAACAGCCTTAAGTGCAGGAGCAGCAGATATGAGCGGCTGGTTGTTGATGGGTTTACCTGGAGGCATATATGTAAGCGGTTTAGCAGATGCTTGGATTGCTGTAGGTTTAACTGTTGGAGCCTATTTAAACTGGCTTCTTGTTGCACCTAGATTACGTACCTACACTCAGGTTGCAAATGATTCCATTACTATCCCAGGATATCTTGAAAATCGTTTTAAGGACTCAACAAAACTATTAAGAATTGTTTCTGGACTTGTTATTCTTGTTTTCTTTACTTTCTATATTTCATCCGGAATGGTTGCAGGAGCAGTATTTTTCCAAAGTTCCTTTGGTTCAACCTACCACACTGGACTCTTAATTGTTGGCGGTGTTACTGTTGCCTATACGTTATTTGGCGGCTTCCTAGCGGTAAGCTATACAGATTTTATTCAAGGGATAATGATGTTAGTTGCCTTACTTCTTGTTCCAATATTAGCGTTATCTCAAACAGGTGGTTTTAGTGGGACATTTGATACGATTCGTGAAATTGATCCGACTATGCTTGATTTCTTCAAAGGTACAACAACTTTAGGTATTATTTCTGCATTGGCATGGGGCTTAGGCTATTTTGGACAGCCTCATATTATTGTCCGCTTTATGGCTATTAGTTCTGTTAAAGAAACAAAAAGTGCTCGAAGAATTGGAATGGGCTGGATGATTTTCTCATTAATTGGAACAATTTTCACAGCTTTAATTGGACTAGCCTTTTTCCATCAGAACACCCAATATACATTAGACAATCCAGAAGCTGTCTTTTTAACATTAGGACAGATTCTCTTCCATCCTTTATTTGCTGGATTCTTATTAGCAGCCGTTATGGCAGCAATTATGAGTACGATTTCTTCACAATTGATTGTTACGTCAAGTGCATTAACTGAAGATTTGTATAAAATTTTGTTTAGAAAAAATGGAACCGATAAAGAGTATGTTTTCTTTGGCCGTATGGCTGTATTAACGATTTCACTAATAGCAGCAGTACTCGCCTTTGAACAAAATGATACAATTCTTGGCCTAGTTGCTTATGCATGGGCAGGCTTTGGTGCGGCATTTGGCCCGGTTATCCTTCTAAGCTTATTCTGGAAAAAGATGACCAATTGGGGTGCCATTGTTGGTATGATTGCTGGAGCTTTAACGGTTATCATTTGGAAGAATGTTGGCCTTGGGGACACATTATATGAAATCGTTCCAGGCTTTGCGATCAACTTAATCCTTTCATACGTTGTCAGCTTGATTACGTATCGTCATAATGAAGAAATTGAAAAAGAATTTGATGAAAGTGTACGCTTGTTGAAAAGCGAATCTTAATAGATAAATCCTCCTTTTTTCAAAAGGAGGATTTTTTTTGAAATATCAGCTCTATTTCTGAAGAATTTTTCTCATATAAATGGCTCTCGTAATAAAAAAGTATACAAACTGGAATACCAAATAAAAACCAATTGCAATTATCCCCGTATTAAAGACAGTTGGTGCGCCTAGTGCTACACGTGCGCTATTAAAGGCAAAAAAGGTGTGTACTGTCCCAACGACTACTGGTAAGAAAAATAGGATCCCCATTTGCACCGACACCGAACGCCTAACCTCTCCATCTGTCATGCCCAATTTCCTCATGATCGCAAATGCTTGCCGGTCCTCATCAATTTCTGTCATCAGCTTGAAGAAGATTAAGCTTCCAGACGCAAGGAAAAACAGCATCGAGATAAAAAGTCCGATAAATAAGAGAAGATTATTTCCCATTTTAATATCAAGATAGTTTGTAAAACCATCATAAATAGAAATTGTTGCGTCTTTCTTTTGATTCATTAAGTCAGTTAATAAATTGCTTGCATTTGTTAAATCGCCGAAATAATAATCATGCAGGACAAGCTGCTCCTGACGCGGAAAGACACCCGCCCATTTCTCAAAGATTTTATCATCGGCGACAAGAAGAAATGCATTTCCACCATCCTGACCCCGAATGAATGTTACTTCGTATATGGATGACTGGATCTCGATTGTATCCATTCCTCCAGCAATTGCAATCTTCATTTCCTTTTCTTCATACTTAGGCGGATGATAGTTTTTTCCTTCCGATGGATCAAACGGAGAGATAGACACAGCTTTTCCATCATTGATATTTAGCGGCTCAACATGTTTCATCTGTTTAGCTCGTTTATTATAATCACTTTCTGACATGATCCACATCGGGGAGACTTTTTCATCTCGAAGTGTAACCGTTGATGGCAAAACAACCGTTTTATCATAGTGCTTTATTTCTACCTCATGCTCCTTTGCAAGAGTAGACACTTCATCATACGAATCATTTTCTTTCTCATCCAACCCTTTTTGCAAAATAATCAAATCCTGTGGACCGCGGATGGCAACTCCAGAAAAATGATTAAACCAAATAAGAAGCCCCATACTTGAAGTTACGACTGCACTTAAAATGGTTGCTATGCTTAAAATTCTCGCATTATCCTTGATTTTAAAAACAAGCATGCTGATTGTTGTCATATTCGTTTTTTTCCAATAAAGTGAGGAGGAATCCCTCAATCTATACAATACAGCTGTCGATAATTGCCCAAATAATAGATACGTACCTAGAATGACTAGCACTAAAATGGGAATCATCGAGAAGAAAAGAATGACTAAGTTTGATACTGCCGCTAGTGCATACCCTCCTATTAATAGTAGAACGCCTAGTATAACAAGCACAAGTGAATATTTTGGTGGCTGCTTCGGTTTTTTAGAAGCCTTAATGAGTTCAATAATTTCACTATTTCTAATTTCCTTCAGTCCAATAAGGGTAATGAATTCAAATAAGGCAAAAAACACGATAATCGTTGTCATGATCGCTTTTAGTGGAACAATAAAAGCAAGTGGTATTTCTGGCTGTAAAATCGCATTAATCCCCATAAAAAACAGCTTCGAAAATAATACTCCAAACAAAATGCCAACCGTAATCGCACCAATTGAAATGATCGTAAACTCAAAAAATACAAGCTTCGCTATCTGTTTATTCTCAAGCCCTATTAGCTTCAAAAGTCCAAATTCCTTCTTCCTAGACTTCATGAAGGCAGAATTGGAATAAAGGACAAAGAAAACAGTAAAAAAGACAATAACAATCTCACACGAAATTATTAGTATCGTAATGATTTCGTGAATATTCTGCCCTTCCACACTTGGATGAAAGATAAAAGCAGAAAATAAATAGAAAATAAAAACCGTGAATGTGCTGCTTAAAAAATACGAGCTATATTTTTGGAAGTTTCCTTTAATATTACTTAGAATGAGCTGACGAAATGTCATCAAAGGAACCTCCCAGCATCGAAAGAACATCAAGGATTTTTTGGAAAAAGGCTTGTCTCTTTTCTCCTCTATAAATTTCCGTATACGGTTTCCCATCTCGAATAAATACAATTCGATTGCAATAGCTTGCTGCAAACGGGTCATGAGTTACCATTAAAATGGACCGTCCTTGCTCCTTATTTAACTTCTCCAATGCCTCCATTAAAGACTGGGCAGCCTTTGAATCCAGGTTTCCTGTCGGTTCATCTGCAAGAATCAGCTCAGGATTATGAATAAGAGCTCTTGCTGCCGCTGTTCTCTGTTGCTGGCCACCTGAAATTTCATAAGTCCTTTTAAGTAATATTTCACCAATTCCAAGAACTTCTGTAATGTCAGCAAGCCTTTTCTCCATTTCTTTTTTTGGCATACTTTCGAGCACGAGAGGCAGCAGAATATTTTCCTTTACCGACAAAGTATCTAGTAAATTAAAATCCTGAAATACAAATCCAAGCCTTTTCCTACGAAAAAGTGCCAGTTCTTTATCATTCAGCTGCCTTGTATTCACACCATCGATTTCTACCGTTCCTGCTGAAGGCTTGTCTATCATAGCTAATATATTTAATAGTGTTGATTTACCGCTTCCAGACGGACCCATTATCCCGATGAACTCACCTTTTTCAACTTGAAGATTGAATTGGTCAAGAGCGTGGTGAGAATAGCTCCCTTTTTTGGATGTATAAACTTTCGTAATATTGGTTGCTCGTAATAGCATGTTCCATCCCCCTTGTCATATCATTAAGTCTAATTTAAACAAAAAATAGTCTTGTCACTATCGATAAACATGACAAAGAAAGAGAGAAAGATGACAATCTTGTCATCTTAGGCTGTTGTCAAACGCTCGCTTTCTTCGTTACTCACCTTCCTGCGGTGCTCATTACCCATCCACGGTAACTCCGCTCCTCGTAAGGCTTCGTGCCTTGAAAGACAAGCGTTTTCAATCAGCCTGAAAAGGTAATATACTTTGTTTACCCTCTGAGATGATAATCTTGTCACCTTTCATCACGTGCAAACTCATAATAATCAAATGATTGTTGAAAATGAAGCTCAACCACTGTCCCTTCATTTTCAACTGAATGAAGCATAATCGGATGATGTAATTGATCACAAATCCGTTTCGCTAAATAAAGCCCCATTCCCGTTGACTCCTGCAGCCTTCGGCCATTTTCCCCTGTAAAAAAAGGATCAAATACTCTAGGGAGGTCCTCCCGTTTGATTCCGATGCCTTTGTCTGTGATTGTCAGCTTAATTTTATTTTCAGTTAACTCTATTGCTATTTTTATATACTTAGAGTCTTCGCTCTTATTCCCATGTGAATACTTTAATGCATTATGTAATAATTGTTCCAATACAAAGGTCAGCCATTTTTTATCAGACTCAATCATCATTTCCTCATAATCTGTTTCAAGCTTTGGAAAAATACGATAGCGTATAAAGGTTTTACGTTTATCATGCAAAATAGAGCGAATAAACGATAGCAGTTCAATTTTTTCAACAGAAAAATCAAGCTCGAATTTTTGCATGCGAATAGTTGAAAGCATCATTTGTAATCCATCTTGCAGCTTCAATGTTTCTTCATCAATTTGCTCTAATAGCTCTTCCTTTGTCCATTCCTCTTCTTCCTCAAGCATGAGACGAATAACTGACAAAGGTGTCTTCATTTGATGTGTCCACCGATTCGTAAAATAATAGTTTTGCTTTTGCTGTTCCTCATACACATACAACTTCTCAGCATAATCTTGATAAGCCTCTTCACAAAGCTGTTTAAACACTTGCTGTTCTCGCGTTACTGCTGTCATTTTTAAAAATGATTGAAGGTCGGCTTCTTTTGAAGCATTGTTTAGTCCAACATAAAAAGGTCTCTGTCTTAAGTAATCTATAAACAAATAAATCAAAAGCAAGACAATAGATAAAAGGCCGATATAAAAAAGATTACTAGTAGAAATAGATACTCCACTTTCGAACAATCCTAGCTTGACGACTAGCAGAACGAGAATGATAGTAATAAAGTAAACAATCACATAGGCGAACCTATCGAATAAAAATTGAAAAAAGCTCATTATGGCCGCCTCCAGCTTTTTTTCAACATATATCCTTGTCCGCGCATCGTTTGAATCGCATCGTGAATCCCTATTTCATCAAGCCTTTTACGAGCTCTTCTAATATTTACATTTAACGTATTGTCATCCACAAGATCGATTTCATCCCAAATAGCTTCCAAAAGCTTATCTCTTGAAACAATTTTATCAGCTTTCTTCGCTAAACAATCAAGCAGGCGAAACTCCTTTGGGCTGCACTCCGTTTTTTCTCCATTATATTCAATGATATTTTTATCTCGATATAAGAATAGTCCATCCATTTCAAAGACATTATGATCTGATGGAATCGCATAATCTCCATAAGTTCTGCGGATGACACCCTTCACTTTCGCGAGAAGAACCTCAAGATGAAATGGTTTCGTGATATAGTCATCTCCACCGTTTTCAATGGCAAATACTTGATCCATCTCTCCTGAGCGAGCTGATAAAAAGATGATAGGTATATTCGATAATCCACGGATTTGTCTGCACCAATAAAAGCCATCAAAGGAAGGCAGATTGATATCTAATATAACAAGATCAGGCCGATATTGAATAAACTCTTGCTTAACACAATCAAAATCCTCAGCATAATGTGCATCATAGCCATACTTCTTAAAATATTGACAAATAATCGAAGCCATTTTGCGATCATCTTCCACAACATAAATTTTATACATACTTTTTGATACTCCTTTCAGCCTGACTATTATTATTTTACAATACAAAAGATATAGAAGCTGAAAAAACTCGCCAAATTGGCGAGCTATACTCCAAGACTATAATTTTTTTAGAAAAGGTTGTGGTTTTAAATAGGTTATCATACGCCAAATCCATTCAAATGGTCCGAATGCAAAGCATTTAACCCAAAAATGGCTGATTACCATCTGAATGGCAAAAATTCCGATTGTTAGCAGAAACCCGTTAAATGGATTCACCTTTCCATATAAACCAAAACCATAGTTATAAAAAATCAAGGTTCCAATTATTGATTGCATAAGATAATTCGTAAAGGCTGTTTTTCCAACAGCTGAAAATGGGAGCAATAGTTTTTTCATCCGAGTTTTATTAAACAAATAGGTAATCGATGTTATATAAAAAAGCATCATGAATGGAGCACCAATTAAAATACAGATTTCCTGACCTTTTAAACCAAATAAAAGATTTGCAGGCACACCGATCATGAATCCTAATATCCATATTTGCTTTAAAACTTTACGTTTCTCTTCAGGCTTATGTAGAATTCTTGCTTTCGCCATGGCCGCTCCGACTAAGAACATACTAAAGTATGGCAGCGAAGAATAAAAATATAAAAGTGGACCTGAAAGCATGCCATTCATTGACATATACATCATGCGATCATGTATACGCTGCTCAGCAATGTCCATGAAGCTTCCATTCCCATACACCTCTAATGCTTGCTTTGCCTCCCCCTCCATTGATTGTTGCCACTCTTCCATCCCAGGCTGTGCAGCTGAACCGAAACTTGATAATACAAAAGGTAAAGCAAACAGTGTGTAAAAAAGAATAGCCCAAATCACTAATGTCCTTGCCTTAGCCTTCCTAAAAAGCAGCAGAACAAAGCCAAGTAAGGCATAATCCATTAAAATATCGCCATCCCAAATAAGAAAGGCATGTATCGCTCCGAATAGAAGCAAGGCCAGCAATCTACGAATATAGACGGGTACGAATCTTCTGTTTTTTTCTATGGCCCGTTCCATCATCACAACCATGCCGAAGCCAAATAATAAAGAAAACAGCAATATAAATTTCATTTGGATAAAAATATCCAAAAGCACACGAACAATATGATCAGCAGTATTCCATTGTTCGGTAAAAAAGTTTTCCTTTCCAACCATCGATAAATATACATCAGGATAACTAAAGTGTGCCATATTCACTAACAATATTCCTAAAATGGCAATCCCCCTCAGCACATCCACAATCTGAATGCGTTTATTCTGTTCCACCGGCTGCAATGTGTTCAATCTAATCACTCTCCTAAACTCGCATTTCTGTATCAAATCTTAATGAAGTTTGACATTTCGAGAAAGTGAATTAGATTACAAGGGTAGAGGAAAATCTTACAATATTGTCATAATACTAACTTATGATTTTCTTTTATCATAAACTGCAATTTTTTCGCCGCCTATTTGAATGATGATAGCAATTAAAGCGAGTACTATGATGTAGCAAACCATCCCTAATGTTGAAAAGCTTATGCTATTAAAACGCGAAGCCAACCAGATAATATAGAAGGTAAAGAAGGTAATGTTTCCTTTAAAATTTCAAAGAGCTTTGTAGGGGTAAGGAGAGTCACTTCAGATGGCTTATAAACAATTGTGTTTCCTGCAGCCAGTACAGGTGCAATTAGTCCAAACATATATTGAAAGTTATTAAAAAGAAAGGAGCTGTCCACTCGCCGGACAGCTTCTTTTCTATTCATCTATAGATCTATTGGCTTCATCGCTGAAACATTATCTCCAGAAATGAGACCAAACGAACCGCAGTCCGGCATTGAGCATGCTGTTAACCGCATCGCTCCATGAACTCCACCAGTTACTTCTCCCGCAGCAAACAATCCTTCAAACAACTCGCCAGTTTGACTATTAATCATTTGTGCTTCTTTCGTAATTCTTACTCCACCAGGTGTATACGTACATTTTGGTGTCAAGCGCATTGCATAGAAAGGAGCTTTCTTCAATGCTGCTCCATTCATTTGCGTAAAGTCCTTTCCAAACTCTTTGTCTACCCCGCTATCAATCGCAGCATTATAATCATCGACTGCCTTCTTCAATATTTTCGGTTCGTATTCAAAGAATTTCGCTACTTCTTCAAGCGTATCTAATTTATACATCGTTCCTTCATATCCATTTTTCGCTTCCATACTCAGTGTGAATCTCTGTTTATCATGGAAATTATCTGCACCTGTTTGGTCATATATTAATAATGGTGCTTTTCCATCAAATTTTTTCTTTTCTTTTAGAATCGTCATCCCAATCGTATTACGATTTCCAAACTCATTAACGAAGCGTTTGCCTTCTGGATTGATAAGCATTCCCCACATTAAATCCTCTGTTGGGATTGGGTACGCTAATCGGAATAAAGATAAGTTCACGGCTTGTGCACCATGCTTCATTAGCATTTTTAATGTTCCAGAACGAGCACCAGGATTCGCATCACTATTCGTCCCTGCAAGAATATCTGACTCAGCTCCTAATAGCTTTTTGTCGCGACAATAGCCTCCACTTGCGAAGACAATTCCTTTCCGGGCACCAATATATTTCACCTTACCCGTTTTATTCGTCTCATCATCATGCTCAGGATCATCAAAGTTGAAATAGTAATTTTCCCGTACTTTAAGCCCAATCGCACGTCCATCTTTAAATACAATGTCGTCTACCTTGCAGCGTTTACGCATCGTAAGCCTGTCTGAAAGATTTTTTTGAATATAATCATGCAAAGGTCTAATGACATATGCTCCGCCCCCTGCCCAAACAGCCCTAGCAACGGAATGTCCGCCAAGCTGTTTGAACTGCTTGAACACAATCCCTCTGTCCTTTAAAAAATGATAGAATCGTTCCGTCGTTCTTGCAACCGTAAGAGCCAATTCTGGATCACCATAATCATCTGATACTTTTCTCATATCTTCAGCCATCAGCTCTGGACTATCTTTTATACCTTGTGCCTTTTGTTCATCACTTCCGACACAAGAAAAATTCAACCCGCTAACAAGTGAAGTTCCACCAAAAATGTTCATCTTATCAACAACAAGCACTTTATTTCCATGTTCAGCAGCAGTGATCGCTGAAGTCGTTCCAGCGATACCACTTCCGACAACTATTACATCAAATACTTCATCAAACTTCACATCTGTGTTTTCCTCAGCATCGACTAAAGGTGCAAAACTAGAAACTGAGAGAGCAGTGGCTGTTGCAGACATAGCACTAGCTTTTAAAAAGGTACGACGATCCATCGTTATTCCTCCTTCTATTCCTCATTTGGGTAGGTGTCCATATCAATTAATTCATGGCGTAATTCCCCGTTATGACCTACATCTGTATGGCAGGATACGCACTCTATCTTTGTATCCGTTCCTTTTTTGCTTAAATAATAAGTGTGCATTTTCTTTGCCTTCTCATTATCTGTTTTTAAATTACCGCTTTCTATTTCTTGGTGGCAGGAGATACAGCCACTAGAATAGACAAATTCTTCTCTATTTTTACGATTTTCATAGTATTCTTTTTCAGAGTAATTTCCAGTGAGGTGCTTAACAACCTCTTTTGTACCTGAAACAACTTTTGCTGCCACATAATCAACTGATGAATCCTGTGGTAAGTGGCATGTAGTACAATCTGCCTTCACACCAACTGCGTTAGCTCCACCATGCGTATCACGTTCATATGTTTCAACAAACTTTCCCATTTCATGACAGCTGCTGCAAAATTTCACATCTCCTGTTGCATGAATGACCTCAGTAAACAGGAAAGCAAATAAAATGGTTGCAAATGAGGTAACGAGCATCGTTGTATAGAGACCCGCTTTTCCTTTAAAAAAACGCTTTATGTTTAATCCTTTTTTCTCATTCATTTTCTTTGACCACCTTTCCTTACGGAGTATCTTTCATCCAAACTTTTGTATCATGGCAGTTTGCACAATAGTTTGTCGATGGTTTATGTTCGCGATGGCAAGTAGCGCAATCTAAATCTTCCTTGTGGTGAAATCCATCATGTGGATTCACTTCATTTTCATCCAAAAACGATGTGCGTTCTGCCACTTTTTTAGAATCACCATGGCAAGTAAAACACTGTTCATTTTCCATAGGGGGAACTTCATTCGGATCTTTAAAATCACCATGGCAAGTGACACAATCAAACCCTAATTTTTCATGTTGCTCATTATTTGAAGGATAATCTGCTTTAAGATCCATAAGTTCAGCTGCTGATAAAATTGTTTCAGGCATTTTAACATCAGTTTTTTTGCTACTTTCATCTGTATTCATACCCTCTATTAAAAAGGCAATACCGGCAATCATTACGACGCCTAGTGCAATTAATAATTTTTTCATGTTTGTCCCTCCCTACTTAACCAAGATCGATTGCTTCCATTTTAGAAGCCTGTTCGCCTGCGATTATGCCATACACACCACAATCAAGCGTGTTAAGTCCCTCTAATATTTGCGCACCATGGATTCCACCTGTTACTTCCCCTGCAGCAAATAGGCCTTTAAATGGCGTTTCGTCAGCGATTCTAAGCACACGAGCTTTTTTATCAATTCTGAGACCACCCGTCGTATAATTAAGCTCAGGTTCGACTTTTATTGCATAAAATGGGGCTTTCTTTATGGCTGCACCGTTTAATTGGTCAAGCATTTTCATAAACTTCTCATCTTTTTTAGCATCAATTGTGCTATGATATTCAGAAATTGTTTTCTGCACTGTAGCTAACGGGAGCTTAAATTCATTGCTCAGCTGCTCAATTGAATCAAACTTTTTAATGGTTCCAGTCTGTGTCGCTGCGTCTCTTTTTTGCTTGTCAGATATTAAATCAAATCCTGTTTGATCAAATAGACATACTGGTGCTTTTCCTTCATTTTTATTTTTTGATTTATAAGCAATGCGTCCAAATTTACTTGGATTGCCCTCGTCCGCTAATCTTTCACCTGCTGCATCAACCATTAATCCATAATAAAAATCACGCTCATACAAAGGATAGGCGAAATGGTATAACGATGTATTAACAGGATGAGCTCCTTTTAAAATCATTGATTTCAACAAACCAGCTGTCGCTCCACGATGGGCGGAAATAGACATTTCTGATAACCCACCGAAATATTTTGCTTCTCCTGAAATAAATGTCTTATCAAAAGCAAAGCCACCATTTGCCAAAATAACGCCTTTTCTAGCTCCGTAAACTTTTTCTACCCCTGTTTTATTTAATAGATCATCATCATGCTCATTTGAACAAACATAATGTTCTCGAACCTTTACACCAACAGCGCGCCCATTATCATCAATTAAAACCTCATTAACCTTAATCTGTTTGCGAATGCTGCATTTACCATTTAAATATGAATGCAATTTTTCAATTACTTGTTTGCCTCCGTTACTTAGCCATAACGTCCGAGGTACAGAATGCCCTCTAACATCCTTTAGCAGTTCAAATTTAATACCGACCTTTTCCAACAAGGTATAAAAATCAATACTATTTTTGATCATCTTCATTACTAATTCAGGATTTCCATAGTTCTCGGCAATTTTTTGGATATCCTTATCCATAGTTTCATGACTGTCTTTTATGCCTTTTTGTTTTTGTTCCTTACTTTCTGGACAAGCAAGATTGAAATTTTGATTGATTGAACTTCCCCCTAGGAAATCCATTTTCTCGACCATTAATACCTTATTCCCTTTTTCCGCGGCAGTAATGGCGGCAACTGTACCAGACAACCCACTTCCTACAACGATGACGTCGAATAGTTCGTCATACTTAAAGCTAGTTGGTGAGGATTTTGCCGTTTTTTTTGTATCCTTCCCTAATACATTTATAGGTACTAGTCCTCCAGCAGCCAGTGCGACACAAACAACTGCTCCCTGCTTTAATAATTCAAGACGAGTCGTTTTTTCTTCCATCATTCTCGACACTCCTCTTTGTGAATTTTTTCACAATTTACTATATGTAAATATCATAATAAATTGCTCCTTACATCCTCATAACAACTCCTGTCAAAGAAATTACAAAAACATTACAGTCAATAAGCTGTCACAAACAGAAAAACGGAAGCCCCTTGGTCATCGACGTATGATCTGGACTGACCTCGACTGAGATGTAGGAAACACGACGAGTGATAACGAGTCAATGTTGACTTATCGTATGACTAGGCTCTAGGCGCTGAAGCTAGACAGTTCTCCAACTTCAAAGATACGAAAAAAAAAAGCACCTCCTTGTGGAGATGCCCTTACAAATGTCGAGTGAACGACTAATTATTTTCTAATCAATCATATATCCAACACCTGGATACGTCACAATATATTCTATTTTATTTTCCCCGTTCGACTTTCTTAATTTTTGCCTTAGCCTTGCAATCGTAACCCGTAAATAGTCAATATCGTTTCGATATTCTGGTCCCCATATTTGGGTTAACAATTCTTCATGAGTTATAACTTTTCCTTGATTACTAGATAGATAGGCGAATAGCTTGTATTCTGTATTAGAAACATCTGTCTCATTTCCATCAACAAAGATTCGCCTTTTTTGAAAATCGATTTCTAAGTTTTTTATTTTTTTTGAGGTGTTAATCACAGTCGGTTGAGACTGGTTTCCTGTTCTCCTTAGCACAGCACGAATACGAGCATAAAGCTCATCCAATGTAAATGGCTTCGTCATATAATCGTCAGATCCTAAATCCAATGCAGTGACTTTATCAGCAGCATCATGGCAAGCTGATAGCATAATAATTGGAACATTCGTAAAAGAACGTAAAGCTTCAAGTACTTCAAATCCGTCAATTTCCGGCATTAAAATATCAAGGAGGACTAAATCTGGCATGATGCAATCATAATCTTCTAACATTTCATATCCGTTTGTATAGGTGAGAACATCGTAATTTTGCGACCTCAAATTCGCAGACACAAGTCTTAAAATTTTTGGCTCATCATCCACAATCATTATTTTTTGCTTCATGATTTACTTCACCTGCTCATTTTTAGGTATTACAATCGTAAAGGTACTGCCCTTATTTAATTGACTTACTACTTTGATTTCCCATCCGTGGGCTTCTATAATCCCTTTGCAAATAGCTAAGCCTAGACCAGTACCGCCTGTTTTTCTTGTGCGTGAAGCATCTACATGGAAAAACCTATCGAATATTTTCGGAATATGTTCTTCTGCTATTCCGATTCCATTATCCTTGAAATCAATATAAATGGACTCTTTATCCTCATATACCCTAATAAAAATAGTCGGGTTCCCTTTGCTATAGCGGATTGCGTTCGTAATAATATTCCTAATAACTTGTTCAACCCTTTTTATATCAAAGGCCACTATATGCTCCGATGCTTCACATCGTTTAAAAACAATCTTCGCTTCGGTGTACGGAGGTTTTTTTAAACCTTGAATGACACCTTCAATAAAGGAGCCAATCCTCATCTGTTCATTAATAAGCACTAGAGCGTTAGAATCTATTTTGACAATATCAATCCAATCACTCGTTAGCTGCTCTAATCTTTGAATATCGTCTTTCATTCCAAGCAGAATTTCATCAATAAAATCCTCTTCCCACTCGATATCTTTCCTAAGTAACGTTTCTATGCTCCCACTTAATGTTGTTATTGGAGTCTTAAACTCATGAGAGGTAAATGAAATTAGTTGGTTTTTTAAACGATCAATTTCCTTTTCCTTCGTTATATCCTTTACTAAGCCTTCCGTTCGTTCCGCAATTCGTCTTTCTAAATCAAGGTTTAGCTTAATTAGCTCCTCTCGGTTGCGAAAAACATTCTTTCCCATTTCATAAAAGCGGTTCAAAAGTAAATTAAATTCTTTTGCCGCGTTCGTCATTTGGATTTTATCAAAATTCTCTAGAGAAAATGATTTACGTTCAATGGCTGCCGAGTATTCAATTAGAACATTAATTGGATCTAGCATTCTTTGAGCTAATAATTTTGCTAAGTTTTGTGTAAAAATAAGGGTTGCAACTAGCACAATCCCTAAGAGGATCATCGCATTACGAATACTTTCTGTTTTAAATGAAGTCGGCTGCGAAACATAAACAACCCAATTCAGTGACGGAATCTTTTCAAAGCTTAAATATTCATAGCGATGATTGACAGTTGAATAGAACTCCCCATCTCCGAGCAATCGATCTTCAAAATGATATTGCTGCATGAGATTTTTCAATTCATAGTTTTTACTAATTAGCGGCAGAACGGGATGATAAATGACTTTATGATCTTGGTCTTCCACAACTGGATAAGCCCCTATTCCATAATCATAGTCAATAATGATTTTTTTTAATGCTGTTAAATCCAACGTCCCAAGAACATAACCCTGAAATTGACTTTCTTGTAAAATAGGCGCTTCTATCATAATAAGCGGCTTTTTCGAATGCCTCCCTAAAAGAATGGGAGTAACAACTGTACGTTCTGTCGCTTTTATTTCTTTAAAATGATCTCGATTGCTAATATCTTCACCTAACAAAAACTCTCCCTCTTGGCTATTCCGTGGATATGAAGCAATAATCTTCCCGTCGCTATTTCCAACATATAATTCGATAAAACCAGGGAGTTTTATTTTTCCACCTTTTAAAAGCATCGTCATATAGTCGATACTCCAATTTTGCGATTGTGAGAGATTATAACTAATTGATTCAATATAGTTCACATGAAAATTCACATACGTTTCAACGGATTCAGCAAGGCGTTGAGTCGCATACTTTTGGTTTTTTGAGGATTGAGTAATAAAATCGGTCATTTCAATACTATGAAAAATTCCAAGGATACTAATCGGGAGAATAGTCACGATAATGAAAATAATTGTTAGCTGTTTTTTTATTGTCATATTGTTCATGTCCATTATCCTTTTTCATAGTCATTTAGCATTACTAAAGATAGTATAAATAAAAAAATGCATATGTACTCAAATATCATTGAACACATTATGAAACTTTGGTCAAATTCGTTGTATAAGGTTAAAAGTTTCATAAATTCGTTGGAAGCTTCATAATAATAATCTATTTTTACATTATATAATTTCCTTAAATTATGTATTCAACAACTTGAAACGATATACACTGCGAAAGGAATCTACTATTTGATGAGGATGAGAGACGAATGAAATACATTCTTAATCTGAATAAACACAGCAAGATAATCATAGCGGGACTCGGATTATCCATTATTGGCTTCGTCACTGTTTTTTTAGGGAACGATTCAGAAGGTGTTGTGACCTATGAAGAATATTTACAAGCAATTCAAGAACCTTATCAAAATTTATATAAAAATCTGCATTCTCTCCCGGAAAAACCAGCAAGTGAAGAGATTCATCAAATTTATGACAAATTCGAAAGAGATATTAGCAAAATAAAAATTTCTACCGATGCCGAAAAAAATGTACGCGCTAATTATCAGCAACTCACGAACTTACCAACAATATGTAGAGAAGACTACGAAAAGTCTCCATATAAATACTCAACCCTTGTTGGTCAAGCAAGCAATGTGAAGATGGTGTTAGATTATATTGAAAAAAATCAATCGTTTGATTGATAAATAGAAACTCAATTAATCTGCGAAAAATTTAATCAAAACATGTGACTATTAGCATATCCTTATCATCCATAGAGGTTTATTATATTAGTAATACAATAATTGTTTGATAAAATAGGCAAACAGTCTATTCAAACGATAAAAAGGAGAGACAATTATGCTATCTAACATTGGGATTCCCGGTTTAATTATTATTCTCGTTCTAGCACTAATTATTTTTGGACCTAAAAAACTTCCAGAATTAGGACGTGCAGTAGGACAAACATTAAGAGAATTTAAGAAATCAACTAAAGGCTTAATGGATGAGGAAGCAGAGGTTGTTAAGGAAATTAGTAAGACTACGACTGAAAGCATGAAAACAATTTAATAGAACGATAATGTAACATAGCTTATTCTAATATGGTGTTCAGAAGTTCCCCGTAACTTTTGGATGCCATTTTTTTAAATGAAGAGATTAAATTTTGCAAACTTAGGCATTTCATTATAATTGATTTTGGGAAGAGGCATGTTTATTTGACCAAATTAATAAACAACAAGGGTGAAAATGATGAAAAAGAAGCTTTTTCTATTACTGGCATTATCTTTATTACTTGCACTTACTGCATGTTCAAGCAAGGCTTCATATGAGAATATTGATAACGAAGCAGCAAAAAAATTAATTGAAGATAATAAAGTAGAAGTCATTGATGTTCGAACACTTGAGGAGTATGCGGAGGGACATATCCCCGAATCTTCACTTTTACCACTTCAAGAGCTTGAGACACGCATTTCCGAACTTAACAAAGAAAAATCGTATCTATTAGTATGTCGTAGTGGTAACCGCTCTGGCCAAGCTGCACAAATATTAATAGACAATGGTTTTACCAATATATACAACTTAAAAACAGGCATGAATGAATGGCCTTTTGATGTTGTAAAATAATACACACAGCTATCATGAGCATCTGCTCATTCACTCAATTCCTAAAATTAGGAACTGCGTCGAATCATCTTCTGCGCTGGCAATTTATACTTTCATAATGTGTAAAAAAACAGTCAGTGCATATATCGCACCGACTGTAAGCATAGATTGGTCCATACTAACTATTTTCATTCGATTGTTTTTCTCTCCGAATTTCTATTCTGCGAACAAGATAGATACTCATTTCATATAACAGAGCCATTGGCACAAGTACAATCAATTGGCTGATGAAATCGGGCGGCGTAATCAGCGCCGAAACAACAGCGATAACTAAGTATGACCATTTCCGAACTTTAATTAATGCAGCTGCTGACAGTACATCTATTGAGTTCAAAAACAATACAATAATTGGAAGCTCGAATAAAAAACCTAAAGGAACTGTTGTCATGATAAGAAAATGTACGTATTCAGAAGCAGACACCATAATATCAAAATTCATAGCTCCAAAATTAACAAGAAACTGATAGCTTAATGGATTGACGACATAATATCCGAAGGTTAAACCTAATATAAATAAAGTAAACATGGCTGGTGCATAAATGCCTAAAAACCTAACCTCTTTCGAATTCAAACCTGGTTTTACAAAAGTCCAAATGAAATGAATGAAGAAAGGCAAGGAAAGACCAAGTGATAAAGTGACACAAATTGATGTATAAAGCTTTATCACTTGGAATGGTCCAAGCACTACGAGATCATTTCCCCTCGTTACATAGGGGAGCCACCAATTAATAGTCGAAAATACAATGACCAAAAAGAAGATGAACACACTAGCACTTTTTATGAGTTGCTTTCGTAAATCAGCCAAATGATCTGTGAGTGATCCTTCTTTTATTGCTCCTTCTTTTATCTTTTTTTGAGATAATTCAGCAACTGCATTCGCTTTATGCTCTTGGTATGGATCCATACAATCACCTTATCGCACTACTCAGACTTTTTTTCAGGCATTGAAGTTGTATCCTCATCATCCAACACGCCCTTTGTCGATCTTTTAAATTCTGATAATGTCTTACCAAATGCTCCACCGATTTCAGGCAGTTTTTTTGGTCCGAATATGATTAATACAATTACAAGGATAATGATTAGACCCGGAATTCCTATTGATGATAATCCCATATTATGAGCCTCCTAATTTTAAACAAGACTTCCCCCACTTTTGCTATATTTAATAATCCCGTCTGCACAGCGGTATGCTAGAGCTCCAACTGTTCCAGTAGGATTATACCCACTGTTGTGATTAAAGTTTCCAGCTCCCACTACAAACAGATTATCGGCATCCCAATGCTGTAAATAAGTGTTCACTACACTCGTATCACGATCTACTCCCATGATGGTTCCGCCAGTATTATGTGTAGACTGATATGGAACAATATCATACTCTTCTATAACATTTTCAGGTACTACAGTCTTAGCTCCCATTTCTTTCATAATCTCTTCCGTTTTGTCATTTGAAAATTTAAAGAGATTTCGGTCTTGTTCTGTAAAATTATATGTAAGCCGCAAAAGCGGCAAGCCGTAAGCATCTTTGTATGTGTCATCTAACGACATATAGTTTTCTTTATGAGGCATCGTTGCACCTTGGCCGCCTACATAGAGAGTTCTTGTGAAATTATAGATGGAGGCTTTTTTAAATTCAGGTCCCCATGATGGAACGTCAGGTGTGACAGGATTCTTGGCAATTGGTCTGTTCCCAGATTGGGTAATCCAAATTCCGGAGCCATGAATAAAATTCACATCACTATGGTCAAAGTTATCGCCATTCCAATCATCTAATGTCATTCCTAATGCCCCAGCTCCCATAAACACATTCATTTGCTCGTCGAAAAAGCCAGTTGAACCAGCGTTTAACTGATAACAGTAGTTTTTCCCTAAGGTTCCCCTTCCTGTATCAGGATCGTATTGTTCCCCAATTTTTGAAACCATAAGCAGCTTTGCATTGTTTAAAACATAGCTTGTTAAGACGACTACGTCTGCTGGCTGGATGATTTCCTCTAATGATAATGTATCAATGTATTTAACACCTGTTACCTTATTTCCTTGTTTTAATATTTCAACTACATTTGCATTGAAGCGAAGATCATAATTTCCTGTTTTTAAAGCAGTAGGCACCACCGTAACCTCAGGGCTTGCCTTGGCCCCATACTCACAACCAAATCTTTCGCAATATCCGCAATATTGACATCCATTGATTTTGGAGCCATCCGGATTCGTATATGTTGTTGAAATTGTTGCTGCTGGCAGCATATATGGTTTCATTCCCATTTTTTGAGTTGCTTTTTCAAACCGTTCAAGAATTGGAGTCTTTACCATCGGCGGAGTTGGATATTCACTTGAACGCTTACCTCCATACGGGTTTTTATTTTCCCCAGAAATCCCTGCTGTTTTTTCAAACTTGTCATAATAAGGCTCTAAATCGTCATACGTTAATCCCCAATCCTGTAAAAGATAATCTTTTGGGACTTTATTTTTCCCGTATTTTTTTTCAGTAAGGGTTTTTATCTCGAAATCATATGGTAAAAATCGGTATGTCCAGCCATTCCAATGAGTTCCTGCTCCTCCAAGTCCTTCACCTAAAAGGAAAGAACCCATCTGCCTCATTGGAAGTGCTTTCATTTTGCGGGTATTTTGAAAAGTAACGGTTTCCTTTGCAACATTTTGCATTAATTCATAACGAATGGCATAGCGGTACTCATCATGAACATGTAAAAAATCAGCAGTTCCTCTTTCCTGCCCACGTTCTAGACCAACAACCTTAAGGCCTGCTTTTGTACATTCCGCAGCGACTATGCCGCCTGTCCAGCCTACACCAACTGTAACAACATCAACTTTTTCCAATGTTCTCGCCATAATGTACTCCTTTAATGCTTCATATTAGCTAAAGATTGAGGATCTATTTTCTGAAATTCTTTACTATCTATTACATTAAGATAGGACATTTGATTTCCTGGGAAGTTTTTCATTCTCCATCCATCCATATTATTATTTCCACTATAAATCGGATCAGCATATGCGCCTTGCAGTGTAGCAGCTCTTAGCATGCGAAAGAAAAAATCAGACGTAAGCCCGTTCATTTTTACTTCACCTTTTTCAAATGAAGTAAGGATTGCATCCATTTGCTCACCTTCGAGATCGACAAAACTCTTTTTATATCTCGATTGTGCCTCCTTTTCGAGCATCGAAACCCCTTGCGTATATGCATCTGCACGAGTTTGAGAGCTTTGATAGCCTTGTGTTGGTGCTCCTACGAAGAATGGTCCTTGCATGTATTCCCTAGCATTACTTCCATAATTTCCTGCAAGCTGATTATCGATAAAATATGGAACACCAAGCTCGATAGCTCCTGGGCCTGTGTCATCTTTTGGAAAAATTCGTTCGGTCGCTTGGGATAGAATATTAAAATCACGATCTTTTGTAAAAAACATTCTTCCTTTCGGGCTTGTTAAGTTATGATTCGTTTTCTCTGTTTTTTTGTCTGGAACTTTTGTTGTTTTAGGCATCCCATAACCAATGATGCCACCAATCAGGCCACCACCAATTAAAGTCCCAGTTGCAATCCCAGACGTTTTCAAAAAGTCACGTCTAGAAATGTTTTTTTCTTTCTCTGACATGTAATGACCTCCTTTTTTATACCTACATCTAACGTAGATTTAATACGAAAATGCATTTTGAAAATAAGGAATTCACCTCAATAAATTGAGTAGCTACAAGTATTGACATAGAATTTTTTTTTAATCATTTTGGAGTAATAGGTTAACTATTTTTTTAAAAAAAATTGGTATAAAAAAGGGATTCATCGAATGCTAAAATCCGAGCAAAAAAACCCCCTGCTTATCCAAGCAGAGGGCTTTTACCTTTTTAACCATTCTTCAACTCAAACTGCTGTTCAAACGCCGACCAATTAACCATTTTCTCTAATAGAATCGAAATGAACACACCCATGATCAATCCATTTGAAATAAATGGCTGTATCAGAACTGGTAAATCTTTGAAAAGAGAAGGATTAATATTCATTAGGCTTATTCCAACCAAAACAGGGGCAGCCAATCGAAAAATCGTATTCGAATTAAATACCTTTCCATTTAAACTGTTAAAAGCTGTTCCGAAAAGCTGCAAGTAGGCTACAAACAATACTGCATTCCCAACCGTCATCGGCATGGAAGCCAAAAATGACCCTAGTGCCGGAATAAGCCCGATCAATGTGATAAGCGCTCCTCCAATAAAAAAGGGCTTCTTATCTAGAATTCTCGTACTTTGCAAAAATCCAATTGTAGATGTATACGGTGTAAACGGTACAAGCCCGAAACCTGTCCCAATCACAGAAAAAATACTTGTAATAAAAATGGATTGTCGGTATCGCTTCTGTGATGTTTCCTTTTGAAAAAGCTTTTCACTTGCACTAATCGAAGCGATCGTATTGCTTAAATTCATAATCCCCGCAAAAAATGCAACAGTAATAATTCCGAATTCTAAATTAGGTTTCCCTAAAGGAAATAATGTAAAAGTAATTCCCGTCGCTTGAGCCGTTTGTTCAAGCTGATCCACAAATAATAAATCATAGAACAGCCATCCGACAATCAATCCTATTAATATGGAAAAGTTGCTTATCGTTGTACTTCCCTTTAACTTAAGCAAGCTGACAAATATGACTATCCCAATTGAAAATAAGCTGACTGGAATATCCAGTGTGCCCTGCTCTGTAATTTTCAGCATCCCTTTGAAAAAAATCAATACGAGCTGAAAGGTTAATAGAAATAAATAAACGGACATCACCATTGGATTAAAGATAGATTGTAATAACGAGATGCCATTAAAAGCAGCAAGAATAATCGTTACGAAGCATGCCAATAAAATGCCTGTCGCAATTCCCCCGCCAATCGCCGAGTAGCTCATTCCGAGCGATGACGCAGATAGCCCTAAATTTAAGATTAATCCCCACATTAGTCCGGAATGACCTTCCAATAAAGGATATCTATGTCCTTTCCATCCTTGAAAAATACAGGCTAGACCAGTAAATATCAGCGAAGTTTTAAGCATCATCGCCATCGTATCTGGAGGCAGATGAAATGCATTCGCTACAGATATTGGAACCATAACGGTATTTGCAAATATAAAAAATAACCATTGAACAGAAGATAACATCGTCATAGATGAAAACCATTTGTTCATGTATATCACCACTTTCTTTTAAGCCTTCACTCGATGTTTAAATTAAATAACTCCCTCGAACCGCTAACCCCTTTCACAAAGAAAAAAGCCAGCATTCATTTGGCCGACTTCTATTATTATAATATAATCATATACTTTTATTTAAACTTTTTCCTTCCATATAATGTGTTGAACTATATTTATTGTCCAAATATCAAATATATTGTCCGTTTTGGAGATTTATTGTCCGATCCAGAAATATATTGTCCAAATTTCAGTTTTATTGTCCGAGTTCACAACTTTATTGTCTAAGTTTACAAATTACCCTTAAATTTAAGAGGAATGTAGACAAGCATAGGAAAGTGAGTGAATAGATCTTATATATAAATCAAATACTACCTTGCTTGATAAAGCCTGCCCTTCTTTTCACCCGTTTTCTTCAAATCCATAGATTCAAGAAGTTTTGAAGCGGAGCTAATCGAGTGGATATGCAGAAAATGACGGAAATCTGCATTTGACATAGTATTTTTGATTAAATAGAAGTAATCCTGTGTAGCTTTAATATGTTCAACTTTAGAAATCGTTTGACACCTTGGACAATACCACTTTCTTCTATAATACTTCATCGGAAAAGTTTTACATTGAGGACACTGCACACCTGTAATAATATCTGATGAGGGAATTGAATATTTTTGGAGGAAAGATTGCGTTTCAAAAGGAGAATGATATTTTAAAATACTCTTACTCAATTTTCGCATTTCTTGTGGATTTAATATTTCCACAATATATTTCTTCTCAAGAGTAGCGATTTTCTCTAATAATCGGTCAATTTTACAAACATATTTGGATACATACTGATTACCCTTTAGTATTGCTGAAGAATTGCTATTTATGATTAGAATTTCAATAGGTAAATGAATTAGACGTTTCTTATCTAACCATTTTCTCAGTTGAAGCTGCTGTCGTTGGATTTGTAATAGTGGATTAGGAAATCCCTCTTCCTTCTCATCAATACTTCTAATTAATTGATTAAAATTTGGTTCAAATAGCAAAGTGCCTGTTATATTTTTCACTTCTACAATCAGAGCAAAGTCGGTAGAGAGGATAAGTGAATCGATTTGAAAATAGTATTCTCCGTTGCAAAGACGAAGATCGTGGAAAATAGAATATTTTTGTTCATCAAGAAAGCTTAGATAATAATTAAGAGCTTTTTCACCCTGATATCCTGCCTTATATTTGGACAAGTCTTCCTCAATGATCGTTCTCTTTGGATGATGTTCGTGCAGTCTTCGAAGTATAGCCTCAAGTACTAATATTTTTATAGGAATTTCTCGTTTTTTTACAATCAAATTCATCACTCCTTTTATTTTAGTAAAATATTCTTCATTCCTCGTTTATTTCCTCTCAAAATTCAATAATCTTTATTTGAATTTTTCACTTATTGTCCAAACATCAAATATATTGTCCGTTTTGGAGATATGTTGTCCGTTCCAAAAATATATTGTCCAAATTCCAGTTTTATTGTCCGAGTTCACAACTTTATTGTCCAAGTTCACAAATAAGTTAAAAATAGGAAATTAAACATCCAACGTTTGCATTAAACCCTATAAAAAACCGCCTCCATAAAGCGGAAACGGTTCATCATCTTATTCATTATACATGGACAGCGACTTTCGGCATGGCGACCCAATGCCCCTTAGATACTTCAACAAGCTCAGATTGACTTAAGTGATACTTGTCTTCATCTGTTTGCTCCTCCATTAATACTCTTTTCTTCATTGATTCTATCTTTGGATCAGGGATAGGAATGGCAGAGAGTAATTTTTTCGTATACTCATGCTGCGGATTCGAGTAGAGCTCTTCACTTTCAGCAAGCTCAACAATCTTCCCTGCATACATAACTGCAACCCGATCACTAATATGCTTCACCATGGATAGGTCATGGGCAATGAATAAATAAGTTAGACCGAGACGATGCTGCAGATCCTCCAATAGCTTAACGACCTGTGATTGAATGGATACATCAAGAGCAGACAGCGGTTCGTCACAGACGATGAATTTAGGTTCCACTGCAAGAGCGCGTGCAATCCCGATGCGTTGCCGCTGTCCACCAGAGAATTCATGTGGGTAGCGCAGTGCATGAGATGGCTCTAGTCCTACCATTTCAAGGAGCTCTTCCACTCTCCTTTTCCGTTCAGCCTTACTCCCGCTTAATTTATGTACATCTAAGGCTTGCCCAATAATATCAAGAACTTTAAACCTAGGATTTAGAGACGCATAAGGGTCTTGAAAAATCATTTGCATATGACGGCGCATAATCTTCATTTCACTTTGAGATAACCGATTAACTGCCATCCCTTGGTATAAAACATCTCCACCTGTCGGTTCATGTAGACGTAAAATCGCTCGCCCAGTTGTGGACTTTCCAGAACCTGACTCCCCGACAAGTCCAAGAGTTTCACCCGGTCGAATATGGAAGCTGATATTATCTACCGCTTTTAAAACATTCCCCTTCCCCATATCAAAATATTGCTTCAGTCCTCGAACTTTAAGCAATGGTTTGTCATAATCCGTACCCGGCAGAATCAGCGGTGCAGGCTTTGGCTTCTTGTTCTCATCGAGACGAGGCAGCGCATTTAAAAGTTTCAATGTATATGGATGCTTTGGATTTTCAAAAATCTCTTCAGTTGTTCCGGTTTCTACAATTTCTCCATCCTTCATCACGACAACTCTATCACACATACCAGCTACCACACCGAGGTCATGTGTAATTAAGATGATCGAGGTACCGAACCGTTCCTGCATATCCTTCATCAAATTCAATATTTGTGCCTGTATCGTCACATCAAGTGCTGTTGTCGGTTCGTCTGCAATTAAAAGTGTTGGCCGGCAAGCAAGAGCAATTGCGATCATAACCCTTTGCCTCATTCCGCCTGAAAACTCATGAGGGTATTGATTGTATCGCGTTTCACTGTTACGAATACCAACAAGTTTAAGCAAGTCAATTGCTTTTTCTTTGCCCTCTTTCTGCGATAATTTCTGATGCTTAATCAGGCTTTCCGCGATTTGCTTTCCTATTTTGATTGTCGGATTCAATGATGTCATTGGGTCTTGGAAAATCATTCCGATATCCCGACCACGAATGCTTTCCATCTCCTTCTCAGTTTTCGTGCTGAGGTTTTCACCTAAAAAGGTAATTTCTCCTTCCTTCATAAAAGAGGGTGGAGACGGGAGCAGTCGCATAATGGACCTGGCCGTTACACTTTTGCCGCTTCCAGATTCTCCAACGATCCCTAAAGTTTCCCCCTTCTTCACTTCAAAACTAACACCGCGAACAGCCTCAAATTCATCATCTCGAGACAGAAATGATACCCGTAAATTTTTCACTCTCAAAATCGGTTCCAAAACTCCCACCTACCAGTAATCGAATATATTCTAAATCTTTCAACAACTATTTATTGACTTTTTCATAATATGAATTAAAATATACTATACAGATCGGAATAATGCAATTTTATTTGAAGGGAGGTCCAATGATTTGGAGGTAGAAAAAGTAATAAAAACAAGTAAAATGAATCAAAAGTCTAAATTTTCCGAAATCATAAGACGTACATACACCAAGATGCAGCCACACCCTTCTTACAGATGGTTAGTCTTTATACTTGGCTTCCCGGTTCACCTAGTTGTGTTTCTTTTTTATCTGAAGCAAAGAAAAAAAGATACATATTCTACAATAGTAGAAGAAACAAAGAAAGCACTTCTAGCAACTGGATTTAAGGATGAATTAATCCTTGAACTTAAAGTGCAATTGGTAAGGAAGCAAAATTTCTTTGGCCAAAAGGTAAATCAAAAGGAAATAGAGCTGCAAGCCGAGAAATGGGCAGAAGAACAATTTCAAAAAACCGTACAAGAAAAGGTAGCCTCTCTACTTGAGGCAAAGGACGAGAAAAGGATTACATATGAAGCAACCTTTCAATCTTTAATCTCAAACCCTCTTTTTTTGCTCTTAACTTTCATTCCTGGTTTGCCTATGTATCTATTCATTCTACTATATAGCAATCCATATTTGAAATATATTTTTGAACGACTTATTATGAGTCTATTTGTTATTCTCGGTGTTGCTTTTTTTGTTTTTACCATTTTGTATTTGTCGCCATTTGATCCTGCTGCAAACATCCTCGGTGAAACGGCAACAAAAGAACAAATAGCGGCATTCAATCATCTTTATGGACTTGATCAGCCGTATTTAACTCAATTATGGAATGCGCTGAAAGGAATTTTCACATTTGATTTAGGATCATCCTTTTCAGGAAATGAAGAGGTTGCCTCAAGTATCGCAAGAAAATTCCCGATCACACTTTTATTAACAGTCATATCTCTAATAATGGCGATCATCATTGCCATACCAATAGGAATTATTTCAGCGACAAAGCCTAATTCTTTTTTTGATTATACCTTTATGTTTATTGCGCTGATAGGATTATCCATTCCGAACTTTTGGCAGGGGCTTATCTTTATCTTAAATTTTTCTATTAAATTACAATGGCTGCCGGCAACCTTTAATCCTCAAAATTGGCTTTCTATTATTATGCCTGCCGTCGTACTAGGAACTGGACTTACTGCATCGATTGCTCGTATGACAAGGTCATCGACGCTTGAGGTCATAAATGAAGATTATATTATTACTGCAAAAGCAAAGGGGCTTACTCAGCGGCAAGTTCTATGGAAACATGCTGTCGGGAATGCCATGATTCCAGTCATCACCGTAATTGGCTTGATGTTTGGAGGAATGCTTGGCGGTGCAGCAGTTACCGAAAAAGTATTTAATATTAGCGGAATTGGGAGTTATATCGTGGATAAGCAGTTTATTCCTGATATACCTAGCATTATGGGCGGGGTTGTCTATATCGCTATTACAATTTCATTAATCAATTTGTTCATCGACATTTTGTATGCATTCTTTGACCCACGAATCCGTTCAAAAATGAAACAATATTAAAGCAGGTGTAGGAATGGCAACTATCTTAAAGGAAAAGGAAAGTTATATAAAGAAGCACGCGCTGAAATTATCATCAGAGTATACACAGGCAAGCTTCACATGGATTACATCGCTTGCACTTACAATTATTTTTCTGGTAAGCAGCATAGATTTTTCAGGAAAAGCAATAAAGCCTTTTGTATTTAGTGTATTTGTTGCCTATGCCCTGTTTACATGTATTCAGATACTTATCACCTTTATGATCAAAAAGGATCTTCAAGGCATAGGCTATATACGTAATTCAACAAGGAAACTTGGGCTTATTCAGCTGTTGAGCATTTTGACAGGTAATATTTTTATCTTTACCTTTGCCATTCAATTAGTCAAAGCGGAAAAGTCACCTGAGTATACCTTTGCTGGATATATGCTGCTAACTCAAATCTGTATCATTGCTATATCAGCATTAAATTTATTTAAGCCTTATGTTGCGGATACGTTTCTACCAGCGATGGGTGCATTGCTAGTTATGGCCATTTTTCAACTTGTATCATTTTTTCTTATTGCGAAGGATGGAAAAGGTAAACAAAGGGCTCGGTGGAAAGTATTCTTTGCATTCCCTCTTTTGCTCACAGCAGTAACGGGCAATCTCTTTGCGCTCGTATTAGGCTGGAATATGCTTATGCATGAACGATTCATGAATAGTCCAAGTGTTGGGAAATGGCGTAAGGTTTGGGAGAAAATCGCATCTAATATGACAGCAATGCTTGGTTTATTCTTTATCGTCTTTGTATTTTCCATTTCCATTTGCAGCTACTTAACATTTGACTACGGGATGGCGGTTGAGAATAATTACAGCGCAATCCTTCAAGCACCAAGCTTAGCTTATCCACTTGGAACAGACAATTTTGGAAGAGATTTATTTTCACGAATAGTGTTTGGAGCAAGAATCTCACTTATCGTTGGATTTTTATCGACCGCTATTCCATTTATTATAGGCGGTTTTCTTGGAGCCATTTCCGGCTACTATGGACAGCGGACAGACAATATTATCATGCGATTACTTGATATTCTTTACGCAATTCCAGGTATTCTATTGGCTATTGTCATTATCGCTGCTTTTGGCTCTAACACAATGACACTTGTTCTTGCCTTAAGCGTAGGATCCATACCTACTTATGCAAGAACGATGCGGGCAAATGTAATGATGGTATCAAATTATGAATATGTTGACTCCGCACGTGCACTTGGTTCTAGTAATCTATCAATTATTTTTCAACATGTTGTTCCAAACTCGCTTGCTCCGATGATTGTGAAAGCGACTCTAACCATCGGGGGAGCCGTCATTGCAACAAGCAGTTTAAGCTATTTAGGACTTGGGGTCGAGCCTCATATTCCTGAATGGGGAAACATCTTAAAAATTGGAAGCACATATCTTGAATCACATTCTTATCTAGCCATATATCCAGGGCTAGCAATTATTGCACTCGTTCTATCCTTTAATTTCTTTGGAGACGGATTAAGGGATGCACTCGATCCAAAATTAGATTAATATTTTTCAAATTCAAAGGAGGAATACATTGTGAAAAAAACTCTATTACCACTGCTTCTTGCCTTCGTCTTAATGTTAGCAGGATGTGTTAAAACAAAATCTGATGTTGCAGAAAAACCGGCTTCAAATGAGAAATCAGGCGGAGAACAAAATGCGCAAGTTGATATTGAAATTCTAGGAATGAGCAGCAGCGAAGAAGATATGAATATTGTTCGCGATCAGCTTGTCAAGAATGGCTTTAATGTAAAGCTGAATATTCAGCCTGATTATGGCAGCTTTAAAGCTCAACAAGACGCAGGCAACTATGATGTTTCATTGTCAGGTTGGACAACAGTTACTGGGAACCCAGATTACGCCGTTCGTTCCCTATTCAAAAGCGGCGGCGATTACAGCATTTTGGCTGATCCTGAAATAGACAAATTAATTGACAAAGCAAGCACTCAAACACCTGAAGAATATGTTGAAACATATAAGGAATTAGAACAACGACTTGTATTTGATAAGGCATATATTGCACCGTTATACATTTCTTTAAAAACACAGGCTATTAACAAAGACGTGTTAAACCCTGATACAGTGAGACTTTCAAAATCTCGTTCCCTTGCTTGGGAGACAATTGATTTTAATGACCAAGCAAAGCGCGCATCAGAGCCGCTTGTCTTATCACAAGCCAATCCAACCTTAACATCACTTGACCCAATTAAGGGTAACGATGGTTCTATTAACATGATTAACACGAATATGTATGTTCGTTTAATTAACTTAACGGATGATGACAAAATTACAGCTGATGGATCACTATCACGTAACTATAGCATTGCAGATGGAAACGCAGAGTATTATTTCCTATTGAGAGACGATATTAATTTTGCCAAAATCACTGATAAAAAAGCTGTTGATACTGGCGAGCGTGTAGGAGCAGATGATGTTATCTTCTCTCTAAATCGTGCAAAAGATAAGGACTCAGTACCAGATCACCGCACATATAGCTTGCATGAGCATATTAAAACAGCGGAGGTTGTAACTGATTTAAGTGCACTTGAAAATGTTAAGCAATCAGGCAGTGATGAATCCATAAGAGAAGGTCTTGAAAAAGGCTTAGATACTAAAATTACTGAGCTTGTTGCTGATAAAACACAAGCAAATAACAAAGAGGGAAAATACCAAGTTGTTAAAGTAACAACAACAGAGCCATTTCCACAGGTACTTAATTATTTAGCACACCAATCTGCCGGTATTGTTTCTAAAAAGCAGGTTGAGAGCATCAACACTTATGATGTTGCTACTTTTGATGTAAACAAAGATATTCCTTATGGGGATCAAAATACAGTTACTGAAGGTGACAAATACAATAACACACTTTACACAAGCGGTCCTTACATTCTCTCTTACAAAAATGATTACGAAGCGATCTTCTACAAAAATCCTGGTTATATGAAAGGAACAGAAAACGAACCAAAAATCTCGAACATCAAGCTTCGATTCATTAAAGATTTGGATAGCTCACTTTCCGCATTACGTAATGGTGAAATTTATGTATTATATGGTGTACCAGAAAATAAACATGAAGTGGTTGAAGGCGACAGTAAGTTAAGACTTCAAAGTATGGAAAGCAACTCTGTATCCTACTTACTATTTAATACTGCTAATCGTGAAGTTGCTAAAAGCGAAGATTTAAGAAAAGCTGTTCTCTACTCAATCAATCAAGATGAAATCCTAAGCTATTACCAAGGCAAAAAAATCAAAGCCGTTTCAACAGTTAGTCCACTTGTGAAAACTGGAAACGAACTTAAAGCAGATCAAGCTAAGGTTACGGAATTCTTGAACAAGTATAACTCTAGTAAGTAATAGCAGCAACACAAACTCAATATGAATGACATAAAAGCCTGCCTCGGTACATAAATATTTTGACTGGAGCAGGCTTTTTTTATCTTACCTATACATATTGTCCAAATATCAAATATATTGGTGGTTCTGAGAAAATATTGTCCAAATTTCTATTTTATTGTCCGTGTTCACAACTTTATTGTCTAAGTTCACAAATTCTATAAAAAGGCCGTCTCCAAAATGGAAACGGCTAAATTAGTTATGGTAAATCAATTTCAAACGCCTCATACATAATTGGTTTTGGCTGATTAAAGGTTTTCAGCTTTAAACCTTTCATATTTTTTGTTGAAAATTCCTGTTTAAACCGATTTCCTTCTAATCTTTCTGCTAAAGGCTTATCCTTAGATATTAAATTCTCCCCGCTTGCATCCTCTAGCCAAATTGAATTACGGGAAGCATGATTGTCAATAATAGCATCACTTAGAACTTCAAAATAGACAATTACCCTATCATTCTTATGCTGAATATCCGTGACTTTTACTTTCTCCTCTTCATTTTGAACCATTGTGAAAGGGAGGCTTTGTCCATCTAATGAAACAGAGTATTCTTCATAGCCATCCTCCACCATTGGAATGATATAAGGAATAACCTTAACCTTTTTCGTTCCCTCTTTTAAAGGTGCATAAAGATAATCAAGATTTGCCTTTTCTATTCCGTTCTCTGTTTCACCATTTCCACTTGATCCAACGAAATCATACACATTTTCCTTTTCGTCTAAAATATAGAAATTTAACATATACGGATCAAAATCACTTTTTTCATCCACTGTAACATTGAACTTAAGATTTGTGCCTGCTGGACCAAGCTTTAAAGATGCCAGTTGTAGTTCTGCTCCATCAATCATTTTTACATCCATTGGTCTGATGACAGTTACTTCATTCGACTGCTTCACCGGGAAATCAAACGCCCACTTTCCTGGAATGAGACCGACAGCATCGATTCTCATTTTCATCTCAAACTCTTCTGGAAGCTCCTCAGTTGGTGTAATATCAATCGTTCCTTTATATTTTTTAGGGGTAATAAATTCTCCTGAATATCCTGAACTAAAGTTAATTTCCTTTCCGTTCACCTCAATTGTCGGCCGTTCGAGGTCTCCAATAGCGAAAAGTGATTCCTGCGTATACCCTAAGGTTAAACGCGTCCCATCGTAAAAGATCTCATTCATTGTCAATGTTATGCCGTTATCCTTTGATGATTGATCAATCACCTGTGTTAATCCCTTCTGCCCCGCTATACTTAACCCTTCATCTGCTGAGTCATTGAAAAAAGTTCCAACGAGCGGAATATGTGATGCAACCTTCGCCATTGCTGGGGATAGCATGGCTGAGCCAATAAATAATCCGAACCCTACCACAGCAGCACTAAATGAATAGAATGCAATTTTCTTTCTCGATCTCTTCACTCTGTTTTCCTTTATTGTATTTTCGATCATTTTATCAAGCTTCTCTACAGGCACCGATATCTTTTCCAATTCATTCTTAAACTCTGGGAATTGGCTATTCATTTACACAATCCTCCTTCATCTTTTCTCGCAATAGACTTATCCCTCGATGAATATTTGTTTTCACCGTTCCATCTGGACAATCTAGAAACTCAGCAATTTGCTTGACTGTATAATCCTTATAAAAACGAAGAATTAAAACTGTCTTATATTTTTCATCTAATTCTGTTATCGCCTGCATCAAATCAGAATGATCTTCACTAGGCAAATAAGGATTGATTTTACTCTCCAAAACTTCTCTTTCCATTGGAATGACTCTTTTTTTCTTGTTCAAAAGATCAAATGCCGTATTAATCAAAATTCGAGTTAGCCATGTAGAGAAATAACGTTCATCCTTCAAATCTTTAATAGAAATAAAGGCTTTATAAACGGTTTCTTGAAAAACCTCAAGCGTATCTGCCTCGTTTTTCATATAAACATAAGCCATTTTATAAAGTTTAATCTTTTCTTCCTCCATCAGCTCCTGAAAGGCTTTATGATTGCCTTTCTTAGCTCGTTGGACTTTCTTTATGTCTGCCAAAATGACTGCTCCTTCCTTCATCTTATCTAGCTTTTAGCATCTAATGATTATGGACATAAGCCCAATTTCCAAGGATTCCTTGTGATTATTACCAGTTTAAAAAGACGCCTTTCTAACTGTTAGACAAACGAGGTATGTAGAACGTTTCAATTTAATTGAGAATTTTAGACGAAAGCTCCTTAGTATCATGATAAGAATATATATTTAATTTTAAAAAACTCAATAGGAAAGCACCATATTAGCGATATGGTGCTACCCTAATAAATCTATCTACTTGATGAGGAGAATACTTTTCTGCAATAAATAGTTTTCTAGAAATTTTTATCACATTATGGTTGACTTCCGTTTTTGTTGTAACTATAATGATTACATCAAATGATGAGACATTTGAGAAGTAGTTGCAGCTATTCAATTTCTCAAAAGGAAATGAATATGAATGTACAGTTCTCTATATTGAGATGTACATATTTTTTTAACTAAGTTGTAACAAACTTAGTTACAACCGAACAAAAGATTAAGAGAAAGGTGAGATCCTAAATGACTGTAAAAATTAAAGCTTATTCCGATTTCATATGTCCATTTTGTTTTTTAGGAAAAGGTCCTCTAGATGAAATTGCAAAGGAGAAAGATGTAGAAGTAGAATGGATGCCATTTGAATTACGTCCGAATCCATATCCTAAAATTGATCCTTGGCAGGAACCTGAAAAATTAAGCTCCTGGGAGTCCTTTATTCAGCCTGCCGCAAAGAAATTAGGAATTGATATACGTTTACCGCGTGTTTCTCCTCATCCATATACACATCTTGCCTTTGAGGGATTTCAGTTTGCAAAAGAGCATGGGAAAGGAAATGATTTTCATCACAGAGTATTTAATGCGTTTTTCCAAGAAGAACAAAATATTGAAGATGTAGAAGTATTAACAGAATTGGCAGGTGAAGTTGGACTATCTAAGGATGATTTTAGAGAAGCTTTAGTATCACGAAAATATCGTGAGGTGCATCAAGAAGCTCTAAATCATGCTTACGAAGAAGCGCGAATTATGGCTGTTCCAACATTTATTATTGGCGATGAAGTGATTCAAGGATTGGCCAGCAAAGAACGATTAGCACAAGCTATTGATAAACAAATAGAAAAAAAAGAAACAAATGAAATTGATGGCATGCAATGTGATTTTACAGGTAATTGCTAATACTAGATTGTGAAACGGTAATTTTATTCTTTGAAAACCAAGAGACAGTAAAACAAATGCAAGAAAATGCACCATTATATAAAGAGCAATTCCCAAATTGGTCTCATCAAGGAAGTGCTATGTTACAGTACGCAACATGGCTGACTTTAACAGCTGAAGGCATTGGAGCATCTTTACAGCACTATAACCCAATTATTGATGAAGAAATTAAACTAACTTGGGATATTCCAGGGGAATGGAGTTTAATAGCACAAATGCCATTTGGTGAGCCAGATGAACAACCTGGAGAAAGAACATTTCTACCTTTCGAAGTGTTGTTACATTTCACTAATATTTATGTTTAGAACTTAAAAGCCACAAATAAGTATAAACCCTGGATATATGAAGGGTTTATACTTATTTATTTTGAAAATGTGCTTATTTTTTGATAGATACTCGTGGAGTTATATGCATGATGTAATACCCAATGATCAGAACCAAAATAACAAGGGAATAAAGCAAAGTATTCAGCGGATTATCGTGATCAACAATAATTAGTCTTACCATTGCTGTAATGCCAATGTATATAAAATATCGCAGTGGAAAATGATAATTCTCTTTAAAATACTTCACAATCATCGAGATAAATTCAAAATACAAAAAGAATATGAGAATATTAGCAAGGAAGAGTTTATAATCGTTGCTGTCACTTTCAATTAGCATCTGGAAAAAAACAATTAGCTCCTTTACTAATAAAACAGATAATATGCCTGCTAAAATAACAAGGGAAACATTCAAAACGATCTGAAGAATCATAGGAATAATATTTATTATATTTTCATAGTCTCTTTTCGTTTTATTCATCATGCATTCCTCCTCACCTATTTGTTACTTTATTTTTAGAGGATTAAAGGATTAAAAGATACTAAAGTCTGGTAAAATTTATGTAAAAATATCTTTATTGCGGTGATAATGATGAATGCTAGTGAAAAAGTGAACTTTATTCAGAAGGCTTTTCCTACTTTAAAAATACATGAAATAAAAGAAAATCATAGAGGCTGGGACAACGATATTATCATGATTAATCATTTGGACGTCTTCCGTTTTCCCAAAAACGAGAAAATAGCTTCTAAAATAACAATAGAAAAACAACTGTTAGATCTTTTAAGCGAAAAAAAGCCTTTCCTTAGCATCCCTGCCTACAAGCTTCTTTACGATGAAAACAAAAGACTTATTTGCACTCATCATCAATACATTGAAGGTCTGCCAATGATCCAATGTCATGATCTAACAAATGAAAATGAAACTGCCATTCTTTTAGGAGATTTTCTAACAAAATTACATAGCATTGATTATAAAAAGACAGAATTAACAACAATCCATACTAGCTCATATTGGAATAAGTTCTACTCATCTATTAAAGAAGATGTCTTCCCTTTTTTAAATCAAGCTGAAAAGGACAATATTAATCATCTATTTGATCGTTTTTTTAATACTTTTTCGAACATGGGAATAAACAAATGTGTGATCCACGGAGACCTTACAGGGGCTAATATGATTTATCACGCTGAACAAAATAAACTAGCAGGAATTATAGATTTTACAGATGCTCAAATCAGTGATCCAGCATTTGATTTTGCGGGGATATATTGGGATTTTGGTGCTGAATTTACTAAAAAGGTTCTTTCGCATTATGAGGGACAAGAAGATATAGATTCTATTTTTCATCGAGTTAGTAGTTTCTATGGATTACAGCCCATTTTTCACGAATTGCTATTCGCGATTAAAAATGGCGATAAGATTGATTTCCATGCTTCCCTTGCTAAATTGTTTAAGTTGCAGGAAGCTCCGGATAGCTGACTTTATAGATATACTACATTTGTTTATTTCACTCTGCAAAGCCCTAGTAATAATTAGTTCAATATGATTTTGTAATTGCCGACTCCATCCCCCCTTAATTTTCAAGGGGTATTTTTATAAAAATTAAAATATTTAAGACTTTTCTTTAACTTTCCATGTCTAACGAGTAGCAATAAATAAAGGAGGGTTCTTTTTTGGAAATAATAGAACTCATTAAAAATGCACAAAAAGGAGATGATCAGGCCTTTTACGAATTAATGCAGATTCACAAAATTCGCTTGTTAATAATAGCGATGTCTTATTTGAGAAATGAGGGAGAAGCATTAGAAGCCTTGCAAGAGGTAACTTTCAGAGCATATCGCTCCATTAAAAAAGTACAACAAGCTGAATATTTTTCTACCTGGTTAATTAGAATTATGCTCAATTACTGCCATGATCACATTCAAAAAAATAAGAGATATGGAGATAAAAGTTTAATAGAAAATAAAGGAGAAACGGTGGATTACAGTAGAAGCATAGAAATTGAGGAAGCCTTAGAAAAAATAGATTCACACTCTCGTGAGGTCATTATTCTTAAGTATTATCATGATTTAAAGATAAAGGATATTGCTGATATTTTAGATAAGCCTGAAAGCACAATTAAAACATGGCTTTATAAAGGATTGCAAGCACTTCGAGAGCAACTTGAAGAAAGGAGCGAGTTGAATGTTTGATTTTGAAAAAGAAGAAAAGGAATTAGAAAAATCGCGAAATACTCTTCAGGATCTATCCATTTCAGATGATATTGCAAATCAGGCCATTTTAGAAGGAATGAAGCGTGCAAAAGCTATGAAGATGAGAAAGAAAAAATTTCTCCCCATAAAAGTATTTCTAGCTGCAAGTTTATTCATTATTAGCCTTATTACATCTGTAAAAGTTTCCGATACAATGGCGGATTACATTTCAAATGTACCAGGCATAGAAAAAATAGTGGAGTTTATCCGTCAAGATAAAGGTTTATTAGCTGCTGCTGAAAATAACTACTTTCAAAAAATTGGAACAACCGTTGAAAATGGCGAGGTAAAAGTAACGATAGATTCAATTGTTCGAGATGAAAAAGAACTATTAATATTCTTCAATTATAGAGCTAAAGGTGTAGTTGACCAAATCTTCCCAGAAGAAATATCATTACTTGATGGCAATAGAAATATTCTTCCTTATAGAGCATACTACTCAAACCTTAATCCTAATGGAGAAAAAAAATACGTTAATAAAGCGACAGCTAGAGTTCCCTTAGCTGATGGGGACATCTTACCCGAAGAGCTTATTTTATCCTTTGCATTTAGTGTAAATGATAAAATGCTTAATCAAAATATTGATATACCTCTTACATTAGATGAAGATAAATTTGCAGCCAAAAAAGTTATAAACATGAACAAATCCATTAAAGTTGAAGGTCAAGAGATAACAATAAAAAAAGTAACGATTTACCCTACTCAAACAGCAATCGATATTATGCTTAATCCAGAAAACAGTAAAAAGATTTTTGGCTTTAATGATATACATCTAGAGGATGAAACAGGAGAAAAATGGGAGGAAATTGAACCTAATGATTTTATATCATATGAAAATGAAATGGTCATTTACTTACAAAGTAACTATTTCTCTGATCCAAAAGAACTTTACTTGGCTTTTAGCTCCATCCGTGCAGTCGATAAAGATGAGCTTTGGGTGGAAATTGACCCTCATAAGAAAAAAATTATTAAAGCACCGAAAGACGGCAAAATATCAAGTGTATATAAAAGGTGGGAAGAACTTGCCATTACATTAGAAACCAATCCGAATTTTTTTGATAAACAAATTTTTACGTATGCAGAAGATTTAAATGGAAATATCATAGGTAAGGGTAAATCATTTGGTGGGGGTGGTTCACCAAATAATAACTATGTGACCTATTATGTCCCGTATCCAACTAAAGAGGCTGTCGCTGGACCAATCAAGCTTAAATTATTAGATTACCCGGCCACTATCAATAAAAAAATCAAATTGAAAATAAAATAGCTATCATTACCTTTAAACTTCCAGAGAAGTCAATCAGCAGACCTTTTTAATCTCCAAAAAGGTCTGCTGATTTATACAATAATATCTGCTATTCAATTAAAATTCCACCAATCTCATACCCTTACAATCCTTTTTCCAACCTTCTCATTTCCTCTTCCAACAACTCTACATATTTTTCAATCATTTCATCTCTACTTAACCCTTGCTTGTCTTCCTGAAATAAAATTGGTTCCCCGAAAGCAACAATCGACTTTTCCTTAAAAATCTGCGAAAAGTTTGTTGGTCCTTTAAAGACTGCAGGCAATAATGGGGCGTTTGCCTTTATTGCAATCGTGACAGCACCTTTTTTTAATGGCACATCCTCACTTGTTCTTGTGCCACTTGGAAAAATACCTACGCATTTATTTTCCTTTAATAGTTTAAGAGGTATTTTCAAAGTGCTTGGACCGGGATTTTCCCGATTAACCGGAAATGCTTTAATCGATTGAAAAAATCGATTCTTCCATTTCCCTTCAAACAGCTCCTTCTTTGCCATATAGTGAACGGGGATAGGATATAATGCAATTGCCAGCATAATGACCTCCACCCACCCCTTATGAGTACAGGTTACTACATATCTTTGACCAGAAGGAATATTTTCTTTTCCCTTAACTTCCAATCTGTTAAAGAGCTTTATGATAAAAAACAGAATACTGCTAATCAATTTATATAACATGTGCACCCTCCAGTTGAATAACATATAATCCTAAATTTGGCATCTGGTACTAATACTAAGTGTTGATAGTACAAAAGTCTATATTTTATTCAAAAAAATATAGACTGTGAAAGTATTTCCCCCAATATCAAAGAAAAACAAGACCTTCAAAATAGTCTTGTCTTCTTATTCTCTATTCAAATAAAATATCCTGATTTTTCTCCCGCCTCTTTTTCCAAATAAGCAGGATAATAGGAGAAATAATGATCACGCAATACAAAACAGCAACTTTCAGCTGCGAACTGTTGATTAAAAAAGCCTCACTTAGCAGGGATTTATTAAAGATAAGCACGCATACGAGCACAAAGATGGGCAATTGAAAGCCGATGATGGCGATGTAGTTCTTGCAAATACTTGAAACATAAATCGCTACGAGAGATAAAGACAACGATAGCACATAGGTTAACCCAATCGTTACAATTATTAATTGCAAAAAAGTAAAGTCGTACCAATACACCGTGCCCATAAAAGAATTGATCCCACTAGCAAGAAACATCCCGATATCATTTGTAGCATACATGCTGTAATATACAACCAAAAGAATCGTTGTAATCAAGAAGGCCGAAAGTACCCCTGCAGCAACCTTTTTCTTAAATAAACTTCTTCCTGCCTTTGAGGTGTACTGTAAACCAATCATATTATTCTTATAGTCTCTAATAAAAATCGGTGAAATCATAAATAGAACACTTACTAGAATGGTGATTGTTATATTTTTACTAATTGAATGGAAGTTATCCTCCACAGGATAAGCAGGAAAAATAGAATTGACGGCACCAGTGTTGACTACTTCTTGAATCCTCCGCTCCTGGTCCTCTGTTGGTTGCTCAATATAACCATAGCCGTAGCGTTCTTTAATATATTCAAAATCCTCAATAATGTCTTCTCTTGCAGGAATCTCCCAAAAAAAATCAACACCTTTATCAAACACTATTTTTGAATGCAGCTGACTATAGGCAGGATTTTTATCCATATCAATATTCATTTCTCGACTTTCTTCATAAGTCGTAATGCCAAGCTCTGCAAATTCTTTATCTGACTGGATATATTCATCTGCTTTCTTTATTTCTTGCTGAAGTACCTCTTTAAAATCCTTTAATTCTATTTCATCTAATTCGTGACCATATTTTTCAACCATTTCAATTCCAATATGATAATGATCCGTCGCTGGTCTGCCATTTGGAAAAACAGATATGTCAAAATCTATGAAAATATAATACATGAGCATATTTATTAAAACTAAAATCAGCAGCATGACCGGATTAAAAATTTTCTTCATTTCCTGCCATATGATCCTCAAACTATCCACTCCTCTACTTTAGATCACATTTACGAAAACTTCTTGCACAAAAAAGAACGCCAAAAAGTAAAATCACAAACCAAACTACAACTGTAATCACCTCAAAATAGGCTGTAAACGTAACCGCTCTATGCATAAACCATACAAACGAATTTAGTACAAGATTAACTGGTGTGAAATATCCTAATAGGAAAGCTATACTACTACGTGGAATAATTCCTTGATTAGCAAAAATCACTCCAAAAAGACATAGGAAAATAAAGAATACTAGATAGCTATTCCGTACATATCGAGCTAAAATAGCCGTCATCATAGTAAATAAAATGATTAATAGATAAGCTAAAACAATACAAGCTGCTAAATACTCAAGGAATGAGAAATTCCACCAGGACATAAACCATTCTTTTCCTGCATTGAAGAAATTGCTGATTGGTACATGCCAAAATTCCTTATAGGAAAACACACTGAAATAAGCTATCATCCCTACAGCCAATATTATAGTGAATAGCAAAACATTGATGATTAGCGCAGCCCTTAGCTTATCTCCCCATAATCCTCTTCCTCTTTTTGAGCTATAAGCAATTAAATAAGTTCCTTTATCAAACTCAAAATTTATTATATAAGCCGTTACAAGGACTGTCAGAATTAGGCTTTCTATTAAGATGGCTTTAAACATCTTTTTAAATAGCAATAGATGTGTTTCAAACACTCTTTGCGATGGGAAAAGATGCTTATATTCCTTATTTTCAAGTACTTCCTGATAGCGTTCCGTAAATTTCCCATACTGACTTCTAATCAATTCGGCCGCCTGCCCACTAATTCCATACTGCTTTATCTCAAGTTCAGCGATTGCTATTGGATCAATGTTTTGAAAGCTTTCTTCTAAATGAAGACTAGTGAAATAGTAGTATTCAAGCAAAGCTATATCGTTAAAAAGCAAAAGCTCTTTTTCATTAAAATGATCAGCTGGATAAAAGGATTGATCAGAATAAAACTCGTCCATGCTTTCATAAGTTTTTGACAGAACTTCATTTGTTTTCTCATTTACCTTTTTCATCTGGGCTTCATAATCTTGCTTCATCTTGTCCAGCATTTCATCATTGATTTCCGTTCCATATTTATCAGCAAATTGATTTACCTTATGTAAATCATCCTTAATAAAGGAATTTTCATAGATTAAGAAAAAATTAAAGGCAATAAAAATACCTAAAAGCCCGAGGATAATCGGCGAATGGAATGCTTTACGAATTTCATACAGCAGGATCCTCATACCTTTTGCTCAGCCGCTTTATCCTGATATTGATAAAGGAAAACATCCTCTAGTGTAGGTCTCACACGCTTCCATTCTGGTCTCATATCTTCAGCTGCAATGAATCGAATATTCATCCTGCCATTGTCTTGCCTTTCAGAAAGTGATAAATAATTCTTCCGAAAGCCCTTTACCTGATCAAAATCCATTTCTATTTCATACACTTTGCCATCAAGCTGCTGACAAATTGACTGGATGCTGTCTTTATAAAGAACTTGCTTATCTTTTATCATAATAATTTCATTCGCAATGGACTCGACATCCGACACAATATGGGTGGATAAAATAACAATTCGATCTCGAGCTAAGTCAGATAAAAGATTTCGGAAACGAACACGTTCTTTTGGATCAAGACCTGCAGTCGGTTCATCTAGGATTAAGATTTTGGGATTATTCAGCATTGCCTGAGCAATTCCAACTCTTTGAATCATTCCTCCCGAAAACTTTCCCATCTTCTTTTTGATTGCATCCTCCAATGCAACAAGCTTAAGCAACTGAGGAATTTTTTCATTTGCAGATTGCTTAGAAATCCCTTTAAGAGCGGCTAAATATTGTAAATACTGATACGGATTGTAGTTCTTATAATAGCCAAAGTTTTGGGGAAGGTAACCAATTAAATCCCGATACCTCTCACCCATACTAAAAATATTTTGTCCCTCATATAGAATTTCTCCTTTTGTTGGAAACAGCAAGGTTGTCAGCATTTTTATTAAAGTTGTTTTCCCCGCTCCATTCGGGGCAAGCAAACCATATACTCCGTTCGAAAACTCAAGCTGGATATCCTGTAAAACTGGAAAATTCCCGAAATCCTTACTTACACTATTAACTGTTAACATAGCTGATTGCTCCTTCCCTTTGATTCTGAATGATGAACTCTTTTATCTTCTTCAAAAATAAATAGGCAGATAAACAAATGACAATTCCATATAAATACCATGGGACAGAAACAAGAAGTTGCTGGTAAACGACTGAATCAATAAAAACAAACAAAGCGTTTAGCCCTATCCAGCTCATGACTGCTGCCACCTTCGTAATCATCTTTTTTAAAACTGTAAACACATATAAAAACAATAAGGAGAAAATCAGCAAGGAAGTTGTCGAAATCATGAATGCCTGAACGAAATGCACAGTTGAAAATTTCATCGCCATAGCAAGTACCCATACCGTGTTTAATAGAAAACAAAACACGCTAAATATAAGCATTCGAAAAAAAGCTAGTTGATACAGGTTATATTTGCATGTCATTTCTACTTCAAATGTTCCGTTCATTTTACTGTGTAGAAATGGCAATAGAGAGAGCACACCATAAAGAATTGGTGAAACAAGCATGATGATACCGTAAAAACTAGAAGATGACTCATACCTCTCCTGACCACTCGTTAAAACTGCAAACATCAAGATCACTGCCATCGTCACAGCAGTTAAGATTTCCTTTCTATCCCGTATTAAAAAACGAACGCCAATTTGTCTGTACATACTGAGTAGTAGTCTAGGAAATGATTCTCTCTCAATCCTGCCTTTTTTAACAATCGCAGTTATTTCACGTTCAATAATTTTTTTATCAGGGTAAGAGAATTGCTTTTCATCATTCATCAGCATGAACCTCCTTCACTTCTTTCCGTACAAACCTCAAGCTTCGATAATACTTTGTTTTAACTGTCGATTCAGGGATTTGCAATGTTGCTGCAATTTCTTGAAAGGTATAATCCGCAAATAACTTAAGACGAAATATTTGCTGAAGAGAAGTTTCTAGTTCATTGACAGCCTCCATAACAGTCCCTATCTCATCCTTCTGCAGCAGCATTTCCGTAAAGTCTTCATCCCCGCTAATTGCTATATCGGCAAGATCCTCCGAGAGATTGCGTATTTTATAATGCTTCGAACGAAAATAATCGACTATTTTATAAGTAGAAATCTTGTATAGCCATGTTCGAAACGAAGCCCTTTGCCCTTCAAACTGATTGAGTCCTTGGAGCATATTAATAAAGATTTCCTGTGTTAAATCGAGCGATTGCTCTTGATCAAGAGTCTGTTTGTAAACATAATGATAAATTTCGCGGTAATAGATGGAAACAAGTTCATTCGCTGCCGCTTCACTTCCCTTTTTCTTTATTAATTTAATCAGCTTAAGCTCTTTGTCCATTTCTCACCACTCAATTTCTATAACATCATCTGTTTTATAAGCTTATACCTATATATTCGTAAAACAAGAATAAATAGTTTTGCCTTTTCGTACATTTTTTAAGAAAAGATCTTTTAATCCAAAAAACTTTATTACTTTTATTAAACGAATTTGCACAAACTAGCCATCAGGGAAACGGGCGAATTCCTTATGGTATAATCAGGATAGTCATTCAACAAGGAGGATTTACGTTTGATTACGGATTTATTTAAAGATGCAGAAGAATTTATTCGAAGCTGCTACTATGAGTTAAATAAAAGTGAACAAGAAATAGACAATCGTTTGAATGAAATTAAAGAACAAATAAATAGAGTCGGATATTATGAACACACTGCAGAAGAATTAGAGCATGGAGCTAAAATGGCTTGGCGAAATAGCAATCGGTGTATTGGAAGGTTATTTTGGGAAAGTCTAAAGGTGTTTGATAAGCGAGATTTAAATACCGAAGAATCCATTCGAGATGCTTTATTTGAGCATATCGAGTATGCTACGAACCAAGGTCGTATAAGGCCTACAATTACTATTTTCCCACAGAAAAAGAACAAGGAATCAGTCAGGATATGGAATCATCAATTGATCCGTTATGCCGGTTATAAAACAAAAGATGGCATTATAGGTGATCCTGATTCTATCGCTTTTACCGAAATATGTATTGGGCTAGGCTGGAAGGGGAATGGGACGCACTTCGATGTACTTCCTTTAGTCATTCAAATGAATGATAATCGCCCGCAAATGTTTGAAATACCAAATGAACTTACCCTAGAGGTTCTTATACGTCATCCTCACTATAAGTGGTTTGAAGATATGCAGCTTAAATGGTATGCTGTTCCGATTATTTCGAGCATGAGTCTTGAAATAGGAGGAATTCATTATTCTGCTGCTCCTTTTAATGGTTGGTATATGGGTACTGAAATCGGAGCAAGAAATCTAGCTGATGATTTTCGATATAATATGCTTCCGAAGATTGGTTCATTAATGGGATTAGATCAAAGCAGAAATAGTTCTCTCTGGAAGGACCGAGCATTAGTTGAGTTAAATGCTGCTGTCTTATATTCATACAAAGAGGATGGAGTCAGTATCGTTGATCATCATACTGCGGCACAGCAATTTAAACGATTTGAGGAAAAAGAATCAGAGTGCGGACGACCTGTAACAGGAGACTGGACATGGCTCATTCCCCCAGTTTCTCCTGCTGCAACACATATTTTTCATAAGCCATATAATGATGAAACAAAATCACCGAATTATTTTATTCAGCCTTTACCTTATTAATTTTTTTAGCAAGGAGAAAAAGCCGGCCTGCATTTATTTAAGCAGGAACGGCTTTTTGTTATTACTATTCTATACTGCTTTATTCTCTGAGATTTCACCAGATGCTGGCTTAAAAAACAGACTGCCAATATAAAAGAAAACAGCAGAGGAAACAATTCCAGAAAAAGCAACAGAAAATTCTGGTGCATTGTAGTTAACAATTAATGCGACAACGGAAGCCAAACCCCATGCAATGAATGCCTGCGGTCTCCATTTCATTGTTTCAGCAGACAGGTTTTTGGATTTTCTTTTTAGAACAATTTGGTCCATTATAATGATTGTCGCAATTGGCGGAACAATTAAGCCTAGAAGTTCTAGCCAAGTTTGAAATGCGTTCCAAATTCCAGAAACGGCAGCGATAATCCCGATTATTCCTAATACTATTGTTAACGTTCTCATTTTTCCGCCAGTCATATGTGACCAACCAACCGCACCATTGTATAAACAGTGTGTACAACCGACACCTAAATTAATAAATACAAATATAATAGCTAAGGCTGAAAGCACCGGGCCTTGTCCTGATAAGATGGTAATAAAATCTCCGCCGTTAACTTCAGGGTTCAGGACAACACCACTCGCTACAATAATAGCACCAATCACCTCAGCTAGGAATTTTGCGAATGGAAATGCAGTAAAAGCAGCTAAAAACCCTTCTTTTCCATTTTTTGCCCAGCGTGTAAAGTCCGCCGTCATTGTACCAGAATCAACAAATGTTGCAAATACCAAAGTAACGGCAGCACCGAAGGACATCACACCTACTCCAGGACTTGGCTGGTAATTTAAGATGTCTGTAGTACCAGATTTTAATGAGATTACTACTGAAATGATTCCTAGTAAAAGATACATCGGTGCAGCAATCCATCCTAATATGGTTAATGCTTTAATTCCGATAAAAGTTGCGGCCACATAAAGGATACCGCCTATGATAGTCATCAATAGCAAGTTAGCTCCGAATGAACGGAACATTGTGTCACCGGTAAGACCTACCATCAGTGCAAACCACCCAATTACAACTGTGGAAAGTAATCCTGATACTGCATAATAACCAAATCGCCCAAATGTTCTTTGAGCCGTTATGGAAAAATTCTCTCCTGTTTTCCCTGCAAGATAGCTTAGCGATCCAACTATGAGGCACAAGAGTAAGTTTCCGGCCAGGATTGCTGCGACACCAGCTTTGAATCCGAGCATGGCTGTAACCACTCCGCCTATCACCGCACTTGTTAAAACCATAGGAAAACTATACCAAACCGCTGCTACAGAAGAAAATTGTTTTCGGTATTCCTGAGGTACGGGAGTGTGTTCAAACTCCGGGTCTAATAGCTTTTGCTCAACGTTGTTGGCTGACATACATTTCCCCCCAATAGAACATATTTTTTCAAATTATTCTTCTCTGGTATTTATTACTGAATAAATACTATTCTTTAGGTCATATAGCTAAATGAATTACTGCTGATCCTCGCACACTAATTGCCTGTCGGAATGTAAAGGTGACCAGATTTTTCTTATACCAACTGTGTTATCTTTTTTCTCTGAAGATTTTCTAAATGTAAAAAAAACGAGTATTTATCATGTTTAAGTTGAAAGATTCCTCCTTTTTATCACTTTACACTTCATAATGAAAAGGCATATACGACCTATATAACGAGTATAGAACCCATTCCTTTAGTGGTCTTTGTAAAAGGTAACCAAAAATAATTAGGTATTGTTAGGCGATATAACCAATAATTGGAGTGGAAAATTCGATTTTTTGTCATTAAATAATTCCGCTAGAAATTTGTGAAGGACAAGGTTTTAATTGATTTCCAGTACTAATAAGCTATATTTAATATTTTGAAAGATGAATCATTGGGGAAGCTAGCACTTTTACAGAACCAGTTGGTGAAATTCTTACATGCCATAATATATTAAAAGACCGCGCTTGGATTTACAGTCCAAGCGCGGCCTTTTCCTGTTGAGACGATTAGAAAAACTTGGCGTTCGCCAAGTCTTTTTTGGCGAATGCCTTAGTTTTACTTATGCGATCTTATTAGCAGATATTTAATTGTAAACACACTTTACTTTAGTACGTTAATAAAGTGAAACTTCCATCAGTGGGGGTTTTTCGACGCACAGGACGTGCTAGTGCCAACGTTGCCACAGGACGTGGCGTTCTTAGTCGGCCTTCATCCCCCACTGATGGTTAGTTGCGGCCCACAGGAAGTGGGTCACGCAGACGTTGCCACACGATGTGGCGCTTTTAGTCTGTGTTCATTTTACGGGCATTTACGGGCAGTTGATCCCCCACTTACTCTTCTTTGCATACGCGAATCCTTGAAGTGGGGGTCTTACTGCCCGTTAATCTGCGATAAACTTAAAATTTCTTATTAGCCAAAAGTAGTCGATTTTTAATAAGACACTTGCTCCATTTTTATTTCGTTATCCGCTTGCTCCTTCTGTTTCTTTCGATAAATAATTTTTGACAAGTTAATACTTATCTCATACAAAATGACAAGAGGTACTGTCACTAATATATCTGATATAAAATCAGGCGGTGTAATCAAAACAGATGTGAGAACAATTAAAAAGTACGCGATCTTTCGTGCCTTCGAAAGAATCATAGGATTAATGATCCCGATAGAAGTTAGGAACATAACCACTAGAGGAATTTCAAACAAAAATCCAAATGGCAGTGTCATATTAATCATGAACTTGAAATACTTTTCAGATGTAAACAGTGTTTCAAATTGCCCTTCAGATAAGGACAATAAAAATTTAAGAACTGTTGGATATACAACGAAATAACCGAAGGACAAACCAGCGATAAAAAGGATAAACAATCCAGGAATGTATGAAATCGTTGTTTTTCGTTCTTTTTCAGAAAGCGCTGGTTTGACAAATCTCCATATTTGATAAGCGGCAATTGGAATGGTGAGAGCAATCGCGACTACACCTGAAAGCATAAAGTATACCCAAATAATTTCACTTGGCCCTAGTACAGCCAATTTATGGTTAAGATCACGAATAAGCCATGCATAAATATCCTTCACATAAATGAATGATCCGATGAAAAAAATGATTAAAGCAATCAAAGTATAGATAATCCGTTTCCTAAGTTCATCGAGGTGCTCTGTCAAATGCATCTTTTGAATAGGCATACAGTTTCTCCTTTCTGAAAAAATGACTATGTTAAACTTCCCCGTTGATTTCCGCTGCAGGCACTTAGCGATCGCGGGCGGTCCGGAAGCCTCCTCGTCGCTATCGCTCCTGCGGGGTCTTCCTTTGACTCGCTTCTCCCGCAGGACGTTGAATAATCTCCCTCGATTAAACACCGCACGAAGGAAATGCGAATGCATTTTCGAGGATCTCGCGCCTTCCGCTCCAATCAACAACAAAATAGCATTATCAACACTGAGCTTTAACACAGCCAAAAAATAAGAAGATGTAAGCTTACAACTTACATCTCCGCTTGATTTACTTAACTTGCTCCTTTTCTTCTTTTTCGTCTGACATTAAATCCTTAGCAGAGTGTTTAAATTCTCTTAGTGTGTTACCGAAAGCACGTCCAATTTCAGGCAACTTAGATGGGCCGAATACGATTAAAGCAATGATAAGAATTAATATTAATCCTGGTACGCCGATATTTTGAAACATGTTGTCTCCTCCTTATAATTGAATCTATTTTTATCAACAGCCAAATGTTTTAGGATCTTCATTCATTTCTAGTTTTCTTAACTGCCAACGGTGAATGTTGCTGATGCAACAGCATCATAACCGCTGCCATAGAAATAAACCAATTTATACGTTGAACCTTCCTTGTATCTTCCTGGATACATATTATTCTTTGGATTATAAGTAAACTTACACGTTCCATCTGTTACTTCAGTGTACATCCACCATATTGAAGCAATTGGTCCCGGTTCATCATTTATTTCATATAAACCTATCCAATCACTTTTCGGAATTCTAGCATTTTCAACCGTAACTTCTACCGTATCTTCTACTCCGTTTAAAACATTTTTAGATAAGCTAATGGTTACTTCTTTTACTACACCGTCCAGCGTTTTCCCTAATACTTTCAAAGAGCTATTACTTACATTTCCGTATGCATCAAGAGCATGCACTTCAATCTCATAGGTTGTGTTTGGCTTCAATTCGTCAATTGGCAATGTTAATGGATTTGGTACAGGATCTTTATAGAATTCTGAGAAAGCAAGAAATTCTTTCGCTACTTCTTTTGTATCAGCATTTCTTGCTACCACTTTATAGTCGTGTACAAGAAGATCGTCTTTCGCTTGAGTAAACATGATAGCTAAACTAGTAGCAGTCGTTTTTTCATTAACTATGGAAAGCATCGCATCGTTTGTAAAAAATGGTGCTTTTTGATCTCTATCTTCTGTGTATTTAAAATTATGCTTATTAGCAGGATAGCTGATTTCGAACGGTTCACCTGTCCAGTCATCGTTATGAATATCACGGCGTTTAATAATTAATTTATTGTTATAAACTTCTACAATCAACGCTTGATTTAGGAAACTTGCCCCCTCAGGCACTTCTCCTTGAATTCTTCCACCATCTAGCCACAAATAGGCACCTGTAGAAGTTCCGATAGTCGTAAAATCTTTTTGATGAATGATTCTAGGGTCATCTAATGGATAATGTGTGTGACCAGAAAACGTGACGACTTGCGGATATTCTTTCAACGTATCGTAAAAAAGGTCTCTATTCTGAGAGAAGCCCCATTCGCTTCCATAAATGGTGCCTTTGATAGGCTGGTGATGGAAGACAAAAATTGGTTTTTTCGGATCATCATTATTTGCTATCTTTAATTGTTCACCCATCCATTCAATTTGCTTCACTGAAAAGGTCCCAGATGTGTTGCCATCTTCCGTACCAAGAACAATGAAATGGTAACCTTTGATTACCTTATGATAGAAAATCGATTCCATCCCTGTTTTCTCACAGAACCGTTTATGAGAATTAGCTGCTGATAAACCATTCCAGTAGTCATGGTTACCAATAGCAAACATAGAAACTGCTTGAGGCTGTTTTCGTGGATTATATGCAGACATTAACTTATCATATTCTAATTCAGTTCCCAAATCCGTTAAATCTCCAACAACGACAAAAGCATCTTGCTTAGGAGCAACTTTATTTAACTGTTCTAATGTAGTAATAAACTTATTTAAAAAATCATCGCTCTGACGTTGAATATGGACATCGCTTATAACAGGAAAAACTAGATCTGGTATATTTCCATTTGAATGTATAACAGAAGTGCTAGATGCTGCACTCACAGATAAACTATTTAACGAGTTTACTAGAGAAAATCCTAATGCAACTCCAGCAACTTTAGTTGCTCCTCCTAAAAAGGTCCGTCTATCCAACTCCTTATTAAAAAGATCATCGTGTAACGTTTTTTCATCTTCATGGTTCAATTTATCGTTATTCATTATTATTACTCCTCTCAAATGATAGAATAGTTAATTTCAATTCCAAGGAAAAAGATCACTTAATTATGTAGTATCAGATTGTAACAAAGCACCATTTTCACCAAACAAAGACCTTTATTCCCATAAAATTAAATCTTCTTTCCCACATTGTCATGGGAATAAACGACAATTAAATTCCACCTCCAAATAACACAAAATGAAATATTTTCACACAAATTACCACTTACATGAAATAATAATACTCAAAAACTATTGATTTATTGTTAATCCCATGTGAATTATTGTTGTTTTTATTGTTAATAACACAAAATTAAACATTTACACACATTTACTCTTATGGTGAATTTTGAATGCTTGTCAAAAATAGAAACAATCTATTTTTAAAGCTTGAAATTTGAGGAGTGATGAAGAAATAAGGCAAACTATATTTATATAAATAACAAAAAAGAGGAAAAGTAGACGGTCACTTTTCCTCAACAATTAACTTATATTCACGATTTCAATACCTTCTTTTTTATATTTCTGTCGTATTTTTTCAGATAGCTTTGAATCAGAAATAATACGTTCGACCCTTTCGAGATGACAGACTTTCAATAAAGATGCAACATCGAATTTGCTGCTATCCGCTAACACCATGCAGCTTTGAGAATTCTCAAGCATTTTCTTTTTCACTTGGTATTCACCTAACCCATAATCCGTCAGCCCTTCCGTCAAGGAAATACCGCTAATGCTCATAAAAAACGTATCAATGTGAAATCCTTCAAAAAATTCTTCTGCCTTAGAACCTACTAGACATAATTTTTCATTATTAAGTACTCCACCGGGCAGCAAAATAGTGTAATGAGGCATTTCTGAAAGTTCATTGGCAATGATTAAGGAATTCGTTAAAATTGTTAGTCTTTGAAATCTGCTTTTTAATTCCTTCGCGAATTCGATATTGGTTGTGCTGGCATCTAAAGCAATGGATTGGCCTTCTGTCACATATTGTGCAGCAATTTTCGCTATTTCCTTTTTTTCCTCAATATTCTTGGTTTCCTGTAATGAGAAATTGATTTCTATACTGTTAACATTATCTAATACCGCGCCTCCACGTATCCTTCTTAAATATCCTTCTTTCTCGAGATATTCAAAATCTCTGCGTACTGTTTCAGTAGATACGCCAAACATTTTTGTAATCGAAGATACCTTTACTATTTTATTTTTACTCAAGCTTTCCATTATATTTTTATGACGCTCATGAGCTAACAATATTTCCACCCACTTTAGTAATTAAGTACTACTCATTTATACAAAAATAACACAAATTCGCATAATTTCACATCAAAACTCATATATTTTTGTTAAAATATTCAAACCAATCCCTTAAAAGCAGATTCAAACATTCTTCAGAAAGATTATTTTTTTATTAGAAAAACTTGGCGTTCGCCAAGTCCTTTTTGGCGAATGCCAAGTTTTTCTTATGCGATCTTATTAGCAGAAATTTAATAGAACACACACTTTACTTTAGTACGTTAATAAACTTAAACTTTCCGATTAGCTAAAAAAACTCCCTTAGAATATAGAAAGAGCGTGTTTTGATCAAGCTTTTTCAAAACACACTCTTTCTATTTGTTCATTTATTTAATATTTGGTTAAAGCTTCATTCTAAAGTAACATCTAAACAATATAAGTTATCTACATAATTATCTGTGGCTTATAATAAATGTCATGTAATCATAATTTCTTAGAAAAGAACATTTATGAAAAACGAAACTTGATCTTATCACTTAGGAATTACACCTATCACAAAGGCTTCTCTATCCAAACCATCCTCCCATTCCCCATTCATATAAGCACTTATTGTTACATTATCTGCAGGTGGTGATCCTGTCGCATTATTACCATAAACAAATATACGTACATTTTCATTATTAATTACCGGTGGATCAAACTGTAGATTTGTATCCAATACCTGCTTAATATTATTATTTTTCACATCAATTTCCACATCTGCTTGGAGCTTTATCGTGACCTTATCTCTTCGGAATTCTTTATATACTGTTTTCTGACTCTTTTCTCCAAATGACTCCCCGTATGTTACCAAGAGCTCATTCGTATCCCTATCTCTTATTGTCACAACGACAAAGCTATCCTTTACTTTACGGTCAATGACAACCGTTTCTTTTCGTTCTGGGATCCAAACATACAAATTATCTAACGCAACCTGATGCTCTTTTAAAATAGAATCATAATATTCTCCTTTTTCATTAATGGCTATGCTTTCAGGATCTTTACTGTCCTTAATGGCCTGTTGTGAGTTGGTAGAATTCCCCTCTATGCTAGATTTATCTTGAAAAGATTCTAATCCTATTAGGCTTAAAAAAATAATTGCTGCTGCCGTTATAAAACTAACTACTGTACGTTTCATCATCCTACACCACCATTTCTTACGCTTATAAGTGAATTCAAACTGCTGAATTTCATTAAGAATTAGTTCCTGCACATGATGCTGAAGAACTGGCTTTGGAAGGGATTTTAATTCATTCATAATTTCAATTTGCTTATCTTCTTGCATTATAGGAACCTCTCTTTCTCTTTTTGTAAAGCTTTAATCGCTCGATGGAATGTCAGTCGGACCTTCTCTTCACTCCAATTTAAAACATTCGCTGTTTCACTTATGGACAGCTCTTTTATACCACGCAATATAATCACATCTCGATAATTGCTCTTTAATGTTTGGATAACCCTATGTAATTCTTGATTTGTCTCATTCATATTGAATACTTTTTCAGGATTATTTAATGCTTCATCCTCATGAGGTCTCATCATCAGAATATCCTTCATTTTTCTTCTTTTCCTTTTTCGGATTTCATCAATGGCAACATGCCTCGCAATGCTAAATAACCAAGTTTTCGGGCTTGATTTACCTTCAAAATGATCCACACTTTTTATTGCCCTAATAAAAACCTCCTGTACTAAATCCTCTACATCGCTTGTGCCAAGATAATAGATAAGAAATTGATATATATCATTGCTATATTCATAAAACCATTCACTAATCTTGCTGTTAAACATTTTTATCCCCCGGTTCATTCACTTCAAACAATTAGTCGAGTATCTACAGTTCTTGTTTCACTTAATAGAAAAAGAAAAGGAAATATTATGTACTTTATAGAATCAACCTATCATCATATGAATTTATGATTGCTATACACTGCCAACTTCAAAAGTTGTTATTAGAAAAATCTATAAGGAGCCAATTTATGATCGATCGAGTTAATATTCAAGCATTCATTTATACAAAAGTTCCAAAAACAGCATTCTTACTTTTGCAAAGAGTTACATCTCGAGGTGGCTTTTGGCAGCCAGTAAGTGGAGGCATTCAAAATAATGAACAACCGATACATGCTATAAGAAGAGAAATTAATGAAGAGACTGGGATTACAGAAATATTGAAAATTATTGATTTAAATTACTCTGTAACATTCGGCACTAGTAAAAATAATATTCCGATGAAAATGAAAGATATTTGTTTTGGTGTTGAGGTTGTAGATATTCCTACAATAAGGTTATCCGAAGAACATGACATATACAAATGGTGTTCAATGGATGAGGTTTTAACACACTTAGACTGGGAACATAATCAAACTGCATTTAAAAAATTGTGTTCAATGATTGGGTTATCTATGTAAAAAGGTTGTTCAAGAATCAGTCATAACTTTATTACACATTTGTGAAATGTATCACATAGACATTATTTTAATAGTTTAAACATGGTAAATTTTAAGTGTAGAAATCATCTTAATTATTTTCAAAGGACGTGAAAGTTATGTTTAACAAATTATTACGCGAGAATAATATCGTAGCAGGTATTTTAACTGTCATTAGAATTTACTTAGGATTTGCTTGGATGAAAGCAGGTTGGGGAAAATTAACTGATGGTTTTGACGCGAGCGGCTTTTTAGCGCATTCTATCGAAAACCCTGTTGTGTTTGGTACTGAGCCTGTTTATGGGTGGTACGTTTCATTTCTAGAATCATTTGCTTTACCAAACGCTGAGTTGTTCAACATTCTTATCCCTCTAGGAGAATTCTTAGTAGGATTAGGACTAATTTTAGGATGTTTAACAACTGCCGCTGCATTCTTTGCAATGGTGATGAACTTCTCTTTCTTACTAGCTGGTACAATTTCTCATAATCCTACAGATATCATAATGGCGATCTTCATCGCAGCAGCTGGTGCTAATGCTGGTAAATTTGGTCTTGATCGTTATGTATTACCATTCTTACGTAAAGTATTTAATAAGGGTAAAGATAATAGCCTAACTATTTCAGCTTAAACTAAGCAAAAGAGCCATCACTTATTGATGGCTTTTTTGTTTATTATTATCAGCGTTTTGTATTTTTTTCTTGCGACTTTTTAAAGAGGGCAATTACGACCCGTAAATCCATGATTAATCTCATCCTAAATATTGATGCTGAAACATACACATTCTTATGGCATTATGATATTCGCCGTCCACAAAAAACTCATCGATCAATTCACCTTCAAAGTGGAATCCAAGCTTTTTATATATGTGAATGGCTTTTTCATTGTTTTTATCGACGATTAAATAGAGTTTATACAAATTTAATACAGAGAATGCATAATCCATCGCTAGCCGAGTTGCAGCCTTTGCATAGCCTTGGCCTTGATGATTCGGATCGATAATAATTTGGAATTCTGCCCTCCGGTGAATATAATCAATCTCAACTAATTCAACTAGCCCAGCCATTTCTCCGTTATTCTCCACTATAAATCGCCGCTCACCTTGATCGTGAATATGCTTATCATACAAATCCTGCAATTCTACAAATGCCTCATAAGGTTCTTCAAACCAATAAGACATGATATTCCCATTGATGTTTAGTTTGTGAACAAAACCTAAGTCAACTCTCTCTAGTGGTCTTAGCCTAACTTCATCACTCATGACATATTATCCTCCGAGTTAATTTCTTCTTATTATGACCAAAATACAGAGATTATTGTATTTTTATCAGGAAAAGCCAGACCTTTTATTAACAAGGTTGTTCAGCTAGAGCCACAAACATAAACCCATCTAAAGTAAATTATTTTGTTTCACGGTGCAGAGTATATTTTTTCAACCTTGGTGAGTATTTCATTAACTCAATCCGTTCTGGATTATTTCTTTTATTTTTTGTGCTAATGTAATTTCGATCTCCTGTTTCTGTACAAGCTAGCGTAATTTTAACTCTCATGATTGATTTCTCCTTCAAAATAATTTATAGGTAGCGTGTATATTCGAGATATTCACTATTATTCTGATGCCGTAAATGGAGGAAGCGGATCTTTCAATTTATTCCATTCCATTTGCATTTCTTCTTCTGTTAATAAGCATGCATCTAATGAAGACTCAATTTCCTCTCGCTTCATCTCAACCCCAATGAAAACAAGTTCTGTCATTCGATCTCCAAACTTTGCATCCCATCTTTCAAGGAGCTCTGGATCTTCCTTCAGAATCATTTCTCTTTCCTTTTCAGGATAAGCAGCAAGCCATTCACCTGCACCTTGCAGGATGATAGAAGGACCAGCTTGCGATAGTAGACCGGTCATATCATTCCGAGTTGCTAGCCAAAAGAAGCCTTTTGCACGAACAATATCGACTGGCCAATCTTCTAGCCAGTTCGTCCATCTCTCCGGATGAAAGGGTTTCCTCCTCCGATAGACAAAGGATGAAATGCCATACTCCTCCGTTTCGGGTGTATGCTCTTCATTTAATTCCTTCATCCATCCTGCTCCTTGACTTGCTTCTTCAAAATCAAATAAATGAGTATTCAAGATTTCATTACATTCAACTTTTCCATGGACACTTTCTATAATCTTTGCATCAGGATTTAGCCTTTGCAGAACCGATATAAGTTCCTTTACACTTTCGTTATCTACTAAATCAACCTTGTTCAAAATTATTACATTTGCAAATTCAATTTGATCTATTAGTAAGTCGACTACTTCACGAGTATCTAATTCATCCATTGCTTGTTTTCGATCCAGCAGGCTTTCACCTGATGCAAAATCGTGCCAAAATCGATTAGCGTCCACCACAGTTACCATTGTGTCAAGACGACAATACTCCGATAAATTTATTCCAAGACTATCATCTACATATGTAAATGTTTGGGCTACAGGAATTGGCTCTGAAATTCCGGTTGATTCAATCAAGATATAGTCAATATTCCCTGCTTGAACAAGTCTTTCCACTTCAATCATTAAGTCTTCTCTTAACGTACAGCATATACAGCCATTTTGAAGCTCAACTAATTTCTCATCTGTTCGTGAAAAGCCTCCTTGCTTGATCATCGAGGCGTCGATATTTACTTCACTCATATCATTCACAATTACAGCAATCTTTTTATTCTCACGATTCGATAATATATGGTTTAATAATGTCGTTTTCCCCGATCCTAAGTAGCCGCTTAGCACAGTAACTGGTATTTTCTTCACTATTCTTTCACCTCTTTGTTTTAATCAAAATCATTACGATTTAAAAGAGATAATTTGCTCTTCATTTTTAAGTTAATAAAAATATTTTCAACGTAAAACGTAATGATTTCGATTTAAATATTATAATATTGTTTTTATTAATGCAAGTTTTTTCGTTCGCTCAACGTGGAAAAATAAAAGGCATGAGTCTGGTTTTGCCACACTCATGCCCATGAACTGCTTAGTTTTCATGGCTACTCTTTTTGGTTTCTTGTTCTCCCATTTTTTACTTTTTGAAACGATAAGGTACAGTAGTGATAATTACTTTTCTTCGATAAAGCAAATAAGAATGAATCAGTAAACCAGATTGATTATGAAGAATATGGTGCCAGCCCTTCTTCGGAATAAATTGAGGGATAACGACCGTAACTTGGTAGTTTGCTTCACTTGCTTTATGCTCAACTGTATCAATAAATTTGGTGAGTGGACTAATAATACTTCTATAGTAGGAATGCAAAGTCACTAGTCTAATATCAGGCTGCCATTGCTTCCATTTTTCCTCAAACCTTTTTTCGTCTTCCCTTTCAAAAGACACGTAAACAGCGATAATATGGTCAGCGGAAAGTGACTTCGCATAGTTTAAAGAGTTTTCCACTACTTGAGTAATACCCGCAACAGGAACAATGATGATATTCCCTTCAATAGGTACGACTGGTTCATTCGGGTTAATCCTAAGCTGTTCTCCAACGGATTCATAATGCTTTCTAATTTGGTGAAACAAAATAATGATTATAGGCAAAAATATTAAGATTGGCCATACTTGTGGAAATTTAGTCAAAAAGAACACGATTGTTACGATAAAGCTTATGAAAGCTCCTATTGTATTCGTAATCAATTTTAGCATCCAGCCTTCAGGCTTCTCACGGATCCATTTAACCATCATGCCTGTCTGGGACAAAGTAAAAGGAAGAAACACCCCAACAGCATAAAGCGGAATAAGATGTTCGGTTTGTCCTTTAAATACAATAATTAGAATGATTGAAAAAGCAGCAAGAATGATAATACCATTTGAATATCCTAAACGGTCTCCTCTCACTGTAAACATTCTTGGAATAAACTTATCTTTAGCTAAATTAACCGCCAGCAGCGGGAAGGCAGAGTAACCAGTGTTTGCAGCCAGAATCAATATTAATGCTGTTGTTCCCTGGATAAAAAAATACATAAAGTTTCGTCCAAAGATTGATTCAGCAATTTGTGAGACAACCGTAACTTTTTCACTAGGAGAAATCCCGTAATAATAAGCTAAATAAATAATTCCACTAAAAAGCAAAGCAAGAAGTACACCCATCAGCAGCAGTGTTTTAGCCGCATTATTAGGAGCTGGGTCTTTAAAATTCGGTATTGCATTTGAAATCGCTTCAACCCCCGTTAGAGCAGAGCTTCCTGATGCAAAGGCTCTAAGGAGAATAAATAAACTAATTCCTGCAACTGGTGTACCGATCGGTGTATGCAAATCAGGCGACACTCCACCTATAACAATTTTATAAATACCTACCCCAATTAAAATAAATATCGCTAAAACAAATAAATACACAGGATAGGCTAGTATAGAAGCAGACTCCGTAACACCCCTCAAATTCAATACTGTAATAAATAAAACAAAGAATATAGCGATAGCCACATTATAAGAATGTAATGCAGGAAAGGCAGATGTAATCGCATCCGTACCTGCTGACACACTAACCGCTACGGTTAATATATAGTCGACTAACAGGGAACCACCAGCTATTAAACCTGCATTAATCCCCAGATTATTCTTTGATACCACATACGCTCCACCACCCTTTGGATAAGCAAAAATGATTTGTCGGTAAGAAAGAATAAGTGCTGTTAATAGTACCAATACTCCTATGGCGATCGGAATTGAATACCAATACGCTGCTGCACCTATTGTTGCGAGAACAATTAATATTTGCTCGGGTCCATATGCAACAGAGGACAAAGCGTCAGACGAAAGAATCGCCAATGCTTTTGTTTTTATAAGTTTCTGTTCCCCTAATTCATGTGATTTTAAAGGTTTTCCAATTATGACTTTTTTCAATTCTGATACCACTCAAAAGCACCACCAAATTGTTTTTTATTATAATTCCCCTTTAATTCGTTAAACATTTGTAAAAAATCCTAGTGCTTACTTTTCCTCTTGGCCATTTCGTCCCACTATTACCTAAATTAACCAATGAAAAAAGCCTACAAGTCATCAATAAATAGACCTGTAGGCATCAAAGATTTTGACCGTACAAGCTCCACCTTCCTTCTCATCAACGCTTACGAGGTTAGCTGTCGGATTCGGGCCTTGAGTAGCCCTACCTTATTAGGATTCACCCCTTGGATTAGTACCTATCCACAAGAACGGTTCCCCCGCACCATTTGGTTTCAGCGATTTAGAAATATGAAACTGTTGTATATAATACTCCCGTGTTTTGAGAAAGTAAATATTTTTTTGTAGGGTAAATTTGACAAAAAACTGCGTATTTTCATATACTTTTTTGGTCCCAATTAAAATTTAAAATCAGCTTCAAGAAAAATGGGGAAAGGTACCCTCCTAAAGGAAAATAAACATTTATAGAGGAAGTGATATGAGATGGCATGGGTTTTTTTAATGCTAGCGATTCTGCTTGAGGTAGCTGGTACTGTATCAATGAAATTATCTAATGGTTTTTCAAAGTTTTGGCCGTCAGTGTTAATGGTTGTTTTTTATTTATTAGCCTTTACTTGCTTAAATTTTTCATTAAAACAAGTACCTGTCAGTGTCGCATATGCTATTTGGTCAGGAATCGGTACGGCTGCTATCGCCATAATCGGGTATTACGTTTTTCAAGAGTCGATGAATCTTATTAAAACGGTTTCGATCCTATTAATCATATTAGGTGTAATTGGACTAAATATCGGTGATAGTGAAAAGAACACTGAGCAGTCTCTAGCAAAAAGCCAACAGATGGAGACAGGCACACAAGAATATAAATGAGTGTAAACAATAGAGCGAGCCATCTATGCATGTTCTAATATGGTTTTCCTTAATCATTGATATTTCTTTTATCGTATATTTCAGTTATACAACGCTTAAGCTTATTCCAATCGAAAGAAATCACCAACTTGGAAATCTACTTTCAAAACTGGGTAAAAATTAGTCACTCTATAAAAAATTGTTCAAACTCTACATAAAAATCTCCTTAATCATCTAGAATAAAAACACAAACCTTTTGAAATTATTTACATCACTTTTACTTCACCTTAATACCATGGTAAATTACAAAAATTAAATTGGGTTTGACTATTTATTAAGTAGGAGGAAAAAGATTGTTTAAAAAGGGGCTTAAAAAGAAAGTTTTACCTATTGCTGTCGTATCTTTATTTGTTATTGGTGGTTTAGTTGGGGCTCTTTCAACTGCAGAAGCGGAAATAAGAAATTCTAGTATTGGAAAGGTAAAAAATATCATATTTATGATTCCTGATGGCTTTTCCTCTTCTTATGTAACAAACTATCGTTGGTATAAAGGGAGAGAATCGCTTATGGATTCCATGTTAGTCGGGATGATTAAAACATATTCGGCTAGTTCAGAGGTAACTGATTCAGCAGCAGCTGGGACTGCGATGGCAACAGGCGAAAAAACAAATAACGGGATGATAAGCACTTCACCTGATGGAAAAGAGTTGAAAACGATTTTGGAAGCAGCTGAAATGGCAGGAAAAGCTACTGGATTAGTTGTGACTGCATCCCTCACTCATGCCACGCCTGCCGTGTTTGCTTCACATGTTGCCTCTCGTGCCAATGAAATGGATATCGCACCACAATTTATAAAAAATGATGTAGACGTATTACTCGGCGGCGGTAGAAAATATTTTACTGAACCTTTATTAAAAATCGCAAAAGCTAAAGGATATGAAATTGTTAATAATCGTGAACAATTGGAAATGGCAGGGAGTACAGACAAGCTAATCGGTTTATTTGCTACTGTAGGCTTAGCACCTGAGTTAGATCGGGATGAAACTAAGGAGCCTAGCTTAGCTGAAATGAGCCAAAAAGCGCTTGATGTACTTAAAAAAGATAAAAATGGCTTCTTCCTTATGATTGAAGGAAGCCAAATTGACTGGGCTGGACATGCTAATGATGCAGCATGGGCGATGAAAGATATTGAAGCCTTCGAAAATGCATTAAAAGAAGTCTTGGAATTTGCGAAAATGGATAAAAATACTTTAGTCGTTATTGCTGGAGATCATGACACGGGTGGGATGTCAGTTGGCGGGTATGGTCAGTATGATGCCAACCTAGAAATCCTCCGTAATGTAATTGCTACAGGTGATTTTATGGAAAGCAAATTGAATGCAGACCGCAGCAATATCAATGATATTGTAAAAGAGTATGCGAAAATTGATTTAACAGTTGAGGAAGTTCAAAAAATAAAAGCAGCCTCAAAGCCGGCAATTGCCATTAATAAAGTCATTTCAAAACGTGCACTTGTTGGATGGACAAGCTTAGTCCATACTGGCACTGATGTACCTATATATGCATTCGGACCTAGCTCTTATCTTTTTAGTGGGTTACACAATAACACTGATTTACCTAAATTAATGGCGCAAGCTATGAATATTAATTTTTAAATACAAAAGGTTGACTTAAATATAAGTCAACCTTTTGTATTGGTAATATACTGTCGTAAAGCTCCTGCTATTCGCTCTCCTCTTCACTGCCTTTTCCATCTAAATAGTTTTTAATCTCATATTCTTTATGTTTTTCATCTAACCAAGTGGAAAACTCTGAGGATATTTTTGAATCGAATATGGCAGCTTTTATTTTCTCTTTGGAGTCCTCATAATTTGCTTCCTTCGCTTCCTTTTTATCCGTTACTTTAATCACATGGTATCCATATTCTGTCTTCACTGGGTCACTAATTTTACCGACTGGAAGAGAAAACGCAGCATTTGAAAATTCCTCAACCATATCTCCGCGTCCAAAATAACCTAATTCTCCTCCGGATTCGCTATTTGATGCATCTGTTGAATATTCCTTTGCCAATTTAGCAAAATCTTCTCCAGCATTAATTTTCTTGATTACTTCTTTAGCAGTCTTTTCATCCTCGACTAGAATATGACTTGCTTGTACTTGCTCTTCTTGGGCAAAGCTTGCCTTATTTTCTTCAAAATAGGTCTTCATTTCATCATCTGTAATTTTGATTCTAGGCTCTAACAGCTTCTTTGTAGTCAAATATGTTTCCATACTCTTTTCAAATTCCGTTTTATCGACCCCGTTTGTTTTAAGAATTTCGTCAAAGGCCTTTTCGCCGCCGTATTGTTCAGCAAGGGTTTTCATTTCTTTATCAATCTCATCTTGGCTAATTTTTACTTTTTCCTTCTTCGCTTCTTGTTCAATTATTTCATCTGTAATTAGCTTATCTAACATTTCTGGACCACTTTGAGCGACAAGCTGATCGTAAAGATCATCCTTAGTAATTTCTTCTCCATTTACACTGGCTACGTTCTTATTTGGGAATACGATTAATGTAATGACCAAGGCAATCATGATCATTAAAGCTGATATCCAAACTACTCTTTCTTTATTCTTCATTTTTTCTCCTTATTAATATGACAGTTGTTTACTTGATAAAGTAACTTTTACTGACTTTAATTTTCCATCTCGGTAAAATTTAACTTCCACTTTATCTCCGATGGAATGATTATATAAATTTTTACGGAGGTCATTAGAATCGTTAATTTCTTTACCACCGATTGACACAATGACATCCTGTACTTGAAGGCCGGCTTTAGCACCAGCTGCATCTGGATCTACTGTTGTTACAACTGCTCCTTTTGTCACAGAGTTAGGGAGATCTGGAAAATAGAATCTTGGAATTTCATTTAGATCTGCTAAGCTTACACCAAGATAAGGACGAACAACTTGTCCATTATCCATGATTTCATTAATAATATTTTTCACTTCATTGCTCGGTATGGCAAATCCTAATCCTTCTACACCGTTTTCTGCAATTTTCATGCTATTAATACCAATCATTTGGCCTGAAGTATTAATTAGAGCTCCTCCACTATTCCCTGGATTAATGGCAGCATCTGTCTGAATAACCTCTACATCCCAATTTCCTGCTGATGTAGAGACCTCGACGGATCGATTAACCGCACTGACAATTCCTTGTGTTACCGTTCTTGATAAATCAAGTCCAAGTGGGTTCCCGATAGCTAATACTTGATCACCAGCGCGGACCTTCGAGGAATCGCCAAAATCTAGAACAGCTGCGTCTTTAGCATCTGAAATTTTTAATACCGCAATATCAGTTAAAGCATCTGTCCCAATTAATTCAGCTTTTGTTTTATCACCATTTTCTAAAGTAACTTCGATTTTATTTGCATTTTCAATAACGTGATTATTTGTCACGATGTATGCAGTATTGCCTGACTTTTTAAAAATGACTCCAGAACCTGATCCACTTTCAACTTCTCCACCTCCTTGATTTAAGAAGGGGTTGTTTTGCTGCTGAATATTGGTTATGCCGACAATTGCCTTTGATGCCTGCTCAATCATATCAGCTAAGGAATTAGTTGAAACATTGTTTACTTCTAGAGATCCAGAAGATGGATTTGCTGATGCAGCTTGAGAAACTTCCTCCTGAGGTGCATCATTATTAAAATTAGGAAGATACGTTACAGCTGTTAATGTTAAAACTGATCCTATTACACCAGCTGATACAGTCATTAAGAGGCTTTTATACTTAGAGTTTTTTACTTGCTTTGTTTCTAAACGACTCTGTTCAGTTTTCTGGAATTGTTCATTAATTGGGTTTTCTTCAATAACTGAGCTTTCTACATTCAGTGAACTTTCTTCATCAAATTGGTTCTGTTCATTAAATTTGCCTTCATCATTAGGCTGGTTTTGTTCATTAAGTGGGCCTTCATCATTAAGTGAGCTTTCTTCATTAAGAGGGCCTACATCATTAAGTGGTCTATCTTCTCTCATCTCAATCCCTGCTTTCCTAAATTAATATATATATTCGATTTGTTCTTTTAATAAGTACTGACTTGCTGCCTTACAAGTTATACTTTAAACGGTGAATGTGTCAGGAAGATGTCAAAGAATGATTTATTTAGGAAATAAAAAAGACTGTCCTATAGAAATAAGACAGTCCATTAAGAGTAACGGGTTCGGTTGATAGGGAGAAAAATGCTAAAAACATTGAAAATGACAACCTAATTAGCATGTATTTTAACAGTAAATTAGCAAATATAAATTGCAAGCTAAAACGCTCAGAAAAATGAACTGCACCCCAATTGTTAGACACAAAACTAACAATTGGAGGTGCAGTTTTTCTATGGCTAAATATACGGCTGAGGATAAACTAGCTGCAGTTCATCGTTATTTAGAAGGTAAAGAGAGTTATATTTCAATAGCGAAGTCACTTAATACATCTGACAGTGTAGTAAGAAACTGGGTAATGCAATACGAGACTCATGGTGTGGAAGTATTCCTGAAAAAATCCTATACAAGTTACTCAGCTCAGTTTAAACTAGACGTATTAAATTATATGAATGATTATGGGACGTCTCCGAATGAAACTGCTTTGATTTTTAACATTACTTCTCCTGCTTTAATCAGAAAATGGAGAGGACTATTCGAATCTCAAGGAATAGACGCCCTCGAATCAAAGAAAAAGGGGCGTCCATTCATGAAAAAGGAATCAAAGAAAAAACAACCAGCAGAAGGATCTCAGGAAGCATTGTTGGCTGAACTTGAATATTTACGAATGGAGAATGCTTACCTAAAAAAGTTGAATGCCTTAGTTCAAGAAGAGAGGAAATCTCAGAGCGTCAAAAAGCGAAAGTGATTTTTGAGCTAAGGTCCGAGTTTAAAGTAATTAATCTAATTAAAGTGGCAGGCATAAAACGCAGCACCTATTATTATTGGGTTAAACAGTTAAAACGTCCTGATAAATATACAGACATTAAAGAAGCTATTAAGGAGATTTTTAACGAACATAAAGGAAGGTATGGCTATCGTCGAATCACCCTAGAATTACGAAATCGTAACTATTGTATTAATCATAAAACAGTACGTCGACTTATGACCCAACTGGGTTTAAAATCTCTTGTGCGTATTAAGAAATATCGTTCTTATCGCGGAAAGGTAGGAAGTGTCGCTCCTAACATATTGGAACGAGATTTCAAAGCTTCTAAACCTAATGAAAAATGGGTAACAGACGTAACTGAATTTCATTTGTTTGGGGAAAAGCTTTATTTTTCACCAATTCTGGATTTGTTTAATGGCGAAATTATAGCCTACAATATTGAAAAGAGACCAGTATTTCCTCTCGTATCAAAGATGTTAAACCAAGCTTTTCTATGTTTAACTGAGGGGGATACACCTATCCTTCATTCTGATCAGGGTTGGCACTATCAAATGAAAAAATATCAACACTTATTGAAAGAAAATCATATGACACAAAGTATGTCTCGAAAGGGCAACTGTTTGGATAATGCAGTCATAGAAAATTTCTTTGGCTTATTAAAATCTGAACTCCTTTATCTACTAGAGTTTGAGAGTATTGAGCATTTTACATTGGAATTAGAAAATTATATTTATTACTACAATCACAATCGAATTAAAGCAAAATTAAAAGGACTGAGCCCTGTAGAATACAGAATCCAGCCCCTAAAAGCTGCTTAAAATATTTTGTCTAACAATTTGGGTTCACTTCAAAAACCTGAGCGTTTTTTGGTGTAATATATATCCAACCTAATTGATTAAAGTACCCAATTGTTAAAGAAGCCTTTGTAAGTGCTACCTACTTTACTTTGATAATGTCTAACCTTTTGGTAGTAGAAATCAAATCAATTGTATGATTTCCTTTTTTGTATAAAACGGAAGCTCCTTCTCTTTCACCTTTTTTCCAATCATTTACTTTAAGAGCAATTTCGTAATCAAACGGTATTCCATTTTCTTCGGAAGTCCTTGACCAATCATAACTTTTGGATTTGTCGCTTTCTTGAACAAATTCAGCCTTTTTAGGAATGGGGAATCCGTATAATTCGTCTGATGGCTCATAAAGTGATAATGCAATGAAATAGTAACCAATGCTAATGCCTATCACGAGTGTCATTAAAGCAGTTATCCAACCGATTATTTTCTTTATTGTAATCACCTCATTATTTCAAGTAAAATACTTCGTTTCAGAACATCATTTCGCAATCTATAAATTAATTTTAACACAATTTTTCCATTTTCCTTCAAAAAGCAAGTTTACATTTATTAAGCTCTATCTACTGTTCAAATTGGTCATACATTTGGATATCCAATTCGTAACTGTTTTAGCACAGGTTTCAACAACAACACATAAATCTATGTGGTGTTTCCAATTTGCATAGATGTTGATATGCTAATCAGTGTGTTAAATCCGTTAGAGTATTGATATAACAATAAAAAGGGGGACACTAATTCGTAGATGAATTGTGTCCCCAATTAGGTTGTTATTCAATGTTTTCACTCCAATAACCGAACCCGTTACATTAAGAGTAGTAAGTTATTTCTTTAATTCAATTACGATGTCTTCTAAAACAAATTCTTCTTGTCCTTTACCCGGTTTTTCAGGCAGTTTTACTTCCTTAGGACCATCTTTTGTCATTTCCATAGAGGTCTGATTTTCAGAGCTGTAGTTCGTTACATGAGGAGTGACGATTAGCTTCGTTGCATTTGGGTTTAATTTTTCAAAAGTTTTGCTCCAGCTCATATAATATCCATCTTTTCCTGATCCGCCATTTCCTTCACCAGAATATACATTTCCTAAGTCATCTTTTATTTCTAAATCTACATAAGTACCTTGCCACTTATTGCGAATTTCCTCGGAAACGACTTGATCGTAGTACATAACAAAGGATACTGGCGTCACGGATATTTTCTCTATATTTACTTGTACACCCTTTTCTTTTACGTTTTGGCCTACCAAGCTTGATTTACTTTCTGTTGCATCGATTGAAAAAGCAAAGTCCCAATCTCCTTTAATTTCCTTATCATTTTCTGGAATAGTTATACTGCCAATTTCCCAATTTACTTTGACATTGCCTAGATCAGCTTCACTAAATTCGCTGGCCGTCATTAAACCGACATACTTGTTATTTTCAACCTTTGTAATTTTGGAGATTCCAGACATTCTATTTGCGCCTTTAATGTCGAGATGATTGAAAATAATTGGATCGTCACCTAAATCTTGTTCACTTTCGACTGTAAAAGTTACAGACACAGTTTCTCCATCAAAGATGGCATCATTGATCGTTATTCTAATTCCATTACTTTCTTCCATCATGTCTAAATGAGTAGAATACTCTTTGTAATGATCATAAAAGCCTAACTTTTCACTGCCAATAAATTTAAAAATGTCCCCTATAATCGGAATATTGCTTGCGGAGGTAGGAAAAGCAAAGCCAACTGTCATGGTAGATAATCCTAGTACAAGTGCAGCTGCAGCGATATTTTTGTAACGGCGTCTCACTTTCTTTTTAACTTGAATGGATTCTTTTAACTTTTTTTTCACTCTAGCTTTCTCAACTTCATTAGTCTTCATTTCCTCAAATTCATGAACATCTATGTCAACATCATTTAATAATTCATAAATATCCTTCATACTAAACTTCCTCCCAGATTAAGCTTCGACGCTTTTTGATTAAGTTTCTTTTTCCCTCTATAAATCCGATTATCTATTGAAGCTTTCGTCAACCCAAGTTTTGTTGAAATATCCTCCGTTTTTAAACCAAGAAAAAACTTCATAATAAAAATATTTCGATCGATCGGCTCTAATTGATTAATTAATTGAATTATTTCATTCTTGTCCTCTATGGTAATGAATTCATCTTCTGCTGACTTTTCTGCATTTATATCCATATAATTTGAAGTGAAATCATTTGGTTTACTAGCCTTTCTGTAGTAATCGATAGATTTAAACTTTGCAATGGCACATATCCATTTTTTAAAATCTGTCGAATCTCCTTGAAATTTTCTCGAATTGTTCCATATTGAAAGAAAAATATCATTGATACATTCATCAATGACGCCATCATTTCCAAGCGGGGAAAGAACCTTATAAGTTACTCCCTTTATTAATGGCAAAAATCGATCAACAATATATTCTAATGCGTCTTCTTTTTGCTGCTGTAAACGGTGGATAAAATTTTCATCATTAGACTTCATACTGCATTCCCCTTCTTTTTTTGTAAAAGCTTTTACACTATATACAACGAACTGAAAAGATTTTTTTCTCACATTTCTAATAAAATATTTTATTTTTATAAAGTCTCGACGTATTACAAAAGGTATTTTTAAATAGAAAATAGAATATAAAATGGTATTTTTAAAAACAGGGGTTGAATCATTTTGAAGGATTTATTGACAATAGACTGCGGAGAAATTATCCTGCGAGAATACAGGATTGAAGATGTTGATGCATTATATGAACTTACCTCTCAACCAGAAGTCCATGAATTCATACCGGGCAGTAAAGCAACAAGAGAACAAAGATTAAACTGGATAACCAATTATGAAATACCATCAAACAAAGAATTTTTAGCAGCCGTACCTAATATTGAAGGGCAAAACTATCTAAACTTAGGAATTTTTATAAAAGAAACAGGTGAATTTATTGGTTTTTGCAATACAGGGATCAAAGAAGAATTACCTGCTCCTAATAGAGAAATCGGTTATGCTATTTCAAAGCATTATAGAAATAAAGGATATACCACAAAAGCAGCAAAAGGATTGATTAACTATTTGTTTGAGAATACGAATGTTGAGCTTTTGAATGCCGTTGCACGAATAGACAATGTAAGCTCAAATAAAGTTATTCAAAAGATAGGGTTCCATTTTATTGGTGATATTGAAATTGATGATCAAAAATTTTACCACTATACCATTCATAAAAAAGAGTGGGAAAAAGCAAAGGTGTCAGGCACCACGAACAATATCTAGTATCAATAAGCGATTCTAGATGTGTATTGAGTGGATGCCAGACACCTTATGGGACAGTCCCTTTATAAAGCGAATAACACAGTGAAAAATTTTACTTTGGCAGAATAATTCTAAATGTCGTTCCTTCTGAAGAGCTTGAAATTAGCAGGAGATCGCCTCCTAACGATTGGGCAATCATCTTGCTAAATGGCAAGCCCAATCCAAGCCCCCTTACTTTATACTTCTTCCCTTCTCCTCTAAAAAACCGTTCAAAGATAAGGTCTTGTTCCTCTACTGGTATTCCAGTACCCGTATCCTTTATATCAATTGTTATTTGATCCGATTGTTCAGCAACATTCACCATAATACTGCCATGACCTTCAATCGCATGTTTTGCATTATTAAGGAGATTTGTCATGATCTGCTGAAGCCGAATCGGATCTACATGTATCTCCCTGCTTTCATTAAGAAGAGTTACAGATAAATCAATTAGATCGTCATCCTGAACAATCTCCCACTGATGGATAGATTCAGCTAATAGTTCATTAATGTTACGTTTTTCTATTGTTACTGGAACAGCATTTGCTGCAAAGGTATTAAAAGCTAACAGGTCTTCCACCATTTTTTTCATTTTAGTTGTTTCGATTAAAGACAGCGCCAAAAATTCTTTTGCCTCTTCTCCTGTTACAACCTCATCATTCAATGCCTGCAGCAGCCCGCTGATCGAAGTGACCGGTGTTTTTAATTCATGTGTTACACCTGCTAATAATTCTGTTCGCAGTGTTTCAAGCTTTTGAAGACGTGTTGACATTTCCTTAAAAGAGTTAACGAGTTCATAGACTTCCTGCACTTTCATATCGTCAGGCAGATGTATATTATAATCACCTTCTTGAACCTGTTTGGCAGCTCTTGCGACTTCTTTTATTGGATTCGATAATCTTCTTGATAAGTAATAAACCGCTGCCCAGCCAAGAAGAGCAAGACCGATAATCATAATTGCTAATTGCCGATATTCTTGATTCACCCTAGTTAAATTATCTTCGGATTCAATAATGACAACCCAGCCTAAAAATATTGATTGTGTTTCAATTTCTTCTTTTACTACATAGAACTCCCGCTTTTCATCAAGCTTTAACTTTTGAACATTATCTTTATCTTCCAAAATAGCTTGAGGAAACTGCCGAAGCATTCGGTCTGATGGCCTGTTACTTGAGAGAATGGTTCCCATACTATCCACTATATATATTGAAGGGTCACTTTTATAATCCATAATCTGTCCTCGATCCAATAAGGATCCAGGAAGCTCATCTCTTGGAATTGGCCGGCCTTCACTAATATCAACGATGCGATTCGCCATTTCCTCTGCTAATAGTTTCGTCATGCTTAATCGATGCTGAAGCGTAGTATGCCTTATCCACATGGCAGAAATAATCGCTATGACAATAAGGCCTATACATAAGGTGAGTAAATAACGGCTCGTCCAAAATTTACTTAATGGTACTCTTTTATTATCTTTGGTATACACAAAATTGATACCCCAATCCCCTCAGTGTCTTTATTTCTCCTTCTGTCTCTGGCCATTTATGGAGTGACTTTCTTAATCTTTTTATCGCTAAATCAACCGCACGATCACTGCCTTCATATTCCCAACCCCATACATGCTCAATGAGTTGATCTCGAGTAAAGGTTTGATTTGGATGCTCCGATAGAAACATCAACAATGACAAATCACGTGGTGTAAGTTCAACTTCCACTCCACTAATCGTAACATGGTGAGCTTTAAGATCAATTTGCAATTGGCCAAAGCTTTTTTTCGGACCTTCGTTTATATCTGATCTTCTTAAAACAGCATTTACTCTTGCAACCACTTCATCAGCGATAAATGGTTTTGGTATATAATCATCTGCTCCGCCATTCAGGCCATTCAATCGATAATTCACATCACTGAGAGCAGTCAGCATAATAACAGGACATGTGCTCTTTTGACGAATCTCCTTTAATATAGCCCAGCCATCCTTCCCTGGCAGCATGACATCCAGCAATACCAAAGCAGGTTTAAACATATCGAATTTTTCAAGCGCTTCATTTCCATTAAAAGCCTGTACGATATCGAAATTCGCCTTTTGCAAATAAACTTTTAACACTTGGCTAATAGGAATCTCATCTTCAACAATTAATATCTTCTTCATCGCTTATCTCCCTGAAAAAGTAACTAATTTACCTTATTAAACACATCATACCTCTACACAATTAATCTTGTCTATTGCATTAACACTATCAGTACACTACTTCAGAAATGTGTAAAACATACCTAGCTTTCAAAAAACAAAAAAGAACATATATTATTCAAGACTAATAAATGTTCTTCATAATAATAGCTTTTCCTTAGTAGGATGCCTAAAACCTTTCTTTCTATGGATAACTCTGTAGAATGCTCAATTCAAAAATTCGAGTCCGCTTCCATGTAGTGATTTCTTTTTCCACGGTAAAAATCGATTGATTCGTCACTTACATCCCTGATCATCTTATTTAACTGAATCCCAAAATCTACATAGGCATGCCCTTGCGCAGTTAAGATACTTTTTTCTCTTACCAGCGGTTCATAACAATACTTTTCTTCATCAAAACAGCTTAAAAATTTCCTTTGTTCTTTAGATAAAGTCACAGTATATGGAATATCCTTTAAAACTCCTGCTTTGGCTAAAACATATACTCCACTGCATATTGCTCCAATCACTTTCCCTAAGTCCGCAAAGCTTCTAACCCATTCAAATAATTCATTTGCATACGCTATTGGTCGTAAGTCTCCCCCAGGAATGATGAGAACATCATATTCTGAATGAAGGGCTTCTTTTATTGTCAAATCAGGAATTGTATTCAATCCTGCTTCAGATTTACAAGGACTCTTCTCTAAAGCCATTGTATATAAATCATGTGTATCCCTTAACATAGAGATCGCTGTCGCTATTTCAAATTCACAATAACCTTCAAACAATAATAATAATGCTTTTTTTCTATTCATAATAGAGGCTCCTTTTTTATTCAAAGGACGATCCTTTTAACTTATTTTGATCGGTAAAGTAAGCTGCCAAGAAACGCCGAACTTATCGTTAATCCATCCAAATTTCTTACTAAAGCCATAGTTATCTAATGGCATTAGAACTCTACCGCCTTCAGATAGACTTCCATATAGTCGATCGATTTCCTCTTCATTATCACATGTGATAAACAAGGAAAACGAAGGTGTAAACGTAAATTCATGCTTAACATAACTATCAATGCACATAAATTCTTGTCCTTTTAATGAAAAGGTTGCATTCAAAACGCTTCCCTCTTTGCCTGCTTGATTAGGACCATAACGTATAATACTCGTTATAGATGAATCCTCTATTAAAGAAGTGTAATAATTCATCGCTTCTTCTGCATTTCCTTCGAACATCAAGAATGGCGTTATTTTTTCCATTGTGTATTACCTCCAAAATTTTTTCTTCTCTGTTTTTTCTATTATGTAGTTTCAATTCGATATTTTTGAAATATTTCCATTCAGCTACCACTTTTTCAATATAGCTTCTAAGGCATATTCCTATAAATATAATACCCTTAAATTAATACTAGTTTCCCATTTTTTAAAATAATCGTGGAAAAGTGGAAACAAAGCTTCGTTAGTTTCCAAATTTAAAGATATTCGTAAAAAAGGTGGAAACAAAAGACTAATAGTTTCCCATTTTTTTAAAATAATCGTGGAAAAGTGGAAACAAAACTTCATTAGTTTCCAAATTTAAAGATATTCGCAAAAAAGGTGGAAACATAGAGGTGAATTCCAACATTTGTTGAATACTAATTGTAATTACAGATTTTAGGAAAGAAGGGATTAGAATGGGACGAGTAATTGGATTCGAACTAAGCAGTCAAGAGCCTGAAAAAGCAGCGGAATTTTACTCAAAGGTTTTTGGTTGGGATGTTGCTGAGCCTCATTGGGATTATTGGGCAGTTACGACTGGGAAGGATGATAAACCCGGAATAAACGGCGGAATTGGAAAAGGGCCCAGTGATTTCCCTTTTGGCACGCGTATTCAAATTGAAGTTGATTCAATGGATGAAGCAATCTTGAAGGCAAAAGAGAATGGTGCGATGATCGTACGAGATAAGATGGAGTTTGATGACTTTTACCTTGCATTCTTGGTAGACCCTGTAGGACTTGGAATCGGTCTTATTGAAATGAAAAAATAAGCAAAAAGCCAAAAAGAGGCTGTCTTAAAACTCTGCCCGTTAATGCGGGATAAAGGTGATCCGCCTAAAAAAGGGGAACAAGGCGATTTGAAATCGAATCGAAAGTCAAATTTAAAAAAGCCGGGATTGGCAAATGGAAACATCCATCAACCAATCACCGGCTATATTTGTTTTAGAGTCCTCATTTCACCTTACCCATTTAGGATATAAATGAAAGGTGAATCTATGGTCTACTCTTCTATTTTATTCAAGCCATGATTTAGTTAGGTTTTACGTTGACATACACTTTACCGGCAGCTTTTTGACGAGATTCATTTCCGTAATCGTCTCTCATTACCACTTCAATCTCAGCACCGTTGACCTTTCCTTTTGGTGCCTTCCAGGTACCAACATAGTGACCTTCTCCTTGCTCTATTAACACTATTTCAGAAGTAGTGGCGGTTGCGGTTGCATAGGTTGAAGTTGCACGGACCGAGAAGAAACCACTAATTCCTGGCTCACTATCTAATTTGATGGTCAATGTGTCACCCTGTTTTATCACCACATTTTGAGCGGGTTGTAAGTTTTCAATCGCAGGTGGATTAAACTTGGCGTAAACAGTGACTTCCTTGCTAGTTTCATTTCCAGCGCGGTCCTTAGCAGTGACAGTAAATTTGTTTTCTCCATTATTGAGTAGTACATCTATGGAGTAGGAGCCATCTTCTGCAACATTCGCTTTTTGACCATTTGCGGTGACTGCTGCTAGATATGGATCAGTTGCTTTTCCTTCGATCGTAACCGATTTCTGATTGGTTTTGAAGCCTTCAGCAGGTTTGATGATAGTTAGTTCTGGTTTTTCTTGGTCAAGGATGATCTTCACTGGCTCGGACGGATACGTACTGCCTCGAACGGTAGAAGAGGTAGCAGTCAGTACGTTTTCTCCGTTTTGGAGAGTCACATCTACAGTGAAGGTGCCATCCTTTCTGGCTGGTGTGGTAGCCACTTCTTCGCCTTTATTGAACAGATTAACCTGGGTAGTAGGTGTAGCTTTTCCTTCTACCGTAATAGTAGATTGATTGGTGTAGGCTGCATCTTTAGGCGTTGTGATTACTGGAGTCATCGCTTCAAAGTCTACCCGTGCCCGAATCATCATATTTCCATCCTCTTTAGGGGATTGGGACCAACTTCCGTTATTCAGTTGCCAGCTATGACCTGCGCTTCGACTGCTTTTATCAGCAGCGAGTGCTGGTGTATACGGGTAAGCGTTTTGTTGGATATAAACCATATAGAAGTCGCCGTTTACCACGACTCCTTCGCTTTTCAGATCAACAACTGTCCATTGCCCGTTCTTTAGTGCAGTCGCATTAAATGGCCCCGCCACTTTTTTACCAGGAGCACCATTCGGTCCACTAGCATCATAGATGGCAACCTGAAAGGCTGTTCCACCTGGAACCGGCCATGTGTCATCCCAGAGACGGAAGAGACCAGCGGTGATTAAGGCTCTATTTTTGCCTTCAGGTAGAGACATTTTTACAGCCCAACCATTTCCAGTAGTATTCCAAGCGCGAGCGTCTTCTTCGGTACCATCATCATAGCCAATCTCACCAGGATAGCCGATAAATGGTTGTAACGGAATGTTTTGTTCGATATTTCCGTTTGCTGGGATGGTGATCGTGATATCTTGGCGCTGATAGAAAGGCGCCGATACATGTAAGGTATAGGTTCCTTCATAGGCAGTGATGGAGAAGCGTCCGTTTTCATCTGTTTGTATAGGTTGAATTAGCGCGTCTTCGATCAGAGAGAGTGTTGCGTTAGCGAGCGGCTGACCTGTTTGCTTGTTTGTGACCGTTCCTCTAACCGTTCCTTGCGGCATCGGGTTTAAGGTAAAGTTGGCTTCTACTGTACCATCGGCAGGAATATTCACTCGTTGATCTGTAGAGTAATATCCATATGTTTCAGCACGTAAGGTGAACTCACCAGCAGGATGAATCATACCATAGCTACCATCAGCTGGGCTGGTGATCACAGAACGTCCGGATTCGAGCACGCTCACTGTAGCTCCAAGCGGCAGGGACATGGGTTGGACTGCTGCCTGTGTGATCGTGGCGGTAGGTGCCATCACGTTTTGTATTTCTGTTGGTTTGATTGCTTCCGGGTTGACTGCTTTTTTATTGGTTTGTGGCTCATTTTCCAATTGTCTAGCTAGCAGCTTTTCTTGTTGTACATCTTCTAGTTCTATATTGGCTGTGGTAAGTGGTGTATTGCTTAAGGCGACATCATCGATATACCAACCTGCTTTCACGTTAGTAAAGTTTGTGCTGACGTTAAAGGCGATATAGATTCGTTGACCCGCATAGGCGGATAGATCGATTTGGCGCTCCGTCCATGTCTGAGAATCACCAGTAAAGCGGGACAGCTGTTCCCAGTTTTGTTGGTCTGTCGATACAAGCACATGACCATAGTCGTAGCTTTCAATTTGATACCAATCTTTAAATTGCAGATAGGCGTTACCTTCAGGCAGGACGATGGGAGGCATCATCAAGCTCATATTGGCAAAGTTGTCATAGTAACCTTTTAAATTGGTTCCGTACACTTTTTCACCAGAAGCAGCCTTTCCTGGTCCATAGGCAAAGGCAGGCACTCCCCACTCCCAAGTGTTTTTGGTACCGTAGGAGATCCAACCATTTGGTTGAGATTCAAAATCTTGATAGTAACCGGTGCTTATTCCAGGGCTGACTGGTACTACGTAATCGTCAGAAGTAACCACGTTTTGCCCATAGTCCTTGATGCGCCAATGATAGGTAAGGGTTGGGACCTGTACGGCATCAGCCGGAATCACGGCTTGGTACGTTCCGCTCTTATAGTCACCTGCGGTACGAGTTGCCGCTAATGTTTGCCATTCGGCAGTTTCGCTTGCACGGTATTGCAGCTCTACACTGATTACACTGACATTGTCTTGTACTTGAACAGTAAGAGGTAATGTCATATTCGAATATGTTTCCGTTAGAGCGGTATGCTGATAAGTTGGATTTTCAGTATCTTGACCTTCACGAACCACTTGTCCCTGAACTCGGCCTTTTCCGCTGACAATGGAGGAGACAGCGTCATAGGCGTTAACTAGACCATGACCATAACCAGTGTTTGGTGAAGTTGGATAGAGTGAGTCAGTTAATGGGATTGCCGTATCAAATAAAATTTGTTCAATTTGATCAACGGTAAGAGAGGCGTTCGCCTGTTTTATCAAGGCAACAATCCCAGAAACGTGTGGTGCAGCCATCGAAGTTCCGTCCTTGGTTCCATAGCTGCTACCTGGTAATGCAGAACGAATGTTTGCACCTGGGGCGGAAATATCTGGCTTCACTTCTCCGTATGGCGAAGGACCGCGTGCGGAGAAAGAAGCAAGCTGATTATTACTATTCGTTGCGCCAGTAGCGAACGATTCTGGATAGGTGCCTGGGATAGAGATGCTTCCATTAGTCGGACCGGCATTTCCAGCAGAGAACGAAGGGAAAATTTCAGCTGCACGCCAGTTTTGCACCATTGGGCGATACCAGTCATCTTTTCCTGCTCCACCACCCCAGGAGTTGTTCACTACGTCAGGTGCTTTTTCTGGATGCGGGTTGCCCTCAGCATCTTTTGGAGCTAAAATCCATTCTCCAGCTTCCAGCAGATCAACTTGGGTTCCACTAGTCGTGGTAAAGGCTTTTACAGCAATCCATTTTGCACCTGGAGCCACACCGATTTGGTTCGTGCCATTAGGCTCAGAGCCCACCATTGTTCCTGTGACGTGGGTACCATGGCCAACGTTATCATTAGGTGCAGCTTGTCCAGAAACAGCGTCAAACCAGTTGTAAGTGTTATCAGGTTGATCTGGATTGGCTGGATTGTAACCCCGATACTTTTCTTTTAAAGCAGGGTGATCCCACTGAACTCCTGTATCGATACTAGCGACTACAATTCCTGTACCATCAATACCTGTATTTTTCCAGACTTGTGGTGCCTCGATTCGTGCAATATTCCATTCGATTGAAGTTGTATCTGCTGAGGTATCAGCTGTTGGTTGGATGGATGTTTCACTGCTTTCATTTGAGCTCAGCTGTACCGTTTCGTTTGGCAGGATTTTTTCGACTTCAGGGAAAGCAGCAAGCTTGTCCATCACTTGTTTGTTTCCTGTTACTGCCATGCCATTGACGATATAGAAGGATTGAAACTCTTCGACATTTCCCTTCTTTTTTTCTTGATCCAGATAGGTTTTGATCGAGTATTGAGTTTCGCTAGCTTTAGCGCGAAGGGAAGAAACGACAGCAGAGCGTTTCATCAATTTAGTTTTGGCAGCAGTTTGTTTTTGATCCTTAGCTTTTTTAGCTGTTTCGGTAGCAACTTTGTTTGTATCCACTTGATCTTTTAATTTTAATAAAAATGTAACCGTTTCATTCTTATTAAACTGATCGTTCAGTTTTTTATCTATCTTTGTTTCCACATTGTTAGATACTGCCTCAGAACTTTCATGAAGAGAAATACTTGCATCGGAGTTGGAATTAGCCAAAGCGAACTGAGGTAAAAAAGTAGATAACAACAATAATGCACATAAAATAAAACTAAATGCGACCTGGCCATGTCTTTTCCTTTTTATCAATTTGAATCCTCCCTAAATTTGCTGGCATTAAAATTTGCGTTACAGAGCTGTATTTTTTTATTGAAGATGGCCACCAACTGTTGTAGATGGCCACCAACTTGCTTTATTTTATAAATGTTTTTTACATTGAAACTATCAATCAATCAATCAATCAATCAAAGATTTATTTAGGTTTTACGTTGACATACACTTTACCAGTGGCTATTTGACGAGATTCGTTTCCGTAATCGTCTCTCATCACCAATTCAATCTCAGCACCACTGAACTTTTCTTTTGGTGCCGTCCAGGTACCAACATAATGACCTTCTCCTTGCTCTATTAACACTATTTCAGCAGAAGAAGTGGCGGTGGCGGTTGCATAGGCTGAAGGTAAGCGGATCAAGAAGGAACCGCTAATTCCTGGCTCACTATCTAGTTCGACGGTTAACTTATCACCTGTTTTTATCACCACATTTTGAGCGGGTTTTAAGTTTTTGATCGCAGGTGGATTAAACTTGGCGTAAACAGTGACTTCCTTGCTAGTTTCATTTCCAGCGCGGTCCTTAGCAGTGACAGTAAATTTGTTTTCTCCATTATTAAGTAGTACATCTATGGAGTAGGAGCCATTTTCTGCAACATTCGCTTTTTGACCATTTGCGGTGACTTCTGCTAGATATGGATCAGTTGCTTTTCCTTCGATCGTAACCGCTTTCTGATTCATCTTGAAGCCTTCAGCAGGTTTGGTGATGGTTAGTTCTGGTTTTGCCTGGTCAAGGATGATCTTCACTGGCTCAGACGGATCCGTACTACCTCGATCGGTAGAAGAGGTAGCTGTCAGCACGTTTTCTCCGTTTTGGAGAGGCACATTTACAGAGAAGGTGCCATCCTCTCTGGTTTGTGCGGCAGCCATTTCTTCACCATTATTAAAGAGATGAACTAGGGCAGTAGGTGAAGCTTTTCCTTCTACTGTGAAAGTAGGTTGATTGGTGTAGGCTTCATCTTTAGGTGTTGTAATCACTGGAGTCATCGCTTCAAAGTCTACCCGCGCCCGAATCATAACGTTTCCGTATTTTTCAGGGGATTTGGACCAAACTCCGTTATACAGTTGCCAGCTATGACCTGCGTATGGACTGCTTGAATCAGAAGCAAGTGCTGGTACATATGGAGAGGACTTTGATTGGATATAGACCATATAGAAGTCGTCGTTTACTATGACTCCTTCGCTTTTCAGATCGACAACTGTCCATTCTCCACTCCTTAGTGCAGTCGCATTCAACGGACCTGCCAATTTTCTACCAGGTGCACCATTCGGTCCACTAGCATCATAGATGGCAACCTTAAAGGCTGGATATGAGTTATCCCCAAGGCGGAAGAGACCAGCGGTGATTAAGGCGCTATCTTTGCCTTCAGGTAGAGACATTTTTACACCCCAACCCCAACCATAATCATTTCCAACAGTCTGCCAAATGAGAGATTCTTCTTCGGTACCATCATCATAGCCGATCTCATTAGAATAGCCGACAAATGGTTGTAACGGAATGTTTTGTTCGATATTTCCGTTTGCTGGGATGGTGATCGTGATATCTTGGCCGTAATAGAGAGGCTTGAATACATGTAAGGTATACGTTCCTTCATAGGCAGTGATGGAGAAGCGTCCGTTTTCATCTGTTTGTACAGGTTGAATGAGCGCGTCTTCGATCAGAGAGAGTGTTGCGTTAGCGAGCGGCTGACCTGTTTGCTTGTTTATGACCGTTCCGTTAATAGTTCCTTTCGGGATCGGTTTTAAGGTAAAGTTAGCTTCTACTGTACCATCGGCAGGAATATTTACCCGTTGATCTGTAGAGTAATACCCATATGATGTTTCAGCACGTAAGGTGAATTCACCAGCAGGATGAATCATACCATAGCTGCCATCAACTGGGTTGGTGGTCACAGAACGTCCGGATTCGAGCACGCTCACTGTAGCTCCAAGTGGCATGGACATTGGTTGGACTGCTGCCTGTGTGATCGTGGCGGTAGGTGCCATCACGTTTTGTATTTCTGTTGGTTTGATTGCTTCCGGGTTGACTGCTTTTTTATTGGTTTGTAGCTCATTTTCCATGTGTCTAGCTAGCAGCTTTTGTTGTTGTACATCTTCTATTTCTACATTGGCTGTGGTAAGTGGTGTATTGCTTAAGGCTACATCATCGATATACCAACCTGCTTTTGTGCCAGTAGAATTTGTGGTGACGTTAAAGGCGATATAGATTCGTTGACCAGCATATGCTGATAAATCGATTCGGCGTTCAATCCATGTGTTAGAGCTAAGAGTGGTGCTGTACAGCTGTTGCCAGTTTTGTTTGTCTGTCGATACAAGCACCTGACCATAGTCGTAGTTTGCAATGGAATACCAGTCTTTAAATTGCAGATAGGCGTTACCTTCAGGCAGGACGATGGGAGGCATCATCAAGCTCATATTGGCATTGTTGTCATAGTAACCTTTTAAATTGGTTCCGTACACTTTTTCACCAGAAGCAGCTATTCCTGGTCCATAAGCAAAGCTAGGTACTCCCCACTCCCAAGTGTTTTGGGTACCGTAGGAGATCCAACCATTTGGTTGAGATTCAAAATCTTGATAGTAACCGGTGCTTATTCCAGTGCTGACTGGTACTACGTAATCGTCAGAAGTAACCGCGTTTTGTCCATAGTCCGTGATGCGCCAATGATAGGTAAGGGTTGGGACCTGTACGGCATCATCCGGAATCACGGCTTGGTACGTTCCGCTCTTATAGTCACCTGCGGTACGAGTTGCTGCTACTGTTTGCCATTCGGCAGTTTCGCTTGCACGGTATTGTAGCTCTACACTGTCTATCCTGAAATTGTCTTGTACTTGAACAGTAAGAGGTAATACCACATTCGAATATGTTTCCGTTGGAGCGGTATGCTGATATGTTGGATTCTCAGTATCTTGATCTTCGCTAACCACTTGTCCCTGAACTTGGCCTAGTCCGCTGATTATGGAGGAGACAGCGTTATAGGCGTTCACTAGACCATGACCATAACCATTGTTTGGTGAAGTTGGATAGAGTGAGTCAGTTAATGGGATTGCCGTATCCAATAAAATTTGTTCCATTTCATCAACGGTAAGAGAGGCATTCGCCTGCTTCATCAAAGCAACAACTCCTGCAACTTGTGGTGCAGCCATATAAGTTCCATTCTCATTGACTTTATAGCTGCTGCCTGGTACGGAAGAGCGGATGTTTGCACCTGGGGCGGAAATATCTGGCTTCACTTCTCCATATGTCGAAGGACCGCGTGAAGACCAAGAAACAACTCGATTATTACTATCCGTTGCGCCAATAGCGAAGGATTCCGGATAATTGGCTGGGTTGGAGATGCTTCCAGCTTTTGGACCGTAATTTCCAGCAGCGAACGCAGGGAAAATCTCAGCTGCAAGCCAGTTTTGCACCATTGGGCGGAACCATTCATCGGTTCCTGGTGGAAGACCCCAAGAGTTGACCACTACGTCAGGTGCTTTTTCTGGATGTGGATTGCCCTCAGCATCTTTTGGAGCTAAAATCCATTCTCCAGCTTCCAGTAGATCAACTTGGGTTCCACTAGTCGGGGTAAAGGCTTTTACAGCAATCCATTTTGCACCTGGAGCCACACCGATTTGGTTCGTGCCATTAGGCTCAGAACCCACCATTGTTCCTATGACGTGGGTACCACGGCCACCGCTATCATTAGGTGCAGCTTGTCCAGAAACAGCGTCAAACCAGTTGTAAGTGTTATCAGGTTGATCTGGATTGGCTGGGTTGTAACCCCGATACTTTTCTTTTAAAGCAGGGTGATTCCACTGGACTCCTGAATCGATACTAGCGACTACAGTTCCCGTACCATCAATGCCCATATTCCATGCTTGTGGTGCGTCGATTTTTGCAATATTCCATTCGATTGAAGTGGTGTCCGCTTGGGTATCAGCTGTTGGTTGGATGGATGTTTCACTGCTTTCATTTGAGCTCAGCTGTACCGTTTCGTTTGGCAGGATTTTTTCGACTTCAGGGAAGGTAGCAAGCTTCTCCATCACTTCTTTGGTTCCTGTTACCGCCATGCCATTGACGATATAGAAGGATTGAAACTCTTCGACATTTCCCTTCTTTTTTTCTTGATCCAGATAGGTTTTGATCGAGTATTGAGTTTCGCTAGCTTTAGCGCGAAGGGAAGAAACGACAGCAGAGCGTTTCATCAATTCGGTTTTGGCAGCAGTTTGTTTTTGATCTTTAGCTTTTTTAGCTGTTTCGGTGGCTACATTTTTTGTATCCACTTGATCTTTTAATTTTAATAAAAATGTAACCGTTTCCTTCTTACTAAACTGATCATTCAGTTTTTTATCTACCTTTGCTTTCACGTTTTTAGATGCTACATCAGAATTTTCAAGCAGAGAAATACTTGCTTTGGAGTTGGAATTAGCAAAGGTGAGTTGAGGTAAAAAAGTAGAGACGAGTAACAACATGCATAAAATTAAGTTAACTGCAACAAGACCATGTCTGTTCCTTTTCATCAATTCGACTCCTTTTTTGAAATTTTCTTACATTGAGACTTGAGATTCAGTGTTATATTTTTTATTTTTGCAGATGAACACCAACCTTCTATTTATGGATAGATTTAATCTTTCTTTGACCTTTTCTCTCTTTTCCCCCTTGTATGATAATGAATACAACTCGAAGTGTACATTCCCCTTAAAAAATAGTAAATTGGGGGATTTCACTATGAAACAATTAATATTTTTTTAATACTTTTATACTAAAAAATGTCATTTTAGCCATATTTTTTAAAAAATTTCGACTATTCGTTAGAAGGAATGTTGAAATTTTTGTCTAAATTTTTCAGTTTTTCATTAAAAAGATTGTCATTTAAACAAAGTTAAAATAGAATTTCAAGTTATTATCAGGAAAAATATTTTTTTATGGTTTTGTCGAAATCAATATTTTTAGTGGCGTATTTTCTCTTAAAATGGGGGAAATATATACAATTAATAGAATTTTACGAAAACAAGAAAAAACAATTGATTAAAATGTGTATATAGAACTAAAAACGATATGGTATATTCGACATTTATTCATTATGTAGAAATATAATATTACGATTTGGTATAGTACTTTTGTTTTATGCAGGCATAGAACCAATAACAACAAGAGTTACATCCTATGTTTAATTTTCAGAAGAAGAGAAATGTGGGATGATAGGGATAATTAGGGTATGTTTCTGAATATTGAATAAATATTGAATAAAATTATTAATGTATAACTGCTGGCTTGGCTAGAATTTTATTGTTATCGATATTAAATAGGGGGACTTTGGTTATGTATGAGGGGAAAATCATTAAGTTTTATCGAGAAAAAAAAAACTCACCCAAGAACAATTAGGAAAAGATATATGTTCAACATCTCATATTAGTAAAATAGAGTGTGCCCAAACAACTTACGCTACAGAAATTACCAATTTATTATGTAAACGACTTGAGATTAATATGGAAGAAGAGTTAACTAAACTTACGAATATCAAACAAAAATTACTGTATTGGCAAGAAACGATTATTATGCAGCTTTATAATGAAATGGATCAAATTAATAGTGAGCTAGAGTATGAGGAATTATTAGAAATTTCGAAATATGTATACATGTATCAATTACTCCGAGCTAGGTATTTGCTTATGTATCATAAGTCAAATGAGGCATTTAAAATCCTCAAAAATATTCAAAGAAAATTAAATAGACTCTCACCTTATGAAACCAATTTATTAATGCATACATTTGGTATTTATTATTTAGAAAAACAAGATTATATAAGTGCAATACAATCGTTTAAATCAATTCAAATTACTGTTTATAATAACCCGGAATATTATTATCATCTTGCAGTTGCCTATCACACGACACAATCACCTATGCTAGCCTATTATTATGCCGAAAAGGCACATCAATATTTTAAGAACATAAATAACTATCTTAGAGTCATTGATGCAGAGATGCTAATGCTTATTCAAGTAAAAAATGACTTCAGTACAGATGATGAAATTATTAAACGATTAAAAAATTTAATTAAGAGTTGTGAATTATGTAGTGCCCTTGATCGGAAAGCAAGAGTATTGCATAATCTTGCATTTGAATATTTACGAAGGTCTAACTATGAGCTAGCAAGTATTTATTATAAGGAATCGATGGCAATAACAGATCCAGTATCGAATTCCTATTTACTTTCTTTAGAGGGGTATATTCGAAGTTCATTAGAAGGAGGGCTTTTACCAAAAAATGAACTTATTCTACTTGCTGAAAATGGGTTTACGATTGCAAAAAAGATGAATTCATTATTATATATTCATCTTTTTAAACTCCTTATCTATTTATTAAAATGTAAAGAGAAAGAATATCATCAATATTTAGTCGATAAAGCATTACCAATGTTCAGCAAAAATGGATTTTATTATTTAATTGAACGCTCGAATAAAGAATTATTTAATTATTATTCCACGATGAGATTAAATGATCAGGCAATGGAAATTGCGAAATTACTCATAAAAAAGTTAATATAAAGAACACTCGTCGACTGGCTAGCATTTTAAGGCCAAGATTTAAGGCATAGTTGCACTTATACTTAATAGACCACTTCTCCTTAGAAATCAAACGAAAAGTGGTCTCATAGATACCTTTGAGACCACTCCTTAAACAAATTAATGGGCTGTATAAACCCATTAATTACACTTTATTTGAAATAATATATTTTAAACCGTAACTGGTACAGCTTTTAACATCGTCCCATTCTTAGCAAAATCCGTATGCCATGAAAGAGCTTTTTCCAAAACATGAGGAGTTTGTCCACCTCTTGTTAATGCTTCTTGATAATATTCACGAAGCTGGTCACGGTACATTGGATGAGCACAATTTTCAATAATTAGTTCTACGCGCTGTCTTGGTGCTAGTCCTCGCAGGTCTGCGTAGCCCTGCTCCGTAACAATCACGTCCACATCATGTTCAGTATGATCCACATGTGATACAAATGGGACTATGCTTGAGATTTTACCGTCTTTAGCAATTGATTTCGTGACAAAAATCGCAAGACGTGCGTTCCTTGCAAAATCACCCGAGCCACCGATGCCATTCATCATTTTCGTACCTAATACATGTGTAGAGTTCACATTTCCATAAATATCAAGCTCTAATGCCGTATTGATAGAAATCAAACCAAGACGACGAATGATCTCAGGATGATTCGAAATTTCCTGAGGTCTCATCAATAAACGATCACGATATTGATTAAAGTTTGAGAATACTTTCTTCATTTTATCATCGGATAAAGTGATAGAGCAGCATGAGGCAAAGCTAACTTTCCCTGCATCCATTAAGTCAAACACCGCATCCTGCAACACTTCAGAATAAACCTCTAAATCTTCAAACTCTGAATCTAGCATACCATGAAGAACAGCATTGGCTACTGATCCAATTCCTGACTGCAGTGGAGCAAGCTTTTCCGTCAATCTTCCCGCTTCAATCTCTTTTCGCAAAAAGGACAATAAGTGCTGAGCCATAATCTTTGTTTCTTCATCAGGAGGTACAATCGTAGATGGCGAATCCTCTTGATTCGTAAAAACAATTCCTTTTATTTTTTCTACATCTACTATTATTCCCTTCGTACCGATTCGATCGGCCACTTTCGTTAGAGGAATAGGATCCCTTTCTCCTTGCTTATCAGGATCATACAAATCATGTAAGCCTTCTAGCTCTGTAGATTGTGCAAGATTAATTTCAACAATAATGGCTTTTGCATGCTGCGCAAAGGTTAATGAATTCCCAATTGAAGTGGTCGGGATGATCATGCCATCCTCGGTTATAGAAACCGCTTCCAAAATTGCGAAATCAATTGGTTCCATCACATTGGCACGCACTAGCTCAGCCGTATGAGATAAATGCTGGTCGACAAATAAGAAGTCCCCTTGGTTAATCCCTCTTCTCATCGTCGGATCTGCTTGGAAAGGCAGCCTTTTATTAATAATCCCCACTTCAGCAAATAATTTATCAACGTCTGAACCTAAAGAAGCACCTGTGTAGACATTCACTTTAAAGGATTCTGTCTTTGCCCTTTCAACTAACGCAAATGGTACCGCTTTCACGTCCCCCGCACGTGTAAAGCCGCTTAACCCCAAGGTCATTCCGTCTTGAATCCATGAACCAGCTTCTTCAGGTGTGACAACTCGATCAAGCAAGCGCTGGTCTCTAATCCGTTCAAACCCCTTTTTCATTCCCCATCCCACTCCCATTCATGAAATTATTATCATTTTACCTATGAAAAAATAGGAAATAGGAGTTTTAGGATTAAATTATAGGAAATTCCGATAAGCTACCACATTTTCTATATAAAACAGAATATTTCTAAAATCCTAATAGTTTTCGAAAATAACTTGAATAAGATTGGCTAACTGCTAACTGAGCACCATTATCCATAACAAGTAAAAAAGTTGAATGAGTATCAGGATATATCTCCTTTATATGGTTGACATTCACGATAAAAGATCGGTGGCAACGAATAAAAGAATCCTTTGGCAGCAAATACTCAAATTCCTGAAGCGAGAATTTATGTGTACCTGAGTACCCCTCCGTATGGACAAAGGTTTTCTTATCCTTTGCCTCTAAATACACAACATTCGAAAAGGGAATCGGCCTCCAGCCATCATGGCTTCTCACGGTAACGACCGACTTTCCATCTGTTAATGCAGGATAAATTGCAGTGACACATCCTTCTAAAAAACCATTATTATGAAAAGGTACAGCCATGCCATGATAAGGAACCCCAAATACATCACGATCGATAAACTCAGATACCTTTTGTCCAGTGGCGATCGCCTTATACGCAATCGTTCCTTCCTTTAAAGGATCACCAGCCTTAATTTTTAAATCGACACGTTTACTTGGGCGATAATAAACGTATTCCTTCTTATTAGAAACCGCAATAGAAATTTCATCTGAAAATAATTCACCGACAACATCTAAAATTGATATTACTGAAATACTTTCCATTTTCTAACTCCATTCAGATGTAGAAGATTATAATATTATTTTAATATTATAACATTTATTAATAGGGAATCTATTTTATTAAGCTGTAATTGCAAAGCAACTAAAAAAAGCCCTTATAGGCTCCTAGAATGATCTTTCAATATTATTTAGACTCTAAATGTTTTACATAGATTGCTTGAGTTGTATTAATTGTTTTGCAGCCTTCTAAATCTTCATCCTTTAAAAGTCCAAGACTCAATGCGGATTTTATTTTTGCTTCGTCTGGTTTCTTCTGAATAAGGTCCGTCAAATTCAATTCCTCTAATCTATGGACAGTAGCTTCCTGTTCATATTTTTCAGTGGTTCTCACTTGCCTTTGCAGCTTGTAATCACTTATGATCATTTCACCTTTAGTATTTTTTCCAATGGTAATGTCGAAATATTGATTGAAAACCTTCTTCAACTCATCTAATTGGGATTCAATCTCTTTTTTCTTAAAATTTAACTCATTGTAATGAACCAGCATTTCTCTTGTAATCAGTGAATTGCTCAATCCTTATCCTCTCCATTCCTCCCTTTCTACTAAATCATATTATGAAATGCCAGCAGTTATTCCCTTCTTTTCAAGTCTAATCACTATTACTCACAACTTCTTGATTATATATTTCATGTAACACTAAAAGTCCTATTCGATCCCATTTGTCTCCACTTATATTTGACTCGCTAGATACTTGCTCCCCGCTATTCTTTTCATTTTCTGATTGAATATGTTGAGGAGCCACTTCATTTTTCACCTTCTGGAATAACCTTGGTTTCTTTCCCCGCATATTCATCTCCCTATAGGTTCATATAAAGTATCCTATTTTCATAGGAGGAAAAAGATTGGACATTTCCAACCCCCCTCGCGCTAGTGCCCACCTCTACCTATTCGCTTTCCAATTTTGAAAAGCAAAATGTAGTTCCAACCACCCTTTCTCGCTATGAAGAGAATAGGGGGATTTGGGAAGGGACCCAAATAATAAGGCAGAATCGGAACCGAAACGGACAAGCTATAACGCTGTTATCAACGTTTTAACAGTTCTGACCGGCTGATATTGTTCAGTATCGTACTAAAAACCTCTTAATACATGGTGCAGAAAGGCGGACGTGAGAACTATCCAAAGCCTTTCTACAATTGAATTAGACAAGTACTGAAACAAAGACACGAAGGTTCCTGTACAGAAGAACGGGCTGAGGAACGTTCTAGGTAGTCATTCCATTTATGGTTGGTGATCAGGTAACGAATCATAACAAAAGGAAAGCAACCAGCAGCCATAAAAGTAAGAATCATGGCAATGAGATTCCCTTTGTTACGATTGATTTTTCAAAACCACTCATTGCTGGTTTAAAGGGAAAGCTGCTGGATTTATTATACTTATATCAGTGCCTGTCACCCGACCCTCAGAAGAGATATAACTTTCCGTCTGTAAAATATAAAAAAAGTTATAACGTTTATTAGTGTTCTTTAATTATAAAATATAACTTCTGTTATAATTTCCCCCAATCCAAGTGCACAGTCAGCTAAATTTCAACACGAAATTAAGTCATATTAATATTTTTTTCTTTTTTATTTTACCAAATACAATCAAAAAACTTATTTTCTAGTACCTTTATGTATAAAAATGTAAGTGGAATTACTTGGATATTCCCCCCATTTACTAAAGTTCTTAGCCTAATCTATAATTTCAATTGAGTGAATTTTCAGATTGCTAAATATCATATACAACGAATCCAAATTCATACTAGATTAGTTGAAAAGTAGCCGAAGAAAGATCGATGGATAAATGTGAAGTTGAGTTAGAAATCCTTCACATTTTTCATAATATTTTAATTTACTATTTTTAGCTAAAAAAGGAGAGGTTTGATGAAGAAAAGTAGAAACAAAAAAATGATTAATGCCATGACAGTAGGGGTGTTGGCTACCGGAGTACTTTTGGGGACAAGTACAACAAATTCATTTGCTATTAATGAAACTGGTGCCAACGATTTAGAAGCTACACAAAATGGAATTCAAGAAAGTATTAAGACCTCGAGAAGTCTTTATGTTGATGAAAACACCGAGCAAACGGAAACAATTAATAAGGGAATACATGATGATGAGAATTCTAACAACATCATGGGTGTTCAATATGCTCCAGATGAAAAGGTAAGGGTCATTATTGAACTAAAGGATGCCCCAGCTAAGGATGCAAAGGAAAACAAAGTAAAAATGAATAAATTAAAAAGTGGGCATAAAAAAGTAAAAGATAATATTACAAACAAAGGTATTAAAGGTGAATTTAGGCATGATTACACTCTAGGTGTAAACGGTTTTAGTATGGAAACTGAATATAAAAACATCAAGGAAATAAAGGATCTTCCAGAAGTGTCCAGGGTAACGATCGCAAGAACACATAGTTATGATATGGTATCAAGTAAAAACATGGTTAATGCACCAACGGTTTGGAAGAAGCTTGGACTTGAAGGTGATGGTATGGTCGTCGCTGTTGTTGATTCCGGTGTAGATTATCGTCATCAGGATATGAAGCTTACTGAAAATGGGAAAAAACAGGCTCGTTTAACTGAGGAAAATTTAAGAGAAAAATTAGATGGAACTGATGTAAATGATGTCTATTATACAGATAAAGTGCCAACAGGATATGACTGGGCAGATAATGATAACAATGTTATACCAAAAGGTGCCCATGGTACACACGTTGCAGGTATTATTGGAGCAAATGGAGATGAAAGCACTGATGGAGTAGTAGGAATAGCTCCTGGTGTTCAAATCATAGCTGAAAAAGTATTCTCCGATACAGCGGCTGGAGCTTGGGATGATGATATTATCGCAGGAGTACAGCATGCAGTGGAAATGGGGGCAGATGTTATCAATCTAAGTCTAGGTTCCCCTACTGGAACAGTTGATGAAGAGTATGATCCTTTACAAAAGGCGATCAGAAATGCAGTTGAGCAGGGTACAATGGTTGTTGCAGCTGGTGGTAATGATTATTATAGTACTTTAAACGGTGTTTCATTACCACAGGCAAAAGCTCCATTTGCAGAAAATCCAGACATCGGAATGGTAGGAGCACCAGGTGTTAGCCCTTTTGCACTTCAAGTTGCATCCTATGAAAATGATAAACAAAAGGTATTTAAAGCGAGACTATCTTCTGGACACGAAATGGGTTATCAAAAAACATATACGAACGCTGATATTGTTACCAGATTAGGTGAGAACAAGGAATATGATTTAATATATGCCAAGGCAGGAAAGTATGAGGATTTTAAGGATATTGGAGATTGTACAGGTAAGATCGTAGTGGTGGGAACAGATGAAAGTTATAATAGTTATTTCCCTATTCAACAACTTGCCCAAAACAAAGGTGCAGTTGCCGTTATTATGAGGGCACCAACTAGTTATAGTGACTATCCGAGAGTACCTGTTGCGTCATCATATTTACCATTAGTAACAACAAGTATTGCAGATGGTAATAATCTTATAGAAAAACTTAAAAATGGTGAAAGTTTAAAAATGTCTTTCTCCAATAATCCGTTATGGGTAAATCATGATAGAGCAGAGACAATGTCTGGTTTTTCTTCATGGGGAACACCAGAAAACTTAGACTTTAAACCAGAAATATCAGCTCCAGGAGGAAGAATATATTCAACAACATTAAACAATGAGTATGATGTATTTAGTGGAACATCAATGGCAGCGCCACATGTTGCAGGAGGGGCAGCACTGGTTCTTGAAGCATTAAAGGCCAAAGGGGAAGACAAGAATATGGAAACCGCTCTTAAGGCTAAAATTATGCTGATGAACACTTCAAAGATTTTAATTGATAAAACAAGCAGAGAGCAAACCCCATATTCACCTAGAAAACAAGGTTCAGGACTAATGCAGATTGATAAGGCCATTGAAACACCTGCATTGGTTTATGATCGAGAAGCAAGTTTAGAAAAAGCTGGAGCAGTTGCATTAAAAGAGATTAAGGGCAACAAGGCAAGATTTAATTTAACTGTTCAAGCTTTAGATGGAAAATCAATACCTAAAGATTTAAATTATGACGTATATATAGATGTATTAACAGATGAAACAGCGGTCAAAAACTATGATAATGACTTAGATGGAACGATAGATAAAACAGCCAATACCTTGACGATGAAGAGCATTAGGGTTGATGGTGCAGATGTAAAGGTAAATGGAAAAAGAATTTCAAATGAAGATTCAAGTTTAATTCATATAAAAAAGGGTAAAAAAGAAGAGTTAAACTTTGAAATTGATTTTTCAAATGCTACTAATTTAAAGGATAATATGTTTGTTGAAGGATTTGTTAGACTCGTACCTCATGATAATAATCAAATACCTGAACTAACCGTTCCTTATATGGGCTTCTATGGAGATTGGAATGCTGTAAAGAATATCGATGCACCTGCATATGACTCGGATAATTACTTTATTAATTACACTTATTTACTTGATCAAAGAGATGCTGAGGGTCCTCTTGGATATGATCCATTAACCAAGAAAATAGACCCTGAAAGACATGCAACATCACCAAAATCAATGTTAGATGGTCCGTTTCCTCAGTATACCTTGTTAAGAAATGTAAAGGAATTAGTTCTACTTGTAGAAGATAAAAACGGTAATGTTATAAAACATATAACTGATTTTGATTTTTACAATTCAGGTAATATAAAAATTAAAAAAACTTTAATGCCATTTAACAAGTATGCATATGCAGATCCAGGTCTATATTGGGATATGACAGATGATAGTGGAAATATAGTACCTGACGATAAATATTACATTGTCTTAAAATCAACCTTAGACTGGGAAAATGCAAAACCACAAATGCTTAAATTTCCTATTAAGGTGGATTCAGTAGCACCTGAGGCTAAAAATATACAAGTAACAGAAGAAAATGGGAAGTATAGAATCTCATGGGATGTGGATGAAGAAGGTGGAAGTGGTTACGAAGGAGCCATTCTTTTCGTAAATGGAAAATACGTCATCCAAAAAGATGGAATGACCTCCTATGTTGTGAATACAAAACCAGAGGGTATAGTTGTTTTGGCATATGATTATGCTTATAACGTACGCCACACTGTTTATGGTACACCTATGATCGATTATAAAATGCTCATCTCATACTTCAGTGTATATGGACCAAGCGTAAACTACAAAACTCCAGCAGTGTTTTCTGCATACGCAAATAAGAAAATTGACTGGACCGTAACAATTAAGGATCCTAGTGGAAATGTAGCAGAAACTCTTTCCTATAAAAATGTATGGAATATGGAGTCAACCAAATGGTATCCAAAACAGGGGCAGCCAAATGGAATTTATACCATAACATTTGATGGTGTTGATGAGTTCGGATTTAAAGTTACAACACCGCCAAAAACAATAACTGTAGTGAATAATCAATAATTATTAAACTTAAATAAAAGGAAGTAAATTCTCCTTGTTGGGAAATTTACTTCTTTTTTATTCTTATAAACTTCACCAACACCCCATGTGTTGCCACATACACTCAGGAATTACCTACTTCAATGATCAAAGATACAGCAAAATTCTCTTTAATCGTTTTAATATCAGACCGTGCTTTTATTTCAAAAAGGAAATATGGATTTTTTCTTACACTATACTTTGTCCACGCCATTTCAACAGGACAGCGTATGATATTAGTGCAAGCTAGAGAGGAGTGATACCATCGGAACATCAAACTTTTGGAAGGCATATAGTGGTTGACGCCTGGGGAATAGAATTTGACAAAATAAACAATCTAGATTTTTTAAAACACCATATGGAGCATGCTGCAACTGTGATCGGAGCAACCATATTATCAGTTTCCGGATGGTCATTTAATCCATATGGAGCTACAGTTATGGTTGTATTATCGGAAAGCCATTTGTCCATTCATACGTATCCTGAAAAAGAGTTTGCTGCCATTGATGGATATACGTGCGGGGAAGAAATTGATCCTAAAATGGCGATGGACTACCTGCTAAACATTTTTCAACCCAAACATGTATTTACGAAAAAGATCATTCGCGGATCTGGTGATCTCGTCATTGTCCCCATGGAATAATCATTGAAATGACTCTATAACAATTTTAGAAGGAGAAGCACTTAAAGCCGGGCACTTCACTGATGTTCCCGGCTTAGAGTACTATGAGAATAACATTTAGCTTAGTTTTTTTCTTTATTTGACTTAAATAGGAAAAATGAAATGACTCCTGAAAAAATAGCTGCCCCAACTGAAATCAACACTCTCGTACCATATTCAATTTCCGAATAATCTCTCTTAAGCATCCACATCGCAAGAGCTCCTACAAAGAGCATAATTGGAATAATCAAAGTTAACTTCCGCATCTTCTAACTTCCTTTCTGCATAAAGTGAAACTTCCATCAGTGGGGGGTTTTTTTCATCCCCCACTGATGGTTAGTTGAACCAATCGGGCTTTTACGGGCAGTTGTCCACCACCTATCTTCCTCGCTTCTCTCTCAATCTTGAGGTGGGGTTCTTACTGCCCGTTAATGCGGGATAAACCATATAAGGAAAAACCCTATTTTAATAGGATAGCATATTTAATCTAAAGATATGAATACCCCATATCCAATATAAAGTGAAACTTCCATCAGTGGGGGTTTTCCGACGTACAGGACGTGCTAGTGCCGACGTTGCCACAGGACGTGGCGTTCTTAGTCGGCTTTCATCCCCCACTGATGGTTAGTTGCGGCCCACAGGAAGTGGGTCACGCAGACGTTGCCACACGATGTGGCGCTTTTAGTCTGTGTTCATTTTACGGGCCTTTATGGGCAGTTGATCCCCCACTTAGGTTTCTTTCATTCTCTCGCAACCTTGAAGTGGGGGTCTTACTGCCCGTTAATCTGCGATAAATGGCCATCCCGTATTGCGTCCAATACACTCTCATGATAACTTGTTCTTATGAAATTATGGGTTGGGGGGAGCAGTTTGAACGCTAAGGCATTTTTATTAGCCTCATTTACAGTCATTATTTGGGGATCTACATTTGCTGCCATTCGAGCAAGTTTACACGGAGGCTATTCATCCGGCCATTTAATCCTTGTCCGTTTTCTTATTGCTTCGGGTATCTTTGTCTTGTATGCACTTTGGCCAGGCGTTAAATTTCGGTTGCCAAAAAAGGAAGATCTTCTTAGAATTTCAATACTAGCCTTCATTGGCATTAGTATTTATCACATTGGAGTAACTTTCGGTGAGCAAACAGTATCTGCTGGTACTGCTGGTATGCTTATCGGTTCAACTCCTATCTTCTCAGCGGTCCTAGCTGTAATTGTATTAAAAGAACGGCTAGGTATACTCGGCTGGGTTGGTCTAGGTATTGGTTTTATAGGGATTGTGATCATCACTTTTGGATCTGCAGAATCACTGCAAATATCTCAAGGAGCCCTTTTAATACTGATGTCCGCAATTGCCACATCGGTATTTTTTGTTTTTCAAAAACCACTCTTCGATCGTTATCACCCGATAGAATTAACGGCTTATTTTACATGGATTGGAACATTGCCTTTTCTTATATTTTCTCCAGGACTTGTTCAAGAATTACAGCATGCAACAATGGAAGCACACCTATCTGCTATTTTTGTTGGTGTATTTCCTGCGGCTATTGGCTATGTTACTTGGGCGCTTGCCCTTTCAATGGGAAAAGCTAGTTCTGTAACAAGCCTGCTGTATTTGGAACCAATCATTGCAATTATCGTTGCGTGGCTTTGGCTTGATGAGTGGCCAAGTACCATTTCCATCATGGGAGGCATCATTGCAATCTCTGGTGTCCTTTTCGTCAACCTATTAGGGAAAAAGCGTCAATCAGTATCAGAAGAAGCAGCATAAGGAGATCCATCAGTGGGAGTTTTATTCGTACCCACTGATGGTTAATTGAAGTACTCAAACTTAGTACGCCACTCCTCTGTATGATAGGGATATCCCCTTCTCTCTAGCTTTTTACCCATGCGTTTGTATCGTACCCTCGAACTTCCCAATAACCTAAATGTTCCTCATCAATTAACTCAATCCCCTGTAACCATTTTACTGATTTGTAAGCGTACATTTTAGGAACAACAAGCCTTACAGGTCCTCCTAATTTTTGTGGAATTGGTTTTCCATCCATTAATACAGCGACCAGCACATCATCCATCCTTGCTTGCTCTAGAGAAAGAGTATCCGTGTATACTCCGTCTCCAGAGATGAATAAAACATTTTTGGCTTTGCTGCTTACTCCTGCTTGATCTAAAAAATCAGAGAGCGGAATGCCTTCCCATGTTACACTGTAAACGGACCAGCCAGTGACACAATGAAAATCGCTAACTTGAACTCGTCGCTTTATTTTTAAAAATTCTTCCCAAGTAAACAATCTTGGCTTATCTACTAATCCGCCAATAGCGAATTTCCATGAATCCGATGAAAAAGACGGAATCTCTGTTACCGTATATATTCTAAATTCCCCTTTTGCTCCTCCGCCAATTAGCTGCTGTGACTCAGTTAAAGGAGTGGGATTTGGGATCATCTTATTTCCATCAAGCTTTGAAACTTCTTCTATCGAAGTTCCTCCATTATCAAAGATCCTTTTTAACCAACGAAAAATATATGGACCAAGAGCAAAAATAAAGACCAGCCCAAACACACTGCGAAGAAAAGTCTTTCGGGAAAAAGGCAAGTTCTTCAACTTTGACTTAATAAATTGATCTGCAGTTAATTGTTCGTTTTCATTTTGATGAATAATCCTTGTTGGTGCCTTTTGGCTTTTAACTTTTCTTTTTATCCAGCGGCTTCGTGATATGGAATGATAACTTACATAAGGAATCCCGATCCATGTTAACCAATCATGCCATAACAAAGCAATAGCACTCCATCCTTTTGGCAGATTTCGTTCCTGCCATATGATGATACCCGATATCATCCACCCTGCTAATAGAAAAAGTACAAACCCAAGATTAAACTGCTGGTTTTTCTTCTCCAAAATTTGTTTCACATGTCGGCTGATTAAGGGGAAATAGAGTAAAAGAATGATTACAGAAACAATTCCTGCTATTATATGAACCTCTTTTAATCCTACCCTCATGAATGCAAGGGGGCCGCGCAAGGAAGGAATATATAGAATTATTCCTGTGACTGCTAAAAAAACCACCACCCAAGCATTCCAAAAATGAAGCTTTTTTAGCTTCTTTCCGTACGGTTTCCTATACCACTTTATCATTTGCCACTCTCCCTCATTTTTCATTATTTCTATTATTTATAACGATGAATGGTTTGTTTCGGTTTGATTCTATTAGTGAATTCCATAGATTTTCAGAAGAATCCTACTAAAAAAAATATTTTTTCAATATCAAACCGTTCAAGCAAACGATCCGTTTACTTTAGTGTAGGCAATAAAAAATATATGTTAGGAGAGTGTATGTATGAAACGAATTTCTTTTGCTATTGTGATGATTTTAATGACCTTTTCGCTGCTGGCTACTTCCGTATTTGCCGCAGTTCCAGATTTTCAAACGCTCGGCTTCCCAAATGTAGTCGCTGAGAAAATCATTGATCCCGGAAAAGCTGATTCGATTACATATGGCGATGTGAAAATCGATATCCCTGAAGGTACATTCAAAAACAAAGTGAAATTTCAAGTGTTAGAAGGTCCTTTAGCCGACTTCCAAAAGAATACACCTGATGGAGAAACTTCACTTATGAACTTTGCTTTCAAAGTGACAGACCTATCTACAAATGAATTAGTTGGCATGTTTGAAAAAGCTGTCATGTTTAGCTATACAAACGACAAAGTTAATGCAAACAGCAAATACTATGACACTTTAGAGGATGGCACATTTTCTTTAAATAAAGTGCCTGCTAAGATCGAAGGAACTACGCTATCTCATCCGATTAAAGGCGCTCCTGTTGGTTGGGCTGTGACTTCTCCTACAGAGGTGAAAAACCCGCCTTCAACAGTGCCAGATTTTCAAAAGCTTGGTTTCCCTAATGTAGTCGCTGAGAAGACAATCGAGCCTAACAAAGCTACTTCCATTGAGTATGGCGATGTAAAAATCGATATCCCTGAAGGTACATTCAAAAACACAGTGAAATTTCAAGTGTTAGAAGGTCCTTTAGCCGACTTCCAAAAGAATACACCTGATGGAGAAACTTCACTTATGAATTTCGCTTTCAAAGTGACAGATCTTTCCACAAATGAATTAGTCGGCAAATTCGAAAAAGCTGTCATGTTTAACTATACGAACGACAAAGTTAATGCAAACAGCAAATACTATGACACCACAGTGGATGGTACATTTTCTTTAAATAAAGTGCCTGCAAAGATCGAAGGAACGACGCTGTCTCATCCAATTAAGGGCGCTCCTGTTGGTTGGGCTGTAACTTCTCCTGCAGAGGTGAAAAATCCGCCTGCAACAGTGCCAGATTTTCAAAAGCTTGGTTTCCCAAATGTAGTCGCTGAAAAGACAATCGAACCTAACAAAGCTACTTCTATTGAGTATGGCAATGTGAAAATCGATATCCCTGAAGGTACATTCAAAAACACTGTGAAATTTCAAGTGTTAGAAGGTCCTTTAGCGGACTTCCAAAAGAATGCACCTAATGGAGAAACTGCACTTATGAATTTTGCTTTCAAAGTGACAGACCTTACAACAAATGAATTAGTCGGCAAATTTGAAAAAGCTGTCATGTTTAGCTATACGGACGACAAAATTAATGCAAACAGCAAATACTATGACACTTTAGTAGATGGCACATTCTCTTTAAATAAAGTGCCTGCAAAGATCGAAGGAACGACACTGTCTCATCCAATTAAAGGCGCTCCTGTTGGTTGGGCTGTGACTTCTCTTAATACACCAGTGAAGAACGCAACTTCTCCTGTTACAGGAATGAATGTGATTCCATGGGTTTTGGGAGGAACTGCTCTTCTTCTTGCAGGGATTTCACTGCCATTACTAGCACGCCGCCGTATGAATTAATCGATGACTCGAAAAACTCTTAAGAAGGTATCTGGAGGATTGATTGTACTGGGATTATTAGTCCTCCTTTTCCCTTTTTTCCTATTTGGCTATTCCAAAGCTATGTCCAATGCCTTACGGGAAGAAGCAGAGTCCAGTTACAATGTGGAAAATTCTCCTGAAAATCCAGTACAAGAATTAACTGCATATATAATCTCAGAAAAGGATAAAAGCTCCGATACGGGTGAGACCATCCCAGCACATGAGGAATATCAAACTGGACTGTATCCTGAACCGGCTCCAGAGTTAATCGTTCAGCCGAAAAATGGAGAGGTCATCGGTATGCTTACCATTCCTAATCTCGGGATTAATGAAGCTATTTTAGAAGGAACTGGACAGAAGGAGTTGGCCAAAGCACCAGGCCATCTGCCAGATAGTGTATTTCCAGGACAAATTGGAACAAGCATCATTGCAGCGCACAACTCATCAACCTTTCGTCAATTAGATCAGTTGGAAGAAGGAATGGAATTTTCCGTAACAACTGAACAAGGTGTGTTTACTTTTTCAGTGACTGGACAGCAAATTTTGAATGTAAACGATACACTGCCGAATATGGCTTACCCGGCTATTGCACTCGAGACATGCTACCCATTAGACGCCTTATATTTAACGGATAAACGATTGTTTGTCGAAGCATCATTAATAAAAAGCGAATTAAAACCTAAACAAAAAGAAAGCCTAAATTGATGGCTTTCTTTTTGTTTGGATATATTGAACTTCCCTGTTGATTTCCGCTGCAGGCACTTAGCGATCGCGGGCGGTCCGGAAGCCTCCTCGTCGCTATCGCTCCTGCGGGGTCTCCCTTTGACTCGCTCTCCCGCAGGACTTTGAATAATCTTCCCCGAATAAACACCGCACGAAGGAAATGCGAATGCATTTTCGAGGATCTCGCGCCTTCCGCTCCAATCAACAACAAAATAGCGTAATTAACTATGAGCTTTAACACAGCCTTTTGTTTATAAAAAAACCTAATTGAAAAATGAATACCGCTCCTAAAAGGGTCAGTTGATTTAATTATTCTTGGGATGACAATACTTGCGTTCTTTTTTTAGACATCGAAAGGACAGCTGTTCCTAGAGCAAAAATGATAAATACACCACCTATTGTCGGGTTTAGCTCCACAGATGTCTGCTCAATCACAACGCCTCCAATCAATGAACCCAAGGCGATCCCAATATGAACCGCCGAATTATTTAGCGTTTGCTGTATGTCCGAAGCCTCATGCGATAATTCGATTAAATAGCTTTGCACGGCTGGCGTAATAGCCCAGCTTAGCATACTATAGATGACCAACAAGCATAAGAATATTGGTAAAGAAGCAGTCGTGAAAGGGATTAAAAACATTGACAGCCCAAAGAGAATAGTGACTGATAAAATTGTAGACTTCGTACCGAAACGGTCAGCAAGTATGCCTCCAATTCCCCCGCCGACAACTGCTGCAATCCCGAAAACGAAATAAACGATACTCACCCACGTTCCATCTAATCCCATTTCTAATTTTAAAAACGGTGTCAAATATCCATAAAATGTTAAATGCCCAGCTAAAAAAATCAAGGATGTTAATTGGACAAGTAATATTTTTCGATTTTTCAATGTGCGAAGTTGATTGCCAATGGAAATAGCAGGCTTAGGCGGTATGTTTCCTAAAAAGAAATGCACACCTGCCATTGAAACAAGTGTTAGGAATGAAATCATGACAAAAGGAGCTCGCCATCCAAATGCATTTCCAAGCATTAATCCAAACGGAATCCCCAACACAAGCGATGCACTGATACCCATAAATACGATTGCGATGGCCCGTGCACGATATTTTTCTTCTACAATACTTGGAACCATCGTTAAACATAAAGCAATTAGCAATGAGCCGCTTGAAGCTGAAATGATACGGCCAACTAGCAATATACTATAATATGGACTGAATACAGCGACTACATTCCCTACAAAGAAGACGAATAGCGAAATCAAAGTCAGCCGCTTGCGTTCCACCTTTTGTGTTACCGTTAATAAAATAGGCGCAGCGATCGCAAATGCAATTGAAAATGCTGTCATTAAAAAGCCTGCTTGACCTAGACTTACATTTAAGTCTTCTGCAACCAAATCTAATAAACCACCTATGATTAACTCAACCATCCCGACAACAAACGAGACAATTGCTAATAAATAAACACGTTTATTCATTGTTAAAGACCTCCTAAAGTACCTTAACCATGTTACCGATTTATGTAAAATAATACAAGAGGTAAGCCCTTCACATTTTCAGCAGGGATGTGTACCAAATATTTTTACTTAAATATACTTTTTATACTTGATATATTTTTTATATTAATTATACTTTTTATTAGGATGGTGATTCTTATTAATATTTGCCCTTTCTTAGAATACTCTATGGAAATATTAGGTAAAAAGTGGAATGGATTACTCATCCATTACCTATCGCTTTGCCCAGATGGAATAGCTCGATTTTCTGATATTAAAAGGGACCTTTCAGACATTACACCTAGAGCACTCTCATTAAAACTTTCTGAATTATCCGAGTACGGACTAATAGAAAAAAAAGTGATTTCTGAACCTACTGTAACTATTTTTTATGAACTTACTGAAAAGGGTCGCTCACTAACTGCTGCACTCGAACCTATTCAAAAATGGGCACACCAATATAAATATCTATAAGAAAAGAGGAGACAAAGATGAGTATCGATAAAATGATCTGCGATTTAGAAACAGGTATTTGTGGAGAAGCTAGTGAAGATTCAATTGAAATGATTGACTTAAACCAGCCTTCAAAAAAAATTACGTTATATTATGTGACTGATCCAATCTGTTCTCATTGCTGGGCATTAGAGCCAGTTCTTCGACGATTTGAAGAGCAGTATGGCCATTATTTCAGCATTCATACTGTGATGGGAGGATTACTAGCAAGCTGGGACGGCTTTGCAGATGTGAGTAATGGCATTAAGAGTCCAGCAGATGTAGCGGGTCACTGGAGAGAAGTCGGTGAGCATTCCCGCATGCCGATTGACGGTTCCTTATGGCTTAATGATCCAATCCAATCTTCCTATCCTCCCTCACGTGTTTATAAAATCATACAGCAAAAAGATGAAAAACTAGCTAAAGTTTTTTTACGCAGGGCAAGAGAAGCTGTTTTCGTCTTTAATCAAAATATTGGAGATAACAAAGTGTTAACGAATATTGTCAATCAAATAGGGCTCGACGGGGAAACAATAGTGAAGGAAGCAGGACTTACTGCGGGACAGCAGCTTTTAGAGCAAGACTTTGCACTTGCAAAAAGCCTTGGTGTACGCGGTTTCCCTACGATCATCATCGTAAACGAAGAGAATAAAGGGGTTAAAATTGTTGGTGCTAGGCCGCTGGAGTATTATGTAAAAGGATTAACACAAGCACTGTCCATAGAAAAGCTTCAATCCCAATCAATTCCCACATTAAAAAACATGCTCGAAAAAGAGGCACTTCTGTTCTCAAAAGAAATTGAAGCATTATATGATCTTGAACAAAATGAGGTTAACACATTTATACAAAAAGAACTTTCACCAGTAGATTATCAGCTTAAAGAGATTTTAGGGGAAATTTATATAGAAAAAGACTGTGTTAAAGCTCAGTATTGATAATGATATTTTGTTGTTGATAGGAGCGGAAGGCGCGAGATCCTCGAAAATGCTAACGCATTTCCTTCGTGCGGTGATCATTCTAGGAAGCTTATTCAATGTCCTGCGGGAGAAGCGAGTCAAAGGGAGACCCCGCAGGAGCGATAGCGACGAGGAGGCTTCCGGACCGCCCACGATCGCTAAGTGCCTGCAGCGGAAATCAACAGGCAAGTTTATCATACGAAAAGCCTCGATAAATTTTACTTTATCGAGGCTTTTACTCTAAAATGTTTCTGGTATTAATTTAAAGCCTTCAATCATGGTATCCTCATCAACCTCGATTAATATACAACGCTTGCCGTTGTAGTTGACCTGTTTGACATATTTTAAATCTTGAGGGCTAATAGAAATATTCGCTACTTTCGTCTGGATTTTAATTGATTTCGTATTAAAATTTGGGACAATGCTGCTTGCTTTCAGCTCATACTTTTCGTCATCGATGACTCTTTGGAATGCCGTTTCGACCTTATCTGAATCAACATCTTCCACTCCACTCACCGTTAATACACGTTCCACATCTTTGTAATCCAATTTAGGTGTGTCTTCCCCTTCATCTTCTACCATCATGCGGTGGACTTCTTCATATACATTGGCAAGTGTAGAAGCATCAACCTGATCTCCAGCTACAGCTTTAACAATTTCTTCGAAGACCGCTTTATCATCTTGTGCGGTCATAATCTCATCGCCATTCAATACTTCCTCGATGAAATGAAAATCAGGCTGATTCGGTTTGCCAGCTGAGTAAAGTACGCGATTTACATCAGCCGAATTTTCAGTGAAGCTAGGAAATAAAAAGCCCGCTACTGGAGATGTAAGATTAATAATGGAGTCGACCACAACACTTGACTTAAATTCCTTTTCAATGTAATCAAACAACAAAGTTCTTTTAGGCTGTTCCGTTTGATTTATGCTGCAAAGAATAAAAGGATGTGAATACACCTCATTCCGTCCGCTCTCTTCAGCTTCCTCATTACTTCTTTTCGTCGGTTTAAAATATTCCCCACGAATAAAGGTTACGACCATGTCCACCTCGTATTGAACGTCTTTAAACATTTTTTCAACCATTAGAAGCATTTGTTCTTTCCATTCTTCTACATCGCTGGATTGCAGACCGTTAAGAAGAATTTGCTGACTGTGATCCTCTGCTTCACGTTTAAACTTTACTTCAAATAACTTCACATCCAATTGACCTGTTAGTACCTTTTTGAAGTTACTGAGGAATAATTCTTGCTGTTCGTGGTCTAACATTGGAAACGGATGACTTTGTTCATGATAAATATCGCTGCTTTCCTTCCTTATATAGACATTAAAAATGTCGGTGATTTTCATTAAATCATTATTAAGCTTGAATTGTTTACGAATGTTAGCTACGTCTTTTTTGTTCACCAAAGTCCAACTCCTAAGCTGTTTGGGTCTGTTAATAAATTATAAGCAATCTGTTTCTATTAGGGAATAGGAAAAAGAGAAGTGCTGCTAACACTTCTCTTTTCTAAAATGTTTTATGAAAGAATTTGGTACTTCCCTTTCTAGCAATCTTTCAGAAACTTTTATTTATTGTTCGCTGGAACTTTCTTTCGAACAACATCGAATAGTCCAGATCCAATGATGTCAAGAGCAGACTGCATTCTTTCAACTGAGATATTGTCTTCAATCGTGTCTTGTGGTGTATGGTAAACCTTTTCAATATGGTAGACAAGCGGGTCCCAGCTGTCAATTCCCATCCAGATGAATAGGGCTGCTGGAATTCCTGCTCGATGGAAATACACATGATCACTAGAACCGAAAGTTCCCGGCAAAATATCGGAGTTACCTAAACGAGCACCTGCAGCTACAGTTGAATCGGTTACAATATTCGTGCTTCCATCGACGGTCATCGCATAAAGATTTTTCGCTTTGTCATAATTGGTTGCAACCATGTCAGGTACAAAGACTGCTTCGATTTGGTCCCTTTGTTCCTGGCTTAATTGCTCAACATAATATTTAGAACCAAGCAAACCTCTTTCCTCTGAACCAAATGCAATAAATTTCAATGTCTTATCGGTATTATACCCTTTATACACACGGGCTAGTTCAAGCATCAAGCCTACACCAGAAGCATTATCATTGGCTCCTGGTGCTCCGACAACACTGTCATGGTGAGCGCCAAGAATCACTTCTTTAACATCTTTATCCTTCGATTTTGCTTCCTTAGTCGCAATGACGTTCACTGATTGAAGGTCTGAATAATGCTTAGACGTTAAATTGACTTCAACAGCTCCTTCTTCCATTTGCTCCTTCAGCCACTCCCCCTGGATATAAGCTGCACCAAAGACTGGCACATCATACTTCTTTGTTAAACTAGGGTTAAATGACTGACCATAATTTCCGCGGCTTCCTACTAAACTTTGAAGAATAACGCCAGCAGCACCAGCTTGTACGGCGTTATCTACCTGTGCACGATAATCAGTTGTTGATGATTCTCTTGCCATGAGAACAACTTTTCCGTTAACATCGTTAAAATCGTTAACATTGGTACCCCCTTCAACATAGACAACCTCTGCTTTTACTGCTGCATCACTAATTTTCCCATTAGGGGCAGCACCCATTTCCCATACCGTGCCGTTGGAAAAAGCAACATCTGCTATGTATTGGTCAGCAACTGGAAAGTATTGATATTCTACATCATATCCATAGCTTTTTAACGTTTTAGCAATGTAGTCTGCTGATTTTTTCTCCGCTTCCAAACCTCCTGGTCTTGTTCCAATTTCTTTCGATAAATATTTAATATGTTCGATTGCGCGTTCAGCATCCACTCTTGCTACGATTTTTTGATCCTGGGAATAAGGGGATTTCCCATTTTCCCCTGCGAGTGGTGCAGCATACCCGACAGACCCGAATGCAAGTGAAGCAGCTAAAACCGTTGCTAATACTTTCGGCATTTTACGATTCTTCTTCATATTTACCTCCCGAATATATTAATAGTTTGCTAATAATAGTATAAGTATAGACGGAAAAAAATCTGAAAATAAGTGTATTAATTCCTAATATTCAGATAATATAATCTATATTTTTGGTTAATTTAGGGAAAAAGTATCACTACTTAATCCCTTCTCTTAACGGGGTCTATTAATCTACGATAAAAAAATATATTAATGCAGCGATACTTAAAGAAACTCCCCCAGCAATACCAGCATAAAATGCTATTTTGGTTCTAAAGTTTCTATGATTGACTGATTCAGAATGAAAATTTGCTCTTTGCTGCTGTCCATCTGTCCACGCTCCTATAAAAAGACCTGAAATGATTATGCACACTACACCCGTTATAAGAAAAAACTGCAGCATTCATACCATCCTCTCTCCAATATAAAAATTTCACCATTCTTATTACCATAAAAATGACTAATACCATCCTATTAATTTATTGAAACAGAATTCTATTTAGAAAAATAGCGATTGCCAGATTGAACAATCGCTACATTAGTTTAATAATGGAATTATATTAATGATCGGTTCTTCATATGGATGAACACTTTTAATAATGTTTACTACCTCATCAATATTCTTATATGAACATCTAAATTCCATTTTACATTCAGTGCCAAAAGATATTTCTCCTACAGTACCATTGAAGGGTTTTGAATCGTCTAATGGTCTCCAATATCCATGAACGATTGAGTAGGAAATTACATTATCGTATTTACCTACTGTTAAAACACCAATGTCGTTTAACTTATTTCTTAATTCTTCAATATACTCTTCTGGTAATAAAACTTCGACCTTAACGTGGTTAATATTCAATTAATTACCTCCTCAATTCTCTTTCTAAGTTTCATTATATTAAATTTTCCGAAAACAACCTCGATACGTATGAATTTGAATGATTTACGAAAATAGAACCGTAACAAGAAACGCAATAAACAACATGATAGAAGAAAGCAAAAATAGGAACTTTAAAGAAACTTTTAAAAACCTAAATAAAAATACAAGAAATACAGCTCCTGCCATAAAAACATATACGACCCATTTGTATGTTTCTAGAAAAAACCATGTTCCAATCCAAATAAAAGAAAGAGCAAAAAGCATCTCGCAGAGGAAGTTTTTCATTTCCAATAGATTTTTTTTATTTTGCTCAGGTGAATTCATTTATTCATTCTCCTCAAATGAAACAAATTTTATTTTAAGAGAATTAGAATATCCCTTTTTAGCTACCAGCCCATTAATATAAAATCATCTATAATCATTAGTTAAAGAAACTAGTAAATTTACTTTATCTCCAATGCCTTACTTACTCCTTTATTTATATCTCTTCGTCGAATTTTTTTAGGATTTCTTTAGAACCATCATCTTTAACTACTGTTACATCAACATCTTTAAAATCACTGATGGCATACCAAAACCTTTTATCTCCTTCAATTTTGATGATTTTCGCTAATTCATTACCAGCGTATACCTTTGAAATAGAGGTATCATTAATCGCTCCTGAATATATGAAAGGAACTTGGTTCATTGCAGACCATTTAACAGGAGAATTCCATGCTGCTCCTCTTGTTTGTCTCCATTCCCATTTATCATTTTCTTTTTCAAGATAAGCGATAAAGATTATTTCTTTTTCTGTACGACGTTCTTTAAATACTGCAATTGCATCATCTTTATGTACAATATTCATTTGCTTATGAATAAGAGTATAAGAATAATCCTTTTCTCCTAGGTGCATTTCATCCATCTTTTTGTGAAAGAATTCTTCAAATGTTTGTTCTTTTGAACAACCAATTAAAAATACCAAACAAGTTAACAGCGAAAATAACCAATTTCTTTTCAATTTTCTCTCCCCCTTGCGGTCGTTCTCTACTTACTATATTTACACCAATTCTTAATACCCATTTTCAACAAAACAGCATCGTTAGCTCCTAATAGAAGATCTCCATTGCAGCCTTACCTTGAAAAATTTAAAGCTAAATCTTTTACTCTTACATTTTTTAAATAGCATTAATGATTTTTCATCTAAATCTTCACCATATGCTTTCATTGATAACTTGCTTCCTCCTCTTATTAAATTCTTATTTTCACTACATTGCTCACCTTAGTTTAATAAGAATAATGCTATCAGAACGGCTACACTTATTGAACAGCGACTGAGTTATCGTATGATTGTTTCATCTCCGACACTCACTTCACCGCCACGTTCAACCTTCGCCCAAACACCAAACATTGCATCATGATTATGGGCTAAATTTCGGAGTATCCGAGCATCCTGTGGTAGTTCTTCTTGAGAATTATTCACCATTACACATCTTGGGAGAGTGGCAACCACTCTCAAGAATACTGTTGGCCCAACTTGGATTAGTCGGTCCACCCAATCATCTTCAATGTATCCAGTTAATTCTGTATCAATTAATAAGTTTGCTCGAAAGCGACGAGGGTCTACTGTCTCTCCTAATTGCTGACTTAACTTGCGTAACGCTGAGGTCGTAATGATACTTACTGGACCCTCATCAAAATGAGAGATGGACTCTTCTCGAGCCAAGGTTACTTGAAATCCGAGCCGCTCACTTAACACCTCATTTACAGCATTATCGTCAGCCCGATAATCCAATCCATCAGGCATAGTTACAATTGGAGTAGCTCCTTCATATCTCGCTCTATAATTAAATAGCCCGTCCATCTGTTGGAATCGGCGTGTAGTCTTACCACTGCCAAACTTTCCGCTCAAGTTTCTTATTGCCCACAAACGATCTCCAATGAGACCTCGATTATTAATTGACACAGATGACAAAGATTCCCCTAAAATGGTTTTGACAGGAAACCGCCGGATTTCCTTGACTTGTCCTATAAGTTGTTCATCCTTATGTTTCATCGTTTCACCCCTGTTTTTTGAACTATCCTAAACAATTCCCTTATATGTGAATGTTGGTAAACCATTATTTCTACTTGATTAGAAAAAAGGCCTTACTCCTATTTGAAGTAAAGCAACAAAAAATAGATATTAACACTTATTCTACTGTGACATTCATCAGAGGTAAGCTCCGGTTAGGAAAGACTGTTGATGGAGTTTCACCAATTCTTTTCGCACCCATTTTTAAATAATAGCCTTCTGCATTTGGATCACTATCAATATTAAACTCTTTCATGTTTAAATGTTTTGCTTTGTTTATTAAATCCTCCCATAATACTTTACCGATTCCCTTACCTATATGGTCCGGATCTATGAACAATGCATCCAAACGATTAGGATTTGTAGAAAGACTATAAAATGCAAGTATTGTGTTATCTTTCTCCAATACGTAAACATGATTTTCTCTCATGTATTGTACTGTTACTGTCAGATCATCTTTACATTTTTCAATAAATTCTTTTGAATATCCCCAATAGGCTTTAGATTTGTAAGCTAATTCACTAAGGACTTCACTGTCTTGATTCTCTGCTTTTCTTATTATCAATGAAGACTCCTCCCGATTGTGTTCTTTCCTTTTAGTTTGGAACGTTTAATATGACGTCCCCGTAAAATTTCCCATCAAACTCAACTTCAATTCTCCATAATCCACCAATAGGGAGTTCGAAAAAAGTTGTAAATCGATTTAAGCTAGGATAACCAGAACTTGGCTCTGTTATCTTTTCCGGAGGTACTGCCGTTATGCGCTCTCCAGTTTCTTTATGATAAGCATACATCGCTAATTTTTTTCCTTTGTAAGTTTCAAATGGTTCTGCAAAACTAAACATATACCCGTAAGATTTTCCTGCGACAAGGTTTGGGTCTGGAAAAATGCTAAACAACACTTTGTCATTTTCAGCATATTCATTTCGGGGTTTCCAATCTATTGTTTTACTTAATAATTCACTTTTTAAAATATGAGCATTGTCTTTATCTAATGATCCAAAGCCTTCATCTTTATTATTACTAATAATTGTTGCAGTGCCGTTATTTTCACCAAACCAAATATCGTATTCATTCAATCTTTCAGGCATGTCTTTATTATATTCAAAAAATAAAGTGGCTTTTACGTCTGCTTTTCTGGCCATTTCTGCTTCTTTATCTTTATTTGGTTCCCATTTTATATTTTCAATTACAGTGGTTATTCTTTCTATTGTTTCACTGTCTGTTATCATGAAAACATCTTCATAATTGCCATCAGGGTTCATTTTCTGAACATCAACTCTTGTCAATTGCCCCTTTTCTTCCTTCATACAACCGGCCATTAATACGATAAATACAAAAAGAAAAGTAACATTTTTTATTTTTTTCATCCCACACCTCCTCCATTGATATAGACTTTCCAAATAACAATAATGTTACAATTTTCCAAACTAAATATTTTCATTATTTAAATAAGTCACTTTCACTATTTACTTTTTTTAGTAATCACCTTATCCAATAAATCATACACAATAAAATCTGTATTCCCTTTCATCCCATTATTTTTGAATTTTTCTTTGTGACCGAATTGATGGGGATTTCTTTTTTACGGGCGCATTCAGCTCTTATTCGTGACCGTTTTGGTGGGGAGTTTCTTTTTTCGGGCACATTGAACTCTTCTTTATCAATAAATTTATCTCCCCATTGTTATACGACGTTTATTGAAAGCCTTTTGTACAAAGAATTAATAAGGTTCTCACATATTCACTTTTAAGAGAAAAATCTTATTCGTAAACTCTGAATACCATTGTTATTGATGTACCCGATACACCAATTTCTTTGAACCCAAGTTTATTATAAATATGGACAGCATTTTCATTATCTAAGTCAACACTTAAGGAAAGAGATTTAAAACCATCTTCCAGTGCTTTCTGAATGATCTTATTCATAAGCAGTGTTCCTACCCCCATTCCTCTAGCATTCTTTGAAACTGCTATTCCTAATTCAGGGGTGTCATGATCAACGTATCCATATCCTTTATTCAATTCATCAAATAATCTGTACCATACCGCTCCCATTTTTTGGTTATTATTATTTATAGCGATTAATGCATTATCACCATTTCGTCCCCAACCTTCATAATATTTTTTTATTTGAGGAAGGTTTAATAAATTCTCTTTAGATGGTTTATTGTTTGGAATATGTATGGACTCATAAAGCATATCCTTAAAAAATTCAAACTCGCTTTCTTCAAGATTTCTTATGTAAAACAATATAGATTTCACCTCATTTTTATTAAAAAATCACACGGTTTTAGGTTGATCCAGAAGCGGTTCATACATCATAATTGCATGGTTTTCCGTAACGAATTCATCATCTATTTGAACTTTTTCTTTGTTAAAAATTTTACGATGAATTCTATTATGTCTGACGTAGCCGCCCCAATACTCCTGTGTAATCAAATGGGCCTGTTCATAAACTTCATAAGCCCGAATGGGAGGAGTATCTGATCTCCATTCTCCTACTAAATGGGTATCAGATAAATATACAATTAATTGGTATGAGTGATTTGTTTCATTTTTTATCTGTAAATCAAGATAGTTGTAAGCACACGTTGCTCCACTGCCAAAAGGCTGACTTCTATTGGAATCTGGAAATACATCATAACTATGACGGTATCTTTCTGTAACAGTTAAAGGAGAATGCAATGTCATCCAATAAATTAAATTCGATAATTGACATAATCCCCCACCAACACCTGTTGTAACCTTACCATAATGTAAAACCATACCATCTACATAACCTTTTCTCCTTGTTGTCTTACCAAGCAATCGCCAATAAGAAAATGTTTCTCCAGGATTGACAATGATTTTATTTAGTTTTTTAGTTGCGACCTTGAGATTCTTCACTTTATTTTGCTGCAACCACATATCTACATCTTTTAATTCTCGGAGTAGTAATGTTTGATGGGTGAAAATCACATGCGGTAATAAAGTGTTGCTCTTTTTTATTGAAAACTTCTTTTTTCCTATGAACCAATTAATATATCTCTTTAAGCGGTAATACTTCTTCCCAAGGTATATTCTAATAGCACTCCTTTTTACAGGTTTAAGAGATTCCATGTATTTTCCCCTACTTCAAAATTATTTTTAAATTAGGATTCCTACTTTTATTTTAACAGAATATTACAACATTCATGGGTAAAGTTCTTTTTATTTGCTAACCCGCCCAATAATAGCTGCAAATCTATTTCCCTCATATTTATCTTCCATAAAGCTGATTTTTATCAAGTAATGCCCTCGTTAATTGAATTAAAAAGGTTCCTATACTCTTTCTCCTACAAACAAAATCAGAAAAGTAACCAGTATCATAAAAGAACCTAAAAATTTATGATAGTAGGATTTTTCAGTTCGGTTTATTAGTAGTTCCTCAATCCCTTGATTTACATTCTGGAGGAAAAACATCCCAAACATTGGGCTTGTTCTGATAACGGGTGAATAAGTATGAAAAGTCGAACCACTATTTAGGTTCAAAAAAATAATAATGAATAAAATAAGAATTAAAAAATCAATAATTTTTGCATAGGTCTTTCTATTCACAGAGAATAACCATTCATATTTGCTTTTGATACCAAGATGTCTTTTCAAATACACTTGATCTACAAGTATATAAATTGTAAAGACAATCACGATGCCTACAACTGAAAATGTATTCACTCTAATCCCCCCTTACCTCAATAAATATACCATAATTAACCAATTTATAATAATAACAAAAAGAAAAGCCCTACAGAGATTTTTCTCTCCACAGAACTTTTCATTAATGACAAAATGTTAACTATTCTTTCTATATTTTCCGGGTGTGTACGCGCTTTCCGTGATCAGACTCAATTTAACGGTAAACTTAATAAAGTGAAACTTCCATCAGTGGGGGTTTTTCTTCATCCCCCACTGATGGTTAGTTGAACCAATCGGGCATTTACGGGCAGTTGATCCCCCACTTACTCTTCTTTGCATACGCGAATCCTTGAAGTGGGGGTCTTACTGCCCGTTAATCTGCGATAAATTCGTATCATTTATTTCACATGAAATATGATTCTAAATTTTAAATCTATTAATTGCTGTTTGTAGATTTAAAGCCATATTACTTAAAGCTGCCGCTGAAGATGATATTTCTTCCATTGAGGCATTTTGTTCTTCTGCTGATGCGGCTACGTTTTGTGTATTTCCTGCAGATTTTTCAGCAATAATGGCTACACCTTCCACCATTTCTACCACATTCTGAGAGCTTGAATTTACCTGTTCTACAATTGCTGACACTTCTTGAGTTTCGTCAGTTATCTGTTCAATGGACTTTACAATATCACTGAATGCATTTCCAGATTGATAAACTAATTTAATGCCCGCATCTACTACAGTTGCTCCATGATTCATAGATTGCACAGCTTTATCTGCTTCTATTTGGATCTCTTGAATAAGTTCGCGTATTTGACTTGCTGCCTCACCAGACTGTTCCGCTAACTTCCTTACTTCATCAGCGACTACTGAAAACCCTTTTCCATGTTCTCCTGCCCTTGCAGCTTCGATTGCAGCATTTAAAGCTAAAAGGTTTGTCTGATCTGCAATTTGGGTAATCAACTCAACGATTTGGCCAATTTCAACTGATTTATCACCAAGGATATTTACTACTTCTTCAGTTTCATTAACAGTTTTTTGAACAAGATTTATTTGTTCAACTGTTTGAGTAACCACTTCATTTCCGGCGACTGCCTTATCATTCGCTGTAGCCGTTAAATCTACAACGGATCGAATGGAAGCTGCAGCCTGATTCATTCCCCTTGAGATTTCTACGACTGATTGATTAACATCTGTAGCATGCGATAGTTGTTTTTCTGACCCTAATGCCACTTCTTGAATTGCGATTGTAATTTGTTCTGTTGTACCACTCGTCTGTTCAGCATTGGCAGTCAGCTCTTCCGAAGTTGCAGTTACTTGTTCAGCATCCAGGCTCACTTCACGAACCAAGAGGCGAAGATTCTCCTTCATTTGGTTAAATGATCTAGCCAGATTTCTAAATTCGTCCCGATTCTTTACATGAACATCCTCTTGAGTAAGATCACATTCCGCGATGGCAGATGCCGCTTTTTCTATTGATAAAATAGGTTTAGTAAGCATTCGAGTAATAACCACGCCAATAATAACCGCTAATACAATAGCAATTATACTTAGGATAAGAACAGTTGATGCAACATTATTAGACAATTCAGAACTAGCGATACTTCCTTCATCCATAAGTTTTTTTTGCTCTTTTGCGAGTCCATCTGCTATATCACGAATTTCTCTCGATAATGGAATAACTTCTTCAATTGCATATATATTTGCTTTTTCCGGATCTTTCTCCATCAAATTTATGACTTCATTTGACATCTGCATAAAGTCATTATTCATTGATTCAAGCTGTTTTAATTTATCTTTATGATCTTGTTGATAAGCTATATCACTTGTAGCTTTTATGCTCTCATTTAGATTATCGATAGATTGTATCAATAAATCCGATGCATCCTTTTCTCTTATTAATACTCCTCTCAAATTACCGCCTTCTCTAGATGCACTGATTTGCATATTCATTGAATTAATTAATATATCTGCCCGCCGATCAACCAAATCTGAGTAAGATTCGTCTACTTTCTTAATGTTGACATATGATATTGAACTAATAATGCCAAGTAAAATGACAACACTCAAAAATCCCGCTAACAACTTTTTCCCAATTGTAAATGTCATATAATATCATCTCTTCTTCAATTATTATTTTGCTTTTTTAATTTTATCTATCTTCAATAGTATGAATCACTTTCCACAATATCTTGCCCCAACAGTACTCTTCGAAAATATAAATTTAGTTCAACTCATTCACTCGCTGTTTATTTCCTTATCATAAACCACCGACTATTTTTTATTTTCACAAAAAAAAACAGCTGTCCATTAAAAATAGAGCAGCAATCACTTTAATATAGGCAACCTGGAGATCATAGTTCAATAGCTAATATAAACGACAGAACCATTATTTTGCTTCCTTATCTTTCAATAAGTCTGCCTACACCAGACTTTGTACCTATGTAAAATCACTCATTACTTTTTCACTTTAACAGTCTAATTAACAAAAATGGAATAGTCAATGAAAGTTAAACATTATTTTACAATAATATACATACTTCGACATTTTTCTGTCATATCTTCTGGATAAAACCTATACAGGCTTTAGTTTAAACATCACTTATTTCGCTCTTTATGCACCCAAGAAGCTACTACAGCGATACTCCAATATCCTTTTTTACTATACATTGATAAATATTCATCAAAAAAAGCATTGAAATTAATGCAGGATTTCTAGAACAGTAAGCGAATTACCAATTCATAATTCTCATTTATTTTTATGAAAGGATTGGAGGAATAACATGATTGATGTTCTAAAAATCAAGCCAGAAATGACCTACAGTCTTAGACATAGTGTTTTACGTCCTCACCAGACAGTTGAGGACTGCAAATATGATACAGATCATGAAGCTGGTGCATTTCATGTTGGAGCATTTTATCAAGGAGAGCTAATTAGTATTGCTTCCTTTTGCGTTGAAAAGAATCCTGATTTTAAAATTGAAAAGCAATATCGTTTAAGAGGAATGGCAACTCTTGAAGAGTTTAGAAAGTTAGGAGCTGGTAGATCACTTGTTACCTTCTCCGAAAGTTTGATAAAAGAGCAGGGGTTTGACCTACTATGGTGTAAAGCAAGAACCACAGTACAAGAATACTATAATAAATTAGGCTTTAAAGTACATGGTGAAATATTTGATTATCCTCCTATTGGTCCACATATTGTGATGTATAAAAAATTAACATAAAAAAACAAAAGGTCAATCTCCTACATAGATTGACCTTTTCGATAACATATCCGATTTTTTCTCTATCATACTCTTAAATATCAAACCCTCATGATTTTGATACACTTATCGCGTTGCCAAATCTAATAATAGAAAATCCTAAGGTTGAAGAAATAACCATATCTCGAATCGGAGAGAGATCCGGAGTAAATCTTAATTCTATGCTTTCACTCAAGAGCTTTTCTAATAACTCTCCAACAGGCTCAACCTTAATCGGAGAAACTTCTTGATCGGATACATAATATCCAGCGTTCTCATCGAACATTTCAAATGAGTCTGCACAAAATGTATAGACATATAGTTTTGTTTGACGAATCCGCTCTAGCCAACGGCTTTCAACCGTGATAATCTGGTCTGCACTTGACCCGAAAAAGAATTGATTTTTATCATTTTCGTTCGTATAATCTGCCTTCCAATAAATAACTCTTGGACAATCTCGCGGAAAATAGTAATGAATGGAATGCTCTTGATCAATCGCCCAAACAACTGGTTTCGCAGATGTTTTGGATGGTCTTGGAGAAAAGGTTTTTATATGCGGGTTTTCGCTAAAATGGTATAACAATAGAAATCCTCCAATCTTTTAAATACTTACTGACTGGCATTTAATTTGAGATAAAGAATTTCTCTTTAAAAATCGGACTTAATTCGCTCCAAACATCAAATTTATTTCCGTCGAGATCAGAAAAAACAAAGTTCCGTCCAGAATGGCCCCTATTTTCAATTTCTCCAACACTGATACCTTGGTTAACAAAATCCTTATGAATTTCTTCTAAAGCAGCCATTCCATTCACTTCAAACGTCACTGAGAAGCGCTCATTGCCTTTATCATCAATAAAATTTGAACTTTGATCTTCTTTCGATTTAACTAAGAAAAAGCTCTGGTTAGCGAAATTCAGAATAGCCTTTTCCTGATCTTTATAGCTTAGCTCAGCCCCTAGCTTATCCGTATACCATTGAACAGAACTGTCTACATCCACTACAGGAATATAAATCGTTCCTACCCTAATTAATTTTTCAAGCATGATTTCATCTCCTATTAGTTAGTTATATAGTATTTCTTCCAATAAATAGTTTTTCCTTCTAATCATTTATATTGAATTACTACACTTTAGCAGTAGATTTGGAAAATTAACCAAATCTCAGCAAGATAATGCTATGATAAAAAAAATAGTAGTTATCTCTCTTATTTAACAGGTTTATCATTAAGGAGTGTTTTTTTGAAATCACCTTTTTACTTATTATTAATAAGTCAGTCTTCTACAAAACTAGCTTATTCTTTATATACAATGACAATCATTACATTTATCTATCAAGAAACGAATTCAGCCACTTTTGCATCAGCTGTCACCATTATTAGTATGATTTCGCAAATTATAAGTGGATCTACAGTACCATTAATGATGGAAAAATATACTTTGAAAAGGATTCTATTAATTTCACAGATATTCCAGCTGATTTTTTATGCTTTTATTGTAATCTCGATATTACTTATCCCTAGTCCAATCAATTATATTTTGCTATTTTTTTTATTAGCATTTATTTCATTTTTCAATGGCTGGTCTAATCCTTCGAGGAGCGCTCTAATCCCAGAGGTAGTTTCAAAAGAGAAATTAGTGAATGCGAATAGCCTTTTGTCTACTACCGATCAAATATTGCTGCTTCTTGGCTGGTCCATCGGCGGTATTCTAATCGTTTATCTTGGTCATTTTAAAGTCATTATCATAACCATTATATTATTGTTGATTTCTATCCTTTCTTTATTGATGTTAAAAACGAATTCTACGGTTCATAACAAGAAGAAAAAGAATCCAATTGCATCTCTAAAGGAAGGCTGGGTAATTGTCTTTAAACACCCTATATTAAGCACGATTACAAAAATGGATATCATTGAATTATTTGGTGGAAGCATTTGGATTGGGGCTGTCACCTTAATCTTCGTTCAAGAAGCATTAGGTCAAGATGAAAAATGGTGGGGATATATTAACTCAGCTTATTATGCAGGAACAATTATTGGTGGCATTTTAGTATGGAAATGTTCAAAATATATTAATCAGTCTCTTGTACTTTTCATTGTTATTGGATCAGTTGGTGTTTCAATTCTTACCATCATCTATTCTTTTGTTAGTATTCCTATTATCGCTTTGTTATTAGTTATTTTAATGGGCCCATTATATCAAGTTAGAGATATTGCTCAAAGCACATTTATTCAGAACTCCATCAATAAAGAACTTTTAGGAAAATACTTAGCTTCAAAGGCAACCATTAATCAAGCAGTCTTTAGTTTATCTGTTTTTATCATTGGTTTGCTTGTTGATTTAGTAAGTGCTAGATTTGTATATTTGTTTTCCGGAATATTATTACTTAGCTCTGGGATCTACGGCTATCAAAAATTATTCAAAAATCATCAATCCCAGGTAGATCAAACTCAAAAATACGATTAGATATCTAGTTAAAGTTTTTTGTATAGGCTCGATGGTTGCTGCGGCAGCCTTTTTCTTTTTCTATGTTAAACTTCCCTGTTGATCTCCGCTGCAGGCACTTAGCGATCGCAGGCGGTCCGGAAGCCTCCTCATCGCTATCGCTCCTGCGGGGTCTCCCTTTGACTCGCTTCTCCCGCAGGAGTCTCGCGCCTTCCGCTCCAATCAACAACAAAATAGCATGATCAACACTAAGCTTTAACACAAACTTTCTTTAATAATTTTTTATTTAGATGAAATTATTTAGAGATTAAACTCGTTATTATAGATGAAATCCAAAAGCGAGACATGCGCATGATCGTTTTAGTTAGGAGGTCAAAATGGAAGAAGAACTGCTTTGGATCCAAGATGTGCTATCCGGCAACAAGCATGCCTACGCACACATTATTAATAAATATAAAAATCCGTTATATGCCACGATTTTACGAATGACAAGAAATCCACAGGATGCTCAGGATTTAGTACAGGAGGCTTTTATTAAAGTCTATCATCAGCTCGGTAAATTTGATGGAAATGGATCGTTTTCCAGCTGGATCTATCGGGTGGCGATTAATCACTGTATGGATGAATTCCGAAAGAAACGCTATCAAATGAAACAGGTGGAAATAAACGAAGAAAAAATGGTGAACTCGAACCATCCTGAAGTGATTTTCTTAAAGAAAGAAAAAAATAGGCAGCTCGAGCGTTTGATTGCCACGCTGCCAGAAGATGAACGAATGATCATCCTCTTAAGATATGCAAATGAATTAAGCTATAACGAAATCAGTGAGATTGTCGAACTCCCTCTTTCAGATGTCCGCAATAAGCTTCATCGGGCTAAGAAAAAAATGAGAGATATAGTAAAACGCGAAGGAGGCTATTTTCATGAAATGTCCAACGGCGGATAAACTTTCACAGTTTGTTGATAACCTGTTAGTAGAACAGGAGCAATCTGATATAAATACTCACTTAAAAAGCTGTAACGAATGCATGAGAATCGTAGAAGCTTTTAAAGATGAACAACAATTTTTAAGAGAAACTTTACAAATACCAACATTACCTGATCACTTTGATTCCTTAGTTCTTGATCAGCTTGAGCCTTATAAACAGAAGGCTGTACGCAGAAAAAGAACTCCTTGGAAAAGGATTATGCTTTCTGCAGCGGTAGTGGTAGTAGCTATTGGCTTAAGCGCAGCTCTGAATCCTAGCTTTGCCCAGTGGATTGGTGGCTTGTTCTCAACCGAACAAGTTGATGAGGGATTAAGAATGGCAAAGGATGCAGGACTCGTGCAACGAGTAAATCAAGAAGTAACGAATAATGGAATTACATTTAAAGTGGAAGATGTCATAACTGATTCTTCTCGGGTCGCCTTGTCCTATCAAATAATCAATGCTGATGGAGATTTTCAAGATACAGAAATAGACCTTGATGTTTCGCAAGACAACATCACGGCCTTCGATCAAAATGGAAAACGAATTGAAAGCATGGGCATGGGTTGGTCTGAAGGAAGTGATTACGGGTTAATTGAATTTTCATTACGGGAACAACCAACAGTAGAAGCAATGACCGTAAAGTTTAATTTTGATGAGCTAAATGGAGTAAAGGGCAACTGGAAACTAGAAATCCCTATTAATCTTAAGGAAGCTCGTCAATTTACAACCACTCTTCCATTAAATGATAAAAATAGTAGCAGGCATGGTGTCAACATTAATATGACTGAAATGCGCTTTTCTCCTTCCTCTAGTGAATTTCTATATGAAACAGCCTTTACAGAAGAAGAGCATGCAAAAGTAAAAGATGAAGTTCAAAAGCTTGAAGCTAAGTTTGGTGAGGAAAAAGTAACTGGTGCAGAATCTTTAACCAACTATGGAACTGCCATTGCCTATCATATCGAGAATGAGGAAGGGAAAGCGATATATCGTAACTATGCAGCGCATACTCAGAGCTCAGGAACATTACAAAGTTCAGGCTCTGACATGGAACAGCTCGGTCAAATCGCTTGGAATGATTCGTTTATTCCACAAAAGGATAAGCAAAAGCTGACCTTTGTGTTAGATGGCGTATATAAAACGGTACCTTCTGATTTTTCTATTAAAATTAAACCGAAAGAGCTAAAGAAAAATCCTGTGTCCTTTGAGTATGAAGGAAACTTTATCACAATAAAAGAAGCGAAAAAAGATAATGAGTATTCGCTGAAAAAATCGCTAATGCCTATTGAAAAAGAAACGTCTGTTGTAATTGAAATGGAGGGTGGAAGAGAAGCTACTGCTTCAGAACTTGGCGATTGGGTTTTAGTCGATGATAAAGGAAAAACATATTCTACTTATGGTGGGGGATCTATTCTCAATGAAAAAGATAAGAATGGCCGCTACAAGACATCAATCAACCTCAAATCGTATGACTTGGAAGAAATTCCTGAGGAATTGACGCTGCATTTACTTTCCGTCACTCGCTATGATGAGGTCAAGGATAAGTGGAAAGTTCCACTATACTAATCAAAGCATTTCTAGTTCATGATTTCCATTATGGCAAATTTGAGTATTATTAGAATATTATGTTATAATACTATTCTAAAGAAAATTTTACTTAAAAGGGGAATTTATGGATAACAACACTGTTCAACTAGTAGAATTAAACAAAGAGAATTGGTATGACTGCTGTACTTTAGAAGTATCTGAGAATCAAGTAAATCATATTGAGCCTAATGCTGTTTCGATTGCTCAATCAAAATTCGAACCATCATTAAAGCCATATGCTATCCAATATGAAGATAAGTTCGTAGGTTTTCTAATGTTCAATACGACCCTGGAAGAACTTGATGGTTATTGGATATATCGAATTATGGTAGATAAAAACTATCAACAAAAAGGGATAGGTAAGAAGGCAACTAAATTAATGATTGATGAAATGTCTAAATTGCCAAATTGTAAAAAAATCGTGGTTGGCTATCATCCTGAAAACATTGGAGCACATCAATTATATGCGAGCTTAGGCTTTATTGATAATGGCGATAGATTTGGGAAGGAAATGGCTGTTGTATTAAACATTTAAGTCATAGTTTTTTAGGATTATGAATTTCATAGAAAATGCCTTAGCTTGTTAAGCTAAGGCATTTTTATATTGGGTTAACTAATTTTAAGGAGAATATTTTTTTCTGCCCAATTTTTCATAATAGAGAGCATTTCAGGGCTTAACGGTTTTGAAAAGCCTTTTTTATAAATGGATTTAAGTTTTAACATCGAGACAGGCTCCTCTTGTTCCCGGAGGAGATGATTCATCGTTCTTACATTATACGCTTCTGCTGGCCCATTTACTTTTTCCTTAAATAAATGGACATGCTTTGGATCTACCTGGACATCCTTCTCTCCTGTAATAGCAAGTATAGGACATGTAACACCTGCAAGATCCTCGTCATTCTGATATTGAAAATGTTCACGCATCCATTTAGCATTGATTTTTGCAATACCTTTTTTGACTACGGTTTCATTAGATGCCATTAATTCATCAAATAGTTTTGCTTGCTTTAACGCAGAGGTTTTATGCACCTTTAACCCTCGAAGCAGTAGTCCTAGGAAGCCCTTCATGTTCGTAACTTCCTCCTCAAGCAACCGCGTCTGCATTTCAGAGGCATTTCTTACATTGTCCGCCTGTCCTGCAAGCAAAATCAATCCAGCAGCCTTCACCTGTTTATGAATAGCTGGAGATAATGTACATCCTTCACTATGACCAAGCAGAAAAATTCTTTCAGGATCAATTTGTGGAAGTTGTCGTGCTGCCTGAACCGCAGCAACACCATCATTCACTAAATCCCACATTCCAGTTTCATAGAAATTTCCTCCGCTCTCTCCCGCTCCACGTTTATCATATCGAAGTGCCGCTACACCAATGGATGCAAAAAATTCAGCGAGCATTTTGTATGCATTCATAGGCATATTCTTTACACTACCATCACGGTCAACAGGTCCAGAACCATGAATAATCACGACAAGAGGTAATTTCTCACCTGAATCATTAGGAAAACTGACCGTTCCTTTTATGTTCACATCAGTATCAAATTGAATATGGAGTTCTCTCATGGCTTTCCCCCCACTAATTAATTTCTAATTATATGACGGCTAACAATGAAAAAACGTTCATTTTATTTTAAAGAAAAAGATCTGAAAAATAATTTTGCTGATTTATGATTACATCATAAAGTAACAAGATTCCTAATTACAGCCTAAATAAAAAAGCAGACCTTTTTTCATCCAAAAGGTCTGCTTCCATTTATTCACCTAAGTCTACATTATGATACACTTGTTGAACATCATCTAAATCTTCTAGTGCATCAATCATTTTTTCAAACTTTTCTTGGCCATCATCAGGCAATGTAATTTCATTTTGAGCAAGCATCGTGATTTCCGCAACTGTAAATTCTGTTATACCAGCAGTCTTCAATGCTTCTTGCACTGAATGGAATTGATCGGGTTCGGCATAAATAATAACCGATTCCTCTTCTTCTAAAATGTCGCGTGCATCAACATCTGCTTCCATTAAGATTTCAAGCACTTCGTCTGCTGATTTCCCTTCAAGACCAATAACAGCAGTTGCATCAAACATGTAGGCAACAGAACCACTTACACCCATGTTTCCACCGTTTTTCCCAAATGCAGCACGAACATCTGATGCCGTACGATTAACGTTATTTGTCAATGCATCCACGATTACCATTGAGCCATTTGGTCCGAAGCCTTCATAACGAAGCTCAGAATAGTTTTCATCTGACCCGCCTTTTGCTTTATCAATGGCACGATCAATAATATGTTTTGGTACATTGTAAGTTTTAGCTCTTTCTAAAACAAATTTTAAAGCTTGATTGGCTTCTGGATCAGGTTCACCTTGCTTAGCTGCTACATAAATCTCGACTCCGAACTTAGCATATATACGACTTGTATTAGCATCTTTTGACGCTTTCTTATCCTTAATATTGTTCCACTTACGGCCCATAATGAACACTCTCTTTCCACTTTGAATCTACACAAAAATATTAATACTAAATAAGCTCTTGTTCAATACTTTTTCAAAATAACTTTAAAAGACGAATAAATTCTTCTAACCGAATTATATTACTAACTATATTCTTTTCCCAAATAATATTATATCTAAACTCCTTATTTGTTTCGAAGTTTAGCAAAAATAAAATGAAAATCTATTTTTCTAACTCTATATATTCTCTTAGCAATTTCCACTCATTTTCTTCTCTTCTCCAAACAAACATGCATTTTGCAGGATAGGCTTTACCGTCAATCACTGCTGTTTCAGTCCCAATTACAACAAACTCTTCTCCATCCTTACGCATAGAAATGGAAACTGGCTCAAAACTTTTTTCAGCATTGTCGTATTGCTTCAACACTGCCTCTATATCATAGGTATTATCATACTGATCAGGAAGTTCGAGATTCGAATTTGCCCAATATCCTACGAAGCTTTTAGACATATAATTTCTAAGTTTATCTCCATTCTTACTTAAGAAAGCCTCATTCCAACATTGGAAATAATCATCTAACACCTTATCTAAATGTTCCATTTGCCCCCTCCTCTTTTTTCAATATTTTCTACAAATGTATTTCTTTTTCCTTTTAATTCCTTCTTTATTTTTTAGAGGATTCTTTACTTCTATGAAGAATTCTATTTTGACCCTAAACTTTTTAAGGAGAAATAATGATGAAAATTAGATATACTGACGAAATTGCTAATCCCGATCAACTATTTACACTTTATCAAAATGATGGCTGGAATGAATTTCTGAAGTTGCCGAAAGAAGCTCTACATAAAGCAATGCTTCAAAGCTGGCATGTTCTATGTGTATATGATGAAGACCAATTAATCGGAACTGGACGAATCATATCAGATGGTGTTATTAACGGCTATATATGTGGAATAATTGTTCACCCAAGCTATCGGAATAAAGGAATTGGAAAAGAAATAGTTCGAAGATTGGTGAGAGAAGGGAATGAAGCTAAATTACATATTCAACTGTTCTGCGAAGACGATAAAGCCTCTTATTATAGGGAACTTGGTTTTGAGATATTTACAGTCGGCATGAAGTACGAAGGAAAATAATCATGATTCAATTCAAAGTATTAACTATACATGAATTATCCCCTACTCTATTAACAACATTTAATCGGTATCAAGAAACGAATTACGTATGTTTTAAAGCAAACGATCAATTCATCATTAAAGCTGACTACTTTGTTGAGCATTGGGATGATGAAAAAAAGTATCAAGTCATTCTAGAATTGCAAAATTGCGTCCAGGCGAATGGAACTGTAACCGGAGCCTTTTCAGATAGAAAGTTAATCGGTTTCGCAAATGTGGAAGGCGAATTATTCGGGAATAATAAAGAATACCTTGAACTTCCTTATATCCATGTCTCTAATGAATATAGAAATAGCGGAATTGGAAAAAAGCTGTTTCAAATATGTTGTGAAAAAGCAAAACAAATGGGTGCCAAGAAGCTATACATTGCAGCCCATCCTTCAGTAGAAACACAGCATTTTTATAAAGCTGTCGGGTGTACACATGCTTTAGAAATAAACCAAAAGATCCTTAACAAAGAGCCTTTAGATATACAATTAGAAAAAGTTTTATAAAAAATCGGCAATAAATTTAAGCCAGCTCCTAAGTGTATACATGTTCGCACTTAGGAGCTGGCTTCGTTTTTACTGGCTTAATATTCTATTTCGTCAAAATCCTTAGGCTGAGGGACCGGCTGCTTATTGTCTGGATTAGAGAATTCTCTTATAAGTTTCTGTTCGTCTAGACTATCCATATTCATCTTTTCCTTAGGCTTTTCTTGTTTCTTCATAGCGAGCAACCCTTTCAAGCTTTTATTTCATAGGGTTCACTAATTATGAAGGAATCATACGCAAAGGGTTTTCCTTATTAAACTCTTCGTGATTTTTCGAAAAAGTGGGATTATGAACATGCTTTGAGACCACTCTCCACGGATTTTTTTCGAAAAAGTGGTCTCATAAACACTCTTTGTGACCACTCTTCACGGATTTTCTCGGAAAAGCGGTCTCATGAACACTCTTCGAGACCACTCTCCACGGATTTTTTCGAAAAAGCGGTCTCATAAACACTCTTTGTGACCACTCTTCACGGTTTTTCTCGGAAAAGTGGTCTCATAAACACTCTTTGTGACCACTCTTCACGGTTTTTCTCGAAAAAGTGGTCTCATAAACGCTCTTTGAGACTACTCTTCACGGTTTTTCTCGAAATAGTGGTCTCATGAACACTCTTTGAGACCAATCTCCACGGTTTTTCTCGGAAAAGTGGTCTCATAAACACTCTTTGTGACCACTCTTCACGGTTTTTCTCGAAATAGTGGTCTCATAAACACTCTTTGTGACCACTCTTCACGGTTTTTCTCGGAAAAGTGGTCTCATAAACACTCTTTGTGACCAATCTCCACGGATTTTTCCGGAAAAGTGGTCTCATAAACACTCTTTGAGACCACTCTCCACGGATTTTTCCGAAAAAGTGGTCTCATGAACACTCTTTGTGACCACTCTCCACGGAATTTTCCGAAAAAGTGGTCTCATAAACGCTCTTTGAGACTACTCTTCACGGTTTTTCTCGAAATAGTGGTCTCATGAACACTCATTGAGACCACTCTCCACGGATTTTTCCGAAATAGTGGTCTCATAAACATGCTTTTTTGCGGGTAAAATGCTTAAATCATATAACCCTGATTAACTCACTTTATCTTCAACAGTTACTTCATTATCCTTCTTTGGAGAGAAAAACCATCCAACTACCCCGATAAGGATGAGCACAACATAGAATGTAATTTTCCATTCAGTCGAATGAGAAAATGATTCTGGCAGCACCGCTAATGCCGGGTGTGAAAGTGTGGTCACTGCAAGTTTTACTCCGACCCAACCTACAATAAGAAATGCGGCAACTTCTAGGCCTGGCTTTGTATGCAATAATTTAACAAAGAAATTAGCTGCAAAACGCATAATGATTAATCCAATAAATCCGCCTGCGAATATAACGAGAAATTGCCCGCCATCCATACCTCCAATTTTCGGTAAGCCTGAAGCAGGAAGTGCTACTGCTAGAGCTACTGCAGCTAAAATAGAGTCAATAGCGAATGCAATATCAGCTAATTCCACTTTAAAAACAGTTCCCCAAAAACCTGCTTTTTTCTTCTCTTTTGTATTAACTTCTTTATCCTTATCCTTTTTTATTAATACCTTTCTAAAGATATGGTTAAAGGAAATAAATAATAGATAAAGTGCACCAATTGCTTGAACCTGCCAAATATCAACAAGAAATGATATCGCAAATAAAGAAGCGAAACGGAATACAAATGCTCCGGCAAGGCCGTAAAATAAAGCTTTTTTTCTTTCCTCTTCCGGAAGATGTTTAACCATTATGGCTAAAACCAATGCATTATCAGCTGCTAAAAGACCTTCTAAAACTATTAATACTAATAAAACCGATCCATATTCTAAAAGTATCGAAAAATCCATATTGTTTGACCCCCATTTTTAAATTAAATTATGTGCAAATCGAGCTGAATAAAGGACATTTTCCTTTTCTTCGTTCTTTCTTGCCCTCCTTTTTTCTTATGCGTTCACATTCCTTGAAAATGCTAAGAAAACATGGTGTTCATCTATTTTTTTCAAGCCAACAAAAAACCTTTACCAAAATGCGGTAAAGGTCAGAAACAAAAAATAAAGACCTCTACCCTATTTAGGTAAAGGTCTTGCTAACAACGGAATGTTGCCGACAAAGCCGGGAGCTATGAACTCCGAAGTGACGACCTTATCGTTAAAGCTACTCCCCTTTAGGAGAAACTATACAATTTATATATTTATCATAAGCGAATCCTTACAAATCTGTCAATTATTTTTATAGTTTTTATTTGTCTCAGATTAACGGGCAGTAGACCCCCACTTCAAGTTTGCGAGAGAATCAAAGAATCCTAAGCGGGGGATCAACTGCCCGTAAAGGCCCATAAAATGAACACAGACTAAAAGCGCCACATCGTGTGGCAACGTCTGCGTGACCCACTTCCTGTGGGCCGCAACTAACCATCAGTGGGAGATGAAAGCCCCCCCACTGATGGAAGTTTCACTTTATCCACTAATCCTACCTGTATTCAAACTCTTTGTACGACTTTTTTAGACGTTGTATGTTTATCATCTATGCGCTTTTCAATTACTTCAAGCTGTCCTCGATCTCTCATAAGCTCCTCTTTATTTTTTCTAATTAAACTTGATAAAGTGACTTTTTTTCTAGTCATTTTAAATTCTCCCTCTCTCAATAATTTACGATATAAAACTGAATCCCCATTATGGCTATTTGCTATTCGAATACGATTGTCTTATTCCCATGAACAAGGACTCGGTCTTCAACATGCCATGCAACTGCATCAGCGAGGACCTTTCTTTCTACATGTCTTCCGGCAATTTTTAATTCATCAGCCGAATAGCGATGATTGACACGCATAACATCTTGTTGAATAATCGGCCCCTCATCCAGATCATTCGTAACATAATGAGCTGTTGCACCTATTAGCTTCACTCCCCTATTAAATGCCCTTACGTAAGGGTTTGCACCGACAAAAGCAGGCAAAAAGGAATGATGAATATTAATGATTTGATTAGGATATTTCGCTATAAAATTTGGGGAAAGAATTTGCATATACCTTGCTAAAACAATAAAGTCTACTTTCCCTTCCATTAATTCCATTGCTTTTTGTTCGGCCTCTTCCTTCGTTTCATGCGTTAATGGGATATGATAAAAAGGAATCCCGTAGCTTTCCACTTCGTCTGCTAATTTAGCGTGATTGCTAATGACTAGTGGAATATCAACTGGCAGTTCCTTTGACTTCCACCGCCAAATAAGTTCAAGAAGGCAATGATCCATTTTCGAAACAAATATTGCCATTTTCTTTCTATTTTTTGTGCTGCATAACTGCCATTCCATCGAATGCTCTGCTGCTATCCCATATAAATCTTGTTCAAGCTTTTCAAAAGCTGTTTCAAAATCTTTCAAATCGAATTCTATTCGCATAAAAAACCTTCCAGCATGTGGATCTGTTGTATGCTGATCAAAGTGGACAATATTTGCATGATGTTCTAATAGAAAATTAGAAACAATTGATATTATTCCCGGCTTTTCCGGACACGAAATTAATAGTACTACCCGGCTATCCTTTTCTTTTGTTGCCATCTGCCACACCTCTATTCCTAATAATTAATCATGTATCGCTTTCCCATCTATTACTAAGCAGTTTCATCTAACATCAATAGTTTGTCCATACATTCCCTTTTGAATAATATCGACATCATTCCCTTAAATCTACATAAGAAAACTTAGCGAATGCCTTAGTTTTTCTTAGCGATCTAATTAGAAGATATTTAATTGAACTCACACTTTCACTTTAGTACGTTAATAAACTTAAACTTTCATAATAGCCAAAAAAGGACAGAGAAAGGGTAACTTACTTTACCCTTTCTCTGTCCTTTTACCTGAGAGTTTAAACCCAAATAGGGTCCCCTTTGGTGTCGTACGAATAGCACGAGCTCTCCAGAGACGCGTCCCGTTGTGGTTCCTCTACCTGAGAGATTTGTTCCAAGGGTGTTTAATGGAACTTGCTCCTTCGGTGGCTAGTCATCATGCACTCTCCCACAACCGTCATCCGCCCATATTGAATTTTCTTTAAATTTAGAATAAAACTTATGCATATTTATGTCAACCTTTGAACATTGGTTTAATCTTTATTTTTAGTTCTTGTTCACATATTGTGCATAATTGACGAAAGCCTCAAAATATATTAATATATATGCTTTGGGCAAAGAGCTCACGTGGTTCGTAACCATCCCACGATAAAAAACTAAGGAGAGAATTGAATATGAAAGTAAGGACACTTGTCGGAAATGGCATATTAGCGGCTTTATATATTGCTGTTTCCATGCTTATCCAGCCATTTGGATTTACGGCTGTCCAATTCCGTGTATCCGAAATGTTTAATCACCTAGTCGTGTTCAATAAGAAGTATATATATGGCATGGTTTTAGGTGTGTTTTTAACGAATCTATTATTTTCACCAATGAAAGCATATGATCTTATTTTTGGTGTTGGTCATACGCTGATTTCTTTATTAATCACGATTGTTTGCTGCCGATATATTAAGAACATCTGGGTTCGTATGATCGTGAACTCACTCATTTTCACGTTCATGATGTGGATTATCGCCTTTGAGCTTAAACTAGCATTTGACTTGCCATTCATGCTTACATGGCTCACAACGGCAATCGGTGAGTTTGTTGTATTAATAGTAGGAATGCCAATCATGTATGCTCTTAATAAACGTATTAATTTTGAAAAAACAATATAGAAAAAGAGTTGACGCAGGAGTGCGTCAACTCTTTTTACTATTATTACACTGCTACTGCCGCAAAAAACTCTTCATAAAGTGCCTGAACCGCTCGTTTTTCATCTATTTCCTTAACACCGAACATCATGCTGACCTCAGATGAACCTTGATTGATCATTTCGATGTTAACGTTAGCTTTTGCCAATGCCTTAGAGGCTCTTGCCGTTGTACCGATATTATGACGCATCCCCTCTCCAACAACCATAATGAGAGCTAAGCTATGTTCAATAACCACTTCGTCTGAATCAAGCTCAGTTTTTATGCGATCAACGATTTCCTCTTCCATGCCAGGAGTAAACTGATTTTCTCTTAAAATGATTGAAATATCATCAATTCCAGAAGGAGTATGCTCATAGGAAAGACCATAGCTTTCTAGTATAGCTAAAAGCCTCCGTCCAAAGCCGATTTCTCTATTCATTAAGTATTTACTGACATAAATGCTGCAAAAGCCTTTGTCACTAGCAATACCAATGACAGGACCGTTCGTATTATCTCTTTCATAAACGATTTTCGTACCTGGTGCATTTGGATTATTTGTGTTCTTAATATGTACCGGAATTCCTGCACGGAACGCAGGAACTAGTGCTTCATCATGAAGGACAGTAAAACCTGCATAGGAAAGCTCACGCATTTCCCGATACGTTAATTCCTTAATTTCCTTCGGGCTGTTGATGATAAATGGATTTACAGAATAGACAGCATCAACATCTGTAAAATTTTCATATAATTCGGCTTTAAGTCCATTCGCCAGGATCGAACCAGTAATATCTGAACCACTACGTGAAAAAGTGAATACCTCACCTTCTTTGCTGTATCCAAAAAATCCAGGAAAAATAATAATCCCAGAACGTTCCCGTAACGAGAATAACTTGTCATATGATTCCGGTAAAACCTGAGCATTACCTGGTTCATCACTTACAAAAAGTCCTGCTTCTTTAGGATTTACATAATGGGCTTCCACCCCTTGCTGCCGGAAAAAAGCAGCAACTAATTTGGCGTTATTGTCCTCCCCACTTGCTTTTACTAAATCCATGAATTTGTCAGGATTGCGTTTGTCTGCAGTCAATCTTGTTTGTAGATCCTGTAGAATGTCATTAATAATTTCCTCTGATAGATTCAATTCTTGCGCAATAGCGGCATATCTTTCTATAACTGTGTTTAACTTTTCCTGCGGATTTTTATTTTGCAGGCAAAGCCTTGCACACTCAATTAACAAATCTGTCACCTTTTCATCTTCTGGCGATCTTTTTCCAGGAGCGGAAACAACGACAATTTTTCTCTTTGGATCAGAAACAACAATCTGGAAGACCTTTTCGACCTGCTTTCCAGATGCTAATGAAGATCCGCCAAACTTAACGACTTTCATCCTGACATCTCCTAATCTGTAAAAAATATATCCTAATTTTACTCCTATTCAGAAAATAATCAAGTGTTTTTCCTTCCGATAAATACATTTGTTCTTTCGAAAAGGACAATATAGTTCTGAATACCTATTTTCGCATAGCATAATTGTTTCATTTGTTAAAGCACAGCTCTCAAAAGAAAAAACGGAGAATAAAATCGTATGAGATTATTTTCTCCGTTTTTATGAAATCAACTTAATACTCTTCAAGAAATTCCTTCAAATCATCTTGTACAGTTTCCTTTGTGAGTTCAACCTTTGATCGATAGGCAGCTCGATTTAATAGATGAGATACAACTGGAGAGGTTAAAAATACGAAGAAAATACCAAGAATTAATCGAATACTGAAATATCCTTCTGCTAACAAAAAGAAAAGAAAAGTTCCAAATAAAATACAGAGTACTCCTAGGCTTGCACTTTTTGAAACGGCATGGGAGCGAGAATACACATCTGGCAGTCGAATTAATCCAATTGCACTCAGAAAGCTTAATACGGTTCCAATAAAAAGAAAAATAGCTACGATTATGTCAATGTATACGTTTTCGTTCAATAACAACACCTCTTTCAATAAATCTTGCAAAGGCAATGGTGCCTACAAAAGAGAGGATTCCGATTAATAAAATAATGTCAAAAAATGCATGTGTCCTCATAAGGATAGAAAGGCAGGCAACTCCTGCAATAATGTTGACACCGATGTTATCCAGTGCCATAACTCGATCAGGTGTTGAAGGCCCTTTTATGACACGATAAAGTGCTGCTAGTATAGAAAGGGTCAGGAAAAATAAACAAACTAATAAAAATAGATTAAACATTATCGGGTTACCTCCTTAATCGCTTTCTCATATTTGATCTGCGACTGTAAAACAGCTTGCTTTGAATCCGGCATATTTAACGCATGAAGATAAAATACTTTATTATTTGGTGAAACCTCCATTACAACAGAGCCTGGGGTTAAGGTTAAGAGCAAGGCAAGTAACGTAATTTCCAAATCACCCTCTAATTCAGTCTCCATTTTAAAGATACCAGGAGCTACATCGATTTTAGGCCTTATTACTTCTTTAATAATTGCTATACTTGATATGAACGATTCCTGGACAAACAATATAAATAATTTCATAATGGCGATAAACCGTTTTAAATAGAAAGATGTAGGGAAAAAGCGCCTTAAAGAAAATAACACAATCACACCAACGAGATAGCCTGCAAAGAAGGCTAAAATACTCCATTCATCCTGAAGAAACATCCATAAAAAGGCGATAAAAAGATTAATTAACACCTGAATAGGCAATGATCTCCCTCCTTATTAGAAAAGCGGAAGCTCCTTAGCGTCACTGACTCCCGCCCATAACCGCTTCAATATACAGCTTTGGATTTAACAAGCTTTCAGTAGCTAATCGAACATACTCATGAATACCCTCTGCCCCTAATCCAAGTGAGATGGTAAGAACCGTGAGACAGCCCATAGGGAACATCAATCCCTTTGTTGTCCCTTTTTCCATCTCTTTACTCAAATGCGTTTCTCCCCAAAACACATTCATAAAGACTTTCATAATGGAATACAAGACCATTAGACTTGTTAATAAGCCAATTCCACCTAACCAGTAATACTCCGATTCAAAGGTCCCTCTAGTAATAAAAACTTTCCCTAGGAATCCACTTAATGGCGGAATGCCTGCTAGTGATAAGGCTGCAATGAAGAACATCCACCCTAAGTAAGGATGATTGCGAATAAGTCCGCTTATTTCTTTTAGCTTACTCGTACCAGTTAAAGAAATAATGGTTCCGCCTAAGAGAAAAATGAGTGCTTTTATCAAAATGTCATGAATGAGATAGTACATGGACCCCATTATTCCATTTGAAGTAAATGAGGCTAGCCCAGCCATGATAAACCCTACCCCAACAATGACATTGTAGGTTAAGATTTTTTTTATATCCCAATAGGCGACCGCCCCAATTGCTCCAAGAATCATCGTTAATGCGCCAAGGATCCCAATGATCAAATGAGTGATTTGTGGCTCATGATAAAATACGAGTGTAAACATCCTGAAAATCGCATAAATCCCCACTTTTGTTAATAGAGCTGCAAAAATAGCTGCAACGGCAATCGGTGGTGCGCTATAGGCTTCTGGCAGCCAAAAGAATAAGAAAAGTGCAGCCTTCATGCCAAAAACCATTAAAAATAACAGAGCAACTGTAGTCAGCAATCCATCTTGACCTGCTTCAGCCACTCGCAAGGATAAATGGGCAAAATTCAATGTCCCTAACATGGCATAAAGATAGGCCACACCAAGAAGAAATAGTGAAGAAGATAAAACATTGATTAGAATATACTTAATGGACTCCCGCAGCTGTATCTTCGTTCCCCCTAGGGAGATCAGCACATATGATGAAATGAGCATGACCTCAAAGCAGACAAATAAATTAAAGAGGTCACCTGTCAAAAACGAACCGTTCACACCTGTTATCAAAAATAAATAAAATGGATAAAAATAATGACTCTCTCTCTCTTTTCCAATCGATTTAAATGCGAAAATCAAACAAAAAAGTGCAACAATACTTGTACTTAAAAGCAATAGTGCCGAAAACATATCTGCGACGATGGTAATTCCAAAAGGAGGATCCCATCCCCCAGCCTGAAGGGTCTGTATTCCCTTCCCTTTAATTTGCCCCATTAAAATGACGGCCACAAAGCCTGACGCCATAATGGCTAAAATACTAAGAAATCGTTGAAAACGAATGTTTTGCCGAAATAAGATCATGATCAGCCCCGCAATAAGCGGAATGATGATCGGCATTATAACTACATTATTCATCCTTCATTCCCCTTAATTGATCCATATCATCAGTCCCTAATGTTTTATATGTGCGGTAGCTAAGCACCAAGAATAGAGCAGTTACTGCGAAATTAATCACAATTGCCGTTAGAATAAGTGCTTGAGGCAATGAATCAGTAAATGTTGTGTTGATCCCTCCTAAAAGTGGAGGACCGCCTTTCTTTAATCCGCCCATTGTTAGTATAAGCAGATTAACGCCATGACTGATAATCGATGTTCCTAAAATGATTCGTATTAAGCTTTTACTCAAAACTAAATAAGTACCAATTGAAAAAAACAATCCTACTAGAATAGACATTAATGTTTCCATTTCTATCCATCCTCACTTATACTTAGAATAATCGTGACAGCAGTCCCAATGACCGCTAATGCAACACCAATATCAAAAAGAACAGCAGTAGCAAGCTCTGTCTTTCCGAAAATAGGGAGATTAAAATAACCAAATGTTTGATTTAAAAACGGCTTATCGAAAAATAAAGAGCTTACTCCTGTAAGAACAGCAATCAGCACACCAAGGCCCGCCAGTTTTTTAAAATCAACTGGAATATTTTTGCGGACTGTTTCAATATCAAATGCAAGGTAGAGAAGAACTAACCCCGCTGCAACACTCAGTCCCCCAATAAATCCACCACCTGGATTATGATGCCCCCCTAAGAAAAGATAAATGGAAAAGGTTAGAATAACCACGATTGCTACTTTTGTCACTGAACGTAAAATCACATCGTTCGGGTTCATTCCTTCTCCCTCCCTGCTAATTGAAGTTTTATTAACGTGTAGACACCTAGACCTGCAATACATAAAACGAGAATTTCCAGCATCGTATCCAATCCACGAAAATCAACAAGAATAGCATTCACGATGTTTTTTGCACCTGCAAGGGTATAGGAATCCTCAAAGAAATGAGATATCGATGCAAAAAGCCTATGATTATTTGAGGCTAAAGCAAGAAGTGTGACGATTACACCCACTCCTATAGAAATAACCAAATTCGTAGCCTTGAACTTCACCCGGCTGATTTCCTTTCGTAACTCCGGTAAATGATAGAAGCAAAGCAAGAAAAGTGCAGCAGTCACTGTTTCAACTACAAGCTGAGTAAGAGCTAAATCAGGTGCCCGGAATATGACAAAGAATAGTGAAACAAGATAGCCTAATGCACCAAGGGCAATAATGGCTGTTAGTCTTGATTTCGACAAGAGGACAGTAAGGGCTGAGATTACCATTGCCACTATTATTCCTCCCTCATACACAGTGACGTCTGCATCATTTGAAATCGTAAAGGAAAACTCCTTAGACAGCCAAAGAGCACTGCCGAGAAGAAGAGTCATAAAGCCGAAAATATAGACTAAGTAATCACGGACATGCCCTGTCATATAACGATTTGTCACTTTTAATGAAATATTCTCTGTTCCCTCAATAGATTGGTTATATAAATGATTCAGCGATAATGCTTTAGGGAAGAAATTATAAAGAAACGACCAACGCTTCAGATACAGATACATAATGACACCGAAGCCTGCCACTCCTATTGTCATAAATAATTCTGTATTCCAGCCATGCCAAGGCTTGATTGTGACATCAAGCCCGCCTGTTTCAGCGAATCCAGGCAATATTGCTATTAATGCTGGCTGTAGAAAGTTCTTTGAAACGCCATTTGGGAAAAAGAAAATAATAATGACAAGTAAAGCTAAAATTATCGGAGGAATCAACATTCCGATCGGAGCTTCGTGAACCACTTTATCTAACTTCTCAGGACGATGCTTGCCTGTAAATGTTTTAAAAACAAGAATTAAACAATAAATAAAAGTAAAAACACTTGCAATCCAAGCAATCACTGGAATAAGCAGCCCAAACGTCTTCATCCCAAATACCGGATGCTCAGCTGCGGTTAATACACTTGTAAAAAACATCTCTTTACTCAAAAATCCATTAAATGGAGGAAGACCTGCCATCGCAAAGCTTCCAATAATAGTAAGCGTAAATGAAACTGGCATTAGGCTCATTAAGCCACCTAATTTTCGTATATCACGTGTCCCTGTTTCATGGTCAATGATTCCTACAACCATAAATAAGCTTCCCTTAAAGGTTGAGTGATTGATTAAATGGAACATAGCGGCTAATACAGCATAGGCATATACAGTTGACTCATCCCCATGTCCAAAATACATAGAAGCAGAACCTAATCCAAGAAGGCACATGATCAAGCCTAATTGACTAATGGTCGAATAAGCTAGCAATGCCTTTAAATCCTTCTGATTGACAGCGTTAATGGAGCCATATATTAATGTGATGATGCCCACACCTGAGACAATCCAAAACCATTCACTGCTGCCTCCAAAAATAGGTGTAAACCTAGCAACCAAATATATTCCAGCCTTTACCATTGTTGCTGAATGTAAATAGGCACTAATCGGAGTAGGTGCTTCCATCGCATAAGGAAGCCAAATACTAAACGGGAATTGGGCTGATTTTGTAAAAGCGCCAATCAGCAGTAAAATCATTGCAGGAAGAAATAATGAGTCCGCGGTAACTAAATCAACCTTGCTTAACATTTCACGAATACTATATGTATCCGTTATCATAGATAGCATAATGAGGCCTGCTAGCATTGCAAGTCCGCCAAATATCGTAATCAGCATTGATTTTTGCGCACCATAACGAGAATTTTTCCGTTGGTACCAATAGGCAATTAATAAAAATGAGGATATGCTTGTTAATTCCCAAAATACATATAAAACCAAAATATTATCAGAAAAAACAAGGCCGAGCATAGCGCCCATGAATAAAAGCATATATACATAAAAATTATGAAGTGCTTCACGATGCTTTGACATGTAGTAAATCGAATAGAGGACAACGAGTGTACCAACTCCGGTTATTAAAAGCCCAAATATAAGTGCTAACCCATCAATATTCGTTGTGATATTAATATTTAATGAAGGCATCCAAGGAACCGTTTGATAAATCGTACTACCATTTGCAATCGTGGGAATATACTGCAGCAGATATAGAAATACTGTTAGCGGGACAAGGATTACAAACCAGCCCGTATGTATTCGCGGTGAAACCAGTTTGTATATAAAAGGTGTAAAAACCGCAAATATAAAAGGTAAAAAGATCATGATATGAAATAAAGACACAATCATATCCCCTCCTTAACTTCACCCTTGTAATTATCTGAAATGGATTGACTGATGCAGAGGCATGATATATATTCAAACATAGTTTAATTGAATCTCCTTTCTTTTAAACGCCATCTAATTCGAGGTGAAATAAAAATGAAAAAAGTAAAAGGACGTATGGACGAAAGCATCCTCGTCTGTGTATACTATGGGCCAAATGGAGAACGCCTTATTCAGCGTGGCTGTAAAATTGCGAGCATGCTTGACTGCCCACTATATATATTGACCATTGATCCTTTGCCTTTTGATGAACTGGATGCAGAAAAATCGGATTATATTACTAGATGGAAGCAAATAGCCGAACATCATAGTATTGAGGAGTTTATTCTAAAAGATAATGAAAAGCGACCGGTCTCGAAAGTAATTGCAGAGGTTGCTCGTGAAAAACATATAACTCAAATCATATTAGGCCAGACTGCGCAGAGCCGGTGGGAACAAATAGCTAAGGGCTCCGTTATTAACTCCTTATTACGTGAAATTCCTTTTGTCGACTTGCATATCATTTCCGTTTCCCGTTCACTTAGAGATCAGGAGGGCCTTTTTGAAAAAGGTGTTCGTGCATACTTAATTAAAGATGGGGATTATTATCAGCTTAGCTTCAACCACACAAAAGAAGCTGAATTTGAGGGTATTTTCTTCAAAGAACATGGTACTGATTTTAATAATGGCGTATTCAAATTTATGAAAGACAAGGAAACGCTTCAAGTTGCCGTTACGGAAGACATTGTTAAGGATTTAAGAAATGTAAGAATGACGGAGCCAATTGATATAGATAATGAATCATAATAATAAATAATTATGTGACACTTCCAGCTGCAGCTTTTGTGACTGGAAGTGTTTTTTTATAAATTAACATCTACTTTTATTAATTGTTTATCATTTTTCTCGATCCCTATATAGTGCAACGTCTCCGCTTGCGTGTGATGATTATAAATGGACATCAAGATTGAAATCGCAATCCCTTTTGTATATGCGTGGTAACCAAAGGTTTTTCTTAGAGTGTGCATACCTATCTTTCCTGTAATCCCTACATCTTTTGCTGCCTGATTTATAATTCGGTAAGCCTGCTGTCGCGTAATCGGCAAATCATCCTTTCTTGACTTGAAAAGGTAATCATTATCTTTGTATTCGACACTTGCCAAATAATTTTCCAATGCAAATTTCACCTGGTCATTAATATAATGTGCTCTTTTCTCTTCATTATTAGCAGTCGAAAAATATAGGAAATCCTCTGCCTTTGTTCCATCCCAAATATCCTTTACCTTAAGACAAAGTAAATCATGAACCCTTATTCCCGTATTAATTCCAATTACAAATAACAGATAATCCCTTAATGATCGCTTCTGTAAGTTCTCTTTCATGGCCATTATTTTTTCAATGTCCTTAATGGGATCTACGAACTCCAAGGTATTTCCTCCTATAATCTAATGTTACATAAATATAAATTATCAAAAATTAAGTAACATTACAATCAAAAAGGCTTCACAAATTGGGCAAAAAAATACAACTTCTATTTAATAGAAGCTGCATTCTTACTATTATCTATATTGATAAGCACCTTCTCCTGCACTTGTCATCCACTCAATTTGGAGCAGTTTAAGCTGGAAAAGGGTTATTGGATCACGGTATGTTTCTGGGTTTGTTCTCATTTCCTTTAAGGATTCTTTATGATCTTCAATTTCCTTTAATGATTCGTCCATTGCCGCTTTTAACTCAGCTAATGGATGGCTAAAGAACATACTAACATCCCTGTCTAATGCCTTTTCGAATAATTCAAAGCCATGAAAAAATTGATTTGAAATCGAGTCTGCCACTTCACGATAATCTTCATTCTCGACAAATTGCTTATATTTGTTATGAAGCATTGCATTGTTTTGCTGAAGGGCACCTAATAGCTTTCCGGCACTTTTTAATAAAAACTGTGATGGTGAAAAGCGATTAAGAATATTTACTTTTTCTAGTTGAACACTTCCTCTTGTCATCCTGTCAGCATCACGACGCCAATCATCCAGCACTCTAAAATCACAAGCGAGAACTAATTTATCTTCTTCATATAAATCATTAAATCCTGTACTCATTTCATTCAGAAAACCCTGCCCTTGCTCAAATTCATTATTCGCTTCCACAATCCAATGATTGATGGCACGTTGAAATCTCGGCATGACTGCTTCTTCTATATGTTTAGAAATGCGATGATTCATTTCATCGTTGAGTTTAATATGAATCTTGGCAAAATCACTATCTTCCGTAATCAATTCTGAGCAGCTTCCCAAAATCCTCGGTATATCCTCCAAAAGCTCTTGCTTAATATCATCTTTGATTTTAGTAAAGGATCTTTTGATGATACGTGTCTTTTCTTCCTCTAGGTCGCTTAATTGGTGGGTTGCACCATTTATTTTTGTGACTAAATTTTCATTCCACTTAATCGATTCAATATATCCATTTTCGATCTCGACTCGTCTTTCTAATAGGTACTTTATTGTCTTACGTACATAATGCTGCACCTTTGCAATACGTTCCTCTTCAAGCTCCCGACTGTTATTCATTGCTTTTAAGAAACTTGCCAATGCATATTGATCATCACGCCCGGAGAAAGCAAAAACCTTGGACTTCGGAAAATAAGTGTTCACTCTAGAAACTGTATTATCAATTATTTCCTGTGTAAAATCGTTTGAATCCATACCATTTAATAAGAAATGGATAGGCAGATCGCTTGCCTGATCACGAATCTTAACAACAATTTCAAGCTCTTCCTCCGTAAAAGATGAATCAGGATTAAGAACAAATAATAGGCTGTCAGCAAGCTGCAAATATTGGAATGCATCATTCTTAAACCGGTTAAGACCTGTTATAGGAGGTGTATCAATAAAGGCTATTTCATTCTCACCCAAAAATGAAATTGGCTTTTTAGAGAGGATCATCGTCTGCGTAATGTTTTCAGCATCTGCGACGTCAGAAATGACTCTGATCCCCTCATCAGTAATTTCCTTCATTTCTATAAAATCATCATCCTTGAACATAACAGTGGATGAAATAGATTCGTTTACTACTTTTTCCTCAAGCACGGCGTTAATAAAGTTTGACTTACTGTTGCCGGCTACCCCTGTAATTAATACATGTGAAGCACGGAGATCAAGTAGTTCATGTACCATCCATTCGAACCTTTTCCCAATCTCAATTCCATTCAATTTCGCCCAAGAAAGAACAGACTCGAACAGTTTGAACCCATCATCTAACCCACCATGATAACGAGTGGATCTGTTAACCATGTTCTCAACCGTATTAAGCGTTGATGGATCAATGCTGTTAGTAAAAATTTCACTCCAAGCTAGCGTTGAAGCTGCAGTAATGAGTGCATGCTTTGAATCCGTGATTTTCACCCAGTTCGTTAAATGATTCGGAATAAGGTGAGCCAGCTCCCTAATCAAATACTTCCCATTAATGAAGTCAAAATATGAATCATAATAAAGGGCAGATAGATCCCGCCAAGTATGATCGTTTCCGCTCTCTAGATGCAATAGAATATGATTAAACTCCTTGATCCAGGAAATATATAAGTCTCCATTTCTATAATTGTTCCAAAATGCTCCGGACAGACGTTCGAACCTAGCCAAGTCTAGCTTGAATAATTCAACTAGAGCTTCATTAAAATAATTCGGTTCTGTCTTTTTCGTTCTTTCCTGCTCAACATATGACAGTAGAGTGTCAAACCATGCTATGTCACCTGTTCGTACAGATTCGTTCACCGCAAGCTCAATGGCGTTCTTCCAATCTTGATGCTCTTCAAAGAACTCCTTAGCAATCTCTGTCACATTACGATAGTCCGGATTGAAATAAACAGCTTCCTTAATCCTTTCTACAGCTAAGTCCAGCTTTCCTCGTGCAACATAAATTCTAAACAATTGGAGCAGAACTTCTGTTTTCAGCACGTCTGAGTCTGTTTGAATTGATTTATAAATATCTTCCGCCGTTGAAAGCTGTGCCAGCTCAAAATAGGCATCGGCCATATTCTTCTTTGCCCAAGGTTCTAATTCATTGGTTATATTCTCCCACTTGAATATAGCCGCTTCATAATCTCTATTATGAAAGTATACCTCACCTTGAGCAAAGCGGATAAAGCTCAGCTCTGATACCTCTTCCTGCTGCTCATCCATATACATATTTCCAAGAATCTGAATCGGATGCACATGATCGATTCCCTCTATCAATGTTTCATAATACCTTTTACTAATAAATTTTTTATCTATTGTCATCTTGCTACCCCCCGCTAAAAAAATCCATTCAAATAAGACGGTTAGAAATTTAGTCTTTCGAACAACCCTATCCTTGGCTAATCGGTAAGTCTAAGTTTGGTGAATCCCACGTCTTTCTAATACTTTAAGAAAGTATAAATTGCCAGCGCAGAAGATGATCCGACGCAGTTGTTGATTTTAGTAATTAAGTACGACGGACATGATGTCCTAATAAGGAAAGCTTCGTCAGAGATACATCGCACGACCAAAAGAGAAGCTTTTGGGAGGACGTGGCATATATGAGCGCGATGTGCAACTACGCCTCTGTCTTCGCCCTTCCAAGGCTCGCTAATCGGCGAGTTTACTTTATATTTTAACAAAATATGATTTGCAATAAATTTCATTTTTGATACATTATTGTATTCCTGCGTAATATTTTTAATAATAGGCTACAGTCCTTGATCCTATTCTACTTAATTTCCCATCCTTTACACAATGAAACTACCTCATAGTAAATATTACGTCTGCTCTCCGATATTTTTGTCAGCTAATTGGAGTGTTTAATTCTTAAGCAAAAGATCGCGTAAATAATACGAAGGAATTGGCTGTAAGATCCTGGGGAACGCCAAGTTTTTCTAACAGAAAAGCAATTCATTTGATAAATTGATTTATCTGGGTAATATCAGTAAAATAAGAAATAACTACTTATTATAAGAAAGGCTGATACCGGTTTGGAACACAACTCATCAAATTTTATTAAAAATATTATGATCGCCGATTTGGATTCTGGTAAGCACAAAAATATTATTACACGCTTCCCTCCCGAACCGAACGGGTATCTTCATATCGGTCATGCTAAATCAATCATCACGAATTTTGGGCTTGCTGATGAATTTAACGGAAAAACAAATTTACGATTCGATGATACGAACCCATTGAAGGAAGATCAGGAATTTGTTGATTCCATTATGGAAGATGTAAAGTGGCTCGGCTATGAATGGGAAGAGCTCCGGTTCGCATCTAACTATTTCGAGGAAATGTACGAACGCGCTGTGCTATTAATTAAAAAAGGAAAAGCGTATGTCGATGAATTAACACCTGATGAAATTAGAGAATATCGCGGTACATTGACAGAGCCAGGTAAGGAGAGCCCTTATCGCAATCGTTCTGTTGAAGAAAATTTAAATTTATTCGAACAGATGCGCAATGGTGAATTCGAAAATGGCAGTAAAGTGCTTCGTGCCAAAATCGATATGTCCTCACCAAACTTAAATATGCGCGATCCTGTTATTTATCGCATTTCCCATGCGAGCCATCATAACACAGGAGATAAATGGTGCATTTATCCAATGTACGCCTTCGCTCATCCGCTTGAAGATGCAATTGAAGACGTAACACATTCGATTTGTACGACTGAATTCGAGGATCAGCGCCCATTATATAACTGGGTCATTGAAGAATGTGAAATGGAAAGCAAGCCTCAGCAAATTGAATTTGGCCGCCTTAACATTACGAATACGGTTATGAGTAAACGTAAATTAAAGCAGTTAGTTGAAGAAGGCTTTGTCGATGGCTGGGATGACCCGCGCATGCCAACCATTTCTGGTTTAAGAAGGAAAGGCTTTACACCAGGTGCTATACGTGAATTCGTGATAGCAACAGGGATTTCAAAGGGATACGGTGCGGTTGATGAGGCAATGCTTGATCACTTTGTAAGAGAAGATTTAAAGCTTACTGCTCCAAGGACTATGGGGATACTAAATCCGCTTAAAGTGGTCATTACCAATTATCCAGAAGATCAAGTGGAAATGCTTGATGCGGAAATCAATCCTGAAAATCCAGAAATGGGGATGCGCCAAATTCCGTTCTCGCGTGAAATTTACATTGAGCAGGACGACTTTATGGAAGACCCGCCGAAGAAGTATTTCCGACTCTTCCCTGGTAACGAAGTGCGTTTAAAGCATGCTTATTTCATAAAATGCAATGAGGTCATTAAAGATGAAAACGGCCAGGTTATCGAGATTCATTGCACATATGATCCAGAAACAAAGAGCGGAACAGGATTTACTGGCCGTAAAGTAAAGGGAACTCTTCACTGGGTTGATGCGAAAAATGCCATACCTGCTGAGTTTCGTTTGTATGAGCCTTTAATCCTTGATTCAGAATTAGAAGCTGAAAATGAAGATGAAGGTTCTGAAAACAAAACCTTCCTTGATTATGTAAATCCAAACTCACTTGAAATTGTTCATGGCTTTATTGAGCCTAATATGAAGGGTAGCAAGCCTCAGGACAAATTCCAATTTTTCCGTCACGGCTATTTTAATATTGATCCAAAGCACTCTACAGATGAAAAACTAGTTTTTAATCGTATTGTGTCGCTAAAAAGTTCATTCAAGCTGTAATATAATTCCAATTACTATAAGGAGGAATACAAAATGTCTAATCAGCATGATAATCATTCTCTACCACCAAAAACCTGTACGATCGAACGTCTCGTAACCGTCCCTGCAGATGTTGAAAAAGTACTTTCAGGACAAAAAACAGCTACCCGCCGGAACGGTCGCTATGCCGACATTGGTGAAATCATGGATCTTCAAGGCCATAAATTTGTCGTTGAAAAGGTTTATTCACAGTCACTGGGTGAATTAACGGATGAACATGCAAAGCAGGAAGGCTTTGAAACGGTTGAAGAGTATAAAGAGTCTATTTTATCCTATCACCCAGGTATGCCGTGGCTGCCGCAAATGAGAGTATGGGTGCATGAGTTCCGTCCAGTATCGGACTAAATTAGCTTTTCATGGACTTTTACCGCTTGATTCTGTACATCCATGTAGGAAGTGCTATTTTATCGATTGGTCCGTTTGTTGTATTAATCCCAATTGCAAAAAAATTGCATGAAGCTGAACACGAGGTTCAGCAGGCCTATCTGAATATTTTCCGATCTTCTGTCCGGCTTGTTAAACATGCCGGACATGTCCTTGTTGTAAGCGGTGCCTTACTCATTGCCATGGGGCATTGGACGTGGAAAACATCTTGGATTATCGCTACCTTAGCCGTTATGTTTGGTTCAGTATTCTTTCTAGCACGAGCGTTTACTCCAACCATTCGAAAGTTTCATGAGCCAGGACAAGATCAGACACAACTCATAAAAAAGCTCTCATGGTCAACCTGGCTCTATCTTATTCTTCTAATGGTTATGCTCTGGTTCATGGTTGTCAAACCCGTTCTCTGGTAAAGCAATCTATTTAAATGACATAGCATTCTAACTCTCAGAATGCACAACATAGCTATACTTATACAGATAGTCAGTCTCACAAGGAGTCTGGCTATTTTTAATAGGTTATTATTTTCCTTTTGATTCCATTGTGCTTTATAATAGATATGGAAATAAGAGAAGAAAAAAATTTTAGTCAGATTATTTTTTATAAAATTTATAATACTCTAAAATCTTTTATATCGAATGGAGTGAATATTTGTGGGTGTAACTTTACGTAAAGGTCAAAAAGTGGATTTAACTAAGTCTCATCCAGGTTTAGAGGTTGTGGTCGCTGGGTTGGGATGGGATGTTAGCCAAAGCCATTCTCAATATGATCTCGATGCCTCTGCCTTTTTAATTGGCCCCTCAGGCAAAGTACAAAGTGATTTGGACTTTGTATTCTACAATAATCCTTCTGGCGGGAACGGATCGATTATTTATACCGGGGATAATCGAACAGGGGCTGGGGCTAGAGATGATGAGCAAATTAGAATCGATTTGAATAAAGTTCCTCCTTCTATTCATCGAATCGCTTTTACGATTACCATCCATGATGCGCATTTAAAACAGCAAAATTTCGGACAAGTTTCTAATGCCTATGTAAGAATTTTTAACGCACTTACGAATGAGGAATTAATTCGCTTTGACCTTGGGCGCGATTTCACTGTGGAAACTGCCATTGTGGCTGCTGAGCTGTACCGGCATAATGGTGAATGGAAATTCAATGCAATAGCGAGCGGCTTCCAAGGAGGTTTAGGAGCTCTGTGCAGAAATTTCGGCGTACATATTGATGATGAACCTGCACCTTCACAATCAGCATTCCAATCGAACACGAACTTCGGAGGCTCACAGTCTTCACAATCTAATAGTTCATACTTAGGACAACAGAATTCATCCTATAATCAACCAAGTTTTGGTCATTCTCAACAACCGAATAACCAATATGGATATGGACAATCACAGCAGCATCAATCAAGCTTCAATCAAAGTGGATTCGGACACAGTAGTCAACCAAATACATCCTATAATCAGCCCAGCTTCGGTCAGCAAGTAAGTCACTCTGGCTATAACCAGCCTTCCTATGGCCAGCCCAACTCCTCCTCTCAATCATATGGAGGAGACAATATTCTTTGCACTCGCTGCGGTTCTTCTAATGTACGGACAGGTCAAAAAGGCTTTGGACTTGGAAAAGCAGCGATTGGCGGGCTTATTCTTGGACCTGTTGGCTTACTGGGTGGTTTTATTGGTAAAAACCAGCTCAAATTTAATTGTAACAACTGCCAAAATACATGGTCCCCAAACCAAACAGATTATGCACAATGGGCAAATCAACAAAAAAGAAAAGCACAGGAAATATTTGCCCGCTATAAAAGTCAAGATGTGATGGATGCAGTAGTTGCCGCTTGTGCACTCGTTTCACTAGCAGATGGAAGACTTGACCAAACGGAACGTCAAAAAATGATGGAGTTTGTCAATCAAAGTGAGGAATTACGCGTTTTTGATTCGAACAAAGTCATCCAGCAATTTAACTACTTTGTCCAAAAAATCGAACGTGATGCAATCATCGGACGTGCAGAGGCGTTTAAAGCGTTAGGTCGAGTTCGATCAAAACCAGAAATCGCTCGCTTAGTTGCACGCTATTGTATCGCACTTGGCTATGCAGACGGGCAATTTGATCCTAGTGAAAAAGAAATAGTAGCACAAATTTGTTTAGAATTAGGCTTGAATCCGAATGAATTTTTATCATAAGATTAAACATCCAAAGTTTAAAGTGGAAGTTCCTTATTGGATCTTCCCTTTTTTGCTATGATATTGAAAAGGGGGAATCTTAGTGGATAAAAGAAAGCTAGTCGTTACCCAAAATCTTGATCAAAATCTTATTGCATCAATAAAAGAAATTGCCCCAGATTGGGAGCTTATAATTGGAAAAGATAAAACAGTTTGGCAAGATCACTTAAAAGAAGCTGAAATCATTGCTGGCTGGAAGAAGGATTTAGGAGAATATGTGTTAAACAATGAATCAAAGCTGCGCTGGGTCCAAACATGGTCTGCCGGAATAAATAGCATGCCTTTAGAAAAATTGAATTCACGCCATGTACAATTAACATCAGCAAATGGTGTTCATTCATTCCCTATATCGGAAACGATCTTTGCACTTATGCTTGGACTTACAAGAAAAATAAATACATATGTTAAAAATCAACAATCTAGAAAATGGCATCATTCTGGATTAAGGCTTGAACTTCATGGAAAAACAATGGGGCTTTTTGGCGTAGGTGCTATTGGTAAGGAAACAGCAAAAATTGCAAAGGCTTTTGGAATGAATGTTTTAGGCTTCCGTCGTTCTGGCCAGCCTGAAGAAAATGTTGACACGATGTATAAGCTTGATCAGATGAACGATGTATTGCCTGTATGTGACTATGTTGTCGTAACCCTTCCACTTACGAAGGAAACCAAACTTTTATTTGGCAAAGAACAATTTAATTTAATGAAACCATCTTCCTTCTTCATTAACATCGCCCGCGGCGACATTATTGTGGAAGCTGACCTTATCGAGGCACTGAAGGAAGAAAAAATCGCTGGCGCAGGCTTGGATGTATTTGAAAAGGAACCGCTTGGGGAAAACAGCCCATTATGGGAGCTTGAAAATGTGATTATCACGCCTCATACAGCCGGGTCAACTGAACATTATAATAATCGTGTCATTGAAGATATTTTTATTCCAAATTTAAAGAGCTATCTTAAAGGAGAGAAGCTTCCGATTAATTTAGTTGATTATGTTAAAGGCTATTAACTAAATAATCCCCTTTCTATTAAGGCACAGAAAAAGCTAGTCCCCTTCCTGTTCAGGGGACTAGCTTAAAAAATTCTCTTTATCTTACATCCTTTTCATGGTATTGATCAATATCCGCTTTTACCTTTGGTGCTTTCTTTGGTTTTGGACCCATATTGTCAAAGCGTGCTAGGTCATAGACTGCTGCTCCGACAATCTCAGCTACATCCTGAAGCTTTTCTTTGCTGATTTTATCAATCGAATCCTCTGGAGTGTGATACCAAGGCTCTGTAGGGCTGTGGATAAATAATGCAGCAGGGATTCCTGCTTCTGCAAATGGAACATGGTCACTGCGTCCACCTTGACCGTACGGTGTTGCTGACCCATTTAATCTTGTACTAGATGCTTGTGAAAGCTCTGTAACAAGATTTGGTTTTCCATCAAGTGTTAACAATACGAGATCTCCCGCATCCTTGCTTCCGACCATATCTAAATTGAAATTAGCAATTGTGCGCTCTTTTTCGTCCTCTGATATATTTTTAACATAATAGTTGGACCCAAGTAATCCTAGCTCTTCAGCACCAAATGTTATAAATCGGATTTCTGTATCAGTTGGCACATCCTTAAAGACACGTGCAAGCTCGAGCGTCGTTGCTGTTCCAGATGCATCATCATTTGCCCCTGGTGCTCCTGCAACAGAATCATGGTGAGAGCCCACTACGATAATCTTATTCGTGTCTTTCTGTTTATTTGTAGGTTTTTTTGTTGCAATGACATTATGAGAGGTGCTTTCTCCTGCTCGAGCTCCCTCAATTTTTAAGGAGGCCTGTAATGTTTTGCCACCGTTTAGTTGAGCCAAAAGGGCGTCACCCTCTGATTTCGTCAATGCAACAGCAGGAACATATTTATCATTCGCTTCTCCAAGTGTCCCATTTACGGCTCCACTTGTATTATTAAAGATAATGACCCCTACTGCACCTTTTTCAGCGGCATTTAAAACTTTCTCTCCAAAACTAATATCTCCACGTTTAATCATTGCAATTTTTCCAGTGAGATTTTGATTGGCGAGCTCTTCTTTTTTGCCTAAGCCAGCATAAACAAGCTCACCTGATACGTTTCCACTAACGGAATATGTAAAGGAGCTTGGCTTTAGTTCACCGTTATATCCTGCAACGTCCAAATCAATTGTATGTGGAGGAGTATATCCATAAAACGTAAATGGCTGAATATCTACTTCATAGCCATAGGATTCAAATTGATCTTTAATATACTTTACAGCTAGATTCTCTGCTTCTGTCCCAGCTACACGCGGTGTTTTCGATAGATAATCAATATTATTGAAAATGTTTTCTGCATTAATCTTCTTAATTACCTTATGATCGAATACTTTTACTGGCTGATTTTGCATAACTTCTACTGGCTTTGCTAATGCAGCATGAGTGCCGATTGCTCCAAATGCTAAAGTAGATGCAAGTGCGATTGATAAAATTGGTTTTTTCATAGAAATCCTCCTACCATAGGTTTATATTACTAATGATAGATTATTGCAAATATTCAGATAAGTGTATTTACTACTAGATAACGGTAGGACTTAATTTCTATTTTTTTCTACTAATGAATAAATTAGGATAAAGAGCATAGGTAATAAAACATAAGCCTTTGTTTTTCTTATGCGATCCTATTAGCAGATATTTAATTGAAAACACACTTCACTTTAGCACGTTAATAAACTTAAACTTTCCTATTAGCCACGAAAAAGCCACCCTCTACCATTTTTAAATAAGAGGATGGCTCATTCTGTTTATTTTACTTTATCGCAGATTAACGGGCAGTAAGACCCCCACTTCAAGATTGCGAGAGAATCAAAGAAACCTAAGTGGGGGATCAACTGCCCGTAAAGGCCCATAAAATGAACACAGACTAAAAGCGCCACATCGTGTGGCAACGTCTGCGTGACCCACTTCCTGTGGGCCGCAACTAACCATCAGTGGGGGATGAAAGCCGACTAAGAACGCCACGTCCTATGGCAACGTCGGCTCTAGCACGTCCTGTGCGTCGAAAAACCCCCACTAATGGAAGTTTCACTTTATCATATCATGGTCAACGTAGCGCTCACCATTTAGCTCGCTTATCACATTAATGGCAACCTTTGCTCCGTCCCCTGCTGTGATGATCGTGTGCATACTAACTCCTGCAACGGTACCTGCTGCCCATATTCCATCAATATTTGTTTTACCGTTTGCATCGACATCTAAAATTGTTTTAATACGCGGCTCAGTTCCTGGCTTTGTATGTAAACCTACTTTTTCAGCGAGGTCTGTTAACATTCCTGTTGCCACAATGATGTGCTTTGTTTCAAAGTTCTGATCAGCTGTTTGGATAGTAAAACCCGTTTCCGCCTTTTCAATATTTTCAACTGTCGCTTCTACAAGCTCAGCACCAAATTTAGCAGCTTGTTTTTTTCCTATCTCTACTAATTCCGGACCAGAAATCTCCATTACTCCGTAGTGATTTTCTAACCATGCACGCTTCGTTACACTTTTATCATTATCAATGACTAATACCTTTTTACCAGCTTTAGCAGCAAATAAAGCCGCACTTCCCCCTGCTGGACCTATTCCGATAATCGTAATATCATACATTTACAATTCCTCCTTTTTTCTCTTAATATTTTAAGATTAGCTGAAAAAAAGCTGACTGTAAAATTTTGTGATTTTACTAGTCTTCATCTTTAATGTCTCTATCCTCTGGAATTGGCTCATTCGCCATTTCCTCCACTAATTTTTTATATTTCTCAAGCTGTTCAAAATGTGTTTTGAACTGATCTTTGGAAATCAAAACGACACCATCACCATCATGCAAAACTCGAATTTTTCCTTGTAAAATTAAATTTTCCACATATGCTACAGACACAGATAAATAATCGGCTGTTTCTTCTACTGTTAAATACACTATTTACTTCACTCCTACCAATATCTTTATACTTTATATAGCCTATTTTAGCTTATTTTAGCAGGAGTTTCTTTATTTCTTCTTTTCTAGTTTATGTCCTATTGTCATATTCACCCCTCTACTAAAAAAATATTACAGTTGTTCCAGTATGCAACTTTAGCTGAACAAGCACATGCTCATTTCTAAGGTAAATGAAAAAATAATTACTCTTAAATTTATTTTGATATCTAGAAACTAAAAAGCACCCCGAAGGATGCTAACATTTAAGAAAGACAAAAACTGTACTTGATACATAAAAAGGGAGCTTGTTTTGATTAATCTTTTTTCAGAACATGCTCTTTCTATTACATAATATTAAGATTATTAGTGTTAATTAGATAAACTTTATACCAAAGCTACATCCAACCCACTAAAGATTAAAAGCTTGATTCAGTTACAGCTGCTGGCTCTTTCTGTCCTTTTCCTTTCATAACCATGGCATCAATCTCTTCGATTGATCTTTTATTTGTTTCATGTCCAAATAAAAACAGGATTCCACCTATAATGACTAGTGATCCTAAAAAAATGAATGCCGGTACAACCGCATCAATCGTAGCTTTAGGTGAGACCACATTCGTAGCGCCTGCAATGAGTGCAAGACCCAACGGACCAATAATCTTCCCCAGTCCTCCAAATCCATAGGCTGAACCCATCCCAGTCGCCCTGATATGGGAAGGCCAAACCTCAGAGCTGTATGGACCGACGATCGTGAATGCCCCATCGATAAAGAAATAAGTAGCAATCAGAAGTAACCACATGACTGATGTACCTCCGATAAATGAGCTATGAAATATCCCAGCCAAAATCGTTAATATTCCTCCTGCAACACAAGTGATAAAACCCGTAGCCTTTCGTCCCAGCCATTCAGAGATAAATGAAAAGAACCATCTGCCTACAAATCCGCCCAAAGAGACAAAAATATACATTTTGGCGGCTTCAGTCGGACTCAATTTAAGAACCAACGCCAGTATAGCCGGACCCCATAATCCGATGCCATAGTAAGCGGTTTGGCTTCCAAGGTTGACTCCCCATGAGACGATTAAACTTCTCGGGTATTTAAACACATCCAAAAAGCGTGTTTTGGATTTTGTTTTTAAACTTATCGGTTTTGAATTATGGAGTGTTTTTTTGTCCTGTTCGTCCAGATAGGTAAATCTGCTGACCGTTTTTATGGCTTCATCATATTTTCCCCTAGATAGGAGCCATCTCGGTGATTCCGGTACCCAGGAAATCCGGATAAATATCACGAGAAGTGCCGGAAGCAAAGTGAGTAAAAAAAGTCCCCGCCAGCCCACGATGTCGGATAAATATCCAGCCGATAAGCTTCCCATCAATGAACCGATGGGAATAAAAGCGGTTACAATGCCACTGATTCTACCCCGATAACGAGAAGGTACAACCTCTTGAATAAGTGTTAAACTTACCGAATAAAGCCCACCAACACCAAAGCCCACAATAAAGCGAAACAGTGTAAGGTATCCCCACCAGCCTTCCGGTGTAAAGTACATGGCACCACTAGCCAAAGAGAAGGTTAAAATCGTTATGATCATAATATTTCGCCTTCCGAACCGGTCTGCCAGCATCCCAAAGACAAAGGATCCAAGCATTGCCCCAATCCCTGCTGAAAGGAGAATAATCGAGCTTTCCAGGTAATTCAATTTCCAAGGGACAATGATAAAGGCCAGTACAAAGCCCATAATAAAGTAATCAAAAAATTCAAGCATATCACCTAGAACGGCTGCAAAAATCATCTTAAAGTGATTTCGGTTTAATCTTGCCTGATCTAACTTTGCTAAAATAGATGAATACATGGCTTTCCTCCTCGCAAAAGTGGTCACTCCAAATTCACTTCCGAAGAAAAAGTGAGCATAAGAGGGGATGAATCATCCTTATGAGGCTTTTTTATTCATCCCCTTTACCTAAGGATCACTGATTAATCGGTAAATGCTCTCCTTGATAGGTCTTATAAATGCGTTTTGCCTTATGCTCAAAGCGCGGGAGGCTATTCTCCGCCACTAGCTCAACATTGGCGCGGAATTGAAGCATATCTCCAATTCGGTTCTGGACTTTTTTATTTAAGATTTCAAGATCCCCTTTATAGTCTGCGGCAAATTCGGCCACTAACTGAATGAAATCCTGCTGTACACCTTCTTTTTCCAGTTTAATTGCAAAGTGACCCGTCATCTCTTCTATGTCGCGGAGAACATCTTCAATCGCGCTTGGATAGACGTTTACGCCTTTAACAATTAACATGTCGTCACTTCGACCTACCACTTTAAAACGGTAGCCTGTACGGCCGCATTCGCATTCAGTTCCTAAAACTTCAATAATATCATGAGATTTAAAACGTAATACAGAATTGGCATAGCGTTCTAAATGGGTATAAACCACTTCCCCTACTGCACCTGCTTTAATTTCCAGATGTTCACCTGTCTCGACATCGAATAGTTCTGGATAGACTAAGTCGCCGACCAAGAAATGCATACCTTGCTGATGTTCACATTCGGCGCCGATAATCGGATGAATATCCACCATCCCATAGAGCTCACAGCATTTTGCATTCCATGTTTCTTCGATTAACTTTCTCGTAGCAGGAATGGCTCCACCGGGTTCCCCACCCGTAATGATTTTTTTCAGCGTCGTTTCAGCGGGATCAATGCCCAATTCCTTCTTAATTGCGTCTGCTAAATACATGATATAGGATGGGGTGGCATTGATAGCGGTAATTCCTAAATCTTGAATCATTCTGGCTAGCCTTCCAGAATTTCCAATACCGATCGGAACCATGGTAGCTCCAGTATGTTCACACCCCATGTGGTCTGCAAGACCGCCGACAAACATGCTATAGTTCCAGCAATGAGCTACTACATCATCTGGACGGATTCCGTTTGTCCAAAAAGCTCTGGCGCAGCTTTCATCCCATAGCAAAGTATCTGTTTTCGTAAGGCCAACGTAAGTCGGTCTGCCTGTGCTACCGCTGGAAGCATGAAGTCTCACAATTTTTTCGGAGGTAGCTGTCTGATTTTCGCCTAGTATTGGAGGCTGTTGAAGCAGCGCGTCTCGCAGCTCCTGTTTGGTTGTCATGGGTATCTTCTTGATGTCATCCAAGGAACGGATGTCTTCTAGTTCAATTCCAGCCTCCTTGAACTTTCTTTGATAGAAAGTTGAGTTTTTATAAGAATACTCTACCTGCTTTAAGAATTTTTCTTCCTGTAAGGCACGCATTTTTTCCGTAGGCATGGTCTCAATTTCCTGATTAAAAACATTTCGATATAATGCCTTGGTTTCTTTCGTATGAAGTCCCTGATTCGACATTTTCCCTACCTCCATTAATCAACTTAGTATTACTCCTCTACAACCGCTACAGCACGAATGGGTGATCCTGTTCCTCCTCGGATTTTTAACGGTAACCCGATATATTGGAAACGCTTTCCTACAACTGGGGTTAAATCGGCTAAATTCTCAGTATTAAGTACTTTGTATTCCCTGCATGCATTATGGGATGGGTACGTGCGATCCATCGGATTATCAATACTTGGTGCATCAATTCCAATATTTACCACACCTTTTTTGGCAAGCCACTCCGTAGCTTCGAAATCAAGTCCAGCGTAGCCTTCCAACCACCTGGAAGTCCCATAATTTCTCGTGTAATGGCCAGTATACAGAAGCACTGTATCCCCACTTTGAATGCACAAATTTGCTTTGCTGCATGCATCCTCTAAATCTTGTATTCTAATAAAACCGCTTGATGGAATATAGGATACATCCAACGCCACCGCTGAGGTATAAAATTTCTCCAACGGCAATTCATTAATCGCTTCTGAATTAGGATCTGGATCGATATGATTGATCGCATCCACATGGGTAGGTCCATGATCGCTGAACATAAGCCCACGTGTCGCGTAGGAAAACTCATGGTTGAATACTTTTGCGGTTTCTTCGTGGGAATGGTGATCCCAAATCACCGTCTTCACATGCCCAGGATATACCGGCATTCCTTGAAAAATTTCTTGGGTAAGATCAATAATTTTAGTCATTTTTATCCCCCTCGTTTAATTTATGGTCTTTGGCATATTGACTCGGTTCAAAAGCAGGGGAAACGGCAGATAACACTTTTAGTACTTGGTCTGTATTATTGATGATTTGATGCAAGCTTTTCGGAGGAACATACACGCAAGTTCCCGGTTTCAACTCATTTTTCTCCTCGCCGACAATCACCTCACCGCTTCCGCTGATACAGTAGAACACCTCTTCCTGAATATCATGGGAGTGCATGTTGCTTGTGCAATGAGGTTCATAATTAATCACCCCTACCCAAACATTTTGGGAGCCTAACGTCCATGGAGCACTTAGATGCTTGATTTCCCGGCTAAATTCTCCAGTATACTGATCACCTTTTACATCCTGTTCATGGATAATGTTCAACGAGATCCCTCCTTACATCGATTTAATCTTCTTTTTCAATAATGACTGCACAGCCCTGTCCGCCTCCGATGCATAAAGTCGCTAATCCATATCGTAAATCTCTTTCCTGCATTTCATGGATTAGTTTAACCGTCAGAATATTTCCGGTTGCTCCGACAGGATGTCCCAACGCGATAGCACCACCGTTTACATTGACAATTTCTTTTGAAAATTCCAGTTCTCTAGATACGGCTAAACATTGTGCTGCAAAAGCTTCATTCGATTCGATGATGCCAATATCCCCCAATGACAGATTAGCAAGCATCAGCGCTTTTTTTACTGCAGGGACAGGACCTATTCCCATGATCGAAGGATCAACCCCAGAAAAAGCAAATGATTTCAAGGATGCCAAAGGTTTTATTCCTCGTCTTATTGCCTCACTTTCCGCCATAAGAACAACCGCCGAAGCACCATCATTGATTCCAGATGAATTGCCAGCGGTAACCGAACCTTCTTTTTTAAATACAGTCCGCAGTGAAGATAACTTTTCCAATGTAGTGTCACGTTTTGGATACTCATCTGTATCAAATATGACAGTCTGTCCTTTGCCCCGTGGTACCTCAACTGGTACGATCTGTTTTTGGAATACACCCTTTTCGATGGCAGCAATAGCCTTTTGTTGGCTCTCCAGGGCAAATTGATCTTGGTCTTCACGAGAAATCTGATACTTCTCAGCTACGTTTTCTGCTGTTATGCCCATGCCATATTTTTCAAAAGGATCCGATAGTATCTCTGTCAATGCATCTTTAACCAAGACATCTCCCATTTTAGATCCCCATCTTCTTTGGAAATCTAAAAAAGGAAGGCGGCTCATATTTTCGGCCCCACCAGCTACAGCAACGCTGATCATACCTGTTTGGATAGATTGAGCAGCACTGATAATGGATTGCAATCCAGAAGAACAAAGACGATTGACGGATAAAGCGGTTGCTTCAATGGGTACTCCGGCTTTTATGGCCGATTTCCTAGCCAGATAGGCATCTTCACCAATTTGACCCACACATCCAAACACTACCTCTTCGATATCTTCAGGTGAAAGTCCAGCTCTGCTGATAGCTTCCTTAGTTACCAATGCACCTAAGTCGGACACAGGTACATTTTTCAGCCCTCCTCCAAAAGAACCTATCGGTGTCCTGACACCGCTGACAATAACTACTTTTTCCAACCTAATACACTCCTTTAATTCTGAAATTTCAGAAAATAAATTATATACGCCAGTCATTGACGACAATACCTTACCCGTAAGACGAAAGAAATCCATACCACTTACATTTGAAGGGCTAGCAGAAGATTGACTCCAATCCTCAAATGCACAATTATGGGGGCAATCCCCCCCATAAGGACAATACAAATTTGGTTATCATCGTTAACTCCTTTGCATGTTTTGAATGACATTAGTTGTATTGCGGATTACTAATTCAGGCTCCATGATCACCTGTATAGGTGACCTTTCCTCCTTTTCCATTTCAATAAGAGAGATAAGTGCTTTCAGTGCTGAGCTGGCCATTTCTTTTTTCTGAATGGATACGGATGTCAACCCAATATAAGGATGAGAGGAGATTTCAATATCACCAAAACCAATGACTGAAATATCTTGTGGAATCCGAAACCCTAATCGACTTACTGCATCCATGACCAACATGGCTTGCTGATCGGTTGTAGTGATAAAACCAGTTGGCCGATCATATCTCGATAAGCTGTCTGATACGAATTGATTGATTTGTTCATGGGATAATCCCCTATCATATATAAGGGTTGGATCACTTCTTAAAGCAAATGTCTCGAGTGCCGATTTATACCCATGAAATCTTTCTAGAAAACTAGGAAAAAGAGGTGGGTAGGTTAAAAATGCAATATCCTTATGTCCCAGTTGAACTAAATGCTGTACTGCTAAAAAAACCCCTTTTTTATTGTCAACACTAATATAATGATTGTCTTCTTTTTCTGCTTTACGATTGAAATATACAACCGGTATGTCTAGTTCATTTACCAATGAGTTTTTGGGATGAATATTTGCAATGATTATTCCGTCTACACACTTTTCTACAAGTGTTTTTAAAGTTTTTTCAAAATCATTATAGCGGTAATTAGTATCTGTAATAATGACGTCGTAACCCAACTCACCAGCTTTTGCGATAATTACCTTTGCAGCCTCCGCATAAAAAGGATTAGAAATATCCCCAACACTTAATCCTATCGTCTTTGTCCTCTTAACTACCATGCTCCGTGCAACTTGATTTGGGGAAAATTCCAGTTCTTTAATGGCTAGCAAGACTTTCTTTCTCGTTTCTTCACGGATTTGTGGGTGATTATTCAAAACTCTAGACACAGTGGTTTGCGAGACTCCTGCCTTTTGAGCTACATCAATTACGGTTACCCTATTTTTCAAATGCATCACTTCCATTTATGAATACGTTTTCTGAATACGTTTTCATAATTTTATAATTAAATTTTATACTTGTAAATAATTTATTTGAAAATTCACTCATTTTCTTTCGACAAATAAATATTTAAGCTCCGACAACCATTTTACAATGGGAAAAAGTTAAGAAGTACGAGGTTCAGAGGCCCTTTACTCAAAGGAATGGAGATGTAAATCGATGAAAGAAAAATCTACTCTTGAAGGCTCACAAGAAAGCACGGATAGTTGAAATTGAACGTTTAAAAATATGTTTGGGCTTTACTTCCAATTTGATTCCTCCAATAACATATTGTGGGTCTTTAACTGCCTATCAAACTAAGATAAAATGTTTATTGAATATTTTATTATTACTATACTATTACGAACATAGCTAAATGGAAGCATCATTTACTTACCATTATGATAGGGACAGGAGTTACAAAAAACAAATGAACAAGAAGAAACTCTTTATACTTTACGTTATTATAAGTATTATTTGGATTTATGGCTCCAACTATCTCCTTAGTCAATTTCATCCTACTCCTCTTATAAAAATGCTTGAAAGAATAAAAGAACTAATTTATATCCTAACAACAGGCTGGCTATTTTATTATTTTATAAAAAAGACAGAAAAATTAAACAGCATCAAGGACGAGGAAAAACGTTTATCCACTCTCATTAACTCAATGGTTGACTTTGTGAACTTTAAAGATGGAGAAGGACGCTGGATTCAAGCCAATGAATTTGGTTTAAAATTATTTAAGCTTGAGAATGTTGATTATAAAGGAAAAAAAGATTCGGAACTGGCAGAATATACCGATTTCTATAGGGATGCTTTACGCTACTGTGAAATTTCTGATGAAGAGGCATGGAATAATAGAAGCGTCACCCATATAGAAGAAGTTGTTCCTCTGCCAAATGGATTGCAAAAAACATTTGATACAATTAAAGTTCCTCTTTATCATGAAGATGGCAGTCGAAAAGGGCTTGTTATTATTGGGAGAGATATAACAGAAAGAAAAATAGCCGAAAATCTGCTAATGAGAAGTAGAGAGAAGTATAAATCCCTATTTGATTATAATCCTGATATTGTATATATCATAAATTTAAACGGCGTCATAACCAATTTAAATCCGCGGTTCGAAGAAATTACTGGCTATGATAAATGCCATGTCATTGGGAAAAATGTTTTGGACGCGTTATCTAAAGTGAATCAAAAAGTTGTGCTGCAATCTATTTCCAATATAATAAATGGACAAAGCGTTCAAAAATACGAACTTAATATCCCCCATCAAAATGGCGATATCATAACCTTACAATGCACAAACCTTCCAATCATCGTAAATGGGAAAGTTGATGGGATTATTGGATACGGGAAGGATGTCACGCTTCTTAGACAAACGGAAGAAAGACTTAGAAGAACAGAAAAGCTTTCCGTTGTTGGTGAATTGGCTGCAAGCGTAGCACATGAAATCCGAAATCCACTTACCTCACTTATAGGATTTGTCCAGCTCCTTCAAAAAGAGAATGAAAAAGATCATTTATATCACAAAATCATGCTAGATGAATTAAATAGAATTAATTATATTGCGGGAGAACTACTCCTTTTGGCAAAACCCCAACAGCTTCAATTTACAAGGGAAGATATCCATGTAATTTTATTTGATGTCATATCATTACTTCAATCTGATGCCAATTTATATCATGTACTGATTGATTTAATATCAGATCATCAGGAATATATAATGGACTGCGAACCAAATCAATTAAAACAACTGTTTATTAATATAATAAAAAATGCAATTGAAGCGTCTCCATGCCAAGGTAGGGTTATCGTGTATTTAAAATCTGAGGAAAATGATGAAATTTCCGTAACAGTACAGGATTATGGATGCGGCATTTCCGAAAAAAGATTAAAAAAAATCGGAGAGCCCTTTTATTCTTCCAAAGAAAAAGGAACAGGATTAGGCCTAACTATTAGCCATAAAATCGTCCAATCTCATAATGGCACCATCGTTTTTAACAGTAAAGTGAACAAAGGGACAGAAGTGCTTATCAAATTCCCGAAATCGGTTAATAAGTAAATTTAGAAGAAAGCCATTCAAGGCATGTAAAACAAAGGGCTGCCCTAAAAAGGTCTTATTTTATGACCTTTTTAGGGCAGCCTCTTCCTATTTAAAGTTATTCTCCCTTAATCTCTAACAGCTTTTGTCTTAAATCATTCTCCATGGTAGCTAACTCCTGCTCAGCCATGCGGCGTTTATGACGCCCTTCCTCTTGAATCTTTAGTGTTTCTTCTAAAGTTGAAATTAAATTTTCTTGTGTTTTCTTTAATGTTTCAATATCAACGAGTCCGCGCTCATTTTCCCTTGCTGTTTCAATCGTATTTGTCTTTAACATTTCAGCATTTTTTAACAGTAATTCATTTGTTGTTTTTGATACTTGCTTTTGAGCCTCTACTGCATGCCTCTGCCTAATTAACGTTAAAGCAATCGCCACTTGATTCTTCCAGAGCGGGATAGCAGTCATGATGGAGGATTGGATTTTTTCCACAAGTGCCTGGTTTGTGTTTTGAATAAGTCGAATTTGCGGAGCGCTCTGAATCGTAATTTCACGACTTAATTTCAAATCGTAAAGACGTTTATCTAATCGATCTGCAAACTGAATCATATCATTTACTTCTTGGAATTTCATCTGATCATTGGATTCCTCAGCAGCTTTTTTAAGCTCAGGAATGATTTTCTCATTTAATTCTTCTAGTTTAATTTCCCCAGCTGCAATATAGACATTTAATGCATGAAAATATTCTTTATTATTTTCGTAGAGCTTTTCAAGCATGACAACATCTGATAAAAGCACGTTCTTGCTTCGCTCTAGCTTTACACTGATTCTGTCAATTTGTGCACCTGTTTTTTGATATTTAGATAAAGTTTCTTGAATCGAACTAGAGATTCTCCCAAACATACGAGAAAGAAAAGATGATTTCTCCGACTTTAAATCATCTGGATTGACTTCATTAAACTTCATCATTAATTCACTAATAATCTCTCCAATTTCACCAATGTCCTTTTTCTGGACATGCTCAAGCATAGTATTAGAGAAGGACAATAATTTCGACTGAGCTGGTGTGCCATAGGAAATCATCGCCTGGTGGTTTTTCGGATCAATTTGCTCTGCAAGCTGATAGGCTTTTATTCTATTTTCTTCGGGAATGACATCTACAAGCTTTACTCGTTTCTCCTTTATCGGCTCATTTTCGCTCGAAATTTCTTTTGTATCCCCAAATGGATTAGCTAGCAAGTCATCCATTAAATCTGTATTTTTTAACAGGGATGGATTTTGTTCACTCATTTTAATCGCCTGCTTTCATCAATAATTCGTGAATCCTTGTTCGTCTTTATCGTATGTTTTGCTACATCAATTTCGAAGTTAAGCTGATCAATATCATCAGAAATAACCTTGTACAAGTCTTCCTCCACTAAAGCCGTCAGCTGCTCTAGTGTACGACGAGTTTCATATAGTGATTGGTCAATCTCACTTGTCTTTTTTGATTGTACGGATAGGAAAACATACTTTTCCGAAAGTTCAACCGCAGAGTCTAGATGGGAAAAATAAAATGGTTCTGCTTTATAAAATCGTTTTGGCTCATTTTTCGTTAAACGGTATATTTTCTTAGATGTCCGTATTAATTCCACCCTTTGTTTTAAAGATGGAATATGGCGAATCGAAAAAAGCGCCTTATGCAAACGTGCAATTTTACGCTTTGCATCATCTATATTTTTCTTGATATACTGATACTCTTTTCTCGTAAGTTGATGGTTTTTTAAGAATCTATGCTTTTGTATTGATTTCGTTAACCAATAAGCAAGGGCTCCTCCCCCAAGTCCAATTGCTCCTGAAAGTAAAAAGGTTTGGTCAAAAACGAGGAAGCTAAGCAGCCATACAAGAGAGCTTGTAGGAACGGCAATTAACATTCGTAGTAAATAGGCTAAAAATTGATTCATCATCAATCGACTCCTGACTTAAATCCTTAATATTTATACGTATGAATGAACTGATAGTTTCAGCTCAAAAAAATTTTCCTTTTCTAATTATAAAGATACACGAAAAGCAAAAGCCATTCCATAGACCTCAACCTTAAATTACTCTAAGGCTTAAGACGTAGACAGAAAAGCGGAAGCGCCTTCGGAACAATCAAAGGACAATTGTTCCTGCGATGGCTATTCGCAGAAGCATTCCTTTGTGCTCACCCCCGACAAGCACAAGACGAGCCTCCCGGAAAGGTGTTCTTTACCTTTTTGGGAGGCTCGTCTTGTGACCTCGAGGTCGACAAAAACGCGACGTCCTGTCGCATTGTCGACACTAGTACGTCCTGTACGTCGGGGGTAGGCGCTGGAGCTAGACAGTTCTCTAACTCTAGAAAGCTATTCTTATTCTTATGAACGAAAACGCGTCATTCAGTTGAGTATGAATGACGCGCGTTTCTCTAGTAATTTAGCTCAAGCCTATTTTATATTAGGTTCGCTATTCTTCATTTTTTTGTGTTCTTATGACAAGTACATCACAATTTGCAGAACGTGTAATGTTCTCGGAAACACTTCCGATCAAAAGACGTTCGACTGCATATAACCCTGTAGCACCACAAATAATTAAATCTGCTTCAATTTTTGGGGCTACCTTTTTCGTAATTGTTACTTTCGGCGAACCAAATTCGACAATTGTATCTACTTTCTGAAGTCCTTGTTCAAGTGCCATTTTCTTAAAGCGATCTAATAGTTCTATTCCACGCTTTTCTGCTCTTTGTTTAATGGAAGCAGCATCTGACGGATAGGTTCTTATTTCAAGAATGTGAACAAGATGCAATTCGGCATCATTTCTCTTTGTAATTTCCACTGCTTTTTTAAATGCCCATTCGGCCTCTTCTGATCCATCAATCGCAACGATAATATTTTTGTATGTTAAGTTCATTTTTTCTCCTCCTTTTCCACGATTTTAGCATGGCTAAGACTATTTTAAATACTAAAAATGTTGAATATTATTAAGAAAGTATGAATTTTTTTTCTGTGACGAAATTTTTATATTTTGAACTTTTTAATAAGCATCTGTAATTCTTCAGCCATATTAGCTAAAGCACCCGCTGATGAGGAAACCTCCTCAATTGAAGCCAATTGTTCTTCTGTTGATCCCGATACGTATTTAGTTTGTACAGCAACCTCTTCTTCTATTTTAGAGACAAACTCCATTGAACGAACTACACGTTCCGCTCCTGAAGCCATTTGCTGTACAGCAGATGATACTTCCTGAATCTGAATGGATACCTCTTCAATAGAATTTTGTATGATTCCAAGAGATTCTCCTGCCTTATTCACTTTTCCAATTCCTTCAACCACTTCAGTTGTAGCAGAACCCATTGATTGAATAGCATGATTTGTTTCATTTTGAATCATGACAATTAACTGTGATATTTCCTGTGCCGATTGAGCAGATAATTCTGCTAGCTTACGAACCTCATCCGCTACTACAGCAAATCCTCGACCCTGGTCCCCAGCCCTAGCAGCCTCAATTGCTGCATTCAATGCCAATAGATTCGTCTGTTCGGCAATTTCCGTGATTACATCTGTAATTTGCCCAATTTCCTTCGAGCGCTCTCCTAATCCTTTCACAACTTCTGCTAAACCATTCACAGTTAAATGAATTGAATTCATCTGTTGAACAGCAGTTTCTATCGTTTCCCCACCTTCTTGAGCTTTTTCAGAAGCAACAATAGCAGTAGATGAAACATTTTGAGCATTATTTGCGATTTGATGTACACTGTTAGACATTTCTTCTATCGTCAGTGAAGTTTCTTCTACACTTTGAACCTGGCTTTCTACGCTGACAGTCATTTCGTTCATTATCTTGGTAATTTGCTTAGTTGCTAAAATCGTTTGTTCCGCACTTGCATTCAATTCCTCCGAGGAAGCTGCCACTTGATCAGAACTTGAACTGACATGATGAATGAGTTCCCTCAGGTTCTGTGCCATTAAGTTTAGTGTGCTCGTTAAATCGCCAATTTCATCCCTATTTTTTACTTTCAGATTTTCAGCTGATAAATCCCCGGCAGAGATTTTTTTCGCATAATTAATAATTGCAGTGATTGGTTTCGTTCTTCTTCTAATCATCCAAATGGTGATTAGACTTGCTAATAACATTGGAAAAAGCCCAAGAATAAAGCTATCTTTTACAGAATCCCATGTCCTTTCACTAACAATTTTCGCATCAAAATCAATTGCATTAATAGCAATAATTTCTTTATTTGGATCATGATCCTTGAAGATCGGTGCGTAGCCTGTTAATCGTTTCATCCCCCCATATTCATAAATTTCCGAATAATAAGGATGCTTTGTTTCCTTAATTTTCTGAATTGCTTCTTCATCAATATAGAACTGATCGCCAGCCTTGAAGCCTTGCTTCTCCAAATTAGAATCCGCTGCTAAAATCGTTCCATCGAGCAGAAGCATATATTGACTTTCAAATATTTGCTTATGTTCAGTTGTCCAATCTAATGTTTGTTGAATTTCCTTTAACTTTTCTTTATTCCCTTTCATTACCATCTCAATATCACTCGGAGCAATTAAGCCAGTTGTAATATTAGCACAGCCAAAGGCTTCAATACCGGCAGCTTCATAGGTTTTTTTATACGTAACCCAGTAATTAGAAATTGAAGTAATAATCATTGAAGCAAAAATAACACAAATGATAATAACCCCAAGCTGCCATGTCATACTTTTTCTCATGAATACTTGCCCCCAAATCCCTTTATCCCATATTTTCATAAACTGTATAATCATACAGATTACTAAGCACATTATACCAAAATATAGTTTTAATTCATCATCTTTCTAATATTAACAAGGACTATTTTCATAGATAAAAAAAATAGCACCAGTATCAAACTGGAGCTAACACTTTCACTTTATTTCTTTTTTACAGTTATTGTCCAAGCTGCGTCACTAAGTTGTTCAAAATTCGTCACTGTGTGTCCAGATTCTGCTGCCCAGCGAGGAATGCTTTCAGTTGCTTGAGTACAATCAAATTGAATGACCAATTCATCTCCTGATTTTAAATCTTCAATCACCTTCTTTGCTTCTATAAGCGGGAAAGGACAAACCTGACCCATCACTTCTAATGTTTGTTGCATGCTTCCTTCCTCCTAAACTGTTGTAATGGATGTTCCTGAATTCAAAGATTTCTTTTTCACATTTGTCCGTACAAAAACAAAATATGATGCTGTCCACGTTCCTAAAATAATAAATAATAGGGACACCCAGCCTTGCCAAGTCATCATTGCTGTCATGACTAATCCATTACCAATGGAACATCCTCCAGCAAGACTAGCACCAAAGCCCATTAAATTCCCGCCTATGAAGCTAGAAATTCCTGTTTTGGTATCAGGCATTCTAAAGCGAAATTCACGGCTTCCTTTAGCTGCTATAAAAGAACCGAGTAAAATTCCAAGAACAAGGAAAACTCCCCAATTCAAAATCTTTTGATCACCAGTTACTAAATATTGAAGAATATTTGCTGATGGTGTTGTGATTCCAAGACCAGACATTCTTCCTGTTGCCTCACTTAGAGGCCAAGCTAGAATAGCAATCAACCCCACTATCATTGCGGTAAAAAATGGGTGCCAACGTTTTTCAAATAATAAATGAGCAAGTCCTCTTCTCTTTGGCTTCATCGTCGGAATAACCACTTTTGGCTTTCTTAGCTCTCTAATAAAAATCCAAAGGACAATGGCTGCAAATATAGAAATAAACACCCATACAGATAAACCCGTTGATTCCGCAATTGAATTTTTAGGGAGCTGAACAGATTGCAATGATTGATTCAGAGGTGTTAATGGACCTGATTTCATAATCGCACTCATAGCCATATAGCCAAAAAGGGCAATCCAACTCCCAATAAGACCTTCCCCAGCACGATACCATGTTCCAGTTGCACATCCTCCAGCAAACACAATTCCAATTCCAAAAATAAATGAACCAACAATTGTTGCCACCCAAGGGAAAGCTCCTGTTGAAAACTCAATCAAGCCAAGTTGAATTAATGAATATACCCCAATACTTTGCACAGCAATTGCAATCAAGAGGGCATAAAACATTCGATTATCTTTTGCAATATACATATCTCTAAATCCGCCTGTTAGGCAGAAGCGCCCTCTTTGCATAACAAATCCAAGCAATGCTCCACATAATAAACCTGTTAGGATCATTTGTACCATTTCTTTATCTCCTTTCTTATAACCAAGTAATAAGATTGGAATAATGGTAATATCTTTTTCGGTTTTTGTCAACGTATTTTAAGTTTTCAAAATTCTACATTTTTTTTATTATTTACCGAAAAAAAAATCCACCCAATGCCAATATCTAATTAGCTTGGATGGAAAATACGCCACCTAGATGGGGCATTATTGGATTATTGATTTTTCTATCGCATGTTCAAAAGTAAGAATAATATCTTCTGGGTGTTCAATTCCTACTGAGATTCTGACTACTTCTCTTGTAATGCCTAAAGCCTCATTAGCCTCAGGAGGCAATGCTCGGTGGGAAGTGGTCAACGGATGAGAAACGGTTGTTTCCACCCCTGCAAGTGTAGGAACAATTTTAATCCATAATAGTAATTTAAAAAATTGATTTATATCAATATTTTTTGAGAGTTCAATTGTAACCATTGCTCCGTATCCAGCTTCTACTTCATGAAATGGATAGTATATCTTTGAAATATTAGGATTTCCCTTTAGAGCTTCAGCTAATCTTCTAGCATTATAGGATTGGGTTTTCATGCGAAGGGCCAATGTTTTGATGCCCCGACATGTAAGCCAGGCTTCAAATGGGCTAACATTTGTACCAAGATTCACTACTTTTGCTCTTGCCTTTTCTATTAAATCATTTCTTCCCACTACAACACCTGCAGTCACATCACTATGGCCACCAATATATTTAGTTGCACTATGAACGACTAAATCCACCCCTAAAGTAAAAGGAGTGCAATGATAAGGTGTTGCAAAGGTATTATCCACTAGGGTCGATAATCCGTATTTTTTAGCCAGTTCAACAACGGCTGCTAGATCCTCCACCCTTAAAAGCGGATTTGTAATGGATTCAGTATATAGAAGCTTTGTATTTGGCAATATGACCTGCTCAACCTTCTGTATATCTGAAAAGGATACGAATGTGGTTTCAATTCCAAGCTGCTTCAACTCTTCTTTTAAAAGATGGAAGCTACCTCCGTATACATCGTCTGCAGCAACAATATGATCCCCGCTACTTACTACGGAAAGCACCCCTGCTAGAATAGCGGACAACCCAGATGAGGTTGCAACGCCTGCTGGAGCACCTTCAATCGCTGCCACCATTTGACCTAGCTCATCCGTATTCGGATTTCCAACGCGTGAGTATAAATAATTGCCTTCTCCGTTATAATACCCTTCCAAATCATCAAGATCATCGAAGGTAAATGCAGATGTTTGATAAATAGGAGTAACCTTGCTTTTTATCGGTTTTTTATTCTTTTCAGCACTGTGCAAAACCATTGTTTCAAACTTTTTATCCAATATAGTCACCTTCTTCATTAAATTTTCCCTGTTGATTTCCGCTGCAGGCACTAAGCGATCGCGGGCGGTCCGGAAGCCTCCTCGTCGCTATCGCTCCTGCGGGGTCTTCCTTTGACTCGCTTCTCCCGCAGGACATTGAATAATCTTCCCCGAATAAACACCGCACGAAGGAAATGCGAATGCATTTTCGAGGATCTCGCGCCTTCCTCTCCAATCAACAACAAAATAGCATTATCAATACTAAGCTTTAACACAGCCAATTAAAATAATATGGGATTGTACGCATCGTTTGATTAGACAATTTCCCAATACTTTATTCCCATTTTATCCTTTTGATTGAACACCCTCTGATCATATTAATTGATAGATTAAAAACCTCTCAAAAGAGTTATGTTTATAACCTGGAAGCAAAATTTCTTCTTTCAATTCAAAGGTCGTTTGGTTTTCTAAAAAGTAGATATAATCTTCAGAGCCATAATATAATATAAGCTCCACATTACGTTCATATTTCTCCACAGAAAGTAAAATCTTCTTTACGATTTTCATAAATATTTGTATAGAAAACGGATTAAAAAAATAAAAGCGATTGTCTAAAGAACTAATCTCGTACTCTTCTGCCAAGCAGCATTGGAAATCAATTTTTTCTTTTCTATTTTTATATTTCTTTAGATAACGATAGCGATTTTCAATTGCATCCTGATAGAACTCCTTGTTCATCTCAACTCCTACAACCGAAGCATTGAACAAATAATTCGTATAAAAGGATAATCGCCCTTTGCCACAGCCAAAATCCACCATCCGATCACTGTTTTTTAAATTATAGCTTTGAAACAATCTTTCCAATGCAAGATACGGAGTAGGCTCGTAACGGTGATAATGGAAAGACGAATTGAATCCCATTTGGTCGCCTGCTGTTTTTATATTTAGCAATTCCTCGAAAAATTGTTCTTTCATTTATTTGCTCCTATTTAAACTATTATTCCTATCATATAGCTTTTTTTAGAATTTAAACAATAGCTGTTATCAATTTTATTCTGTATCCTTTTTAAATAAGGCAATGTTAAACTTCCCTGTTGATTTCCGCTGCAGGCGCTCGCTTTCCGCTCCAATCAACAACAAAATAGAATTTTCAATACTGAGTTTTAACTCAGCCTTAAATAAAACTTTCATGAACTTTTGCTCTCAAGCCAATTTTCAAATGTCGGTCGACCTAATTTCACTACACTAGTTATACTCCGTAATTGGGACAAGTGTTTCGTATTCCGACCGACAAACATAGAAAAAAGTGAAGCCGAATTTGATTAGGAATTCGACTTCACTTTTTTCGTTAACCTAGCATTCTATTAAATTATTTTCTAATCAAGCTATAAACAGACGCTCCAACTAAATCGCCTGCCTCCTTCAAACGTTCAGCACTGATATATTCGATTTTATCGAGCGGGGTGTGATAATAAGGCTCTAAATTCGCTGTACCTGGTTCACGGCGAATAAAGTTTACAGCAGGAATTCCTCCTTCATGGAAAGAAACATGATCGGAAGCACCGCGTTTATATAATACTAATTCAGATGGTGTCCCAATTCTTTCTGCTGTTGCAAGCGCAGTATCCGTTACAATATTTGCATTTCCATCAACTGTATTCATATAGATAGCTGTAGCATTTTCCCATGAAGTTCCGACCATATCCATATTGAAATTCGCCAAGCTTCTCTGAATCTCATCCTGACTTAACTGATTCACATAATAATTTGAACCTACGAGTCCAATCTCCTCTGCACCAACAAAAACAAATCTTAATTCTTTTTCAATTGGATAGCTTTTTAATACTCTTGCCAATTCTAATGCAACGGCCGTACCTGAAGCATTGTCACTTGCACCTGGCGCAAATGGAACACTATCAAAATGGGCCGAAACGTGTACAATGTCGCGATTCTCATCTTTTTTAGGCGTTCTAGTTGCAATAATGTTTTGTGATTTTGCATTTTCGATTCGTTTCGCATTCAATGTCACTGTTTTATTCTGTGCTGCTACATCTTTGAGCAATGCCTCACCGCTCACTTTTGAAATCCCGCCTACTGGAATTGTCACATCCCCACCGATAGAAGGGTTAAGCGGTCCTGGTGAATCCACATTATTATAAATCAGAACCCCAATGGCTCCTGCAGCAGCTGCATGATCCACCTTCTCTTTAAATGAAATTTCCCCTCTGGAGATAAGGGCAATTTTCCCTGCTGCTTCAGTGGTAAAATCAGTGCTCTTACCAAGTCCAGCATGATAAAGCTCAGCAGTTATTCCCCCTTCTTGTGTATTGGCAGAGCCTGCTGGGATACTGACCATCACTTCGTTTTTATCACTTGTCATTAAATGCCCAATCATCTTATCTGGAACACTGAATTCTTGTGTTTTTACTTCATAACCGTAGGATAGAAGACGTTCTTTAATGAACTCTGCTGCTCTTTGCTCGCCCTCAGTCCCCGTTACCCTTGGTCCAATTGTTTCAGATAAAAAACGGACATCTTCATACATGCGTTCAGCACTCACTCTAGCAATTACCTTTTGGTCAAAAGCATTTTCGCTTGGGTGAATAACATGATTTCCTGCTGCCTCTGCGGTATTAGTAAGATTCATAGGTGCGAAATACAAGCCTGATGTTACTAGAAGTGTTGAAAACAAAATAGAAGAACTTTTTCTTCCTTTCTTCAAAACGAAAACCTCCTCAAGTAATAATTTATCAAGATGTATTCGCTTTCATTTTTCTTAAACCTTCCAAAAATATAAAAACGATTCTCTTAACCTAGCAAATTTTCCAATTTTGAAAAAACGCGTGACTTAGTATTCAATAAAAAAGACTAAAAAATAGGCAACTAAGACTATCGTTTAATTCCTATTGTTACAAAAATGTAAGTTTCATATAAAAATCGTAAGGATAAGTTATGGTTACCCATTCTTTAGTCAATTATAGTAAAGTTATCCAATGGATAATAAGGTGGAGGGCTTACTCCCTTCATCAGCGATAAAGGAGTCGAGAAAGATGGTTGTGCTAGAAGCAGCTGGAGTGAAAAAGGTATATGGCGAAAGAGGTAATGTACACTTAGCCTTAAAAAATATCGATTTGCAAATATCAACCGGAGAATTTGTTGGCATCATGGGGCCTTCAGGTGCAGGGAAATCTACGTTATTAAATGTTCTATCAACGATTGATTTTCCAACAGGAGGCTATATAAAAATCAATGATAAGAATATCATGAACTTGTCTGAAAATGAATTGGCTCGTTTCCGAAGAGAGCAGTTAGGGTTTATTTTTCAAGATTTTAACTTACTGGATACTTTAACAGCAAAAGAAAATATTGCTCTTCCTCTGGCTCTTTCTAGTATCCCAGCTAAAGAAATTGAAAGTAGAATTGAGCGAATCTCAGAGTTACTCGGAATCGAAAAGATACTCGACCAATATCCATATGAATTATCAGGTGGGCAGCAGCAGCGTACGGCAGCAGCACGGGCAATCATTACAAATCCAAGCTTAATTTTTGCCGATGAGCCGACAGGTGCGCTTGATTCAAAGTCTGCATACAACTTGCTGCAAACATTATCTGTTTTAAATGAAAAAGAGAATGCAACCATCTTAATGGTCACACACGATGCGTATGCGGCAAGCTTTTGCAAACGTGTCCTTGTTATTAAGGATGGAGTAATCTTTACAGAAATTTATAAAGGCGAGCAATCTCGAAAGCAATTTTTCCAATCTATCATTGATATTCTTGCAACGCTCGGGGGCGGTGGTCACCATGACATTATATAGTTTAGCCATGAGGAATATTCGCAGAAATGCGAAAACCTATTTGCTCTATCTCTACCCTATGGTATTTAGCATTGTTATTTATTTCACGTTTGTATCTTTGCAATACAACAAGCAAATTAGTGATTCCATGACCGTTTATGGAAAAATCGAACCCGCTTTTCAAGCAGCATCGATTCTTTTATTTTTCTTTGCTGCTGCCTTCATTTCGTTTTCGAATGCTTTTTTTACTAGGAGCAGGAAAAAGGAGGTTGCTCTCTATTCCCTTTTTGGTATTGAAAAAAAGCAAATAGGCAAGCTTCTGTTCTATGAAAATATAATTCTCGGAATTGCTTCACTATGTATTGGCCTATTGTTAGGAATATTGCTTTCTAAGCTTTTTGCCATGATTTTAATCAAATTAATGGGGACAACGATCATCGCGAAACTATCACTGTCCATTAAAGCCATTTTACAGACCATTATTGGTTTTATGATTATCATCGTGTTCACATCCATACATAACTATCGCCTTATTTACCGGTATTCTTTATTTCAGCTAATGAAGGCAGAAAAGAAAGCTGATAAAAGGCCTAAAAAAGTCTCTTGGCTAGCTGCACTTATGGCCATTTTCTTTATCGGTGCTGGCTATACAATTATTCTACAGCCGAGTGATGCTTCTTTTTGGGATGACTATGGTTTCCAAGCAATTATTGGATCATTTGTCTTGATGCTAATTGGAACTTATTTATTTGTTCAAGCATTTATTATGTTTATTCTTCAAAAATTAACGCAAATGAAAGGATTCTATTTTAAAGGCATCAATTTAATTAGTATTACCCATTTATTCTACCGAATTAAAGGAAATGTACTGATCTTATCCGTTATTGCCATGTTAAGCACATTTACCTTATTCGCATTAGGAACAACATTCAGTCTTTATTCGGATATGAATAATATCTCAAAGAAAAACTTTCCATATAGCATCATGTATACAGTCCCAGATGCAGAAAAAGAAGAAGCAATAGAAAAATTAATGATAGAAAATGGTCAGGAACAAATTAGTTCTGAAGAAAGGATAGATTACCTCGAAATTAATGGAGATCTATCAGAAATTAGAAGAGTACCAAATGATTTTCCTATTATTCTTTTATCAGAATCCACTTATCAGCTCCTTGCCGAAAAAAGAGGTCTAAAGACCACTCAATTTAGTGAAAACGAGGCCATTACCTTTTATGATGGTAATTTAGATCAAAGTTCCGACCCTTTTACTGGAAAAAAGGTGTCTCTTGCAGGCAACAAAACGGTAAAGATTGCAGCTTACGAAGATTATACACTATTAAATCTTGATATTTACGTCTTTCCAATGGTAGTAAAGGACGCGCTTTATCAGCAATTAGAAAAAGACGGTTTAGCAAAAGAGCTGCAAATATATAGCTTAAAAAATGAGAAATCAGCAAAAGAGCTAGATCAGAAGCTTAGTGAGCTTTTCTATATTGATCCTTATGCAGATTTTGCAGCGAAAGGAGAAAATATCTTTTCTAGTTTTTATCATAATTACCATAAATTCTTCCAAGTATATGGGCTGCTTATTTTCATTAGTGCCTTTCTAGGATTTGTCTTCCTGCTTGCGACGGGAAGTATGCTGCATTACAAGCTATTAACAGAAGCAACAGCGGATCAGCCACGTTACCAAATACTTAAAAAAATTGGCATGAGCAAATCAAAGCTTAGAAAATCGATCGCCAATCAATTGATTTTTATATATCTTATCCCTTTTATAATCGCTATCTCTCATAGCACGATCATCATTATAGCTTTATCCTCATTTCTAGGAATGAGCATGATGAATTCACTTATGATGACAATAGGCGCCTATCTTGCAATGTATTTGATTTATTACTTTGTTACTCTATCAAAATATACAGAAATTGTGAGCAAAGGATAAGGAGGCGAACATTTTGAAAAATTCCCAAAACAAATCGGAAGCATCTGGCAGGATTAGTTCATCTTTTACCGAATTGTAAGTGAGCATACCGTATTGGAGGAGATTAGTTGGAATATAAAGGATCATCTGCATACGATCAGGATCGTTTCTTTGAACAATATATAGCGAGAAGATATCGAGAGGAAAGTCCGAATGAAAGAATAGAAAAGCCTGTACTATTCGAACTGCTTGATGATGTTACAGATTATGAGATTTTAGATTTAGGCTGTGGAGATGCTTCTCTTGGATTAGAATTATTAAAGAGGCAATGCCGCTCCTATACTGGAGTAGATGGATCTAAAAATATGTGTGAACGAGCATCAGAGCACTTAAAGGATCGTAGAAGAAGAATTGTTCATTCGACAATGGAAGAATACAGCTTTCCGCTACTCACTTACGACCTTGTCGTTTCTCAGCTAGCCATTCATTATATTGAAGACTTCTCTACGCTTACAAATAAAATATACGAAACCTTAAAAGTAAATGACCAATTTGCTTTTAGTGTTCAGCACCCGCTGCTCACCTCATCTTTTGAAAGTCTAACAGCATCGGGAAAGCGTAATAATTGGATTGTCGATAATTACTTTCATAGTGGAAAAAGAGTAGAACCGTGGATAGGCGAGAATGTCGTCAAATACCATCGTACAATAGAAGAGTATTTCTCCATTTTGAAAAGGAACGGCTTTATCATTGACGACTTACGAGAGGCTGCACCTCAAAAGGATCATTTTAAGGATATTGAAGAATACGAAAGACGAATGAGAATCCCATTATTTTTATTATTTTCTTGCAGAAAGCCCTGTTAACCCGTTTCAATAAACAATAGCATCGGGATTTCCCGATGCTATTGTTCCATAATATATAACCGATCCTCTGTATTTGGAAAAGAAATAATAGCTTCTGTAAATTTATCTTTTTCCGAAGAGAGAGTCAGTGTATGACCTAGCTTTTCAGCTGTCTTTTTTGCTAAGTAAAGCCCCATTCCTGTTGAGGAGACATGCTGCCGGCCATTTTTACCGGTGAAGCCCTTCTCAAAAACCCGAGGAAGATCCTCTTGTGCAATGCCAATCCCACTATCTCTTATCCGAAGAGTCCTCTTTTGGCAATCAATATGAATAGAGATTGAACCTTTACACTCCGTATACTTAAGAGAATTGGATAACAATTGATTTAAAATAAAGAGAATCCCTTTTTTATCTGTAAGCACTTCAAATTTTTGCATATCAAGATTGATGCTGATCCTTTTCGCTATAAATGTTTTTGTATGCATTTTCACTGCTTCTTTAACGATGCGCTCGAGGTCGATTTCTTGAATAAAATAGTCTTTATGAAAATCGCTTATTCTTGAAAAATAAAGGGCTTGTTCAATAAAATGCTCAACCTTGTCCATTTCCTCTGCTAAGCTTTCCAAACTGCCACCCGTTTCATAGATCATGCGGCTGACAGCAATTGGCGTCTTAACTTCATGAAACCAGGATGTCATGTACTCCTGCCATTCTTTGCGCTCCAACTCCATTCGTTCTAGCTTCTTTATATGCTTTTCCTGCTGGATTTTCATTAGTTGAACATACATGTTCTCACTATCAATCATTGAATCAGAAAAAGGAATATACTCATCTATCTCACTTATCCTTTTCAACTTATTGAAGAAAGATTTTTTTCGATAATAATCAAAGCCACAGTATAAAGCAAAAATAATAACAGCTACTCCTTCAATATATAATAAGCTAGAAATATGTATTTGCATGATGGGATCTATTAATGTAACGAGTGTGAAAAAGGACATAAGCACAACAAACATAAGGATTAACCATTTTTGCGACTGTAAGTAACCTAAAATTGTCATTGTAATAAATACCCTTGCCTTTTCTTCGTGACAATTACATCAGCCAGACCTATTGTTTCTAGCTTTTTCCGCAGGCGATTTATATTAACCGTCAACGTATTATCATCAATAAATTGTTCATCCTCCCAAAGAGCTCTCATGATTTCATCCCTTGAAATAATTTGACCGCTCTTTCTCATAAGCAAATAAAGGATATGATATTCATTTTTCGTTAAAGCAACCTCTTTTTCTTGATAAGTGGCTATCCCATTACTAAGATTTAAAACGAGCTCCCCAGCTGTTATGATATCTTTATCACTTTGATGATTTTGATTTGTTCTTCGATATACCGCATTCATTTTGGCAACAAGGACATCTAAAGAAAACGGCTTTTGAATAAAATCATCACCGCCCATATTCATCGCCATCACGATATCCATATTCTCCGTACGTGATGAAATGAAAATGATTGGAACGTCTGAGACACGTCTAATCTTTCCACACCAATAAAAACCGTCAAAGCTTGGAAGATTAATATCCAATAAAACTATATCTGGAGTATTCTCTATTACATTCTCATCAATTTTTTCAAAGTCACTGATCATTATCGGTTCGAAATTCCACTTCCCTAAATGCTCAGCAATCATGGTCCTTAGCTTGAAATCATCTTCAATAATCATTACTTTAATCATTTGGATCGCACCTTGTATTGTCTATGATTTATAAAAAAATTAAACAGAATATGTAAACTATAGTTCTATCATAATTATTTTAATAGGATGAAGTCAAAATAAAGACAGTACATGTAGCAAATGAATGCTCGGTTCTACTGTCTCTAGAAAATATATTGAATTTAGCAGAATCGCCATAGCCAGTAGACAACCTGGTGAAGTTTTTCGAGGATTGGCAATGTGGTGTTATGATTGAAGATGAATCTTTAATTTCGCTATTTCGCGTTCATTTCTAACTGTTTTTTCCCAAGTATGATCTTGATCAGCTTGAATCACGATTAATTTCTCCATAATTTCTCTTCTCATGCTTTTCTGATCTGCTTGCAATTTGTCGTTTCTTTCGTCCGTCTGATCGAATCTTTCATCGATCTTATCAAATTTTTTGCTGAAGCTTTTTTCCATATAGTATAGTTTCTCATTCGTCTTGGATTGCTCAGTTATTAAGTTTTCTAGTCTATTGTTCATATTCCCAACCATTGTAATTAAAGTTGCCAGCATATCTTCCATTTTCTCAAGACGACTTTCTTCCATTTCTTTCACCTCCTTTTCTTTTCTATTATACACGATTAAAGAGTTTTTCTAACGAATATATTTTGGGAATTGATTAGCTAATATTAGCTAATCTTCTTTGTCTTCTTACAATTCATAACACACGCTAAGAAATATGACGCTTTCTAGACGATTAACATAGAAAACAATCATCTACTCTCTTCTCTAAATGTAAAATGTCGTCGGTTTCATTTTCACACAAAAAAGGGTCAGAATTCCCTTGAAGATTCTGACCTACTAACAAATCTATTCTTTCTGTTCCCTACTAACAGCCCGATCTTTCGGACCTATCCAAAACGCTACGAAAATTGAGCCAATCAGAACGATAAAAGGTGCATATAAGCCTAAAAATTTCTCCATCTTGAAACCTCCATATTATTGCAGCTCAGCTCTTCCCTCGCACATAATTCTTATTGAACAAAAATAGTTTTAGCAGCAGCCACAGTGATGGTATAAGTAAACACAAGCCCGCTATAAAAGCAATGATAAGCGCGATGGCCATGGCTTCGTTTGTAAAGCTATCATACAAGGTTAAATATGGATATAAAAGATACGGATAATGCGAAATCCCATAAGCAAAAAAGGCGAATGCAAATTGACCGATAAGAAACCAAACGGCAAGACCATAATTCCGTCGTTTCCAAACGAACCAAACCGTACCAATAAACAATAGAAACGACAATCCAAACATCCACCACAAGTCAAAAATCCTCTCATAATGTTCAGGATTATGCGCTTTCAATTCAAAAATTATTCCTGCAGCCGTAATAATAAGAGGGCCTGCCCAGATAAGTGCATATTTCCTTAATAATCCTGTTGCATCCTTATCCTGTGCTTTATCAGCATACCAGGTTAAAAATACTGCTGAAATATAAAGGACTGCTGTAAAGCTAAGTAAAACAATACTCCAAGTCAGAGGATTAGAAAACAATGCCCAATAATCAAGAACTGGCTTAGAATCATTCATAAATACAAATCCGCCCTCTGAAATGGTAAGGACGATTGACAGCGAGGCTGGGATAAATAATCCTGATAATCCATACATAAATGTATATCCTTTATGCCCTCTCGATCCGTATGTCTCAAAAGCATAATAGGAGCCGCGAATCGCTAACAAAATAGTTGCAATGCTTGCTGGAATAAGCAATGTCGTACCATAATAAAATGCACTCTTCGGAAAAAATCCAACCATTCCAACAAAGAAAAAAACAAGAAAGACATTCGTAATTTCCCAAACGGGTGATAAATACCGTTGAATAATATCCGTTAAAATATGCTCCCGGTTTGTCAAGGTACTATATGCATTGAAAACCCCTGCGCCAAAATCAATGGACGCAACGATCACATATCCAAATAAAAATAGCCACAAGACTGATATTCCGATAATTTCTAGTGTCAATGATATTCACCATCCATTTCCGCCTGCCGATCTTCCATCTCTTTTTCAACTGGATTTCGTTTAAACATTCTTCTTAATACAACAATAACCCCTATACCTAAAATCAGATATAATCCACTGAATAATATAAGCATAAGATCAACTTGACCACTTGAAGTTGCTGCATTCTCTGTTTTCATTAATCCACGTAAAATCCAAGGCTGGCGTCCGACTTCTGTCAGCCACCATCCAGCTTCAATAGCAAGCATTGCGAGCGGACCTCCAGCAACGATCAGACCGAGAAACCTTTTCGATTTTACAAACCCCCAGCCCTTCCATATGCTGATAACATATACAGCAGAAATCGCAACTAACCACATACCGATAAACACCATCAGATCAAATAAATAGTGAATGTATAGTGGTGGAATTTCATCTTTCGGAAATTGATCTAAGCCAATTACTTCTGCCGTTGGATCATTATGCGCTAACATACTTAAAGCAAATGGAATCTTAATCTCATACTTTATTTCTCCATCCTCTAAAACACCTAATAAAATCAGCGGTGCACTACTTTCTGTTTCAAAATGCCACTCAGCAGCAGCTAATTTTTCCGGTTGGTACTCGGCTAAAAATTTCCCAGAAAAATCACCGATAATCGCAGACGCGATCGAGAAAATCAACCCTAATTTCATTGTTAAATAAAGGGCTTTTTTATGATAAATATGATTAGACCCTTTTAGCAATCGAAAAGCAGCAATGGCTGCGAGTACAAAAGCTGATGTCATATAAGCAGTTACTACGACATGAGTGACTTTCGTTGGCATTGCAGGGTTAAACATCGCGATCAGTGGATTGATATTAATTAATTGGCCTTCTACAAGCTCAAATCCTTGCGGTGTATTCATGAAAGCATTCACAATTGAAATAAATACAGCCGAAAAAGATGCGCCTGCTGCGACCGGTATTAATAACAGCAAATGTTTCTTCTGATTTTCAAAACGGTCCCATGTATATAGGTAAATCCCTAGAAAAATTGCTTCAAAGAAAAACGCAAATGTTTCCATAAATAAAGGCAACGCAATAACGTTTCCTGCTAGTTCCATGAATTTTGGCCACAGTAGCGAGAGCTGTAAGCCGATGGCAGTCCCTGTTACAACACCAACTGCCACTGTGATGACATAGCCACGCGCCCATCTTCGTGCAAGTAATATATAATGTTCATCATTCTTCTTAATTCCGACCCACTGTGCAATCATAATCATCAATGGAATCCCTACACCAATCGTAGCGAAAATAATATGAAACGATAATGTCAGTTCTGTGAGCACGCGACTAAAAAACACTGCCTCCTCATTTCCCATACCCTAATGCCTCCTTAACTTCCGAAAACTCTTCCTATTATGGATAGCAGGATGATACCAGCAACTGTAAACGTAACCAAGATTAGCATTTTCTCTTGCTTTTTATACATAATCACACACTCCTTAAGTAGAATTCCATTTTTTATCAGATACTAATAAAGTTCCCTCTTTAAGAGAAAAAAACCATTGGATAAAAAAACATTTCAAAAAAAAGGCCAGTCCGCCAACATTTGATTGGGGACTGACCTTTGATATATTAAGCTTCTTTCTTTTTTAAATACTAAACTTCTCTTTTTTAAGACTTAGCATGACAACAAAGGATAGGCAGTATAAGACTGCTAGATAAGCCATTGCAACCGTCATATCATAGTTTTGTAGAATGTAGCCCACGAGGATTGGCGATAATCCACCTACTGCTCGTCCAAAGTTAAAAATCGTATTCGTAGCAGTACTTCGAACTTGTACTGGATAATAGCTGCTGATCAATGCTCCATATCCTGCAAACATCCCATTCGAAAAGAACCCAACAATGGCCCCGCCAATCAAGACTGCTGCACCACCTTGTGCATATGAGTATAAAAATACCGCAGATGCAGAGGCTAATAGAAAGACTCCAAAAGAACGCTTTGCTCCAAATCGATCCATAAATTGTCCAAAAGTAAGCATACCTATAATCATTCCAACAGCTGTACTGATTGTCCATAGTGCTGAACTAGATACAGATAATCCTTGTGATTTTTGAAGCATAGAGGGCAGCCAGATCATTAATCCATTGTAACCTGCGATTTGAACAGTTGCCATAATCGCTAATGAAATCGTTGTTATCGCTGTTCTAGGTGTTTCAAATAACTGATGCAGCTTACCTTTCTCTTGTTTATTTGCAGCCTTTTGGTCCTTCCTGGCAGCGAGCCACTCTGGGGATTCATCTAAGTTTTTGCGTACAATAAAGGCGAAAATAACCGGTAACACTCCTACAAAAAACAATGCTCTCCACCCTAAAGTAGGCAGGATGATTGCACTTAGCAAAGCAGCGAGAATAACACCATATTGAGCTCCTACACTTACATACGAAGAGGCTCTTCCCTGTTTATTTTTCGGCCATGCTTCTGCAACAAGCGCCATTCCTATTCCATATTCTCCACCAGCACCAAGCCCAGCAATAAATCTGAATATATAAATCTGTTCAATACTTGTAGCTAATCCTGTTAAGGCAGTACCAATTGCAAACAATATAATTGTATAGGTGAAAATTTTCACCCTGCCAAACTTATCTGCTAAGATCCCGAAAATAACTCCTCCGGCAAGCATTCCCATATTTGTTATAGATGAAATTAATCCCCCTGTTGCTAAGTCTAAATGAAAATGTGCAACGATCATGGACATGGCAAAGGAGATAAACATGATGTCCATACCTTCTAATGTTAAACCTGCCACTGATGCTATGACTGTCTTTTTACGATAATCCATTTTGCTCCACCCTCTCAATATGTTTCTTGCAGTTATTAGATTCCTCTTGTATTGAAGGAATGGAACAAATTTCTCTTCCATTCTCTTTTCAAGTCTCACAGGACTTATTTAAAAGAGGCCTGATTTTAACCAAAAAAATAATGCCCTTCTGTCACAGAGGACAAAAGGGCATGAAAATATAAGATGACAAAAATTAAGTGTCAGTCTATCAACCCTTTTCGGCCTCTCTGGACCAAATTAAAGGAATTATATTTAGTTTGGTAAGGGTCAGAACCCATTGTATAAAACGTTAAAAGAATATAATATCTAATTTCATTTTAGATGATTATTTTCCTTTTTTCTTCTTAGTTATTCTTCCTAGTAGAAACGCACCTGCTGCTACACCAAGCACTGTGTTTGTTTTTTTGTTAAATACTTGTTTAACCACAAGGTTTAAGTTTTGCGGTCTTTCTGCTAAACGACGCATGAAGTATCCGTACCAGTCTTTTCCAAATGGCACATACGTACAGAAGTTATAGCCTTCACTTGCTAGCTTTAATTGAAGATCTTTTCTGAATCCGTAAAGCATTTGGAATTCAAACTTATCATTCGGAATATTATTCTTTTTAACAAATTGTTTTACATGGTTAATAATATTATGATCATGAGTTGCGATTGATGTAAATTTACCATTTAAAAGATGGTATTCGATTAACTTAATAAAGTTTGCATCAATATCCTGTTTATCTTGGTATGCATAATGCTCTGGTTCTTTATAAGCACCTTTAACGATACGTAAACGATAATTTTTATATTTTTCGATATCATCTTCTGCACGGAAGAAATAAGCTTGAATAACAGTTCCAACATTATCATGCTCTTTTGAAAGCTCATCTAATAGATCAAAGGAAGGCTGTAGATGACCGTAATCTTCCATATCAAAATTGACGAAAATATCATATTTGCTTGCTAAATCGACAATTTCTCTTAAGTTGCTTAAGCAGAAGTAATAATCAATATCTAGACCTAATTGTGTCGGCTTTAAAGAGATATGGGCAGCAACTTTATTTTCATGAATCGCTTCAATAACTTTTAAGATTTGTTCTTTCGCTTCTAGTGCTTCTTCTTCTTTAAATACGAACTCACCTAAGTTATCTACAGTACAAGAGATTCCGTGAGCATTTAGCTCTTTAATACTCTTGATCGTTTCTTCAATATTCGTTCCCGCTACGACATTTTGCGCCCCCATTTTTAACCCGTACTTTTTAGCTGCACTGTTTAGTAATTGGTTTTGGGAAAGGCCCATAAAAATATCTTTTAACATAGCGAATGCTCCTTACTGTTATTTTTTTAAAATAATTATATCATATCTTAACAATAATTTTATTCAGAATTTAATATAGAAAAATATATTCTTTACATTTTTTCTAACCCATTTTTACTAATCATTCACTAATTTGTTTTATTCCTAGGTACTTCCCTATTATTGTTATTCCCTTTTCTTAACTTTTCTTTCATTGATATTCAAGTGTTTTGACACTTAAATTCTTAAGGAACATTATAATAGACATTTTTAATGAAAGAATATAAAATTTGAAATTAATCTTAATCATTTTGCAGAAAAGGTGGATTGTATGGAATATTCAGAGCGCTTAAAAAAATTACCCGTTCAATTTTTTGCATCTTTAGTTGAAAAAGTGGGCAAAGCCATAGCTGAAGGTCGAGAAGTAATTAATTTGGGACAAGGAAATCCTGATCAGCCTACACCTCCCCATATTGTCAAAGCATTACAAGCCGCTGCAGAGGACCCGATAACTCATAAGTACTCTCCTTTTCGCGGGATTCAAGAGTTAAAAAATGCAGCTGCTGTATTTTATAAAAAACAATACGGTCTTGACATTGACCCAGCAACTGAAGTGGCAGTTCTTTTTGGGACGAAAGCTGGACTTGTCGAGCTCCCAATGTGCTTGCTAAACGAGGGCGACCTCATGCTATTACCTGACCCTGGATATCCTGATTATTTATCAGGTGCTGTCTTAGCAAACGTCAAATATCAAACTTTTCCGTTAAAAGTAGAAAATCATTTTTTACCAGACTACAATGCCATTCCTGTTAACCAAAGAGAAGAAGCGAAACTCATGTATCTTAACTATCCGAACAATCCTACCGGCGCAACGGCTGATCGAGCTTTTTTTGAAGAAACCGTTGCCTTTGCAAAAAAGCATCATATTACGATTTTGCATGATTTTGCCTACGGTGCCATTGGATTTGACGGTAAAAAGCCAATCAGTTTTCTCGAAGTGGAGGGTGCTAAAGATATTGGCGTCGAAATGTATACGCTATCGAAAACGTATAATATGGCAGGATGGCGTGTTGGCTTTGCCGTTGGAAATCCGACCATTATCGAAGCGCTTAATCTCATACAAGATCATTTATACTGCAGCCTCTTTCCAGCCGTACAAAAAGCAGCTGCTGTTGCGCTAACAGATGATCAACAATGTGTCGATAAACTGGTTGCTCGCTATGAAAGCAGAAGAAATGTACTTATGAACGAATGCCGTAAAATTGGGTGGGATGTCCAAGCTCCAAGAGGATCATTTTTCGCTTGGCTCCCTGTTCCAAGCGGATTTACGAGCGAAGCTTTCGCAGATTATTTACTAGAGAAAGTGGATGTAGCGGTTGCTGCTGGTAATGGATTTGGAGAATATGGCGAAGGGTACATCCGCGTCGGATTATTGGTGGATGAAGAGTTATTAGTAGAGGCCGTAGATCGGATTGGGAAACTTAATCTTTTTTCAAAATAGGAAGTTTCTTGTGATATTAAGGTAAACAAAAATGCACATTTCCTCTTTTTTTGGAAATAGTGCATTTTTATCTTAAATTATTGAATCTCCTGCAAAGCCTGCTGTAGGTCAGACTTCGTTTTTAGCTCATTGTCAATTTCGATTCCGAGTTCTATCATTGTGTCTGCAATATCAGGACTGATTCCTGTTAAAATAGTTGAACAGCCTAATAATTTAATGCCTTTTACAATTTTAAATAAGTGGTTAACAACGGATGTATCGATAAAAGGTACACCTGAAATATCAATTATTAATCGCTCAGCTTTTAGCTCTTTTACCTTGAAGAGCGTCTTTTCGCGGATTTTTTTTGCCCGAAATGTGTCCACATTGCCCACTATCGGAAGAATACAAACTTTTTCAGCGATCGGAATAATAGGAACAGACAATTCATCTACGGTTTCACGATGGCTCTTTAACAATTCATCTTTATAATTAACATAATAAGCAGTATGAGAATCTATATATAAATCGATGATGTCGTTTACATAGCGTTCTAATGCAAAAAATTCCTCCATACTAAGAGAGTGTTTGGATTCAAGGTAAAATATTTTGATTGCATTCCAAATAATTCCACGGGCTGATTGAAAAAGTTCCAAGGATAAATGTATCGGAAAGTCCGTTTTTACCCATTTACTGCCTCCCTCTTTCGCCCAATCCATAATTTCTTCCGTTTTAAGCTCTAAAATATTCTCAGTCACAACTTTAATGATCGGATTTCCTTCTTCTTCGTATTCTTCCAGAAGACCGTTTTCTCTTATTAAAGATATTAGATAGCTTTTATTTTTATGTAAATATTGAATCCACTCTTTTGTATAAAAATCTATATTGTCCTTCAAAAACTGAGATAATTCTTCCTTTGAATTGACTGTTTGTATCATCGAATGACCTCCCAAATAAGAGTTAGAGTGTTGAAGTGTTTTAGTGAAGGAAAGGAAAAAAGTCGTTCCTTGTCCTGATTCACTTGAGACGCGTATTTTGCCATTGCTGCTTTGTATTGCATTAAAAACTTGTGCGAGACCCATCCCTTTTCCATCCTGTTTTAATGTAAAGAAAGGAGTACCAAGCAAACGCAACTTGTCTTTTGGGATGCCAATACCGGAGTCAGAAATGCTGAGGTGAATTTCATGAGCATCATCATATTGCTCAATGATCAAAGTACCACCTTCAGTCATCGCCTCGATCGCATTCTTAATTAAATTGAACAATGCTTTTTTTATTTGATCCTTCCTACCGGTAATCAATGCATTTTCATGTTCAAACTTCTTTATTAAATTTATATGATAAAGCTGGTTTTGAAATAAAAGTAAAATCGATTCGATTTCTGAACATAAATTGAATGTAGTATGTTTTTCTTGAAAAAATTCTGGCTTTGATACACTCATTAAATCATTTAAAGTTTGTATAGCCCGGTCCAATTCACTTTTTGCAATTTGAATATATTCTTGATTATGATTTTGTTCCATTAATTGGAGAAACCCTTTCACGGCAGTCAAGGGATTTCTTACCTCATGAGCAATGCCAGCAGCCATTTCTCCAATTGAGGATAATAAATGATTATTCCAGTTATTATACTCATGAGAATTTTGTATATGAATGACATTAAATATGTATATATGAATATTAACTAACCTTTGATCTTTAAATGTTCGATGAAATAAAAATAAGTGCGGTTGTGTATCAATGGTAGCAATAAACTCATTGGATTTCCCCATAAAGCATTCGTGAAGCTTTGTCTTAATTTCGTTGTTTTTTACTCGGTGAAAAAGATTGTCGGAATCACTTTCCTCCGAAATTAATAGTCGATTTCCTTCTGTGTTTATTTTTTGAATCGTTCCATTAGGATTAAGTTCAATTATTCCGTATGAGACTTTATTAGAGGTAGGTAGTTTAATCAAATGAAGTTACCCCCATTATTGAGCCACTTTACGGCTCGAACTTTTGTACCTAGGCCAATGTTACTTGTAATTTCAAATTCATCCATTAATCGTTTCACCCCAGATAACCCCAATCCTAAACCAGTTTTGGAGGTAAATGATTGATTAAAAATTTGATCCAGATTCGAAATCCCAGGACCTTTGTCAATTGCAATGATTTCTATGCTATGGGGAGGAGATGGATTAATTTGAAGCTCACCCTTACCAGCATAAAAGACAATGTTTCGGGTTAACTCCATGATGGAAACAACCAATTTGGTTTGTTGGCTTCTATTTAAGCCACAATCTACAGCAACTCTCTTCCCTATTGAACTTGCCATGTACACATCATCTTCTCGTTCAATAAAAATCTTATACAAATTTTTCTCAAATCCTTTATCTCAAATAAAGTGAAACTTCCGTCAGTGGGGGTTTTACTGCCCGTTAATCCGCGATAAACGTTTGAATATTAAGAGTATTTTAGCATATTTGGATAAATTTAAAACTGAATTTTTTTAAGTTATTGAAAATTTTTCTATAATTTTGAAATAATAATTTGAAATCAAATAAGAAAAAGCTTATTGTCATTCATTGACAAATAAGCTTTTTCATTTTAAGATCTTTAGTTTTCTGCTAATTTTGCTTCCACTTTTTCACTAGTGGTTTTTTCATCTAATGAATCTTCCACTGGTGTTGCACGCTTCATAAAGAAGGCAAGAATAAGGGCAATGGCAACAAATACTGTAGCCACTAGGAATGCAAAATTTAATCCTTCCAGCATGGATTTCATCAAAATTTGCTGCTTCATCTCTAGGATTGCTGCTTCTGTTGATTGTCCAGTCCCCATATTCTCCATCGCTTCTTTGGCTAAACTTGCGGCATGTGATTCAGTACGATTGGACATAATCGTGACTAATAACGCTACCCCAATAGCACCAGATACTTGATTAAGTGTATTATTCATCGCCGTTCCATGTGGATAGAGCCGTCTTGGCAACTGATTGAGTCCATTTGTTGAAACAGGCATCATACACATCGATATGCCAACCGATCTCACAGAGTAAAGAATCATTAAGTGAGTGTAGCTAGTATCCAGCGTTAACTTACTGAAATAAAAAGTTGTAACAACTGTTATGGTTATGCCAATAATCGCTAATATACGCCCTCCAAATTTATCAAATAATCTCCCTGTTAAAGGAGACATAAGAGCCATCAAAATAGCTCCTGGCAATAATAATAGCCCTGCATCCATTGGGGATATTCCACGGACTGTTTGAACATAAATGGGCAATAATATCATCCCAGAAAACAAAGCCATATTTACGGTCATTGAAATCGCTGATGATAACGCAAACATCGGATATTTATAAACCTTGAAATTAAGCATTGGCCGTTCTTGCCTTGTTTGCCGTAAAATAAACCAAATTAAGGAAATAACCCCCAAAATGATGGTTCCATAAACTTCTGGATTATCCCAGCCTTTACTGCCTGCCGAGCTAAAACCATATAGAATGCCACCAAAGCCCAAGCATGATAATATAAGCGAAATAATATCAAGTCGGATATTCACTTTTTCCTTTTTATCTTTAAGCAAGAAAAAGCCAATCAAGAAAACAACTACTGCAATTGGTGTGATGAAATGGAAAAGCATTCTCCAGTCATAATGCTCAATAATCCATCCAGATAAAGTAGGACCGATTGCTGGAGCAGACATTAAGATTAGACCAAAAATCCCCATTACTGTCCCACGTTTTTCAATAGGAAAACTAACAAGCATGACATTCATTAACAGCGGCATTAAGATAGCTGACCCCGAAGCTTGTAGCATACGTCCAGATAATAATACCGGAAAAGCATGAGCAGTACCTGCAATGACCGTTCCTATTGTAAATAATCCCATTGCAAATAAAAAAAGCCTTCGAACTGAATATTTTTCAATTAAAAAAGCCGTAGCTGGAATCAAAACACCATTTACTAGCATAAAGCCCGTTGAAAGCCACTGTACGGTCGTTTCTTTAATCTGCAAATCTGTCATAATCGACGGTAGTGCAATATTTAATAACGTATTATTTAAATATGCAATAAATGCTCCGATCATTAAGACAGCAATAATCCCGTACGGTGGACGACTGGACTTATTTATGGAATGATCCATTATCTCTCCCCCTATACATATAGTGCATTATTTTGTACTCTCGTTTCATTTAGAATAATATCATATACCAAGAGTTCAAATATTGCAATCATAAAAAAACTGTTTTTCTAAAGGTTTGTGTAAAAGTTTCAAATGGTATACTATGATTTTTATACAGGAAGTCCAATTAAAAGTGTAAGCACCTTTGGAACAATCAAAGTTCAGATTGTTCCTGCGATGATTATTCTAAGGTCCTTTCCTTAGTGGTCACCCCCGACAAGCGCAAGACGAGCCTAACGGAAAGGTGTTCTTTACCTTTCTGGGAGGATTGGCTTGTGACCTCGAGGTCGACAAAAACGCGACGTCCTTGTCGCATTGTCGACACTAGTACGTCCTGTACTTCGGGGGTAGGTGCTGGAGCTAGACATTTCTCTAACTCCAAAAAGGATATACTTTATTTTAAAAATTAAAGGTGATTGAATGAATACTCGTAAGCAGCATGTTATCGACATAGCTCATCAGTTATTTATTGAAAAAGGTTTTCAAGCTACATCTATTCAAGATATTTTAGACTATAGCGGGATATCTAAAGGTACATTCTATAACTATTTTTCATCGAAGAATGAATTATTAATCGCTCTTTTTACAACACTTTTTAAGAAGATAGAAAAAGGACAAGAAGATTTACTTATTGGCCAGGATCCTAAAAATATTGAAATCTTTATTAAACAGATTCAATACCAATACGAGACAAATCGAGCAAATAAGCTACTTTCCCTTTTTGATGAAGTATTCTATTCAAATGATGAGGAACTAAAACAATTTTTAAAACGATGTCATATGAAATCAATTCGTTGGTTATATGAAAGATTCATTGACATCTTCGGCGAGAGTAAGAAGCCCTATCTGTTAGATTGTGCCATCATGTTTAGAGGCATATTACAGAATAACCAAAAATACAATTCCGCGGCGAATAACTCGAATGTGAGCATTCATGACATCGTTCGTTATAGTGTAAATCGAACCATTAAAATGGTAGAAGAAGTTGCAGAGACAGGAGAACAATTGCTGCCACCTGAACTTTTAGATAGCTGGATGCCTAACTGCAAAAAAACGAACAAAGATTTTCAACAGAAGCTTTATCATTCTATTTCAACATTAAAAAAATCTCTGATCCACAATGAAGATCAGGCAAAATATATCGAATTGCTTGATTTTATTCTAGAAGAACTTTTACATTCAAAAGATTCCCGAAAGTTTCTCATCGAGATGGCGATTCAATCATTGAAATCAGAGGAAGGATCTTTCGAGAAAAAAGAACTTCAACAGCTCGAACAGCTGGTCGCTAATTATTTTAAACAAATAGAGGAAGCCGACTAGAATTTGTAATGTCATTCTCCCACACATAAAAGAAGCAGAAACCTATATGGCTTCTGCTTCAAACTGGTAAAAATGATCCTATCTAATATATACAAAATCCGCTTCTCGGCATCCCAAAACTTTATTCGTTGCCTTTTCTAGTATGACCACTATTTTCCTTTACCCATTTAAGAATAGCTTTAATGGTTTCTTCTAATCCTCTTCCAGTCTGTGTTAACTCGTATTCTACTTTTCTTGGAGAAGTTTTAGAAACCTTTTTTACAATAAAACCTTGCGCTTCCAATTCGCGTAATCGTTCGGTCAATAATCGATCAGATATGCCATGAATTTCAGCTAATAACTCATGATAACGCTTTGGTCCACTTAATAAATGGTAGATAATAATCCCCATCCATCGCTTACCAATAAACTCAATGGTTGTATGAAAACTATCACAGTTTGAAACACCTTTTTCATTTATTGAAGATTGAATTAGACTCTCTTTTTTCTCCATAAAAAAACTCCATTTGTTTGATACTTTCATTTTAGCATATATAGTTATTGACAAACAAACTTACTAATAGTAACCTTGAATCCGTACTTACTTTAAGTAAGTTAATGAATATGCTAGAAGGAGAATACTACCATGTCCGAAAAATATGATATCTTGTCTGAAGTCATTCACGAACGAAAATCCGTAAGGAAATTCGATTCATCATATAATATTTCAAAAGAAGAAATCGCTTCTATGCTAACTGAAGCAATAGAAGCTCCATCATCAAGTAACTTGCAGCCTTGGAGATTCATAATCATCCAAGATCAAGAAACGAAGAAAAAGGTCAAACAAATTGCCTATAATCAAGAGCAAACTGAAACATGCTCAGCCATCATTGCCGTAATTGGTGATACTGAGATGTATCATAATATTGATAAAATTTACCAGTCTAACTTCGAAGCAGGCAATATCGATGAAACAAATATGGAACGCCTAATTCAAAATGCAAAAGGATTATATCCGTCTGCACCTGCTGACGTAAGATTGAATATAACGACTTTTGATGCTGGTTTAATTTCCATGCAATTGATGTTAATCGCAAAAGCGAAAGGATATGATACTGTATGCATGGGCGGATTTAATAAAAAGCAATTCGCGGAAGCATTTGATTTGTCCGATCGATATGTACCCATTGTACTGATCGCTTTAGGAAAAGCAGCCGTTCCTGCACACGACACTACTCGGATGCCACTGGAAGAAATAGCAACTTTTATATAAAAAAAACTCGCCGATTGGCGAGCCTTGGAAAGGCGAAGACAGAGGCGTAGTTGCACTAATCGCGCTCATATATGCCACGTCCTGTGGCATTCGCCCGACTAGGACATCCGTCCGTTGCACTTAATTCCTAAAATTGGCAACCGCGTCAATCATCTTCTGCACGGGTAATTTATACTTTCTTAACGTGTAGAAAAATGGTGTCAGTCCTCCACCTCTTTAACTTAGTGGAGGACTGACACCAAACCTCATTTCGTTCTTAAATAATGACGTTTGTTTATTTTTCATTCCTTAGAAATCGATCAATAATTTCGTTAAATTTCTCTGGATACTCCCAAAACATCAAATGTCCACCAAGCACTTCAAATGTGGATTTAGGTGAAATTTTTTGCGTGAATCCCTTCGCAATTTCTGCCCAATGCTCCGCTACTATAGTCAAAGTCGGGACAGAGTTACTTGCAAGTTTCGCTTCATGGCGATAATCAGAAAACATGCCAGCGGAAAATAAATTTGCCGCAATATAATATGGTGTTTTTAACGATTGCTCAACTAGCCAATTTAATTCATCCTCCGACAGTTCTCGTTGAACCATCACTTGAGTGGTATAACTCGTAACAAACTCCCTATGTCCTTTTGGATTTCGCAAATATGCTGTGTAAGCTGTTCCGATATCATCAAGAGGTCCCTCCACCCAGTCTTGCTCATGATTAGTCGATAAGGGCTTCGGTGACATATCGACAAATATTAAAGATTTCATGTTTTCCATTCCGTATTGTCTTATGTACTCCCATATCGTTAGGCAGCCGAAAGACCACCCTACAAGTGTTGCATTTTTTACATTCAGCACTTGTAAGACCTTTGCTAAATCTGAACCGTGAGTTATATAATCATTTCCATGCAGTGAAATGGTTGAACGGCCATGACTTCTCGGATCGATGACAATGACTCGATTGGTTTTTGAGAAATGCGCTACCTGCTCTGAAAACACTTCAGTCGTAAATGTCCAGCCTGGTATAAAAACAATAGGCTCTCCACTTCCAACATCTTGAACAAACAATTCTACACCGGATTCAACTTCAATATACCTTCCAGCTGCAACCGACATAATCTTCATCTCCTTTATTGTTCATTATTACAATCATCTAAAAAGGAATGTACTTAAACTCAATTATGTTAGTACTCTTGTTAAATCATATTCTTTAATGAAACTTGAAATTCCTTACCTGCAAAGAATTACGCTTTATAGGTCCAAATAATTTAATAGCAATTAACGAAAAAGGTCAGTCCCATACCGTATTATCTAAGGTGGACTGACCCAATCTATATAATAATCAAACTTTAGTGGTCTTATTATCACTCTTATGGACCACTTCTCTTCGAAAATCTAACATTAGTGGTCCGATTATCACTCTTACGGACCACTTCTCTTCGAAAATCTAACATTAGTGGTCCGATTATCACTCTTATAGACCACTTCTCTTTGAAAATCTAACTATAGTGGTCCGATTATCATTCTTAAGGACCACTTCTCTTCGAAAATTTAACATTAGTGGTCCGATTATCACTCTTATGGACCACTTCTCTTTGAAAATTTACCATTTGCGGTCTTATAAACTTACTTTGAAACATGTACTGTAAAATCAGCTAGTAATCTAACACCAAATCCTGTTGCTGATTTTGCATAATAGCCGGTTTCGTCACTTTCCATTACTCCAGCCATGTCTACATGAAGCCATTGGCATGATTTCGGAACAAAGCGGCGAAGGAATAATCCTGCAGTAATCGAGCCTGCTTCTCCCTTTGAACTAATATTACTAAAATCAGCATAATCGCTGTTTAAGTAACTCTCATATTCCTCGACCAATGGCATTGGCCAAATAAAATCACCATTTTCACGACCGATTTCCTTCATTTCAAATGAAAGACGTTCATCCCCGAATACACCAGCTATTTTTGATCCTAGTGCATTAGCAATGGCTCCTGTTAATGTGGCAATATTAACGACGTATTTTGCTCCCCACTCTCCTGCGCGAATGAGACCGTCAGCTAGGATGAGACGCCCTTCCGCATCTGTGTTCGCAACCTGCACGGTATGGCCATTTTTGTATCGGATGATCTCACTTGGAAGTACTGACGTATTGTCAATTGTGTTTTCAACCATTGGAATCAGCGCAATAACATTTACCTTTGCTCTCAATGCAGATAACAGCTTCACTGCTCCAGCAACAGCAGCGGCACCGCCCATATCCATGCGCATATTACTTATATCTCTTCCAATCTTCAAGCTAATGCCGCCTGTATCAAAAGTTACCCCTTTCCCAACGAGAGCGATAAGTGGCTTAGATTCGTCACTGCAATAGATAAGTTCAACAAAGGAAGGTTTATATTTACTCCCACGGCAAACCGTTAAGACGCCATTCATTTCTAATTCTTCCAGCTTTTCTTTATTAAATACATTCACTTGTACATCTGAATGAGCAAACTCTTCTCGTAAGATCGTTGGGAATGTTTCAGGATTTAGTACATTCGGAATTTCATTCATTAAATTACGAGAAAAGTTGGTCGCCTCTGCACGGATTTTTCCTATTTCAATGAACAACTGCAATTCTGCTCTGCCTTCCACTCGTAGCTCCGTCTTAAAGGAATTTCCCTTTGACTTATACATAACAAACTTATATGCACCTAAGTGCCAGCCTTCCACAAAAGCAGTTATCATCCCATCTACATGTAATTTCGGCAATGCTTTTTGCAGTGCTTCCTCATATATAATCGCATTTACTACTTTACGCTTACTCAGCTCTCGCGAGACAGCACCGGCGATCATACGGATTTGATCATATGTCTGCTTTTTTTCCTTCAAAGCTTTTATAACCACTACTAACTTTTCACCAAGAAAAAGTGCAGTAAAAGACTCAGAGCCATTTTCAACAAATTGTTTTACTTGTTCATTGTTTTGCATATATAAATCATTTGAAAATAAAATGATGGCTTGACCTGACATTCGAAATTCCCTCCCTTAATAATGATTACGCCACTACTTATTTTGGTATACGAAAGGAATTTCACTATCTTTTAAAAAATCTAGTAGTATGTTTTTGCGTATTAAAGAAATATTCAGAAATTTATCCTTATCACTGATTAACCCGAAGTTCAATTCCACTATTGTAAAATTTAGATTTATAAAAAAAAGTATACTTTCTGAAAATCAGTTTTATGAAAATGATTTCGCTTCTTCCTTAATGACGTTAGTTTCTCTATATTCCGGATGTGCTTTTCTTACAACGGAAGGCCTTGCCAGGATAAGGACAACCCCGATGAGTACAGCAGAAGACAAGAACAGTACCCATTGAGCCGGTATTACATCATATAGGACTCCGTATAGTACCATCCCTAATGGCATAAGCGCCATCGCCATCGTTTCCAGGATAGAGAAAACACGTCCTTTAAAATCATCATCAATTTGTTTTTGCATGAACACTTGCAATGGGGTATTTACGATAATAATCATTACACCGAAAGCGAACATTAGGATTGCATAATAGGAAAAAATAATGGTATATGGCATTGTAACTAATAATGGTATAGCAACACCACCCATGAGCATTCCCATACACATAATTCCTCTTTTTGAAACGAGAAACGGGAATCTCACTTCTTTTCTGACAGAGAAATATATGGACATCAATAACATTCCAACTGCTAAAGCCCCTTGTGTAAAACCGAAATGATTAGAAGCAATCTTCAACTTCTCAATCAGGATAAATGAATAGCCAACTTCAAAAGCACCAAATAAAAAATTAACGAGTAAGGCGATCCAAATCATTGCCATAATAAGTGGCTGTAATTTCAAATAGCTAAACCCTGCTTTCATACTTTGCCACATGGATTCTTTTCTTTCGCCTTCAACTTTCTTTTTACGATTAGCGAAGAGATTGAAATTCATTGTGGATTCAAGAATAACAGCAATGCTAGAAGCAATCATATAGATGATAAGGAATACTGGCATTGAAACGGCTCCGTATAATAAACCGCCCACTGCAGGACTTCCAATCGAAGCGAAAGAAATGGACATCTGATTCATTGACATCGCTTTTTGAATTCTTGCTCCATCAACAAGTCCGCTAATGGACGAAGTGAAGGTCACCCCTGAAAAAGTAGAAGTAAGTGATAAAATAATCGTTGTCACATAAATAGCAGCAAGCGAAAGACCAGATGTTAAGCTAACGACAAGTAACCCGCCAATTGCAATCGTCGTACCAATTTGCGCAATAATGACGATCATCTTTCTTGAATATTTATCCGCAGCATACCCTGCAAACGGGGAAACGAGTGTACGAGGCAAAACATTGCAAATAAGGTTCGTGGCAAAGCTCGTGGCAGATCCTGTCATTTGTAAAATATAAAAACTAATGGCAAATGTATACACTTGAGATCCAAATGAGGAAATTAGCTTGCTAATCGTAAATGTCCATAAATGATATGTTGCTTTTTTTAACTTATTAGCCTCTTCCATAAAAACCTCCACATAAAAAGTTTAATTTAATTAAACAAATCGTATCATATCCTCCTCTTCCATTTCAAGCAAAAGTTTAATATAATTAAACTAACCATAATGATTACTTGCCGCTAGCTTTTTTTCGGAGAACGCATTAGTTTTTCTTATAAAATATTTGAGCCTTTAATAACATGGAAATCACTTTAGTATATTAGAAATATAAAATTTCATGTTAGCTATTAACTAGGAGCGTGCCTTTTCAACATGTTAGGAGAACGAATTCGAAAGCTAAGAAAACAGAAAAAAATGACACTCGAAGAACTTGCAGGGAAGAGCCTTACGAAAGGGATGCTCAGTCTTATTGAAAATAATAAGGCAAATCCTTCAATAGAAAGCTTACATTATATTGCTGAACGCCTTGGAGTAGAGGTGTCTGATTTATTAGAGGAAATTAGTTTACAGGAATTAAGAAAAACCCTTGAAAAAGCCGAGGAATTATACAATTTTGAAAACTTATGCGAAACAGAAAACCAACTAATAAAGACGGAGCAAGATAAGGAAATTATTGATCTCATTAAGCCTTACATTGCAAATCTAACTCAAGGCTATGAGTCAGCACGATTATTAGATATTTATAGCCGCTGTCTTTACAACGAAAAAATTGAAGGCTGGCAGAAATTTTCCGGACAAGCTGCAGAAATATACGATCAAATGAACCTTACTTCAAAGCGTGCATCAATCAGCGTATTCCTCGCAACGGAAAAATTCATCGAACATCACTACGAAGAAGCCTTAACGATATTTTTAAATGATCGTGCCAAAATCGAAGCAAAACACGTCTATATTGACCCAAAGACTCGGCTTGATCTTGATTATTATGAAGCGATTTTATACTTTGCCGTGGGTGATTCGGAGTCGGCAACACAAGTGATGGATAGTGCCATTGCCTTTTCCAAAGAGAATAGAATTTTTTATCTAATTGATGATTTATATCGACTTGCAGCTGCCCAAGCAATGATGGGAAAAAATAAGGAAAAAAAGATCCATTACTTACTGAAGTTAAAGCAATACGGAGAGTTTGCTGATGATACAAATTCCATCCTGTTTTATCATTTTATGATGATAGAATCTCTTATCTCTGAAAAACATGAATACACAGAAGCAATAGAAAAGATTGATCAGTGTTTAACAGATCCGAGCATGACGGAGACTTTTAAACATTATTTTAACCTTGAAAAAGGCAAAGCCTTGTATCGCCTTGCTCGTTATAAAGAAGCACTCCATTGCCTCGAAAAAATAGAGATTCCACCTTTTATACATCATCCGTTTGATTTGTCTCACTTTTTTATTATGGACACGTACAAAGCACTTTGTCACTTAGAACTAGAAAAAGTAGATGAAGCATTTCAATTTGCAGAAATAGCTTACAACCATTTTTATCAGCTACCATCTACACCATTTAAAGATTTTGCTATTGAAACGTTTGAGGCCATAAAAAAAACAAGACTGGCTGAGGAGTGAGTACCTCTGCCAGTCTTGTTTTACTCAGTAAAGACTTTTTAATTCTAATTTAGTCTTCACTGCGACCGTTTCAACTAGCAATCCTAAGTTGGTGACATCCAATAGCTTACTCTTTAATCTTAAAATGCATAACTGCTTTTTGAAGCTCATGGCCAAGCTCTGTTAATCTTGTTGCATCTTTTGCTACAGTTTGAATTGCCTTCTCTTGTTCTTCCGGCACTTTTTATGATAACCTCTCTCGGCCCTCGTCAACAAAGCCTTTTGTTTTCTCCACACTGACTAGAGCTGGGGTAATTTTTTTAGAATAATCATTTAGCAGGCTAAGAGCTAATAAAATTAACTAATGCATTAGTAGGACACTTTTTTAAAATGTTATTTTTATACAGTATAGTTTTACTACGTAAAATTTTGGAAAATTCGGTATTTTTACACATACTATTTCAAACGATAACCCTATATACTGATAATACACCAAGAATCAAACTAAGGTCGCTTTACCAAAAATCTCGACTTTAGGAGTGTGAAGTACAAATGTTAATGAACATTATCTTCGCTGTTTTGATTGGTGGACTAGTCGGTGTAGCAGGACATATTAGAAATGAGGGCAAGCTAGTAATGCCCCGAAAAACAAAAAAGTTTATCTATCTAGGATTTTGGGAAGAAGTCATCTTAGGGGCTATCGGTGCAGTTTTCTTAGTTGTCTATACAGATCCTGATTCAACACTAAAGGTTATCTTCCTTTCCATCATTGCTGGGTTTGGTGGTGATGTGCTGTTGAAATTTCTCGAGCTGTTAAAGATTCGACAAAAAGATAATAGCTAATGGCATCCTATTCAATGAATCTCAAAAACCTAACACATTTTTATATACTCGCTAACTGGCGAACAGGATCTATCACTGTTTGCCATATTTTACGGCCATTTTTGAATTATAACCCCTTTAACATGGACTCCAATTCCTTCTGATTTTCCTACAGCCATTGCATTTCCTCTAAAAACCGCTGTGAAGGCCCACTTTGTAAATCCAGTTCGGCATGAATCCACCATGTACTTTCCATATACCACAACCATTTTAACGATTCGAGTAAGCATCCTATTATCCTCTTTTTTCCTCTAACCATAACTATCTGTAAAAATAAATCGATTTTTCAACTGCAATCATGTATATAAAAAGATCAGTCCTCAAGAGACTGATCTTCTTCTATCATGAAACTTATTCAACTAAAGCAATAATCCCTTCATGATCATCGAGGACTAATTCAATTCTTGCTGCAAATGGATCAACACCCATTTCTGTATCTACCCATAATCGGATTGCCTCGATGATATTTGCGGTAATAAAAATTTGTTTTCTCCCTAATACATGGGATTCAGCTGAGAATCCATATTCATCATCAAACATTAACTCCATTTCGACTTCGGAAGGAGAAACTTTCTTTTTTTCAGCAGTATACACACAGAGTGCATTAATGATATCTTGCTCGCTCATTTTTATCTTTCCCATGTTTGATTGTCCCTTCTTTTCCTTTTTAAAGATGTAAATACCTTACGAATTATCAATACTAAAGCCATAATCGCCATGATATTGATAAACAATCCTAGAATAGAGCCTAAAACACCAAGGTTACCAAGAAGACCTCCAAAAAGTAATCCTGCTAATCCACCAAAAGCTAATCCTTTTAAAAATCCACTTTTACTTGACTTTGTAGTCTTTGATTTTTTGGTGAAATTTGTAGTTGTTTTTTGCTTATTTACTTGCTGATTAGTATCTTTTTTATAGAACGACGAATTGTTGTGAGTGCCTGAATTGTACGATTTCTTACCAGATTTATATGATTTAGCACTTACTACATGCGGATTATGATTAACAATAGATGTCACAGGTGCTAAACATAAACTTAATACCATTAGGGATGCGATTATTTTTTTAAACATATGAATTCCTCCAGTTTTTTTATATTAATTATTTGATAGAACTTGTTGCTGTTTTTTTAATGTATCTTCATGTTTTTTATCTAATTTCTTTTCAATCCTTTCTAATACATACTCATCTTTTAAAATTTCTTCTCTATTCTCTTCCATTAATCGATTAAAGCTTAGTTTCTTCCTCTTCATGCTATACCTCCAAAATCATGTATTTTCCTTAATGAAAAAGGGCCTATACCGTTAACTGGTATAGGCCCAAAAAACAAAAAAGACCTCTACCAACTGGTAAGGTCTTGCTAACAACGTCATAGTTGCCAACAAAGCCGAGAGTTATTCACTCTGTCCTGACGACTTTGCTGTAAAAGCTACTCCCCTTAAAAGGAATATTGAATTTATATTAATATAATAATAGATCATTGGGTGTTTGTCAAGGACTTGCTCTAATTCAAAAAAATAAAAACCCTGCAAACCTTTACGTGATCAACAATGCCAATTTGATCAATTTAATATTAGTCGATATGAATAATCGCTAAACATTTTTTCCGCATAATGTCCTGTAGTAAAAGATTGCACATATGACATAGAAAAGTAATCTGTATGGAAATATTCTTTATAAGTTCCTTACTTTGTTTCTTTTAGATTAATTATTTCTTGGGTCACTACTTTTTTATCTTTATTTATGACTTTTGATACTTACTTTTATCCAACCATTACATAGTTTTACATAGTTTTACATAACTTTTACAAATAATTATTATTCGAACTGTTTATAAGGAACTATAATATAAATAGATTAAACGACAATTTTCTACAATAGGTGCGATATGAAAAATAACCGATTGAGCAACTTTTTCAACTTTCTTGTCTATTTAAACACCCAGAAAGAGAGTCTTTATCAAGATTATAAGAAAAGTATAGAACTACAAGAACTTATGCAAAGATGTAAAGTAAAAACGGTATTTCAGCCTATTCTCTCGCTAGAAGAAGGTTCAACAATTGGTTTTGAGATTCTAAACCGACCTCAAAGCACCGAATTATTTCCTACAACTGAAGCATTTTATGAGTATGTAGGGAAAAGCAATGATGTTTTTGCTGTTGAGCAATTTTTACGAAATCTATCTCTTGAGAGATTTTCAGAGCAATTTATAAACTTTAAGCATCACAAAGAGCCCTTAATATTCCTTAATATTCAGCCTCAAGTGTTAGCTGACCCAGCTTATCGAACTGGAATAACCCTCGAATTGTTGGCCAAATATAATCTATCCCCCAACCAAATTGTTTTAGAGCTTACTGAAAAAGAGGCGGTCTTTAATTATAAGCAGTTTGAAATAATGATTGATCATTATCGGAAACAGGGCTTTCGCATTGCTGTAGATGATGCAGGGACAGGATATAACAGCTTACAAACTCTCGTACGGATAAAACCAGAATTTATTAAGCTAGATAAATCTCTTATCCGAGAGATCAATGGCCATCCAGAGAAGCAGCATTTAGTAGAATTGCTGATGGATTTTGCTATACAATCCAATACCAAAGTCATTGCAGAAGGAATTGAAGCTGCCCCAGAACTGAAATTCCTAATAAACCTAGGAGTTCACATGGGACAGGGCTATGCACTTGGAAAACCGGAGCCAGAGTTAGTAAATGGGCGTATTCCTATTTCTAATACTATTCTACAAACACAATTAGCATAATGGGATTCAGTATTAAGTTAGAAAAACTTGGCGTTCGCCAAGTCCTTTTTGGCGAACGCCTTAGTTTTCTTATGCGATCTTATTAGCAGATATTTAATTGAAAACACACTTTACTTTAGTACGTTAATAAACTTAAACTTCCTATTAGCTAAAAAAGCCTTGTAGTTTCGCTAACTACAAGGCTTTCATGCTTCTTTCAGGAATCATTTATTTTATTATTTTTGTGTTACGAATTTCAGACAACCATTTTCATTACAGAATTTCTTCTTTCATGTCTTCATGAGTTAGAAAAACACTCTTCTTAATGGTCTTACACCTGCTCTTCACTTTAGCCGCCTCTTTGCTTATTTGCCCTACTGTTATTAGTTCACAATCTTTATTTTGGACTACTGCAATTGAAATCGTCACTAAAGGAACATTTTCAAGTTTGCCCTCTCGAGTGACAGCTGGAATATATCCTTTATTTAATTCTTCATGTGAATAGTAGCGGAGGATTGACTGATGAAATCGGGAGATAATTGCATTGCATAAATCTTCATGATGATAATGGGGAACAACTGCAATAAAATCGTCTCCGCCTATATGCCCAACAAATGAAGGCTTACTATCTGTAGTATAAATAATATCCGTAATAATATTTGCTGTTTCCTTAATCAATTCATCTCCTTCACTAAATCCGAAGGTATCATTAAAGAATTTAAATGAATCAATATCTATGTATAGAACACTAAACTCCTTATAGGTTAAAACTTCTCTTAATGTTTCTTCGATTAAAATGTTTCCAGGCAGTCCACTAAGAGGATTAGAATAGCGTGCAACATTAATCTGTATCTCTGACAATTTAATTATTAATTCCCGTATGCTTACAATTCCAAAAATTCGATCCTGTTTAGTGACGATTACATAATCATAAACATTCTCCTGTTTTCGATTCATCGCAAGCGCACTAACTTCAGTAATCGGTACAGAATAATCCACTGTTAATAGATCTTGATCCATCACAAGTTCGATTGTTCGTTTCATAAAAAGGTCAAAGCCATATTTAGTAGAAAGCTTTTGGAAAAATTGCGTTCTCATGACTAGTCCAATTGGCTCGTCGTTTTCACATACGACAATCCCCTCTAAAGATGGATTTTCATTAAAGATTGAATAAACTACCTCACATTTTGTTGAGGGGGCTACAATCTTATTTTCTTTTGAAATATCGCCAATAACAATATGCATATCATCACCTCCATTTCCATTTGTTTTTGGGAAACTGAGTAAGGGAATGAATAAAAATATTGAGGCTCTATTCCCTTTCAATGCTTTTGAAATACTTCCACTTAATACTAATTTACTTTAAAATTATTAAGAATTGGTAAAATGAATGTAAATTATTGAGATCTTTTGTGAAAATTTACCTATTACTTTTAACTCATTATACAACATTCTGTATTAAATTACATATTAAGTAAAAAAAGTATTTTTTAAAATTAATATTTAACTTTTTTCTCCCACTGAGGTTTTAAGTTTATACTAGACCTATCAAAAGCATTCCTTTAAGAAAGAACTAAATATGGAGGTAACATGAAAAAAATTATAATACTAAGTGTTTTATTGTCTCAAAGCATATTTTTCATGCTTCTGCCGATATGGATTGAATTAACTAATTATCTACACTCGCTTGTCATCGGGGTAGTTTGGGTTTTAATTTCTACCCTCGTTTTATTTGCTGTTTGCTGGTGGAAAAAAGAAAAAATTCGTTTATCCAAACGAATCCTTCATGTTTTAATGTTGCTTTATTCTATTGGACTGCTTATCTTGTTATTTTTCAGACCAAAAGGGCAAATCTATGAGTCCATAAATCTTACTCCTTTTGATACGATTCGTTTTTTTCTCTCTGGAAACGTCGATTTTTTAATAGCCCTTTATAATTTAGGCGCAAATATTGGTTTATTCATACCATTTGGCCTGTATTATAGATATATAAGTAAGAAACCTGTTTTAAAGAAAATTTTAATCATCACAATATGTTCCATAAGTACGATTGAAGGACTGCAATTTCTAACAAAAAGAGGAAGTTTAGATATTGATGATTTGATCCTAAACACTTTAGGTGTATATATTGGCTATTACATCTATCCGTTTTTTCAAAAAGTCTTGGTTATAAAATAGTAACTTTGAGTAGGAAAAAACAAGATTACTTCAAATTGAGGAAAGGATGTGCATAAAAATGGAAAGAAATATTATTGCAGCGATTAAAATACCAAAACAAATTGATCTTGCAATTAAATATAAAGATAATATCGATTCAGTCTTCCTATTAGTAGGAAATGTTCAAAATATAAAAGAATATGTTGATGTCTTTAAAAAGGAAAACATCCCTGTCTACGTACATATCGAAATGATACAAGGGCTCAAGTTAGATTCATATGGGCTTACGTTCATCTCAAAGTACGTTAAACCAGATGGAGTCATTACAACGAAAACGAATATGGTAACAAAATGTAAACAACATAACTTAAAAACAATATTAAGATCCTTTATGATTGATAGTGAAATGTTAAAAAATACAATTGAAGCAGCGATTTCATTAAAGCCAGATATACTAGAAATAATGCCAAGTACGACAACATATGTCATTAAAGAAATTAAAAAGAAAACGGATATCCCAATCATAACAGGTGGATTGGTAGATACGATTGATATTTTTGAAAGAAGCTTAAAAGACGGTGCTATCGCTGTTTCAACCTCAAATTCAGACATATGGAAAAATAAATAAATATTTACAATAGATTAATATGTAATTTACAGTCGAACGTTACAATCTAGTTAACAAGTAAATACGAGACGGTATAAGAGACCACAAATGAAGTTAGAAGAAAGTTTCCTGACTTTGTTTGTGGTCTCTTTATATTTAAAAGGAGGGATTCAAAAATTATTAATAATCAAAGGAGTAATTTCACCATGAAAAAGAAAGTTTTTATTTTTGATTTAGATGGAACATTGTATCATGATATGGCATTTACCGAAGCTTATATTGAGTTGTTAACGAATGACTACTGGATTCAAGATGCGATCAAATACGAATTGAATGACATCTTAGACGGCGTCAGTGAAATTGATTTGAATGACATTTTAAATACTCAAATCGGCAGTTATTCACTTGGTGATCCATGGCAAGTTATCTTGTATTTGTCTCGTAAATACGAGATCCCAGAAGCGAAGCAGGTCGAAGCATTTTACAACGTAAGAGAACAAATGATACAACCAGGTTTTGCGCTTAAAATGAACAACACATATATCGAGACAGTTAAAAACTTAGATGACGTAAAAATATTAATGACAAATTCACCAGAAGAGAACGCATCAACATTTGTTCATTTATTCGGATTAAATAATGCTTTTGATCACTATTATTATGATGCGAAGAAGCCAACAGGAATGTCTACTTACGTTAAGAAAATTCAAAAGATGTACCCAGACCATGAAATTATCTCTATCGGCGATAATTACATCAACGATATTAAGCCATGCCAGGACATTGGCATTAAAGGAATTTATATTAATCATTTCAATAAAACGATTAACGATCAATACGTTCAAGTTGTACAAGATTTAAAAGAATTGAATGAAATGTTAATGACTACATATGAAAAGAGGAAAACACATTGAAAAAATTTTTATTGTTATTGTCACTTTTGGTTTTAGTTTTATCAGCATGTGCACCAGCTAGTGGTGAAGAAGACAAAAAGAAAGAAGCAAGCAGTGGAGAAAAGACAAAAATCGAATATTGGCATGTTAATGCTGAAACATTAGGTGGAAAAACGGTTGAGAAGTTAGTTGCGGATTTTAACGCACAAAGTGAAACAGTTGAGGTTACAGCAAAGTTCAATCCAGATATGTATAAAGGTTTAATGCAAAATTTACAAGCTGAAGCAGCAACTGGCAATTCGCCAGCAGTTGTTCAAGTTGGTTGGGCTTTCTTAGATTATTTCTCACAAAACTTTGAATATGTTGAGCCACAAACTGTAATTGACAAACACTTCCCAGAAAGTAAGACATTCTTAGAGGATAATTTTTTACCAAACATCATCGATCTTGCAAAGAATTCTGAAGGCAGTCAAGTTGGTATTCCTTACTCCTTAAGTACACCTGTACTTTATATCAACAAAGATATGTTAAAAGAAGCTGGCCTTGATGAGAATGGTCCAAAAACATGGCAAGAAGTTGAGAAGTTTGCAAAACAGATCAAAGAGAAAACAGGTAATTACGGAATATATATTCAAGAACCTGCAGATAACTGGGCAACTCAAGCAATCTTAGAAAGTAATGGTGCAAAAATGTTAGACAATGGTAAGGCAACGTTTGCTTCTAAAGAAGGTATCGAAGCATATGAAATGTATAAAAAGATGGTTGTAGATGATAAGACGGCTCTTCACATCGGCTGGGATCAAGGTATCCAAAGTTTTATCGACGGTAAAGTTGGAATGATGTACACAACTATTGCACAACGCTCTAACGTTCAAAATAATGCAAAGTTTGATGTAGCAACAGTTAAATCACCAGCATTTGAAGGGAAAGAAGTTAGGCTTCCAGCAGGCGGTGCGATGTTAGCCATTACTGCGAAAGATGATAAGGAACAAAAAGCAGCTTGGGAATTCATGGAGTATTTATATAGCGTTGAAGCTATGGCTGAATGGACAAAAGGTACAGGATACGTTCCTCCACGTAAAGATGTTGCACAATCTGAAAATGGCTTAAAAGAATTCTTAGAAGAAAATGAAATGATGAATGCTGCAATTGAACAGATGGACGGCGTTGTATCTTGGACAAGTTTCCCTGGTAATTCAGGATTAGAAGCGGAACAAAAATTATTAGATATTCGCGATGAGATTTTAGGCGGTAATGTTGATGTTGAAGAAGGACTGAAGAAAACTGAAAAAGAAATTAATGAATTGCTAGGAAAATAGAGTAAGAAACGTCACCTACACGGTCTATGATCTGTAGGTGACGATTTATTCATGGAGAGGTAAAAGATGTTAGAAAAACTAAAGCCATATTTATTTTTAGCACCTGCAATAGTACTCTTGTTAGTTTTTACAGTTATCCCAATGGTTTACACACTTTATTTAAGCTTTTTTGATTGGAATATGATTTCACCCACTAAAGAGTTTGTGGGTTTAGATAATTACATAAACATATTAACGAACGATACAACGAAGAAAGTGATTTTCAATACATTTTTCTATATCGTTGTGTTGATTTTATTTAACTGCGTCATTACTTATATTTTTGCTTTTATTATTGGATATGTGGTCAAGCGATTTAAAGGATTTTATAAAGTGGCGTTCTTTATACCGTCTGTTATATCACTTGTTGTTGGTTCAATTTTATTCACTTGGATTTTAAACCCCATCTCTGGGCCAGTTGCCATTATTGGAGAAATGTTTGGATTTTCAATTCCAAATTGGTCTAAAACAGATGGATTAGTCATTATTGTACTTAGTTTAATTGTCTCTTGGAAAGTGTTTGGATATAACTTTATCGTGTTATATGCGTCGGTTGTTGGTGTATCAAAGGAAATTATTGAAGCGGCAAGGCTTGATAATATTTCTAACTTCAGAATCTTTTTAGATATCGTCTTGCCAATGAGTTCAGCAACAGGGTTTTACATTTTAATTTTAACAATCGTTCAAGGGCTTCAATATGTATTTACACCGATTAAAGTGATCACACAAGGTGGTCCGAATTACGGGAGCAGTAACTTGATTTATCAAGCTTATCACGAGGCTTTTGTTGTATATAAAACGGGGGAATCAGCTGCACTTGCGATGATTACACTCCTTATTTTCGTCATTTTATTATTATTAGAATTCTTGTTTGTGGAAAGAAGGATTTACTATGAAAACAAATAATTACAAAAACATGATCCTTCACATCATACTCATAAGCTTCATTCTATTGACTATATATCCAATTGTATTTGCTATTTCAAATTCCTTTAAAGAGTTAAGTGAAGCTTTCACATCTACGTTATCGCTTATTCCTGAAAAATTCACATTAGAGAATTATACAGGATTATTCGATAGCATCCCTGTTGTTGGTATTACGATAAACACATTAATTACTGCGAGCGTTATTACAATTGCCAAAGTAGCAACATCATTTCTTGCAGCATACGCTATCGTCTATTATCAATTTAAGTTTAAGAATGTAACGTATTTTGCGTTAATTTGTACAATCTTTATACCGTTCACGGTAACGATGATTCCGAACTATTTAATCATTTCGGAACTAGGACTTCAAAATAATATTTGGGGTGTTATTCTTCCTCAAATGGCTGATGCCATTGGAATCTTTATGTTGACTCAATCGATGAAAGGAATACCTAAGTCATTAATTGAAGCTGCAAAGCTTGATAATATTCCAACGAAATATATTATGAAGGATCATATTCTTCCAATGGTGAAACCGGCTGTAACATCAACAAGTATATGGTTTTTCATTTTAGCTTGGAATGAGTACGTATGGCCTGTTCTTATTTTGAAGACAACGGAGAACTTTACATTACCTCTTGCACTTCAACTGTATATAAGTTCTGAGGGTGGAACGAATTTTACAGTTGCGATGGCATTGTCAGTCATTACAATGGCGATTCCACTCGGATTATATTTAATATTCCAAAAGCATATTATCAATACATTTACGACAAGTGGTATTAAATAAAAAAGGAGCATGAAATGGGTACGATAAAGCTAGAATCAATTAACAAATCATATAAAGATACAAAGGTGATTGAGAATTTAAATTTAACCATTAACAAAGGTGAGAGACTCGTACTGTTAGGTCCATCAGGCTGTGGTAAGTCTACATTACTTAGAATTATCGCAGGTTTGGAAGAGATTAATAGTGGAAGTATTCAGTTTGAAGAAAAAGAAATGAGTCATTTGAGTGCTGGAGAAAGAAATGTAGCAATGGTATTCCAAAACTATGCACTTTATCCGCATATGAATGTTGAGAAAAATATAACTTACGCTTTAAAGCGTAACGAGGTTCCGAAAGCAGAAATCAATAAACGCTTGGAAAAGGCGTTAGATATGTTAGAACTACAAGAATATCGAACAAGATTGCCTAAAGATTTATCAGGTGGTCAAAGACAGCGTGTCGCCTTAGCAAGAGCGATAGTAAAACAGACTGAGTACTTTTTATTAGACGAGCCTTTATCTAACTTAGATGCAAAGCTTAGAGTTTCAGCAAGACAATCATTACTTCACTTACATGAAGAATTTAAGCACACATTTGTCTATGTAACACATGATCAAGTCGAAGCCATGGCATTGGGTGATAGAATCGTTGTCTTAAAGAAAGGTGAAATTCAAATGTTAGACACGCCTGAAAATATTTATTTCAAGCCTGTCAATGTGTTCACAGCACAATTCATAGGATCACCTCCAATGAATATTTTCAAAGCATCACTTAAAGATAAATCTTTAAAAATAGGACAGACTGAAATTGATTTACCTGAAAATTTAAGAGTCAGACTGTTGGAATATGAAAAGAATGAAATATATTTAGGAATTCGTCCAGAACATATGTCTATTAGCACAACAGGTCTTTATGATATGACATTTAATTTCATTGAGAATTATGGAAGCCAATACGGCGTATGTCTTAATTTCAATGGACAAGAATGTATAACGGTCAGTAACAAAAAAATTACGGATAAAATGGTAAAAGTTAATTTCGATTTAAACCACCTTCACCTTTTTGATATCGACACAGAAGAAAATTTGATTTATCCATAAAAGGAGGAAACACCATGACAATCTATATTAGTACAAATGTATTCTTAACAACAGGTTTATCGCCAATAAAAGATTTATTACCACTTTTAAATGATGATTCAGTAGGATTTGAACTCTTTCCAAATTGGAAAAATAAATCGTTTCGATCTGAATTAAAAGATTTTGAACATATACTTAAAGATTTACCATTAACGGTTCATGGGCCCTATTTCGGTGTAGAGCATAGTGAGAAAAAAGGTTCAAAAGAATATGATGAGGCAATGGATCAAATGACTGAAACAGTTGAATTATGTAGAAATTTAAATATTAAACACCTTGTATTCCATCACAATAATAAAGTGATTACAGATGAGAATAGGTTAGAAAGTATTAAACATAGCAGAGAGAATTTAAAAGAGTTAAATGAACGATTAAAAAATGATGATATTGCTATTCTACTAGAAAATGCAGGTGTTCATTCTAAGAGAAATGTCTTATTCAACGAGGTAGAATTTATTAATGAATGTTTAAATGAAGTGAATAATGTGTTAATCGATATCGGACATGTTCATGCTAACAGTTGGAATCTAGAAAATGTTATAAAGTCACTAAAACATAAGATAACACACTATCATCTTCATAATAACGATGGTGTTCAAGATTCTCATGAAAGAATTTTAGATGGAACTTTGAATTTTGAAGAATTCATTAAATTATACAAAGAGCATACACCAAATGCACATTTAATTCTTGAATACGGTCTACATATAGGAGAAGATGTTCGAGCAATTGCAGAAGATGTAAAATATATTAAGGAAAAATTTAAAATAAATTAGGGATGAGGAGGACCGAGGGGACAGGAACCTATCCCCTCAGTCCTTGTATCATGTACGCCTGATATCATTACGATTCACTAAGTGACTGCTTCTTCATTTTCACCATAACTCCTAATAGGATTGGAATCGCCATCAATGAGGATAAGCTCAACAATCCAAATACAAGAATTGGCTTGTCGTAACCATATGTATCTAGCAGAAAACCTCCGAGTGCTGGTCCAATAACATTCCCTATCTGCGTAAAACCCATTGCCCCAAAATACGTGCCGCGTAAATGAGGCTTAGCAATATTGTCCATGAATAAATCCGTCATGCTAAACATTAACACTTCTCCAGCCGTAAATAATATCATCACAATAACCCAGGAAAGCATTCCTTTAGCCAAACCAAAGCCCATTAAACCTAAGCTAGTCAATATACTCCCCAACATGATGGAGGTCAGAGGTGAGTACTTTTTCCCGATCGTTAACAGCGGGTATTGAATGGTAATGACGGTGACTGCATTTAGTGCTAATAATATCGAAAATGTTTTTGCCCCGTTTTCAATAAGTGGAGTGTTCGATAAATATTGCGGTAATGTGGATGACAATTGAGAATAACCTGTAATCGTCAAAATAAAGCCAATCAAAGACCATAATAATATGGAATCCGACTTAGTGATCCTTAATGCTTCCACTAATTTAACATGATTACCAGCACTCACATTTTCTTTAGGACCTGTTTTAATAGATGTCTTTTGATATGTAATTAGAAGTGAAACACCATACAAGGCATATACAGCTGCTGCAATAAAAAAGGCAAAGGTTGTTTCAGATGAACCTAAATAAAACCCAAGGAGTGGACCAAAAATCACACCGACATTAATCGCGGTATAGCGCAGATTAAAAATGATCAAACGATTTTTCGCTTCTGTTAAATCTGCGAGCAATGCCCTAGACGCAGGTTCAAAGACTGAACGACAGAAACCATTTAGCGCATTCATAAGAAAGAATCCCCAAATCGCTTCTACTATACCAAAGCCAATAAAAACAAATGACCAAATAAAAATGGAAATTAATAAAACTCTTTTTCTACCAAATCGATCTGAAAAATAACCACCGAAAAAACTAGTTGCGATCCCAACAAGTGAACTAACCGCAATGATTAGACCTGTTTCAGTGGCAGAAACCCCTTTTACCTTTGTTAAATAAATGGCCAAAAACGGAATGCTCATGGAAGTTGCCATTCTTCCAAAAACCGTTCCTATAACAATATTCCACACTAATGGATGCAAATTCTTGAGTGACTTCATAAATACTCCTCTAATCCTTTTTCAATAGTGAATCTATTCTAACTTTTATAATCTATTATGGCAATATTAAAACTGGAAAAGTAATGCAGTGAATTAGAACCTACGTTCCTGTATAATGATGATAGAACAAAAAATGAATGGTTTAAAGTAATAAAGTGAAACTTCAATCAGTGGGGGTTTTCCTTCATCCCCCACTGATTGTTAGTTGAACCAATCACGCTCAAAACGCCACGTCCTGTGGCTTTCGCCTGACTAGGACATCCTGTCCGTCGTCGGGTTTTTACGGGCTGTTGATCCCCCACTTAGAAATTTATTCTTTACTCAACTTCTTGAAGTGGGGGTCTTACAGCCCGTTAATCTGCGGTAAAACTACTAAATGAGGTGTTTTTTGATGAAGAAATGGACAAGAGATATTGAAATAAATGCTCCAATTGAACAGGTTTGGAAGTATCTTGATGGTTCTTTAGATAATATGCAAAAAATTATGCCTAAAGTCATTGAACATAAGCCTATCAAAATAACGGAAGATGGGGTTGGCAGTGTATATCGACAAAAATATCAAGAAGGAATTCGAATAGAAGAGTATGATGTAGAAACATTAGAATATACAAATACCCCTGATCATAAAAAGCTAAAAGTAGGTTTTATACTTGCTAATATGTTTGATATTAAAGCTTTTTATGAATTAAATAAAATAAATGATAATAAAACTTCCTTTAAATATAAAGTGACCAATCGCCCATTAAAATGGTTTGTGAATTTATTCTTATTATTTGGAAATGATAAGGTAGTCGTTGAATTTTTAGAACGTGTAAAAAGTGTAGCTGAGGCTGAAGCAAGAGGTTGATTTTTGTATATTGGTGCCTGCTCCCTAGCCTATTAAGGCCCTGACGCAAAGGGTGAGGCACCATTACTTACTCGATCTCTTTTTTTTCTGCCAACCAGTCAAAAGAGAAAATGATGAATTATTGTTTCTGACAAAATATCGATTGCCATCCCTCTTGTTCATTTTCTTCAAAATAATGAAGAGTCCAATCACCAAATTCAGATAATAATTCTTTCGGCTGCAGTTTATATTGATTGGAAATTTTTCGATCTCCGTTCTCCGGTGACTGATAAAAGGTTTCCATATAAAAATAACCATCCTCTTTTAAGAGGCTTCGAACAATCGGAAAAAGAGAGCGGTCTAAGTAATAAGAAATGACAATTAAATCAAAAGTTTTATGTGTCCTTCTAAGATTGTGCAATTCAGTAAGATCAGCAGTGTGCGATTGGATGTTGAGATTATATTTGGCTGCCTGTTCTTTTATAAAGTTGATCGCGACGTCTGAAATATCCATTGCCTCAACTTGATAGTTTAGGCGCGAAAGGAAAAAGCTGTTTCCGCCAAGACCACAGGCAAGATCCAGTGCTGTACCACCATTAAGATAAGCAGATAGTTTCTTTAATCTTAGATTCGGCTCGGGCTGTTTCTGCAGATTTAGGCATTCCGCATGCTTCGTGTTCCATTTTTTTTTAGTGATCATAAATGATAACCTCTTATTCGTTTTTTCTTAAGGCAATTTTCTAAGGGATTGTTGATTCTGGATGACTGTGGCACCATTTTGTTTTTGTGACGGCACGATCGCCTTTGGTTACCGTGCGAACCATTTCTCGCGTGTGGCGGGCACCAACAGTCGCCTTTGGTTAACGTGCGAACCATTTTTCGCGTGTGGCGGGCACCAATACTCGCTTTTGAATACCTTTTATATAAATATTATCCACATAAACAACAGAAATCACGCTAACCGCCAGACTTATTAACTATAAACAATGCATCATTCCTTCAGCTTCATCCCATTTCACAGTAAAGCCTTGTCCTTTTGCACAAAATATGGAGGAAGAGGTATAGTCAGGATCGGCATTTTTATCATATGCGATCCGTTCGATCACTTCTTGTTCGTTATGACAGCGATGATAGCCAGCAAACATTAAACTTATACGGCCCTTCCCCTGTGTAAAAGAGGCAAGTATCGTACTGTAATCCATAAAGGTAGAAACAGGAACGATCCCCGTTAAGATCGCTTTTTCTCCTTCCGTAACTGGCGGGTCAAATCGGCCATATGCCGACTGAATATCCGATAAAACCCTCCCCATTTGGTCCATATCTACTTTTATCTTGAACTGATAATATGGCTCGAGCAGAATGTTGCTGGCTTTTTCCAATCCTTGTCTTAAAGCACGGTAGGTGGCTTCCCGGAAATCGCCCCCATGGGTATGCTGATTGTGAGCTCTTCCAGTTAACAGAGACACCTTTATATCTGTTAGCGGTGACCCAGTAAGCAAGCCATGAATTTCCCGTTCATACATATGCTGACCAACTAAATTTTGATATCCAATTGATAAATCATCTGTATGGCACTGGCTTTCAAATAGGATCCCGCTATTTCTTTTTCCAGGCTCCAATTTCAAATGGACTTCTGCATAATGACGAAGCGGTTCGAAATGGCCATACCCAATGACATCTGTTTCAATGGTTTCTTTATAAAGAATCTCTGGCTTTTCAAAAGCAATTTTTAAGCGAAACCGTTCAAGGACCATTTGCTCTAGCACTTCTAGCTGTATCGCTCCCATGACATGAAGATGTATTACCTGCAAACGCTCCTCCCATGTGACATTAAGTGAAGGGTCCTCCGCTTCCAACATGCGAAAATATCGTAAAGCCTCTTTTACGTTTACTCCAGGTTCAAAGACCACTTTCGATCGCAGCGTTGGCACCATTTCGTACATCGCTTTTTCCTTTAGAGCACCAACTCCATCACCAACGGATGCGCTAGAAAGTCCAGTAACAGCAAAAAGCTCGCCAGCTTCTACCTGATTGATTTGTTCATATTGGGTTCCATTATAACGGCGGATTTGTGTCACTTTTTCTGTTATTTCATTTCCATAAGAGATCTCATCCCGTACCTTTAACACACCACTAAGTGCTTTAATAAAAGTGACTCTTGTGCCATTTTCCTCATAACGGACCTTATAGACTCGTCCTGCAAAAGGTTCACGCATAGGGAAATTCGTAACTGACAATAATTCTAGCTTTTCTAGAAAAGAATTCACTCCTATATCCTGCAAAGCAGATCCACTTGAAGAAGGATAGATTTGGGCAGATTGAATCATGGTTTGCATTTTTTGGAGCCATAAATTAGGTTCATATCCTTTTTCCATATAATGCTCCAATAAATTCTCATCCCGCTCTGCAATGAACTCTATTAATTCATCCTCCATTTTGCCATCAGTAAATGACGCTGAAATATCACAAACATCCTTTGTTAATTGACTGCGAATCTCATCTAAAACCCGATCGACGTCTGCACCGGTCCTGTCGATTTTATTAATGAAGAAAAATGTTGGGATGCGGTGCTTTTTTAATAGATTCCAAACTGTCTCCGTATGCCCTTCTACTCCTTCTACTGCACTGACGACAATAATCGCTACATCCATCACTTGGATTGCCCTCTCCATTTCCGGAGAAAAGTCGACGTGCCCTGGGGTATCAATTAAATAATAGGTGGAGTCCCCATACTCAAAGATTCCCTGATCGGCAAAAACGGTAATGCCTCGCTGCTTTTCAATCTCATGACTGTCAAGAAAGGCACTTTGATGATCAACCCGTCCGCGCTTCTTAATACTTCTTGTATGGTAAAGCAACTGTTCAGAAAAAGTTGTTTTTCCCGCATCGACATGTGCTAAAATTCCAATCGTTTTGTTCATATGTATCCTACTTCTCCTATTCTTATTTCGGTCTGCTCATGATAATAATCATTATAGCAATCTTTAAGCGTTTTCTCATATGAAGAAAAATTGGGGCAGTTCTTATACTTCTGTCCTTCATACTAACAGCCATAAATATGTTAGAATGAATCAACCAAACTATTTTAGCAGTTTAATAAGGATGTGAGACGGTTGAAACGAATGCTTGCCATAAGTGATATTCATGGGGATTTAGAAAAATTCGAGAGACTGTTAGAGCTTGTTCAATATGACAAAGACCGAGACCAGCTACTATTATTAGGTGATTTTGTGGATCGGGGGCCACATTCGAGAGCTGTTTTAGATAAGGTCATCCAGCTGAGGACTGAGGGAGCGATTGCATTAATTGGCAATCACGAAAAGATGATGATTGATGCTTTTCTTGGTGATCCGATGAACTTAAAAAGATGGTATTACAACGGAGGAATAAATACGCTCCAAAATTACGGCTATGAAATTGAAAAGGACGATTCGGAGTATTGGTATACAACCGATGAAATGCCTGAGCCTATTCAAATGAATGATGATATACGCAAACACATCGAAATACTAAAAGAATTTCCTTACTACTATGAAACAGACACCCATATCTTTGTCCATGCAGGAGTTCATCCAGAAACACCAATAGAATCAACTGAACCTCCTACATTAGTGTGGATCCGCGAGGAATTTCACAATGGATACACTGGAGAAAAGACCGTTGTATTCGGACATACACCTACAAATTATTTGCACGAAAGCAACGATGTATATTTTGGGAATAATAATATCATTGGAATTGATGGCGGTTGTGCTTATGGCGGAAGGTTGTATTGTCTAGAGGTTGGGAGCTCACAAGTTTTTTATGTTGAATAAAATATATTTAAAGCGCACCTTTCTTGATAGGTGCGCTCTTAGTTCGTACTAACTCAATGATGACTGCTTTGAGTATCTCGATATCATCTTGAATATATACATTGGCACATAAGCTGCTACTAGCATTGGAATAATGAGTTGTATTGGGAATATCATGATAAAAATCAATACAACTGCTATTGGCTTTTTGAGTGCTGCACTTGTGAGTGAAGTAGTTACAACGGTAATAGATGTTACTGGATCTATTGAGAATAGCAACGCAATTGCATATCCTATACTTACCCCTGCGAAAATAATAGGAAATATATGTCCTCCACGCCAACCAGTGGCTAAACAAAATTCTGTTAAGAATAGCTTTATTATACCTATTGCCAAAAGTAAATAAACAGACATATGGGTCCACTCTGCAGCTAATTCTGTTAGCTCATGCTCCCCCGAAAATAAAGTAATAGGAAGAACCGTTCCGATTAATCCTAGTACTAGTCCACCTATAACAGCTCTAATTACCTTATAATTTTCAAGTGGTTTGAGTGCCTTATGAAGAACGTGCCCAAAAAACTCATATAATTTTGCAAGCAATATTCCTACAAGGATAAGCGGGATTATAGCTATTATTTCATGTTTACCTATTGAAGCTGAACCAAAATCCGCTATAGAAAATTGTCTGTTATCTATTTTGGATAACATGATAAATACAAAGAAACCTGCAACAGTAGTAATGGAATATACAAGTGTCTTTATCACCTTGATACGTCTTGGATCTTCTTTATCTTCAAAGAATGAAGAAACTCCATATAGCGGTGCCCTAAAAATCATCCCAATTGTAGCTTCAACACTATACTCGATCATGATATCTTCATGTTCATTTAAAACATTTTTTTTCTTAACTAAGGATTTAATAACATCTCCTGCCCATGTAGCAAGACCTCCTACAATGCCAACTAAAGCGGCCTCGGGACCAAGACTAGCTCCAAAAGAAAGAACACAAAGGGCAGTAATTGAGCTCTTATATCCTGAACTGTAATCAATTCTTTTTGTTTCCTTGAATTCTGCAACGACATCATCCATATTACGTGGGTAATTACCAAAATACTTTTGACATAAACCTACTAATATTCCTCCAACTAAACACACGATTATGGTCCAATTATTAACATCCACCACACTCGGTAAATCATCCCATAAAAAGTGAGTGGTTAAAGAAACAATAGCTAAAAAACTCCATGTCAGAAGCCCAGTAACCCCGCCTATTATGATGCTATATAGAAATAAATTTCCTAATCCTTTAAATTTCATTTTCTAAATTGCCCCACTTTCCTTCTGAGTTCAGCTCTTAATATTTTTTCTGACCGCTGCCACAGGAGTAAGGATCGTTACGGCCTAGTTATGATTGCTTTCTAATTTTGAATCTTGCGAGTCAACAGCGCGACACTCTCTACATGAGTAGTCTGCGGAAACATATCCACCGGCTGCACCTCAACTGTCTTATACCCGCCATCTTCCAATATCCGCAAATCCCTCGCCAATGTTCCAGGATTGCAGCTGACATAGACGACTCTCTTCGGCTTCATTTCTATAATTGTTTTCAAAAGTGCCTCGTCGCATCCTTTTCGAGGAGGATCGACAACAAGTACGTCTGCTGAATTACCTTTTTCATACCATTTTGGAATGACTGCTTCCGCTTCCCCAGCAGCAAATACTGCATTTGTGATTCCGTTAAGTTCTGCATTTCGTTTCGCATCCTCAATGGCTTCCGGCACAATCTCTACACCAAAAACCTTCTTCGCCTTTTTGGCGAGAAATAAAGAAATCGTACCAATTCCGCAGTAAGCATCAATAACCTTTTCTTCGCCGCTTAGATCAGCGTATTCCAGGGCTTTTTCGTAAAGAACCTTTGTTTGCTCTGGATTTACTTGATAAAAGGAACGCGCAGAAATGGCAAACTTTATATCACCGATGAAATCATAAATGACTTCTTCTCCCCAAAGTACTTTTGTTTCATCTCCAAAGATCACATTTGTTTTCTTGGGATTGACGTTTTGGACAATTGATTTTATGCCTGGTACTCGCGAGATGATTTCTTCAATCAATTTCTTTTTATGCGGCAAATCATTTGTTCTTGAAATTAATACAACCATCACTTCACCTGTCACAAGTCCGTAACGGGTCATGACATGGCGAAGGTCCCCTTTATGTCTGCCTTCATCATAGGCACGAACGCCGTACCGGCTGCAGATTTCAATGACCGCCTGAACAACCTCGTCATTTTTCTCCTGCTGGATGATGCATTCCTTCATATTAATGATTTGATGGCTTCGCTGCTGATAGAAGCCGCCGATTAATCCGCCTTCCTGTTCACCAACAGGAACTTGAGCCTTGTTTCGGTATCGCCAAGGTTCCTTCATTCCAAGTACTGGGTGAACTTTCACATTTTCAAGCTTCCCAATCCGCTCAAGCACATCCTTCACTTGCTTTTCCTTTGCTTTTAACTGTCCCTCATAGCTTAAGTGCTGAAGCTGACAGCCGCCGCATTCCTTATAAATTGGACACGTAGCCTTTACTCGATATGGGCTTTCTTCGTATGTTTCAATCAGTTTACCAAATCCGTACCCTTTATTAACCTTAATCACTTTGATCTTTGCTTTTTCTCCTGGGAGACCATTCGGGACAAATAGCGGATAGCCATCAACCTTAGCAACTCCAGCCCCATCATGGGTTAGATCCTCAAATACAACATCTATATAATCATTTTTTTGTACCGGTAGTGTTTTGCTCATTATTTTCTTCCTCATTTTTAACTTTTAATAAGGGAAATTGTAACACATAATTCGTTTGAATACGAAAAATCAATTTGCTGACGATCCATGAAACAACTTATCAGCCAATTTAGATAGTTTGTCAGCCAAATGATACTTATATCCGCCAATTCACAGCATTTATCCGCCACATTACTTCGTTTATCCGCCAGTCTACAGCATTTATCCGCCAATCAAAATAACCTACAAAAAAACCCGCTCCTACTCGGAACGAGCTTCTTCTTTCTAATTACTGCTAACCCAATCTTTTGGACGATCCTCTTCACGGATTTCATCAATTGGGACAAATACTTCAAGATGTCTGTACAGATTGACAAACTCTGCAGGCAATAATCCTCCAAACTCCCCATCAAGATTCAGCTGCAACTTTTCACTTGAATGAACTTTTATCCGATTAGCCTGAGTATAAATAACATTAGAATCATGGATATGCTCACCACGAACAGCCAATGTAGCAATTCGGATAAAATCAGCTAAGTTTGTCTTTTTTAAGATTAACAGCGAGAATAATCCGTCATTAATCGATGAATCTGGAGCGAGCTTTTCAAAGCCCCCGACAGAATTTGTTAATCCTACAAGGAAGAGCATCGCTTCTCCTTCAAATAGCTTCCCATCGTACTCAATGCTCACTTCCGTTGAGCGAATCGATGGAAGCATTTCGATCCCCTTTAAATAATACGCAAGCTGCCCAATCATGGTTTTTAGTTTACTTGGCACTTCATAGGTAAGCTCCGTCAGCCTGCCCCCGCCTGCAATATTGATAAAATATTTATCATTGATCCGTCCGATATCAACAGGGATTGTATCCCCTTGAACAATTATATCTGCGGCCGCTTCGATGTCTCTAGGAATATGGAGCGCTCTTGCGAAATCATTTGTCGTTCCAACTGGAATAATCCCAAGCTTTGGACGATATTCCTGCTCTGCCAATCCATTCACGACTTCATTTATCGTACCGTCTCCTCCAGCAGCTACAACGAGATCATAACGACGCTCAACAGCAATTCGAGCTGCCTTCGTCGCATCCCCAGCACCTGTCGTCGCATGGCAAGAGGTCTCATAGCCAGCTGTTTCTAGCCTTTGCAGCACCTCTGCTAAATGCTTTTTAAAAATCTCCCGACCGGAAGTTGGATTATAAATAATTCTTGCTCTTTTCATTCCCATCATCCTATTTTTAAACTTTATATTGCGTTATCCGTTTTCTCATTCCCCGTTAACATCATAACTAAAAGGAACCAACATAGCAATTGATACGAGTGCTCATACAGACTTCAGTTCCATTTAAAATTTTATACCATTTTAATCAACCATATTTAAACTGATTTGATTGGTATTCAAAATTTGAAGATGATGACTACCCTTTCCTGTTTGGAAAGTGGCATGCTTAAAGGTAGAATCCGTATAACCTTCTTCCGTTTGTTGTTCTGGGTCCTCTGTTACTGTCCATTTTTTGCGGTCACCATCAAGCTCTTGAACTCCTGATGCCGTTACTTTTACATCGCTAGTATTTTGAATTTGTAGAGAAAGATTAGAAGCCTGATCGACCGCCCAATTACTCACAAGTGTACGTGGTTTAAGTGTGATGGAATTATTGTTTCCGTTCACTTCAAGCTTTACATGATTAGGGATGAGAATTGTTGCATTAAGGCTAGCAAAACGGTCAAATGGACCTGCAGTCTCACTTGGCAATCCTTTCACCGTTATATACAGGGTATCCCCTTTTTCCTGAAATGAAACGTAATCCTCAGCTTTTGAAATCAATTTTTCATTTTTTCCAACCAATGCCCGATAGGTTCCAAACATGGAGATATTATTCTCAGTTGTTCCTTCGATTGTTAATGGGTATTGATCAGCGTTAACAACGACACGCTTCACCTTATTGCTTATTGGCTGCTCATAAGCAGGAAGGTCCATCGCTCGCTCTTCTCTTTGCAAAACATCATCCATTTTCCCTAATATTCCTGTTGAACTTAAGATAGCAAAGCCAATCCCAACTGTTCCAAGTATCCCAACAAAGAAAATACTAAGAAAATCATATTTTAAAAACGGCTTCTCCTGCCGTGATAGGAATAAAAATAGTAGTATCTCAAGTCCAAGAACAACTAATATTATCGGCCACCATGACATCATGACATGAATCAGATCTAAACTAAAAAATTGAGTTAATAGTAGAATAATACCTAGAAAAAGGAGCGAAGCCCCCATAGAAAAAGTACCAACCCGCCAGGTCCTCATACTAACCCCACCTTTCTATAATATTGTCCGAGTTCACAGTTTCAGAAAAACTTAGACTATACTTCCTCATTTGGCTGCTCTACGATTTTCTTTTCTTTTTTTCCAAAAAGAAGCTTCAAACCGCCGCCGATCAGCAGGATACAAACAATAGCTGTTTGGAAATAACGATCAAACCAATATCGAATATCAATATTAATCATGTCATAGATCATTGGTGACACAGCTGGCAGCAAAATATTCGTCGTTAAATAATATAATCCAAGGAGAACAAGCCCGATTCCAAGCCACTTTTGATGATTAATTAAATTGGAAATAATCGGTGTATCTTCCAACGGCTCATTCCCATATTTCGATGCCTTTTGCAGACCATCAAAAAAGCTGTAAAACCATATGATTGGTATTAAGAATAAAAAGATTCCTAAACGCAATACATCCAGAATATAAATCGAGAACAGAAAGGCTGCCATTAATTGAATACCTCGACGTTGCAGGCCAAGATAAAGATGTCCTGCTCCTGGGAAGATAGACAAGAAGGTCGCAATGGATTTGCTTTTCTTTCCACCCTCTCTTCTCATTTCAAAATCCTCAAGGATTGTACGATCGACAAGCTCTTCCCCACGCTGCTTCCGGTTTAACTGTTGGATCGCATCGAAAAAACCGTACACCCAAATAACCGGTAAAATAGCCCAAAACATTAAAAACTCACCTTGGTGTGTAAGAACTGCCACAAAAGTTACCATCACACCAAGTCCAAGGAACGCTGCTAGCAGAGTAATCCCTCTGTTCATCAGACCGAGTTGAAAATGACCCACTCCAGGGATAAAAGATAATAGAATTGTACGGAAACGTTCAAGCTCATGGTCACTTGCCTCTGAACTCTCGGCCGAAAGCTCTTGCTTGTTTTTAAAAAGCTTGGTACCCGTGATAGCCGTATCAACTAAATTGACAATGTAAAGAAAAACCCCTGCAAACACAACAATAAATGCAGCATCCCCAACGGTTACACCGATCACAAAAGTGAGAACGATGAGGAAAATTTCCCCGAACATATACCCAAGTCCCCGTAAGACTTTTCCTAAATACATTAAGCCTCCGCCTGGGAAAAACGCCAGCAGAAAAGCGATAATTGGATTTTTCATCATTTTCCCTCCTTCTTATTTTTTGTCTCTAAGGAATCCATCCAAGCAAAGGTTTTGTTGACAATCCCTTCTGTCATAGAAGTTTCCTTCTCTTTAAAACTTGGACTCTGAACATTTTCAGCATATTTTGTAATCGACTGGAATACTCCTGTCGTCATTAAAAGAATCGTCATAGCAGCAGCAATTGAATAATGGAAAAGAGCTGATTGATAGAAGGATTTACTCTTCTTTCTCACTTGCGGCCTTTCAATATGGTTATTTTTGTATTCCGCAATGGAAGCCATAATAGAATCCGTAAAATCAGCTTCATTTAAAATGATCGGTAAATGGCTTTCCTCCTCCGCTACCGCCTGGAGATACAGATCCAAGCATTGGTCACAGCCATAAAGATGATTTTCAAATCCCTCACGGACATCTTTATTTAACTCATTTTTCACGTATTTCAACCACTCTTCTTTAGAATAATGTTTCATGAAAAATCGTCCTCCTTCCAATGCTTTTTCATCCAGTTACGGGCACGGTACAGCTTTGTCTCAATTGTCTTTACTTGAACATTTTGTTCCTCAGCCATTTGCTGATACGTTTTTTCGGCGATATAAAAATCATAAATGACATTCTGATAATTTTCAGGAAGCTCGTAAAGCTTTTCCCGAACAAGCATCGCTCTTTCTTTAAGAATAACCTCTGTTTCAACGCTTTCTCTTTGCGTCCCAATCGTATCATACTCGATTACATCTATAATATCTTCCTGCCTGCGATCCCGCTTTCTCTTCAAATCAATCGCGTGGTTAACAGCAATTCTTGTAATCCATGTTTTAAAGCCTTGATTCTCATATTGGGGGAGAGAGGTATAAATCTTTAAAAACACTTCTTGAGCAGCATCTTCCGCTTCTTTTTGATCTCTTAAGACGGCATAAATCGTTCGGAACAAATCATTACGGTATTTTTCTACCAAAAGCCGGAAAGCATGGTCGTTGCCGCTCTTTACTTTTTGGATAAGAACTTGGTCGCTAATCTCTCTCTCCCCCTTTCTGACAGCTTCCACCCTAATAGACGAAAGCTAAGTATCATTTCCCTACACGAAAAATAAATTTTTTTAAAAATTTTTTCCGTAAAGTCATGAGTGCTGATGAATCCTAAAATTAGCACAACTCTACCCAATACAAATAAGCTTGGATAAAATCATTCCAAGCGTTGTTAAAGATATGAATGAGAGGTTCCCCAATCATTCTATTATTTTATCGCAGATTAACGGGCAGTAAGACCCCCACTTCAAGGTTGCGAGAGAATTAAAGAAACCTAAGTGGGGATCAACTGCCCGTAAAGGCCCGATTGGTTCAACTAACCATCAGTGGGGGATGAAAGAAAACCCCCACTGATGGAAGTTTCACTTTATCCAAATATAAAAACATAAAGCAATTATTGATAATACAGTAGTTGCTGCATATATTAAAGTTAGATTCGTTGTATTTCTTTTTGTAGAGCTTCGATAATTCGGGTCCCCCTTTGAAATAGCCATTATTGTACTTATGATTGCTATAATAGTGAGGACTATTACCAAAATGATCGCGATACTCATCCTAAATCCACCTCTTAATCTATATTATCCACTTCAAAATAGTGAAAACTTATATTTAACAAAAGATTACCATTCTATTATACGGTCAACAGTGATTTATCTCACATATTTTCAATTTATTAGAAGAACTTGGCGTTCGCCTAGTCCTTCTGGCGAATGCCTTAGTTCTTCTTATGCGATCTTATTAGCAGATATTTAATTGAAAATACACTTTACTTTAGTATGTTAATAATCTTAAACTTTCTTATTAGCTTAGAAAAACTTGGCATTTGCCAAGTCCTTTTTGGCGAATGTCTTAGTATTTCTTATGCGATCTTATTAGCAGATATTTATTTGAAAACACACTTTACTTTAGTATGTTAATAAACTTAAACTTTCTAATTAGCCAAAAAATAACCGCCAACCATAACCATTCCATGATAAAATAAAGTATACTTCCAAGTTTGGAAATCCATAACCATTATTCTCCCATAAGGATGATATGATGACAATATTACTGTTTCTAATTGCTTATTTAATAGGCTCTATCCCTACTGCTCTCCTTGTTGGCAGGATTGCTTTCAATATTGATATTCGTGAGCATGGGAGCAATAATCCTGGAGCCACCAATACGTTGAGGGTACTCGGCAAAAAAGCAGCTATCGTTGTACTGCTAGTAGATGTAGGAAAAGGAGCGCTTGCCGCGAGTCTTCCATTATTACTAGGTGTGGAAATCAATCCTTTATTTACTGGGCTAATCGCTGTTGTTGGTCATTGCTTCCCAATATTTGCAGGATTTCGTGGGGGAAAAGCCATTGCGACCACTGCAGGTGTCCTTCTTGTAACGAATATCTGGATGTTTGCTGCTGCTTATCTTGCGTTTTTCATCGTCATTTATTTTTCGAAATATGTATTTTACGGATCCTTATCTGTCGGACTTACATTACTTATCTACTCTTTCTTCATACCTGGCCGGGAACATGAACTTATATTTTCTATCTTTCTATTATTATTAATTTTTCTCCATCGATCGAATATTAACAATTTTATTCATAAGCAGGAGCCAAAGGTAAATGACAAACGGCTCAAGGATGACCGTATCCCGCCAAAAAATAACGCGAACCGCGCGTAGCTGCTTTGCCCGAATATTGGACAAACCGATATTCGGTTTTTTATTTTTACTTAGTGCCTGCAGCGGAAATCAACAAGGAAGTTAAAAGTTGATTTCTCCTATTATTGTAGATATGTTAAAATAACAACAGGCTTTTTGCCGTATTCTATTCAATCAAGGAGAAGGATTATGTCAAAAATATTTGTATTCGGACACAAAAACCCTGACACAGATTCAATTTGTTCGGCTATTGCGTATGCAGAATTAAAAACTAAATTAGGGGTAGACGCTGAGCCTATCCGCTTAGGTCAAGTAAATGAAGAAACTCAATATGCATTACAATATTTCAAAGCAGAGGCACCTCGATTAGTAGAGGCGGTTTCTAAAGAAGTTAGCGAAGTCATTCTCGTCGATCATAACGAGTTTCAGCAAAGTGCTGACGATATTCGTGATGTGAAGATTCTTGAGGTTATCGATCATCACCGAATCGCAAACTTCGAAACAAGCGACCCGTTATATTATCGTGCAGAGCCAGTTGGGTGTACGGCTACTATCTTGAAAAAGATGTATAAAGAAAACGGCGTTGAAATCAGCAAGGATACTGCTGGTTTGATGCTTTCAGCAATTATTTCAGATTCTCTTCTCTTTAAATCTCCAACATGCACAGAGGAAGATGTAAAAGCAGCACAAGAGCTTGCTGAAATTGCTGGAGTTAATGCTGCAGAATACGGATTAGCAATGCTTAAAGCAGGTGCAAATCTTAGTGATAAGACAATCGAAGAGCTTATTTCTCTTGATGCGAAGGAATTCCAAATGGGTACTTACAAAACGGAAATCGCTCAAGTGAATGCAATCGATTTAAATGATGTTTTAAGCCGTCAAGATGAGCTCGAATCTGTTCTTTCCGAAGTTGTGAAAAAGAAGGAATTAGATTTATTCTTATTTGTCCTTACTGATATCCTAAACAGTGATTCAGTTGCCATTGCCATAGGAAACGAAACAAAGGCTGTTGAAGAAGCTTACAATGTAACACTTGAAAACAACAAAGCATTGTTAAAAGGTGTTGTATCCCGTAAGAAGCAAATCGTACCGGTATTAACGAATGTTTTAGCAGATAAGTAAAAATAAATGGGAGTCTTAAAGTCGTTTTTTCGATTTCAAGACTCCCTTTTTATATACATAATTGCCACTCTAACCACTAGCCATTTTTTAATATGAAGAATTTAAAATCATTTCTGTTTCCTCTATGAGTTCTTTCATCAATTCTTTGACTGTTCTTTCTTTCGCCATTCTAATACCCTGCCCTGCCCATATAGACATAAAGTCAGATTCCTCAAGCTTTGCGGCTTGCTTTCGAATAGGACCCGTCATGTCATTTTGCAGAGGAAATGGCATGGCCGTCTGATCGCGCATCTCCATGATAAACCGATTGCTTATACCTCGTGCAAGCTTTCCTGAAAAGGCTTTTGTAAATGTTGTTTGTTCCTCCGTACTCTTCAAGAGTTTCTGCTTGTAAATAGATGCTGCACCGCTTTCTCTACATGTAAGGAAAGCAGTTCCGAGCTGAACACCTTTTGCGCCGAGAATGATAGATGCTGCGATCCCTCGTGAATCCATGATTCCCCCAGCTGCGATGACAGGCTTGCTTACGGCATCAGCGACTTGAGGGATAAGCGCCATCGAACCAATTAAGCCACTTTCCTCTTGATGAAAGGTTCCCCGATGTCCGCCAGCCTCACTGCCTTGGGCCACAATCATGTCCACGCCACTCTCTTCAAGCTCAAAAGCTTCCCTTACATTTGTAGCTGTTCCGATAATAACGCAGCCCTGCTTGCGAAGATCCTTCATCACTTCTTTATCAGGAATTCCAAATGTAAAGCTGCATACAGGAATCTTTGCTCTAAGAACCTCTTCCACTTGGTCTTCATATAAAGCTTGGTAATTTTTTTCTTGAGCAATCGGAGTTTCTTCGACTCCTAATTCCTTTCCATAAGCGTTTAACTTATGTGTCATAGCTGCTAAAACTTCGTCTGCATATATTCCTTTTACATTTGGAACAAACAAATTCACTCCGAATGGTCGATCTGTTAATCTTCTAATTTCATTTATTGCTTCCTTTATTTCCTCAGGCTTCATATACCCTGCCCCAAGATTTCCTAGCCCACCGCAGTTTGATGTATCGCTGATCAGCGCTGGTGTTGTGATTCCCCCTGCCATCGGTGCTTGAAAAATTGGATAAGAAATACCGAGCATTTCTGTCAATTCATTCTTATTCCAGCCCAATGCACACACACACCCTTATAAGAGAATTATTTTATTATCGTATCGCAAATACTTTTCGCTACAGCATGCCAAAGATTTTCGTCAACCTGGTAGGTAGCCAATAACCTTTTGTACATCGCCAATTGTTGCTCTTTAAAATCAGGTTTATCCTGAGAAGGAAGCTGGCTCCGTTCTTGATCAACAAGGTCTTGAAGCTCCTTCGCCCGTGGTCCCCATACCGCCTGCTCTTCACCATTCTCATTGATAAAAATAAATATTGGAATCGCACGAGATGTTCCGTTTGTTAAATATTGATCCATTAATTCAAGGTTTTGGTCCCTTAATAAAAAACGGACCTCCATGCCAATCTCCTCGGCAATTTTCAAAAGTATTGGATTGTTTAACAGCGCATCTCCACACCAGTCTTCCGATAAGACAATTGCTTTTAATCCTTTATCTTTAAGAGATGCCAGGATTTCCTTTTCCCCGTCAGAAAGGGAAAATTGTTCAAGTATTTGACTCATTTCATTCTGATTCACTTTCATGCCTGTCATATACTGATCCGCAGTTAATCCTTTTTCAAACCACTGATTTAAGCTCATAATAAACCTCCTACTTTACCTTTATTTCTTTCCTTATTATGACATATCACTTATAAATAAGCGAAGCATTCGAACCTGTTTTCAGCTTCTAAACACTATGTCACTATTTGCAAGATTAGCAGGTTCTTTCCTAGGAAATAAAAGCGGAATATGGAAAAATAGTAAGAAAAATGTCAAAAGGCTGATGGAATAGCCATCAGCCCTTCTTTTTAATCCATCATTCGCTTTCTAAAAACCACGATCGCGATGGCAAATATAACAACGATTGAAGCTAAGATAACAGCAAGATTAAACCATACATCTGCTAAACCAGCACCTGAATGAACCTTATTTGCTATTTCAATTAGCTGTAAATTCGGTAAATACTCAGTCACTTTTAGAATTGGAAACGATTCTGCTAAAACTGTTAAAAATGAACCGAAAGAAAAGAACCCAATAAATGGTAAAATGATAACTGACGCTTCCATAACTGATTTTGTTACTAAACCAAGCACTGTTCCAAGACCAATATAGAAAATAGTAGATAGAGCCAAAGCAAGTGAGATAACAAGTAAATTTTCAGGCTTATAATCCTGTAAAAATGCGCAAGCAACAAGCATAATGAACGTTGCAATAAAACTTAAAAGACTCTTTCCTATCAATATATCCATCGTACTCGCTGGTGAAAGCATAAGGCCACGCAACGTATTCTTCTCCTTTTCTTCTGCAATAAGACAACATTGTACATAAGCTGCCACCATACATAATGTCATATTAAATAACATATAATGCATATTAATATTGTCTATTCCATCCATTCCCCAGAGTGCAGCCAAAGCAAGTGGCATTAATACGGATACGGATACATATAAATTTTTACTAACATCTTTATAATCTTTTTGAAAAATGGCTAATGAACGTTTAATTGAAAATGTCATGATAATTTCCTCCCTGTTACCTCTACAAAAATATCACCAAGTGTAGGTTCGTTTGAATAGATTGAAACAACCTTATTTTCCGACATATAATTGTACATCGTTTGTGCGCCTTCAGCTCCACGATCGATAATTTCCTTGCTGCCATCCGCTAACTCTACTGTTATCGTATTATCTGCAAATTTTTTCCTTAGAGCCTTCGGTGAATCAAGTAATTGAATCTTTCCTTCATTTAAAAATGCTACACGATCACAGAGTGTTTCCGCTTCGTTCATATCATGTGTCGTTAAAAATATCGTTGTTCCTTGCTCTTTCAGATTTTCCAATCCTTTATAAATATGCTTTGTATTTACTGGGTCAAGTGCTGATGTTGGTTCATCCAGGAATAGCAGATCTGGCTTATGTAGAAATGCCCTCGCTAAGGTTACACGCTGCAACATACCTTTTGAAAGCTTAGAAATAACCTTCTTTTTCGCATCTTTTAAATTTACCATATCAAGAACTTCATCAATGCGAGTATATGGGACATCGTAAAGATCACAGTAAAGCTTTAAATTATCATAAACTGTAAGGCGAACGTAAAGACCGCTATTATCGGTTAGCACACCAATTCTTTTACGGTAACCTGCTTCCTTGAACTTTGAAGCTGGTACTCCAAATACAAGAGCCTCTCCGTCCGTTTGTGCTAATTGCGCGGTTAAGATTTTAATAGTAGTTGTTTTTCCAGAACCACTTGGTCCTAAAAATCCGAATGTCTCTCCTTTTTTTACGTTAAATGAAACATCCTTTAATGCTGGCTGATTTGAAAACATTTTGGCTAAACCTGATACTTCAATAATATTCTCCATGTTCATCCTCCTGTGAAGATTTAATTGATTTGTTATGCTTATCTAACTTCATCGCCTCCCCCCCGACGTATTAGTTGTCGGTATGGCGCTTCCGTTTTTCGCTATGCCTTAATAGTAAAGAACAAATCACATCTGCACATTATTATTCCGATGAAAAGAGTTATTTTGGAGGTGAATGGAGAGTATTTTAGGTGAAATGGAGCTTATTTAAGCCCCAACATTGTCTTTAATTCTGCCATTTTTGTTTTCGATAAGGGAATCGATGACTTTTTGGCATCGCCTAATACTAATGTAAAGCTATTTCTTGTCCAGGTCACAACCTCACGAACCTTTTGCAAATTCACAATATAAGAACGATGACATCTGAAAAATCCATAAGGGTGCAATCGATTTTCTAGCTCAGTCATCGTAAATACACTTGGATACATTTCACCTTTAATATAAATATTGGACTGTCCATCCCTGCTTTCAATATAATCAATTTCTGGTGGATCAAATAAAACGATTTTATCATTCACCTTCGTTGGGATTTTTTCAAATCGAACTGGCTGAATGATGATTTCTTCTTCGTTTTCCTGCGTTAAGACTTCTTCTTGTAAGCCAGTCATTTCCTCATTAGCAGTTTCATCTTCCGATCTAACATCAAGAGCATGCAAGCCTGTATCATCTAAGCGATAAACCTGATCCGTAATCGAAAGTGCACTTTCCATATTACTTGTTAGCATTAATACAGCCTTCCCTTTTTGCTTCAGCTCCCGTACCATCTTCAAAAATACACGCTTTGTCTCCAAATCGATATTTTGATCTGGCTCCTCAAAAACAAATAAGGTAGGATTCTGAATTAGCAAACGACCAAAAATAGCCCTTCTCTTTTCCGATTTTGATAATTTATCTAATCTTACATTTCGCTTCGTCTCAAGTTGAACGATATGCAATCCTTCATCAATAGAAAAGTCCGATTCATATAATTTTTGAAAAAAAGAAAAGTTCTCCTTTACACTTAACCTTTCATACAACTCATCATCTAAACAGAAAAAGCCGACCTCAGAGAAAAAATCTCTTTTCGACAGCTTTACATTTTTCTTATTAACGAGTATCTCTCCATTAGAAATTGGGATTTCACCCATAAATTGTTTTAATAAACTTGTCCGCACATTCGTACTAGTATGAATAGCAATCACTTCAGACTCTGAAACTTCTAAACTAAATGATGGAAATACTATATTATGCTCGTCATGTTTTTCAAGACCGTTAATCTCTAAGATGCCCATTATCTATCACCTTGGTATCGTATTTTTTAAAAATAAGAATTATGTAAGCATAGTGTTAATACATAAATTTCCCACTTGGTAATTATAACCGATAATTAGTAATTTCTTCTATCTAAAATTATTTAAAAATTTCATTGTAGATTAATATTTTATTTGACCCATCTAAATATTTCTCTTTTCCAAATGTCATTTTTTATCCGATTATAGAAAATCATATCTTTTCCTAGGAAATATTTAAATATAATTGTCGAAATAGTTTAAATTTTATGCAAAATACATCATATAACATAATTGCAACCGTAAGTTGACAAATCGCATTTGTGATAATATGGAATATAAAGGAATGTTTTCATATAATTTAGTTATCAAACAAAGGAGGTCATATATTTGGCATTTAGTGAAAAACTTTATAAGTTAAGAAAAGAAAAAGGCCTTTCTCAAGAGGCTTTAGCTGAAAAATTAAACACCTCAAGGCAGGCTATTAGTAAATGGGAAAATGGTCAAGGGTTTCCTGAAACTGAAAAACTTCTAATGATCGGAAACATTTTTGAGGTATCTATTGATTATTTGTTAAAAGATACTGTTGAGCAAAGTCATGAAAATGAACAAGGATATTATGTTAGCAGAGAAATGGCAGAGGGGTTTTTATTGCATGAACGTAAAACTTCTAAATATATTGCTTTAGGAATGAGCCTGCTTATTTTAGTAACAGTACCATATATAATTTTTAAACATGATCCAGCCATTTATACTTTCCTTATCATTATTATTGCTGTGCTTGGTATTGGAGCGCTTATGGCGGCAGCAGTTATAGATGAAGGTAATAAATATAAAATTCTTAGAAAAGAGACCTTGCTATTTGACCAGAATTATCATAAAGAGTTGACAGCAAGATATGAAAATATGAAAAAGCGGTATGCTCCAGTGATGATCCTTTCATTTTGTATTATTGCAGCAGGCGGACTACCCTTTATATTAGAAGAGAAAGAGATAACTTCAGGATTTTTAGTGCCTTATTATCCGTATTGTGTCGCTTTAATGGCTGTTGGTGCCTATATTTTCATCCGTACAGTAGCAATATTAGATACATATAAACTACTGGTAATAAATGAGGAGCATACTAATCGCTTAAGTTATAAGATAAGAAAAAAAGTGAAAGAAAAGCTTGATAATTTTTAATAAAAACGATCAGAGCAAAAAAATAAACAGTGGAGGGATGACAAAATCCCCTCCACTGTTTGAATTTTCACTATAAATTAACGTTTCTTTAATTCTTCTAATAAAAGCTTGTTTACTAAAGGAGGGTTTGCCTGTCCTTTTGTTGCTTTCATGATTTGGCCAACAAAGAAGCCAAGCGCTTTCTCTTTGCCGTTTTTATAATCGTCAATGATTTTCGGATTATTATCCATGACTTCGTTAATAATTTTCAGAAGTGCACCTTCATCAGAAATTTGGACAAGTCCTTTTTCTTTTACGATCTGCTCAGCATCGCCGCCGTTTTCAATTAGTTCCTTAAAAACGGTTTTAGCAATTTTAGAAGAAATCGTTCCATTTTCAATAAGCTTAATCATACCAGCAAGGCCAGCAGGAGTCAGTGCCGTTTCATCAAGCTCTTTTTGCTCAGCCTTTAAGTAGGCAGATACTTCACCCATAAGCCAGTTGGAAGCCTGTTTTGCTTCTGCACCAGCAGCGACTGTCGCTTCAAAGAAATCTGCCATTTCCTTTGTAACCGTTAAAACAGCTGCATCATATGCAGGCAAGCCAAGATCTTCTACATAACGTTTTTTCCTTGCATCTGGAAGTTCAGGAATTTCTGCCTGAATTCTAGCTTTCCATTCTTCATCAATATGAATATCTAATAAATCTGGCTCAGGAAAGTAACGATAATCATCCGATCCTTCTTTTACACGCATGAGGATGGTTGTATTTGTCGCTTCATCATAACGGAGTGTTTCCTGACCGATCACACCGCCAGAACGGATGATTTCTTCCTGACGCTTCTCTTCATATTCAAGACCTTTTCGAACAAAGTTGAAAGAGTTTAGGTTTTTCAACTCTGTTTTCGTACCGAATTCTTTTTGGCCAACTGGGCGAATGGAAATATTCGCATCACAGCGCAGAGATCCTTCCTCCATCTTACAATCAGAAACACCTGTATATTGGATAATCGATTTCAACTTTTCAAGATATGCATACGCTTCATTTGGTGTACGAATATCTGGCTCAGAAACGATCTCAATAAGCGGTGTGCCTTGGCGGTTATAATCCACTAATGAATAACCGTTACCATGTGTCAGTTTCCCAGCATCTTCCTCCATATGGATACGCGTAATTCCGATCTTTTTCTTATAACCGTCTACTTCGATTTCAATCCAGCCATGTTCACCGATCGGCTTGTCAAATTGAGAGATTTGATAAGCTTTCGGATTGTCTGGGTAAAAATAGTTTTTACGGTCAAATTTAGTGACTGGCGCAATCTCACAGTTAAGCGCCATCGCTGCTTTCATGCCATATTCAACGACTTTCTTATTTAAGACGGGCAGCACACCTGGATAACCAAGGTCAATAACAGTTGTATTTGTATTCGGCTCTGCACCGAAATGGTTCGGGCTGCTCGAGAAAATTTTTGAGTCTGTCTTTAATTCAACGTGAACTTCAAGGCCAATAACCGTTTCAAATTCCATTTGTTCTCCCCCCTTACAGTACCGGTTTTTGTTTATGATAATCTGTTGCCTGTTCAAAGGCATGTGCTGCTCGATAAACAGTGCTTTCATCGAAATGCTTTCCAATGATTTGCAAACCAAGTGGCAAACCATTAGCAAATCCGCATGGAACTGAAATTCCAGGGACACCTGCAAGGTTGACAGGAATGGTTAAAATATCATTTGCATACATTGTAAGCGGATCATCGATATTCTCGCCAATTTTGAAGGCAGGCGTAGGTGTTGTCGGCCCAATAATAACATCATATTTATTGAAAACCTCATCAAAGTCATTTTTGATAAGAGTACGTACCTTTTGGGCCTTTTTATAATAAGCATCATAATAGCCTGAGCTCAATGCAAAGGTTCCAAGCATGATGCGACGTTTCACTTCATCACCAAAGCCTTCAGCACGAGACTTCTTATATAAATCAAGCAGGTTTTTCGGATCATCTGTTCTATATCCATAACGAACTCCGTCAAATCTCGCAAGATTCGCAGAAGCTTCAGATGATGATAATAAATAATAAGTCGCTAAGGCATATTTAGAATGAGGAAGCGATACTTCTTCCCAAGTAGCTCCTAACTTTTCAAGAACCTTTAAAGCATCTAAAACAGATTGGCGTGCTTCTTCGGATACTCCTTCTCCTAAATACTCCTTCGGTACAGCAATTTTCAATCCTTTAACGTCACCAGTTAATGATTGCACAAAATTTGGAACATCGATATTTGCTGAAGTAGAGTCCATCGAATCTAGTCCGGAAATGGCCTGTAATAAGTACGCATTGTCTTCAACAGTACGTGTAATCGGTCCAATTTGGTCAAGTGAAGAAGCAAATGCAACAAGGCCAAAGCGTGAAACACGGCCATATGTCGGCTTCAAACCAACTACTCCACAGAATGCAGCAGGCTGTCTAATAGAGCCTCCTGTATCTGAGCCTAATGAAAACAGAACTTCCCCGGAAGCGACTGAAGCAGCTGAACCGCCTGAAGATCCGCCCGGCACTGTTTCGAGATTCCAAGGGTTACGCGTTTTTTGGTATGCTGAATTTTCATTAGATGAACCCATTGCAAATTCATCCATATTTAATTTTCCAATTGTAATCGTTTCTGCCTGATGTAATTTTTGAACGACTGTCGCATCATAAATCGGATCGAAGTTCTCTAATATCTTACTTGCACACGTTGTACGCAAGCCTTTCGTCACGATATTATCCTTAACACCAATCGGCATTCCAAAGAGAAGCCCTTTTGATTCATCTGTTCCTAGTTTTTCATCCATTTTGCCCGCTGTTTCACGAGCTTTTTCTTCATCTAATGTTAAAAAGGCTTGTACCTTTTCATCCACTTCGCCAATACGCTTATAGGACTCATCCACTAGATCCGTTACTTTTATTTCTTTTTTATGTAAAAGCTCATGTAAATCGGATACTTTATGATCAAATAAACTCAATGTATTTCCCCCCTTACTCCATAATGGACGGTACTTTCACTTGTCCGTCCTGATGCTCTGGTGCATTTTTCAGAACCTCAGACTGTGGCAATCCTTCTTGAGGCTTGTCTTCTCTCATAACATTCTTCATATCTAAGACATGGGAAGTTGGCTCCACATGATCGGTATTTATTTCATTTAACTCCTCAGCGAATGAAATCATCGCATCAAGCTGTTTCTTAAACATTTCAGCCTCTTCTTCTGTTATAGCCAATCTTGCCAAGTTCGCAACATGCTTTACCTGATCGGTAGAAATTCTAGACATTTCGTGACACCTCCAAAAGTGTTCGTTTCATTGACACAATAATATTGATAATATCAAACTTTCACACGTTAAAGCAATATGTTGTATAAGTATAAAACCAGTACTCCTGCCATTTTACCACGAGTTTAGGCAATTCGCAGTTATTTGTTGTATGGGTATGTTTACTAACTAAGTTAGTAGAAAAACAGGAGCATTGATTGACTCATTGGTACCGGTTTCTTACTTTAATAAGAAAAACGGGTTCATTGATCGACTCATTGTTACTGGTTTTTATCTTTAATAAGAAAAACGGGTTCATTGATTCTCCCAAAACCGCTTAATCTAAAAAAAGGAGCCAATCGACTCCCTTTTCAACGCTTTGAAAAAAGCGAAAAAAATCCTTTTTTCTTCTTATTTTTTGCTGGCTCTTTTTTCGGGTCTTCCTTTGTTACATAAATTTCTTCTTTATCTATTGCATAGTCATAAGCAAGGGCTAAGCCGATCTCTGAATTATAGTTATTATTTGTGACCATTGTAAATTCCACGTTGTACTTAGACGCTAATTTCGTATATTTCGATAGCTCCGAATAACTCATATTCCCATTTAAATAAAGGTGAGCCTTCTGATTTTTATTAAGGGCCTCTTCAACTTGTGGATAGATGCCATCCTCCCTAATTTGCGACTGTTTGAGAGCAATGACAATTCTCTCTCTAAGGGTACCTAGGAATATTCTCCGTTCATCAGGCTTCGTTTGTTTCTCACCGTGTATTCCTTGAAGGATATAATCATCGATGTTATTAGACAAAGAAAAACCTCCTACTCAAATCTTTTTTTTTAAAAGGTCCGAATTCACAATGCATGAACGATATATTTAAAAAGAAAGGCTACTAATATGTATGAATAATTTGATCATGTGGTGCTTTGTTATGATGTAACAAATTACGTATCTCTATTATTCTTTAGCCATTTATAATTCAACCTTAACATAAAGGCTCTTAAAAAGAAAAAAACCTCCCTTCTTTCGAAGAGAGGAGCAAATGGGAGAAAAAAATAGTTAAACATCACGATAGAATGGTTGAATACAATAAAGCAAATAACTTAATTATGCTTACTGTTTTGCTACAGTAAATTGTGCTTCCTCCGTTGAACCTTTTAAGGCAGTCGTTGAAGATGTTCCGCCTGAAATCGTCATAGAAACTTGATCGAAATAGCCTGTACCCACCTCCCTTTGGTGTCTAGTTGCAGTATAACCATGCTCTTCGCTTGCAAATTCAGCTTGCTGTAATTCCGAGTAGGCAGCCATGCCACGATCCTTGTAGCCTTTAGCTAATTCGAACATGCTATGATTAAGGGCATGGAAACCAGCTAGTGTAACGAATTGGAATTTGTAGCCCATTTTACCGAGCTCAATTTGGAACTTCGCAATTGTTTCATCATCCAGCTTGCTCTTCCAGTTAAATGATGGAGAGCAGTTATAGGCTAATAGCTTACTAGGGAACTTTTCATGAATCGCTTCAGCAAACTGTCTTGCTTCCTCAAGATTAGGCTCTGCTGTCTCACACCAAACAAGGTCTGCATATGGAGCATATGCCAAGCCTCTTGCAATCGCTTGATCAAGTCCTGCTTTTACCCTGAAAAATCCTTCTGGTGTTCGATCGCCAGTAATGAAAGGTGCATCATATGGATCAACATCACTCGTAATTAAATCTGCCGCATTTGCATCTGTACGGGCCACAACTAGAGTTGGTACTCCCATCACATCTGCTGCTAATCTAGCCGCAATTAAATTCTTAACTGCTGTTTGCGTTGGAAGTAAAACTTTTCCTCCAAGATGTCCACATTTTTTCTCAGATGATAGCTGATCCTCGAAATGAACCCCTGCTGCTCCTGCCTCTATCATACCTTTCATTAATTCAAACACATTCAGCTGTCCACCGAAACCTGCTTCTGCATCAGCTACGATCGGCGCAAACCAATCAATAGATGAGTCGCCTTCCATATGATGAATTTGGTCTGCACGCTGTAAAGCTTGGTTAATCCTTTTTACTACACTTGGGACGCTATTTGCTGGATATAAGCTTTGGTCCGGGTACATATGCCCTGATAAATTGGCATCTGCCGCTACTTGCCATCCGCTTAAATAGATCGCTTTCAAACCTGCTTTTACTTGCTGGACTGCCTGATTCCCTGTTAATGCACCTAATGCATGAACAAAGTCCTCTTCATTCACAAGCTTCCATAGCTTTTCTGCCCCTCTGCGAGCAAGTGTATATTCAATGTCGATGGAGCCTCTTAATTGAATGACCTCCTCGGCAGAATAAGGTCTTTCAATCCCCTTCCAACGCTCATCCATTTCCCAGCTTTCCTGTAGTTGCTGTACTCTTGATTCTGACATTCGATTGATCCTCCTTCAATTTTCTTCATTTCATTGAAATGTATATGAGCGCTCTTGCTGTTATATTACAACAAACTTTTCTTGCTTTTTATTATATAACAGAATTCAAAGAAAATGAACTCCTATTTTAAAAATTTTTAGAAAATTATATTTGTTTAATAAGGAAATTTATTTTCTAAATTCAATTGCGTCGTTTCTGTTACAAATATTAATAATTAAATTATAATAATTATTAAAAGAGTTTGACTTTCATATAGTACTAATATTATTATTGTAGTAATAACACATATAACATGAAATAAATTATCGGAGGTTTTAATATTGTCTAAACCTGAAATTATTGTTTATAGCAGTACTGGCTGTCCCTATTGTGAAAAAGTAAAATCTGCTTTGAAGGACTGGGGATTTGAATATGAAGAACGTAATGCATCCATACATAAGGAATATTTTGATCAGCTAAAAGAGCGTAAAATCTTCGGAACTCCTGCCACTTTAATTAATGGAAAGCTTGTATTGGGCTTCCAAGAGAAGAAGTTTAGAAAACTACTCGATATAACAGATGAAACAGCCTCTGTTGCAGTAGACACTTCTAAAGGAGATACTCCTAAAGAAAATACAGATACTATTTTCCAATCCATTAATGAAAGAGTCCTTGATGAGGTTTATGATTTTGTGACCATTGGCGGCGGTCCAGCTGGAGCTTCAGCTGCACTTTACGCAGCACGAGGAAAGTTAAAAACCCTTGTAATTGATAAGGCACCAAAGGCAGGGACGCTGGCAATTACACATAAAATCGCAAACTATCCAGGTGTAAGAGAAGAGTTAACAGGACTAGAACTTTTAGAAAGAATGCAGGCTCAAGCGAAGGATTTCGGAGCAGAATTTGTACGTTCGACTGTACTTTCAGTAGATTTTTCTGATGAAATTAAGAAAATTGAAGTCGCAGAAGGAATTATTAAAGCCAAAAGCGTCTTTATTGCAGTTGGAGCAAAAGCTCCTTCGAGTAAAATTAAAGGAGAAGAAGAATTTACAGGACGTGGGGTAAGCTACTGTTCAACATGTGATGCTGCCTTTTATCAGGATCAGGTTGTCACCGTAGTAGGTGATAATGAAGAAGCAATCCATGAAGCTGAAACACTAGCTAAGTACTGCAAAACTGTTAGACTATTAATTCCAACTGAAAAGCTAAAAGGCGACGTAGTCTTTACTCAGCTTGAGAATCAACCAAATGTCGAAATCTATAGACGCCATCGTTTAAGAGAAATTACTGGAACTGATAGCGTTGAGAAAATTATCATTCTAAATGATAAAAAAGAAGAGCAAACCTGGGAAAGTGATGGAGTTTTCTTGTACCTTGGCGGAATGAAACCAGGAACGGACTTCCTAAATGACTCTGTCAAGAGAGATGAAGAAGGTTATGTAGTTGTTGATGATCATTTGCGTACAAGTGCTGAAGGTGTTTTCGCTGGCGGGGATGCACGAAGAACACCTATTAAACAAGCAGTCATTTCTGCTGCAGACGGAGCGATTGCTGCATTAAGTGCAGAACAGCATGTTAATAAGAGGACAAAGCTACGCCCACAGTATAGCTAACAAAAAGCAGGATTCAGATTGACCTGCGAGCTTATGAATCAATCTAATTATTACTAACCCAATCTATGTTTTGTGTATAACGCATGGCTATCCATGCGTTTTTTATTTTTTATCCCAACTTTAGTTTGATTTTTTATAATCCGGTCCTATAAAAACCCCAATCATTACTAATACGTAACCAGGCATCCGAAAATACCTATTTTCTCTCCTAAGTCAGATGATACGGTAAGACCAAAAATAGTAATTCCTATCCCGATTAGCACTAATACAATTCCTAATATTGTCATTTTTCTCATATATCACACCTCACAAGGCAATTTTTACTATGCGAACATTACCACAATATTAACATTTGCTTAATTCCTATTGATTCACTCATAAATAGAGTCAGATAAATAAGATTGGGAAGAATATTGATTGCGGTTTTGTATATTATATGAACTCGTCAGTTTACTTTAAGAAGGTTTAATTTATTTAAGAGAGAATAAATAAAATAGATAAAATTATGAAGTGGAGGCTAATATGCAGAAAGTTCTTGGAAAATTAAAAGAAATAGAATCTGGTGAATTAGGAATTATTATTTATTCACCATTAAAACGGGATATTGTTTGTTCTTTAAACAATGAATTATCAGTGCCTCTTGCATCTGCTGCTAAGGTTGTCATTGCCTTTTGTATAGCAAAATTTGTAGAAGAAAAACAATTTAATTGGAAAGATATCGTAGATGATATTCGATTAAATCCAGAAGAGGATAGTAACGTAGTTTACCCTCACTTACAAAATAGAGACAAACTGACACTAGAAGAGGCTGTTGAAGTGATGATAGCCTGTCACGATAGTTTCGCTGCAAATAGAATTGTGCAATTTTGTGGCGGCTGGGGAAAAATAAATAAAAAGATAAAATCCTATTTTCATAAAATTAATATTGCTCAAAATCCAAGGGATTTAGAAAACAACGGAGAATTGAGTCAGTTGTTAGAACTTTTGCTATTAATATTTGAAGGATACAAAACTAATTCTGAATTATGGATTCCAATTATTAATGGTTTAGTTAGACAACGAGGTGAAATAGAAGGTATACCAAGCCATTTCTTAAATCATATGACTGGTGGATTAGATAATGCAGCAATTGATATTGGGATTTTAGGAGAGTTCTCTCAAAATCCATTATTGTATGTTTGGGGTGCAAAGAATTTACCTAATCGTTATACAGATGATCTAGCAGATAAAAAAATAATAGATGCTATTAAACTTCTTTATTATGAGTATTTGAAACAGAAGACTTAGCCATGAAAAGTAAACATTCTTCCTCACCTTCTATTGGTTTTATATGTTGCATAATAACAATGAAAGTAGGTTTTTTCATATGAATATCCGACTTGCTGAGCCAAAAGACATTAAGCAATTAATAAGAATGCGCTGGGATTTTACAATTGAGCACGATGAAAGCAAAAAAATTGAACAAACATCATTCGAAGATTTTGAAAAGGAATGCCAATCCTTTTTAGAAAATGCACTTAATAGTAGCCAATGGTTTATCTGGGTTGCGGAGGATAATGGGAAAATTGTATCCCATATATACATAGAACTAATACAAAAAGTCCCTCGTCCTGGTAGAACAACGCATCCTTTTGCATATATGACAAACGTATATACTGTTAAAGAATATAGAAATAAAGGGATTGGAAGTAAGCTCCTTTCTACCATAAATAAATGGGCAAAAGAAAACCAATATGAATTTATCATCGTATGGCCTAGTGAAGATAGCATTAATTATTATAAGAAAAATGGTTATGTTCATTGTAATGAGCCAATGGAATATTTTCCTTCGTGACTGCCTTGTAAGAGACTCCTCATTTAACTTCATAGTGTAATATAACTATGCTTTTTTCACCCTTTGCTATTGCTTAAATTTTGCTGTTTATTAGTTTAATTTTAAAATACATCCAGTTAAATGATTTTGGAATATTTTTTCATTTCAATCATAAATAGTTAAAAATTTGAGAGGGTGCTTTGATTGAGTGATAAAAAGAAAGAAATAATTAAAACTTGGATATTGATTATCATGATAGTTTGTTTAATTGGTGCGTTTATTTTATTTTTCTTAGGACAATACAAAATAGCTCTTGGCTTAGGTGGAGTGTTTACGACTATAGCTACCTTCATAAGTCAATGGACTCACGATAAAAATGCAGATTATATTTATAGAAATTCGCAGAAAAATAACCATCATAAATGGTAAATTTTCTTTAGGTCCTTAACTTTTTTATAGTGAAAAGTGGTTTAAGGAACTGTAGAGTGATAATAGAGTTGTTCCGTTAAAGGGCCAGATTGTGGGTGCGAAATGTTCCTGACTCAAATGAAATGTGGTCACACAATTTCGGTAAATGTCAGGCAGTTTTAGATTTCTAAAACTGAAGGGTTATGTCGAGGAGTCGAATGAGGATGTAACGCTCTGAAAGGCTCCCCCTGCGTCGAATAGCACGCTGTTTAGTAAGAAAAAGTGTGTTATAAGCTCGGCTAATAGGCGTGAGAATTTACCGTAACAGTCCGGCTAACGAAAACCTACCCGATGGGTGGTGTAAATCATGGTGCTTGTGTTGAACAAATATGGTGAGAATGCAGTGTAAATACAATAAGTGTTTCGAAACTTTTGCACTATGAAGCGTATAAAAATTGCGAAGGAATGTACTTGAACTACGTAGCAGGTTTGAAAGGTAATTCACAAAAAAGGGGGATAAAATGTGGATTTATTATCTTGGATAGCTGTTGGGTTCATCATAATCGGATTTGTTGTTCTTGTTTTTATAACAAGAAATATGGAAAGTAAGATCCATCAAAGTTCAGCCACCCGATCCATAGTTTGGAGGATAGTAGGTACCACTGTATGGGGGATAGTGAGTATCATTCTTATTGTGTGGTGGTTATTTCCTAGATTTTTGTGAAGAATTGTAATTAAACAATCGGGCGCAGATTATGGAATGAAATTAATATTTTTAAAAGCCTGTATCAAGTAATCGGTGTAAGATTTAAGATGGGGAATGTTTTAATGGTCCCTGTTACTGGAGGGGTTTTATGGGAGCAATTCCTTCATTTATTTGTCTAATACTTGTCTTTTTTCATTGGATATTAAGAATAATCATAACTGGAAACATAAAAGAAGAACTTCCAGAGAATGCTAAAGATTTTGACCTATACGGGAAAATAATATTGGCACTTATCGGTATTATCACAATCATTATTTTTATTGTAGTAAATGAAGTTGAAGGGGATGTAATAAAGTGGTTTTGGATGATTTTTATAATATTAGCTTTAGGTTTTCAATCATTTATTGATTGGAAGTATTTAAAGGATTCCCGAAGATATATTGTATCAATTATTGTACTAATTATTGGCGTAGGGTTAGTTAACATACTTTTATGATAATCAATAAACTGGCGCGGCTATTTATAAACGCGTCTTTTCAGTAAGAGGGTTCCCCCCTTCTTGAGGGCAATCCTCTTTTTAATTTCAGATGGTTAATAAAGTCGAAGGAAAATCGTCATTATATTTTTAGAAATAATAAAAAATTGGTAAGACGTACAAACTTGTGTCAAAATCGATATCTATGTTGGTGTATTATCATCCTGACAATAGTCATAGGTAGATTTCCAACGACCATTTTTACATACGTACGTTATATCACCAATACAAGTTGTGTCCCCTTCTCGTCCACATGGGCCTCTATCATCTAAGGAAGAATTTTTTCCAGGGTTCTGTGTATTTGTATATTCTGTTTGATTGTTCAAGTTTTATCACCTCCTGATAACTTTTATCTTCTCAATTTAATTGTGTATTTATTAAGGAAAGAAATGGAGGCAGAACCGTCAGCAGGATGCGGTTAATGTAGCGTAAACTAAAGTACCATTAGTAGAAGGAGAATTCCAAAGGAAGAAGGAATTACTTTTTAGAGGAAATTAAAAAATTGCCTTATCATAATTAGCCATTATAAAACCTTAGGAGGGAGAGTTATATGCCATTAATAGTAGGAGATATAATTACGTTTGAAAGGACTTTTACAGTAAGGGATGTTGAATTATTTACAGAGATTTCAGGTGATGAAGGGATTCATCATATAACCCCAGATGAACAGGGAAGACTTGTCGTTCAAGGGTTATTAACGGCAACTCTACCAACTAAAGTAGGTGGAGATCATAACGTACTGGCCCGTACTATGAATTTCGAGTTTTTAAGACCTGTGTTTACTGGAGATACAATAATTTGTGAAGTTAAAGTTGAAAAATACGAAAGGCAAGAAAATAATAGAACAGCTATTACTGCATCTTTTTTATGTAAAAATCAGAATGAAAAAGAAGTATTAATAGGGGATTTTTCAGGTGTAATACTAGCTGAGGTGCCATTTTTATAGTTTTTCAGATTTTCCATATTCAGCAATTTGGCACGATTGTTAAAGATTGTAGATAGAAAATGATCAACCTAAAAAGAGTGACCTGTCCCAAAGACAAGTCACTCTAAAAAACATTCTTTATTAGAACATTTCAGATGTTGTTTTTGCTTGCATATGAAGCATGATGTAGTCAGGGCCGCCCGCTTTAGAGTCTGTTCCTGACATGTTAAATCCGCCAAATGGCTGGTAGCCTACGATCGCGCCTGTACAGCCGCGGTTGAAGTATAGGTTACCTACATGGAAATCTTCACGTGCTTTTTGGATGTTTTCACGGTTATTTGTGATAACGGCACCTGTTAAGCCGTATTCTGTGTCGTTCGCAATTTCAATCGCATGATCGAAATCTTTTGCTTTTGTGAAGCCGACAACAGGGCCGAAGATTTCTTCCTTCATGATGCGAGCATCTGGTGAAAGGTCAGCGAATACAGTCGGTTTAATGAAGTAGCCTTTAGAATCGTCTCCCTCTCCACCTGTCATAAGCTTTCCTTCTTGCTTACCAATCTCGATATAGCTCATGATTTTATCAAATGCATTTTGGTCAATAACAGTTGCCATGTAATTGTTTTGATCTACTGGATCACCTTGTGTTAATTCTTTTGTTAATTCAACAACACGATTTAACACTTGATCGTATACATCCTCAACGATTACAGCACGAGAACATGCAGAACATTTTTGACCAGAGAAGCCGAATGCAGAAGCAACAATAGAAGTTGCAGCTAATTCAAGATCTGCTTCCTTGTCTACTACGATTGTATCTTTTCCGCCCATTTCTGCGATTAAACGCTTCATCCAAATTTGACCTTCGTTTACTTTGGATGAACGTTCGAAAATGCGTAGACCAACATCACGAGAACCTGTGAAGCTGATAAAACGAGTATCTTTATGGTCAACTAAATAGTCGCCCACTTCAGCACCGCTTCCTGGTACGAAGTTAAGAACGCCTTTTGGCAGACCTGCTTCTTCCATTACTTCAACGAATTTCGCTGCTACAACTGGTGTAGTAGACGCTGGTTTTAATAGAACTGTATTTCCTGCCACGATTGCCGCAACAGTTGTTCCAGCCATGATCGCTAATGGGAAGTTCCAAGGAGAAATGATGATTCCTACTCCTAATGGAATATAGTCATAACGGTTATATTCATTCGGACGGCTGTTTACAGGCACACCGTCTTTTATTTTAAGCATTTGACGTGCGTAGAATTCTAAGAAGTCAATAGCTTCTGCTGTATCTGCATCAGCCTCATTCCATGGCTTCCCTGCTTCTTTTGTTAAAAGGGCAGAGAACTCATGCTTGCGGCGACGGATGATCGCAGCTGCCTTGAATAAAACATCAGCACGTGTTTCTGGCTTCACTTTTTTCCATGTTTTGAAAGCTTCTACAGCCTCTTGCATCGCTTTTTCAGCAAGGTCGCGATTTGCTTTTGATACACGTCCAATGACTTCTGTTTTGTTTGCTGGGTTATAAGAGACGATTTTATCTTCCGTTGAGATACGCTCTCCACCGATTACTAAATCATAATCTTGTCCTAAATAGCCTTCAACTGTTTTCAAACCAGCTAAATAGGCTTGACGATTTTCGTCTAATTTAAAATTAGTAAATGGTTCATGTTTGTAAGGTTGTACCATCTTTTAACGCCTCCATTTATTTACCTATCGTTTTTATTATAACAAATGAACACGCCATGAATGTAAATAACAAAGTAAGTTATTGTTATTTCAGCAAAGCGTTTGCATCCAAAACTCATTCTATCATGTTTTGATTCAAATCTTCAAACATTCAAGAATATTGTTATTCAAAATTTAAGAATATTTTCATTCAAAATTTAAGAAAAACCTGGCATTAGCATATTCACTGCCGCGAATGCCAAGGTTTTCTGCGATCTCATTAGAAGAACTTACCAAAATATTCACTTCAACTTTTAAACGTTCATACACGAAAACTTTGCCTAAAAATATTATTGATAAATATGAACAAATGGTTCACTTTGATCTGCTTTTCGTACAATAAGGGCTTCAGGACCATTTACTGAGGTTATATTAACTTCAATCGAAACATATTCTGGGAAATGCTGCATAATAAGACCTGTTACATATTGTGTAAAGCCGATGCCTTCTGCTTTCCCATAAAATTGAATCGGAATATTAATGGACAGCTCCTGTAATTGTCCATTTGCATAAAAGGCTTTTCCGATCACTCCGTTGAAATTCGGAAAATAAGATTCCACATCCTGTTTAAAGTTTAAAAAGGCTGTTAAATCCTCCCGATGCTGCTTGTCTGCTTCTGTTGATGGAAATTGGACATATTTCTCATCTATTTTTTCCCAGCTTCCTAAGCTAGCACTTCCCTTTGAAGCATTAGCATAAGCAAAGAAATTCCCTGGGACAACAGATGATTTGCTTTGCTGTTCGAATAAAGCTATCGTAATAGGCACTTCTTCTAAACCTTCAATTTTCCTTAATCGCTTTAACACTTCTTCCGCAAGCTTTTTTCCTTCTTTTTCAAGTTCCTTATGGTCAATTTTCGTTTCATAGGTAGGACCATATTGAACCTTTTGATAGTAATAGGTAGAATTCAGTGCAAGTCCAATGACAACCCCTTCTAACTGAACCTTACCTTCATCATTTTTCACTAAATAATTATGCTCTAAAATATGGGCTAAATACTTAGGGGTTTCTTCCTTCCCATTATCAATCGGGTTAAGGCCTAAATTTTCAGCTTCCGAAAGCTTTTTTTCTTTTAATTGTTCAGGTGTTAATTTTCGATTTAACCATGAACGAACCGTATCTTTTTTCAAATACTGGCCCTCTTGAAATATATACTTATCAGGATCATACTCATTTTGAGCCACTCTCATTAGCCCTGTCTCGAATTCATTAATGTCATATTTTGAATTAATGTTTCCCACGACAAGTCCTCTTGACTCACTAGGTTTGAAGGGTAAAACAGTACGGTAATATTTATCTGAAATTTTATAGTTAGGAATGATTGCTTTCTCTTTAGCATCCATCTTACCTTGGACTACTTCTTCCTCTTTATTAAATTTTGGCGCACAACCAGCAAGAAGAAGGCTGAGAGATAGAGCAAGCATCATTATTTTCTTCACGGAATTCCCTCTCTCTTTTAACGTTTTAATCTATTAGTTCTTCGACAAGTCTCTCCTCATTCCAAATGTCGATTCCTAATTCTTGAGCCTTTGTAAGCTTTGACCCTGCATCCTCTCCGGCAATCACAATATCCGTTTTCTTACTGACGCTTCCCGCTATTTTTCCACCTAAAGCCTCGATTCTTTCTTTCGCATCATTTCTAGTCAGTTTTTCTAGCTTTCCCGTTAATACAATCGTTTTTCCGGCAAAAATCGATTCAGCGTTTTCAGCCGAAACAGGCTTAGGCCCCTTGTAAACCATATTTACTCCTGCTGCTTTCAACTCATGAATCAGCTCTTTCACTTCTTCCATTTCAAAAAAAGTGACGATTGAATCGGCCATTTTCTCGCCAATTTCATTAATAGCTGTCAATTGTTCATGAGTAGCAGTATGAAGATTCTCTAAGGTATCGAAAGTTTGCGCTAATGTTTTTGCTGCTTTTTCTCCAACATGTCGGATACCAAGCCCAAATAATAGCTTTTCAAGGGAGTTTTGCTTCGAAGCCTCAATCGCCTCTAGTAAATTGTTAACCGATTTTTCTCCCATGCGTTCTAATTTAATTAATTGCTCGTAAGTGAGCTTATATAAGTCAGCTACATCCTGAATAAGATTTTCAGAAAATAATTGACCAACGACCTTTTCGCCTAAACCGTCAATATTCATGGCATTCCGAGAAACGAAGTGAATGAGGCCTTCACGGATTTGGGCTGGACATTTGGGATTTAAACAGCGTAATGCCACCTCCCCGTCAAGTCGAACAAGATCACTTTCACATTCAGGGCAGTGTGTTGGCATATGAAATTCGACTTCTTCACCCGTTCTTCGGTCTGCAAGTACATTCACAACTTCTGGAATGATATCCCCTGCTTTTTTCACCACAACCTGATCCCCGATTTTTATATCCTTTTCCCGAATGAGATCTTCATTATGAAGGGAAGCGCGCTGAACGGTTGTTCCAGCAACACGGACAGGATCTAGAATGGCTGTTGGCGTAACAACTCCAGTTCTCCCTATGCTTAACTCTATCCCCTTTAAAGTCGTAATGACTTCTTCAGCAGGAAATTTATAAGCAATCGCCCAACGAGGACTTTTCGCTGTTGCTCCAAGCTCTTGCTGCTGATCAAGTGAGTCAACCTTTATTACAATCCCATCAATATCATAGGGTAAATTGGGACGCTCATTGGTCCACTTTTGAACATATTCGATGACTTCTTGAATGTTTTCACACTTTCTTCGTTCCTTATTTGTCTTAAATCCAAGTGTGTCCAAAAAGTCTAGTGCTTCACTATGCGATTCTATTTCCGTTTCGCCTGTATTTGTTATGTTATATAAGAAAATATCAAGATTCCGAGAGGCAGCAATGCGAGGATCTAACTGCCTTAAGGATCCAGCAGCTGCATTTCTTGGATTGGCAAAAACTTCTTCACCCTTCTCCATTCTCTGCTTATTCATTGCCTCAAATGATCGTCTTGGCATAAAGGCTTCTCCACGAACTTCAAGTGTCACTTCCTGCTTCAATCGAAGAGGGATTGAACGAATAGTTCTTAAATTAGCTGTAATATTCTCTCCTGTCGAACCATCACCTCTTGTTGCGCCTAGAACAAATAGACCTTGCTCATAGCGAAGCGAAATAGCCAAACCATCTATTTTCAGTTCACAAACATAGGAAAAGTCATCCCCAACAAGTTGCCTAATACGGCGGTCAAAATCCATTAAGTCCTGTTCGTTAAAGGCATTGCTCAAACTAAGCATTTGAGACTGGTGCTGGACTTTTTCGAACATATCCAGAACTTCTCCACCTACACGCTGTGTTGGTGATTCAAAAGTTTTCAGCTCAGGATATCGCTTTTCTAATTCCGATAGTTCTCTCATTAGCTGGTCATATTCTGCATCCGATACTGACGGCTGATCAAGAACATGGTATTCATAATTATATTGGTTTAGGAGATTTTGCAATTCCTTTACTTTCTTTTCTGCCATTTGAAAGTCCATTTATTCAACCCCCCATTATTATCCTTTTGTTATTGGAGCAAACTTAGCAAGCAATCGTTTAATGCCAACCGGCTTTGGAAAAGCAATATCCAGTTCGATTCCTTCCCCTTCTCCTTTTACACTCACAACCGTACCCGTTCCCCATTTGCCATGTACCGCCTTGTCTCCAACCTTCCAACCAAGTTCATCTCCACCCGTAGTGTTCATAGCTGGTCGAATTACTGGTTTTCTTTGCAGCGGCCTTGAAGATGAAGCGCCGAATGCTGAATTTCCAAAAGGAGAGCCAGATTTTTGTACCGGCTTTAGGCCATCTAATAGATCTTCCGGAATTTCTTTAATAAAACGCGATGGCGCATTCATAGACGTGCGGCCGAATAATGTCCGCATTTGTGCATTGGAAATAAAGAGTTCTTCCTCCGCTCTCGTAATCCCCACATAAGCAAGCCTGCGTTCCTCTTCCATTTCCGCTTCTTCCATTAAGGATCGGCTGTGAGGGAACACCCCTTCCTCTAATCCGATTAAGAAAACGGTAGGAAATTCTAGTCCTTTTGCTGAATGGAGTGTCATTAAGACAATGGCATCCGCCTTTTCTCCGTCTTCATCGAGCTTATCAATATCTGCTACAAGGGCTAAATCCGTTAGAAAAGCAACAAGGCTTTTATCCTCGCTTGCTTCTTCAAAGTTTTTCGTAACAGAAAGGAATTCTTCTAAGTTCTCGAGACGACTTTGCGCTTCAAGCGATTTCTCTGCAATAAGCATTTCACGATAACCAGATTTGTCTAGCAATTCCTCTACTAATTCAGTAACAGAAAGGTATTCCTGCATTTGCGTATAATTTTTGATTAAATCCCTAAAGTCAGCTGCTGCCTTTGTAATTTTAGGACTCAAGCCAATCAATTCAATTGAATCCAAGGCTTGGAACATAGTCATATCATGAAGCATTGCGAAGTTAGCCATTTTATCAATCGACCCTGAACCGATTCCACGCTTCGGTACATTAATAATTCTTTGCAGACTTATATCGTCATCTGGATTCGCAATCAGGCGAAGATAGGCTAGAATATCTTTAATTTCTTTACGGTCATAGAACTTAATGCCGCCGACAATCGAGTACTCAATATTCGATTTCAGAAGCACTTCCTCCATCACACGGGACTGAGCGTTCGTCCGATATAAAATGGCAATGTCAGATAAATTGCGCTTTCCATCTTTTGTGAGTTCTTTAATTTTTCCTACAACAAATTGAGCTTCACCTTGCTCGCTGTCCGCACGGTAGTAAAAAATCTTATTCCCTTCATCATTTTCAGTCCAAAGATTTTTCGGCTTTCTGTTCATATTTCTTGAAATAACCTCATTGGCAGCAAGAAGGATTCTTTTCGTGGAACGGTAATTCTGTTCGAGCAAAATGACTTCAGCATTTGGATAATCTTTTTCAAATGAAAGGATATTCGCAATATCCGCTCCGCGCCAACGATAAATGGACTGATCCGAGTCCCCGACGACACAAAGGTTTCTGAATCGAGCTGCTAAAAGCTTTACTAGCATATACTGCGCTCTGTTCGTATCTTGATATTCATCAACATGGATATACTGAAATTTTCTCTGGTAGTACTCAAGCACTTCCGGAACACGCTGGAATAGCTGAATGGTTATCATAATGAGGTCATCGAAATCCAAAGCTTGGTTTCTTCTTAGCCTTTTTTGATATTCTGTATAGACATCACTTACAACCTGCTGATAATAGTCACCTGATGTCTTTGCATATTCCTCGGGTGTTGTTAGTTCATTTTTGGCAGAGCTAATTGATCCAAGCAATGCACGAGGATCGTATTTTTTCGGGTCTAGATTTTTATCCTTCAAGATCCCTTTAATTACGGATTGCTGATCCGTTGTATCTAGAATCGTAAAATTGCGGTTAAAGCCGATCCTGTCGATATCTCTTCTTAAAATCCGTACACACATCGAGTGAAAGGTTGATATCCAAATCTCCTCTGCAACGCCGCCCATCATCTTTTGGATTCTTTCACGCATCTCCCGTGCAGCTTTATTCGTAAAGGTAATAGCCAAAATATTATAAGGATTGACTCTCTTTTCCACCATCAAATAAGCAATACGATGGGTTAATACTCTTGTTTTTCCACTTCCAGCCCCGGCCATAAGTAAAAGTGGGCCGTCTGTTGCCTTTACGGCTTTTTGCTGTTCTGGATTTAATCCGTTTAATAGCTTATCTGTTAAAAAATTCATTTCTATCCTTCACCACCATACAAACATACGTTCTATTTTAATTATATTATATTTTCATTGATTGTGAAACTAGCCAAATCAACATGTACATTCCACACGTACAAAATGGTGATTTGTCCACGAACGGTGCCTGACACCGTTATAAAATCGTCTCGAGAGCAGCTTCTAGATTATCATAAATAATATTTCCAACAACAATTACGTCCGCATAGGCTGCCATTTCTTTCGCCTGTTCAGCTGTTTCAATTCCCCCGCCATAGAATAATGTTGTATCCTCTAACGTTTTACTTACTTCTGATACCATTTGGGGATCTCCATAATTCCCGCTATATTCTAAATAAAAAATAGGGAGATGAAACATTTTTTCTGCCATCATAGCGTATGCCTTTACATCGTCATAAGTTAAATTTGCATTTGCATTCGTTAGCTTAGCTGCTTTACAGTCTTCATTAAGAATACAATAGCCTTGAACAAGAATTTCTTCCCAGTTCATAATTTCTCCGTATTCTTTCACTGCCTCATGATGAAGTCCTGTCAGCCATTTTGTCTCACTGCTATTTAAAACCGTCGGAATAAAATATAGATCAAAGCCAGGTGTGATCGATTCAATAGATGACACCTCTAAGACACATGGAACTGTATATCGGCGGATACGCATCATTAAATCAAGCACTTTATCCAATGTAACCCCATCTGTTCCACCGACGATAATCGCGTCCGTTCCCGACTCACAAACTTTTTCTAAATCATCATCCGAAATATATTTATCTGGATCGAGCTTAAACACATGGCGCCACTCGTGAACATCGTACATCCATACTTCCCCCATTCTATCATTCCATTTCATCATTATAACACTTGTGAAATGAATCAAAAAGTAATGCGAAGAGTCTCTTAATTAGAAAAAAAATCCGTACCTTCTCTCACTTTTTTTTATAAAAATAAGTTATTGTCCACTATTCTATTTTATTGTCTGAGTTCACCATTTGCATATTAGAAAAACTTGGCGTTCGCCATGTCCTTTTTGGCGAACGCCTTAGTTTTTCTTATGCGATCTTTTAAGCAGATATTTAATTGAACATGCACTTTACTTTAGAACGTTAATTAACTGAAATTTTCTTATTAGCGAAAAAAGCCGCAGGCAATCTTTACCTGCAGCTTGATAATTTCAATTAGGTTGATCTTTTATTTTGCTTCGTCTTCTTTAATTCGTTCTAATGCCATTTCATAAGCATCGTTTCCATAATTAAGGCAGCGCTTTACACGAGAAATTGTAGCAGTACTTGCACCTGTTTCTGTTTCAATTTTATGATAGGTTTTACCTTCTCGAAGCATACGAGCAACCTCAAGCCTCTGTGCAAGTGATTGAATTTCATTAACTGTACAAAGATCATCAAAAAAACGATAGCACTCTTCTAAATCTTTTAAAGACAAAACAGATTTAAACAACTGATCGAGTTCTTTACCTCTTAATTTATCAATTTGCATATATTCATGCTCCTTTAATTGTATATTCTATTCTTTTACATCGAATGAAATGCTTTGCTCTAATCCTGGGGTGGATGGAATAATATTTATCCAAGTTCTCCCCGGTACAAGTCCAACCTTATTCCCCTTTAATACTGGCAGAATTTTTCCGTCTATATTCTCCCACTCTACTTCATTCCATTTCCCCTTCTGTATCAGATAACCCTTGCCTCCAGAGGTTAGGTTAATGGATCTGCGGCCTACGTTATCAATCACTCTATGCTCCGCTTCAACAATGAAAATATTATCCAGCAGCAATGGTTCACCAGATTCATGATCTGCTGTTAATTCACCATTCGAATACCTCTTATACTTTTCTAAAGCTTCATCGTATTCATAAATAGAATTAAATATACTATTGTTAAAATAGGTGACCATCACTGATTTTGCTTCTTCACCATTTATTTCCTCTACTTCTTTCTTATTCAAAAAAGTAAGGGACGAAGGAGGCTTGTCCATCTCATATTTTCTTTGCTCCGCTCCCTTGAGCACATTTTCAAAAGAAATATAAGAATTATGTGGAGCTTTACGGTCGCTGGCCCGTTTAAATAGAGTTCCATCATAGTTCATACCATTTAAGTTATCAATATAGCCTTTATCGATCAGCGCCTTCGCATCAGGACTATACCCATGGGCAATATAAAGACTATCAAAACCTTTCGCCAGCTCCATATAATAATCCCTTGCACTTCTTACTGGCCCAATTTTCTTTGGCTCTTCACTTTGAAAAATAGCAAGAAAACGAGTAACATCACCTTCTGCTAGTAATTCATAGACAATGTCAGCTTGATTCAGTCCCGATTGTGGACGGGCTTTTGGATGGTTATTAATCATGACAGCAACTGAACGGCCACTCGCTTGTTCCTCTGTTCCAAGTCCTGTTAGTGGAAAATGAAAAGGTAACTCCTTCTCTTCTGAAACCTCTTTCATGCCCTCTTCCGCAGTCTGATCTTGAGTATCTTCTTTATCGACGTTCGATTGATCATTTTTACTGCATCCTGCTGCTAATAGCATTGTTACTATGAGAGCAGCCATCCATTTTTTAGACATAAAGACACCCCAGTATAATTAAGTTTAGGATTATCATAAATCTTTCGCTAGTTCATGGATGTACTTTATTGGTTTTCCTTTTATATTTTAACGCATTATCGTTGGAAAGAGTACTGTTTTATTCATCACATCATATATTCCTTGCTGTGTAACCCGAATATACGGCAAATGGGTAGACGAGAAGAACAGAAGTGAATAAATAGGATCTGCATGCTTATAGCCTTTTTCTCTTAAATAATGACGAAGTTCATTTTCCTTTTTAATGATACTTTCTACCTTTTCATCTGACATGACACCTAGAATATTTAGCGGAATTTCCTGAACGATGCTGCCATTTTCAGAAACTGTTATTCCCCCGCCTATTTCTTTCATACGATGAAAAGCATTAATCATATCACCCTTGTTTTTTCCGATTAAAATGAAATCACCAGTATTTGAAAAAGAACTAGCAAATCCATCTAAATCAGTTGCGAAGCCTTTTAGCAAAGTATTAATTCTCCATTTCCCATGTCGATCTACAAGCATAAAAAAACATTCATCATGAGAAGTGGATAATTGATCAACGGATACATCAATCGAAATCGAATAAGGCTTCATAATTACTGTATTCTCCATTTTGATTCCAAACGGCATGGAGTATTGTAAGTCATCTTGATCAAGTTCCCAGTTAATTTGTAAAGGTTCGAAGCCTTCATCCTTCCAAGACAAGGGCTTAATGTCCTCTTCTATTGGCTTTCCATCCCTCTTAACCCATTTTCCTTTCGCCAATACCGAAATTGGGGTCGGATTTGTTTCGTCAGTAAGAAAATTGATATTAGCAATTCTTCCTGTCGCGATGTTCCCATGTAAATATTCAATATTATAATGACGAGCTATATTAATCGTTCCCATATTATACGCATCCATAATAGGAACGCCCTTATCAATGGCGATTCGAATCATTTGATCGATCATTCCCTGTTCGTAAAAGGAAGGAGAGGACCCATCGGTTGTAAAGATCATTTGATCATAATGATTAATGCCCATCTGATGCATTTCTTCTAATAAAATCGGCAAATCAGGACGGATGGATGAATATCTAAGAGAAACCGTATATCCTTGCATTAAACGATTATAGACATCCTTTCCTGTCATGGCTTCATGATCACAATCGGCACCTAGCAGCATTAATTTCGCTAATGTTTTTTCAGATGCACCTGGGAAGTGTCCCTCAATTTTCTTTCGCATTCGCTTAGCTTCCTGAATCCAGTGCAGCATTAAATCATCGCCATCTAGCAGCTTCGGCCAGCCTGTTAATTCTCCGCCCTGCAAAACAGCATCATGCTCTAGCCATGATTTTACATTGCCATGAGAGAAGATCAATTCTTCATTATGTATTTCTGTTTGTGCATCAAATCGGCACCACCAATACATAGTTGAAGGAATATTCCGCATTTCCCTCAGGAAAGAAAACGCTTTCTTTTTATCCAGCTGTAAAGCAAGCATTAAATTATCATTAATCAAAGTTGTAGTACCAAATTGAGATGCATAGCTGGCTAACGTATGGGGATTATATAATTGAAACGGATGGGCATGGGGCTCAATATATCCTGGAACAAGCACTAAGCCATCACAATCCATGATTTCGCATTGATCTATGTTCTCAGGTAACATCTCACCTACATAGACAATGCGATCATTGTATATCCAAATATTCGCATGTTTCCACTTGCGAAATGCGTGATTTAGATATCGAGCGTTTTTAAGTAATAATGTCGGTGATAGTTTGCCATCCAATATGGAAACATGATCACGCAAGTGCTTATTTTTCCAACGATAACGCTGTTCCAGCACTAGAATCCCTCCCTCTGTTTTTATTTAGACTTTGTTGTTTATGTATTCTAATTTATGAAAGAAAGCCCTTTCATTTCTTAATAATATTATCACACGTCGCAATTTAACGCATTAAAGAAATAGAAATGTTTGTATAATTTTTTGGAAAGTGGGGTAAGTGTAATGAATTGTAAAACGAATATCGGCAACGTTAATGCATTGATCCGAATTACGATCGGACTCACAGTCCTTTCATGCTCAACTGCAAGACTTGTAACTAGGCCTTGGCGTCAATCAAACTTACTATTCGCAATCCTCGGAGCAATGAAGGTTGCAGAGGGTATTGTTCGATATTGCCCAGTTACTGCCCTTTTTCAATGTGGACAAGAACAATTGAATAAAGAAAGACAGGATATAGTAGGGAATAAGGAACTCGAAGAAATGATTCCATATAATCCAACTTAAATGACCTCTTTACGGCGGATATCTGTCATAAGTGGTCTTATAAACACTCTTTGTGACCACTTTTCTTTGGATATCTGTCATAAGTGGTCTCATAAACGCTCTTTGTGACCTCTTTTCTTCGGAATCCTGTCATAAGCGGTCTCATAAACGCTCTTTGTGACCTCTTTTCTTCGGATACCTGTCATAAGTGGTCTCATAAATACTCTTTGTGACCACTTTTCTTTGGATACCTGTCATAAGTGGTCTCATAAACGCGCTTTGTGACCACTTTTCTTTGGATACCTGTCATAAGTGGTCTCATAAACACTCTTTGTGACCACTTTTCTTTGGATACCTGTCATAAGTGGTCTCATAAACGCTCTTTGTGACCACTTTTCTTTGGAAGCCTGTCATAAGTGGTCTCATAAACGCTCTTTGTGACCACTTTTCTTTGGAAGCCTGTCATAAGTGGTCTCATAAACGCTCTTTGTGACCACTTTTCTTTGGAAGCCTGTCATAAGTGGTCTCATAAACGCTCTTTGTGACCACTTTTCTTTGGAAGCCTGTCATAAGTGGTCTCATCTCTCATGAGCCATAAATTAAAAATAAGCTAGACGCTTCTCCAGCTCAAAAAAGCTTAAAAAAGAAAGCCCCCAATTATGGAGGCTGAATATAAAGGAGTTGCCATATATGTTTATTGAATATTTAACAGATATGTCCTTTGTTTTAATTGCTTTAATCGGAGGCATCGTCGCTTTACTTTTTGTGTATATGCGAAAGTCTAAGAAAAAACGTGCGAGATAGCCTTATATCCTATATCCTTACGATAAAAAATACCTTCACAATGAAGTTTGTTTAATTGCAAGTAAACCTTTTCTTGAGCTTCCTTTAAGGATTTAGCTTTTGCAGCTACTAGAAGAACTCGACCACCGTTTGTCGTATATTCCCCGGAACTATTTTTGTCAGTGCCGGCATGGAAAACGAAAGCAGCGTCATCGCTTAAGTCTTGTAGTCCAGCTAAAATAGCACCTTTTTTATATTCTTCTGGGTATCCGACTGAAGCGGCAACGACTCCCAACATGGCTTGTTCATCCCAAACGATGTCAGGTGATTCTCCATTAATAAGTGATAACATGACTTGAGCTAAATCTGATTTCATTCTTGGCAGAACGACCTGCGTTTCAGGATCGCCAAATCGAGCATTAAACTCAATGACTTTAGGACCGGCTTCTGTAATAATAAGACCCGCATATAAAACACCGCAAAATGATCTTCCTTCTTGAACAAGGGCTTTTGCAGTCGGCTTTAATATGTTCTCAACAGCATCCTTTACGATGTCACGGCTAATATGAGGAACAGGAGAATATGCCCCCATGCCGCCCGTGTTCGGACCTTTATCACCATCATAGGCTCTTTTATGGTCTTGAGCTATTTCGAGTGGAATAACTGTTTCACCATTTACAAAAGCCATCAAGGATATTTCCTCACCTGTCAAAAACTCCTCTAATACAACCGTTGAAGACGCATCACCAAATCGCTCATTTAACAGCATTTCTTCTAAGCCTGCTCTTGCCTCTTCGATGGTCATCGCGACTGTAACCCCTTTTCCTGCCGCAAGCCCATCTGCTTTAATGACAATTGGTGCTCCCTTTTCTTCTAAATATGCTTTTGCTTCCTCGTAAGTAGAAAAAACAGCATACTCAGCAGTTGGAATATTGTATTTTTTCATTAAATCCTTCGCAAAGGATTTGCTTCCTTCAATTAAGGCAGCTTCCTTTTTTGGACCAAAAACGGTTAGTCCTTCTTCCTGAAAACGATCAGATAACCCTTCAAGAAGAGGTACTTCCGGTCCAATTACAGTTAAGCCAATTTCATTTTCCTTAGCGAAATGAACAAGCTTATCCTGTTCATTCTCCATTATTTCTACAAGCTTTGCGACATCGTCCATTCCTGCATTGCCCGGTGCTGCGAATACTTTTTCAACGGACGGACTTTCAGAAAGCTTTCTGCAAATTGCGTGCTCACGGCCGCCTCTTCCTATGACTAATACATTCATTTAAAACAACCTCCACAAGGTTTTTCTAAGCTAATAGGAAAGTTCAAATTTATTAACGTACTAAAGTGATGTCAATTTTCTATTAGATTCCCTGCAAACAATATCGCATAAGCAAAACTAAGGCATTCACCAAAAAGGAATTGGCGAATGCCAAGTTTTTCTAAGCTAATAGGAAATTTTAAGTTTATTAAAGTCTAAGGTAAAGTGTGTTTTTAATTAAATATCTGCTAATAAGATCGCATAAGAAAAACTAAGACATTCGCCAAAAAAGACTTGGCGAACGCCAAGTTTTTCTAATGTTTAAAATGTCTTACTCCTGTGAACACCATGGCAATTCCATATTCGTCAGCTTTTTTAATCGAATCCTCGTCACGAACAGAACCACCTGGCTGAATAATTGCCGTAATCCCCGCTTTTGCAGCTGCTTCTACCGTATCATCCATCGGGAAAAAGGCATCTGATGCCATCGCTGCTCCGACTGCCTTTTCTCCAGCTTGGTCAAGGGCAATTTTTGCTGCTCCCACACGGTTCATCTGGCCTGCTCCAATACCAAGAGTCATGTCTGCATTATTAACGACAATCGCATTAGATTTCACATGCTTAACCACTTTCCAACCAAGCTTTAGTGCTTCCCATTCTTCCTTAGTTGGCTCTCTTTTCGTTGGAATGGAAACTTCCGCATCTTCAAGCGTTAATTGATCGTATTGTTGGATAAGCAATCCGCCTTCAATTGAAGTTAGCTTTACTTCTTCTTTTTCCTGTACATGAAAAGGAATTGTTAATAGACGAAGATTCTTTTTGCCTGTCAAAATAGCTAAAGCTTCTTTTGAAAAAGATGGAGCAATAATAATTTCAAGGAAAATGTCATAAAGTTTTTGTGCTGTTGCATCATCTACTTCCCTATTTAGAGCAATAATTCCCCCAAAAATAGAAACTGGATCTGCCGCAAATGCTTTTGAGAAAGCATCGAAAATGGTTGCACCGCTTCCAACTCCGCATGGATTCATATGCTTAACAGCGACTGCCGCTGGCTCTGTGAATTCTTTAACGATTTGGAGAGCTGCATCTGCATCGTTAATATTATTGTAGGATAACTCTTTTCCGTGTAATTGTTCCGCGTTGGCAATCGAAAATTCCGAACCTAAAGGCTTGCGATAAAAAGCCGCTTTTTGATGAGGGTTTTCTCCATATCTTAATGATTGCTTTAGTTCATAAGTGACCGTTAGCTTTTCAGGAGCTTCCTCGTTTGCTAGCTTTGTCATATAGTCAGCGATCATGGCATCATAAGCAGCAGTATGGCGGAATACCTTTGCAGCAAGCTTGCGGCGAGTTTCCTTTTGTACCTCTCCTGCATCCTTTAATTGAGCTAAGACGATTTCATAATCAGCTGGATCGACTACAACTGTAACGTACTCATGATTTTTAGCAGAAGCACGCAGCATAGCTGGACCGCCAATATCGATATTTTCAATCGCATCCTCAGTCGTTACATCAGGTTTTGCTATCGTTTGCTGGAATGGGTATAAATTGACACAAACGACATGAATTGGCTGAATTTGATGCTCTTCCATTTGTTGTTGATGGGAGGACTCACCAAACTTTGCAAGCAATCCACCGTGAATCATCGGATTTAACGTCTTGACCCGCCCTTCCAAAATTTCTGGAAATCCTGTTACATCACTTACACCGATTACAGGTACATCACTTTCCTCTAATGCTTTTTTCGTACCGCCTGTGGAAATGATCTCAAAGCCGAGCTCATGTAATTGCTTGGCAAATTCTGTTACACCTTTTTTATCGGAAACACTGATGAGTGCACGCTTTTTCATCGAATATCCTCCCTATTTTATGAGCTGCTTTTATTTGGAAAATAATTTCTTCAGAACTGCAGGATATAGCTGATGCTCAATTTCATGAATTTTTTCTTGAAGGCTCTCTCTTGTTTCAGCTGAATCTATATCGACCTCTTGTTGAGCAATGATTGGGCCAGTATCCATACCCTCATCTACGAAATGAATGGTCACGCCACTCTTTTTCACATTAGCGTTTAGAGCTTGACCAATTGCATCCTTGCCTGGGAAGGCTGGAAGCAGTGAAGGGTGGATATTCACGATTCTCCCTTCAAACTCTTTAAGAAGTATTGGTCCAATAAGTCTCATATAGCCTGCTAGCACAATAAATTCAATCTTATTTTCTTTTAATTTTTTTAGGATTTCATTCTCATACTCTTCTTTTCCAGCATAATCCTTTGCTGAAAAAGTAAAATAAGGAATGTCTTCATTCGTCGCTCTCTCAATACAAAATGCATTTGGCTTGTCACATACTAATAGCTTTAAGTTAGCTTGAAGCTCACCCTTCTTCACTTCATCTATAATGGCCTGAAAATTTGAGCCGCTTCCGGAAGCAAATACTGCGATATTCTTCATTTTATTTCAATACCTTCCTGCTCGGCTACTGTCCCTAGAAGATATGCTTTCTCGCCGAGTTCGTTAAAATGATGAATAACCTCATCTGCCTCTGCCTTGTCAACAGCCACAACCATACCTGTTCCCATGTTGAAAATATTGTACATTTCTTTCCAGTCCAAATCCCCAATTGATTGCATAAGCTTAAATATTGCAGGCACTTCCCAATTTTTTTCAATAAGCTCAGCACCTAATCCATCCGGCAGCATACGCGGGATATTTTCAATAAAACCACCGCCTGTAATATGCGCCATTCCTTTAATTTTGAACTTTTCTAAGGCAGATAAAATTGATTTTACATAGATTCGAGTGGGGCGCAAAAGCTCCTCGCCTAAAGTGCAGCCTAATTCATCCACATAATCTGTTAAGGCCATATTGGCTTTCTCGAAAAATAGCTTTCTCACAAGGGAGTATCCATTGCTGTGAATCCCGCTTGACGCAAGACCAATTAAGGCATCTCCCGCCTTGATATCCGCACCAGTGATCATATTTTTTTTTTCACAGGCACCTACAGAAAATCCAGCAAGATCATATTCTTCCTCGCTGTACATGCCTGGCATTTCTGCCGTTTCCCCGCCAACAAGAGCGCAGCCTGCCTGCTCACAGCCATCTGCAATTCCTTTGACAATGGCTTCGATTCTAACAGGATCGGCTTTACCGCAAGCAATATAATCTAAAAAGTAAATTGGCTCAGCACCTTGAACGACAATATCATTCACACACATGGCAACCGCATCAATCCCGATCGTATCATGCTTATCCATCATAAAAGCCAGCATCAATTTTGTCCCAACACCATCTGTCCCAGATACTAAAACAGGCTCCTTTAAATTCAGAACAGATAAATCAAACATTCCACCAAAGCCGCCTAGGCCGCCAAGCACTCCAGGGCGAATCGTTTTCTCTACATGTTTCTTCATACGAGATACTGCTTCGTAGCCTGCTTCAATATTTACTCCGGCTTGTTTATAAGCATTTGCCATCCTTGTTCCTCCTAATATAGAAAAGCGCAAACGCCTTGCTCACCCCCGACAAGCATAAGACAGGCTGACTAGAAGGTTGTTCTTTAACCTTCTTGGTGGACTGACTTATGACCTCGAGGTCGACAAAAGCGCGACGTCCTGTCGCATTGTCGACACTAGTACGTCCTGTACGTCGGGGGGAGGCGCTGGAGCTAGACATTTCTCTAATTTGAAAAAAGTTAAACTTTCTATCTTTTAAAACAGGAATTTTAGTAAGACTATGTTAAACTTCCCTGTTGATTTCCGCTCCAATCAACAACAAATTAGCATTATTTATTTTCCGAGTACACAAATGTAAAACCATTTTACATAAAGTTACAATTACTTTTGAAAAGAAAAACGACATCTTACAATGCCGCTTTCTTTTATCATGTCATTAGCAAGTAGGGACTTGATTATCAATAGATGAAGGATAAATTTCTGTCGGGTATTTGCCTGTGAAGCAAGCAAGACATTGACCACAAGTATCTCCTACTTCTTTTCGTCCAATTGCCTTAACGGTACCCTCTACACTAAGGAAGGATAATGAATCGGCCCCGATCATTTGTCTTATTTCTTCAATTGAATAATTAGCTGCGATTAATTCCTCTTTTGTTGATGTGTCTATTCCATAGAAGCATGGATGTTGAATTGGAGGGGAGCTGATCAGAACATGAACTTCAGTTGCTCCTGCCTCTTTCAGCATGTTAACGATTCTACGACTAGTCGTGCCTCGTACAATCGAATCATCGACCATTACAACCCTTTTCCCTTCGACGACACCTCTTACCGGAGAGAGCTTCATTTTTACCCCTTGTTCCCGTAAAGATTGAGAAGGCTTAATAAAGGTTCTGCCGACATAACGGTTTTTAATTAAACCCATTTCATATGGAATACCTGCTGCTTCTGCATAGCCGATCGCAACAGAAGTACCCGAATCAGGGACACCTGTTACAACATCAGCTTCAATTGGAAATTCAAAGGCTAATTGTTTTCCTAAATTTTTACGAGCTGTATGAACATTAATCCCGTTAATATTGCTATCAGGGCGGGAGAAATAAATATATTCCATTGTGCACATGGCGATATTAGACGCCATAGCAAACATTTCTGAACGAACACCATTGTCGTCAATGATCAGTAACTCACCTGGCTCTACATCGCGGATAAATTGGGCACCAACAATATCAAAAGCGCATGTTTCAGACGCCACGACATAAGCATCACCAATTTTCCCTAAGGAAAGCGGCCTCATTCCATTTGGATCTAGGGCAACCATTAATTCTGTCTCTGTCATAACGAGAAAGGCATAAGCACCTTTTAGCATGGACAAAGCATATTTTACCCTGTCCTTGAAAGAGGCATATCCACCCCTTCTGATCAAATGGGCTAATACCTCTGTATCTGAGCTTGTTTGGAAAATGCTCCCTTGTCCTTCAAGCTGATTTCTTAAAGCAGTAGCATTGATTAGATTCCCATTATGGCAAAGTCCCATGCTTCCGCTTTGGAAATGGAACAGCAATGGCTGAACATTTTCATAGCCGCCGCCACCCGCTGTCGAATACCTTACATGTCCGATGGCAGCTTTACCATTCAGCTCATTGATATCTTCAGCTGAAAAAACCTCATTAACGAGGCCTTCCCCTTTTTTTCCTTTCAGCTTCTTGCCGTCCGTTACGACCATCCCTGTTCCTTCTTGCCCGCGATGCTGCAAACTATGAAGGCCATAATACGTGATTTGAGAAGCATCTGGATGACCCCAAACGCCAAAGACGCCACATTCTTCGTTTAACCCTTTTATTTCAGCAAGCATGAGATGGCTCCTTTCCAAGCCTGCCCTAGCGCTTCAACCTGCTCAGCTAAGACAAGCCCTTCTTCTGAAGAGATAGTAAGAACTGGTTGCTCCGAGACTTCTCCTATTAGCTTTGCATCTACTAAGCTTTCAAACTGTTGTTGGTTTTCTTTTTTGACAGTTAATAAGAAGCGTGATTGGGACTCACTGAATAATGCCGAAACTTTATTTCCTGAAATTTGAACATTCGCACCAAGGCCATTTGAACCGATCAAGCTCTCAGCGATTGCAACGGCTAATCCGCCTTCTGCTACATCATGAGCAGAAGCCACAAGACCTGAACGTATAGCATTTAACACTTGCTTCTGGTTCTTTCCTTCGATGTCAAGATCGATCTCAGGTGCTTTTCCAAATATCTTTCCGTATGTCAGCTTTTGCAGCTCACTTCCACCGAATTCATCCTTTGTTTCTCCTAAAAGATAAATAAGGTCTCCCGCTGCTTTAAAAGCTTGAGTTGTAACATGATTTAAATCTTTAACAAGGCCAACCATTCCAATGATTGGTGTAGGATAAATCGCTTCACCATTCGTTTCATTGTATAAAGAAACATTTCCGCCAATTACAGGAGTATCTAAGGCAAGACAGGCTGCACTAATTCCATCTGCTGCTTTTTCAATCTGCCAGAAGATTTCAGGCTTTTCTGGGCTTCCGAAGTTAAGGCCATCTGTAATTGCTAAAGGCTCTCCACCTGAGCAGACGATGTTTCTTGCTGCTTCCGCTACAGAAATTTTTCCGCCTGTTTCTGGATCAAGGTAAATATAGCGAGAGTTACAGTCTGTTGTCATCGCTAGTCCTTTTTTTGTATCGCGGATTCGAATAACCGCCGCATCAGAACCAGGTGAAACAACTGTATTTGTGCGTACCATATAGTCATATTGGTCATAAACCCACTCTTTACTTGCAATAGTAGGCTGCTGCAATAGATTAATTAATGTTTCTTTATAGTCTTCTACTGCTGGAACATCATTTTCCATGTCCTGATATTCACGATAGTAGGCTGGCTCTTGTGATGGTTTATGATAAACCGGAGCCTCCTCAGCAAGAGCATCCGCTGGAACATCCGCAACAATTTCTCCATTATGAATAAGACGCAGCATTTTATCATCTGTAACTTTACCAATTGCAACTGCTTCAAGATCATATTTGGAGAAAAGGTCTACAATTTCTTGTTCTCGGCCTTTTTTCACAACGATTAACATTCTCTCTTGTGATTCGGAAAGCATCATTTCATAGGCTGTCATGCCTGTTTCCCGTTGCGGTACAAGATCAAGATTCATCTCAATGCCTGAACCCGCTTTACTTGCCATTTCTGCAGAGGAGCTTGTCAGTCCAGCAGCTCCCATATCTTGAATTCCAACAAGTGCATCCGATTTAACAAGCTCGAGACATGCTTCTAATAAAAGCTTTTCCATAAACGGATCGCCAACTTGAACGGCTGGGCGATTTTCTTCCGATTGATCTGTTAATTCTTCTGAAGCGAAAGTTGCTCCGTGGATTCCATCTCTCCCCGTTTTCGCTCCTACATACATCACAGTATTTCCAACACCATGTGCTTGGCCTTTTTGAATATCTTTATGGTCAATTAAGCCGACACACATTGCATTGACTAGCGGGTTTCCTTCATAGGCTGGGTCAAATTGTATTTCTCCACCAACGGTTGGAATCCCAATACAGTTCCCATAGCCAGCGATACCAGCCACTACTTCTTTAAAAAGGTATTTCGTACGTGCATTATCTAATTCTCCAAATCTTAATGAGTTCAGCATCGCTACTGGTCTTGCACCCATTGAAAACACATCGCGAATAATCCCGCCTACACCCGTTGCTGCTCCTTGATAAGGCTCAATCGCAGAAGGGTGATTATGGCTTTCGATTTTAAAGACAACTGCTTGTTCATCACCGATATCAACAATTCCAGCTCCTTCACCAGGACCTTGAAGAACTCGTTCACCCTTAGTAGGGAATTTTTTTAGAACAGGCTTGGAATTTTTATAACTGCAGTGCTCTGACCACATAACAGAGAAGAGGCCGATTTCTGTGTAATTCGGCAGACGCCCAAGAATTTTTTCAACCATCGCAAACTCTTCGTCTGTTAAACCCATTTCTTTATATACTTTCATTTCCTTTAATTGCTCCGGACTTGGCTCAAGCATTAACGACATGTGCTTCCCTCCATTGTTTTACGATTGATTGAAAAAGCTTCAGACCATCTGCACCACCTAATAGCTCATCAACAGCTCTTTCAGGGTGAGGCATCATTCCAAGGACATTTCCTTTTTCATTGATAATACCCGCAATATTTTCAAGGCTTCCATTAGGATTAGAGCCGTTATAAGTAAAAACAATTTGATTATTTTCTTTTAATTTGGCAAGTGTTTCTTCATCACAATAGTAATTTCCTTCACCATGTGCGATTGGAATCGTAATGACTTCATCTTTCTCATAAGCAGTGGAAAACATTGTTTCGTTATTTTCGACTTTTAATTCAACTGGGCGGCAAATGAATTTTAAGCTTTCATTTCTTCTCATTGCACCTGGTAGAAGACCAGCCTCTAATAAAATTTGAAATCCATTACAAACGCCAAGTACTGGTTTCCCCGCTTCAGCTGCTTTCATAACTTCCTTCATGACATTGCTAAAACGTGCAATTGCTCCTGAGCGAAGATAATCCCCGTATGAAAAGCCTCCTGGAAGAAGGATGCCGTCAAATTCATCTAAGTTTTCAGCATCATGCCAAACATATTCTACATCAGCACCTAGCTCATCCTTCACAGCATGATACATGTCTACGTCACAATTCGATCCTGGAAATACGATAACCGCGAATCTCACTGAGCAACAGCCTCCTCGATTTCAAAACGGTAATCTTCAATAACGACATTTGCTAATAAACGCTCACACATTTCTTTAACGATTTCTTCTACATCACGATCAGACTTTTCAATATTTAATTCCATGAATTTCCCGATGCGGACATCTGATACTTCGTTGTAATTCATTGTGTGTAAGGAGTTTTTTACAGCTGTTCCTTGTGGATCTAATACACTTTCTCTTAATGTGACGAATACCTTTACTTTGTACATACTTTTTGGCCTCCTAGTCTGGATAAAATATTTTCATAGGCATCTGTTAAACTTCCAAGATCACGACGGAATACGTCTTTATCTAGCTTTTCATTTGTAGCGATATCCCAAAGTCGGCAAGTATCTGGAGAGATTTCATCAGCAAGCAGAATAGCTCCGCTTTGATCTTTTCCAAACTCGAGCTTAAAATCCACTAGTCGTATTCCTAACTCTTTGAAAAATTCCGTTAATACTGAGTTCACTTTTAGTGCTTTTTCTTTAATTATTTCAACTTCTTCCTTGCTGGCAAGCTGAAGGATTTCAATATGGTCTTCCGTCAATAACGGATCTCCTAGGTCATCGTCTTTATAGTAAAATTCCACAATCGTTCTTGTGAGAGGTTTTCCTTCTTCCACCCCTAATCTTTTCGCAAAGCTTCCGGCGGAAACATTTCGGACTACTGTTTCAAGCGGGATAATGGCTACTTTTTTTACAAGCTGCTCCGTTTCTGAAATCTTGCTTATGAAGTGAGAATCAATGCCTAATTCTTTAAGCTTCGAAAATAGCAAACTTGTAATCTCGTTATTCAAACGACCTTTTCCGTCGATGCTCGCTTTCTTTTCACCATTAAAGGCAGTCGCTGAATCTTTATACTCGATCCAAACAATATTTTCATCATTTGTCTCGTAAACCTTTTTCGCTTTCCCTTCGTATAACAATGATCCTTTTTCCATGACGGAAGCCTCCTTAGTTTGAAGATTAGGAATTTTTTTACTAATATTTTTACACGTATTGGTTAAAAAAAAAGGCAAAGGACAACCTTTACCTCTTTTCAATTTTCATGTCGTGCGAGTCGCTTGCGCTTTTCTTATAAACCTAAGCGATCAAAAATCGTGTCTACATGCTTAATATGGTAGTTGTAATCAAAGCAGTCATCTATTTCAGCAAGGGATAGATTTGATGTAATTTTTTCATCCTGCTCAATTAGACTGCGGAATGGAACCTGTTTTTCCCAAGCTTCCATTGCACGCGGCTGGACTGTGTCATAAGCTTCTTCACGAGGAAGCCCTTTATCGATAAGAGCTAGAAGAACTCGTTGAGAGTAAATCAGTCCTAATGTACGATCCATATTGCGCTTCATATTCTCAGGGAAGACTGTTAAATTCTTCACGATGTTTCCAAAGCGATTCAGCATGTAGTTTAAGGCAATCGTAGCATCTGGAATAATGATTCTCTCAGCTGAAGAATGGGAGATATCCCTTTCATGCCATAGCGGCACATTCTCATATGCAGTCATCATGTATCCACGAATTACTCTTGCCATCCCTGTCATATTTTCAGAACCTATTGGGTTGCGCTTATGCGGCATAGCAGAAGAGCCTTTTTGACCTTTAGCAAAAAATTCTTCAACTTCACGCGTTTCACTTTTTTGCAGACCGCGAACTTCTGTTGCAAATTTCTCGATCGATGTAGCGATTAATGCAATCGTGCTCATATAATGTGCATGACGATCACGCTGTAAAGTCTGTGTAGAAATTGGTGCAGGCTTAATGCCAAGCTTCTCACATACGTATTTCTCCACAAAAGGATCGATGTTTGCGTATGTTCCTACTGCCCCAGAAATTTTTCCAAATTCAACGCCTTCTGCAGCGGCTTTAAAGCGGTCAAGATTTCGCTTCATTTCCTCGTACCATAGCGCAAGCTTAAGTCCAAATGTTGTTGGTTCAGCATGTACCCCATGAGTACGGCCCATCATTACTGTATACTTATGTTCTTTTGCTTTATTTTTTAAAATCTCAACAAATCGTTCTAAATCTTTTAACAGAATATTATTAGCCTGTTTGATTTGATAGGATAATGCTGTATCCACAACATCTGTTGACGTTAATCCGTAGTGCACCCATTTGCGCTCCTCGCCTAGCGTTTCAGAAACAGCGCGAGTAAATGCAACAACATCATGTCTTGTTTCTTCTTCAATTTCTTTAATGCGATCAATATCGAAGGAAGCTTTTTCGCGGATTTTTTGAACATCCTCTTTTGGAATGTCGCCAAGCTCTGCCCATGCTTCACAAGCAAGGATTTCAACCTCTAACCACGCTTGAAAGCGATTTTCTTCTGTCCAAATTGCACCCATTTCAGGTCTTGTGTAACGTTCGATCATTTTTTATCCTCCGATCTTTTCTATCACATTGGACCAAATGTCGCTTTTATTTATCTCTGAAAGTGCTTCTTCAATCGAGTCTCGTAAAAGTGTGACATGGCCCATCTTGCGTTTATATTTGGCTTCCTTTTTCCCGTATAAATGTATCTTCCAGTCATTTAATAAAGGTAATTCCTTCATTAATGGATCCACATGTTCTCCTAGTATATTAACCATTACTGCTGGTTTTAATAGCCCTGTTTTTCCGAGTGGCCAATTACAAATGGCTCGGATATGCTGCTCAAACTGGGAGGTTTCACATGCCTCAATGGAATAATGTCCCGAATTATGTGGCCGAGGTGCAAGCTCATTAATGTAAATATGCTCATCTGTTGTAAGGAACATTTCAACTGCCAAAGTTCCTACAAGATCAAGAGCTTCTGCAAGCTGTTCTGCTGCATGAATCGCTTTTTCCTCTGCATTCTTTGAGATTCTCGCAGGAACAATTGTCTGGTGCAGGATATTCTCCTTATGAATGTTTTCACCAACAGGCAACACGGCAGTTTCACCTGAGACACTGCGGCAAATGATTACGGAGATTTCCTTTTCAAATGGAATCCATTTTTCAAGGACACAGACTCCATGATCAAGTAGTTTTGCTGCTTCATTTATATCCTGCTTATTTTTTATGACAACTTGTCCTTTTCCATCATATCCGCCTCTAGAAGTCTTTAATACCGCTGGAAGTCCAAGCTTTTCTATATTAACATAAATCTCTTCTGCCGTTTCGATTACGGCATACGGAGCAACCTCGGCACCAGCCTCTTGAATAGCTGCCTTTTCCGTTTTTCGATCCTGAGTAACTTGAAGTAATTTAGATCCTTGAGGAACATATGTGTTTGCACATAGCCACTCCAAGGCTTGAGCATTAATATTTTCAAATTCATAGGTAATGACATCACTTACTTTTGCCAATTGTTTGATTGAATCGATATTGTCATATTCACCAATGATTTTATTATCCGCTACTTGTCCACAAGGTGAGTCCTCTGTCGGGTCCAGCACTGCAATTCTAAAGCCCTGTGCTTTTGCAGCAATGGCCATCATTCTCCCTAATTGGCCTCCGCCTATAATTCCAATGGTTTGTCCTGGCAAGATGACTTTATTAGACAAGCTCATCACTACTTTCTAAAACTTCTTGTTTAGTCTTTTCTCTTTTTTGTTCTAGACGATCTGCAATCTTTAAATCAAATGCACCTAATATTTGTGCAGCAAGAAGGCCCGCATTGACTGCGCCTGCCTTTCCAATTGCAACGGTTGCTACAGGTACTCCTCCTGGCATTTGCACGATTGATAGGAGTGAGTCAAGCCCGTTTAATGCCTTTGATTGGACAGGTACTCCAATAACCGGAAGTGTTGTTTTTGCAGCAACCATTCCTGGAAGATGAGCTGCTCCTCCAGCTCCGGCAATAATCACCTTAATGCCTTTTTCCCTTGCGTTTTCTGCATATTCAAACATGAGATCTGGAGTGCGATGAGCTGAAACAACCTTCTTTTCATATGAAATTTCAAGCTCGTCAAGAATTGCGCAAGCATGCTTCATTGTTTCCCAATCAGATTTGCTTCCCATGATTACTGCTACCTGTGCTTTCATCTTTCTCCTCCAGATGTTGATTTTTCTCATCATTTTCAATAAAAAAGCCCAGACAGATTCTTTCTACATGGAGAGAAAGCAATCTGACTGGGCTATCAAGCACATAGGGAACACACCTTAATAGAACAGGATGAATTCCTATTTACGCCAGGCATATCTACTTTCCCTCATAGTCCGACAATTTACGGTCATCAGGTAGAAACTTATGGGCCATATTCCCATTATTATACGAGGGGGTAATTTCTTTAATTTATAACTTATATTCACATATTAACAACTTATCTGCAGTCATGTCAACCTAAAATCGAACAATAAAAATTAGCAATTATTAATTGTTCGTGTTTTGTTATTCTATCGCTTTCGCTTCAAAGAGAATCTGGCGTCCTACTGGTTCATAGGAAACTGTACCGCCCGTTTTTTTCTCCTCAAAAATTGGCTTTTCCGTTCTTCTCACAGGTACATAACCTGCTTTTTTTATTCTATCTAGACACATATCAATTGTTTCATTTTCCTCTACTTCAAAAATCATCTTCTTTTTTCCATTACTCATGAATATAACTTCCCTTTCTAAACTGATTTTACCCAGAAGCTACCATTAATGGTTTTCGGCTCATTAGTGATAAAATTTTTACAAACAAATTTAATCACAAGAATAATGATACCCATTATAAAGCTATTTTCTAACAATGCAAGTCCTCTGCTAATCTACCCTTATTCATAATTATTTTACTTCTATTATTAAGCTGTACAAAAAATAATGACCTATTTATCGGAGTGTAAGGAAAGATCTTGTTCCAATTGTTTTTAATGCTTGGAGTGCATTTATGATTTCGAAACAAAATAGAAGAACTATTAGAACATTATTTAAACAAGCGATTTAATTGATATTGAGTTTTCAGAAACATTTTGGGGAATATTATAAAAAACTTCCAATCAATACATCTTAGGGGGAAGCAAATGGATAAAAGATTAGCTGACATTGAACAAAGATTAACGAAGGAATACAAGGACATAGCAATTTTCGTAAAACATGTTTTTGATGAATACGACATAAAAACAGACGAGCATCGACGTCTAATCGCATCGAACGCATTGGCTGGAATAAAAACATCTGGAGTTGAAGAAAAAGTATTCTACGATATGATACAAGAAACTAAACGATGGATGCTTGATGTCTTGGAGCGTACTGCTCAAGACTTTGAGCACAAAGGGGATAAATACTGGAACAAAAATTTCCCGGATGGCACACATAAATAACTGAATCATTACAATTAAGCCCTTCTCAAGGTGAGAAGGGCCCTTTTCTATAAGTTTAGAAGTTGAGTTCTTTCCTATTGAGCAAGCTTTAGAATCTCTGCGTCGGCTGCGCTCGTTCCGTCCTCATGTGCATCGCACATTCCGGGCGTCACTCCCTTGCTTCCTTGATCTCCTTGCTTCTTCAAACCCTCGGGGTTTGCTTTCTAAATATCTTCTCATTTTTATACAAATTTTCAAATGTTCTTCGAACATAAATAAAAAAGAACAGCTTTATTTAGCTGTTCTTCATTTCGCTTGGCGACGTCCTACTCTCACAAGGGGACAGCCCCTAACTACCATTGGCGCAGAAGCTTAACTTCCGTATTCAGCCTCGGCTTTGAATAAGCTGCGGATCTCTGCGTCAGCTGCGCTCGTTCCGTCCTCATGTGCATCGCACATTCCGGGCGTCACTCCCTTGCTTCCTTGATCTCCTTGCTTCTTCAAACCCTCGGGGTTTGCTTTCTAAATATCTTCTCATTTTTATACAAATTTTCAAATGTTCTTCGAACATAAATAAAAAAGAACAGCTTTATTTAGCTGTTCTTCATTTCGCTTGGCGACGTCCTACTCTCACAAGGGGACAGCCCCTAACTACCATTGGCGCTGAGAAGCTTAACTTCCGTGTTCGGGATGGGAACGGGTGTGACCTTCTCGCTATCGCCACCAAACTGTATAAAATTGAGGTTTGTTCCCTCAAAACTAGATAATGCAGAAGAAGAATTCGAGTAATCAATTTGGTTAAGTCCTCGACCGATTAGTATTTGTCAGCTCCACGTGTCACCACGCTTCCACCTCAAACCTATCAACCTGATCATCTTTCAGGGGTCTTACTAGCTTGACGCTATGGGAAATCTCATCTCGAGGGGGGCTTCATGCTTAGATGCTTTCAGCACTTATCCCTTCCGCACATAGCTACCCAGCGATGCTCTTGGCAGAACAACTGGTACACCAGCGGTGCGTCCATCCCGGTCCTCTCGTACTAAGGACAGCTCCTCTCAAATTTCCTGCGCCCACGACGGATAGGGACCGAACTGTCTCACGACGTTCTGAACCCAGCTCGCGTACCGCTTTAATGGGCGAACAGCCCAACCCTTGGGACCGACTACAGCCCCAGGATGCGATGAGCCGACATCGAGGTGCCAAACCTCCCCGTCGATGTGGACTCTTGGGGGAGATAAGCCTGTTATCCCCGGGGTAGCTTTTATCCGTTGAGCGATGGCCCTTCCATGCGGAACCACCGGATCACTAAGCCCGACTTTCGTCCCTGCTCGACTTGTAGGTCTCGCAGTCAAGCTCCCTTATGCCTTTACACTCTTCGAATGATTTCCAACCATTCTGAGGGAACCTTTGGGCGCCTCCGTTACTTTTTAGGAGGCGACCGCCCCAGTCAAACTGCCCACCTGACACTGTCTCCCACCCCGATCAGGGGTGCGGGTTAGAATTTCAATACAGCCAGGGTAGTATCCCACCGATGCCTCCACCGAAGCTAGCGCTCCGGCTTCCAAGGCTCCTACCTATCCTGTACAAGCTGTACCGAAATTCAATATCAGGCTACAGTAAAGCTCCACGGGGTCTTTCCGTCCTGTCGCGGGTAACCTGCATCTTCACAGGTACTATAATTTCACCGAGTCTCTCGTTGAGACAGTGCCCAGATCGTTACGCCTTTCGTGCGGGTCGGAACTTACCCGACAAGGAATTTCGCTACCTTAGGACCGTTATAGTTACGGCCGCCGTTTACTGGGGCTTCAATTCAGAGCTTCGCTTGCGCTAACCCCTCCTCTTAACCTTCCAGCACCGGGCAGGCGTCAGCCCCTATACTTCGCCTTACGGCTTCGCAGAGACCTGTGTTTTTGCTAAACAGTCGCCTGGGCCTATTCACTGCGGCTCATCCGGGCTATTCACCCAAATGAGCACCCCTTCTCCCGAAGTTACGGGGTGATTTTGCCGAGTTCCTTAACGAGAGTTCTCTCGCTCACCTTAGGATTCTCTCCTCGCCTACCTGTGTCGGTTTGCGGTACGGGCACCTTTTCCCTCGCTAGAGGCTTTTCTTGGCAGTGTGGATTCAGGAACTTCGGTACTTTATTTCCCTCGCCGTCACAGCTCAGCCTTTATGCAAGCGGGATTTGCCTCGCTTGCAGCCTAACTGCTTGGACGCGCTATTCCAGCAGCGCGCTTACCCTATCCTCCTGCGTCCCCCCATTGCTCAAACGGTAAAGAGGTGGTACAGGAATATCAACCTGTTGTCCATCGCCTACGCTTTTCAGCCTCGGCTTAGGTCCCGACTAACCCTGAGCGGACGAGCCTTCCTCAGGAAACCTTAGGCATTCGGTGGATGGGATTCTCACCCATCTTTCGCTACTCATACCGGCATTCTCACTTCTAAGCGCTCCACCAGTCCTTACGGTCTAGCTTCAACGCCCTTAGAACGCTCTCCTACCACTGACATCGTAGATGTCAATCCACAGCTTCGGTGATACGTTTAGCCCCGGTACATTTTCGGCGCAGAGTCACTCGACCAGTGAGCTATTACGCACTCTTTAAATGGTGGCTGCTTCTAAGCCAACATCCTGGTTGTCTAAGCAACTCCACATCCTTTTCCACTTAACGTATACTTTGGGACCTTAGCTGGTGGTCTGGGCTGTTTCCCTCTTGACTACGGATCTTATCACTCGCAGTCTGACTCCCATGGATAAGTCTTTGGCATTCGGAGTTTGTCTGAATTCGGTAACCCGATGAGGGCCCCTAGTCCAAACAGTGCTCTACCTCCAAGACTCTTACTACATGAGGCTAGCCCTAAAGCTATTTCGGAGAGAACCAGCTATCTCCAAGTTCGATTGGAATTTCTCCGCTACCCACACCTCATCCCCGCACTTTTCAACGTGCGTGGGTTCGGTCCTCCATCCAGTGTTACCTGGACTTCAACCTGGACATGGGTAGGTCACCTGGTTTCGGGTCTACGACCACATACTCATTCGCCCTATTCAGACTCGCTTTCGCTGCGGCTCCGTCTCTTCAACTTAACCTCGCATGTAATCGTAACTCGCCGGTTCATTCTACAAAAGGCACGCCATCACCCGTTAATGGGCTCTGACTACTTGTAGGCACACGGTTTCAGGATCTCTTTCACTCCCCTTCCGGGGTGCTTTTCACCTTTCCCTCACGGTACTGGTTCACTATCGGTCACTAGGGAGTATTTAGCCTTGGGAGATGGTCCTCCCTGCTTCCGACGGGATTTCACGTGTCCCGCCGTACTCAGGATCCACTCTGGAGGGAACGAAGTTTCAACTACAGGGCTTTTACCTTCTATGGCCGGCCTTTCCAGACCTGTTCATTTACCTCGTTCCTTTGTAACTCCGTGTAGAGTGTCCTACAACCCCAAGAGGCAAGCCTCTTGGTTTGGGCTAATCCCGTTTCGCTCGCCGCTACTCAGGGAATCGCGTTTGCTTTCTCTTCCTCCGGGTACTTAGATGTTTCAGTTCCCCGGGTCTGCCTTCAATACCCTATGTATTCAGGTAAAGATCCTATCCCATTACGGATAGGGGGTTCCCCCATTCGGAAATCTCCGGATCAAAGCTTACTTACAGCTCCCCGAAGCATATCGGTGTTAGTCCCGTCCTTCATCGGCTCCTAGTGCCTAGGCATTCACCGTGCGCCCTTTCTAACTTAACCTACTTCGGCTAACGATCAACTTCGAATCTCTGCGTCAGCTCTCTCACTGTGCTCCTCACGTACTAGGTACGTTCCGGTGCTCGTTCGGTCGCTTCCTTGATCTTCTCGCTGCTCGTCATCCTCATGGTTTGTACTCTTACTTTATTTTAAAAAATAAGAGAGAAAACTAAAATGGCGATTACTCGGTTATTCTTCTTCATTTCATTATCTAGTTTTCAAAGAACAAAAGTTTTGAGAGATTATTCTCTCAAAACTGAACGAACAAGAAACGTCTTATTTAAGAAGTATGAAATACTTCTATATATCCTTAGAAAGGAGGTGATCCAGCCGCACCTTCCGATACGGCTACCTTGTTACGACTTCACCCCAATCATCTGTCCCACCTTAGGCGGCTGGCTCCTTACGGTTACCCCACCGACTTCGGGTGTTACAAACTCTCGTGGTGTGACGGGCGGTGTGTACAAGGCCCGGGAACGTATTCACCGCGGCATGCTGATCCGCGATTACTAGCGATTCCGGCTTCATGCAGGCGAGTTGCAGCCTGCAATCCGAACTGAGAATGGTTTTATGGGATTCGCTTAACCTCGCGGTCTCGCAGCCCTTTGTACCATCCATTGTAGCACGTGTGTAGCCCAGGTCATAAGGGGCATGATGATTTGACGTCATCCCCACCTTCCTCCGGTTTGTCACCGGCAGTCACCTTAGAGTGCCCAACTGAATGCTGGCAACTAAGATCAAGGGTTGCGCTCGTTGCGGGACTTAACCCAACATCTCACGACACGAGCTGACGACAACCATGCACCACCTGTCACTCTGTCCCCCGAAGGGGAACGCCCTATCTCTAGGGTTGGCAGAGGATGTCAAGACCTGGTAAGGTTCTTCGCGTTGCTTCGAATTAAACCACATGCTCCACCGCTTGTGCGGGCCCCCGTCAATTCCTTTGAGTTTCAGCCTTGCGGCCGTACTCCCCAGGCGGAGTGCTTAATGCGTTAGCTGCAGCACTAAGGGGCGGAAACCCCCTAACACTTAGCACTCATCGTTTACGGCGTGGACTACCAGGGTATCTAATCCTGTTCGCTCCCCACGCTTTCGCGCCTCAGTGTCAGTTACAGACCAGAAAGTCGCCTTCGCCACTGGTGTTCCTCCACATCTCTACGCATTTCACCGCTACACGTGGAATTCCACTTTCCTCTTCTGCACTCAAGTTCCCCAGTTTCCAATGACCCTCCACGGTTGAGCCGTGGGCTTTCACATCAGACTTAAGGAACCACCTGCGCGCGCTTTACGCCCAATAATTCCGGACAACGCTTGCCACCTACGTATTACCGCGGCTGCTGGCACGTAGTTAGCCGTGGCTTTCTGGTTAGGTACCGTCAAGGTACCGCCCTATTCGAACGGTACTTGTTCTTCCCTAACAACAGAGTTTTACGATCCGAAAACCTTCATCACTCACGCGGCGTTGCTCCGTCAGACTTTCGTCCATTGCGGAAGATTCCCTACTGCTGCCTCCCGTAGGAGTCTGGGCCGTGTCTCAGTCCCAGTGTGGCCGATCACCCTCTCAGGTCGGCTACGCATCGTTGCCTTGGTGAGCCGTTACCTCACCAACTAGCTAATGCGCCGCGGGCCCATCTGTAAGTGATAGCCGAAGCCATCTTTCAGCTTCCCTACATGTGTAGGAAAGAATTATCCGGTATTAGCTCCGGTTTCCCGAAGTTATCCCAGTCTTACAGGCAGGTTGCCCACGTGTTACTCACCCGTCCGCCGCTAACTTGCGAGAGCAAGCTCTCACAAGTCCGCTCGACTTGCATGTATTAGGCACGCCGCCAGCGTTCGTCCTGAGCCAGGATCAAACTCTCCAATAAATTGTGAGTTGATTAGCTCATAGTGTCTTTTTAATAAAAAGACTAAAAAATAAACGTTGACGTTTTTGTTCGTTCAGTTTTCAAAGAACAATGTTTCTATCAATATTATCGCTCAGAAGCGACTTTATTAATATATCATTTTTAAATCGCGGTGTCAACAACTTTTTTTACTATCAAAATGTTGTTAACATGTCAGCGACTGTTTTTATATAATACCACCGCCTACATATAGGCGTCAACAAAAAACGTGAAATTTATTTATGTTTCCTCTCTCCAATTTTAACCAATAAAAACCCGGCCACACATGAGTAAGGCGATTCATATGCTTTGGATAAATGAAAAAAGCTTCAGGAACCTATTCATAGGCACTGAAGCTTTGCAAGATATTATAAGAAAATGAAGTAAAGAACAAATATAACAAAGAAGAAATACATGATTGGATGGATTTCTTTCGTACGTCCTTTTACGATCATTGTAATTGGATAAAAGATAAATCCAACTGCGATTCCTGTTGCAATACTATAAGTAAGCGGCATTGCAATCATCGTAAAAAATGATGGAACGGCAATCTCGAATTTCGACCAATCAATCTTCCCTAAAGATGAAACCATTAATACTCCAACAATTATTAATGCAGGTGCAGTAACTGGTGGTGTGATTACAGATAATAATGGGTAGAAGAATATAGAAAGAATAAAAAGTGCCGCAGTAACAAGTGAAGCAAATCCCGTTCTTGCTCCAGCAGCTACCCCTGCAGAAGATTCTACAAAGGAAGTGACCGTTGATGTTCCAAAAATCGATCCAGCAATTGTAGCAATCGAATCCGAAATAAGCGCTTTTCCTGCACGTGGCAGTTTATTATCTTTCACAAATCCTGCTTGGTTTGCAACAGCAACTAATGTTCCTGCATTATCAAAAAAATCTACAAATAAAAAGGTTAATATAACTCCAAGCATTGTTGTTGTATAAAATGAACTGTCTCCAAAAGAGGAAAATAAAGCACCGAAAGTTGGTTCAAGACTTGGAACCTTATCTACAACTTGAGTAGGAACCTCGATTAATTGGAAGACCATACCTACTATTGTGGTGATAACCATTCCATAAAATACGCCGCCTTTAATTCCCTTCACCATCAAAATAACAGTAACAATTAAGCCGAAGATAGCTAGTAATGTATTGCCGTTAGTAAAGTCTCCTAAGCCTACAAGCGTAGCATCATTATTGACGATAATTCCTGCATTTTGCAGTCCGATAAATGCAATAAATATTCCAATTCCCGCCCCAACTGCTAATTTTAACTCAATCGGAATGGCATTTATTAATTTTTCACGAAGCCCAGTAAGGGTTAAAAGTAAAAAGAATACTCCTGAAATAAAAACTGCTGCTAGTGCATGCTGCCACGGGCTTCCATTAACTAGTACAACAGTATAAGCAAAGAACGCATTTAATCCAAGCCCCGGCGCAAGACTTAATGGATACTTTGCTACTAGTCCCATAATGATAGAACCTACAGCAGCAGATAATGCAGTTGCAACAAACACTGCACCATAATCCATTCGTAGTGAATCTGGAAAGTCTGGTACTGTTTGAAGAGTTAAAGTCATCGGATTGACAACCAAAATATAGGCCATTGCCAAAAATGTAGTTAGACCACCTAAAAATTCTCTGCGATAGTTTGTTCCAAGTTCTTCAAACTGGAAATACTTTTTCATCTTTTTTCCTCCTAGAAAAGGTTTGTTACTTTAAATTTCACTAAGCACAAAAAAACGCTCCAGACATTATCCGGAACGTTGACGTTGAGGCTGCGCAGTAGTAAACGGGAAAATTAGAATTAATAAGGACAGTTAACAATACCCGATTCTATTACACTTACCTCGTAGTCAAGCTATTTCCGGTAGCTCGGTAGAAACTTTTGGGCCATATCCCCAACATTATACGACGTAATATAACAATATTTAATTCACTTTTATTTTACCAGTAGGACAAAAGTCCGTCAATACAAAAAACGAACATTATTATGTCCGTTTTTTGTATTGTTCGTATTTTATTATTACTCCCACTCAATTGTAGCTGGCGGCTTGCTTGTAATATCGTACACAACACGGTTTACATGAGCTACTTCGTTTACAATTCGCGATGAAATAACTTCAAGTACATCCCAAGGAATTCTTGCCCAGTCAGATGTCATTCCATCAATGGAAGTTACGGCACGTATGCCGATCGTGTAGTCATAAGTACGAGCATCTCCCATAACGCCTACACTTCTGATGTTAGGCAGTACAGTGAAATATTGCCATACATCACGGTCAAGTCCTGCCTTTTTGATTTCGTCGCGTAAAATAAAATCTGATTCACGAACGATTTCAAGTTTATCATCAGAGATTTCTCCAAGAACACGGATACCTAGACCAGGACCTGGGAATGGTTGTCTCCAAACAATTTCATCTGGAATTCCTAGCTCTGTTCCTAATGCTCTTACTTCATCTTTAAATAAAGTGTTTAATGGCTCAATTAACGTAAATTGCATATCTTCTGGAAGTCCGCCCACATTATGATGGGACTTGATTGTTTGAGCAGTCGCTGTGCCGCTTTCGATAATATCTGTATAAAGTGTTCCTTGCGCTAAAAACTCAATACCCTCAAGCTTAGCTGCCTCATCATCAAAGACATAAATAAATTCATTTCCAATAATCTTACGCTTCTGTTCTGGATCAGCTACGCCCTTTAGCTTACTTAAGAAGCGCTCTTGTGCGTCAACCTTAATGACATTCATATGGAAGCCTTCTGCAAAAGTCTTCATAACACCTTCTGCTTCCTCTTTACGAAGCAGACCATGATCAACAAAGATACATGTTAACTGATCACCAATGGCTTTATGAATAAGTACAGCTACCACGGAGGAATCAACACCGCCGCTTAAAGCGCAAAGTACTTTTTTATCTCCAACAGTTTGACGGATTTTTTCCATTTCAACTTCAATAAAATTCTCCATCGACCAATCGCCTTTACACTCACATACACCGAAAACAAAATTCTTCAGAATATCATTTCCATATACAGAGTGTAGAACTTCTGGATGGAATTGAACAGCATACATACTACGTTCTTCATTACTCATGGCAGCAATCGGACATGAAGGATTTATTCCATCGACAGTAAATCCTTGAGGAGCTTCAACAACTAAATCACCATGACTCATCCAAACCGTTTGTACAGTCGGTAAATCAGCAAATAGCTTTGATTGATTTTCAATTTTAATCTCTGCTTTACCATATTCACGATGTTTCGCCTTTTCTACCTTACCACCGAAATGCATCGTCATTAATTGCATTCCATAGCAAATACCGAAAATAGGCAAGCCAAGCTCGAAAATTTCCTCGTCACAGCGAAAAGCACCTTCCTCGTATACGCTGTTAGGACCGCCAGAAAAAATGATTCCTTTAGGATTCATCTTTTTAATTTCCTCAGCGGTAATCGTATGAGGATGCAATTCACTATAAACACCAAACTCTCTAATTCTTCGTGTAATTAACTGGTTATACTGACTTCCAAAATCTAAAACAACAATCATTTCTTGACCTTGCATTTCTGGTTTCGCCGTCACGTAAGTTCACCCCATTAAGTTATTTGAATGCATATGATTATGCATAGTGTTCACAGTTTCATAAATATTAACGCATTTACAATCTCCATTTGAATGCAAAAACATACTTCATAAAGTGAAACTTCCATCAGTGGGGGTTCTCTATCATCCCCCACTGATGGTTAGTTGAACCAATCGGGCCTTTACGGGCAGTTGATCCCCCACTTAGGTTTCTTTGATTCTCTCGCAACCTTGAAGTGGGGGTCTTACTGCCCGTTAATCTGCGATAAAAAGAAAAAACCAGAATCCCCTCCCCAAATAAAAATGGTGAAGGCAGAGATTCTAGTTTTTATAAATATAAAACAACAGAATTATCTGCCTTCATAGTCAAATCATTTACGGTGATCTGGTAGAAACTTTCGAACCATATTATCGAGGATATATGAAGTCATTTGCATTCAATTTATTATTTAACTTAAGAACGATTGAAAATTACGTTAAATATAGCTCGTTCACTAATGAACCTATTTTAACAACAGGTCTTTTTTCCGGTCAAGCGATTGTTTTTTTGATTAAATTTTCCCACAATTTCTTTGTCTCTTTCCAGCTTCCCTCATTTAATTCGCCTCGATAAATTAATTTCTCATAACGGGCAGTTAATCGGGTCATTTCAGTAGTCGAAAAGAAACGATCAACGTATTCTGCATAATCTCTTAATGTTTGCCCTTCTTTTCGCGGCAAGCCGTAGCGTTTCAGTTCACGTAATAATAGTAAATAAGCCCGCTGGAAGTTATCATCCTTCTTCGACCATTTATATCTTAAAGCTAAGTAGTAGGGAAGCCATTTACCACGGACACGATAAATGACAAAAGCCAAGACAATTAATGCGATTATAAATCCTACTAGCCACTTCCATTTTTTCTCCCAAAACACCTTAAATGAACTGATAAGCTTTTTAAAAGAAAAGGAAGTGGACGCTTTCTCTTCTTTTTCTTCTAATAGATCCGGCTTGTCCTTCACTTCACTTTTTGGCTGTTCTAACGGAGTCTGAGAATTACTTTGGGTAGAATAATCATAATTAAATTGAACACTATTTGAAAAGCTTTTCGTTGGTTCAAACGGAACCCAGCCAATACCAGGGAAAAACACTTCTACCCATGAATGGGCATTATTGTTCGTCACTTCAAAAATTTTACGGTTGTTTTCAGCCTGTCCCTTATATTCCCCTTCTGTATATCCTTTGACCCATCTTGTAGGAATCCCAAGCGATCTAGCCATGATAACCATTGACGTAGAGAAGTTATCACAATATCCTATTTGCGTATCAAATAAAAACTGATCGACATAATCATCTTCTGGACCAGGGATAGCAACCTCTTTTTGGTCATAAGTAAAATTGGAGCCCTTTAAATAGTCTTCTAATGCTTTTGCTTTTTCGTACCAAGTGTTCTTTCCAGCAGTTATTTCTAATGCCAAGTCTCGAACTCTTTGGGGTAGTTCTTCAGGAAGCTGTGTGTATCGATCAAGTAACTCACTTTCTATCGCTGCCCCTTCACTTGCTTTCATTAGAGCAGTTACACTGAACTTCGGTGCATCAAAAACAACGGAATAATTAAAAATCGAAGCGGAATGAATTTTTTCAGTATAATTTTCCAATGAATAAGTACTGTTAGGATGGAGAGGTGTATCAATTCTCTTAATTCCTAAAGGATAAACAATATACCTGTCATGGATATTAGCATTTAGAATACTTCTCTCCTCTTCTTTTTCCACCCCATCATGTTCAAAAAACGAAAAGATAGGAACTTCGTCTTCTCCAGTAAATGGAGATCTATATTCCCTAGATCCTGATGTATCCCACCCTTTACCAGTATAAATATCCTTTGTTTCTACCTTCCAATAATGACGAGACTCCACCTGAGCTGTAAACACAAGCTGATCATTCCCTATGAATGGCCCGCCAAGCCGTGAATCATCCTCGTCGTACCCAATACTGCGAACACCGCCGCCCTCGCCTCCACTTCCCTTTCCATACGATTTAAAAAATGGAACAGGGTCTGGCCATATCGGTTCTGCCTTTGGAGCAGCTAGTCCAAAACTAACACTTATAACTATCATAATCGTTAAAGGGATCATCCATTTTCGGGATAATGTAGGCTTTTTTTGTACAAATTCTTTATCAAGAAGCCTGTAAAAAGTCAGCATACCCATAATCGCAAAGCCAGATATAACCGTTCTTATTATTGCTGCTCCTGCTTCATACGGACTGAATGTGTCAAGAACCGTAATATAAATTAATGTCATGAAGAAAAAGATAAAAATTTGTCTTCTGGCAATCAGCCAATATTGAATTAAATACGCCAATAACCATAGAAGCACAAAAAATAATAAGCTTCTAAAGATATTGCTCAAATTAGACCAATCTCTCTCTACGACTACTCCGATGTTCTCCAGAAGATCCTTAATGAACAGAGATACCCATTCTGTTTGAAAAAAAGAGCCCTCAAAGTATAAAAAGTGTATGGCAAAGACAATAAACACACATTTAATAAAACTACTAATAAATAGAGGTGCCCCTATATAAGACAAGAATAGGGAAACGATAATAAAAAGAATAAATATAATAATATTCGATGTATCTGTTAGCTGTTCGAGCGGTCTTAACCACTCCCAAAGCAGCAGGAAGCCAAAAGCATATAATAGAAAGCTGGCTAAATCCTTTGGAACCTTTCGGGAAGTCATCTTCTGGCCACCTCCGAAAACACTGCTTTAAAATCCCCTTTATGAACTAAAACAATGCGCAAACCTCTTGAATTGGCAGCGGACATTAGGGCAAGCTCATTTTGTGAGAGAATTTCCGCCTCATTCTTAAGGATAAAAATCGTGACTGCGTTATTTTTAGATGTAAGTAAACCTGCTTTTTCAATTAAGCTTCTAGTCAATTGTCCAGTAACGACCATGAGGTTATTTTGCTGAAGTAAGAATCCTTCTACTTCAAGGACTCGGTCAATCGAAACAGGACTATTATCTTTTACCTTGGCAAGATGATAAAATAATTGCAGCTGCTGACCTTCCCCTCCCCTAATTGGAAAAGCTACCCGCTCAGATGCAGAAGAAAGAAAACCAACCTGAGCTCCTTTTTGAAGGATCGCTCGAATAATGGAAGCAGAGAAGGAAACGATGGTCTCGAAACGACTATTCGGTGCACAATCCATTAGAATATATACGTCATGGGATTGCCGCTGTTCGAATTCCTTCGTCATAATTTCATTCCGCTTCGCTGTCGCCTTCCAGTTAATCCATGAAAAACGATCCCCAGGCTGGTACTCCCTAATCCCAATCGCCATTGAAGTATCCCTTTGAACACGCTCTTTTGACGCAGTCATTCCTTGATCAAAATGGTTTTCCAGCGGTCTGTATATGAGTTCTTCATAGGCAGGATAAACAATTATTTTATTGTCTGTTTGAACTAGTATTTCTTTTTCAATTAACCCTAGTGGATCCCCGCTTTTCAGCCTCACATACTGAAAAAAATGCTCTCCTCTCTGCAAATCATTGACTTGATACTCCCAAGTGATCTCCTTTTGAAAGCCAGGAAACAAGAATGCCTTCGTCTTATTCCTTTCTTGTAATAATAGGAGCTGATCACTAAGACAATCTTCAATGACTAAAAAGAATAATGGAAACACTGATTTCCTACTTATAGTAATAGAAACCTTTAATGTTTCACCCGCATTAAATTCAGTTTTTTGGAAAACACGTACGGCTTGAAAATGAGTAAGCGGGTAAAAGGAAAGGGACAGCGCATATATAGCAAACGGGAGAAAGCTATAAAATAAAAACCAGCTTACAAATCCCCCCTGAAACATAGCATAGGAAAAGGTAATCCCGATTAATAGGAACAGAACAATTAATTTCCATACCTTTTTCAATACTGAGAGTATGCTCCTCATCCTACTTCACATACCTTTGTACTGGAACCGGAGTCCTTGCTATAACTCGGTTTACAACATCTTCTGCAGAAATCCCTTCAAACTTAGCCTCAGATTTTAAAATAATCCGATGTACAAACACAGGTCCAGTTAAATACTGAATATCATCTGGGAGAACATAGTCCCTGCCATACATAAATGCATATGCTTGCGCGGCCTTCATTAAAGCAATCGAACCCCTTGGACTTACCCCAAGATAAACACTAGCATGTGTTCTCGTCCGGTTAGCGAGGTCAACAATATAACGTTTTATCGTATCATCTACATGCACTTCTTTTATTTGTGCCTGCAAATCTCTTAATTCCATTAAATCAATAACAGGCTCCAAATCATCAATTGGCCGGACCTTTTGGGCTCGGTCCAATACTTCAATTTCCTCCTTCATGTCCGGGTAACCCATTTTCATTTTTAATAAAAATCGATCTAATTGCGCCTCTGGGAGAGGATATGTACCCTCATATTCAATTGGGTTCTGGGTCGCCATAACGAAAAACGGTTTTTCTAAACGATGAGTGACCCCATCAATGGTTACACTGCTTTCCTCCATCCCTTCAAGGAGAGCAGATTGTGTTTTCGGAGAAGTTCGGTTGATTTCATCCGCTAAAATAATATTCCCCATAATTGGCCCTGGTCTGAACTGGAACTCCATTTCCTTCGGATTATATATGGAAACACCTGTTACATCTGACGGCAGCAAATCCGGAGTAAACTGAATTCTTCTGAAATTTGCCCCAACAGATTTCGCAAGTGCGCGGACCATCATTGTTTTTCCAACACCCGGAACATCTTCTAGTAATACATGCCCTTCAGCCAGTAAAGCGATTATGCTCAATTCCGCAACATTTCGTTTCCCGATCATGACTTTTTCAATATTGCTTATTACTTTCTCTATCATAGGATGCATGTAATTTCGATTCATATAATACCTCCTGTAATCTATAAAAATACTTATACTAGCAATTTTTTTACTGCTAGCTGTCTCCTTCTATTTAATTCGATATATTCTGTCAAATTCCTGTAATATTCTTCTAAACTTTTACATTATTAAAAATGGATTCATTAATGTAAGGTCAACATAATTGGCTGAACTCATTAGAAAAGCCAAGCAGTACCTTATATAAATTCATTTTCTCTTTCGTACAATCATTTGAATATTTCTAGCTCCTAAAAAAAATGGAGTCTCTGAAAATTTTTTTCGGAGATTCCATTTTTACATTAGTAGGTGTCTAATTCCATGGACTTTGGTTCTGCTTCAAGTACTCGCAAACCAAGCGCACCGGATATGATGTAAAGAACGCTTGGAATAAACATAAGGAAGATTGAGACCGGGAACGATAGGATCCCACACGTAATCATTAATCCCCCAAAAAGCTTATGGTCCATCCGATTCACAAGGCAGCTCATAATAAGTGCAGCCACTTGAATAATTAAAAAAATAAATGCAATGATTACAATCACCGTTGCAGCCCCTGCATCATCGGCCAAAAAGCCGATAAATGCAACAAATAATGCTGAAAGTGCTACAAGGATGCCAATAATTCCACCTACTAGGCCTAATACAAACTCTGCTGTTCTCTTCATGATTTCCCCCAGTATTTCTGTTTTCATCTCATTATATGCCTATATTTATGTGAAAACACAAACCATTTCCACTTCTATATATCCCCCTTATCCTGTCCTCCTTATTTATTATTTTTTATTTTCCTCTCGCAAGAGCTCCATCCGTTTTGCCCAATCATTGATTTTCTGATCAATTCGATTGACCTCAGCATCAATTTCCATTTTCTTTTGCTCTTTTAATTGCCCATTAAGCTGTTCCAATTTTTCCTTATGCTCCTCAATTTTGTTTATTAACCTATCTTTTTGTTCCTCAGTAATCATTTTCTCTATTAGCATCACATTAGCTGCATCCCTGAACCTGCCTTGTTCTACATTGATTGCATAAGAAATTTTCTGAGACATTTTATCAACATCCATATCCTGCCAAAATATTGCAAATGTCCCCTTTGGAGAGGCCCATTGCTTCCCCATAATTTCGATCATGCCTGGAGGTACCCATTTTTGGATAACTGTATTCTTTAGCTCCTCTGTATTCTTTGCTGAGAAATACTCGCCTTGACCTGCCTCCGCAACAGCTTTTAATTGATTCTCATGTTTTTCATCCACATCAAATCCGATAATATTTACTTTGCGATTCTCTTCACCTTGAACAAATTGTTTTGCTTCTTCAACGGGATTCCCATCACATGTCTCAGCGCCATCACTCACAATATATAGTGTTATATCTCCATCCATTGATTGACTGACTTCATTTGCTTTATTAAGAGCTCCTGCTAAAGGCGTCCAGCCTTTAGCCTCAACGCCATCAACTGCTTTATAAAAGTTTTCTTCGTGATATTTTTGTAATGGATACACCTCTTCTATCTTTGAGCACGATAATTGCTTATCCTTATTTTCCTGTGACCCAGCGTGTCCATAAACATAAAGCGAAACCTCACTCGTTGCGCCAATTGTTTTAGCGAAGCTGCGAACAGCACTTTTGGCAATTTTCATTTTCTGTTCTCCGTCTACGTTAAGCAGCATACTCGAGCTGGCATCTAGCATGATAATTGCCTTTGAAGGAGCTGCTTTCTCTTGAATAGCTTTGTTTTCTGATACTTCCTCAGGTTCAGGCAAGTACGGCTCATCAAACTGTGGTTTAAATGCCATGAGCTCAGGAACAACCTCATCGTATGCACTGTTTCCTAAGTAATAAATGAAAGATTTAAATAGAATATCGGTATCACCCGTTGCTTTTGCTGCAGCACGTAAATGCTCAGTTAATTCATCCTCTATTCCTTTTAATGTGTTCGTACTTGGCCATGATGCTGTTTCTTTATCGTATGGAAAATCCTTCGTTAATTGCCCCGACATCGAGCTTGCAAATTCCTCAATTGTAGCAGGTATTTTCACTGCCTCTATTTCTGTTAATGCCGTTTCTTCCTTCACTTCCGGCTGCTTGTTTTCTTCTTTCTTTTGCGGTGCTGTCACTGCTTCTACGTCTGTCTCTGCTTCTGGCTTCTCTTTGCTGACGTCCTTCTTGTCAGAGCAGCCTGTAAGGAATAGCAGTAAAATACTCGTCACCGTAATAGCACGTTTAATCATAGTATCACCTCAATAAATATAATATTTTTGTTTATTTACGCTTTTGATTTAGCTATAGATTCTATGAATATTTCACTATTTTTTTCCTGTAATGACAGATACTTCGTGTCACACGTTCAATTTTACTCCATTTTCCATTTATTTTTATTAAATTTACTAAAATAGTAAATAAGTAACAAGAACTCAATTGTAATATTTAGGATAAAAGATAGAACAGAACTTCCGAATTTAGGAATAAAGATTCAAAATGGTTTTGTGCATATTCACAAGCTCTTCATTACTTTATAATAAATTTTATAAAAATTGGAAATTGGAGGGAATGTCGGTTGAAGCTCACTTATTCGATTTTTTGCTTATTAGTGATTGTATTATTATTTCATCCGATGCTAGCGGAGGCAGAATCCTTCTCAATTGATCAGGTAGATATCCATGCTTTTTTACTAGATAATGGTGACTTATATGTCGAGGAACTATTTACTTATCATTTTGAAGGCGAATTTAATGGAACGACTCGAACGATAGGAAATGATGATCATCAAGGTGTTAAATTTTTTGAAGGATATCTCGCTCCAAAAGATATGAAGCTATTAAATTATGACCCGAAAACGTTAAAGCCATTAAAGGTGGAAAGGGAAGACTTAACCTATAAGGTTCATACAGCCTCCAAAGATGAAACGAAAAAGGTTTTTTATCGTTATTTGATTGAGGGTGCAGCAACTAAATATGAAGATACTGGGCAATTTTACTGGCGTTTTTTCGATGAAATGAATGAATCCGATTTGCATCATTTAACAATTCGAATGGCTCTTTATCACGACCTGTCCACAACATTAAAAGGCCAAGCCTTCTTACATGACTTAACTGGCGGAAGCCTCAAAAAGTCTTCGCAGTATGGGTTTATTTACGAAAATAAACTTTTACCAGCAGAGAAAACAGTAGAAATTCGCTATCTTTTTCCTGAAGATTTCTTAAAAAATGCAAGTTTTACAGAAAAGGAACCTATGCTTTCAACCTTTTTAAGTGAAGAAGAGGCTTATCAAAAATGGTTTGCAAAGAGAAGCCGCTGGGAGCCAGTTGTTGAAAATATTAATGATGTATTTTTAGGAATGGCTATCCTCTTATTATTCATAACAATCTTCTATCCAAGAAGGCTTTATCGGTTATTTCATAAAGGCGTTCCAATCGCTAATCTTGGGGAGATGGATTCATTTACCCTTGCTGTCCTTCATCGCAAAAGTCAGCTGCAGCATAGTGACATAATCAGTTCTTTATTCCGTCTCCACCAAAGCGGGATTATTTCAATGGAACACACATTAGCTAGAGCTTCTTATTTGGAGGATGAAGAGGCACCAGATCACACTTATCACTTTACCCTTTTAAAGGATGAACAGAAGCTAAGACATTATGAGAGAGACATTATTGACTGGTTATTTACAATAGATAATACAGGTAAAAAAAGCTTCTCCTTGGATCAGCTCCCTTTTCCAACAAAAACAGAAAGGCAGAAAAACTGGCGTTTAGAAAAAGAGTATAAACAAGCTGAAAAAAAATTTCATCAGACTTTTAAAAAATGGAGAAAATCTGTCCTTCATGATCAGGAATTAAAAAAATATGTTAGAGTCAATCCAATAAGAAAATGGCTAAACATTGCGGGATATCCACTATGGATCCTTTATTCCCTATTAAGCGCCTGGATGGGCAAGGCCGATCTATATAATATTGTCTTAATCCTTCTGTTTTTAACAGGCGGCTTGGCAATTATGTATATTAAAAAAGAAAGACGATTTGCCTTATTAGCTTATTTGTTTATCGGTTCCATCATTACTAGTATATTTACCTATGAAATAGATTTTATGTATATCACGGTTTCTACTGCCCTCGTGATTACCGCCTTATTCATTCCGGTACTCGATATTACGATGAAAGGTGTGCCCTATTTTAAAGGAATTCAATCATTTAAAAAGGCGATTCGTTCCGGTAACTTTGATTTTGAAAGTTCAAAAGGGAAAATGGAAAAATGGTATCAGCACGCACTCTCTCTAAATCTATTTATAGAATTAAAAATTAGATATGCAAACATCTTTTCAGAGCAGATAGAGGGGCTATCACCACTTTTAAAGATTCCTGCAGAAGCAGCAGATATTTTCCAATATCCACACCAATATTACTACCGCACATACTCATCGCAAAGCTCAGGAGGATCTTCCGGAAGCGGATCAAGCGGTTCAAGCGGTGGCTCTGGCGGCGGTGGGGGAGCAGGCGCGTTTTAAAACTTAGCTCCTCTCCCTTTCTCAATTAGGAAATTCATTTGTAATATTAATAGGTAATAAGGCCATTCCCTGCCTAATGGTAAGGAATGGCCTTTTCGTGAAAGACTATTTTATGCCCTATTCATTTTCCAGCTCTTTTAACCATTTATCCTTCCACGCTTCCACCTTTGCATCAATCTCGTCAGAAGCCTGTTTTGCTTCCAATTCCTTTTCCTCTTTAATTGCCTTGAAGTGATCATTACGCAGATCACGCATTTCCTCTGCCTTTTCTCTAACTGCTGATCCTATTTCACGACTGACAAGCTCTTTATTCTGTAAATAAAAAGTAGCCATTATAATTCGACTGGCTTCTCGCTCAGAAGCATTATAAAGAGGACTATGAATATCAATTAGTCTTTTTTGTTGATCCACATATTCATTGAGCAAAATTCCTTGCTGGCTGAAAACCTGCATAATACTCGGCTTCCACTTTTTCAGGATCACATCCTCGAATTCCGACCTATCACGAACTGTAGCATAATCTCCTCCACCAGCCTCCGCTACTTGCTTTAGCTGTTTTTGACCCACATCATCCACATCAAAACCAATAATATTTACCTTCGCTTCAATTTTACTTTCATTTAGCTTTTTAGCCGCTTCTACAGGATTGCCGCCACAGGTTTCGATTCCATCACTTACGATATAAACGATATTCTTGTATTCTTCATGAGGATAGTTAGATAGAAGTTCATTTGCTTTTTCAATTGCTCCTGCTAAAGGTGTCCAGCCACTAGCCTGAAAAGAATTCATTGCTTCATTGAACTTATTTCCTTCATAAGAGCCTAATGGATATAGGGATTCAATTGATTGACATGACTTTTCTTTATCCGAATCCTTCCCTGATCCTATATGGCCATAGGCAAAGAGTGAAACATTTACGTCCTCCTCAAGCTGGTCTGTAAACTGTTTTATCGTCTCTTTTGCAAGGTCCATTTTCACTCCACCAGGGACATTTGCTTTCATACTTCCGCTCGCATCCATTAAAATGACCACATTTGTTTTCTGTTTCTTTGCTAATTCAATTTCATCCTCCCCGTCTGGAAGTTCAGGCATGACATAGCCATGCTCGTATGAAATTAATTTCTCATAATTCGACTTGTACTGTCCTGAGGCAAGCTGGTATACAAGATAATCATAGACTTGATCACTCGTTAAATCTTTATTTTTCTCAAAATAAGCCTGGAGCTCTTCATTTACAATCGGAGTAAACTTCTCATCAATAAATTTACTGTATTTAAAATAATCCCAACCATCAAGAATCTCTAACTCCGGATCCATATGCTTTTCAACAAGCTTTCCAGGTCCTTGGGCGATCATTCCCTCCAGATCTCTTGGTGCTTTTGGAATTTCTTCGTCTGCTTTTTCCTCCTCTTTGTCCTTATTAACGATTTCCTTTTTTACCTTTGTTTCGTCCTTTTCATTCGATGATGGTTTTGCCTGTTCGGAACATCCAGTTAAAAGGAGAAAGCATAGAATAATAAAAAAATAGCATCTCGGTTTATTAGATTGAATATTTCGCATATTTAACGCGCTCCTTTCACATGCGCAACCTTTTATAAATGAAATAATTCTTACTTCTTATTCTTTTTATCTATCGTTTCATTAATTTTTTTGTTTCCTTCGTCAACATAGTTACTCCATTCTTGGTTGCCATTGTCTACGCTTTCACTCCAAGCTTGGTTACCCGTATCTACTGCATATCTCCATTTTGCATCTCCATAATCAACGATCATGGAAAACATATTGGCAGCTGGATGATTATAATCTTCAAATCTTTCCTTCAAATGGGCCTGAGCCAATTTCATCCGCTCTTTTTCTCGAATGCTTTTTTCTTTCATGCTTTCTTTTGTATCAATTGAAAGCTTTTTCTTTTCTTCTTTTATTTCTATAGCTTGCGATTTTCCTGCTTCCTTCCACTCAAGCCAATTCCTCTGAATTTCTTCGTATTGAGCTCTCAGATACCTTTTTAAGTCACGTTCAGAATTTACATAAGTAAATTCTCCTTTTCCTGCACTCGCTACTTCTTTTAACAATTTTTGCCCTTCATTGTCCACATCAAATCCAATGATATTTACGACTGTTTCAATGTCAGCAGAAACTAAATCCTTAGCTGCTTGAGCAGGATCACCGTCGCATGTTTCGATTCCATCACTTACGACGTATACGATAACATCTTCCGTATTTTCTGGAATATCTTCTTTAACTGTTTCCAATGCAAGGGCAATAGGAGTCCATCCAACTGGTTTTACTTTGTTCAATGCTTCATTAAACTTCGATTGATCAAAATTTCCATTGTAAAAATTCTCCGAACTGCTGCATGATAATTTCTTATCTGAATTACTTCCTGACCCTTTGTGACCATAAACACGCAGTGATATTGTTGCATGTTCTGGGATTTGCTCAGCAAATTCTAAAACAGCTGCTTTGGCTGCTTCCATTCTTGATTTATTGCCAGATGGCGCTTTCATACTCCCACTTGCATCAATTAATATCGCGTAATGAGCGGTCTTCAAAGTTGGAGCATTAACCGCCTCATCTGGACGTTCAATATCAACATTAACTGACGAGTCAAAATGAATGAGAGTTTCCATTTCTTTATGATAATCCTCAGAAAGCAAATAAATCAGTTCCTCCATATATTGCTCTTTCGTTAAATGATCAGGTAATTGATCCAATGCCTCTTTCACTTTTTCCTCATCGTATTGATCACCACTGTATATACCAGGATATCGAAGCAATTCTTTTTCAATATCCATTAACTCTCGGCCAGGGTTCTCGATTTCATAATACTTAACTTCTTTTGAAACGTATTTATCCTCCGTTTCTTTTTCCACCTGTTTTGGTTCAGTCGTTTGAGATTTAACCGATTGATTATCCTTTTGAGAACAAGCTGTGAGCATAATTGACAGCATAATGATTCCGTATAGAAGCTTCTTAATATTGATTCCCTCCTTATTTGACTACGACAAAAGAGTGAACTTGAGGATCAGCTCCTCTGTATTTTTCCAGCAGCTTAAGATTAGTTCTGACCTTTCTTTTATACAAGTTTTATTTTACATTATTACCAAAATTTGTACCTCTTATTATACAAAAATAGGAAATTAGTAATATAATCTAAAGAAACTAGCATAAAATTACCCAAAACAAAAACCTTGAAAGGCTAAATGCCAATCAAGGTTTTTTCTGCACCGTAATAATTATTTTAAAAAGTTTCTAAGACTACTATTCTCTTTAATATCCACTCAGTAATAAAAAACACAAAGAAGAGTCAATCAACATTTATTACGATAAAGTGAAACTTCCATCGGTGGGGGCTTTCTTTCATCCCCCACTGATGGATAGTTGAACCAATCGGGCCTTTACGGGCAGTTGATCCCCCACTTAGGTTTCTTTGATTCTCTTGAAACCTTGAAGTGGGGGTCTTACTGCCCGTTAATCTGCGATAAATTATGCTGTTGTAAAAACCTCTTCTTTATTAAGCTCATGGCGAATCGTTGCTTGTGCTGCTGCTAAACGAGCAAGAGGTACACGATATGGCGAACAGCTTACATAATCTAAACCAGTTTTGTAGCAGAACTCAATGGAACTCTTCTCGCCGCCATGTTCTCCACAAATACCTGTTTTTAGCTTAGGTTTTGTTGTACGTCCTAGTTTTACACCTGTTTCAACAAGCTTTCCGACACCATTCTGATCAAGTACGGCGAATGGATTTTCTGGAAGAACTTTGTTTTCAATATAGGCCTGTAGGAATTTACCTTCTGCATCATCACGGCTGTAGCCGAATGTCGTTTGCGTTAAATCATTTGTACCAAATGAGAAGAAGTCCGCTTCCTCTGCAATTTGGTCAGCTGTTAATGCAGCACGTGGAATTTCAATCATCGTACCGACCGTATACTCAATTGCTTTACCTGTTTCTTCTTGTACAAAATGAGCAGCGTCAATAACTACCTGGCGCATTTGCTGTAATTCATTCACATGACCTACTAGCGGGATCATGATTTCTGGCTGAACTTCAATTTCTCTTTCAGCTAGCTTTGCGGCAGCATAAAAAATTGCCTTTGCCTGCATTTCATAGATTTCTGGATGCATCATTCCAAGGCGGCAGCCGCGAAGACCTAGCATTGGATTATACTCATCCAATTGGCGCACCTTTTTCAGCAACTGCTCTTTTTTCTTCAATTCCTTTGATTGTGGGTCTAATATTTGTAACCTTGTTACTTCAACCAAAAGCTCCTCTTTTTGAGGTAAAAATTCATGAAGAGGCGGATCTAGTAAGCGAACTGTGACTGGGTATCCTTGCATCGCTTCAAAAATCCCTTCAAAATCGCCTTGCTGCATTGGTAAAAGCTGTTCAAGTGCTTCCATTCTCTCTTTGGTATTTTCCGCTAAAATCATTTTTTGAACAATTGGAATTCGTTTCAGGTCCATAAACATATGTTCCGTACGGCATAATCCAATTCCACCTGCACCAAATTCAAAGGCTTTCTTCGCATCTTCTGGAGTATCAGCATTAGCACGAACGCCAAGTTTACGTTCTTCATCCGCCCAAGCCAGTAAACGTTGGAATTCATCGGATAGTTCTGGATCAATCATTGGTACTTCCCCTAGAATAATTTCACCAGTAGAACCATCAATTGTAATAATATCTCCATAATGAACGACAGTTTCACCAACCACAAATTGTTTCGCTCTTAAATCAATTTTTATTGCCTCGCATCCACAAATACAAGCTTTTCCCATTCCTCTGGCAACAACCGCTGCATGACTTGTCATCCCACCGCGGCTTGTTAAAATGGCTTGTGAAGCCACAATGCCATGAATATCATCTGGTGTGGTTTCTGGTCGGACAAGGATCACCTTTTTGCCTTCATTCGCTAATTGTTCTGCTTCATCAGCATCGAAGACAACCTGACCAGTAGCAGCACCCGGAGATGCAGGCAATCCCTTTGCTAAAATGGCTTTTTGGACAGAATCATCGATACGGCGATGAAGAAGCTGATTTAATTGATCAGGGTCCACACGAAGGAGAGCACTCTTTTTATCAATAATTCCTTCATCTACCATCTCTACCGCAATCCGAATAGCTGCTTGTGCAGTACGCTTGCCATTACGTGTTTGGAGAATGAAAAGCTTGCCGCGTTCTACCGTAAACTCGATATCCTGCATTTCTTGATAATGTTGTTCAAGAAGATGACATGTATCTGTAAATTGCTTATAAACGTCTGGCATTTCATTCTGTAAAGTAGCAATCGGTTGCGGTGTACGAATACCTGCAACGACGTCTTCTCCTTGGGCATTGATTAAATATTCACCATAAAGCTTTCGTTCACCAGTCGATGGATTTCTTGTAAAAGCAACTCCAGTACCCGAGTCATTCCCCATGTTTCCAAATACCATACTTTGAATATTCACAGCAGTTCCAAGATGGTCAGGAATTTTATTCAGACGGCGGTAAACAATGGCACGCTGATTATTCCAAGAATTAAACACCGCATTAATAGCAAGAAAAAGCTGTTCCTTTGGATCTTGTGGGAATGCTTTTCTCATATGTTTTTTTACAATTTCCTTATAGCCTGCAATGACTTCTTTCCAATCTTCAGCCGTTAATTCAGGGTCAGAGGAGTAACCCTTTTGCTCACGCACTTCTTCTAATAATTGCTCGAAATAAAAAGTATCGATTTCTAGAACAACATTACTGAACATTTGAATGAAACGGCGGTAAGAATCGTATGCAAACCGTGGATTATTCGTTAATTTCCCCAATCCGATAACAGTTTCATCATTCATACCAAGATTTAATATCGTATCCATCATACCAGGCATTGAGAAAACAGAACCTGAGCGTACAGAAACAAAGAATGGGTTTTCAGAGTCTCCAAGCTTTTTGCCCATTTTCTCTTCTAAACGACTTAGAGCTTCAAGAGTCTGCTGTTCTACTAAAGAAGGTATTGTTTTTTCAGCTTCATAGTAAGCATTACAAGCTTCTGTTGTAATCGTAAAGCCATATGGGACCGGTAAGCCAATTCTAGTCATTTCAGCTAGATTTGCTCCTTTCCCTCCAAGTAAATCTTTCATATTCCCTTGACCTTCATGAAATAAATAAACAAATTTTCTCATGATTAAAAGCTCCTCTCTTTTTTTAACACTTCTAAAATTAATCCAGCCGTTTCTTCTACTGCCTTATTTGATACATTGATAATAGGACAGCCTACACGCTTCATGATTTTTTCAGCATAATCTAGTTCGTCAAGGATCCGCTCATAGCTTGCATAATTTGCTTGTGAACCTAATCCTAAAGCCTTTAGCCGTTCTTTGCGTATGTCATTTAATTTATCCGGAGAAATGATCAAGCCAATACAATTCTTTCTGGGGATTTCGAATAATTCATCCGGTGGCGGAACCTCTGGAACTAGCGGAACATTTGCGACTTTAAACCGTTTATGCGCCAAGTACATTGATAATGGCGTTTTTGAAGTCCTTGAAACACCAATTAAAACAATATCTGCCTTTGTAATTCCTCTTGGGTCACGTCCATCATCATATTTCACGGCGAATTCAATTGCTTCGATTTTTCTAAAATATTCTTCGTCCAATTTTCGCATTAATCCGGGACTATGATGAGGCACTTTGTTAAACCTAGTTTCAAACGCATTCATTAATGGATTAAGCAAATCAACCGCTAATATCCCCTCTTCTCTTGCTCTTTTGTCTAAATATTCCTTTAATGCAGGAATGACAATTGTATAAGCAATTATCGAATAATCTTTATTAGCTAACATAATGACATCTTCAATATCTTCAATGTCATCCACATATGAATTTCGGCGAATTTCAATTTGTCCTCCGTTAAACTGTGTTGCCACTGCTTTTACAACAAATTCAGCCGTTTCTCCAACCGAGTCAGAAACTACATAGACCACTTCTTTCCGTTCCAATATTTCAGCACCTCCCCTGAGTCTTATTTGCCTTCAATTAATTCTAAATAACCTCGTGTTATCGTCGTTTTCGTGATTCGTCCTAATAATAAATATTTATTTTTTTCCCCTTTTACTTCCTTTACTACAGGCAAGGAATCAATATGATAATTAATCATTTTCTTTGCCGCCTCTAGCAAGGTTTCTTCGGGATAAATGGTAGTAATATTCGGCATCCTCGTCATGATCACACTTACAGGCACTTCTTGAAGATCCCTATTTCCGAGCGCAGCCCTTAGTAAATCCTTCCGTGAAACAACACCAGCCAAATGGCCCTCTGAATCAACTGCATAAAGTGTACCAACATCCTCTAAAAATAACTGGACAATGGCATCATAAGCAGAAGTTGATGTTTCAACGACAATCGGATGCGCTTTAAAATCCTTTACTTTTTGTTTGATAAACTGTTCCGACTGAGCCATCATTCGAAATTCTTCATTATAAAAATAACCAACTCGAGGTCTTGCATCTAAATTACCGGATCTCGTTAAAATAGCGAGATCTGGTCTTAACGCTGCCCTTGAAACCGAAAGCTTCTTTGCAATTTCGTTCCCCGTTATTGGTCCGCTTCGCTTTACGATTTGAAGGATTTCATCCTGGCGATTAGATAGCTTAATCATTATCACCCTCTTCACGATAATAAGTGTGTTATATTTTATAGATAAACTGTAAATAAGTTATACTTTTTTTATATAGTATAACATATTTGATAAAAATTAAAGATAAGAAAATTTGACAATATATCAAACTGGCTCTACCGCCTTTGAAATTATTTATTATATTGTTTAGGTTGGCTATCCTCTGCATTTTTTGCCTGCAACAAGCAGCCAAGTTATATCATGGGGGATATAATTTTTTATTAATATTCATCATTTGTTCAATACTTCACAAACTATTGTATTTTTTCCATGATATTCTAAAAATATAAAAGCTTAAAGGAGTGATAATGAATGATGATCTGTGAATGGAAAGCTTTTTCAGCTGATTTAAAAACATATACGAAGGACTTGTTTGAGATTTAATTTTTTTTTAAATTTTATGTGAAACATTTCACAAATGAGGTGAATAGACAATGGCGGTTAAAGAAAAAGCATTAAATGAAAAAAAGGCTGAAACAAACATGATCGATCTTCTTGTAAAGAATGGTCAGGAGGCTTTAAAAGAGTTTCAAGATTATGATCAGGAAAAGATTGATCACATCGTCAAGCAAATGGCATTAGCGGGTCTCGATCAGCATATGCCTCTTGCCAAACTCGCTGTTGAAGAAACAGGCCGAGGTGTATATGAAGACAAAATTATTAAAAATATGTTTGCAACAGAATATGTGTATCACAATATTAAATACGATAAAACGGTTGGAATTATACATAAAAATGAACATGAAGGAATCTATGAAATTGTCGAGCCTGTTGGGGTCATTGCGGGGGTAACACCGGTAACGAATCCAACTTCGACAACCATGTTCAAGGCGCTTATTTCAATCAAGACGCGAAACCCAATCATTTTCGCCTTCCATCCATCTGCACAAAAATGCAGCAGTGAAGCAGCCCGAGTCTTAAGAGATGCTGCTATAATGGCGGGGGCTCCGGAGAATTGTATCCAGTGGATTGATAAGCCTTCATTGGAAGCAACTCAGCAGCTAATGAATCACCCGAATATATCACTCATCTTAGCTACTGGCGGAGCAGGAATGGTTAAGTCAGCCTACAGCTCTGGCAAGCCTGCCCTTGGGGTTGGACCAGGAAACGTCCCTTGCTATATTGAAAAAACAGCGAACATCCAACGGGCGGTTAACGACTTAATTTTATCAAAAACTTTCGATAATGGAATGATTTGTGCTTCTGAGCAGGCTGTTATCGTTGATAAAGACATCTATGCTGAAGTGAAAAAAGAGATGATAGCGAATCACTGCTATTTTTTAAATGAAGAAGAGCGGAGAAAAATAGAGAAGCTTGTCATTAACGAACACTCTTGTGCAGTTAATGCCGACATTGTCGGAATGCCAGCTGCAAAAATTGCTAAAATGGCAGGACTTACGGTTCCGGAAGAAACAAAAATTTTAGTAGCAGAACTAAAAGGTGTTGGACCGCAATATCCGCTTTCCCGTGAAAAGTTAAGTCCAGTGCTTGCATGCTATAAGGTTAATAATCTGGAAGAAGGCTTAAAAAAAGCAGAAGAAATGCTGGAGTTTGGCGGATTGGGCCACTCGGCTGTTCTGCATTCGGCTGATCAAGAAGTCATGAATGCTTTCGGCAAACGAATGAAAGCCGGGCGTATTATTTTGAATGCTCCATCTTCACAGGGGGCCATAGGTGATATTTATAATGCCTATATGCCTTCATTAACACTAGGCTGCGGCACATACGGAGGCAATTCAGTCTCTGAGAACGTCGGAGCCATACACTTGGTCAATATTAAAAAAATGGCGAAAAGGAATGTAAATATGCAGTGGTTCAAAGTACCGCCAAAAATTTATTTCGAGAAAAACTCAACTCAATATTTGGCAAAAATGCCAAACATCTCAAAAGCATTCATCGTAACAGATCCAGGAATGGTAAAATTAGGATATGTCAATAAAGTCTTATACTATTTACGAAAACGTCCAGATTATGTCCACTGCGAGATATTTTCAGAAGTAGAACCTGATCCATTAATCGAGACCGTGATGAAAGGCGCTGAAAGGATGGCAAGCTTCCAGCCGGATGTCATTATCGCGCTGGGGGGCGGATCCGCAATGGATGCCGCAAAAGGAATGTGGCTGTTCTATGAATATCCGGAAACAGAATTCTTTGGACTCAAACAGAAATTCTTAGATATAAGAAAACGAGTTGTCAAATATCCGAAGCTTGGTGAGAGAGCTCAATTTGTTGCTATTCCAACAACATCTGGAACTGGTTCTGAAGTAACTTCTTTCTCGGTCATTACAGACAAAAAAGCCAATATAAAATACCCTCTCGCTGACTATGAACTAACGCCTGATGTCGCAATTATTGATCCGCAATTTGTTATGACGGTGCCGAAACATATTACGGCAGATACAGGAATGGACGTATTAACACATGCAATAGAAGCCTATGTTTCTGTTATGGCGAATGACTACACAGATGGGCTTGCTATGAAGGCTATTCAGCTTGTTTTTGAATACTTGCCGATTGCTTACCGAAATGGCAGTGATGAAATCGCACGCGAAAAAATGCATAATGCGTCAACGATAGCCGGGATGGCGTTTGCCAACGCATTCCTTGGCATAAACCACAGTCTAGCACATAAGCTTGGAGCTGAATTCCATATCGCTCACGGACGCGCCAATACGATTCTTATGCCACACGTTATCCGTTACAATGCGACAAAACCGAAAAAGTTTACAGCATTCCCTAAATACGAGAAATTTGTTGCTGACGTACGCTATGCAGAAATTGCCCGAACACTTGGATTGCCTGCCCGTACGACAGAAGAAGGCGTGGAAAGCTTAATTCAAGCAGTTATTAAGCTGGCTAAAGAACTTGATATTCCAATGAGCATCGAAGCGAATGGTGTAGAAAAAGCGGAATTTGAAAGTAAAGTAGACTGGTTGGCAGAACGGGCATTTGAAGACCAATGCACAACAGCCAATCCAAAACTGCCGTTAGTCGCCGAGCTGGCAGAAGTGTACCGCCAGGCCTTTAAGGGCGTGTAGAATAAGTTTTAAACAGTCCCTTCCGCTAGGGACTGTTTTTTTACGACGTGCTAACGTATTGGAAAAACCCGGCATTCGCAAAGTCCTTTTTGGCGAATGTCTTAGTTTTACTTATGCGATCTTATTAGCAGATATTTAATTAAAAACACACTATACTTTAGTACGTTAATAAACTTAAACTTTCCTATTAGCCAAAAAGATTGTCCCAAATTACAGCATGGGACAACCTTCGTTTTAGTTTTTCACTAGTATTTGATTTGCGAATGCGATCGTCTCAGCGGCAGGAGGTTGTACCCCTTTTAGAGGATATTTATGGCCTAATTGTTCCCATTTATATACTCCAAGCTGATGATATGGCAGTACTTCTACTTTTTCTACATTTTTCAGTGTATCAATAAATGCTCGTAGATGACGTAAATCCTCTTCCTCATCTGTAATCCCAGGTACAAGAACATGACGGATCCAGACTGGCTTTTTCTTATCAGACAGATAGCGGGCAAACTTTAAAATATGCTCATTTGGCTTGCCAGTTAATTTCTGATGGCGCTTTGGGTCAATATGCTTCAAGTCTAGCAGCACTAAATCGGTATACTCCATTAATTGATCTAATTTAGCTTGGAATACCAGCTCATTCGTGTAACAACCACCCGATGTATCAATGGCTGTGTGCACTCCGATTTTTTTACATTCCTTTAATAACGCAATCAGGAAATCAAGCTGTAAAAGGGGCTCTCCACCGCTTACAGTAATACCGCCTCTGGAAGCTTCTATAAATGGAATATACGATTGCAGGTCATTAATGATTTCTTCCACCGTCATGCTTTTTCCTTTTCCTATTTCCCATGTATCAGCATTATGGCAATATTGACATCGCAACAAACAGCCTTGAGTAAACACGATATAACGGATACCTGGCCCGTCCACTGTTCCGCATGTCTCTATGGAATGAATATGTCCTTTCATTGCATTTCCCCCTATACCAAGTAGGAGTTAGTAATTTCTCACCATTAATATAAGGCAATCTTTCTGCCAATCAGAGAGATTGCCTTTCCTCCTATTACATGCTTGCATGCATCGTACGATTAACCACGTCAATTTGCTGTTCACGAGTTAATTTTATGAAGTTTACTGCATACCCGGATACACGAATGGTTAATTGTGGATATTTTTCCGGATGTTCCATCGCATCCATCAGTGTGTCACGATTGAACACGTTGATATTCAAATGATGCCCTTCTTTTTCTGCATAGCCATCGAGTAAAGCAGCCAAGTTCTTGATTTGTGTCTCTTCTTCATTTCCGAGCGCTTTTGGAATAATAGAGAATGTGTTTGAAATTCCATCTAACGCCTGCTCGTATGGCAGCTTCGCTACAGAAAGCAATGATGCTAAAGCCCCTTTTACATCACGCCCGTGCATTGGGTTTGCACCCGGTGCAAATGGTTCTCCTGCACGTCTTCCATCAGGTGTATTTCCCGTTTTGTTGCCGTACACCACGTTAGACGTGATTGTTAAGATCGACATAGTGTGTACAGAATTACGATACGTTTTATACTTGCGCAGCTTTTTCATGAAGCATTCTACAAGTTCAACTGCGATAGAATCCACTCGGTCATCATTATTGCCGTATTTCGGGAAGTCACCCTCAATTTGAAAGTCGACTGCAATGCCGTTTTCATCCCGAATTGGTGACACTTTTGCATATTTAATGGCACTCAAAGAGTCTGCCACTACAGAGAGACCGGCTATACCCGTTGCCATTGTACGAATGATTTCCGTATCATGAAGAGCCATTTCTACACGCTCATAGCTGTATTTATCGTGCATGTAATGGATGACGTTTAATGTGTTGATATAAAGCTCTGCCAGCCATTCCATTGTCATATCAAATTTACGCATAACTTCATTGTAATCCAATATTTCGGATGTGATTGGCGCAAACTCTGGTCCTACTTGCGCTTTAGATTTTTCATCTTTTCCGCCGTTAATCGCATATAACAGTGCTTTTGCCAAATTTGCACGGGCTCCAAAGAACTGCATCTGCTTACCGATTCTCATTGCCGATACACAGCATGCAATACCGTAATCGTCTCCAAATTCCGGACGCATGATCTCGTCGTTTTCATATTGAATTGCAGATGTTTTAATCGACATTTTTGCACAATAGTTCTTAAAGCCTTCCGGTAAGGTTGGAGACCAAAGAACGGTCAAGTTTGGTTCCGGAGCAGGGCCTAAGTTATCTAATGTATGAAGGAAACGGAAAGAGTTTTTCGTCACTAACGGACGACCGTCTAACGCGATACCTCCAATCGATTCTGTTACCCAAGTCGGGTCGCCGGAGAATAGTTCATTATAGTCCGGTGTTCTTGCAAATTTTACAAGACGAAGCTTCATTACGAAATGATCTACAAGTTCTTGTGCTTCTTCTTCCGTTAACGTACCGTTTTGAAGGTCGCGTTCAATATAAATGTCTAAGAAGGTAGATGTACGGCCTAAGCTCATCGCAGCTCCATTTTGTTCTTTAATAGCTGCAAGATAAGCAAAGTATAGCCATTGGAATGCTTCTCGGGCATTTGTTGCCGGTTTCGAAATGTCAAAACCATGTGCAGCTGCCATTTGTTTCAGTTCCATCAAGGAACGAATTTGTTCAGATAACTCTTCGCGAAGACGTATTACATCATCGCTCATTGTTTTACTCGTCAATTGCAAATCGTTTTTCTTCTCTTCAATCAGACGATCTACTCCGTATAATGCTACACGACGATAATCGCCGATAATGCGGCCGCGTCCATAAGCATCAGGTAGGCCTGTAATAACGCCAGACTTTCTTGCCGCTTTCATTTCTTCGTTATAAATATCAAATACACCTTGGTTATGCGTTTTGCGCCACTCCCTGAAAATCCGGCTTATTTCCTCATCTACTTTAAATCCGTAAGACTCACATGATTGCTCTGCCATGCGAATTCCGCCAAATGGCTGCATGGAGCGTTTGAAAGGTCTGTCCGTTTGAAATCCAACTATTTTTTCTAATCCTTTATTTAAATATCCTGGTTCATGGGAAGTGATCGTGGACACGATTTTTGTGTCCATATCTAACACACCACCGTTTTCACGTTCCTGTTTCGTCAGTTCCATCACTTGCTTCCAAAGTACGTTTGTTGCGTTGGTTGCATCAGCTAGAAATGATTCGTCTCCGCTGTAGACATTGATGTTTTTTAAAATAAAATCTCTTACATCAATTTCTTTTTTCCACTTGCCGCCTCTAAACTCTTGCCATGCATTCACAACATTTTCAAGTACTTGTGTCATAACGAAATCCTCCCTTTTTTATAAAGTGAAACTTCCATCAGTGGGGGTTTACTTTCATCCCCCACTGATGGTTAGTTGAACTAATCGGGCCTTTACGGGCAGTTGATCCCCCACTTAGGTTTCTTTAATTCTCTCGCAACCTTGAAGTGGGGGTCTTACTGCCCGTTAATCTGCGATTAATACAGGATGTTATTTTTGTATATAACAGCTTCTACTTTAAGCATACTATTAATTTGGCTTTAGTTACTCTTTCAATTATTAAATGTTTGTGAAAAATTGAGCATGTAACTCTGTACTACAAATGTTTTGGATATTCTACAGAAACATTGGTGGGGAGGAAGACTGTTATTGCATGGGAATGTTGGCTCTGGTTTTAGAGTATCGAGCTTTAGTTTTTTCTAAGGTGTTGTGTTTGTTTTGCAAAGAGGGTAATAGTTCGTCTAGTGTTCTTGTTATAGGAAAACGTTTGATTAGTGCATCAAGCAGGACAATTACAGCTGCAATGATTAGTTCTTGTGGCGGGATTTGTTTTGCTTTTTCCATCCACTGGCCGAACTCGCTTTTTGGGTTTGATCATATTGGCGATGGTACCCCGAACTATCGAGCACATCTTTGGCAACCATCGCAGCACCAAAGCCTGTAAATCCTGCTGCAATGATTCCCCCGCTAGATGCTAGCGTAAATAAAGCAATGGTTAGAGCCGTTGTGACAAGCACTCCGGTATATCATACCAGATGAGTTTGTTCTACTATGTCGAAAGGTTCTCGAATAAGCCTGCAAGATAATGGAGAGAGTCAGCTGCCATTTGCGAGAAAGTCCCCAAAATGAGAACTAAAAGAACAATAACTGCAAGAGTTTGGTACATTACTGTCATTCTTTTCTGTTAGTTGGTAATTATGATATATTTTTTTGTTATAAAAACCTTGAAAGCATTTAGCTATTCAAGGTTTTAAAATCACTATTTGATTAAATTCCTTACTTTTTTGTAAAATCTTTCAGCATCACTTTTGTTTTTAGTAGTAAGCAGAAGATTATCCAAGAAATCATCAATAAAATGTCTAACAGTAGAATTAAATATATCAATTGAGATATAGTCAACTCCAGTTGGATATATAAAATTTATTCCATCGGAGGAATACATTAATTCATTATTCCATGCAATCTCTATTTCACCGTCAACCCTTCTGAAGAAAATATCTGGTAAAAAAGAGCCTGCTCTATTGGAAAACCAGGAGTGTTTAAACTCCCATTCTTGTTTTGTATCGAACCATGTGTCAAATTCATCGTCATCGTCTGTCTCAAACAACAAACAATTATCTAAAAGCTCAAGAGAGTTATCCCCTGCCACTGGGAGAGGAAATGGCTCATCACTCAATATATACTTAAGATTTTCACTGAACCATTCAACAATGTAAATTAAATTCCATTGATAGGTCTTCACAATGTTCTCTCTTTCATATTGGCAAACATCTTTTCCTTTAACAGATAGTTTAAGTGTCCCCCATGTTTCTCCAATCAAACTATTTTCATAAAAAGGATTAGTAAGCAACTCATATTCAATACCAAATATGTCTTTATTACCGAACGTCTTCAGAGATATGCACCTCACTTATTTTTTAATAGTTTATTGTATTCCACTTTTGTAATCTTACCATCTTTAAGCAACTGTCTTAACACATCGGCAGGTACTTCCTTAGCAGGATTCTTAACTTCATATGGATGCCAACCTGTATCTCCATCTGGTTGAAATTTAATAAGCTTTCCCTCATATATATTGTAAAGTTGCTTATTTTTATAAGAAGAGTAAGCATTGTCCAATAACTCTTGCCCTATTTTAGTATTCGGGATAGGGTTTGGACTCCCCCAACCACTTTTCGGGTCATGTTTTGGACTAGGCTCATATGTTCTCTTAGGAATTTCACCCGTACCCTTACCAGAATCCCCTTTTCCCGAATCACCATTGTTCTTCGTGTGACTCCCACTCCCCTCACTAAAAGTGGTATGGGTTTGATGTGGTGGCAGGTGGCTAGTGCCTGCCAATGCTGGCTCTGGTCCGTGAGTATCGAGCTTTAGTTTTTTTCCGAGGTGCTGTGCTTGTTTTTGTAAGGAGTTTAATAGTTCGTCTAGTGCTCTTGTTGCAGGAAAACGTTTGATTAGGGCATCAAGCAGGACGATCGCAGCTGCAATGGTGAGTTCTTGCGGCGGCATTTGTTTTGCTTTTTCCAGCCACTTGCCGAACGCGCTTTTTGGGTTTTTGATCATATTGGCGATGGCGCCCGAACTATCGAGCACATCCTTGGCAACCATCGCAGCACCAAAGCCTGTAAATCCTGCTGCAATGATTCCACCGCCAGATGCTACCGTGAATAGAGCAATGGCAAGAGCAGTTGTTACAATCACGCCGGTTTTTTCATACCAGTTTAGCTTGTTCCACCAAGTCGACAGGTTTTCAAACAAGCCAGCAAAATAATAGGTGGAGTCAGCTGCCATTTGCGAGAAAGTCCCCAAAATGAGAACTAAAAGAACAACAACTGCAACAGTTTGGTAAATGGCAGTCATCCTTTTCTGCAGCTTATTTCTTTTTCCCTCCCTCTCTTTTAAAAGAAGGGCGAATCCGAAAGCTCTCCTTTCCCGGAAAAAGCCCATCATACTTCCCCACTGCTTGGGTCCTTTAAAAAAGGACTGAGTCAATGTTGCTAGTTCGGTAAACGGTTCGATGAGCTGCTCACTTGGAAGCAGAGGCAAAGAAGCTTTCACGCGATTTAGTTGTTTATAATCCAAGTATACTGCTAGTAAAAGAGCCAGTACAAATGTCCACTTATACCAATGTCCCTGACCTGATAAAAAGTGGGCTAATTCCACGAAAAGAACTGGTTTTAACACTGAAACTTGTGCATTATACATAGCATGATCAAAGATGGCCCATAATAATAGAAAGCTAGGCAGAAGCCAAATGATTCGACCGAAACGCTTCCTATATATTATGGCGGCACCAATTCCTAACGCGACAAAGGCTGTCCACACATGGTGACCAACTGCTACAATGCTGCCTGCTTGAAAATATCCAGGAAACAAAGTGTCAAATCCCCAAACCTTTTCCGCTGAAGTTAATAGAGTTTTAAATAAAGAGGCTAGCAGCGATTCACGTGAGCTTACCCATGCTCGCAATACTTCTTCTATAAATTGGAAGCCCGTACCAAGAGCAGCACCAATCAAAGCATAATCGGCTAAACTGAATTGTCTTTCTTTACCCGTAAAAAATAGAAAAATCAATAGTGGCAGTAGTTTTACAACTTCTTCAACAATAGGGCCTATAAAGGAAGAGCTCCAAACATCATTTATCGATGAAGCACCATCTGCAAAAACAAAGTGAATTGACCACATGATTAGTGCAGCAATAGGCCCTGCCACCCATGTTCCAACTAGAAAAAAACGAGAAAAGAGTGCCCATGTAATTGTTTTACTGCGCGAAAGCATCCAAAATTGCCATAGAGCATAATAGCTCCAAAACAAAATAATGACCATACTACGGCTAACAGGGATAAACAGCCAGAAAAAAATTGCAATTGGCAGTAGCACCCAAATAAGATATATATATATTTTTCTAATAGTCTTTAATAATAAAGCACGCTCTTCTTTCCACTTTTCAAATCTCTCAGCTACTTGTTCATTACGATTAATCATCCTTTCCCGAAATTGAAGAAAAATGATCTTTCCCCTCCTTTAATAGATTGAGTAATGATTACTGCATAGCCTTTCTGAGTAACCTTGTTACAATTTGATATTCCAAAAAGTGAATCACTTAGGGGTGTAACAGCCCGATAAATGCGATAAACCATCTGTACTAATTAATAGTTTTTTATTTTCCATGCTTATATAATAAAAAGTCATAAGCATTTAAAACTTATGACTTTGATGTTTTTTACGAAAAGATTCATTTTTTCCTATTTTTTATCCGCTCTACATTTTCGTCAAATAGCTTATCAATTTCTTCCTGAACTTCTTCGTATTTTTTATCTTTGAGAACCCAAAGTCCATCTCTTAAATCAGTGCTTAGCTTTAATATCTTCCTTGATTGATCATTAGCCTTTTCTTTTATGATCTCCGCCGATTCCTTACTAATCTGTCCGCTTTTATGTAAATCATCTGCAACATCAATAATGTTCATTCGTTGCTGCTTATTCTTTTCCATCCATATATTTGAAGCATTAAAAATGTTATCCCATTGCTGATTATTTTCATCTTCTAACTGCTTGACAGCATCTGCAGCCCATTCTTCCCATTTTTGAGCTATTTCTTTGGAGCGGTCGAATTCATCAGATAATCCTTCTTGGTTTAATACCGTTGTATATGTTCCTTTTGCAGCATCTGCAATCTCTTTTAATTGTCTTTGACCTTCGCTATCAACATTGAAGCCAATAATATTCACGATTGGTGTAATATTTGAATCTGCAAGTTCTTGTGCTGCCTTTACAGGGTCACCCCCACACGTTTCAACCCCATCGCTAACTAAATAAATGATATTTGTGTGGTTTTCACCGTTATACGCTGATAAATCACTTTTTGCTTCTTCGATCGCTTTAGCAAGTGGTGTCCATCCTGATGGCTTAAACCTCTTTAATGAGGACTTTAAACTATAGGCATTATATTTTTTTAAAGGATAAACAAGTTCATTACTAGCGCATGAAAGCTGTTTATCTTGGTTAGACCCGCTTCCTTTATGTCCATAGACCCGAAGAGCTACATTTGCATCCTTTGGTAAGTCTGCAGTGAACTCTTGAATTGCTTCCTTTGCCATATCCATCATTGTTTTTCCGTCAATTTTTTTGGCCATACTGCCGCTAGCATCTAGAATAATTTCAACATTCAGATGCTCCTTAAAACGATAGCGATCGTCCTCTAAATCTGGTCTCCCGAACAATATTGTATTTAATTCTTTTAAAATATCATTCGGCCCTGGATAGTCTTCATGAAACAATGAATAAACTAATCGCCAATATGGCTCGATTTCTTCATCTGTTGGCTGATCCTTCTTCGGATCTGAATCTCCTATTTTAGGGAGCTTATCAAAATGTTCAAGAATATATAACTTTTCATCTTCTGTCAAATCACGGTATTGTCTACCTGAAAATGCCCCAACTGGATAGGCAACAATTTCATCAATCTTTTCTAAAGTTGATGGAAGATTAGCCAAAATTTCTTCTGCATCTAATTGCTTTGGCCTGTTCTCTTCTAATAAATCATCCTCAATCTCCTCATACTCTTCTTTATTACTTTGCGGCTTCTCCGATGCTTCTTTTGTGGAATTTTCAGTTGAACTTATAACAAATAAAAATGCTGAGATGAAAGAGACGAGCAAGATAAATATGATTACATAGCGCTTATTAATGTGTTTTATCATCCAATTACAAGCTCCTTTTAATGAATATTTTCGTCTCAGCATTCTTAACCTTTTTATAGAAAAAATTAATTTCTACATAGTCTACTATTTTACGTTAAATAGCTTTCCCTCATTACATTAGAATTCCAACGTTTTCCTTAACTTTTTAAAAGTGTATGCGTTGGAATTTCATTCGTTTGATCGATCTTAATATCAATGAACATATTTGTAACAAGAATAACTTGGAATGGCAGGATAAACATTTGTAAAACAATTTTTGTAAACAAAAATACGAAATACGTATCAGTATAGAAAGAAATAAATGCAAATAGAACATTTTCAAATAATAATTGAATGGCAGTAATGGCTCCAATTATTACTAATATAATTAAAAATCTCTTTTTTACTAAGCTAACCGACTTCCTAATTGCTACTTTATATGACTTAACACCATCCGCAATAAAATATGGAACATAATAAAAAAGAAATAATACGATTAAACCTGGAATAACAAAAAGTAATCCGCCTAAAAATACGCATAATGCATACAGACAAGCAAAGACGTACATGGAAATCATTCTATCCATTGAAAATCCTAATGATTTCTTAAATATCGATTCCTCATCCTCATGATACAAAATGGTTAGCTTAATAAATGGAACTTGGGCAATTGTTAAAAAAACGAGCATAAATATCCCATTAGCTGCATCTCCGACAACACCCGGATATTCCATAAAACGTGATTGACTATAGATAATATTCACAATAAATGTATGCAAAAATAGAAGCGGTACGTACGTTATTAATGACAAGCAACTAAGAGGTACAAATTTACTCGAATATAAATAGATTGAATTAGATAAAATTCTTTTCATGTACTTAACCTACCATTATTTTGGATTTCTAATTTTAGGACCTATTTTTTCTTCAAATGCCTTCACTCTACTTCTCTCCATCTTTTTATCAAATGATTGTTCTAGGTTTGCATGATCTATATGAACATTCATTTCCTTAAATTCATCCTCAAAGACTTTCATTGTCTTTGTCAGTGCCCCCTTATTTGATTGTATAGAAGCAGTTAAAAGGGCGATTATCTTTTTCTGTGCTGATGATGGGATATCGGAAGGTTTCTCATTTAAGTTCTTTATAATCTTCTCATAATCATCCATTAATTCGAATTCATTCAGACCATACTCATACATCATGACATTATACTTTATACATTCATTTCTCATCTCATTTAGAATTTCATTATTAAAATACCCTTGTTCCTTCGTTGCAATATTCTGTAAGTGGCCTAAAGTGTTTACGATATCTTCAGTTCTTTTACTGATTCCGAGGGCATGTGTAGTATAGCGTATTACCTTTTCAATAGACGATGCAAGTTCAGGATCTCTCCAAATCAAATCCGATTTATGCTGTGTTAGTAAGGAGACCACCTCCTTATATGGATCCATGTTTTTCAACATTTGTGGCACCATTTCCTGCATAGCACCATGGATCATCGTATTAAATCTATTCAGTGCGGTAGCCGGAACTTCAGCCTTTTCAAAAGGAAGGACATTTCCTTCATAATCTAATATTAAATAACCTGAAATTCCTTTTAACATGTGGTCGTAAAGAGTAAGAAAATAATAGTCATTTCCATCAAAATAGGCAAAGTCCCACATATCCCACTTTTCTAATAGGTTCTTGTACTGTTTGATATTTTTTATATGTAGTTTTGTAGGTTTTGTATTAATCAAAACTATCTACTCACCCCTTAAATTTCGATGTTAACCAATTCCACGCTTTCTTACCCTTTTTCGTAACATTTTCCCAGATTTCTTTGCGGTTTTTCCAAAGCTTTCTACCTAAGCTAACTGCACTTATCGCTGTTCCTACAACAATCATGCCTGCCGCAATCGGTTGAGCGCCTGGAATCATCGCCACAAAAGGTGCTGCTCCTGTTATAAAACTGCCAGCATTATCGACCAATCCCCATTTTGCATCAGTTTTTTCTTCGGCAGTTTTAGCATTATTCAACTTATTAACATTATCTACAGTATCCCAGATGGTTAATGGCATTGTAATAGCAGAAACTACAGGATTTCCCGCTGAGAAGGATTTTCCTGCTTCGGCCAATTCCTGAGTTTGCCTTGCATATTCAATTAAATTTCCAGCTTTTCTTAAATTATCTAATTCTTTTACACTTTTATAGGTTTTGTACTTATCATAGGTTTCTTTTGACTTTTTAACTAAGTCATACCCATCATAAAGTGCACCAACCGTCGGATCACCTTTAGTAATTAATTTAAAACCGGAAATCCCCATTTTATTTCTGTTTTTAAGATAGTCCTCAAGAGTTAAATTCTCATTCAGACCTTTGGAGATAAATTCAATATTTCCGCCTACAATATCCTTTGCGATAAATTTTATTGCATCTTTATCGGTAACAGGCTTAAAATCCCAAAAGGGAGCTTCCGAGTCATCAGTCGAGTTATCGGCATTGTCTTTATTAGTATTATTTTTATTATCCTTATCCGAGTCTACTTGATTATTAGTCTGGTCTTTTGATTGTGGATTATTTTGATCATTAGGTGGTATTGGGGAGTTTTGATCACCCGGTACATTTGGCTGTAATCCATCTGGAGATGTGGGGTCATGACTATTGCTTCCATCGCTATTTTGACCTGGCGGTTGATTCGATCCAGAATTCTGCCAATTAGGATCTTTCCAGTTCGGTTCGTTCCAATTTGGTTGATTTCCCCATGATGGCTGGTTTTCCCATCCAGGCGATTGCCAATTGGGCTGGTTTTCCCACGACGGCTGATTTTCCCACCCAGGGTTCTGCCAATTTGGTGACGATTCCCATCCTGGGTTCTGCCAATTTGGTGATGTTTTCCATGATGGCTGTGTATTCCACCCAGAAGATTTCCATTTAGGAGACTCCCATTTAGGCGGGGTTTTCCATGTTGGCTCATTATTCCAGGATGGCGCAGTATTCCACGTTTTCGAATCTTCCCAAGCAAAGGCATGCATAGTGAAAGCTCCGACATTAATAAACAATAAAGTAAAGGTTGCTATAACAGCAAACACTATTCTTGTTAATCTCTTCATTTTTTCACTCCTTTCTACCAATATAAATTATGAAAGAATTCATGCTTTTTACGGGAAGGTATATTCCCAATTGTAATTGCCAAAACCATTTAGAAATTCAAATTTTAGCCCTTCACCTTTTTGCTTTATCTTTCTTTTATCATCTGGAAACAATTCGTCATACTTGACAGCTTTATATTTTGTTGCAGTAATGACTTCAACTCTATTATTATCATTAAATAACTTAATTTTTGTTCCAGAAAGTTCACCTTTGTTGGATTCAATATTTTCGCTTACAACTTGATGGACTCGAACAGTCGAACTTGCAAGTTCACTGCTTACAAATCCTTCTAAAGCACCTGCAATTCCAGGCAACTTTGATTCGATAACTTTATTTACCGCCTTATGAGTTATTTCTATTTGTGATAAATCAGGGTTAGAGCCCCTAAATAGTTCTATATATTTTCCTAATTGAATTTTAATAGAGTCTTCAAGATACAAATCATATCTTTCCATCGCTGTATAATGTATTAACTGATAGGCATCATATAATTCGATAGCATTTTTTAAGCCATCTAACACTTCTCCCGATGCTGCCATGCTTGCCTGTTCAGCATTATTTGACGCTTTTTCCTTTATTATAAAAACATTTGCAAAGCTTCCAATAATGACAAACATTAATACTAGCATGCTTAGAGAACCGAGCATGAATATCATGGTATTGCCCTTTTCATTTGCTATTACATTTTTCACTTACTCCACCGTCCTACCGCTAATTGATTTTTCAAAGGTTATCGGTGGAACGGCGCCCAAAAACTTTTTGGGTAAAAACTTTAGGGTCATATCTACTTTTACTTTTGCTTCAAAATTCCTTGAACCCGAGGAATTAATGACATTATCTCCACTTAGTTTTAACGTAGCTTTTGCTGAATTGATAATCTTTTCTGCAGCATGTTTTGCTTCTGTGCTATCTTTTGTAACAGAATACACCTTTGCTGCTTCATTTGCAGCAGATTGAGTAATGATTACTGCATAGCCTGCAACAAGAAATTGCCAAAGAATCATCATTAAAAGTAAGACAAGGGGCACCATTGAAACGAATTCAATGATGGCTGACCCCCGTTCATTTTTAAGTAATTTCTTCATCTACTCATCAAGTCCCCCTACTCTTTTTTTCCTGGAGAGACATTTTTATTGTAAAGTTCTTTTATTTCTTCCAATGACGAAGCTAAATTCTCATCCCTTGCATCTATCAATGTATTTTTCATCTCTTCAACTAAACCGTAATGAAGATCATAGAATTCCTCTGCCTTTTTATACGTTGTTAATTCCTGCTCTTTTGTAATCTTCTTCTTTGTATAGAGACTTTGAAGAGAAAAAGAAATTAAATATTTTTCTTTAGAAATATTATTTTTCCAAGAGTTTGAAAGTTTGTAAATAGACGTCTTCTGTTTATCTGCATTTTTAAAAATTCCTGACTGTTCTTTTTGATACCAAGTCATCCATTTATATGCGTCTGCTGAGGCCTGATTGAATTGGCTCTTTAATTGCTCTTGATTACGGACATTTACATAGGTTCCGCCAGCTGCTTCAGCTACTGCCATTAATTGCTGCTCATCCTTACCTTCTAAATCAAATCCAATAATATTCACAACTGGGGAAATCTCCGAAGCCTTTAAACTTTTTGCTGCAGCGATCGGATCACCATCACAGGTTTCAACCCCATCACTTACTAAGTAAATAATATTCCGATGATTTTCACCCTTATATTGGGATAAGTCTTGCTGTGCTTCAATTAATGACTGTGCAAGAGGTGTCCAGCCCGCTGGATTAAATTTTCCTAGTGCATCTGTCAACCCCGATTTATTGTATGGCTGAATCGGATAAACTAGTTCATTTGCAGCACAGGACATTGCTTTATCAGCATTAGAACCTGTCCCTTTATGTCCATATACTCGCAAACCAACATTTGCTTCTTCAGGTAATGACGAGGCAAATTCCTTGATAGCCTCCTTGGCAATGTCCATCATTGACTTGGAACCTATCATTTTCTTCATACTGCCACTAGCATCAAGAATAATTTCTACATTAAATGTTTCCGTTTGTTCTTCTTTTGAGATTTCATCTGAATCAGGTGTTGTAGCAATACTTAATGAATCAATGATTACTTTTGGATCATCGTAATCCATCTTGTAAAGTGAGTATACATATGCTAATAAACTCGACAGCTCCTCATCACTAGCCGTTTCAGAAATAGGAGGGATTGCATCTAACGCTTGTTGAACAGCTTCATCTTTTACTTTGGTGTCCTTAGATGCGAACAATCCTACTGGATAGGAAACAACTTCCTCAAGAGTACTAGGCATTTTTGGAGCATTTAAATTAAACGGGCTTTCCACTGGCTCCGTTGTTGTTTCTTCATCTGGTTCTTTTTCAACTTCAACCTTCGTAACCTCTTTATCTTTTACTTCATCAACGTTTCCCTTTTTTTCTTGGCAACCAACCAAAAAGATAAAGCAAATAAATATAATAGCTGCAGGAGTATAAAATCTAGGCATGTTTTCCCTCCTCTCACATTATTTCTATAAAATAATCAAGTATTGATGCCTTCAATCATTTCTCTCAATTTATTAATGATAGTTTCTGCTAAATCCCCACCACTGCCCTTCATTGCTGTAGCAAGAGCGAACATTAATGCAATAATGACAGCTGCCAATCCAACCCACTCAATCGTGGAAACTCCCTTTTCATTGGCCACTCTTCCCTTAATGCCAACATACATTGCTGTTAATTGGTTATTCATTCTTTCTCTCATTTCAATCAGTTTCTTTTTCATTTTTTTCCTCCTCAAATACTATTAGTTTTCAATCAAATAAAATAGCCTTCCCAAATGCATTAAGTATTAGAGTTTAATACTTGAAGCATCACCCCTTTCAATGATTCATACTAGTTTGAAAATAGTTTAAATATGCTATCTTCCCCATAAATCATATTAAGAATGATTAACCCTAATATCATTAACATGATTAATGGCGCAATAATGAATGATGTAATAAGGGTAACCTTTGGAGATGCTTTAGCCGCTTTCTCCTTTACTTGCTCTAAGCTTATTCTTCTCATTTCATTCGCTTGGTTTCGAAAGGTTGTAGCGACTGGCACTCCCAATCTTGACCCTTGAATTAGCGATTTAATGACATTTTGGAAATCCACATTATCGTTTCGATTAAGCATTTCTGTATAAGCTTTTTCTCTAGGTACACCTAATTCTATTTCTTGAATAAACCGCGAAAACTCTTCTTGAATTGGCCCAATATAATAGCTAATAACCTCCTTAATAGCTCCGTCCAATCCAGAACCAGCTTGCAGACTTATACTTACGGTATCCAGGAAGTCAGGTAAATCTCTTCTAAGAAGTTCTTGGCGTTTTTTCGCTTTTCCCCTTACTAAAAAAATGGGGATAAAAAAACCTATAAATGGCAGTGTAACAAAAAAAACATTTGCAAAGGGGAACCCTAAAAAAAACAGAAAAGTTCCTATGATGAATCCGAGAATGACACAAACAATTTTAAATCCCTGAAATCGGGCGACTGATAATCCATAAGGATTCCCTGCCTTTATTAGCAGCACTTCAACATCGGGTGACTCACTATAAAAATTAATTCTTTCTCCTAACGCTGAAAAGTCATCAGCATAGCGTGATAGAAAGATAATGAATCGATCGAGAGTTGATTTTTTCTTTACCTTCATTAATTGCTGCGTCATAGCAACTTCATTGATATGCACTTTAAGTGTTTCTTTATTTTTTGAATAACTATAAAAATTCACAAAACTCAATACCAAAAACAACCAAAATAATAAAATTGATGTAAGTATTACTCCGTCCATAACTCTTCTACACCCTTATATTAGTAACAGCTCTTACAAGTATGAATGAAATGACCATTCCCACTAAAAACACTGTTGTTAAAATAGCTCCAGGAATTGTAAAAATTAAATCTACAAAACCTTCCATCATAGAATTTAGCATTAAAATTAAGAATATCGGCATTGCGGGTAATATATATGAAATAAATCGTTGTTCCGCCGTAGCCGTTTTAATGGTTTGCCTTAAAATTTTTCGTTCTTCAAGCGTTTTAGCCATTTCCTCAAGGACCTTTGTTAAGTTTCCACCTGACTTCTTTTGTATAAGCAGTGCTGCAATAAATAATTTGAACTCTCTTGTCGGCACTCGCTTTTCAATTTCCTTTAATGCCCGTTCAAAGTCTACTCCTAGCCTTAAATTATGGGCGAGTTCCTTAAACTCATCTCTTGCTGGAAATCCTACCTCTGCAGCAACTACTTCAATTCCTTGATTAATCGTCATACCTGCCTTTGTACTATTTCCTAGCAATCTGCATACTTCAGCAAGCTGATCATTTAATTTTTCAATATATTTGTTTCTTCGTACTAAAAATAAAAGCCAATAGGATGCTAAACTGATAATGACTGCCAATATTAAGCTAATGCTAAACTTCAAGGAAAAGAGCCACATTAAGATAATGACAATGGCAAAGCAGCAAAATAGTAAAATGGCAAAAAACTCAGATGGAAGTATTAAAATATTTGCATGTAATAATTTAATCTTAAAATTCTTTGCAAATGGGGTTTCATCGAACCGGTCACCTAGTTTTGAGATAAAGCTGCTTCTTCCATTTTCTTTCTTGAACATTTTTTCATATTTCTTAGTGATTTCTCGTTTCTCTTTTCTAAAGCCCAACAGATTATAAAAACCCCAAATAAAAAATAAAACCGAAATTCCAAATATAGCAGCAATCTCCAATTGGTACACCCCCCTGCATCATTCTGAACTGCCTATTTACTTTCAAAAAGATTGTTTGGAAGAGAAATTCCAAACATATTAATTCTTTCTATACACCTCGGTATTACTCCTGTAGGTGTAAAATATCCCTCTACTTCACCAGACTTCTTCATGCCAATTCTTTTGAACTTAAATATTTCTTTAATAACAATTTCTCCGCTGTCTTCTCTATGAATCTCGCAAATGGATGTTATTTTTCTTGTTCCATCGGTTAGCCTTTCTCCTTGAACAATAATATCGAGTGCTCCTACAATATACTCTCGAATAATATGAGTAGGTAAATCCATCCCCGCCATTACAACCATACCCTCCACACGTCTTAACGCATCAAAGGGAGTATTTGCATGGACAGTTGTAATAGATCCTTCATGACCCGTATTCATCGCTTGGAGCATATCAAATGCTTCTGCGCCACGAACCTCTCCTACAATAATTCTGTCAGGACGCATCCTTAGTGAGTTTTTTACTAAATGACGTATCGTAATTTCACCTGTGCCTTCCACATTTGGTGGCCTTGCCTCCAATCCAACGACATTCTGCTTATCGAGACGCAGCTCTGCAGAGTCTTCGATCGTTACAATTCTTTCTCCATTCGGAATAGAGTTACCTAATACATTTAGCAATGTTGTCTTACCACTACCTGTACCGCCCGATATCAAAATATTTAACTTTGCCCTAACAACCGCATCTAAAAATATAGACATTTCATTGTTTAACGAATCAAAGTTAAGTAAATCGGTCATTTGAAAAGGCTCTTTTCTGAACTTTCTTATTGATACTACTGGGCCAATTAAACTAATTGGAGGAATTACCGCATTTACACGGCTTCCATCGGGTAGTCTAGCATCAACCATTGGCGAACTTTCATCAATTCGTCTACCGATGGGTGCAACAATTCGATCAATGACATGTCGCACATGATTGTCGTCCTTAAAGATAACTGGAGCTAACTGTAACTTACCAAGTTTCTCAATATATATTTCTTTATGGCCATTAATTAATATTTCTGTAATTGTTGGATCATCCAACAATGGCTCTAACGGCCCGTAACCAACTGATTCATCAATTATTCGTGTCAATAACTCTTCTTTATCAAGTCTTGGAATAATCACTTTTTCTTCACTCATAAATTGGCTGATGAGCTGTTCAATTCTTAATCTCATTTCGCCTTGAGGAAGACTTGTTAGTAGTTCTAAATTCGCTTCACGTAAAATTCTCGTTTTGTAATGATCGACTAACTCACTTATATATTGATTTTCATAATTAACTCTATGTTCATTTTTTAACCTAGTTGTTCTTCTTTCAAATAATGACATCTGTCATCAATCCTTTTAAGAGTTATTCCACCATTTGAACAACCCATTTTCTAATTCCTTTTGCAAATGGGATTAATTTCTTTTCATTAGGTTCCTTTCTAAAAGGTTCACTTTTATTGATGTGGGCCTGCACCCCTTTAAAATCACGAGGGAATTTTGCTGCAATAGGGTAAGAAATAATATTCTTCACATCATTAGGCTTGATCTCATTTTCTTTCCCAACCTGATTAATGAGAATTTCCAATCTTCCCTCGGTCTCAATCCCTAATCTTCTAAACAATCCTTCAACTTGTTTCAAAGTATTAATAGAAGGAGTATCCAAATTTAATATATAAAAAATCTTATCGGATTCTTCTAGAGCCGCATATGAATGAATATTCATTGCTACTGGCAAATCTACTACTACAAAGTCATAACTTCTCCTACATGTTCTCAAAAGCCTTGCAATAAACCCTTCTGGTAAATGCTCCGCTACTTCGGCATCACGCGGACTAAGTAAGACTTCTAATTTAGAAAGCTTTTCAACCTGGGATACATTTCGAATATGACTTTCATTTAGCTCATCAATTACCGGCATAAGATCTGCAAACGAACGATTGGAAACGATAGATAGAAAGGCTTCAGCACCGCCATAGTGTAAATTTAAATCGATAAAGATTACTTGGGCAGTGGATTCAAATTTCAAAGTTTGAGCAAACGCACTTGAGATTAGTGTTTTTCCCGAACCACCTTTTCCACTGTAAAAAGAATAAATTTTGCCTCTTCCTCTTTTAAAAGACTGGCTTGAAACAGCAGTTTCCATTAATTGCTTTTTACGTTGAACGACCATTTGAACAATGCTATCTAAACGGCCATATAGCATCGCATTTTCATCAGGCAGTATAAAGAAATCAATGATCCCTGCCCGCATCACACTTTTTAATACATCAAAGTTTTGGGAGAATGCTATAAACACAACTAGAGCCATTGGATTAACGGCATGGATATATTCAATTGCATCTGCAGAAGATTCTTTATCAGATTCAATTAAAAAAATTAAATCTGGTGCCAGGCGATCCAGCTCTGCCTTCAAATCACGATAAGAGATCATATCAACTTTTTCGAAGCTATTTAATACACCCCTTAAATGAGTTTTTGATTGTTCTTGATCACCTGCGAGTAAAATTTTGATATCAGCACTCATTTGCATCCTCCAAATTCAATTCCATCCTATTTTTTATTATTTTCATTTTCATTTGCCGGTTTTTCAGCATTTTCCTTTTTTGGTTCTTGTGGTGGTTCAGCTGGTGTTTCCGTATTTTCTTTATTTTGCTCTTGAGGCGGTTCAGTTTTTTCTTCTTTTTGTTCTTCTGTCTCTTTATTTTCAATATCAGTATTTAATTGTGGGGCCTTCCCTACATTAGCTTTTAATACTCGAATCGAGTCTGCATAATTTTGAATGTGAATAATTCTTGGCGCATCATCAGCAGGAACTTCAAGAGCAACTCCAGAAAACTGCTTTCCACTTTTAGAAACACCTGCTACTAAAACATCCTTCATAAATACTTCAGTAACTGGTTTGCCATCAAACTTATGTGATACAACAATGTCTACCCGATCAAGCCCCTCTAGTTCTTCATCAAAACGTATCCGCTCTGATTGAAGCATTGTTACCAATCTATTATTTTCATCCGTAGCATTTGAAACAGGTTTTAACATTGACTTTGTGATAAGATCATCTTCAACTAAAGGTACAACCAAAACCTTGTCGATTAAATCCTCTACATTTACTACGTGTGAATTGTTAACATATCGATTTGGAATTTCTATTTGTTTTACATGGTCAGGCTGAAGTAATGTTCTCGATGGAATATCTGTTGCAGTCACATATATTTTCGTCATTCCCCCTAATTCACTATTTAATTCTTTAATTTTCTGCAAGAAAAATAGTCCGGCAATAAAAGCCAATAATAAAGAGATTGATAAGAAAATAATTGCTCTCCTTTTTGATTCCAGCATAGTATGGTACCTCTCTTAGCAATTTACATTTTTGTAGTTTGCAAAATTTTATTTATCTTCAATTTATATTTTTCTTTACTATTTTTTACCACCAGTTCATATTTTGGTCAAATACTCCCAAAAAAAATGTCGAAAAATGTCTGTTATTTTTTTCCTGTTATTATCTTGAAGCAAAAATATTTATTAGGAATATCGAACCAAACCAATACAGTCCTTTGGTCATTTTTTTGTTACTTATGTAAAGATTACGGAAGAAATTACACCTTTTTATATGACGATTGTAAAATTTTGTAGTTCTTTTTTATTATTTTTGGGTAAACAAGTTAATTTTTATTTTGTCGAATAGAATAGAACATTTAGTTCTTTTGGATTGTAAGTAATTAGACGGGCTTCCTAGCGGTGTGCAGCAGAGAGTTTTTCAAATTTATCACCGAATACGTTAGTTTATCAGCGAAATCTATCTATCTATTTATCAGCCAATATGTTAGTTTGTCAGCCAATTCTATCCATTTATCAGCCAATTAAGTTGGTTTGTCAGCCAATTCAAATACACCCATTAACTCTATGAATTAAAAAAACTTGATAAGCCTAATGCCTATCAAGGTTCTCCTACTCTATAAATCTATCAATTTTTTTCGAAAATCTTCTTATGTTAATAGTTTCAGCATAAATTCATTTAAGTATATTGCAGCTTAAAACGTGTTTTAGAATGATTTAGTTGTTTTTATGCAATACTCTTTAAAAAAAGAAGCACACTGCCTTTGAAATAAAGGACAGTGTGCTTTTACCTTATTCTCCTACTATTTTTGCACCTTTTAGCATGTTTTCAGTTAATGTAATGCCTTCTTGTTCGGCTGCCTTCTTATTGATGTATAGCTCTAGATTTTCAGGGAAACCGACTGGAATTTCACTTGGTTTTTTGCCATTGAGAATTTCCACGGCCATTTTTCCGGTCGTGTATCCGAGATCATGGTACTCAAAGCCGTAAGAAGCAAATGTTCCACGTTTGACAGAATCGCCTTCTCCGACAAAGGTTGGAATCTTTTTCTCATTGGCAACTGTTATAACCGATTCAAGTGCAGAGACGACTGTATTATCCTTCGGTATGTAGAAAACATCTGCTCTTCCTACTAATGATTCGGCCGCTTGTTTTACTTCGGTGCTGGTGGCAATCGTTGTTTCAACCGTTTCTAACCCTATTTCTTTTATTACTTGCTTTGCCTTTTCGACATTCACAACGGAATTCGGTTCACCTGAGTTATAGATGATCCCAACCTTTTTAGCTTCAGGAATAAACTTTTTAATAGAGTTGATGGTGTTTTTTATAGCATCTGGATGAGTATCAGATGTCCCCGTAACATTTACTCCTGGGTTCTCTAAGCTCTGAACAAGATTTGCTCCCACTGGATCTGTTATCGCTGTAAACAAAATAGGAATATCCTTCGTTGATTGAACTGCCGCTTGAGCACTTGCCGTTGCAATGGCCAAAATTAGGTCATTTTTATCGGCTACAAAATTTTGAGCGATCGTCATATTATTGTTCATATCCCCTTGTGCATTCTGGTAATCTAACTTCAAATTTTTTCCTTCCTCATAGCCTGCATCTTTCAATGCCGCAATAAACCCTTCCCTCGCACCATCTAATGATGGATGCTCAACGAGCTGAATGATTCCTATTTTTACTGTTTTCTTTTCTTCATTGCCCCCTCCAGTTTGATTGCTGTTAGTACCACAGGAAGCGAGAATTAGTAGAACACCACATAGTACAATGGATAAAACTTTTTTCATTAGAATCCCCCCAATTTTTTCCGTGATTACTTTCAAGATAATTCATAATATTTCGATAATAACATGTACAATAAGCATACACAACTCTCTTGAACGAATTAACTTTTATTTTCCACAGATGGTGTATCTTCACCAATGAGATTGCACCATGCCGTCCTATCATCAAGACATATATAGAAGAAATAGATTCATTTGGATATGACCTAATGAACATATCTTTATAAGGGAGTAATGATTCTATCCCCTAGTCATTCTTTTTCTAGTCTAATTCTCTTGCCTAATGTTATTATGTAGTATAGTAATATATATAAAGTACGATCCTTAAAGTGATATAGTATACAAAAAGATACTAAAGGAGATGTCTAGATGGAGAAGAAACCCGAACTATGTCGTGTAGATGATGCTTTAAGTATTTTAGTAGGTAAATGGAAACCAATTATTTTATTACACTTATTGCAAAAAGGGACGCTGCGTTTTAGCGAATTAAAACGTAGTTTACCTGGGATTACGCAAAAAATGTTAACAAACCAACTGCGAGAATTAGAGGAAGAAGATATCATTTCGCGTAAAGTCTACCCTCAAGTCCCGCCAAAAGTTGAATACTCAATTACCGAATACGGAAAAACTTTAGAACCCATTTTAGAGGCTATGCATGAATGGGGAACAAAACATACGCTGCACAAAAAGAATAAAGTGAATTCAAAAGCAAGCAGTTAATTAGATCCTAATAGTAACAAAAAGGCAGTCTACAAAATTAACTTTTGAAGACTGCCCTACTTTTTTAACTAATTATTAAATTCTTCTTACCAATATTAAGCTTTAACAGCTAACTCCAATACACGTTGTGCAGAAGCTTTAACTTCTTCCATACCTGCCGCAATGATTTCTTGTGCTTTATCAGGCATAGCATTGTGACCTTCAATAATCACTTCATCGATAATTTGCATACCGAAGATACCGCTAAATACGTTGCGCATGTAGTTAACAGCCATTTCCATTGGAGCTGCTTCTGGTGTTGAGTATACACCGCCACGAGCATTTAAGAAGATTGCTTTTTTGTCCGTCATTAATTGAACCATTTTTCCTTCAGGAGTGTATTTAAATGCGAATCCTGCAGCGTATACATAATCGATGAATGTTTGTAATTTAGCTGGGATTGTTAAATTCCATAATGGGAATGCGAATACGACTACATCTGCAGCTGAGAGTGCGTCCATTGCTTTTTGTTTTGCAGCTAAAAGGCGTGATTCGATGTCTGTTAATTCGCCACCGTTTTGTACTTTACCGAAAGCGTTGAAGAGCTCTTGTCCAAAGTATGGTGTGTCTTCTTCATAAACATCGTAAGTTGTTACGTTTACATCTTTACCTTCTAATTCAGCCATAAAAGTTTCGTACATTCTGCTAGATATCCCTTCAGATGCAGGGCGGTTATTTGCTTTTACTACTAAAATATTCATTATTAAAATTCTCCTCTAGTTAATTAAATTTCTCAGATGCGAGATAGCTATATTATAAAATGCATATAAAAAATATACATTTTTTCACGAATTGGTGTAAAAAAGGATTTGGGATCTATTCTATTTACGAAATAAAAGTACCATTTCGATAATCTGCATAAGCTTGTTTAATTTCTTCCATTGTATTCATTACAAATGGGCCATGTGCTGCAATTGGTTCCTTCAGTGGAGGCCCAGCAAATAATATAAGGCGCAAATTCTCATTTGCAGTAACTTGAATATGACTCATTTCTGCACCATCAGCTGATCCTAACCACATCGCTTGCCCTTTATTCGCTTCAACTCTATTTTCACCGAAAGTGCCGCTGCCTTCTAATACATAGATAAATCCGTTATAATCACCTGGTAAATCTTGGATTACTGAAGCACCTTGATCAGCTAGGATTTCTACAAAAGTAAATGGGACATGATTCAATATGCCAGACACAACATCGCCCGAAGAGCCAGAGTATACTCGAATCGTAGCGCCTTCTTCTTTACGAATGGGAACATCTTTTGCTTTAATGTTTTGATAACGTGGTGCTGTCATTTTATCTTTTCTTGGCAGGTTCACCCAAAGTTGAAGAGTGTGTACGGTTTCTCCTTCTACAGGAGATTCATTATGAACAACGCCTCTTCCTGCCGTCATCAATTGCATGTCCCCTTTTTGCAATGTACCACCCGCTCCTGTTGCACTATCATAGTGACCAATACTGCCATCAATCACATATGTTAATGTTTCAATGCCTCGATGCGGATGTTTGTCAAATGCCCCTTTTTGAAATTTATCTTCCATTAGTAATAAAAAGGGGTCATAAGCTTCCCAATTTCCCGGCTCAAGTATGGCTCCTGCACGATGAATATCACTAAATATACGTTCATGTACTGTCCATATTTTCTGTATATCACGATGCTTATCGAAGCTCACCTACGAATCCCTCCTTTACACTGTTCAAAAACATTATAAATTTATATACACTTTTTTATAAGTACGCACTTCAAAGTGGTATAGTATACAAAAGTATACTATTGGGTATGTGGATGAATTTTATACATGAAGCCCTTAGAGTCTCAGGGGATTTGTTGAACTTTCTTCTTAATAAAGGCTCATTTTTCACCTAAATAAAATGCTCTGAAGGTAAGGGTCTTTGAACTTTTCAATAAAATGACATCATATATGGAAAAAAGGCCTCTCACCGGTTCAGTAAACTGATGAAAGACCTTCTTCTAATAAATAGTTTTTTAGTTTGAAAAATCAGCATTTTTTACTCACTAAGAGAAAAATGTATGAGTATTTATCTAACCCATCTGAATCCCCTTACTTCAATACTAGGGTTCTCACCTTAAGCTATTCCTTATAGTCTTAGAAGTACTATATTTGCTCCGCTTTTTTTTTGCCGTATTCCCACCAATCTCCACCCTCACCAAATCCCCTGGGTTCGTAATAAAAAACTTTATTATTTTCTACTTTTATTATTTTGGAGTGGAATGGCAGATAACTTATCATGCAAACCTGCTCACCTACAAATTCAAAACTAGATATATTTACAGGAACTATAAAATAGTACTTTTTGATATTCCCCTCATATTCTTGGTAATTTGCCCAGGAATGAAATGTTATACTTCCATTAAAAAATTCTGTGTATACCAGTCCTATTAAACAGAGGGAAATTAGTGATTTTTTAAAATATTCGTGATATTTATCCATTACTTTAAAGTACCTTGTCAGCAAGTAAATTATGAATAAAAAAAGAGCTACAATCAATAAGAATACTAGTACATTATTTATACTTTCCAATCTATTGAACAAAAAGATAAAAGCAAAATAAGTTTGTAAAAATAGAATTATTAATAATGTAATAAATCCTTTAATATTAATTTTTTTAGAAACAATGATATAAGAAATTATTACTAATGAGACCCAACCAAATATACTGAGAATCATTACCCCCTCCTCAAATCATAATTTTCCAAACTTATTTTATCTATTTTTTTAAAATTATGTGATTAATTATAATATGATTCATTTGAAAAATACACTATATTTGTAATGTATTAACAATTAGGTTAAAGCAATTGAAAATCGAATGAAAAGCTTATGAAAGAAATTTCTTCAATTAAAAAGCGTTTAACACATCATTCTTAACGTCATACGCATACTAGTATACCTTGAGTGGAGGAGTAGAACTTCTTCAGATAATGGACAGTTTAGGTCATTCAAAAAACGAAACACACAAGTTTATTTACAACTCATCATAAAAGATAAAAAAAGAAGCTTCTCAAAAGTTCGAGGAACTCATGAAAGCTTCTTTTTTTGAAGTCTCGGTACCTAATTTTAGGTGTCGAGTGGAATCCTTAATATTACTGAGTATATTTTGGGGTGAATTACATCATGCCACCCATAGCACCCATATCAGGCATTGTAGGCTTATCTTCTGGCTTGTCAGCGATTACTGCTTCAGTTGTTAGAAGCATAGCAGCAACAGAACCAGCGTTTTGAAGAGCAGAACGAGTTACTTTCGGGGAAACATGGGCACGGTACTTTTGCTTCTAAAAATAAATGAAGCAGAAGCATTCCTTTAAAAGTCCATCCTTTTTCAATTACACATTCTTACTCATTGCCCAAATAGACAAGGATCTATTACTTGAGTTATTTAAAAATCTATGGGGGGTTAAACTGTTAAAATATATGCTATCCCCCTCTTCTAAATAAAACTCTTCATCCCCTAAAATGACAGTAAGGCTTCCCTCTAAGACAACTCCACACTCTTCTCCCTGATGTTCAACTAGCTTCCGGTCTGTTTGCCCTGGTTCTAACTCTACCAAAATCATTTCTAAGCTGCCATCATGATTTGGTGTTAATAATTGATATTTGGTGTTTGAAGATGGAAAAACAATCGTCTTTCTATTCTTCTTTTTAATTATTCGTGCCGTTTCTTCTTTTGTAAATAATAGAGTAGAAATGGATACTCCTAGACCTTTACAAATTTTATAAAGGGTGGTTAAGGTGACATCCGTATTCCCTCTTTCAATTTGGCTAATCATGCTGACACTAACTCCCGATTTTTCTGATAATTCTTTTAAGGAGATTTTTTGTTCATTCCGAAGCAGTCTAACTCGATTTCCTTCAAGCATGAATGACATCAGCCTTTCATAAGTACCTAGAGTAATAGATTACGTTTTTTGATAAATCTTTTGTAAAAAGTTAAATGCATTATCAAAGCAAATAATTTCAATTTCCTTCGAGCTAAATCCTCTTTTAATCATGTTATCGATTAAATTCGGAATCATCGTAACATTTTCTAATCCTTCAGTCAAAATAACAGGTGGTCCACCAAGGTTATAATCCATTAGGTAGTCCATGAAATCAAAACCAAAGCTGATTGAATCTACTCCAACAAGATCAGCCATATAAATGACATGGTCAACGAATCTTGAAACAGTAGGCTTATTCCGATCTACAAATTCCCCATAGGCATTTAATCCAATAATGCCCCCAGTCGATACAATTGCTTTCATTTGTTCGTCCGTTAAATTACGGTCTACATTACAAAGAACTTTTGAATTGCTATGTGATGCCATAATGGGCTGTTGACTAACACTATACACATCCCAAAAGGACTTTTCGTTCAAATGCGAAACATCAATAATCCAACTGGACTGTTCTAATTCACCAACCGTAAATTTCCCCACTGATGTTAATCCATCCGAATCATAAATTTTTGGACATCCCGTTCCCACAGCTAAAAAATTTCTTTCATTCCATGAAAAAATAGCGTGTTTGAACATAATTTTATCCAGCTCAGCTGTTGAATTCTGAATTCTTGCATATGAATTGGGGCCTTCCCATCTTTCCATAAAAGTTAACCCTTCGAGACCTAAGTAGATTTGAATTTTATTTGTATTGGAATGTCTATTATTTTCAGTGGCTGCAAAAGAGACAATTTCTGCATGTTCACTTTCAGCTAAATCATCCATCACATGTGATAAGATAGCATGAAATCGTTCATATTCATTTCCACGATAGTTTGGTTCTACCCATATCACACAAAGAATTGCATGAATTCCTCCACGCTTTAAGCGAGGAAAATGGACTTGATCAAAGACCCTATTTTCACCTCGTTCTCTACGAATCGCTATGTCTGTAAAAATATCAGAATGTAAATCAAAAATTTTCAATCTGGATAACTCCTTGTATCAATCAAATAATTTCATTTTTAGACAGAGTGAATCATCCCCTTTAAGGAATGATCCACCCATTTTGTATCCCTATAGCTGCAATGCCCCTGCTGCTTTTGCTTTCACCCGTAAAACGTTTCCAGGAAGATAAGATAATGGAACAGCTTCTAAATCAACAATTTGTGTGGTATCCTGTTTAGCCCCCATACTAATTGCCTTTTCAATCGCGAGAGCCTTTGCTGTTTGGATAATTTCCTCGCGAGTCTTGTCTTCCATCGGCCATAAACCATCAACCTCGCCGCTTGCATCAGCAATAGCAGCTCCAAGGGCATTTGCACAGCCAAAATGTTCTGGTTTAATCAATTCAACAGATTTGCTCTCAGCTGGCATAATGACACTTCCACCTCCGACTAATACAATTGGTAAAGGATCAGGAGACGTTTTGATTTTCTCGCATGCTTCAAGCACCATTTTTTCAATTTTATCCATTGCTTTTGTGACCAAGCTGGGATCCAGCGAGTTTAGCCTCGTTGGGTCACAACTAGGATCATCTATTTCTGCTACCCCAGCAGCTACAGCAATGTCAGTTGCGGTTAAGATTTCTCCACCAAAACAGATTGCCTTTTCTTTAATTTGGTAGCCGACACTATCAGGTCCAATTTTAATGTCATCCCCGGCAACCGTGACAATACTACCTCCACCAAGCCCAATTGAAATTAAGTCAGGCATTCTAAAGTTTGTTAAAACGCCTCCCACCTCAACAGCAAGTGCAGACTGACGTGGGAAACCATTAACCAAAATCCCTACATCAGTTGACGTGCCGCCAATATCGGCGACAATACAATCTTTTAGATTTGATAAATAAGCTGCCCCTCGAGTAGAGTTTGTTGGACCAGATCCAATCGTCAAAACAGGGTACTTGATGGCATGCTCTAATGACATCAAAGTCCCATCATTTTGAGCAAAAAATACTTTGCTGGTAATCCCAAGATGCTCTAACGCCTCAACCAATCCATTTGCTGCTTTTTTAGCAACAGCAACCACACTTGCATTTAGAATTGCAGAGTTCTCACGCTCTAATAATCCTAAACTGCCAATCTCCGAGGATAAGGTAACAGGGAAATCTTCTCCTAGATATTCATGTGCAAGCCTCGCAAATTCCTTTTCATGAAGGTCTTTTGCCGGTGAAAAAATGCTACTGACTGCAATAGAATCATAGCCCTCTTCCCTAACTTCTTTAAAAATTTCCAAACACTCTTCATAGTTTAAAAGCTCATCTGATAATGGTCGACCATCGTATTCAAATCCGCCATGGATTAAGAAGGATTTTCCCCCTATGGCTTGGACTAACGACTCATCCCAACCTGCCATAGGTAATACACCCTTCCCGGCAGGCAAACAGATACGTACAATAGCTACCTTAGAGAGATCCTTCCGTCGAATGATAGCATTTGTTGCATGTGTTGTACCTAATGAAACATAAGCAATATCCTTCACATTAACTTCTGATAAATCGAGAACCTTTTTTATACTATTAAAAATTCCACTTTGCACATCACTTGTGGTTGGTGATTTAATGGCCGAAATGACTTGATCATATTGATCCAATACCACTGCATCGGTATTCGTTCCACCTACATCAACTCCAATTTTATACATGTTATTTGCCATTCACAATCATCCCTTCATTTAGCTTTTCCACCGGTATAAATGGAAGGTCATAACCAAAATATTTTGGACCCCATACTTTAAGCGCTTCCTCGGTTCGCATAATTGGTGGTGTTGGAATTGCTAAACAGGCTACACGGAAGCCATATCTTAATGTTTCAGTCGTTAACGGTTTAAACGTTTCTAAATCAATGAAAGTAATTAAATCTGGTACGGTCGCTAACACCTGATCCCCTTTATAGGCAATCAAATTTTCATTTTGAAAGTCGACTCTAAATTCATGTCCTTCACTACCATTGATTCCTTCTAAGTTTACTGTTCCTTTGGCAAAACCTTCAGCTGTCGTTCTGTCAACATCAGTAATCTTGGCTTCAAACAAAATAATCGGTTTTCCATAATCAGATTTTATTAGTGCTTCTTCCATTGCAATAAGTGGTGAAACCTTTTTCTTACTTGATTCTAGCACTGCCTTACCAAGTTCAATTGCTAACGTAACCGTTTGCAGAATTGAGGTTCGTCTCATTTCATCTCCGGTCATTGGATATTCAGCAATATGACCGACACCACCCATTCGAACGGCAACCCCTCGAGCAATATATTCCATCATCGCATTGTCAACCGTATTCAAGAGGGTCCAGTTTCCACGTTCATCTGTGATGACCATTGGTGTTCCGGAAACCCCATAAACACTAAATGTCTCCATTTGTAGTTCTGGAAAGGCTCTCCCCATCCCATCAGCATCTACAATTGGAAGCCCAGCACGTGCTGCTACCACAAATGGAATAGTCGAATTGAGGCCCCCACATTCCATTGGCATTACCGCGAATGCTTTTTTACCTAAATAGTCTTCTAATCTCCGTAAAGAATGAAGTGCTTCATCTCCATTTGGGATTTTTTCAACAAAAACCGTTGGTGCCCCCATCATTGCTACTGGGACAACAAGCGCATCTGCAGGAACCTCGCTTGGGTCGAGTAAGGTAACGGGGCCAAACTCTTTAATGGCCTCCTGTGCCATGATTTTCCCAAGATAAGGATCTCCTCCACCGCCAGTTCCTAATACTGCTGCACCGACTGCTAATGCTTCTATTTCTTCTACACCTATAAAGCGAGCCATACTATCACCTCTATTAAATATTTTGTTCCTGATTCGCTGTTGTATTTAATTCCATATCAGTTTTTTCCCCAATACGGTTTAGAGCAATCTGAATGATAAACGCAATTATTATTGCATTCAACGAAGGAATTCCCCATGAAATTAAAACTCCTCCTGCCACACCAAGGATCCATGCAATTAAGGATTTCCACTTGAAAGAAACGTAATTATTTCCTCCATCAAATTTGTACTTCTCCCTATTTAATACAAAATAGTCTGCAATCATAACACCAGCAATTGGTGGAATCAAAACACCCAATGTGCTTAAGAAGCCAATAAAGTAGTTTGCAATTCCAACTGCACCCATTAATGTACCGATAGCCCCTAAGATAATTACAACCTTCGATCTTTTCACATTAAAAATATTGGTAAATGATAGTGATGATGAATACAAATTGCTATCATTACTTGTCCACTGTGCAGCAATTAGGATAAGAATGGCAGGAATCCCTAGCCCTAATTGAAGCATAGCTGCTGGTAAATCTCCTGTTCCCATAGCTATCGCGGTTACAGCACCAGCGAATACGATGAAACCATTAGCAATCAACATTCCAATGGCCATAGCTAACCAAGAATCCTTTGATGAGCGAGCAAATCTTGAAATATCCGGTTGAATCACGGCTCCTACCGCAAAGGTTCCAACAACAACTACTACCCCCTCCATAATAGTAATTGGCTTAGTAATTTCTGGTGTTAAGCTTGCCCAGCCCCCTGCATGAGATATTGCTAAAATTACGCCAAAGAAAGATAAGATGAGCAATAAAGGAATCGCTATATTACTTAAGATTCTTATTCCTTTATAGCCGATAAATGCAGTAAGGATCATTAACGCTCCTCCCCAGGCTGAAGCAACGGATGAAGAAGTAATAAACCCAGCCTTTGGCAGCATAGCGTGAATCGTTTGTCCGAAAAATCCAGCTTGTACGGAAAACCACCCTACTAAAGTGACAGCAAAAATCAAACTCATAATAATAGAACCGTTTTTTCCAAAGGTACGTTTTGCAAGCACTGAGGTTGCTAACCCTGTGTTAGCACCAATCGCACCCATAAATCCTCCATAGAGTGTTAATAATAGATTACCAATTAGAATAGTAACGATAACACTTCTTAATGACATTCCTGTTGTCAAAGCTGCTCCTGCAAACATCCCTGATACCGCAAGACAAAATCCAGAAGTAACAAACGTGATCTCCCACCAAGGCCTTCGCGCACTTGAAGGTACTGGTTCAGATACAAAATCTCCGTTATTTTTCGCCATAAAGTCACTCCTCTAATATATTGTAATTTTTCTCTTATATTAAAAATTTAACATAATTATCGGAATATTCCAATATGTTTGTACAATAACATAAGCTTTATTGTTTTGTAAGCCGATTATCGGAAGAAATTTAAGGGTATATTGAAGGAAAAAAAACGGGTATTTTCAAAACAGATAAGAAATATTAAACGTTCACACATTTATACAAATGTGTGAACGTTTTCTAAGACGCTATCCTTATTCTTTGTAGAAATTGAGGATTATAGTATATTAGAAGAGTTTAGAAGGGTAGAACTGGAAATAAAGCACCACGAAAGATTATGCAGTTGATTCAAAATCTTAACAATCATAACCACCCTTCCAAAGGGTGGTTTGTACAAAGGCTTTAAATGGGGATTTAAAGTTATTAAAAAAATATGGTCTAGGCCAATCAATGTCTTGGAGAGGGAACTCTTAGGATGATATCCCTTAGTAGTGATTATTTGGTAATTTAAAAGATGACTTAAAAAAGATGACCCCTATTCAATATAGGAATCATCTTCTAGTTGTTAGTCTCTTTTTTTATTGTGCCCTTGACAAAGGTGCCAGTTTATACAAGTTTGCTCAACTTATAAGAAGCCTTCTTATTTTATAAAATGAGCAAATATTATGGAGGTGAATATCTTTATACTCCTACACTGACCTTATTTTCAGCATCTTAACCCACTTTAGCTTCCGCAGTTTCAACACTATGATTCCATGCAATTAGTAATTTGTTTACATCATTTTTTAAATTTATAAGATTCTTTGCTTCCTGAACAAGTTTTTGCATTGTATGCAGTTCATCATCACTAATTTCTATTAGTTCCTCAAACATTTCAACAGATTCCCGAGAGATAGAAGCTATCTCAACAATTGCTGCCATTATCTGCTGAGTAGAAGACGATAATTCTTCTGTACTTGCAGAAGAATTTTCATTATTTTCAGCAATGATCTTTGTAGAAGATAGAATCTTTTCAAACATGGTTCCAACCTCTACAATAGTCGTATTTGTATCTTTAAATTCTTCTGTTCCCTGTTGCATTGACTTGACAACTATTTCAGTATCTTCTTGTATATTCTTTACAATATTTGATACTTCAGAAGAAGACTGGCGTGATTGTTCGGCCAATTTTCGAACCTCATCAGCAACAACCGCAAATCCTTTACCATGTTCACCCGCACGTGCAGCTTCTATTGCCGCATTCAATGCCAATAAATTAATTTGTTCTGAAATCCCTGTAATCACTTTTACAATAGTGCCGATTTCGAGAGATTTTTCTCCGAGTTTATTTATTGCAACAAATGTTGTATTTATCGTTTGATTAAAATGCTCCATTTTTTCTAAGGAGTCCTTCAGCTTAATGTTTCCTTCTTGTGTTAATTCTAAGGTAGCGTTCGATTGTTCTGAAATTTGATTTGTTCTCACTGATAGATCTTCGATTGCCTGTGCCATTTCTTCCATAGATGCGGCGCTTTCTTCTGTAGCTACTAATTGTTTATTTAATCCTCTACCTACCTCATCAATTGCCGCTCTAACAATATCCGCTTGCTCAGAAGCATATTCACCGATTTCAGCGAGATTTTCTCCTTTTTCATGTACATTTTTTGAAAATGAAAAAAACTTTTCACTTATACGGCTGAAAAACTCAATCAGTTGATTAAATACAGCATGATCAGGACTTCTTTCATCTACTTTACTAGTGATATTTCCTGCTATTATTTCCTTCATTCCATTTATAATTTCTTTATTTATATGAGGATGATTTTTCAGCGAAAAATATCGGTAAGCAAAATACGCTGATGTCCCCATTAAGATAACAATAATGCCTAGTAAAACAGCTTCCATGATAAATATATCTCCTAACTTCTTCTGTTAATTATTGACTTAGACCTAGGTATGAAATTTTTAAATCTCTTTAAAAAGTATGTATGTTCCATCAGCTACATGTGAAGGAATGCCATTCAACTTACTATTATCCTGATATTTATGAACAATATAATTTCCTTCTACATCTTCATATTTTTTCATATTATGATATTTTTCCATCAAACGTATCGCCTTCGGGTTTGTCGCTTCACCTAATATACCCTTCACACCTTGTGAGGATGCCTTTGTTATCAGTATATTTACTAATTGCTGAATAATTTTGTGACGGTCATGTTCAGCTACCACTCCTATCATGAATAGGTGTAATAGCTCCCCATCTTTGATTTCTTTTCCGTTTCGTCTTTTATAATCTTCCATGAAACGTTTATCCACATCTTCTAAAACACGCAGAATGACATTCATATCATAAAAAGAACCTTCAAATATATCTTCTCCGATAATCTCTGGTGCATTCGTATCTCCCGCAAGTGCACCAACAACATTATTATTAATATCTCGGGCGACTGCGCAATATCCCTGCTCTATAGTAGAGTCTAAATAATCCTTAGTAAACTTATAGAAATCTTCATAACTTAGTTTTAATTGACCTACCATCGGTTCCTGTACCCATTTTCCTGAAACATCCACTCCGATAAATGAACGTGCTAGACACTCAGCTGCTTTTTGAATTAAATCTGTTTGTTCCTTCGTTATAATTTCATATGTGTATAACTCTAATGTTGTTTGCACTTGTAGACTCCCTTTCAAATTATAAAGTGAAACTTCCATCAGTGGGGGGTTTCTTTCATCCCCCACTGATGGTTAGTTGAACTAATCACGCTCAAAACGCCACGTCCTGTGGCTTTCGCCTGACTAGGACATCGTGTCCGTCGTCGGGCCTTTACGGGCAGTTGATCCCCCACTTAGGTTTCTTTAATTCTCTCGCAACCTTGAAGTGGGGGTCTTACTGCCCGTTAATCTGCGATAAAATAAAAATCCCCTTATTATTGGGACCTAACATTACATAGAATGATGTACTTTATCGATAAATGTACCGGTGAACTCAATTCTTTCAAGTACATTCCTAACTTGCACTTGAGCAATTTTAGATAAAGGTTTTACTACCAGGATATCCTTAAAACCTAAGCTAGAATAAAATTGCATCGTTTGCTCCAACTGTGGTACAACCTTTGATGGGACAGGTGTTTGGTGAGTCCCATCAATGACAAACGTATATTCTTGTCTTGATACTTTATTAATCGTATCCTGTAAATCGATCATAAAACCTTCTGCGTCTTCCTCTCTCATTAATCCATGCACCTGTACATGCACTTCCTTCGCCACCTCATTAATTGCCATTTTATATTTCTTTTTATCTACGACTATCATCTTTTAATCTCCTTTTTTACTATAGTCTGCTATGCTTCATTGTTAACATTTGCACATTCTTTTCGTAGGAGTGTAAAAAAAAAGCTATCCCAGATATAGACAGGGATAACCAAAATAATAGATTGCTATTATTATTCTTGGCAACCCGACTATCATTATCCAAGAGGATTTTAGACTCGTAGCTTTGCGTCCTTACCTTTCGATAAGTTTGCCTTTTTCAATTTTAGAAAAGATAGTACTATTATCACGTTAATAAATCACTATAACATTATAAAGCACTTGCAATTTTTTGTCGAACTAGAATTTTTTTCTTGGTTTACATATGAATAAGGAAATAAGAAAAAAACTTCCCACAAGTTTGGTCAACTTATGAGAAGCTTCATTAATATTATTGAACTCAGCTTTACCAAATAGTCTACTACCGATGTTCACACACTCCAATTGTCGTGAGAGCTAATGGTGAACATTAGTAAATTTAAAGAAGTGCACTGAACCTATCTATTTCCACTCATTTTAATTTCATTTTCACGCATGAAGTATCGGCAACATAACATTACGATTATGATTAAACATAAATTTTATAGTCACATCATTAAATCTTCTCGGTTGATCAATGTTACATACATGACCGGCATTTTTAATCGTTTCAAATGTCGTATCTTTTGTTGCTATAACCACCATTTGCGCATCTTCCAAAAACAAATAATCTTCTTCTCCCATTACAAATAAAGTAGGAATACCAAAAAAGTCTTTCTGCATACTTTTTAGGAACGGATTAACCCGTTTGGTTAGAGAAAACCAGTTAATGAATTCTTTTTGGCACATCTTTTTCGCTTCGAATACAAATTTTTTGCGAGCTTCTTTATGATTCTCTTTCGGCATGAGAATCCAAGCAAATAGGCTAACTATCCACATATAAGGTATAATGCGTTTCATTAGATTACCAATACTAACTAAAAAACTTGTGCGTAAATTCAACTTCGTGACCGCTCCACCTAAAACCATAGACTGAAAGCGATCAGGTTGTTTTTTAGCAATTGTTTGAATTACAATCGTCCCTAGTGAAATACCTACAAAATGAGTTTTCTTTATTTTTAAATGATCTAATACTTCCAAAACCTCATCGGCTACTTGTTCGAAGGAATCTCCTTTTTGCCACATGCTGTTTGTGGATTCTCCATGCCCTCTCAAATCAATTAATAGTACATTAAAATGCTTTTTATATTCACGTAATTGTTTATACCAAATCGACGAATTCCCCCCTGCTCCATGTATTAGAGTTACCCAAGGGGTATCGTCATTCATGTAAAATGATCGATAATGTAACATTATCTATTCTCCTTTTTTAATAAAGTGAAACTTCCATCAGTGGGGGTTTTCTTTCATCCCCCACTGATGGTTAGTTGAACCAATCGGGCCTTTACGGGCAGTTGATCCCTCACTTAGATTTCTTTGATTCTCTCGCACCCTTGCAGTGGGGGTCTTACTGCCCGTTAATCTGCGATAAAAAATCAAAATATTAAATAGCAGTGTTAACTTCTTATTTTAATAACCTTCTTATACTTTTTCAACTAAAAAGGCACCTTGCCACATTGGCAAAGCACCTTTTTACAAACTTCCCTACTTTTTTTGAACCAGCTACCCATTTGCAAAGAAATGAAAAAAGAAGCTTCCCACAAGTTTTATCAACTTATAAGAAGCTTCCTTTAAAATCTTCAATGATAGCAAAACACTCTCATCTTACTCAAAAACCCTTATATATCAAGGATTTGATGGCGTTATTACATCATGCCGCCCGTAGGTTGCTAGAGTGTAATATTGTTAACATTGAGTGCAAAAAGTGCGGTAAATCAACGTTTTGGATGTTCTTGTCTGTAACATCTTTAACGGGGATTTACCGTTTTTTATGAGATTACGTTAGCAAAATGTTAGCAGTTAGCTAATAATAACATTATTAAGTATTTGAAATTCCATTTGGGTACTTTTTGTTGTTTAAACAAATTAAAGTCCGCCGCGAAATTGGGAGCAGATAAATTAAGACATGACTGCCGATGTGTACCATTCCTTTATAAATTCTTCTATATTCTTACTTTCTATAGCTTCTTTAATTTGATTACCATCAATTGGGATAATGACTATTTCCTCCTTCGAACTCCTCAAACTTTCATTAGTAAAAGTAGTCGAAAAGCCATTCCAAGAAATAAAGAAACCTACACCAACCCTCTTCCTTCTATTTTCAACTTTATTCTTAAATATCACTAGCTCATTTTTTCCTGCCTTTTTACTCCAGTTTTTACACTCACCAATTAATAGTATTGTCTCCTTACGCCAAAATTCACTTTTTGATTCATTTCTAATGTGTATATCTATTTCTTCAGTTCGAGTTCTCTTATTAGTATTTACTTTAAATCCTTCAACTTGTTCGAAAAACTGTTTTATAAGTACTTCTAATGCTTTTCCTTTTTCATTATTATTACCTGCATTTTCTACATTTTGTATAAGATTTTTCAAACCGTTATCATATTTTTTCTCTTTTTCCTTACTATTAATGTTCTGTTCTTGATTATCAACAAAATCATCAGTTGTATCTTCTAAAAATACTTCGGTTTCTCCTTGGGTTTGGGAGTGAATCGGAATTACTTCATCAGATTTGTCATTCTTGCTAAGTGCAAAACATATTTGATTAGCTATTCTTCTTATTAAAGGAGTAATACTTGCATTGCTTACTAATCTATAACCATTCTGCTTTCCGATATTACTAGGTAGCTTGTATTTATGTAACCCAGAGATATCAAGATATTCTTGGATAGTTAAATTTCTAATCCCATAATCATCAAGGATAAAATTCTCTCTAAACGTATAGGTGAGTGAGGGGCAAATGTCTTTGTATGATTTATAATTTTCATTTCTTTTATTAAAGCCCCTTATCTGATAAATCGAGTATTCTTCTGTAATTATTTCATGGAGAAAATCATAGTTTTTATTATCTTTGCTGTAGTAATAAGCATCTTCCTTTTCTTCCCCCCTAATATTAATTACTTCCAGTAAAGATTTTTCTAGTGGTATAACACTTGGAAACGAAAAGTTATCAAAAGACAGTTTTTCTCTAAAACCAACTATGTATAATCTTTCTTTGTTATAAGGTAAATTTGCATAGTCTTTAACATTCATTATCTTATAGGTTATGTAATAACCCTGATTTCTTAGTTCTTCTATTATCCAAGTTAAATTTTTACCATCTTTAATCGTTAGTAATCCTTTTACAGTTTCTAATAATACAACTGGAGGTTTTTTAGCTGCTAAAACCTTGGTTATTATATAATTCTCTATACTGTTAAAGGGATATTCTGTATTTTTTATATAAGAAAACGTTTGAACAGGTAATCCTGAAATTAAAATATCACAATCAGGGATTTTTGTGATTTGAGTGTTTCTTATGTCACCTTGATGCATATTAATATTAGGATGATTAAAACTAAATACATTATTTGCATTTTTATCAATGTCTATTGCCCAATTCACTTTACATCCCGCTTCTATAAAGCCACCGGTCATACCACCTATTCCAGCGAGCAAATCAACTACTGTATATGTCACGTTATATTAGCCTCCAACTAAAATATATCAACATTTCATTTATTATTGTACGTCTTTAGTATTTAACATTTACACCTATTCTTTAATAGGTAATTAAGATTCTCTAATTTTTACAATATAAATTCTAATGGAATATTATGAAAGAATCAAAAATCCAATCCCATAACCTATTTAAGTGGTTAATTGACATTATAGGAATAATTCGTTTTAATCTTCCTCATATTTAAAACTTCAGAGACACAATTTATATACAAACTATACAGGCAGTAGTAGATTTTATTATACAAAGAGAAAGACACGGAAAAATAACTACCGTGCCATCAAAGAAGGTTAATATCATTAGTTCTTCTAATTGTTCAAGATTAGAAGAGACTAAAAATAATCTACTTTAATTAATCTTTATCGATATCAGTATCTATTTTTATGTAGTGAATAAATTTAGATTTAACTAATTTTATTATTTCTTCTAAACTTAATGTAAAATTCATTCCAGAAAATAAGTAAATGAACATTCCCTACATTTTTACTAAAAGAAGCAGGACCTCCTATGGGTGCCTGCTTCTTTTTAGTGAAAATATGTTATTTTACTTATAATGTTTTGAATCCTTAGAGTTCAGCTAGTATCTTTAATTTATTATTTTTTATCAAAGATCAAGTTCCATATATCTTAAAGTATCAATAACTATACTAGAATCATGTTATAGTATATCACTTAACTTACACCAAAGGAAAAATTTAGTATAATATAGTAAAACTATAAATTATATTGATATGCGGGGAATCAGTATGAACTTTTTGAAAGACTCTGTACTTTGGATAAAAGAAAATTGGATATTAGTAAGTTCTATCAGTGCAAATTTGATAATTTTCATAAAATGGATATATGGAAATTATCAAACTAATAAAATTGGTAGGGCTAACTTAGCTGGTAGAAGGTATAAGGAGTTATACATTCCTTTATGTAATTTATTGCGCGATGTTAAGACTGAATCTTTTGTTGCATACAAAGGTGAAAAAAGCACATTACTAAAGAAACTTATAAAAGAATTATGTTTTTTGTTAATCTTTAAGAGTAATAAAAAAACAATTATTAAAAGATGGAAAGATCTCAGAAATCCAATTTTAGTAGGACCAACTTATGACTTTCCTTGGCAAACTCCAGATATAGAGAAGATTAATAGTATTATTGTATCTAAACGATTATTATTACCAAGTAAACTAGAAGAATATTGGATAAATGTCTTAGCTATGAATAATGAAAGATACGAGTATTCAGATGAAGAGTTAGATAGGGCTGTTGCTGAACTTATTATTTTCATTAGAGAGATTACAAAGAAAACCAGAGATTATCTTGAGAAAAAATATCCGGCAATATTAGCTGAGGATAATACCAAATAGAAAGGGAGGGACAATTTTGAACGCATATACTGAGAAAGAGGCAAAGTTACTAATAAAAGGGTTAATGCAAGAAATCATTGGAGTTAAGTCTAAGTTTGATTTGTGGAAACACATCCAAGATAACAGAAATGAACATATTAATGAATTAAACCTAGCCCCTGCTTTTTTTACTATAATACTACATTCCTTATTTAATGATGTTATTATAACAACTGCAAAATTATATGAACACGGCAGAGATACTATTAATCTAAACAAATTAATTAACATTGCTGAAAATCATAAAAAAATTTTTGTTTATAGTGAAGGTAAGGAACCTTTATTAAATAATTATGTAATAAAGGAACATAGAATAAAAATTGAAACCAAACAGGAACAGTTAGACAACCTTTTTACTTGGCGTGATAGAGTATATGCTCATAATGACAAAAAATATTTTTTTGAAAAGAGTCAGGTAACAAAAGATGCGAAACTTACAATAGAAAATTTAAATGCTTTAATATATGATGCTTGGGAAATAGTTAACTTTTATTCACTAGCTTTAGAAGGGAAAGCATGGTTATTAGATTCACCAGATAATCTTGATGTTTGCAAAATACTATTTATTTTAAAAATGTATAACAAACAGAGAGAAAACGAAATAGATATTTTTAGGATAGGTATGGGTTTAAATCCAACAAAAAAATAATCCTTCCTTCCAACATAGAATTTATTTCTTAAACCGGTAGGGTTAAGTCCAACTGATTAAAAATACAAACAGCCAGCACCTATACAATGATGGCTGTTTGTATTTGCTACAATTCATAACTCCAATGTTAACAAACCACAATCCACCGCCCCCAAACCTTTGGTATGAGTAGTTTTTTAAGCATCACATCATGCCGCCCGTAGTCTGCTAGAGTGTAATATTGTTAACGTTGAGTGCATAAAGTGCGGTAAATCAACGTTTTGGATGTTTTTGGTTGTAACATCTTTAACGAGGATTTACCGTTTTTCGGGGGAAGACGTTAGCAAAATGTTAGCAACTTCAAACAGATATGTTGATACAGTTGTTTTCACACTCTACTTGGGTCGAATGGACAAAATGGATGTCTCCATTTGAGGGAACATATCAACAAATTTTCACTATTTCATCGTTTTTCTCCTAATAACTTAATTTTATTTTAAACTACCCATTCCTTTGAATCAAACCTTCTCGTACAGTCCACTTTAAAAATATTAATAAAGGTTGACTGTAACGTTACGTGATAGTATAAACTATAGTTAATTAAAAGGAGGACTTCTTATGAAGAAGGTACACGAAGTATGTAAATCAATTGGCGTGACTAGGCGTACTCTGCATTATTATGATGAAATTGGACTTTTATCACCAACAGTACGCACAGAGTCTGGTTATCGACTATATGATGATATGGCAGTGGAAAAGCTCTTTAAGATTTTATTGTTGAGTGAATTGGGATACTCACTAAATGATATTCAGGAGATGATGAATAATCCAGACGTTGACCTGAGAGATTCGATAGGAAACCAAATTAAAATATTAAATAAAAAAAAGGCGCGGTTAGAGAATCTAATTGGATATGCAAACACAATTAAATTGACTGGAATCATTCCTCTCAATTTTAAAGAATACGGTGATATTACATTTGAGGAATTTATAGAGAAATCTAAAAACACTTATAACATGAATATGTTTACAAATAATACAGAAGGAATAAATAATCCTCTTGATTCTAAATTAATTCAAAAAGCTGAAGAACTTCTCACACTACCGGAAAAGGAGTGGTACGAGTATGAGACATCTGAATTACTTGAAATACTTGAAATGGCAAAAAACATATTAAGTGTTACCGATTTTAACGAAATACGGACAAATAACGAGTTGATGGATGAATTTATGAAATTTGTCGACAAGGATGTAAGTTCAAAAGAGGTGCAGGAGCATGTTGAAAAATTGTATGACTATATGAACAAAGATAAGGATCATCCTATGTCACTCGGCAACTTTTCACTGATTGGGAAAACTTTCGCAGCTGGAGGAGATGTTGATATGTTGTTCACCAGTAGTCTCGGAAAAGAAACTACTGATTATATAGCAAAAGCAATTCAGGTTTATTGTGACAATTTTACGGTGGAGCAAAGAGAAGAAGAAGGAGGACGAAGATAATGGATACAAACTCGTTAACTATGAAATACACATCAGAGGAGGACAAATCAACCATTATAACTGAAGAAAAGCAAGAAAGGAATCTCCCAATAGGTTTAGATAATGTAATATCTTTAGTAACTTCAGTTGCAATCCCTTATGCTGTTTTTGAGTTTGCAGTAAAAACATCAAGCTATAATGGGGGAGCAGCCATTTTGCAAGCTCTGAAAGGTTTCGGGATTGGCGGTGTGGGTGTAAAAGGTGGTATTGCTACACTGCTACTCGGTGCCGGAACGACGTATGGAGGCACGCAAAAGATGCTATCTTTTATTGGCGGAAAAGTTTTAAAGGCTGATTACTCTACAGGCGAGAAAACAAAAGAAGAACTTATTGAGCATATCATTCACCTTCCAATTTCAAAAGCATTGCAGTGTTCACTTATAAAACAAATTAAAAAGTTCTAGTAGACTATTTGATTCTTACAGATTATCGGAAAGGTGATTATAGCTTAAGAATGAAAGATTCCCTGATGTTGATTGCAGGTGTGACCGTTGCAATTCATACCTAAATGGTCAGTCAGGCTTTGATGACCATAAATATATCTGGCAATGTACGGAATGTGGGCATAAAAATAGCATTTCAAGTTCGAACATTTACGAGTCTGAAGATTACTACAGAAATCAAAATTAGGAGGATAACGAAAGTGAAAAAAACGGCAATTATTACCTCTTGCATGGCTCTGCTCATGATCCTATTTACGGGGTGTAGCTCCACGCTGAAGAGTTCGGGAAACGGCGGCACCCCCCCTACAAATGCAACTGAAAGCAAAGCTCCCGAAAAGCAAATACCTGACTTGACGGGCGAATGGAAACAAGCGAATAGCAAGTCTGATGAATCTTATCAAGCTGCTACAATAAGCGGTGATACGATTGAAATTTATTGGGTAAGTGATAAAGGCGATACAAAATCACTTTATTGGGCTGGCTCTTTTGTCGCTCCAACAACTACTGACGCGCCCTATAAATGGGATTCAAAAAATGACCATAGTATAACTGAAAATGCTTTACTTGCTTCAAGTGATGATACTAAAACTATGACATATCAAAACGGCGTATTAAGTTATGAGGCTTCTGCTATGGGGACAACTACAACGGTTAAGCTCGAAAAGCAAAAATAACAACAACAAAAAGAGCAGTGAGCCTTCGTGCCTGCCCTTCTATGAGTGTCCACTAGGTGTATACAACTATCACGAATTAAATACTTCCACTACATATATTTTCTTGATAGAAATTAATGTTTTGTAGTCTGCTAGAATGTAATATTGTTAACTTCAAGTGCAAAAAGTGCGGTAAATCAACGTTTTGGATGTTTTTAGCTGTAACATCTTTAACGGAGATTTACCATTTTTTTTAAAGGATTGCTTTAGCAAAATGTTAGCCATTAGTTTCAGGTATTTTAAATAACCATTAACTTTTTTAACAACTATGAATTTACACGGTTTATATGCGTAAATATTCAGGTGTTGCAATTTTTTATCATTAAGGATTTTTACCTAATATAATTGTTCCTTTTAGAATATCATCTTTTGTAATAAAATTTATCCTATAGTTAGCCGTTTTATTGCACGTAGGACAATGAACATCCCAGTTATCCTCAACCTGTATATTAAAATTATTGGCTGGATATTTATATAGAGGCCTTGGATATCTGTGTTTTTTCCCATTAATCACCATATTTCTCAATCCTCTGTTATCATACGAACAAGAACTACAAAAATTAGCAACCCAAACTTCATCTCATTCTTCACAGATATATGTTGTTTTCCATCTTAGTTTACTTCCATAAGGATCTTTTTCTCCCCTAATTCCATGTATTTTTTTAGTTTGATGCCAAAAGAGCATATTCCTCTTTAGTCCGAATATTTGGCAATGAAATTAAAAGAATGCAGGAAAAAGTGCTTATAAAGATATCTAAGTAAAAGTATGTATCTATCCTAAATTACATAACTTAAATATTGTTAGTTCAATCTGTAAGTCAAAGATAAGACACCTTATTTTTAATGGTGTCTTATTTTTTCAAAAGAAGAAAATCAAGCATTTTCTGAAGATACTGGTGGTCGGGATATAAATGGGATAGAAACCCTTATTTTATAAGGGTTTCTGGTGTGGTTGTGTGAAAACGATGTAAATAATCCCCTTGGGCATTAAGTATATTTTCGGAAATATTCCAACCTTTCCTATTGATCATCTCTATACTTTAGCAATGAGGTATTTTTTGTAAATACAACATTATGATACTTAGGCATACTCTTATACCTTGCAATAAGCATATTTCTTGTGTCTGCCTTCTCAATTTGTTCTAAATACTCGAAATAACACTTTCCTTGTACCCTTAGATTTTCTGCAGAATAATACTTTTTTACAAATTCAATAAATAAATCTTTATGGCGTTTATTCTTTACCTTTGTATTAAATAAATGTTCCTTAAAAGAGATTTCTATACCTATAAAATTGAGTTTACCGGGATAACCTAACTCATTAATAAAATATTCAATTACTGTTTCCCTGAAAGTATCCGTATAGATACAATTAAGAAACGTAATTTGACTTGAATTAAGTAAATTATCTTTAAAGATGCCACCATCTTTTATAGTATGAAAGCCTTTTTTAAGATTCTTCCCTTTCGTTACAGATATATAACTATTTAATGTATTTTTCAATTGACTACCACTTAATCCCAAATCAGAAATCAGTATTAATTCATCAAATTTGTTTTGCTTTTTTAACTTATCGATGTCACCGTTAATTCTTTTCTCATAAATTGTATCTCTCTCGAATGTTTCTTTATATCTTAAATATAATATTTGATGCAAACCATTATCATCATTTTTTGATTTTAAAGGGAAGAAACAATCATTACCATTACTATGATCAACCTTTTCCTTAATTATATCTACAAACGATTTCATATCTTCCTCGGTAAAACATCTATAGGATGATACTACTTTTAGAATCGATTCATAATATTTAGATTCAACGTCTAATAAAAATGTATTTAATCTTCTGTCGGCTTCATTTCTTGAAACATCGCTTTGTAGTCTTATAACATCCAAGGCCTCTAAATAATAATCTGTATTTCTAATGGTTGCATTTATAACAAGATTTTTTTTATCGTAGTTACCTTTTTTATTTTCTATAATTTCTATTGTCTTACCTAAAGCATTTGGTAAAGCAACTAATAAATTCCCATCAAAATAGAGATAATTTAAATCTAATAGCCTGTAAATTTCTTTCGATGTAAGTTCTTTTTGGTCTTCATTAGAACCGAATTCATAAAAAGATATGTCTTCAATTGGAAAATCTATCTTAGAGATTTTAATTAATGACTCGTCATTAATATGCCTTTCTATTTCAACAAAATTAAGCTGAGTAATATCAGTAGATAATTTGGTTACTTTCGCCAATTCTTTTATTAAGAAATCAACAATAAAGTTTATATCGTCGAACTCCATGTTGGACTTTATAGATCCTATAATATCATTTATAACTTGAGTTAAAGAATTTACGTTAACTTTACTAGCTGAATAGATTAGATGCTTCTCAAATGTATTATTCTTGTAAAGAGAATTATATAAATTTAGGATTTTGATGTTACTTGAAGACCTATTTATTTGTATTTTAGTTCTTATATCTGATATAAGGTTCTTTTTATTCTCAATTGTATTTACATAATCTCTAATACTCATTAGTTTTGAAAGCTCTATTGAATAAATATTTTCTCCTTCTGTTAATAGATATTTTTCTAAATTATTATTAAAAATTTCTAAGTAAACAATTATTTCTTCATTATTAGTTATGCTTTTAGGTATAAAATCATCCTTAAAGTCATTAACATTTATGTGATATTCTAATGGACCAAATGTATAAGACAACGGAGCAATTCTTGCTTTTAAAAGAGTATTAATTAATTCGTCTGTAAATTTAACTTTATTATTTAAAATTGGCTCTGATTTTTCTAAAACCAAAACCTTATCATATTTACTAAATGTAAGGTTCAATGAATTATTTGACTCTATAAAAGCACCTCTCTCAAATACATTAACGTACTTACCATTAAATTCACTTTCACTTTTAACTTTAAGAACAAAATCAAGTGCCTTAAACAAATTCATAGAATTTATTTTTTCTTCCAAGTTCATTAATCTTTCTTGGATATTTAATTTCATAAATTTATATTGACTATTGTCATACCAACTTTCAGATTCAATAATACTTTCACTATAGTCTACAAATATTTCAGGTCTTCCTCGGACTAACAGTTCATTATTTTTCATCATTACTATTCGGTTATTATAACGAATGTTTTTTATTGCGGTCTCATCATTTGGGAAATATCTAGAATCTTCGCTCAGACACCAATCAAGAAACTGTATATTTTTATCTTTAGTAATCTCCCTTACCTTATGCTTCATTTCTTCTCTACCACTAAATTCCTTATTTTCAAATAAATAAAGAAATAAATATAAAGCATAATCTTCCTCGGTTTTATTTGTACCTAGGTTAAGATCTATACCTTCTTTCTTAAAGATCCTAGTTAGAATAAAAATTACAGACCCATCTTTGATTTGGTTCTTATTTATAAGTTTTTCGTAGTTATACCATTCCTGAGTACTAATTGATTCCACTGTCATTTGATATAGATTGTGAAAGTTGCACCAAATTTCAATGATCTTATTTTCATCAATATACAAAGAAAGGTACGCAATTAAATTAAATATTAATTGTTTTATATGATCTTTATATACATACTGAGCATGCTCAGATAAAGTAATATAAAGAGTTTCAACTAGTCTCGTATTATCATCTAATTCATGAGAATTAGTAAGTATTTTATCCATGATTTTGAGAATATTAATTTTATCTTCAATACTCTGGAGATATTTAAGAATCTGATTTAATAAATCTTGATCCCATTTAATAGCTTTAGTGTGTTGCAACAACATTATAAAAATATCCAAATCCTGTTCATCATAGATGATTCTTAAATTACATCCACTTTTTAAGATTACTCTGTATAATTCTATCTTCTCGTATGGTTCCAATTCTTCATTTACATAATACTTCAATATTTGTTCAATTGTCACTATTGGTACTTTTTCGATATTTCTTGATAACTCATTGATGAAATTTGCTCTAGATAACCCATAAATATGGTCATAAAATTTCAAATCTACTTTTTCAAGGTTACCAAAAATTATATTTTTATAAAAATGCTTAAACAAACTACCTCTACCTATAATACTACTTGTAATCTCTAATATTATTTCTTCAAGTTTTGATTGTATGTAGTCATTATTAATTAAATGTGTTAAAAAAAAGGGCAAATGCTTTATGTTAATGTTTTCTTCTTGGTTTCTAAACATCTTGTTTAATAGGGTAATTGCCTTATCAATTACTTTCTTAGGTGCAGTTGCCTCATCTATACCATCAATAAAATACTTCTCTAAATCCTGACTTATTACATCATACTTTAAGTCCGAAACGTATCCTTTCTTTACCTTGTGATTTAATTCTAGGTCCCTTGTCCCTAAATGAGTTTTAATCAAATTAAATAATTCTTCAGCTTTCTCTTTGGTTTCAAGAACTATTACCAAATCATCTACATACCTAAAATAATGTTCGAATCCTTCTATTAGCTTACTGTTAATAAGTCGGTCCAAAGAAGACAAATATATTTCTGCTAAATAACGAGCAAAAGCTGGTCCTTGTGGTACGCCTTTTTCTGAGGTTCTTTCAGCAGCATAGATTAAATACTCACACATATTAATATAAAATTTTTTTTCAGTAGTATTTAAATTTCTTAACACTAGTTCTACCATTGGAGTTGGTTTACTATACAACATTTCTCTCAAAAAAACTTGATTAATTTCTTCGTAGAAACTCTTTATATCCAATTTAAGAATATAATAATTATCGTATGCTTCGTTTAAAATCTTATCCTCAATATCCTTTACATAATTTAACCAGAGCGTATTCCAGTTAACAAATATATCATTTTTTTTAAAATCATAATTTAGCCTATAACTATATGAATTACTTGAACTAAACTCTCCATATAATATTTTGTTTATTTCGAACATAATTGCAGTCGTAAGTACACGATCTCTTGCTGATAAACCAAATAAAATCCTTTCTTTATCTTCTTCGTTCCGAATAAATTTGTTAAAAGTGATATTAGGGAATTTTCCGAACTTTATTTCTTCCAGCAAATGAGAAAGTTTTTCTTCATTAAGGCTATCTAAACTATCATATACATAGTTTAGAGGTATTTCATCATTTTGAGTTAAATATTTTTTCTCTGACTTTATTACCCATTTTAGGATATCTAAATTTTGTGACTTGGTTTCAATTTCAATATCATCTAATAGCTCAAGTACATTAGATATTGATTGCGATTCGCAATAATTGCATTTTATATTATATTTATTTTGCAAATAGGTTAATGAAGGAGGAAAATAGTTTTCCATTAAAAAAAGCTTTTCTTTCGTAATTTCTTCGTTATATATATCAGCATCACGTGAAAAATACTCGATTAACAAATCCTTTCCAAAGGCTATGTTATCTTTTGTTTTTAATCTAACTATTGTCCCAACAAGCACTGTGCGGTCAAGCTCTGTTAACTGATTAATATCTTTAGAGAATATATACTCGTAAACTTTACATTTCGATAACATTTTAATTATTTGATTTAAATGAAACTGTCTTTCTGTTTTCCCCGTAACTCTATCAAACTCTTTAGTTTCCTCTAAGGAATTTATATTTAAGATATCAATTAGGCGATCAACAGAGTTATGCTCCACTTGTTCAATTAGAAGTTTTTGATCGATTAAGAATTTCTCTGTTATCTCAATAAGAGGAAAGAGGTTTTTATAATCATCAATCACATACGAATATGAATTACTTTTCAAGTGATAGGAAAGAGGGACTTTTACACCTAGACCAATTTTATTTCCCTTTGGTTTATTATTTTTAGGGAACTTATCTACTGTAATAGGACTGTCTTTTTTATCAATATAATCAAACTTAGTAAGGCTTAATATGCCATTTAGCAAGGTGCTACCCAACTGTTTATTAATTTCTTTATCCAAAAAAATCCAAACGTGAAATCCTCTATTACCAGAGTATTCAAGCAAGTATTTTATGTTGTAATTATGTAATGTCTCTATTATCTTATGTAGGTCATTTATTAACATTGGTTTATATAGGCTATCTTCATGAAAATTATAATCCTCGTAAAGTACAGAGCTTTTTATATCAAAATCAAGGCAGAGCCATTTTAATTTATCGAATTTTTGTTGATAGGCCATTATAGCTTGCTTATTTTCTATAGCATTTTTGATTACATTAGGATCAATTTTATTATATATAGTTTTATATACAACAACTCTATTATCATCAAATTGTTGTTTCCCGTAAGCTTCTTTATTATAAAAGAATCTCCTTTCAAGTACTTTAGAGATTTCCTTTAAATTATTATTATCTATTTTTTTGCTCAACAGATTTACATTAGTCATTAAAATAATCCCTCCTACCTTATTGCTTTTGTCATCTATATTTTCAATAAAAAATTTTATTGATTTAGCTTTTGTAATAATTTCCCTCATTTATCATCTGGTCATCTATCTTTTCTTGCCACTGTTCTTTTGCTTCTTCGATACTAGAAAGATAAGAGGCTAAAAATTCTTCCCACTTATCGTCTTCAAGAAAAAAGAAATCCAAGTATGAAGCCTTCTCTAAATCAATGAACTCTTTCTTATACACTTCACGTCTTCCGTAATTATCGTGTTGCTGCGAATATAGGCTCTGTAAATTGCTAATGAGTTGGTTAAAACGTACGTCCGGCTGATATTCCCATATTTGCTGGAGCAATGATAATACTCTTTTAATCCTTCTTGGATCACGCATTGTAATACCTTCTTTATCGATAATTTCATTATTCTTCACATTTCGACATCTCTCTGTTTATTTTACCAAAAATTTCATCCAAATAAATATTTGTTATCTATTAAAGTCTGCAAAATCACAAGATATTATGATTCATGAATTTTACCGGTAAATTAATTCACCTAGATCCAGTAACCAACAAGCGAAAACCGCAGTTACTTGATTTTATCCATTCTGGAGATCATCATGTGCTGCGGTTTTTTCTTCTCAAAATTTAAAGAAAGAGGAATTGCCAATGAGCAAAGAGCAAAATCCTAGTGAAGTCCAAACTATCAAACTAGATCTTTATAAAATCTATGAAATATGTGAATCATATGGAGTTTCAAAGGAAGTCATTTCAAGTTTCCGAACTCTTCAAAGGAGGTTACAACATGCAAAAAATTCTACAAGAGCTAAAGGTAAAAAGCGGGTTTAATACTAAGCAAAAAGCTGAAGAATTTGCTGCCACTCTAATTCATGAATTAAACCAAGGAACATATTTAGAGGAAACAGATAAAATTTTTAGCGACTTTACAAAAGAGTGGCTTCCCGTTTACAGCGAAGCAAAAGATGTAAAGCCCGGAACCATCAGAGTACGAGAACACGAAATCAGTAAGTTGTTACCCTATTTCTCACAGCTAAAATTAAAGGACATTAACAGAAAAATGTATCAAGATGCGCTAAATGACCTAAAGGATCAAGGATATTCAGACAGTACAAGGGATGGAGTCAACCACACAGGAAGAATGATTTTCCGAAAAGCATTAGAATTGGAGCTAATTAAAAAGGATCCGACAGAGTTTGCTTATGTAAAGAAGGATAAGAAAACCATTGAACAATTAGAGGAAGAAGAAGTTCCAAAGTATCTTGAAAAAGAAGAGCTTGCCCTGTTTTTAAATACAGCCAAGGAACATGGTTTGGAACACGATTACTTGATGTATCTGGTTCTTTCCTATACTGGTATTCGAGTTGGTGAATTAGTGGCACTCAAGTGGAAGGATGTCGATTTCGTGAACCACACGATCAGCATCACGAAAACGTATTACAATCCAAGCAACAATGCGCTTAAATTTCAACTGGTTACTCCAAAGACAAGAAAATCAAGAAGAAAAATCATTGTAGACGAAGAGGTGATAGAGGCTTTGAAGGAGCATAAAAAGGTTCAAGAAAGGGTAATAGAGCGGTTAGGTACTATTTATTTTAACCACGATTTTATTTTTGCCAAAATGGAACGACAATTTGGTTATCCCATCATAATTAAAAATGTCCGAGACCGAATGAAAAGGCTGCTTAGAATAGCTAGCCTAAATGAAGATTTGACTCCGCATAGTCTAAGACACACTCATACGTCACTTCTTGCTGAGGCAGGTGTATCACTCGAACAAATTATGGACAGGCTTGGTCATACCAATGATCAGATTACGAAAAACGTATACCTTCACGTAACCCAAGAAATGAAAAAAGAAGCCTCTCTCAAAAGTTCGCTGAACTCATGAGAAGCCTCCGTTAATTTACCTCAATGTTAGCAAAATGTTAGCAAACCACTCTCATCTTACTACAAAACCCAGTCATATCAAGGGTTTGAGGGCGTTATTACATCATGCCGCCAATTCATCAAGGTAAATAATAGGTATAAATATATCTATAGAATCATTGATATTATAGGGTTTTCATTTTTCACTTAAAATATTTTACAACAGGAGAAAAAATACCTATGAGCATAATTAAGAGCATTTTTATGAGCATTGGGTGAGGAGACTTTTCTTTACCTTTTACACAGCTATCAGCTCTTATTCCATGTTTTTAGGCAAAACCTATAAGTGTGCATCCCAGAAGTAACGACTATCGTTGTGTCAGCAGTGCGGCTTGTGAATTGTTGCTTTGCCAAAATGTCTAAACCAAACTTTTGGGTAGGGGAACTCCTGGTTCCATTCTATCCAACGGTCTTCCGGCATATTTTGGGGTCCTACGAGCTTTGGACTAGTCCAAAGTACAGCGCCGTTTCTGTCTTTAAGAGAGATTCCACCGTAAAATACCCATGCATCACCTGAACCACTTGACTTCACTCGAGCATACCACACGGCCCTTCCGTCAGGAAAGAGGGTAAGCTTTCTATCCTCCATCGTACAATCGCCCCTGCGGAGAGATCCCGGCCACGTCACCACAAGTGGCTGCCTGTTATGAATGTCCCATTCGTCAACATACTCCATCTCAGTAGAGACGTCAATTGGCAAGCTCTCAACATCTATTGGTGGGAGATCCCTGCATTTTTTACATCCAGGTACAGAATAAGATCTAGGTACGTAATAGGAGCCGGGTTTAGAATAGTTGCCAGGTACAGAATAGGTTGGTACATAAAAGGAGCTAGGTACAGAATAAGATCCAGGTACATAATAGGAGCCGCTTGCAGGAGGAACATCTTGGAACATAGGATCACCATGAGGTCGAAAAGGATAAAAGTGATACTGCATAAATATCTCTCCTTTAATTACTTAATAAATTTAAAACCATTATATTAAACTGTAAAAGTTTTAGATGATTGTCTATGCAAAATTGTGTAAATACCTAACATTTATAGCATCAATGGTCTTGTTTAATAAAAAGTATAGTACAGGTGACTTTGTAAAAGGACGAACATAAAATATCAAGCTGAAGAAACAACCCTTATTAAATCAGTAGACGATCCTACTCCGCCCACTTCTTTAAGCTTGTTTTGGCGTAGAGTGAAGAAGATCAATGCGAACAGTGCCTGGCACTGTTCGCCTCCATCTCATCCTTCCATTGGACTTTTTTCCTTTTGAGGTCGATTACATTCTTTTCGAGATCCCCAAACCCCTCTTACCTTCTCTTATATTTCTTATAGACTACTAATCAAAAATACTTAGAGATTATTAAACCACTTTCAATTGCTTTGCAAAGATAAGTAAAGGAAATATTTCAACATTACTCATGATTTTATCCCTATGATTCTAACAACCCTATTCTATTAGCACTACATTCACTCATGTTTTTCATTAAAATCACAAAAAATTTGAGGCATTCCTTCAAAAAAATAGACCAAAAATCCTGTTTTTGCTTCATTCTACAATATTTATACTTTCACCACGCTAACTTTACATTGCTTTTCTATAATTAAATTGAACTTTCAAAAAAATGAATAAAACGGAGGTATTAATATGAAAAAAGTAAAATATGTTGCTCCATTATTGAGTTTAGCTGTTCTATTCCCAACAGCTGCGAATGTATTTGCCGAATCTAGTAAAAACATTCCAGTAGAAAAAGTAGAGTTTATAGGAATGGCAGCTCCTGACACGAATGAAGAACGTTCCAAAATGTACAGTGAAGCATCCGTTAAAGTTACATACAAAAATGGTACTCAACAAACTTTGCCTCTTGAATATAAGTCCTTGTTCACACCTGGTGAAGTGATTAACGGGAAAATTGCAGGTGCGACTTACGATGTAAATGGAAAGATGATTACAAAAGCTGATGGTACACCTTATATTTCTTCTGCTCCAGATAGTAACACTCTTTTAAAGGTAAATGGAAAATTATATATGGTGAATCATTATGAAAGTCTGCCTTCTAGTGAACTAGGAAACATGTCCGAAACGATGATGTTAAATACAGTAGAACAAAATAAAGAAACTGGAGAATTAACTGTTACAGATATTACCCCAATTGATTTTTCAGCTGATGGCGGAATTTGGACTCCTTGCGCAGGTTCCTTATCTCCATGGAATACACATTTAGGCAGCGAGGAATATGAGCCTGATGCAAAAGCACATGAAGCAAATCCTGAAAAATCTTCCGTTACCCAGTTTGCACGTAATTATTATCAAGATCCAACTGCCATTGGTAATCCTTATCTATACGGCTATGTTCCAGAAGTCTCAATTGATGAAAAAGGTAAAGCTACTGCAGTAAAACATTATAGTATGGGGCGTCTTTCCATTGAAAATGTAAAAGTAGCACCAGATAATCGTACTGTTTACTTTGGTGATGACGGCAGCTACACTATGGCATTTATGTATGTCGCTGATCAGGCTAAAAACTTATCAGCAGGTTCTTTATATGCGGCAAAATGGATTCAAACAGGTGAAGAAAATGGCGGGTCCGCGAAGTTAGAATGGATTAAATTAGGTCACGCTACTGATAAAGAAATTAAGGAATTAGCGCAAAGCACAAAATTCAGTGATATCTTTGAAACTACTACAAATGCAGAATACGCAAAAGCAAATGGATTCACAAGAACAAAAGCAGGCGGAAGAGATGAATGGTTAAAGGTTAAACCTGGAATGGAAAAAGCAGCAGCCTTCCTAGAATCACGCCGTTATGGGGCCCTTCAAGGAGCAACAGCTGAATTCAACAAAATGGAAACAGTAGAAATGAATAAGGCTGATAACAAATTATATATGACCATGTCTACAATTAGCGGTGGAATGACAGCAAATCCTACTGATCCTACAGATGATATTCATGTCCCTAAAATTAATGCTGGCGGCATCTATGAACTGAATTTAGCTGAAAATCAAAAAGACGGTGACGGAAATAAAATTGACAGTAAATATGTAGCAAATGAAATGGCTGGTCTGCTAATGGGAGAAGACCTCCCTGTGAAGGATGAGGATGGTAACAAAGCAAACGTTGATAAAATTGCTAACCCTGATAATATCGTATACTCTGAAAAAATGAGAACTTTATTTATTGCAGAGGATGGCGGCAATCATGTCAACAACTTTGGTTGGGCTTATAATGTTGATACAAAGAAACTGTCACGTATTCTTTCCGCTCCTGATGGCGGAGAAGTAACAGGTATCCAAGCAATTGATAACTTAAATGGTTTTACTTATCTAATGGCTGGTTCTCAAAGCCCAGGAAATGTAGGTTATATTTCTGGTCTGCCTTCTCTTGGCAATAACGGAAAAGATATTAAAGACAATCAATAACTTGCTAATAATAAAATAAAAAAGGAATCTACTCTAAGCAAAATAGATTAGATTCCTTTTTTATTTAAATTTAATGATAATTTACTACTGAAAAGACTACCCCCTATTTTTAGGAAGTAGTCTATATTTGAGAAATAAATCATTTACTTGTCCAGTTCTTAGGTTGGTCGAAAAAAGCACTTAACCATAATCTCAAAGATGAATAGTTAAATTACATCATGCCGAAAGCTCTAATTTTAATTTTCTACTTGATTTATAAAACTACCTTCTTTAAATCCAGCTTGATAACTTTGCAGGTCCTGCTGAAAATAATAGTTAATTTGTCCAACTAAACTCCCTTTGGGCCAATAAAAAGAATCAGCAGAAATCATTCTAGCAAATCTTTCCCAATCTCATACCAGTCCCACAATGAAACCTCTGCTCCTGTATAATAAAGCAGACTTTTTTCTCTTTTGAAGTCTTCTATTACATCGACCATTGTGGCTTCGATTCTTACTTGATCATCATAGAAAATTCCTTCTGAAAAACCCAGTGAGATTGGAACCCATTCTTTTACCCTCTTTCCAAAAAAGATCGACTTCTCGTAGTCTGAAAGAAAGAAATGGCAATAACTGAGATTTGTTAACACTCCTTCACTTTGTTCTTTGTCCCCACCATAATGAAATAAGTCCTCCAGCAGGTTCGAGAGTTCTCTATATTGTTGCATACTTTTCTCTCTCTCCCCTGCCAGGCGGTAATAATTGGCTTGAACCAATTTTAAACGGCTGTATTCTTTTTGGTTCTTCTTTTCAAAGACAGCTATTGGTTTTTCAATAAGCTTCGCTGCCTCTATAAAATACTCTGCGGCTTTTTCTTTTTCATCAAAAAAAGATAAACATCTTGCATATGCCTCGTAATCAGACCACGACTTCAAGCCAACTGAATCGAGAAACTCAACCTTTTGACTCAGCTTGTTGGCATCTATTTTTATTTCTTTGGACATATATGATCACCTCACAAATGCAGGAAAAGAAGGAGCTTCTCCTTCCTTCCTGCTTAAATCTTCGTTTAAATGCTGTGAATTAAAATAAAATCAATTGCGTCGGTATCCTTAAGAATGTTTTCGAGGTAGTCATCCATTTCTTTCCCCGCCTCGATGACAGACTTGGCATCCCGAATACCTCCATACACAACTGAACTCTTGTAGGATGCCCCATTATCAATCACATCTTTTAATAGATCATAGGCCTCTTTCTCTTCTGGGGATATGGTATTGTTTCGGATAGCATCTTCAAATTTATCCATGTACCTTTCGCTGTTGGTTGTCAACCATTCCCTCGATAAATATAGACGGTATTGCCCGCTGACTTTTGAGGCCAAGCGCACCCCTCGTTTTTTGCCATCATTCAACTTCCCGTTTTTAGAGTAGGAGCCTTTGGCTTCAATGATGAATAGCTCGCCGGATGGGGTTTTCATGATAATATCTGGACCCGTGCGCGCCTTCACCCTTGGATCTTTATCCCGCTGGGCATATAAAAGCTTATACCCCAGCAGTTCGTAGTACCAAATGGCCGCTTCGGTACCAAACGCTTCCGCTCTTTTTCTGGCGGTCAGATTGGTTCCCCAGTGATCGCGAATCTTCCGGTCAATGATTGCTTTTTGCGCCGCATTAAGTGTTTCGTCACCAAATTTGGCTCTTGTTAGCTTCGCTATTCGTTTAAGATCATTTCCATTCTTCCCTAGCTGGGCTATCATTTTATCAGAAGAGCCCATATCTCTTAATTGTTTAGATGCTCCGCCTGTTATGGCATCAAGGATAGCTGAGAATAATTTTGGTTGATCAGCAAAGTTTTTAAGAATCATCTCATAGGTCCCAGCGATGATGTTTTTAGGTACCCGTTTAACGAAATTCACGACTTTTTCAACGGTCTTTCCAATATCACCGACAGCCGGAATAAAGCCAAAGAGGGCGAACAATCCAGCACCGACATCTGCTTGAGTGAATTCAGCTGCAGCTTCAACGATATCCCCATACGCAAGGTACCCCGCAACCAATTGCCCAAGCAGGAAGGCAACAGAGTCATAGGTTTCCTCGTCCATCCAGCCCCAATCGACCAGTGTTGAAGCAAATTCGTTCACCGACGCCCCTAGCAGCAGTTCCTGAATATAATCGGTCCATTCCTTGTCGTAGATATCTGGGTCAGTTTTGTTATTAAACTCTTCAAGATCCGTAAATGAATCCCCGTCTGCATTTTCTTCAAATGGATTGAATCCCATATCCAGTTCATTTCCATCATCCAGGCCATCCATATCCGAATCATGGTAATACACCAGCGTTCCATAGGACAATTCCTCTTCATCAGTCAATCCATCTCCATCCGAATCGTCGACTTCCGGATCATTGGTAATGGTGTAGGATAAACCGGCTGCGCTTGTCTTTATACTGCTAGCTTCATTTTGCTGTGCCTCTTCCCACTGAGGTGTATAGATAAGCGTAAAGACGGAAAATTGAGTCGTTTCTCCGATGATATATCCCTTTTCAGCGTCCACTTTTTGTTTTTCAAGTGGGGTGAATGTGTGCTTTTCTTTATCATAAATATACATCTTCACACTTTCAAGGTCGCCATTCGGGATGTCGCTTTTTTCAATCGGGATCTTAACTGTTGCGTGTTCAAATTCCTGATTTAAAGAAATATCAACAAACTCTGAAACAGCTCCGGGAACATCTTGGAAAATCACTTGATCTGAAACATTGATCAATTTAACAGCTCGTGATAGATCCCCTATTCCGCTGATTTCAAGGACTACACCTGATTCTTTTTCGGTAAAGGTTTGGGTAAAGCTTTCAAGCCCATCATATAGCCGGTCATGGTCCGAATCATTTTTATGAGGATCGCTTCCAGCATGATATTCACCGGCATCGTCCAACCCGTCATGATCGGTATCCTTCAATAATGGGGAGGTACCGAATTCCACTAATTCAAAATGATCATCCAAACCGTCTGCATCACTATCCTTTAAGACCGGATTAGTGCCCGCTTTTTGTTCTTGGAAATTATTTAAACCGTCTTGATCGGTATCCTCTTCCCCATCAGGCGTCCCATCATTATTTGTATCTTTCTTAAGCGGAGAGGTATATTGCTGTAAAATTTCAAATCCATCCAGCAATCCGTCATGATCGGTATCCTTTTCCTGCAGGTTAGTTCCTAACTTCTTTTCTACTTCATCCAGCAAACCGTCCCCATCCGAGTCAAGAATTCGCTTTGCTTTTTCTTTTAGCTCTTGAGCGCTTGTCCATGCTTTTTTGTAAAAATGAATCGATTGTTGTCTGTTATTTTTAGTTTCAAAATCTACGCCTTTTTCATAGTCCTTATGGGCTTCCTCTAACAGTTTTTGAACTTTTTTATCAAACATTTCTGTATTGCTTTCAAGCAATGTCAGAAGCTTATCGGTAACAATTCTGTTTGCTGAAATAACTTTATCTATGACTGGGTCTATTTTATCTGATGGAGTCTGAGGGTGGTTTTCAAGGATGTTCAATGAGTTCAGGCTGTGGTCAAAAAACTCTGAGGACTTTATCGCATTGTTTGTTTCAAAATTGCCGTCAACAGCAGCTTGTAATTCAAAAAGCGCGTATTCTACTCGTTTATGATTTTTGGGAACTTCCTGAGGTTCCGGAAATGCTTCAATTTGTTCCATTGCCTCGTTTATTAACTGTTTCGCATTTTGATCCGGCAATTGTGATGTCTCTGCCTCTACTTTAGTAGAACTGCTCCTATCATTCCCTTTTCCTAGGACAATTTCTGGAGAAACAGTAGATAAAACCAACATAATCCCTAGCAACAAATGGATAAATACTTTAAATTTCACTGTAAAATTTACTCCTCTCTTTTGTTTTATTTTGAAAATTCTAAACTACAGGTATCATACTACTTTAATCTTCTTGCTATTAATATAGGAAATTTTGACTTTTTTGTTTATTATTCTCGTGATTTTTGACTTATATGGTAAAGAAATTCAACAGGGATTTCGCGTTTATTCAAGAAAAAAATTTATGGCCTATGATAAAAATAAATATTATTATTTTGCTGGTTTTTAACCCATTTTCCTCATATTGGTAAATTTATTAAGACAATAGAAAATCGGAAGGAAAGCTTGTTAAAGAAAACAACTTCTATTAACAAACGGTTAACACCACATACATTAAGACATACGCATACTTCTTTGTTAACAGAAGCTGGTGTTGAATTACTTGAAATTATGGATCGACTTGGTCATACAGAAGATGAAACGACAACGCAAGTTTATTTACACATTACAAAAGACAGAAAAAAAAGCTTCCCAAAAGTTTGCTCAACTAATGAGAAGCCTCTAATTTTTATTCGAAAAGGTTCAGGCACCTTTTCGGCACCTAAAATGATATTTTCGCCTTTAGACCCCTGATATATAAGGATTTTTAATGTTAAATTACATCATGCCGCCCGTAAGCTGAGAGTGTGTAATATCTTTAACGATATGTGCAAAAAGTGCGTTATATTAAGGTTTTGCAGAATCTGAGATGTAACAACTTTAACGGTAATTTACCATTTTCACTTGATTACTTTAGCAAATATGTTAGCATATCGTTTAATGGGATTAATTATTGAAAACTTATGGCTAAACCTAAACTTATATTTAAATACCATAAAAGCATGGACAACAGGTCCATGCTTTTAATTTAGTCTTTTCCTTCATTAAAAAATTTTTGTCCAGTATTTACCAATCCTTATTTCAAGTTGTTTACTAATCCCCGCAATAGTTCGATTCATATTTTTTGCTAATTTTTTTGCTTCATTTTCTAATCATCAAGTAGATTTCTTTCAAATACATTATATCTTTTACCTTTATTAGTGGCCATGAAATTTTGCACGTATGCTCCCCCCATTAAATCAGTTCAAGAGTCTTAATCAACTCTGTAACAGATGGCTCTAAAAACTTAATATTTTGCGGAATACTTTGGTTCTTATTAAAAATCTCCCACGCAAGTACGTTAGGATGAACAGAGGATGTAAGTAAAAAGATCTGTTTATGTGGATTAACTAAATACGGTATAGACTCAATATAAGCATTAAGGTACTTTACCAATAAGTCATGATAAGAAGGGGAAAGTAATATTGAATTGTCTGGAATATCAGTAGTACCTAATATTTTTTTTACATGAGAATTGTCAATGCTGTTATGAATTGAACCAATCATGAAGAAAAGGTTTGAAATTGGTACCCCCAATTTTTTAGCAAGTTCCACTCCATGCTTAATAGCATCGTAATAGGCTTCGCCTCTATTAAAACCTAGATCAGTTTGAAAGCGGAAAAGTGCTTTATTTTCATCTTCCTTCTTAAAAAGAATGTATCCATCATATGTTAATGCGGTTAAATTTGTTAAATGCCTATTAAAGAAATTTACCATACGTATTCCTAATTCATTTGAAACTCGAACGGCTGACTTTCTCTTTAAGTTCTTCTCGACTTTAATTCTTTCTTCTTCCACATATACCTGAGTAATATTTGAGAAAAATTCCAATTCAAGTGAACCAAACGAAGTATTCTGAACATTTTGCAGTAAATTTGGAGTTCTTTCTCCTAATATCTGCTTTAATGTAACATTAATTTCCTCAAGGGCAGTGGCAATACGGTTTAACGTGTTATCGTCATCTTTTATAACCAACATCATCATCTCCTTTTCTTAATTATCCTAAGTATATCACGTATACACCATATAGTCAATATACGAGATATCTTTATTTATCGTGCGTATTCACGTATATTCAAATTCCATCTATTCAGCAGTATGGGAGTTTATGCTGACAACGAAGGGTTCTTACTTGGGATTACTGAAGTTAGCAGAATTAAATTCAGAGCTGACACCTCACACTTTGCTCCATTCGCATACATCGTTACTTGCAAAAGCGAGAGTACGCCTTAGAGGATCAATTAGGTCACTGTGATGATGAAACTACTAAGAACGTTTATCTTCATGTTACGAAAGAAATGAAAAAAGAGGCTTCTCATAAATTTGCTCAATTAATGAGAAGCCTCTAATCGGAAGAGAAATGTTAGCATTTGTTTACAGGTTTATTAATAAGCCATAAATATTATTAACTGCACACATCACATGGCTTGGATGGTAATGGCAGACATATTGATGTAACGGTGTTTAGCTTTTTAAAAATATTTCTATTCCATGCAAAAAAACTATATACTGTTTTTTTCATATTGATATACCCCTAGGTATGTGCTTAGTTGGTCAAAAATTAGACGATTAGCATCACCAAAACCTATTACAATCCCACGAATAATACTTTGGAATATCAGCTTGTTACACCAAAGACTAGAAAATTACGACGAAAAATCATTGTCGATGAAGAGGTAATAGGCGCTTTGAGGGAACATAAAAATGTTCAAGATGAAGTCGTCAAGCGGTTAGGGGATACTTACCATAATGAGGACTTTATCTTTGCAAAAATGGAACGACAATACGGTAATCCCATTGTCATCAAGACTGTACAAAACAGAATGGTAAGGCTACTTAAAATTGCTGACCTAAAATCCTGAGTTAACACCGCATTCTTTACGCCATACACATACATCGCTTCTAGCCGAGGCAGGTGTATCACTCGAACAAATTATGGACAGGCTTGGTCATACCGATGATCAGATTACGAAAAACGTGTACCTTCACGTCACCCAAGAAATGAAAAAAGAAGCCTCTCAAAAGTTCGCTGAACTCATGAGAAGCCTCCGTTAATTTACCTCAATGTTAGCAAAATGTTAGCAAACCACTCTCATCTTACCAACAAACCCAGTCATATCAAGGGATTGAGAGGCAGATTACATCATGCCGCCCATTCCGCCCATAGCACCCATATCAGGCATTGCAGGCTTATCTTCTGGCTTGTCAGCGATAACAGCTTCAGTTGTTAGAAGCATAGCAGCAACAGAACCAGCGTTTTGAAGTGCAGAACGAGTTACTTTCGTAGGGTCAACGATACCAGCATCGATCATGTTTACCCACTCGCCAGTAGCTGCGTTGAAGCCTGTTCCGATTTCTTCGCGCTTTAAGCGATCAACGATAACAGAGCCTTCTAGGCCAGCATTTTGAGAGATTGTGCGTACAGGCTCTTCCATCGCACGTAATACGATGTTGATACCAGTTGCGATATCGCCTTCTGCTTCAAGAGCAGCAACTTTATTGTATACGTTAAGTAGAGCAACTCCACCACCAGATACAATTCCTTCTTCAACAGCTGCACGAGTAGCGTTTAATGCGTCCTCGATGCGAAGCTTGCGCTCTTTTAATTCTGTTTCAGTAGCAGCACCTACTTTAATAACTGCTACACCGCCAGCTAATTTAGCTAAGCGCTCTTGTAATTTTTCTTTATCAAATTCAGAAGTAGACTCTTCTAATTGAACACGGATTTGGTTCACACGAGAAGCGATTTGCGCGCTGTCTCCAGCACCTTCAACGATTGTTGTATTTTCTTTCGTAACAACAACTTTAGAAGCACGGCCTAAAGATTCGATTGTTGCAGATTTTAGGTCACGGCCTAATTCTTCTGTGATTACTTCACCGCCAGTTAGGATAGCGATATCTTCTAACATTGCTTTACGACGGTCACCAAAGCCAGGAGCTTTAACAGCAACTGCATTGAATGTTCCGCGAAGCTTATTCACTACTAAAGTAGCAAGTGCTTCACCTTCAACGTCTTCAGCAACAAGTAATAATGACTTGCCTTGCTGAACCACTTGCTCAAGAACTGGAAGAATTTCTTGAATGCTTGTGATCTTTTTATCTGTAATTAAAATGTATGGATTATCTAGAACTGCTTCCATCTTATCAGAATCAGTTACCATGTATGGAGAAGCATATCCACGGTCGAATTGCATACCTTCTACTACATCAAGCTCAGTAGTGAAGCCTTTAGACTCTTCGATTGTGATAACTCCGTCGTTACCAACGCGCTCCATAGCTTCAGCGATTAGTTCGCCAACTTCTTTATCATCAGAAGAAATAGAAGCAACCTGTGCGATTGACTCTTTGCCTTCGATTGGTTTAGAAATTGTTTTTAACTCTTCAACAGCAGTAGCAACCGCTTTTTCGATACCTTTACGGATACCCATTGGGTTTGCGCCAGCTGTTACGTTTTTAAGACCTTCACGGATCATAGCTTGAGCAAGAACTGTTGCAGTTGTTGTACCATCACCAGCAACATCATTTGTTTTGCTAGCAACTTCAGCAACAAGCTTTGCACCCATGTTTTCGAAAGCATCTTCTAATTCGATTTCTTTCGCAATTGTTACACCATCATTTGTAATTAATGGAGAACCAAATTTCTTCTCAAGAACCACGTTGCGTCCTTTTGGTCCAAGAGTTACTTTTACTGCATCTGCAAGAGCGTCAACACCGCGGAGCATTGCGCGGCGAGCATCTTCACTAAACTTAATCTCTTTTGCCATGAATAAAAACCTCCTCAAAATATTTAAAGTAATTTTTCTTAAAATGTATAAGCTGTGCGGGTATTAGCCGATAACAGCAAGAATGTCGTTTTCGCGTAAAATTAAATATTCTTTGCCTTCGTACTTCACTTCAGTACCAGCATATTTTGAGAAGATAATACGGTCGCCTTCAGCAACTTCAAGGGCTACACGCTCACCGTTCTCAAGAACGCGGCCAGTTCCTACAGCAACAACATTGCCTTCTTGAGGCTTTTCTTTAGCAGTGTCCGGCAAAACGATGCCGCTTGCAGTTTTTTCTTCAGTTTCAACAAGCTCGATAATAATTCGATCACCTAGTGGCTTTAACAAGTGAAACAACCTCCTCAATAAATATGTAATTTATTTTATTAGCACTCTCTAACCTTGAGTGCTAACACAATTAATATATTAAAGAATCTCCTATCTATTTGCAAGAGTGAAGCTCAATTTTTTCAAAAAAAAATTATATGTCCTCACCGATAGTTAAGTTTAGATTCAAAAATTCATTTTGAGTGTACTATTTGAAACATGTACCTTTTTATGAGTAAAATGTAGTTTAGTGTACACTATTAATAAGGAGATAAATTGGTGAAAAAAGAATACTGGATCATTCTCATTGTTTATATAACCATGCAATTATCAGGCGTCATTGGAGTTCCGCTCGTTGCTTATATCGGAACCCTTTTAGGAAAAAGTATGCAGGAAATGGAGATTATCTCGGTAACTTCATGGATTGTGATCAGCTTTACCATTACATTAATCATCACTTTAGTATTGCTGCGAAAAGAAATGAAAGATCACACTTTAATGAGGAATTCAGCTTCTGCTGCTTCTTCTATTACGTGGGCCATTGGCGGTGTTTTCCTTGCTTTTTTCGCACAAACGATTGCAGCCAATATTGAGAGCTTAATTGGAATTGAAATGGGCTCTGAAAACACACAGCAAATTATGCAGCTTATTCAAGCTTCACCTATCATCATCATTGTCAGCTCTGTGATCGGTCCCATCTTAGAGGAAATTGTTTTTCGAAAAATCCTTTTCGGTTCGCTCCACAAGAGAATGAACTTTTTTCTGGCAGCTTTAATTAGCTCTGTTATTTTCGCGCTTGCCCATGCCGAAATCGAACATATCCTTTTATATTCTGCAATGGGTTTTACATTTGCCTTTCTCTATGTCAAAACAAAGCGCATCATCGTACCGATTTTTGCCCATGTGGCAATGAATACATTCGTCGTCATCCTGCAGCTAAACAAAGACAATATTGAAAACTGGCTTAAGGATATGGAAAAAATTCAAAGCTTTATTGGAGGATTTTTATGAAAAGGACACCATTGTTTTCAGGCATTATCTATATCATTCTTGGAATCCTCTTTACCCTAATGGCAATCCAGAATACTCAAAATGAACAAACCTGGGGAATGTTTACCTATCTATTCATTATTATAGCAACCATGGACTTAGGTACAGGCTTACGATTGGTTGCGTTTCACTTTAAAATAAAAAATAGTCAACCAAAAAAATGAGCCTTCGTGGAGGCTCATTTCTTTTGGTTAGGATATGGATTATGATTGCTACAGCCTTAGATTCTAGAAAGCATTAATCATTTTCTGCTGGATAATGCTTTAAAAAGTAGATAAGTGATTGAAGCTCGACTGCTAAATCGATATGGTGAATTCTAATTGTAGGTGGAACCGAAAGCCGGGCTGGTGTAAAATTCAAAATGCCCTTCACATGGCTTTGAGCAATTCTGTCCGCAATTGATTGGGCTGCTGGAGCAGGAACAGTTAATATGACTACTTGAATCTGTTGATCTTGGATGACTTTTTCAAGATCATTCATATGAAAAATAGGGACATCACTAATATGGGTTCCAACCTTCCCCTCGTCCACATCAAAAGCAACTTCAATTTTCGTATTATTGTTTTTAAGAAAATTATAATTCAAGAACGCAGTCCCTAAATTACCAACCCCTATAAGGGCTACCTTTATCAGTTCATCCTGATCCAAAGTTTTCCGAAAAAAAGAGAGCAAGTAATTGACGTTATACCCATACCCCTTTTTCCCTAAAGCTCCGAAATAAGAGAAGTCCCTTCTTATCGTTGCAGAATCAACCTTTACAGCATCACTTAATTCTGCCGATGATACCCTCTGCTTTCCAGAAGCATGCAAATTTTTAAGAAAACGATAATATAAAGGGAGACGTTTTGCAGTTGCTTGTGGAATTTTCATTGATTCACTTGCCATATATGTATCTCCTCTCCAAATTCTAACTATTCAATCTCTCGCTTAAAATCTCCATTCTTACCACCAGTTTTTTCAACTAAATACGTTTTACCGATAACCATCCCTTTATCAACCGCTTTACACATATCATATACGGTAAGCGCACATACAGATGCAGCTGTTAGCGCTTCCATCTCTACACCTGTGTTACCCTTTGTTTTGACAGTAGCAGTAATAAAAAGTATGTACTCATCTTGTACAATCTTCCATGAGAATGAAATATCCACTCCAGTTAGTGGAATCGGATGGCACATAGGGATGATTTCCCACGTTTTCTTGCAAGCCATTACACCCGCAACCTGGGCAACCGCAAGTACATCGCCTTTTTTCATTTTATTCGAAGCAATATTTTCATATATTTCTTTATTAACTGTAATACTTGAGTGAGCAATCGCCGTACGAACCGTTTCCGGCTTATCACTAACATCGACCATTTTTGCTCTGCCTTCTTGATTAAAATGTGTAAACTCAGTCATAATAACACCTCACAATCAAATCATACACTATTTTTATCCAAATGTGTAAACATTGTAAGGCTTTTCACAAATAAGATTTGATTAGGAAATCCTTACTAACACGACTATTATAGAGAAATTATATGTTTAAATAAAGTGAAACTTCCATCAGTGGGGGTTTTTCGACGCACAGGACGTGCTAGTGCCGACGTTACCACAGGACGTGGCGTTCTTAGTCGGCCTTCATCCCCCACTGATGGTTAGTTGAACCAATCGGGCATTTACGGGCAGTTGATCCCCCACTTACTCTTCTTTGCATACGCGAATCCTTGAAATGGGGGTCTTACTGCCCGTTAATCTGCGATAACCACACAGTAAATAAAAAATTTTAAGAGAGTGCTTCTCACACAAACACTCCTTTATTGCCCATCATATATGAATGGGTTACACTATCTCTATAACATAGAGGTGAAAAAAAATGATTTTATTACAAGTCAATCAATTAATAAAAAACTTCGGTGCCGAAGTTATTTTATCGAATATAAAGCTTGAAGTACAAACTCGCGACAGAATTGCCCTTGTTGGACGCAATGGAGCCGGTAAATCCACACTTTTAAAAATTATTGCTGGTCAAATGTCCCATGATTCTGGAGATATTATCAAGCCAAAGGAAGTAGAAATTGGCTATCTAGCACAAAATACAGGCCTTGAATCCGAGCGTTCGATTTGGGACGAAATGCTAACTGTATTCGATCATTTGCAAAAGCTCGAGAAGAATTTACGCAGGCTTGAAGAGAGAATGTCTGAGCCTGAAGCAATGGCAAATCAGGAAGATTATGATCGAATTTTAAAAGAGTATGACGAACGGCAGGTTCAATTTAAAGAATTAGGAGGCTATCAATACGAATCAGACATCCGCTCTGTCCTTCACGGATTGAATTTCCAATCCTTTAGTTATGATACAAAAATATCTACATTAAGCGGCGGACAGAAAACAAGGCTTGCTTTAGGAAAACTGTTATTAAAGAAACCCGATATATTAATATTGGACGAGCCTACGAACCATTTAGATATTGATACATTATCCTGGCTAGAGCAATATTTACAAGGATACGATGGAGCCATTCTAATCGTCTCCCATGATCGATACTTTTTAGATAAAGTCGTTACACAGGTGTATGAATTATCAAGAAATCAAATTCGAAAATATTTAGGGAACTACAGCTCCTATCTTGACCAAATGGCCGCAAACTATGAACGCGAAATGAAGCTCTATGAGAAACAGCAGGAAGAAGTAGCTAAGCTGCAGGATTTTATTCAGCGTAATCTAGCGAGAGCCTCCACGACAAAAAGAGCGCAAAGCAGAAGAAAACAGCTAGAAAGAATGGACCTAATGGATCGTCCACTTGGTGATGAAAAATCAGCTTCATTTGGATTCCAAATTGATAAACAATCAGGGAATGAAGTATTGAAGGCTCATTCTGTTGCTGTCGGTTATAGTGGAGAGATGATTTCAAAGGATATTTCTTTCCGTATCACTCGGGGTGAAAGCTTTGCCCTTGTTGGTCCAAACGGAATTGGCAAATCCACACTTTTAAAAACTATTATCAACAAGCTGCCCCTTCTTGAAGGTGATCTGAACTTCGGTTCAAATGTAGCTATTGGCTATTACGATCAAGAACAGGCTGAGCTTACATCGAATAAGCGTGTGCTTAACGAGCTTTGGGACGATTATCCACTAAAACCAGAAAAAGAAATTCGGACCGTGTTAGGTAACTTTCTTTTCTCTGGAGATGACGTCTTAAAAACAGTCTCAACATTAAGCGGAGGTGAGAAGGCGCGTCTAGCCTTAGCTAAGTTAATGATGCAAAAGGCTAATTTCTTAATCCTGGACGAGCCTACAAACCATCTTGATTTAGATAGTAAAGAAATTCTAGAGAATGCATTAATTGATTACCCTGGTACCATTCTATTTGTATCCCACGACCGTTACTTTATTAATCGAATTACAACCAAAGTTCTTGAGCTTAGTGAAAAGGGAGCGACTGAATATCTAGGTGATTACGATTATTATGTTGAAAAAAAGCAAGAACAAGAAGAGTTAAAAACACTGGCTTCATCTAAAATTCCTTCTTCTCCACAGCAAGTAAATCAAGAAAAAAGCTCTTATCAAATGGATAAGGAAGCTAAAAAAATTGAAAGACAGAGACAAAGAAGACTAGAAGAAGTCGAGAAACAAATTGAAGCGTTAGAAATGAAAATTGCTGAATTTGAGCAACTCCTCTGCGAACCCGATGTGTATCAAGACCATGAAAGAGTCATGGAGATTACAAAAGAGAATAACGAAACGAAGGCTAAATTAGAAGCATTAGTTGAAGAGTGGACAGTACTTGCTGATTAATGAAAGATTTTTAGAAAATCGACCAGGAGATTCTCCCTCTTGGTCTTTTTCTTATCCACAAAAATATTCACATATAATGGACTGAAATAGAGGGATTCCACAGACTTCTCCACATTATCCACAATTTATTGTGTTTTTATCCACATTATACACAATTAAATACGTGTATTCCTATTTTTATCCACATGAAAATAGTCCCCATTTAATGAGGACTATTACCTATCAATGTTTTAGTTGTGGATAGAAATATCGAGGCCTGGATTGGCATTCAGTGCCATCGTTGACCGAATCCCTTTTTCGAATAAGATACTCCCTGCTGCAGCAATCATAGCTGCATTGTCCGTACATAAGGATAGAGGCGGAATAATGAGCTGAATATCTGTTGAATTTTCAAAAACTTCCTGCAAAGCGGCACGTAAACCTTTATTTGCAGCCACACCGCCAGCTAACAATACTTGTTTTACTTTATATTCCTGAACTGCATTAACCGTTTTTGTTACGAGCACATCAATGACGCTTTGTTGAAAGCTTGCTGCCAAATCTTCTGGGGATATCTTTTCCCCACGCTGTTCCGCATTGTGGACTGTGTTGATAACTGCTGATTTTAATCCACTAAAACTAAAATCATAGGATCCTTCCTCTAGCCATGCTCTTGGTAGAGGGATGATAGGCTCTCCTTCTTGAGCAAGACGATCAATATGAGGTCCTCCAGGATAAGGCAGGCTTAAAGTTCTTGCAACTTTATCATACGCCTCGCCTGCAGCATCATCTCTAGTTTCACCAATTACTTCAAAATGTCCATGCTCCTTCATAAAGACAAGCTCTGTATGTCCTCCTGAAACAACAAGTGAAAGCAATGGAAATTCCATCTCAGCAACGAGACGATTCGCATAAATATGGCCTGCAATATGATGTACCCCGATTAATGGAATTCCATGTGCAAAAGCGACCGCTTTGGCTGCGTTAACACCGATAAGAAGTGCTCCCACTAATCCAGGACCTTCTGTTACTGTGATCGCATCTAAATCAGCAAAGCTAATATTAGCCTGATTTAATGCTTCTTCAAGCACAATCGTTATTTGTTCCACATGATGACGTGAAGCAATTTCGGGAACAACGCCTCCAAATCGTTTGTGACTTTCTATTTGTGAAGCTACTACATTTGAAGCAATTTCCCGTCCGTTTTTAACAATTGCTACTGATGTTTCATCACAGCTTGTTTCTATTCCCATTATCCATTGATCTTTTCCCATTATAAATTCACCCACATTACTAAAGCATCCTCTTGATTATCTGTATAATAATTCTTTCTGATTGCACCATCTTGAAATCCTAGCTTGCGATAAAGAGATTGCGCGACATGATTGGTAACACGGACCTCAAGAGTCATCGTCTTAGCTCCGTTATTGGCGGCTACCTCCATTACATTTCTCATTAAGGCTTCACCCAGTTTCATCCCGCGGTATTGAGGCAGAATCGCAACATTTGTAATATGAGCCTCATCAAGGACAATCCATACACCACAATAGCCAATGATTTTCCCGTCATCTTCTAAGCCTACATAAACAGCAAATTTATTTTGTGTAAATTCATTATAAAATGCCTCTTTCGTCCACGGCATAGAAAAAGATGCAAGCTCAATTTCATGGATCTCATCAACATCATTTTCATTCAATAATCGAAAAGTTAAAGATTTATTCATATTGTTACTTCCTTATCCTTAAATCTTTTTTTCTTTATTTGCTTTGATCCAATTTGATTCTGCCTCAGCTAAACGAATATAATTTGGAACAAAAGAATGAATATCCTCTCCATCTCTATCCCGTCCTAATAATGCTAGTTCTGATGGGCGAGGATTTTGCTCAGTGATTTCAGCAAATACTGCTTGGTCTCCAAGAATCTCTTCAATAATAGGTTGATGAATTGGTAAATCATTGCCGATGAAAAGTATTTTTTCATCACGTTCTTTTAGAATAGCTGCCCAATCCATTGATAATAAAAGTTGGTCCTTCTGAATTGAATATAATTGTCCTTGCTGGAACTGATATAGGCCAGTATAAATTTGTCCTCTGCGCGCATCAAATAGTGGAGAAATGCATCCATCAAAATATCTGCCAGCTGATGCTGCAGACCCCTCAAGACTTGATACACCAACTAAAGGAATGTTTAATGTCCAAGCTAATGTTTTTGCTATTGTAACCCCAATTCTCACACCCGTATAAGAACCTGGCCCTTTTGCCACAACAATTTTTTCAAGATCAGCAGGCTTCATATCACAATCATTCATTAAAGATTCTATAGCTGGCATGACCCTTACGGAATGATTCTTTTTTAAATTTGTAATATATTCCCCTTTTACTTGATCTCCATCTAATAGTGCAACACCTAATGTGTAATTGGATGTATCGATTGAAAGAACCTTCATAATAATATCTCCTTACATAGCTCCTCATATCTTTGTCCTTTTGGTTCTAGAACAAGCCTTCTTGAACCATTTTCACCAAGATATAAATAAATCGTTAATAGCTCCTCAGGAAGCTGCTCAGCAATTAAATGCGCCCACTCCACAACGGTTACGCCATTACCATCAAAATATTCATCAAACCCAAGATCCTCAAATGAATCCTCTACTCGATACACATCCATATGATATAGAGGCAATCTGCCTTGATATTCTTTTATAATTGTAAAGGTGGGACTGTTTACATTTTTTTTAATTTCTAATCCAAGGGCCAAACCTTTCGTAAAAGTTGTCTTCCCCGCACCAAGGTCGCCTTCAAGAGCAATAACATCCCCAGCCTTTAGTAGCTTCGCAAGACTTTTAGAAAATTCAATGGTTTCTTCAGGTTTACTCGAAATAAATTCAAATGGTTTCATTTTAACTGTATCACCTTTATTTTGTCTTAAAATGATATATACACTAGCTGATAATGTTACATTCTTCTACCCGCAGACTTTCCTTATAGCAATAACAATGAAGTTAATTTATCTTTTAATCATATTATCAGCATGAAATTATCTTTGTTTCTCACACCGCTATTCATTTACTTTCAATTCCATCTGAATGAATTAGAAAGACTTGGTATTCGCCAATTCCTTCCGGCGGATGCCCTAGTCTTTCTTATGTAACATTTTTAGCAGAGACATAAACAAAATTTCAATTTTACTTTAGCATGTTAATAAAGTGAAACTTCCATCAGTAGGGGTTTTCTTTCATCCCCCACTGATGGTTAGTTGCGGCCCACAGGAAGTGGGTCACGCAGACGTTGCCACACGATGTGGCGCTTTTAGTCTGTGTTCATTTTATGGGCCTTTACGGGCAGTCGATCCCCCACTTAGGTTTCTTTGATTCTCTCGCAACCTTGTAGTGGGGGTCTTACTGCCCGTTAATCTGTGATAAACTTAAACTTTCCTTATAGCCAAAAAAACCTTAGGATAAATCCTAAGGAATATCTTCTTTGTATAGTTTACATGATTTTATGATACCAAGCAAAAAATGCTGAACATTAATATGGAAACCTTCCAACTTTAGGTCGGACTTCTTATTAAAGTGCAAACATTAAACATAAAAAAAACGAAACTTAGTTTCGTTGTATTTCTGTAATATGTATATGGCGGTCCGGACGGGACTCGAACCCGCGACCTCCTGCGTGACAGGCAGGCATTCTAACCAACTGAACTACCGGACCATATTGCGGGGACAGGATTTGAACCTGCGACCTTCGGGTTATGAGCCCGACGAGCTACCGGACTGCTCCACCCCGCGACAATAGTATTTATTGCATTTTTCCCATGCTACTAAATAGTAGTAGGACTGTCCCGATCTCAGAAAGCTGATTCAAGCAGCAGCTCGATCGGTACAACTCGCAGATTATTCAGTGAAGTAACGCTTCGTTGCTCCACCCCGCGACAATAATATTATTACAAGCCTAGCGACGTCCTACTCTCACAAGGGGACAGCCCCTAACTACCATTGGCGCTGAGAAGCTTAACTTCCGTGTTCGGGATGGGAACGGGTGTGACCTTCTCGCTATCGCCACTAGACTGTATAAAATTGAGGTTTTGTTCCCTCAAAACTAGATAATGTTGAAGAAGAAATCGAGTAATCAATTTGGTTAAGTCCTCGACCGATTAGTATTTGTCAGCTCCACGTGTCACCACGCTTCCACCTCAAACCTATCAACCTGATCATCTTTCAGGGGTCTTACTAGCTTGACGCTATGGGAAATCTCATCTCGAGGGGGGCTTCATGCTTAGATGCTTTCAGCACTTATCCCTTCCGCACATAGCTACCCAGCGATGCTCTTGGCAGAACAACTGGTACACCAGCGGTGCGTCCATCCCGGTCCTCTCGTACTAAGGACAGCTCCTCTCAAATTTCCTGCGCCCACGACGGATAGGGACCGAACTGTCTCACGACGTTCTGAACCCAGCTCGCGTACCGCTTTAATGGGCGAACAGCCCAACCCTTGGGACCGACTACAGCCCCAGGATGCGATGAGCCGACATCGAGGTGCCAAACCTCCCCGTCGATGTGGACTCTTGGGGGAGATAAGCCTGTTATCCCCGGGGTAGCTTTTATCCGTTGAGCGATGGCCCTTCCATGCGGAACCACCGGATCACTAAGCCCGACTTTCGTCCCTGCTCGACTTGTAGGTCTCGCAGTCAAGCTCCCTTATGCCTTTACACTCTTCGAATGATTTCCAACCATTCTGAGGGAACCTTTGGGCGCCTCCGTTACTTTTTAGGAGGCGACCGCCCCAGTCAAACTGCCCACCTGACACTGTCTCCCACCCCGATCAGGGGTGCGGGTTAGAATTTCAATACAGCCAGGGTAGTATCCCACCGATGCCTCCACCGAAGCTAGCGCTCCGGCTTCCAAGGCTCCTACCTATCCTGTACAAGCTGTACCGAAATTCAATATCAGGCTACAGTAAAGCTCCACGGGGTCTTTCCGTCCTGTCGCGGGTAACCTGCATCTTCACAGGTACTATAATTTCACCGAGTCTCTCGTTGAGACAGTGCCCAGATCGTTACGCCTTTCGTGCGGGTCGGAACTTACCCGACAAGGAATTTCGCTACCTTAGGACCGTTATAGTTACGGCCGCCGTTTACTGGGGCTTCAATTCAGAGCTTCGCTTGCGCTAACCCCTCCTCTTAACCTTCCAGCACCGGGCAGGCGTCAGCCCCTATACTTCGCCTTACGGCTTCGCAGAGACCTGTGTTTTTGCTAAACAGTCGCCTGGGCCTATTCACTGCGGCTCATCCGGGCTATTCACCCAAATGAGCACCCCTTCTCCCGAAGTTACGGGGTGATTTTGCCGAGTTCCTTAACGAGAGTTCTCTCGCTCACCTTAGGATTCTCTCCTCGCCTACCTGTGTCGGTTTGCGGTACGGGCACCTTTTCCCTCGCTAGAGGCTTTTCTTGGCAGTGTGGATTCAGGAACTTCGGTACTTTATTTCCCTCGCCGTCACAGCTCAGCCTTTATGCAAGCGGGATTTGCCTCGCTTGCAGCCTAACTGCTTGGACGCGCTATTCCAGCAGCGCGCTTACCCTATCCTCCTGCGTCCCCCCATTGCTCAAACGGTAAAGAGGTGGTACAGGAATATCAACCTGTTGTCCATCGCCTACGCTTTTCAGCCTCGGCTTAGGTCCCGACTAACCCTGAGCGGACGAGCCTTCCTCAGGAAACCTTAGGCATTCGGTGGATGGGATTCTCACCCATCTTTCGCTACTCATACCGGCATTCTCACTTCTAAGCGCTCCACCAGTCCTTACGGTCTAGCTTCAACGCCCTTAGAACGCTCTCCTACCACTGACATCGTAGATGTCAATCCACAGCTTCGGTGATACGTTTAGCCCCGGTACATTTTCGGCGCAGAGTCACTCGACCAGTGAGCTATTACGCACTCTTTAAATGGTGGCTGCTTCTAAGCCAACATCCTGGTTGTCTAAGCAACTCCACATCCTTTTCCACTTAACGTATACTTTGGGACCTTAGCTGGTGGTCTGGGCTGTTTCCCTCTTGACTACGGATCTTATCACTCGCAGTCTGACTCCCATGGATAAGTCTTTGGCATTCGGAGTTTGTCTGAATTCGGTAACCCGATGAGGGCCCCTAGTCCAAACAGTGCTCTACCTCCAAGACTCTTACTACATGAGGCTAGCCCTAAAGCTATTTCGGAGAGAACCAGCTATCTCCAAGTTCGATTGGAATTTCTCCGCTACCCACACCTCATCCCCGCACTTTTCAACGTGCGTGGGTTCGGTCCTCCATCCAGTGTTACCTGGACTTCAACCTGGACATGGGTAGGTCACCTGGTTTCGGGTCTACGACCACATACTCATTCGCCCTATTCAGACTCGCTTTCGCTGCGGCTCCGTCTCTTCAACTTAACCTCGCATGTAATCGTAACTCGCCGGTTCATTCTACAAAAGGCACGCCATCACCCGTTAATGGGCTCTGACTACTTGTAGGCACACGGTTTCAGGATCTCTTTCACTCCCCTTCCGGGGTGCTTTTCACCTTTCCCTCACGGTACTGGTTCACTATCGGTCACTAGGGAGTATTTAGCCTTGGGAGATGGTCCTCCCTGCTTCCGACGGGATTTCACGTGTCCCGCCGTACTCAGGATCCACTCTGGAGGGAACGAAGTTTCAACTACAGGGCTTTTACCTTCTATGGCCGGCCTTTCCAGACCTGTTCATTTACCTCGTTCCTTTGTAACTCCGTGTAGAGTGTCCTACAACCCCAAGAGGCAAGCCTCTTGGTTTGGGCTAATCCCGTTTCGCTCGCCGCTACTCAGGGAATCGCGTTTGCTTTCTCTTCCTCCGGGTACTTAGATGTTTCAGTTCCCCGGGTCTGCCTTCAATACCCTATGTATTCAGGTAAAGATCCTATCCCATTACGGATAGGGGGTTCCCCCATTCGGAAATCTCCGGATCAAAGCTTACTTACAGCTCCCCGAAGCATATCGGTGTTAGTCCCGTCCTTCATCGGCTCCTAGTGCCTAGGCATTCACCGTGCGCCCTTTCTAACTTAACCTACTTCGGCCAACGATTAACGTTGTCCTCATGGTTTGTACTCTTACTCAATGAATAAATAAGAGAGAAAACTAAAATGGCGATTACTCGGTTATTCTTCTTCATTTCATTATCTAGTTTTCAAAGAACAAAAGTTTTGAGAGATTATTCTCTCAAAACTGAACGAACAAGAAACGTCTTATTTAAGAAGTATGAAATACTTCTATATATCCTTAGAAAGGAGGTGATCCAGCCGCACCTTCCGATACGGCTACCTTGTTACGACTTCACCCCAATCATCTGTCCCACCTTAGGCGGCTGGCTCCTTACGGTTACCCCACCGACTTCGGGTGTTACAAACTCTCGTGGTGTGACGGGCGGTGTGTACAAGGCCCGGGAACGTATTCACCGCGGCATGCTGATCCGCGATTACTAGCGATTCCGGCTTCATGCAGGCGAGTTGCAGCCTGCAATCCGAACTGAGAATGGTTTTATGGGATTCGCTTAACCTCGCGGTCTCGCAGCCCTTTGTACCATCCATTGTAGCACGTGTGTAGCCCAGGTCATAAGGGGCATGATGATTTGACGTCATCCCCACCTTCCTCCGGTTTGTCACCGGCAGTCACCTTAGAGTGCCCAACTGAATGCTGGCAACTAAGATCAAGGGTTGCGCTCGTTGCGGGACTTAACCCAACATCTCACGACACGAGCTGACGACAACCATGCACCACCTGTCACTCTGTCCCCCGAAGGGGAACGCCCTATCTCTAGGGTTGGCAGAGGATGTCAAGACCTGGTAAGGTTCTTCGCGTTGCTTCGAATTAAACCACATGCTCCACCGCTTGTGCGGGCCCCCGTCAATTCCTTTGAGTTTCAGCCTTGCGGCCGTACTCCCCAGGCGGAGTGCTTAATGCGTTAGCTGCAGCACTAAGGGGCGGAAACCCCCTAACACTTAGCACTCATCGTTTACGGCGTGGACTACCAGGGTATCTAATCCTGTTCGCTCCCCACGCTTTCGCGCCTCAGTGTCAGTTACAGACCAGAAAGTCGCCTTCGCCACTGGTGTTCCTCCACATCTCTACGCATTTCACCGCTACACGTGGAATTCCACTTTCCTCTTCTGCACTCAAGTTCCCCAGTTTCCAATGACCCTCCACGGTTGAGCCGTGGGCTTTCACATCAGACTTAAGGAACCACCTGCGCGCGCTTTACGCCCAATAATTCCGGACAACGCTTGCCACCTACGTATTACCGCGGCTGCTGGCACGTAGTTAGCCGTGGCTTTCTGGTTAGGTACCGTCAAGGTACCGCCCTATTCGAACGGTACTTGTTCTTCCCTAACAACAGAGTTTTACGATCCGAAAACCTTCATCACTCACGCGGCGTTGCTCCGTCAGACTTTCGTCCATTGCGGAAGATTCCCTACTGCTGCCTCCCGTAGGAGTCTGGGCCGTGTCTCAGTCCCAGTGTGGCCGATCACCCTCTCAGGTCGGCTACGCATCGTTGCCTTGGTGAGCCGTTACCTCACCAACTAGCTAATGCGCCGCGGGCCCATCTGTAAGTGATAGCCTAGGCCATCTTTCAGCTTTTCTACATGTGTAGAAAAGAATTATCCGGTATTAGCTCCGGTTTCCCGAAGTTATCCCAGTCTTACAGGCAGGTTGCCCACGTGTTACTCACCCGTCCGCCGCTAACTTGCGAGAGCAAGCTCTCACAAGTCCGCTCGACTTGCATGTATTAGGCACGCCGCCAGCGTTCGTCCTGAGCCAGGATCAAACTCTCCAATAAAGAGTAAGATTAGCTCTTAAAAATGTCTTATAAAAAGACTTTGAATTAACGTTGACGTATTTGTTCGTTCAGTTTTCAAAGAACAAGGCTACTGACTTCAATCACATCGTGAGTTACATCAGTGCGAATTCATCATGCTGCCTTGCGACGAGCTGAGGATTTACTTCCTCGATCTACTGCGGCGCAGGAGCGATTTTTCGATTGGAGCGGGTGAAGGGAATCGAACCCTCATCATCAGCTTGGAAGGCTGAGGTTTTACCACTAAACTACACCCGCTTATTATTAATGTATTTTTCTACTGGTCGGGAAGACAGGATTCGAACCTGCGACCCCTTGGTCCCAAACCAAGTGCTCTACCAAGCTGAGCTACTTCCCGTAAATGGCGCGCCCGAAAGGAGTCGAACCCATAACCTTCTGATCCGTAGTCAGACGCTCTATCCAATTGAGCTACGGGCGCATTTATTAAAGCGACTTACATATTATATATCATTTCACTTTTGATGTCAACAAGTTTTTTTGGTGCGGCCGAGAGGATTTGAACCTCCACGGGGTTGCCCCCACTAGGCCCTCAACCTAGCGCGTCTGCCATTCCGCCACGACCGCTTAATAAAGTGATAAAAACAATAATAACAGAAATCGGCAAACAATTCAACTGGTAACTAATGGTGCGGGTGAAGGGAGTCGAACCCCCACGCCTTGCGGCGCCAGATCCTAAGTCTGGTGCGTCTGCCAATTCCGCCACACCCGCAAAAATATAAAACTAAAAGAAATTCTTAAAAGATAAATCCAATCCGACTTATTGTCTGAGAAAAGATGGTGAGCCATGAAGGACTCGAACCTTCGACCCTCTGATTAAAAGTCAGATGCTCTACCGACTGAGCTAATGGCTCATACAAATTGGCTGGGCTAGCTGGATTCGAACCAACGCATGTCGCAGTCAAAGTGCGATGCCTTACCGCTTGGCTATAGCCCACTAATGAAATCTTTATGAAATACTTCTTCGAATTAGTTACTTGATTAATCTTTCAAGTACTTCCCAAAGAAATGGCGGTCCGGACGGGACTCGAACCCGCGACCTCCTGCGTGACAGGCAGGCATTCTAACCAACTGAACTACCGGACCATTAAGTTAATTTGTTTGAAAGTGACCCGTACGGGATTCGAACCCGTGTTACCGCCGTGAAAGGGCGGTGTCTTAACCGCTTGACCAACGGGCCATCGTTTGAATTAGTTCTGGCGGAGAAGGAGGGATTTGAACCCTCGCGCCGCTTACGCGACCTACACCCTTAGCAGGGGCGCCTCTTCAGCCTCTTGAGTACTTCCCCATAATGGCTCCGCAGGTAGGATTCGAACCTACGACCGTTCGGTTAACAGCCGAATGCTCTACCACTGAGCTACTGCGGAATAATTAGTATTATTCACTCGAAAAGTCGATTAAATCAAGCAATCAAGACTCATTTTATAAAGCGTTAATTTCGTCTGTCATCTTATCGACTCTTACAATTATAAAAACCTAGCAATGAAAAGTCAATAATATTTTTTAAAAAAATTAATTACATATTAATTCTTCTTTTATCCTTAATTTTCCCTTGCATGTTCCGCAAACATACTTTTGAGTATTGATCTTTCTTTTTCTCTCATAAATTTGTTCACAATCATTGCAAATATAAATGATTATCCTCTTACTTACCTTTCTTTTCATTCGCTCAGGAAGCGGTGAGCAAAATCTTGGAGCACCAACTTGCATCATTAAATGTTTAAAATCTTTATCTCTATGCTTATATCCTTTTCCTTCTATATGAAGATGGTAATGGCAAAGTTCATGTTTGATAATACCGCATAATTCATCATGTCCAAGTTGATCAAGGTATTTTCTATTTATCTCTATATCATGAGTGTTCAGCATGTAACGCCCTCCTGTAGAGCGCAGTCTTGAATTAAAGAAAGCCTTATGCCGAAATGGTTTCCTAAAACTATTATGAGAAATTTCCTCAACAAGCTTTTGTAATTCTAAGTCATCCATCCCATTATTCTCCCTTTAATTTAGTGTGAACATGACAACCTATTATAACATACATTATATATACCCATTCATATAGAAAAGCGCAAGCGCCTTGCTCACCCCCGACAAGCATAAGACAGGCCGACGGGAAAGTTGTTCTTTAACTTTCTTGGCGGACTGTCTTATGACCTCGAGGGGGTAGGCGCTGGAGCTAGACAATTCTCAAACTCGAGAAAAGTTATACTTTCTTATTTTTTAAAAAGTACAATAGGATGTATATCAGGGAGGTATTTAGATGCCTGTATGGTTTCAAAATCAAATGCAGCGTGCTTTTTTTGAAAAGGATCGATCACAAATAAAATTATTAAACCAATGCTGGTTTTTTTACAGGAAAAAACACTGTTCCTAAAGCAGTATATTTAATAAATGATTCACCAGATTCTCAAAAAAAAGCTTGAGGACTCATTGTATCCTCAAGCTATAAATAGAAAAATCGAGCACAAAACCAATCATTTCATGCTCGATTCCATACAAATATTTAATTACTTGCTAGGAGCTAACATCGTTAAAGAGACGCGCCCTTTGGTTTTATCAACTGAATCAACCCAAACGGTAACGACATCTCCTACTGAGACGATATTAAGTGGGTGTTTCACAAATTGGCGACTTAGTTTAGAGATATGAACAAGCCCATCCTGTTTAACCCCAATATCGACAAAGGCACCGAAATCGACAACATTACGTACGGTTCCTTGAAGTTCCATTCCAGTATGTAAGTCTTCTAGCTGAAGGACATCCTTCTTTAAAAGAGGCTGTGGCAAATCATCACGAGGATCCCTTGCAGGTCTCACTAAAGCATCAATGATATCCTTTAATGTTAATTCGCCCATTCCTAATTCTTCGGCAACTTCTGCCACATTTAGTTGTGAAAGTGATTCCTTCAAAGCGGCAGATCCTAAGTCACTTGTTTTAAAGCCTAGATTATTTAACAGCTTGATTACTTCTGGATAGCTTTCAGGGTGGATTCCTGTACGATCTAATGGTTCAGAACCATCTACAATTCTTAAGAATCCAATTGCCTGCTCATATGTTTTTGCTCCAAGGCGCGGTATCTTTTTAAGCTGCTTGCGATTCGAGAATTTCCCTTCTTCCTCTCGCATCTTCACAATATTGTTCGCAACTGTTTTGGAGAGACCTGCTACATATTGCAGCAACGATGGCGAGGCCGTGTTTACATTCACACCAACTTGGTTAACCGCTGTCTCCACTACAAATGCTAAAGATTCGGTTAATCTTTTTTGAGATACATCATGCTGATATTGTCCAACTCCAACAGACTTCGGATCAATCTTTACAAGCTCTGCTAACGGGTCCTGCAGGCGGCGTCCAATTGAAACCGCACTTCTTTCCTCAACTTGAAGATCAGGAAATTCCTCTCTAGCTAGATCCGAAGCAGAATATACGCTGGCACCTGCTTCATTTACAATTAAATAGAATACTTCCTCTTTTAACTCTTTCAAAATATCTGCAATAAATTGTTCTGTCTCACGGGATGCAGTTCCATTTCCTACGGCAATCATCTTCACCTTAAAATCATGGATGATATCAATAATTTGCGCTTTCGCTTCTTTCGCCTTTGAAACTGGGGGATGCGGATAAATAACCCCTATTTTGAGAACCTTTCCCGTTTCATCAACCACTGCTAGCTTGCAGCCTGTTCGATATGCAGGATCAACAGCCAATACTACTTTCCCTTTTAATGGTGGCTGCAATAATAAATTTCGCAAGTTCTCAGAGAAGATCTTGATTGCTTGCTCTTCTGCTTTTTCGGTTAATTCATTGCGAATTTCTCTTTCAATGGATGGCTGAATTAATCGTTTGTAGCCGTCTTCATAAGCCTCTTGTACAAGTGCTGCTACTTTCGAACTCTCATTCTTCACCCATTTTTTATGAAGATATTTTAAAATGAAATCGATGTTCGGCTTAATGCTAATGCGCAAAATTTCTTCACTTTCACCGCGATTTAGCGCCAGTGTACGATGTGGAACGATTTTTGAAATGGGTTCTTCATATTCGTAGTACATTTCAAAAACCTTTTTCTCATCCTTCGTTTCGTCCTTAACAGCAGATTCGATTGTTCCAGTTTTCGCCGTTTCTTGACGAATCCACTTCCTGCTATCCGCATCATCTGAAACCCATTCCGCAATGATATCCTTTGCACCAGAAATGGCGTCCTCAATAGTATTCACTTCTTTTTCTTCTGAGAGGAATTCCTTCGCCTTTTCCTCAGGTAATTCTTTCAACGGAAAGGTCATCATCCACTCAGCAAATGGCTCTAAGCCTTTTTCCTTTGCAACGGTCGCTTTTGTACGGCGCTTCTGTTTATATGGACGATATAAATCCTCTATTTCCTGAAGCTTCTCAGCCCTTTGAATTTGGTTCTTTAGATCATCTGTTAGTTTTCCTTGTTCATCAATGAGTCGAAGAACTTCATCTTTACGCTGCTCAAGATTTTGTATGTATTGCCAGCGCTCCATAATATTGCGGATTTGAACCTCGTCCAATGCGCCAGTTTGTTCCTTCCGATAACGGGCAATAAAAGGAACTGTATTTCCCTCTTCAAGAAGACCAATTGTATGTTTAACCTGCTTTACTGATAATGATTGTTCTTTTGCAATCGTTTCTAAAAATTGATTTTGTTTTGCAATCGTTGTTTCCAAGAACCCTACCTCCAGCATTAAGTCTTGTATTATATTTTACCAAATTCTTTCTAGAGTTTCATACAGCAGCATTTGGCTTGCTCCAAAGAACAAATGCGCAAGCGCCTTGCTCACCTCCGACAAGCACAAGACGAGCCTCACGGAAAGGTGTTCTTTACCTTTCTGGGAGGATTGGCTTGTGACCTCGAGGAGGTAGGCGCTGGAGCTGAACGTAGATAAACTATATCTCAAGTTATCAACAGATAGCGAAAAATATAATTTCCTATAAAATAAAAAATGACAAGCACTGAGTGCTTGTCATGGGTAGATGATTGTATTTTTTAATAAAATAAAACGTAAAAAATGCATGCAAATAATCCGCTCCACATTGAAGAGCGTATACATATTAAAATTCGATGAGACCTAAGCTAATTTGTACGGCTTCATCCACTTTTTCCATCATTTCGTCATCGAGAGAAGTTATCTTATCGGTTAAGCGCTGTTTATCGATTGTTCGAATCTGCTCTAACAAGATGACTGAATCCCTTTCAAAGCCGTAGCGCTTTGCATCAATTTCAACATGAGTAGGCAGCTTAGCTTTTTGAATTTGAGCAGTGATTGCTGCAACAATTACTGTGGGACTAAACCGATTCCCGATGTCGTTTTGGATGACAAGCACTGGACGGACGCCACCTTGTTCTGAACCAACAACTGGGGATAGGTCTGCAAAATAAACGTCACCACGTTTGACAATCAAAGGATTACCCTCCGCTTACTAGACGTTCAACTGTGTGTTCCGCCTCGAATTCTGCTAGAAATGCTTCAGATGCAATCGTCAAGTTTATTTTCGCCATTTCCATATAGCCGCGTCTCATGGATTCACGAATTTGTCTTTTTTTTCGTTCGCGCAAATACATTTTGGTTGCTTGATAAATGAATTCACTCCGATTTACGTTTTCCTGCTTAACAAAGCCATCTAACTCGGTTAAAAGATGTTGCGGTAATTTAACCATTATCTCTGTTGTTGCGCTGGACTCAGACACAAACAAACACCTCCACCATCACTACACACCATTTATATCTACCATTTTTAATATTATCATCAAACCGATACAATGCAAAGGGGATTTATCAATTCTTCAATATTATCCGCCAAAAAAATATCCTTTTATGCATAAGATGAAATAATATTATTATGAATCAGCTTTTCTTTGTTCATTTTTAATATTTTATGAATAATATCCTGATTATAGCAGGTTGTTAATAATCTTAGTCACTTCGCCATTTTTCTTATAGACCCTTGGTATTCTACTACCCATTATACATGTAATTTCATAATTAATGGTTTGAAGCCTTTTTGCAATTTCATCGACAGTAATTTGTTCTTCGCCCTGCTGTCCAATTAAAGTAACATCTGTCCCTACTGGTAATGGCGATGGAAGTTTTACCATACATTGGTCCATGCAAATTCTTCCTACAATAGGTGCTCTTTTTCCGTTTATAAGAACCTCTTGTCCCTGAAGCTTTCGCAGCCATCCATCTGCATACCCAATTGGCAGCGTACCAATCCATTCGTCTTCTGATGCTTCATACGTTGATCCGTAGCTAATTTTATCCCCTTTTTGCACCTTTTTGACATTAACGAGTTTCGTATGCAGCGTAAAAGCCGTTTTTAATGAAAAAGGAAGAAGAGGCTCTATTTCTAGCGATGGAGTTAAGCCATACATGGATATCCCCAATCTTACTGCAGTTAAATGAGCTTCAGGAAATCTCAATGCAGCAGCACTGTTGCTTGTATGAATAATGTCAGGTGTTATCTTAAACCAAGAAATCATTTCTTGAAACTGATTCAATTGTTTCTTGAAATATTGGGTATCGAGTTCGTCTGCTGTTGCAAAATGTGTGTATACACCCTCCATTTTAATAAAGGGATCAGAATTGATGGCTGCCTCAAGCTCTTCAAGCTCATCTCGCCTACGAATGCCTAATCTTCCCATCCCAGTATCCAATTTTACATGTATCACTAGTTGATGGTCTGCTCCAACGTAATGTCTTGCATTCTTTAGCCACTCATGATCAAAAACGGTTAACGTAATGTTATTTTCCGCTGCAATTCCAGCATGCTCCGGTCTACAGGCTCCAAGAACTAGAATAGGTGCTGTTATTCCTTTTTTCCTTAAAGAAAGAGCCTCGTCCAAAATGGCCACAGCTAAATAGGAAGCACCTGCCGCAAGCGCCGTACTAGCAATTTCAAAATCTCCATGCCCGTAAGCATTCGCTTTTACAACAGCAAAAACCTTAACATCAGCACGCAAATTCTCTCTCATTTTTTCAATATTATATGAAATATGATCCAAATTTATTTCCGCCCAAGTATCCCTAAAAAATGCCGTTTGAAAATCCACAATAGTCCCCATCCTTTTGACACCTTCTTCAATTTATATAATTAAGATTATCGAACTCTGTCGACAGGTTGTCAAATTATTTTTCCTAATTTTAGGGGGATAAAACAGGCATCAAAAAAGGCCCTTTTCAGAGCCTCTAAGGAATTATTTCACTGTGCTTTCTTGAACAGATTGTGCAACCTCTACCAGTTCCTTTTTCGTTAAGTCTGTAGATGCAATAACATAATCGACTCCCTGATATGTCCACTTAATCGTATTATTTGAAAGAGCACCAATTGTAAAGCCTAAATCGACTGGCTCCCCTTTGACAGTAGTAAAAGTGGATACCGGCATCACAACCGACTTTTCCTGAATGAGAGTGAAGGACTTCTCTCCATCATATGTTAAGATGACTCGTTTTCCGTTATCTGTCTTCAGTTCTTTTTCATCGACTAAATTTGCACCCGGGAATTCAGAAGGATACTTCACAGAGAACTCTTCATTATCTACTTCCGCTAAAACAGGAACATGAAGCTGGGCTCCGGTCATATTTTTTTGCATATCAAAATCTTTTTTATCAAAAGAGGCATTAAATTTCACTTCAGAAAATTCTACTTTCACAAGAGCATTTTTATCCGTATCCATAACCTTTACACTCACTGGTGATAGGTCAGACTTCTTCAAAGTAATTTCTTGTGTTGGCAGCATTTGATTATTTTGATATCTTGTTTTTGTTTCAAAAACGTAATGATTCTTCGTTTCCGAGAATTTAGCTACTTTATCCTCGACAATATCCTTTACTAAAGATTCGTATAAATAAGCCTGACTGCTGTTTTGAGGCCAATCGCTTTGGAATCGAAAGCTTTTATTAAGCGCTGGTGTAAGAACAAATACTCCTTCATCATTGCGGAGAATCATTTGACTTTGATCCTTCTGGGCATTTTTGAGATTGACACGGTAGTAAGATGGATCTTTATGCCAAACTTCGATTTCATATATTTGTGGTTCAGCCCCCATCTCCAATGTCATTTTCGCAGTTGCTTTATAGCCCTTCATTTCCTCAATCTTTCCATTCAAATCCTTAATTACATCATCTTTGGATTTCGATCCACAAGCAGACAATGCAATCACTGCCAAAAGCCCGACTAGCAGCATGAACCATTTTCTTCTCATTCCTTCAACCCCTTTTGCCTCTATTTGCGTGTATTTGTCCATCCACAGCACGAAAGTCTATTCAACATGGAGTCGTATATCCGAACTTTTACCCAATCACCTATATAACAGAGAATGACTGAAGTCTTTCTTTCAGATAGATTATTCATGTTGAAAGCTGACTTTGAATTGCGCTAATCGTGGAGGAGATAGAGGATTGGCCATTTAAATTCACATCACCAATTCCTTGTCTCTCCTATTGCACTATGAATATATGAGACAACCATAAGGAATATGCTAGGAAGAATGACAAGCTTTTTTAATTCCAATGCAAGGTGCTATAACGGTTAAACACTTTAGACATTACTTTTCAATAACCACTTGCGCTACGGCATATTCTTTGCTGTGAGAAATGGATAAATGAACACCTTTTGTCAATGGTTTAGAAAAATATGGCTTTCCTCTTTCATCCTTTTCAATTTCAATATCTAAGAAAGATAAGGCTTCGCCAATTCCTGTTCCCATTGCTTTAGAGAAGGCTTCTTTGGCAGCGAACCTTCCCGCTAAATATTCCGATTTTCGTTCATTTGATAATGCTTTAAATTCTGCTCTTTCTTTAGAGGTCAAAATGCGTTCAGCGAACTTCTCTTGCCTCTCATATATTTTTCTGATCCGATCAAGCTCTACAATATCAATTCCAATTCCAGAAATCATCTTTCATCTTCCTTCTATTTCATATAATATGAGCATAAACAATAGTAAAGATATTATCGCAGATAGCGTGATAATGATAAAGAAAACTCGCCGATTGGCGAGCCTTGGAAAGGCTAAGACAGAGGCGTAGTTGCACTTATCGCGCTCATGTATGCCACGTCCTCCCAAAAGCTTCTCTTTTGGTCGTGCCATGTATCTCTAACGAAGCTTTCCTTATCCTGTGGCATTCGCCCGACTAGGACATCCTGTCCGTCGTACTTAATTCCTAAAATCGAAACTACGTCAGATCATCTTCTGCGCTGACAATTTATACTTTCTTAACGTGTTAGAAAAACTTGGCGTTCGCCAAGTCCTTTTTGGCAAATGCCTTAGTTTTTCTTATGCGATCTTATTAGCAGATATTTAAATGAACACACAATTTACTTTAGTACGCTAATAGACTTAAATTATCCTGTTAGCTGAGAAAAGAGGAACCTTATGTTTACAAGGACGGAAAGCTTTAAAGAATTTTTACGTTTTTATCCGATTGTTTCTATTATCATCACTATTCATATTGTACTTTATTTCATTTCAGTCTTGCCATTTTTCCCGAATTTATGGCTTTATGAGAATTTTGCCGGGGTTAACCTTTATATTGTAGAGGGGCAGTATTGGCGCCTAATCACACCAATTTTTATGCATAGCGATTTTCCTCATATGCTTTTTAATAGTTTTTCCCTTGTCCTTTTTGGACCTGCTTTAGAACAAATGATTGGAAAATGGAAATTTATTTTCGTTTATCTCATCTCAGGCATTGCAGCAAATGTCGCGACGCTTGTTCTGGAACCACTAACTTACATACACGTCGGTTCAAGCGGGGCCATCTTTGGTTTATTCGGTTTTTACGCTGCAGCTACGAAGATCAGAAAAGATCTTATATCAAAAGGAAATTCACAGATCATCTTAACGATTATGGTCATCGGGTTGATCATGACCTTTTTACAGCCAAATATCAATGTAACTGCCCACTTATTCGGACTCCTTACAGGTTTTCTATTAGGCTTAGCATTACTGTCTAAAAAAGGGAAACTTCTTAAGTGAAACCTTTATTAACATTCCTCGTCTACTAAGGTAAAGTGAAACTTCCATCAGTGGGGTTTTTTTCATCCCCACTGATGGTTAGTTGAACCAATCGGGCTTTTACGGGCAGTTGTCCCCCACCTATCTTCCTCGCTTCTCTCTCAATCTTGAGGTGGGGGTCTTACTGCCCGTTAATGCGGGATAAAAGGGGTGAATAAAATTCATATTAAAAAACATTTCACTTTTTTAATTCTATTATGTTTTACCTTAGTAGGCTGTATTCAAGAGGAAGATACTGTTAAAGGAGAATATGATAAAAAGGGCATCATTACACAGATAGACATTGAGGGAAGCCGTATTTTAGTTGATGATGCAGAAACCGGCTTAATTTGGGTAACATTAAACGACAACGAAGATATCAATAATTATAAAAAAGGGCAAGAAGTTGTCATTTGGATAGATGGTGGGATTGATGAATCATATCCAGCTCAAGCTAATGCATTACATATTGAACATTCCCATAGCGGAAACGAAACTGTTCAACACTCTTTACCAAAATTCAATTTTAAAAATGAGAAATTCCCACCTGATTTAAAAGGTATTGTTAAAATCAATGAAACCCGATATGAAATGACTAGGGGAGGCTTTGAGTGGAAAAAAGGCAATCAAACTACTCAAACTGACGCCGCATCCCCTACACAGATTGCAGAAAATTTCAAAGCAATTGTTGTGGAACCGAATAGTAAAGCGACCATTGAGATTGAACAAAACCCAAATTTAAGTGCGTATTTATGGGATTCTGATAGAAAGAAAATAGCTTTGGAGGGAAAACAAATTACATTTCCAGCAAATAAGGGCCGGTATATTTATGAAGTAGTAGCAAAATGGTCTAACGGTGAAGTGTCCTACACATTTGTTATAGAGGTTAATTAATATTTATATTCAATATACGAAGTTAAAAAGAGCATCAAAATTTGATGCTCTTTTTCTAATTAAACTGTTACACTGATTTCCCTACAGCTCTTTACCCCAATTACTTAATTCCGCAATTTGCTTGATTCCAACTTCTAATTTCTCATCAACAATGCTTGCATCATGAATATGTCGAGTAATCAATTCATTCGCCTGTTCAAAAATCGATTTTGTTTCTTTTATTTCATCCATAACGTCATTAGAGAAATTCCTTTGCTCCTCAATCGTGCTAATGACGTCCTTTACCTCAGATTGAACATTATTGATGAAAGTTAATATGTAATTAATTTTACTAGTCGTATCTGTGCTTAGCTGGATTCCGTCCTCGATTAATCCCGTACTTCTACTTGTTGACTGTAAAGAATCCTCGATATCTTTTTGAATATTTTGTGTGAGGACGCTAATATTATGAGTGCTTTCTGCCGTATTTTCCGCAAGTTTTCTAACTTCTTCAGCAACTACCGCAAAACCCTTGCCATGTTCGCCAGCCCTTGCTGCTTCAATAGATGCATTAAGCGCTAATAAATTGGTTTGGTCAGCAATTTCTTTAATTACTTTCACAATCATTTCAATTTCCTTTGATCGTTCATTTAATTGATTCATTTTCTCTGAGGTTTCATTTAATTGTTCTCCTAGCTTGGCAATTAGACCTTCTACCTTACTGACAGAATCTCTTCCTTCCTCTGAAATCTTTACCATATCAATAGTCGACTCAATTAAATTTTGACCTTTTTCATGTAATCCTAGTGATTTATCATAAGACAATTGGCTAATATCATTCACTTTATCAAAACGTTCCATAATTTTTTCGACTAATTCAGCAAGGGCATTATGCTGTCCATTTACTTTTTCATGCTGTTCAATAGCAATATTTAATTCGTTATTAAAGTTATTAATAAAATTATTAAGAAATTCTTCATCATTTTGAGCCTTCTCAAAAATAATTTTTAAACGGTTTTTTAATTCTAAATTTTCCTCTAGCAGCTGATTATTTTTTTTCTTTGTCGCAAACATGTCCATTCCCTCCTGTGTTCCACATTATCCACTTCGACCATATTTCTAAAGGACGCAATTTGAGCTCTCATCAATCTATCCTTCGGGAAGCGGAAGGGTAAAATCAATCACTCGGAGTAGGCTTGCATCTTAAAGAAAGCTAGTCCATTTTCACTACCGATCTTACTATGAATCTTTTAACGGAATTACAATTTTTGTCTCATTTTAACAAATTACTATTATTATATAGGTATTTGGAATGTTTTAGCTAGATTTAAATAAGGATTTTTGTCACAAAATTTTGTCATTCTTATAGGAATTTTATCATAATAAAAAAAGCGCCATTTCGGCGCTTACTTTGTATAGGAATACCATTTATATAACTCGTATACATCCTCTTTCTCCAAATCAACCACCTTACCGCCTGTTCCTCCTGAACCTGACATAACCTTAGCATGAATGGTTGCCAGTTCCTTTTTCCTTTGAAAATGGCTTTCCTTAATGCTTAAAGATTGAATACGACTTCTCTTCATAAAAATCGTATTTTTATTTATCGTACGAAATCTTAACGTAAGCTGATGATGATCCAAATTCCATCCTGCGTCTTTAAAATTAAAATAAGATACTATAGCGGAAATGACAACTAACAGAAGCGCTAAATATCCCCATGGTCTAAAAAATATGACTGGAATAGCTGCTACTGGCAAACTCCAAAGCAATCCTCTTAATAAATATCTTTTTAAAGCCCTAATTGGAGCAGGGGTGATACCAGGCTCAAAATGATAATCGGTTAAATACGGAGATAATATCTCAGATACTCTATTTTTCTTAACAATCGGCAAAATCATAACTTTAGAGCTTTCTGCATCTAAAGCTGAACCACCTGCACTTTCAAGAAAAACGGTACAATAGCCAAGCGGCTGTCTAATTAAATTTTCTGATACTCGAACTGCTTGAATTCGATGTAAAGGGATTGTCAGCTGACGCTTTTCTAAAAGTCCTCTTGTAATAATAAGATCTTCGCCTGCTTTATTTACAGTAAATCCAGCATACTTAACCATCGTTCTGACTAAAGCAATTGCCCATGCAATTAAAAAGCCAATAAATACAAGAATACTTATTAAAATTACTCCACTTGCAATAAAGCTTTCAAAACGATTAAATACTTTATCATACGGGATAATTTCTTCAAATTGGGATACGAATGCCGCTACAGCTGATAGAACGACACCGGCTCCCCCAGATGTAGATGCAAGGAGAAATAGCTCATTAGTGGATATTTTGTACAGTGTTTCATCCCTGCTCTTTTCAACATTTTCCTCTGTATGAGTATGATTAGCCTCGTTCTTGGCAGAAAATATTGTCTGTTGAATAAGATTTGCTTCTTCTTTCGGTATTGCAGTTAGTACCGCTTCAGCCTCTCCTTTACTAGAGCCTGCTGTTTCTACCTTCACCCTTACTAAACCAAATGGCCGCTGTAAAATACCTTCCGATAAATCAAGACTCTGTATGCGTTCGAATGGAATATATCTCCTTTTTCGCACAAAAATACCATATTCGATCCGCAGCTCGCCCTCTTCCAAACGATAGGTATATCTTAACCAAGATAGAATTCCGCCAATAAGTACAATTACAACGATAACGGCTGGAAAAATCAGTTGAAAGCCACCATTTTTACTGCCGAATACAACAAAAACAAGAAAGGGGATGATTAAGTCCTTTAATTGTTTTAAGGCATTAACAACTGTTGAAATAGGATGGAGTCTTTTCGGTTCAGACATCTTCATCAGCCACCCTTGCAAGCTTCGAGATGAAGAATCGCAGTTCCTCAGCCTCATTCATATCCAATGCCGGGATTTCATGGACTGTAGCAGCAGTTGATACAGCAACAGTTGCTAACTTGTATTTTCGCAAAATAGGCCCTTGTTTCGTATCAACATGCTGAACTCGAATCATTGGCACAAGTGTTCTTTTTATTACAAACACACCGTGCTGCAGCTCAATTTCATTCTCTCGTACCTCATACCTCCATCGCTTCCATCTCAATGTAGGAATGAGCATAACAAATAAATATGTATCAATGGCATAAAAAATAAGTGCAGCTCCGATTATCCAAATGGGCCAATCAAAGGCAATCGTTAGTCCGATAAGTCCCCCTGAAAGCAAAAGAGAAAACAATGAATGGATGACACCCGAAATTCTCCATACCTTCAAGCCTCTTTCAGATATTCTTTTTTGCGGTTCCAAAATCATGATGTACCTCCTGAAAATTCATTTAAGAAAAGCGCAAGCGCCTTCGAAACAATCAAAAGTCAGATTGTTCCTGCGATGATTATTCAAAGCAGCTTTCCTTAGTGCTCACCCCCGACAAGCATAAGACAGGCCGACGGGAAAGTTGTTCTTTAACTTTCTTGGCGGACTGGCTTATGACCTCGAGGTCGACAAAAACGCGACGTCCTTGTCGCATTGTCGACACTAGTACGTCCTGTACGTTGGGGGTAGGCGCTGGAGCTAGACAATTCTCAAACTCGAGAAAAGTTATGCTTTCTTATTTTATAAAGAAAATGACTTTATTTATTTTACCATTAATTAGTGGAAATGTTTTCGGATTTTTTTCTTTAACAGGAACATTTGTTCTTTATTTTTGTTTAGAAAGTATATATAATGGTAAATATGGTAGAGATCAAATTAATTTAGGAGTGATACATATGAAAGGTCAAGCAACACCATATTTAACATTTAACGGAAATGCAAAAGAGGCGCTAGAATATTATAAAGAAGTTTTCGGAGGAGAAATATTGAATCTTCAAACCTTCGGTGAGGCAGATTTCCCAACTCCACCAGAAGCAGATGATCGAGTCATGCATGCACAATTTAAAAAAGACGACCTATTCCTCATGGCTTCCGATTCATTTTTGAATGATTCCGTACAGTTAGGTAATAACATCTCATTAGCTTTAGAATTCGAGAACGAAGAAGAAATTCAAATGATTTATGATCGCTTAAGTAAGAACGGCTCTATTTTGATGGAGCTGCAAGATACCTTCTGGGGTGCAAAATACGCAAAAGTAAAAGATGCCTATGGGATCATATGGGATCTCAATATGACAAAAGCTTAAGAAGGCTTTGTCGATAAAGAAAACTCGCCGATTGGCGAGCCTTGGAAAGGCGAAGACAGAGGCGTAGTTGCACTTATACTTAATTCCTAAAATTGGCAACTACGTCGAATCTTCTTCTTCGCTGACAATTTATACTTTCTTAACGTGGCACAAAAGAAGAGAGCATGCCTGCATGCTCTCTTCTGCTTTAACGAACACTATTTGAATTGCTTCGGTTTCTGTCATTATTGTGGCGTTTTCCTGTAGAGCTTTGGCGAGACCTTACTGGTGCTTTTTGTCTTCCTCTTTGGCCACCACTATAGGACCTGTTTCGGTCATCTGGTCTACGATCTCTTTTCGAAGGCAACGGCTTTTCTTCCGTTAACTTAACAGGTGTTGTATCTGGCTCTTTTGTTAGCATTTTCAATACAGCCTGAACAATGATCGTTGCATCTTGCTGCTCTAACAACTCATCTGCTGCCTGCTTATAATATTGCAGATTATTCGATTCTACCGACTGCAAAATACGTTCAATAACAGCTTTTTGTTGACCTTCAAGAGCTTCGTCTAAAGTTGGCGGCATCATTCTGTCCATTTTTCTTTTTGTCGTTCTTTCAACAACTTGTAAATAGGACTTTTCCCTAGGGGTGATAAAAGTCATCGCCACACCCGTTTTTCCAGCACGTCCTGTTCGGCCAATTCTGTGTACATAGCTTTCAGGATCCTGTGGAATATCAAAATTATATACATGTGTGACACCAGAAATATCTAGACCGCGCGCTGCTACATCAGTCGCTACTAGAACATCAATGGAACCTTCTTTGAATTTCCGTAATACAGAAATACGCTTTGCTTGGCTTAAATCCCCATGAATTCCTTCAGCATTATAGCCTCTTAGATTTAATGCCTCTGAAAGCTCGTCGACTCTGCGCTTTGTGCGTCCGAATATAATAGCAAGCTCAGGAGACTGTATATCAAGAAGTCTTGTCAAAATATCAAATTTGCTTCTTTCCTGTACTTCTACATAGTACTGTTCAATTAAAGGAACTGTTACTTCCTTTGTCTTTACACGAACGATTTGAGGATCCTTCATGAAACGTTCAGCCATTCTTTGAATTGGAGGCGGCATTGTCGCTGAGAATAATAATGTTTGGCGCTCTTCAGGAATTTGTGCAAGAATGGCCTCAATATCCTCAATAAAGCCCATATTCAGCATTTCATCTGCCTCATCAAGAATCGCTGTATGAACATTTTCAAGGCGCAAAGTTTTACGGTTAATATGGTCTAAAATTCGTCCAGGCGTACCAACAATGATATGCGGGCGATTTTTCAAAGCACGAATTTGGCGATTAATATCTTGTCCGCCGTAAATAGCTAATACTTTTGTTCTTTTCCCATAACCAATTTTGTATAATTCTTCTGATACTTGTATCGCAAGCTCACGTGTTGGTGCAATAACGATACCTTGAATAACATCCTTTTCAATATCAATTTTATCAATCATAGGAATTCCAAACGCGGCTGTTTTTCCTGTACCCGTTTGAGCTTGTCCGATCAAATCTTTACTTTCTAAGCTCAAAGGAATCGTTTGTGCTTGTATCGGTGTTGCTTCTTCAAATCCCATTCTCTTCAATGACTTCATCGTTGCAGGGCTAATGCCTAAATCTTGAAACTTTGTCAATGTGTTCATTCTCCTTCTAAATTAAAACTAGTGAATAAAAATGTAACCGATATTGGAGTTGATACCCTTTAATGAAAATTAAGGTGAGGAATACGTTCATTGTATAATTTAATAATAATTGCCCAAAAACTGATCTATAAAGTTTCCGCACCCATTTAATCTAAATAGAAGTGAAAAAAGACATTCTCCAACAGGAGTATGTCCAGGTTTCAAAAGAAAATCCTCTTGGCACTTTGTTGTTCATTTTACCACTATACATGCCTGTTTGCAATGGAAGGAAGAAAGAGTTAACTCATCATTTCGGACTATTTTTCATTTAGATTTGTTGCAGAAAAACTTTCCTGGTCTTTTAAAAAAAGCCTGCAAGAAGTGAGCAGAAAGCAATCCCTCAAAAGCGGATTTCCATTCTGTCACTTATCACAGGCTATCTGTCATTACGAATATTAGCTTAAAAAATGATGAATTTCAGTAAAGAGCTTTTCCTTTTCCTTACTATGGCAAATAAGGTGTTTAGATTCTTTTAAGTAAATAAGCTTTTTAGCTGTCGTTCCAATATTTTGATAGAGGTATTGCGCACTCTTTGGAGGCACGACTCCATCAATTTCTCCCTGCGCAATAAGAGTTGGGATTGTGACTTGATTCAAAATCGGCCTGATCGCTGCAACTAGTCTTCGAAATTGAAGGGTCGCTGTAATGGGAGTTGCTTTAATTTTTCGCTTATATCTTATAAACATTTCATTTTCTGACAAGCGACCTCTGAAGAGATCTTTTACCATTTCACCCATATCTCTAAATAAAATCTTTGGACTTACATATAATGCTGCTGCACTAAGTAAAACCAGCTTTTTTACTGGATAATGCACGGCTAAATAGCTTGCAATTAAACCACCCATTGAAAAACCAATGACATAAACGGTTTCACATTTTTCGATAAGTCGCTGTAATTCTTGCTCAGCATGCTCAATCCAGTTTTTATATTCTATTCCTTTTAAGGAAAGAGTTTCACCATGGCCAGGCAATGTCGGAACTGCAATTTCCCAATTCGTACGCTTTTTTAAATAGGCTACGAGAGGCTCAACCTCAGATGGAGCACCTGTAAAGCCATGAATACATAAACAGCCAATCACTGCAGCATCACCACCCAAAGTGTAATTATATATTATAATACACTTTTTGCACCCAACTATGTTAGTGAAATGCTTGGTATATTTTAGGCCGTCTGCTTTAAATTTATTCATCATGAATGGAAAAACCACTTTAAAATTTCTTTCGGATTTGGATATTTCCATTATTTTTCAATTCGATTGACCGAAAGAATAGGCTTACTTACCTTCTATTTTATCCTCTTTTTTATTTCTGTCCGTCAGCATATAAGTAATGATTTCCTCGATTTCTAAAGATTCTTCGTTCAGCCAACTTAAGTGCTTATTAGTAAGAAATTGCTCCGTCTCCTCAAATCGATTGCTGACAAGAATCCGTCCATTTTTGCGATCAATTTCTCCTGGGATGGTTTCGTTAGAAAGCGCCTCCTCCATCCAATATCTTTTGTATCGCCCAGATAATTCTTCTTTTTCAAATTTCCCAATTAATTGTCCCTCTCGAACAATAACTAAATAATCAGCTAGCTTTCTAATATCTTCTATTTGATGAGTGGAGATAATCATTAGCTTTTCTCCACAGTCCATCCATTGAACGAGAAGATCCATTAGCATCTGCTTCGCAGGGATATCCATATGAGCAGTTGGTTCATCAAGAATGAGAATATCCGTATCTCTTGCAAGCGTTAAAGCTAGATTAAGCTTTTGCTGAACACCTTGTGATAATTCCCCATATTTTTTGGTTAAAGGGATTCTATACTTCTCCACGATCTCGTCAAAAATCGATTGATTCCAGGTCGGATACCACTTGGACACAAGCTCTTTAAGCTGCTTTCCACTAAAAGAATCACATCCTATAACCGTTTGCGGCAAATAGGCGATCTTCCTTTTCCAATCTTCCTTCTGACCATTTACAGCTTGATCAAATACCTTGATCTCTCCTTCATTTATTGGAGCTAGATGCATGAGAAGCTTTAATAATGTGCTTTTTCCTGCACCATTATTTCCGACAATAGTTGTAATGGTTCCAGGTTCAAAGGATACATCTATAGGCCCAAGCTGAAAATCATCTATCTTCTTCCTTACACGATTTATTTCAATCCAATTTTCCATCACGGTTTGATTCCCCTTTATGCTTCATTCTATCTATCACTTCCCGAAAAACACCTTCAATCTGTTCGATCGTATAATCATGTCTTAAAGCAGTCTCGATTGCCTCCTCGATTGCTTGATAGACAGCCGAAACGGTCACACTTTCCTTCTTAGCGGCCTCTACCTCTGCAACAAAAGTACCCTTTCCTTGTGTCGTTCGAATAAATCCTTCGTATTCAAGATTCTGGTATGCACGTCTTGTCGTGATAACGCTTATTTCAAGCTCTTTCGAAAGAACCCGTATAGAAGGCAGCGGTGTCCCTGCTGTCAGCTGTCCCCCTGCAATTAAGGCTTTGATTTGCTCTTCAATTTGGTGATAAATTGGTACTCTGGAATCCTTTGAAAGTCGTATAGGGAGTTCCATACTGATCGCCTCCTTCCTTGTTGGTTCCTCTATACTAAATAGTCAATTTTATCAATTTTTTTATAGATATAGCCTTTGGCAAAAAGGAAGTTAATGATAGCTATAAGAAGCGATACAGCGATAGATAATTGTGGCCATTCTCTTGCCGCATGCATAGTCCAAGCCACAACTCCTTGACCGTATACATAAAAAATTCCTACGTAAATCGCCAAGAGTGCACCGTAGAAGAGAATATTGAAAATAACTAATTTCAGCATACTCATCTTTTCACCAACATCACTTGCTGGGAACATAGACCCAACTGTAAACCCTATACAAAGCCAAATAATTGAAAACACAATGTAAGTAGTAATCGGCATTGCTTCCCTGAATTCAGTAGAGAGGGCATAAATTAATGTAAGAACTAAAACATTAAAAGGGATTGAAATTATGAAAAAACCAATAAATCTACTCATAACAAGTACGTTTTTCGTGATTGGCAATTGATTCAGCATAACAAAATATGGGGATGCCCATGTGCCACCGTTCATTTTCTTTAATTGTATTTCCTTTGGTCTAAACGAAGCGGCGACTACCCAGAATGTAAGTACAAAGAAAATATCATAGACGATCGTAACATCTTCCATTTCGGAAATAGAAAACACTAGTGTAAAAAATATCGATAATCCCACAGCCATCGCAGCTAGTGTAATGATCCCCTTCAAATTCGATTTCACTTCAAACATCGCAAGCCAACACGCTTGTTTCCATTCACTCATTAATTTTTCCTCCTAACACAACTGTTATACTGTTTATATCTATATACACACTATATGACGGTTGGAAAATAAATGCAACTTCAATTTTTCATTTTACTGAAAATTTATATTCAGAAGGAACTATAAAGTGAAACCTCCATCAGTGGGGGTTTTTCGACGCACAGGACGTGCTAGTGCCGACGTTGCCACAGGACGTGGCGTTCATAGTCGGCTTTCATCCCCCACTGATGGTTAGTTGCGGCCCACAGGAAGTGGGTCACGCAGACGTTGCCACACGATGTGGCGCTTTTAGTCTGTGTTCATTTTACGGGCTTTTACGGGCAGTTCTCTCTCAATCTTAAGGTGGGGGTCTTACTGCCCGTTAATGCGGGATAAAAGGATTTCCTCACTCATGAACCGAATTACTAGATAAAAAAATATTGAATCTCTATTGAACTGCTGCCCCCTTCTATTTGTATAAGTATCAAAAGCAGAAGAAAAGAGGAATCTGAGTATGGATAATATCGGTTTTATCGTCTCAATGATTATAGGCGGTATCATGATGGTCATCATTTTATTATTAGTGATTCCAATGGATAGAAAATATATTGTTCGCGAAAATAGAAAAATTAATTTCCACAAATCGAAAATCATATTTCGTTGGAATGTATTTGATACGGTAACAGTATCTTTAGCGGTTTACACGATTATTTGTGTTCAAGCACTAAATTTCTTAATATCTCGTGGGGAAACAATCGAAAATCCATATGTTCAATTTTTTACTAACCAAGGTCAGGTATGGGTTATAGTGAGTTCACTGTATTTCATAATGAGGCTGTCACAAATTCTCAAGGGGATAAAGGAGATATCCCGAAATGACCGATAAAGCGTTTGAAACGAGCATTTTCATGAGAGTCGTAAAGGAAGAGGATGAAGAAGCTTTCGGTCAGCTTTATACTTTGTTAAAGCCTTCCTTATTCTCTTTTTTATTTCGCTATACGAGAGATGAACAATTAAGTGCGGATCTTGTTCAGGATGCTTTTATGAAATTACATCGCTACAAAAATAATTTTCATCCTGATAAGGGCAGTGTGAAGACTTATTTATTTCAAATTGCTTATAGTTTAATGATTACGAAGCTCAATAGAAGAAAAAAATGGAGAAGCTTAATTCCCTTTTTAATACCTCAATCAAGTGAAGAGGCTATTAATAGTGCGGATAGAATCACCATTCGAGAAGCTATTATGAAATTACCAGAGAACCATAGAGCTGTGATCCTTTTAAGCTATTATCATGATATGCCACATGCAGAAATCGCAGAAATTATCGGCATCCCAGTTGGAACAGTCAAATCAAGACTGCATCATTCTTTGAAAGCATTACGAAAGTATTTGGAGGTGGAAGAGGATGAGCAAAGAAAATCAGAATAATCCCTTGGTAAAAATGGACTTATTTTTAAAATGGCATTTAGATTCCGATCAATTTGAAATACCCGATATTCCATTAAACAGGAATAGAATGGACCGTTTGATTCGATATCTTGCCTCTCCAACGGCTAATCCATTTGAGAGCTATATTAGCAAAGCTGGAAGTATAACCGTCTTAGCCATCTCACCAATACTTTTGGGAATGCTTTTAATGATTTTTCACTTTATGGTTGGATTATAAGAAAAGCGAAAGTGTACTTTCTTATGTATAAAACAAATCCCCTGTTCCACATGGAACAGGGATTTGTTTCTATATAATACAGTTTTAAACACTACTTGCAATTCATTCAATATTGGACCATTGATAGGAAAAGGCTACGACTCAAAGAGAGATTCTGTTCTAAGGCTGTTACAATTTTTCGTTAATCTCTAATAGCACAGATCCAATGCTGACTTTTGCTTTGATGTAAATACTGCTTTGTTTCGTTACATCTTATTGCAGAGCCTTCACAATTTCTTCCAACCTCATGCCTCTCGATGCTTTTACTAAAACAATCGTTTCCTCATTGACTAGCTTTTCAAGCTTTTCAATAAGCGGCAGCTTTTCAGTAAAGGCGAATACTCGATCGTCTGCTAATTTCGTTTTAGCTCCTTCTGCTATGCATTCCCCTAGCTTTCCAAATGTAAAGACATAGTCAATTTTATCGGAATCAATCGATTCACCCATTTTGATGTGAAATTCCTTTTCTTGGGGACCTAATTCTAGCATGTCACCAAGGACAAGAATTTTCTTTTTATATCCCGGGAGTTGAGAAATAAGCTCTATCGCTGCAAGCATTGAGGTTGGGCTTGCATTGTAGGCATCGTTAATAATCTTTTCGCCTTTTTTCCCCTGCAGAAGTTCTGTCCTCATATTCGTTAGCTTAAGTTCTGCGAATCCTTCATTCATCTTTTCAAATAGGACACCAAAATAGCCGGCTACTGTCATCGCTGCTAATGCATTTAATACATTATGTGTTCCTAAGACTGGAAGCTTGAACTCCACATTGGAAGTATTTACTTTAAAGATACTTCCTGTATCATTCTGTTCAATTTCCACAGGGAAAATATCGCTTTTCTCACTTCTGCCAAATGTTCGAATGTTCGAACTTCCAGCATAATTTGTTAGCGGTTCATTTAGAAGCGGTTCATCCCCATAATAAGTAAGTAAACCATTTTCTTGAAGTCCGTTCATAATTTCTAATTTAGCCTCGGCAATTCCCTCTCTTGACCCTAAATCGAGCAGATGGGATTCGCCAATATTTGTTATGATGGCTGCCTCTGGGCGTGCCAGACGAGTTAGAAAGTCAATTTCACCCTTACTGCTCATTCCCATCTCAAGGACAGCGATTTCCGTATCCTCTTCTAAGCCCAAGATCGTTAATGGAAGACCTATTTCATTATTAAAGTTTCCGTCTGTTTTTTGAACCTTATATTTAACAGACAGTAGATTAGCCGTCATGTCTTTTGTTGTCGTTTTGCCATTGCTGCCTGTCACTCCGACAACTCGTACATTTAGCGCATCACGATAATTTCTTGCTAGCTCTTGTAAAGCGATTAGTGTATTCTCTACAACTAAAATAGGGAGATGCAAAGGCGGATTTGGAACATCCTTTTGCCAAAGGGCTGCAGAAGCACCTTTTTTTATTGCATCCTCAACAAATCGGTGACCATCAGAATTCTCACCTTTAAATGGGACGAATAAATTCCCAGAATTAATCTTTCTTGAGTCAATGCATACACCACTAATAACTGCATCATTAAAAACGGATATTTCATTTTCAATCTTTATCCATTTAGATATCTCTTTAAGCGTTCTTGTTATCATCGACTGTCTCCTCTTAGACCTAATAGCCAAGAAACACGGCAAAATCGCCGTGTCCCCAACTTATTCCATTGTGTATTTAATATTTTGCTTTTCTGTATGTCTTTCAATAGCCAAATTCACAAGGCGTTCGATTAGCTGAGGGTATTCAACCCCAGTGTGTTTCCAAAGCAGCGGGAACATGCTAAATGGTGTAAAACCTGGCATTGTATTTACTTCATTAATATACCATTTTCCTTCACGGGTTAAAAAGAAGTCCGCTCTAACAAGTCCTGAACAATCAAGAGCTTTAAATGCACGAATCGCCATTTCCTTTAGTTCACTGTATTCAGACTCAGTTATTTCCGCTGGGATAATTAATGCGGTTTCTCCATCTTGATATTTTGCCTTATAATCGTAAAAATCCTTTTTCGGTACAATTTCTCCAGCCACTGAGCATTCAGGATGATCATTTCCCAGAACGCCTGCTTCAATTTCTCTTGCTACGACGCCCTCTTCAATAATAATTTTACGGTCGAATTTGAATGCTTCTGCAAACGCTGTTTCAAGTTCAGCCCGATTCGTACATTTGCTAATGCCGACACTAGAGCCAAGGTTTGCTGGTTTGACAAAGCAAGGATACCCAAGTTCACTTTCTACCTTTTGATAGGCTTCTTCTTTATCTTTTTCCCATTCACTGCGAATAAACCAAACATACTTTACTTGCGGCAAGCCAGCTTGAGCAAAAATATTTTTCATGATCACTTTATCCATCCCTGCGGAAGAAGAAAGAACACCGTTTCCTACATAAGGAAGATTTAGAAGCTCAAGTAATCCTTGCACAGTACCATCTTCTCCATTTGGTCCGTGCAATAGTGGGAAAATAACGTCAAAAGAGCTTTTTTCTTCTTTAGCTGTTTGAAACATAGCTGGTGCTAAAGCAGTCGGTGGCAATGCTTCTTTGTTAGAGAATTCCAGTTCTTTTACGCTCGTAACTGGTCCTGTTAGTTGTGGTCCTTTATTCCATTGTCCATCCTTAGATATATAAAGAGGGTGTATCTCAAATTTTTCTAAATCTAATGCCTTTAGAACAGCCATTGCTGTTTGCATAGATACTTCATGTTCAGCGGATTTCCCGCCATATAATAGTCCAATCTTTGTTTTCATAAATAATATGAACCTCCATTCTCAATCACCTTCCTATTTTACCACTTAGTGAATGAAGAAAGGGAGTGATTAAGGTGTGATTTATTGAGGAATTTTTTTCATATAAAAGATTTTCATTCATTCGCCCACTTCTTTATATGTATGTAGGAGACAAGTCAGATGAAACCTTCTTTTTAGCTGCAGTTCCCATTAATGCTCAATCTAACAAAGAGGCTCCCTAGAGGAAAGGTGACGAAAGAAAAGGCGTCTGGCACCACGAACAATTTCTAGAATCATGAAGCAAGCACGATTCTAGATACTGTGTATTAAGTGGATGCCAGACACCTTATGGGACATCGTTTTCTTATTTTTCCGTTTAACATCGTCGTTCAAATGTGCATATTATTTAACCCATTATTTTACTGAAGATTTCATTCCATGTCATTGGGTTATCACTTTCAATTGGGGGAGTTCCAACAGTTTTCTGGTTAATGGGCATAAGTGGCTCAACAAATGTAGATTCCACGTATGGACTTGAAAAAAAGCCGATTACCTTTAAAATGTCTGAACCAATGTTTCGAATATTGTGGGGAACCATGTTAGGAATAAGAACCATTTCACCCTTTGTTAATTGTCCTTTTTCATTATCGACAGTCGCTTCCGCCTTTCCTTCTAAAACGAGAATTATTTCTTCAGCACTATCTGTATGAGTACCAAGACTATTCCCAGGTTCTATCTCAAAGTAAACAACGGAAAGATTCTTTGTTCCTGTGCTTTTATAAAGCGGAAATGCTGCCCTTTGCCTTGTAGTTGAATCGTTTTCAAACCAACCTTCCAAAAGTTGCAGTGAGTTAAGGTTTGATGTAATCATCCATAACCTCCAGTTCAAAATTTTTACTTCATTCTATGAAATAAAACCTTAATAATGAACAAGATGTCTCCGACAAATTAACCCTTTTTTTATATGATTAGGATTCATCTCAGTAACAGTACCTCTGGGATTTTCTAGTCGCGCTGCATCTCCCAATGACGTTATTTCAAAACTTTCCTACCTATTTCATGCTGCGAAAGTTGAGTTAAATACTACTCTTTGCTCTATCAACAATATGCTGCGTATAATCTGGTATTTCCTTTATTCCTTCCTTTAAAAACTCAGGAAATAAGACGATTTTGTTGATTTCATCAATAGGCATCCACTGATAGATCCATCTATCCCCTTCAAGCCCATAGAATGACTCCGTTTTAAAGAATCTAGCCGTCTCTTCTGAAGAAATCTTATAGTAGAAGGCTAGCTCGTGAAACTCTTTTCCTTTGTATGTAAAGAAATTTTCATTGGTCCACAGCAGTCTGTCAACTGTTACCTGTGCGCCAAGCTCTTCTGCAAATTCTCTTACAATACTTGTTTGTGTGTCTTCACCAATTACAACTCTGCCTCCTGGAAGCGCCCAGTAGACATCATCTACATTCCTATGCAAGAGAACATGATGATCCACTATCCAAATACCAGCAACTCGAAAATTAAATACGGCTCGTTCCGTTTGAAACACGGCATCCATATAATTTCTCCTCACTCTTTTACTCTATCGGTGAACATATCTCAATATAATGTCCATCTGGATCTTCCACATAGGCAACCTTTTGTCCCCACGGTTTTTCAACAGGTTCTAATAGTACTTTAACTCCTGCTTCACGAAGCTTATCAACAACTACCTCTACTTCCTCCGTGACAAATCCAATTTCGAAGGTCTGTTCCTTTCTTACACCATCTGGAATCGGAAGACCTGTAAGCTCACGGACATCTTCCCTCGTGTTAAAAGAAAGAATCGTAGTTCCCGTGTTATATTCGATGTATGTACCAAATTCATTCTTAAGCTCTAAGCCTAATAGTTCACCATAAAAATGCTTTGTCTTTTCAAGATTTTCAACATACAAAATGATGTACCCCATTTTCAAAATCATACTTCCACCTGCTTTTTTATGATTTATCGTACTTTACTTAAAATTCTCTATGAATAAAGTAATTCCCTTTTAGCAATTGGAAGAATCGATACTAAATTCAGATTATTCACCCTAAATTTTCCTAATTATTAAAATAAATCTGATACAATAAAGTTAACTATAATGAATCGGGGTGAACGAATGACTAAATTGCTTTCGTTAATAGGGCAGAAAGTAATAATCCGTCCGATTGAGGAGGCGGATCTAAAGACTTTTTGGACGTATATTTATGGGACTGAAAATCCAGAGTGGAAGAAATGGGATGCACCGTATTTTCCTCTTGTTTTCAAAGAGTTTGAAAACTTTAAAAAGACATTCATTCCTAAACCAACAGATGGTGCCATTCCAAGAATGGCAATAGAAGCGGATGGCAAGTTAATAGGTAGCGTCAGTTATTACTGGGAGCATAAAGAGTCGAATTGGCTTGAGGCTGGGATTGCCATCTATGATCCCGAATATTGGAATGGTGGGTATGGAACAGAAGCCCTTACTCTTTGGGTTGACTATCTGTTTTCGTCAATGCCGCTTGTACGAGTTGGAATCACAACTTGGTCCGGCAATAAAAGAATGATGCGCGCTGCCGAAAAAATCGGCATGAAGCTTGAAGGCAGAATGAGAAAATGCCGCTATCATAATGGTGAATATTATGACTCCATCCGAATGGGTGTACTCAGAGAAGAATGGAATGGAATGGAATGGAGTGGGATGAGCTAAACAAAAAATAAGAAAAAGCATTAAATAAACCCCAATTTTCAACTACTTACGGAAATTGGGGTTTTACGTTATATTTATTCATATCTGCAATGCTCCGTACATCCTTCCAAAAGCATTTCCATCTCTCCATCTTGAACTTGAATTATCGTAAGACTCGTTCCATGAATAAATGGCGGATTCCAAAGTTCTTCGATTGGTGCATTTCTACAGAGAAGATAGAGTACTTTAATAACAACTCCGTGCGTCACTACAAGGACATTCCCTCTTGGGGTTGTCCTCTTTAAATCTGCCAAAAATTCGGAGAGTCGCTTTTTCACGTCAAAAAAGCTTTCTCCTCCAACGCTTTTATAAGCTGCAGGATCGTTCCAAAATGCATGAAACTGCTCGGGATACAATTTTTCTATCTCATCATCCCTTAATCCCTGCCAATCTCCCATATCAATTTCCATTAGTCTTTCATCGGTTTCAATGAGAGTATTCCCATCTTTATTAACGTGGTTTGTAGTTTTGATCGTTCGATCGCTTGGAGAAGATATGATCCGCTCAAACACCGTACCATTGAGCCTTTCTCCTAGTAAACGAGCATCAATTTCCCCTTTCTCTGTTAAAGCAGAATCCAACCTGCCCTGCATTCTTTTTTGTACATTCCATGCTGTTTCTCCATGTCTAATGAAATATAATTTCAGCATTTTATCACTTCAATTCCATGAAAATATGGACCAGCAACCATCTTTATCTCCCTCTCCATTGCAGGTGGAAAAACCGCGATAAAGCAAGTCGACGGGCCTGAAGATTTATGAATATCTAAATTTGTCTTTATTTCAGTTCCATCAAACGATTGATTAGAAAACAGGCGATTGATTTCAGCAAGAATACCTTTCGAGCCGACAGGCAAAAGAACTGCCCCCCTCATATCACAAAGCCTTTTGAATAAAGCCAATGGGGCAATTTCTGCAGCCCTTTCAACGACCTCATCACCAACTAATGGAGAGCCAATCACCCCAAGCTTTGTTTCCTCCGAATAAAGAAGTGGATCAAGCGAAACTACGTGATTCTTTTTCCCAAGAACTGTTATACCAAGTGCAGACTGCAAGAGGGTAAAATTACTTTCCGTACTTCCGTTAATCTGAATTCCTTCTAGTCCTAACTCGTCTATTCCTTGATTGATTCCGTTCAGCAAAAGAGACCAAGCGTCTTCCCCGCAAAAGTTCTGCACCGTAATCGCAAATGGCTGTGCACTTGCTGCCATACATTCCATCACCGCTACTCGAAAACAGTAATAGGCAACCTTTTCATAAGGGACATGGACAAAATCCATGTCCTTGGAACCGATTGCCCCACTGTTGTCACTTGCTAGCACGATCGATTCTTCTCCATTAAAGGGGATGATTAGTACATCCCTCATCGATCCATCCTTGCCTTAGTAAGCATTGGTGCAACCAATGGGGCCAATCTCGGAATAAGAATTAACGCAATCACCGTATTCAAAACAGACCCTATTAATAAAGAAGGAACAATAGTAAGATAGAATGCTTTACTCATTAAAAACATAAATGGAAGTGGTGCTGCAAACGAATTCCCAAGGACAAATACTACTCCAGCCTGCCACCTTTTTCCGTTCTTATACAGACCGGCAAAAACGAAAGCTAAGATTGCCATTTCAATGGCAATAATACCATGAAACGGCCCCATTGGCATTCCGCCAATTATCGCTGAAAGCAAATGTCCCATAGCACCAACAACTGCACCAGCTGGCCCTCCTAGAAGAGCCGCTGCAAGCAAAGCTGGAAAGGCATCTAAAGCTACACTGCCAATAACGGCTGGGATCTTAATAGCAGCACCAACAGCAGTAAGTGCTACTAACAAACCAACTAAAGCCATTTTCATGCTTTTCATTTACTTATCCTCCTTGCGCTTCCCTTCACGAAATACCTTCGCACTACGGACATATTCAACATCCTTTTCATTGAGACGGAAATTAATAACCCTTGCTAAAGCAAAGAAATAATCTGACAGTCGATTTAAATAGGCTTGAGCTATTTCTGAAATCTCCGGATCCACTTTCTTTAAGGAAACAACTAATCTTTCAGCCCTTCTCGTCACAGTACGTGCAATATGAATCGAAGCAGCAGCAGGAGTCCCACCAGGTAAAATAAATCTCTCTAGCTTTGGCGCTTCTTCAATAAAGGCATCAATTTTCTTTTCTAAATAATCGACGGATTCCTGTGTTAATTTTAATTGGCGTTCCTTCATGACATTGGCTAAGTCACCACCGCAATCGAAAAGTTCATGCTGAATTTTTTCTAAGTCATCCAGAATATCATTAAATTTTTCTGTATCAAGCTGAGTCATGGCCTGGCCGACGAAGCAATTCACTTCGTCTATTGTTCCATACGCTTCTACTCGAATATCATCCTTTTCCACTCTGCCGCCAATAATGCTTGTTTTCCCTTTATCCCCAGTACGTGTGTAAATTCTCATTGTCATTACCCCTTTATTTTATTTTTTGGCTAATGCCATACCATATGAGTTCTACTCTTTCTGCTGAGCGTGCAATATCTTGATAGGCCCATCCCGTCATATCACGCCATTTACGTTCTTCGGCAAGCATAGGGACAATTCCTTTCGATATATCCGTCCCTATTAAAATAACTTTCCTGTTCTCATCCTCATTTTCCCATTCAAGCCATGAAGATAGGAACAAACGCCATTTTTCCCGAGCCTCACTGACTTTGTATTGTGCAGCCAGATCCTTTATACAAACTTCTATGCCTTCAAGAATAATCATTGGGCTTTCTACTAAATCAGGATTCAACAAGACCCGTTCTTTTTCATAAAAAGAAAACCATATATGATTCGAATCCTTTAATTGATAATATTCCTTCACCCATTTAGATTTTCCATTAAAGGAACCTCCCGTAACAAAGTGCATCTGTCTCCACTCCTTAAATCATCCAATTTCCAGACGAATTCAAAGCCTTGTCCATGAGCAGCCTTCCACTCCCAGAAATCTTTTTTCTCTGGTGCATATTTCGTTAATAGATATCGAATGACGCCGCCATGTGTGACAATAGCTGCTTTTCTCACCGTAGATACCATGACCGTCTCTATTACTTTTGCGAATCCTTGCTCTACCCTTTCGGAAAACTCGGTAAAGGACTCTCCATCAGGCGGTTTAAAGGAAAACGGGGTGGAAAGCCAGTTTTGATAATCTAAATCATGCTTAAGGTCTTCATATGTCTTTCCTTCCCAGAGCCCAAAGTTCATCTCACGAAATTCGCTAAGAATTTCAATACTGGAATCAGAGAACATGATTTTTGCCGTTTCAAGACATCTTCCTAAATCGCTTGAGAACAGATGCTCATAGTTACATGATGCTCTTTGAACTTTTTCACAAAGCGGCGAATCCGTCCAGCCAAGATAAGCATGACGCTTATTGGCTTCCGTTAACCCATGGCGAAATAATGCCATAACCACAAGGTCATCCATAGCAGCAGCTCCGTTCCTTCTACACTTGCTCCAAGCACATCACCTGTTAGCCCGCCAAACCAGCTAATTATTTTCCTTTGCAAATACAGCAAGGCTAATATGGAGAGGATTATAAAGAAAAGGATCCCCCCTACCACATCCACTTGCAGCAATGAGGTTATGCCTAGTAAAATCAGGATATAGATAGGATAAATGAAAAGTGTCCTTTCATTAGACGCTTCTTTAAACATCGTGCCCAAGCCTTCTTTTTTAGCTGCTCTTACCGTAAGAAGCAGCCCCCCCATGACCATCTTGCTGAAAAAAGGCAAAAAGGCAATGAGCACATAAGAAATTGGATGAATCAGCTGGATAATCTCATATATAAAAAGAAAACGAGCGCTTAACAAAACAATGACAGATAGTACACCGAACGCTCCTGTACGCGGATCGCTCATAATTTCTAGCCGTTTCCTTTGATCCCGGTAGGAGAAGAATGCGTCACTTGAATCCATCCACCCGTCCAGATGAATACCGCCTGTTAAAACAATCCCCGCAAGCCAAACAGCAAATGCTGCTGTTAAATCAGAAAACGGAGTCCAGTGAAGAATGAAATAGAGAATAAATGAGTAAATTCCACCCTGGATTAGGCCAAGTAACGGAAAGGTTTTAATTGCTTTTTCAAGATGAGCTCGATCCATTGGCAGTTCATAAGGAATCGGAATCGAAGTGAAAAACTGTAGATTAATGAGCAATCCTTTAATCCACTTCATCTGAATTGCCCCATTTTTCCATTATTTCCTTCAGCTTCTCCCAATTGAGATGCTCCAGCAACCTGCCGGCAAGCTCATCATACTTGCTATCCTCTAATTCACTTGGAAAGCTATATAAATCTGTCCGTTCTATCACGGCATCCTGCGGCTTTGATAAGGAGTCCTCTTCAGCAATCATATGATTTTCGATGTAGGGGAGAACGCCGATCACTGGAATGCCTGTTCTTTCCTCGATCCATCTGACCCCATCCTCGAATAAATTTGGTTTACCGCGGAATTTGTTAATAATGATCCCCTGTACTCTTTGTCTTTCTTCTATCGTAAACAGCTCCAGTGTTCCGACGATGCTTGCGAAGACACCGCCTCTCTCAATATCAGCAACTAAAATCACCGGAACATCAGCCATTTCAGCTACCTTCATATTGACAAGCTCTTTATCTTTTAAATTGATCTCCACTGGACTTCCGGCACCTTCCATGACAAGCAGTTCATAGTCCATAGATAATTTCTTAAGAGCGGTTTCGATTGCCTGAATCCCTTTTTCATAAAACGATTCTCGATAGCTCTTTCCAGAAATCGTTTCCATGGTTTGTCCAAGGAATACAACTTCTGATTGAAGACCCAATCTCGGTTTTAGCAAAATAGGATTCATCCATTCATTTGCGATAGTTTTGGCTGCCTCTGCCTGAATCCCTTGTGCTCTGCCTATTTCTTTCCCGTCATAAGTGATATATGAAAAATTACACATATTTTGTGATTTAAAGGGCGCTACACGAAATCCTTCATTGGCAAATGCTCGGCAAAGTGCGGTTGCAATCAGGCTTTTGCCCACATCTGATGCCGTTCCTTGAATCATAATCCCTTTCATGCTTTTTCGGTTCCTTTCATTAGGAGTGGAATGCCAGCCTCGACGAGAAAAGCTTGATTTGCTTTTGCCACGATATTCTGATGAAGCTGAGCTAGCATTTTTCCATAAATATAGACTAATTCACGATCTCCAAGCGGTTCGTATACGACCTCATTACTAACGATAATAAAATGATGACATTTTTGGGCTATCTGTTCAATGCCCTCCATAATGGATGCCATCACTTGCTTTTGAAAATCAGGACTTTTCCACATCTCATCCATGCTGAAAAATTCATTGTTTAATAGAGTCGTTAAACAATCCAGCAACACAATATCCTTGTACTGAAACGTATTCCTTAGTTTTGATAATCCGACAGGCTGCTCCCATGTGGTCCAGTTAAGACCGCTTTCATAACGATCATTTTGATGTCTCCGTATTCTCTCTTCCATCTCTGGATCGCTCGACTGGCCCGCTGCAATATAATGCAGCTGACCATCTATTTCTTGAGCGTAATCAGCAGCAAGCTTTTCTGCAAAACTGCTTTTCCCGCTGCGGACTCCCCCGCTAATAAAGATTAAAGACGATTCCGCCATTCCTCCATCGCCTCCATTAATCTATCATTTTCATTCGGGCTTTTTATAGCAAACCGAAGCCACCTGCCTTGTAATCCAGGGAAATTCATCGTATGTCTTGGAATAATTCCTTTCGTAATCAAAAACTGAAAAAGCGGCATTTGATCAACAATGATCGGATCCTTTAATAAATAAAAGTTCACAAGTGAAGGGGACACAACAAATTCCTTCTCTTTGTAAAAGCGGAATAGCCTTTCCCTTTCGTTCTGAATAAGATCTCTTGTTGCCCTTATATGTGCTTCACTTTCGATGCACCATTCACCAGCACTTAATGCAAGTGAGTTCACACTCCAATGCGGCTGAGAGGCAGCTAGTTGATTAATGATGGACGGATTCGCCATCAAGTACCCAAGCCTTAAGCCTGGAATAGCAAACATTTTCGTCATGGATCGGATGACGATCAGATTTGAGAATTCATGAATGTATGGAATGATGGATTCATATTCAGAAAGAAAATCGTAAAAAGCTTCATCTATAATGCAAAGGCAATCTTGTCTTTCACATTCCTTGATCAATTCGATAAGAGTTGATTGAGAGTAATAGACTCCTGTTGGATTACATGGATTACATAGGAATAAAGCATCTTTATTGCCAAGCTTTGCTGCTAGCTCTTCTATTCCTAATTCCCATTGATCAGGCATTAGCTGATGATACTCGACAGCACAGCTATTCACCCTGCACGCTTCTTCATATTCTGAAAAAGCTGGCTGCACAATGATCGCCCTTTTTCCTGTCAGAATTCTTCCGATAAGAGCAATAAGCTCTGCTCCTCCATTGCCAATTAAAATATGACTTTCTTCGATCTTTTCCTTTTCAGAAAGCTTTTTCTTCAACTCATATCCCAATGGATCTGGATAATCTGAAAGAGCCAAAAAAAGCTGATTCCATTTTTCCTTTAATATTGGCGGAGGACCAAGAGGATTAATATTTGCACTGAAATCTATCTTTTTATCAGGCATAGGAAGCTTTAATGCAGAGAATAAGTATTGCGGGTTAGAACCATGTGCGGGCCAATTCAATAATCATCCCTCCTAGCCATAATAATATTAAAAAGATTGGAATGGTCCATGTGACAATTGTATTCGTTTTTAGGATATGCGCTTTTTCCAACAGGATGAGCGAATCACCCATTGTAGCTCGATTGGAAACGATGCCTTTATAATAATTGATTCCGCCGAGTTGAACACCTAGAATAGCCGCAACTGCTGCTTCCCCCCAGCCAGAGTTCGGGCTCGGATGCTTTTTGGCATCACGGAATACAATTTTCCAAGCATTTGCTGTGGTCATGTGAGCGGGCCGATTACTTATTAGCATACAGAATGATGTCAGTCTGCTCGGAATCCAATTGACGACATCATCAAGTCGTGCAGACGCAAATCCAAATTCATTATATTTCTCATTTCGATAGCCGACCATGGAATCACAAGTGTTAATAGCTCTATACATGATCGCTAATGGAGCGCCACCGATGAACGCCCAGAATAATGGAGCCGTTATCCCGTCACTCGTATTTTCAGCGACCGTTTCAACGGTTGCCCGCACCATTTCTGGCTCATCCAGCCTATCTGTATCTCGGCCGACAATATAAGAAAGCTTTTGCCTAGCCTCTTTAATATCTCGCTTTTCCAATGGCTCATAAATCGTCTGGGCAGCCTCCTTCAGGCTTTTTTGTGCAATTGTTGTTGAAATGAGAATCGCTTCCATGAAAATGCCTGCCAAGGGATGAATCCAATAAAAAATGCCGATAAGTAGCAAGGCAACGCTTCCTGCAACGAACAAAACCGTTAATAGCATGAATATTCCTTTTATTTTTTTCAAACTGCCCTTATTCAAGCTTTGATCCAGCTTATAAATCAAAGAGCCCATCCATTTAACAGGATGAGGCCAGTGTGGAGGATCGCCAACAAAAAGATCAATGATAACCGCAATCGATAGAGCGATAAGGTGATGGATGATCATAACGTCACCCTTTTTTTACTCTTCTGAACCGCTTCAAGCGTGCATTCATATACACCTTTGCCAATTAATTTTCCTAGCGGTGTTATGGTTCCTGCATATTCTAGCTTTGTTCCTCTCTGAGTAGCTGCAATTAATATGCTGTCTGTGGACGTTCCTGTCGCAATCGTACCTGTTACTGCGTCCTTTACCTCTTGGTCCTGCAAAGCTTTAGCTTTTGCTTCAGTTGCTGTCATAATGCTTTGTATAAAGGCTTCTTCCGTCAATTCCCCACTGACAAAAATCCACGTATTAATCGTTCCAGGTGTCAGATGATAGGCGTGCTGTTCACTTCTCGCGGCATCAATCGCATTGCCTACACCGGCAGTTACAAGGATAAAAACAGCAAAGCTCTCTTTTTTATAAAGCTGAAAGCTTACATCCTCCAGCATAACCGCTGTCATCATTCCAACCGTTTCTCCAGGTTCAAACCCGTGGACTTTTAAATAATCCTGCATTTCCTTTCGATGATCACTGCAATCATAGTTCTTATCTACATGACGATTCACAAACATTTGGTTCCATCCTGTTCCGGAACCGACTACACCAGATGACATTGTCCGAAGCGGAATGGGCGACCTTAGAACAAGTCGTTCATTAGAACGTTCAAGATAGCTCTCATTAATACAATAAAAATCTATTTTCTCATCCGTATCTTCTGGAAGCAGTACCATCTGCGGTGCAGGTACTTTCGGATGAGGATGCTTTTCAATTTTTGTATTGTAAACATCTCGAATTCGATCTTCTCTTAATACCTCATTTGGTGTGTGATTGATATTAATTTCTCCATTTTCTAATAATAGAAGCCTATCACAGTATAAGCCCGCGAGATTAAGATCATGGAAAATCGAGATAACAGTTAATCCGCGATTCTTCGTCCAGTCTTTTAACATATCAAGCAAGTCCTTCTGAAAAGAAAGATCAAGATGATTCGTCGGTTCGTCAAGCAGCAGGATTTCTGGCTCCTGTGCAAGTGCTTGAGCTAAATAAACCCTCTGCCTTTCTCCTCCAGACAGCTCATGGATATAATGGTTTTCATAATGGGCAACGCCCGTTTGCTCCATCGCTTGCATAACGATTTTTTCGTCCTCATGGGACCATGTTTGAAACCAGCCCTTTTGATGGGCGTATCTGCCAAGTGAAACCGTTTCCTTTACAGTATAAGAAAAACTTTGAATGGAATGCTGCGGAAGCACGGCAATAATTTTCGCTAATTCCTTTGGTGAATAATCTTTTAATGACTTTTCTATAAGCTCAATTTTTCCACTGCTATAGGGCAATATGCCGCTAATCATTTTCAGCAGTGTCGTTTTTCCGCTGCCATTCGGACCTAAAATCCCAAATAGCTCGCCTTTATCTATTTCAAAGGATACATTCTTAATAATGGAATCACCGGAATATCCACCAGTTAATTGTTGGACGCTAAGCATGCTTTATCCTCTTCTTTCACTTCTTCTGTTCATTAAAATGATCGCAAATGCAGGTGCCCCAATGATTGCCGTAATAACGCCAATTGGCAGTTCTGTTGGAGAGATGATCGTTCTTGCAACAAGGTCCGCGAGAATTAAGAACCCGCTCCCTGTTAAAATGGACAATGGCAATAAATGCTTATGGTCCGGTCCCCATAGTAATCTTGTCAAATGCGGGATAACAAGGCCAACAAATCCAATCGTTCCTGAAACGGCTACAGCTGCTCCTGTTAAGATCGAACCTGCTATCAAAATCATCATTTTTCTTTTTTGCACATTTACACCAATATGCTTAGCCCTTTCTTCTCCAAAGGACATTGCATTCAATTCATTACTATTTAGTATCAGTATAACTGAACCAATTATAAAAAATGGGAGAATAATTTTAATATAATCCCAGCCCCGCATGGAAACACTGCCAAGAAGCCAGCCGATAATTTGCCTTAATTCCTCGCCAGTTAACGCGATCATGAGGGAAATTAAAGCCCCTAGAAAAGAGCTAAAGATAATCCCGGTTAAAATAATCGACTCCACCTTCATCGAACGGTCAATTTTTCGAGCAAAAAGCAAGACTAAGAATATCGTGATAAATGAAAAAAGGATACTTAATAATGGCAATGTAAATAAGCCCAAATACGGAATGGAGAGACCGAAGAATAAAGTAATAACAGCCCCCACTGAGGCACCTGATGATACGCCAAGTGTATACGGGTCTGCGAGAGGATTTCTCAATAAACCTTGGAAAGCGGCTCCCGCTATTGCGAGAGACGCTCCAACCAGCCCTGCCAATATGACTCTTGGCAGTCTTATATTCATAACAATATTTGAATACATAGAATCAATTTGTTCATTTGGTGATAGACGGAAAATTTCTGAACCAATAATCTTTATGATATCTAATGCCGGAACAGAAACGGTTCCGATTGAAATCCCAAGCAGCATCGAAATCAATAAAAAAGCAACTGCAAGAATATAAGCAAAAACTTTATTATTTAAATGTTTCCGGGTAAATCGCTTTTGCAAGTTCCTCTACTCCTTCAACAAGCCTTGGGCCTGTACGGGTAACCGCATCAGAATTCACATCGAACACCTGCTTGTTTTTAACAGCATTTATGCCCTGCCAGCCATCACGCGATAATACATTTCCAACAGGGTCCTCTACATAATATCCGTGAGTTGTGATGATTACATCCGGATTTCTTTCAATAACGGCCTCCGGATCCATTTTTGGCCAGTCTTCCTCTGTAATCACATTATCCGCATGGATCATTTCAAGCATTTCATTGATGAATGTATTTGCACCTGCTGCATAAATTTCAGGTGCAGGAGATACTTCAACAAAAACCTTTTTACGATCTTCATCCTTTATTTCTTTTGCTTTTTCTTTAATAGCTTCAAACTTTTCTTTCATTCCAGCAACAAGCTCTTCAGCCTTTTCCTTCTCTCCTGATGCCGCTCCAATCATATTGATTGATTCGTAAACTTGATCAATGTTTTTCGCCTCATTGACAACTAGGACCGCAATACCAGCATCTCTTAACTGCTGTAGCCCCTCTGCTGAATTATGGGCACTTGAAGCATGTGCTAGAACAAGATTTGGTTTTAAAGAAATAATTTTCTCAACATTAAATTCCATTCCGCCAATTTTCTCTTTATTTGCTACTTCTTCTGGGTAATTATCATAATCAGAAACACCAACAACCTCTTCCCCTAATCCAAGAGCAAACGCAATTTCTGTATTACTTGGAATTAAAGAGACAATCTTTTCAGGCTTCGATTCAATAACCACTTCATTATCTAAGGCATCTTTAATTGTAACTGGAAAAGCAGACTCTTCCTGTTGAACTGTTTGTTTTTCACCATTTTCTGCGTTTTCCTTCGGCTTGTCTGCACTTTCCCCACAGCCTGCCAAAACACCAACTGCAAGAAGCAGCGCGAATAATAACGAGTAAAGCTTTTTCATAGTTTATTCCTCCTGTTTGAAATGCGGAGGTGCCTTGATCATTGAGGAACGCAGACTAAAAGCGCCACGTCCTGTGGCAACGTCTGCATGACCCCCATCCTGCGGGCCTCAAGCATAAGATGGGCCGACGAGAAGATTGTTCTTTAATCTTCTTGGCGGACCAGCTTATGACCTCGAGCACCTAGGCACCGAAGCTAGACAATTCTCTAACTTGTAGAAGCATTTTTCCTCTTTTAATAAAAAAAACATCTCCACAATTGATATGGAGATGTTTGCATAGGCATACAAAAAAGAAAAGGTATGTACCAGTCAAACACCTCCTATCCTCGTAGGTTTGTGGTGCACGAGAATCAGGCAGGTCTCCTGGCTCTTGGTCATTGCTTATCTGCGCCTTCCCATACATGCTTGTACAGTGGCCATTGCAGTAAGCTCCCAATTACAGTGGCGGGACCGCGTTGGAGTTTCACCAACTTCCCTTTTCAGTCTTTAAAAGTAACTTATATTCCATGCAAGCAAAGCTTGAGAATACAGCATTCTTTTTGGAAAGACACCTGTTCTTTTCAATATTTAAAAATTTTCCGTACTTTTGATTATACACTATATTTCATATGGAGCAATGTAATTTCATTATTTGACCATGATAATTTTCCCTGTTGATTTCCGCTGCAGGCACTCGCTTTCCGCGGGCGGTCCGGAAGCCTCCTCGTCGCTATCGCTCCTGCGGGGTCTCCCTTTGACTCGCTTCTCCCGCAGGAGTCTCGTGCCTTCCGCTTCAATCAACAACAAAATAGCATTATCAACCCTGAGCATTCACACAGGCAATTTCTACATTTAACATTAATTAAAAAAAGGCCTCTAATAGAAATCATCTATTATTGGCCATATACCTTCCATTCTCTCGACTTTTTATCGAAGACAAGCTTTGCTTCACAAGGTTTTTTTACGATATTTTCATATTCCTCATACATTTCATCCATATCCGCAAAGTCGCCAATTGGCCAAAACGGGATTTCGATTCTTGACCGATTCTGCTCAATATCCTTTATCGAAAGTAGGACACCTTCCCTCATGAGCGGCTTTAAAGTACGCAGAATATCATTTTGAATAGGTGGATAGGTTTTCTTTTTCTTTAATCCAAGCAATGATTTTTCAACCTTCGTCTCAGCCATTTTCTGAGGTATAACATCCCCAATCATTCTGTAGAAATCACTGAAATCACGATAGTATGTCTTATTAAACCAACCATCATCATGAGATAAATAGACATACCTGTTGCTCAAATTATTATAGAAAGGAGGCTTCAAATGTTCCTTTAGATGTCCGAGGTAAAGAAGCTCCGCAATGGCCTGACCAGAGAGCTCATTCAAATCCTCTTCCTCTTCGAAATCAATCCAGCAGAAATCACCGTACCCATACACATCCGCCTCCATCAGCTTCCGCAGCCTATCTTTTGATACATACTCATGCAATGTATGCATATTAAAGTCAGCATCATCATAGCGATGTTTCAGCAGCAGCAGATTGTTAAGCGATCCGTACAGTGACTGTGCAAACTCCGAAAATTCAATCCCATAAGTTAGAACATATTGTTCCCGTTCGTTCAAATGAATATATATGATATCTCGAATATTATGGTTCCTTTTCTTCAATGGTGAAACCTCCGAAATTAAAAACTTTTACCGTCATAAGCTCCCCTTATTCTAGCAAAAATAACATAAAATTGCTTAGATTTAAAATAATTTAATGAAAATGTAAAGAGCCATTATTTTCCAGTTACAAACATTATCTTAAAAAAGCTTAAATATTCACTTTTAACCTTTTTTTTGCGATACTTAGGCTTCATCATCTTGCCGATTTATTATTTATTTTTTTATAATGAATATGACATGATACTATAAAGTGAAACCACAATCCGTAGAACAGATTGTATGTTGAAATAATCACGTTCAAAAAGGGCTGCTGATCCCCACTTAAAATTATTTCTCACTCCACTTTTTACAGTGGGATCTTACAGCCGTTAATTTGCGATAAAGTGAAACTTCAATCAGTGGGGGTTTTCCTTCATCCCCCACTGATTGTTAGTTGAACCAATCGGGCCTTTACGGGCTGTTGATCCCCCACTTAGAAATTTTTCTTAATTCAACTTCTTGAAGTGGGGGTCTTACAGCCCGTTAATTTGCGATAAATAGAGAACACTTTTAAAGAAAGGAGTGTGAGACGTTTGATTCAGAACATGACTGAAAACCAAATCACTCTTCACATCATAAAAACGTTAAAAGAAAATAAAAAAAAGGAATTCGAAACGATTCTCGACGAATTGCAGCCATATGATGTTGCTCAGATATATGAGAATCTGCCGGAAAAACATAAAACACGCTTTTTGCTTTTCATGAATGTTGATACCCTTGCTGATTTGATTCAAGAGCTAAGCAAAGAGGATCAGCTTGAGGTTTTGAATAAACTAGAAATTGAAAAAACGGGTGAAGTTCTTGATTTAATGGATAATGATGACTTGGCCCTTCTCCTGGATGATTTATCTCCTGAAAAAATAGCTTCTCTTTTATCTGGAATGAATAAAAGCGAATCGCAAATCGTTCAGAATATCATGAATTATCCTCCGGAAACAGCTGGGAGGCTCATGACCAACCGTTTCGTTTGGATTCGAGATTACTATACGGTTTTGGATGCGGTTGGAAAGCTGAAATCTTTTGCTGAGTTTGCAGAAACAATTAATTACCTATATGTCATTGATCAAGACCGAAGACTTGTTGGTGTTGTTTCATACCGCGACCTTCTCATTGCAGAGCCAAGTGAATTGATTAGAAACATTATGTATGAACGGGTCATTTCCGTTAATGTCATGACCGACCAGGAGGAAGTAGCAAGGCTGGTCGAAAGATATGACTTTATGGCTATTCCTGTTGTCAATGAGGAGAATGTCTTAATGGGGATTGCAACCGTTGACGATATCATTGACGTTGTGATTCAGGAAGCAAATGAAGATTTTGAAAAGCTATCTGCAACAGGAAAGTCGATTGATTTTGAAACAAAAGCCTTTGTGGCCGCATATCGAAGATTACCTTGGCTGATTTTGCTCTTATTCATCGGGATTATATCTGGCAGCATTATTAGTGGGTACGAAAAAACTTTGGAGAAAGTCGTTGCCCTAGCTTTCTTTATGCCAATGATTGCTGGTATGACAGGAAATACAGGCACACAATCACTCGCTGTTGTTGTCAGAGGTCTCGCCTCTTATGATATTGATAAAAAAGTGGTTTCCAGGCTAATCATGAGGGAATTAGGTGTAAGCTTAATCATTGGCCTTATTTGTGGGATCCTCATTTCACTTATTGCATTTTTTTGGCAAGGAAGTGCGATATTAGGATTAGTAGTAGGCAGCTCCTTATTTTTTACTTTAATTATCGGAACATTGGCGGGAACAATTATTCCACTTATACTGTTCAAGCTAAACATTGACCCTGCTGTTGCATCAGGACCTCTCATTACGACCTTAAATGATATTTTCTCACTTGTGACGTATTTTGGGATTGCTACTTTGTTTATTAATCATTTAATGTGAAGCACGGACCCATATCCGTGCTTTTTATATGCTTTTTTGGAAACCATTCAGTCTATTTTTTCGTCTAATAAAGTATGGATGTGAATTGATTGAAAGGTGTTTTCTTCTTTGTTACGATAAAATTGGAAAGAATGAATGGGAAACAGGTGCATGCTTAATGAATAAGCCTTTAAAAATTTCAGAACGCTTTGATTGGACATTATGTCTAATATTATTTTTATTTTTTCTTATCAGCTGTATTACGATATATAGTGGTCAAGCATCGGGACAATATGGGAATATTAATTTCGTATTAAGCCAAATAAAAAATTACATGATCGGTGTGGTTATTGTTGCCGTTGTCATGTATTTTGACAGTGAACAAATAAAAAGGATGTCGTGGCTTTTATACGGAATAGGCATTTTATTACTCATTGGACTGTTTATAGCGCCCGATTTTTTAGTCCCTGAGAAAAAAGGAGCTAGACTTTGGTATGATATTCCTAAACTTGGCTCGATCCAGCCATCAGAGTTTGTTAAAGTCTTCCTCATTATCGCTCTTAGTAAAGTCATCGTTGATCATTATGAAAAATTTATAGTGAAGACGCTTAAAACAGATTTATTTCTCTTTTTAAAGCTTGGAATTGTGACTGCTGTTCCTCTTGTTTTAATTATTGGTGATGATTTAGGTACAGCTCTTGTTATCATGGCTATTTTTGCAGGAATTGTCTTAGTATCAGGGATCTCATGGAAAATCATCGTTCCTATTTTCGGATTAGCTGGAACGCTTGCTGGGACCATTTTCGCTCTTGTCATATACGCTCCCGAATTTTTAGAAAAATATTTAAAGGTAGATACTTACCAATTTTACCGAATATATTCCTGGCTCGATCCTGTCGGCCACAAACAAGGGGCTGGCATGCAGTTATATAATTCCATGCAAGCCATTGGATCTGGACAATTAACCGGAAAAGGATTTAGTGAAAGCCAAGTATATATCCCTGACAGGCATACAGATTTCATATTTAGTGTTATTGGGGAGGAGTATGGATTTATCGGTGCGAGCTTTGTTATCGGCTTATACTTCCTGCTCATTTACCATATAACAAAAACAGCTCTTGATACGAAGGATCCCTTTAACACCTATATTTGTGTCGGGATCATTAGTATGATTACCTTCCACGTTTTTCAAAATATCGGCATGACCATCCAAGTATTGCCGATCACAGGTATCCCCCTACCCTTTATCAGTTATGGAGGAAGCTCTTTAATGGGGAACATGATGGCGATGGGGCTAATTTTCAGTATTAGATATCATGAAAAAGCGTATATGTTTGGTTCTGACTCTAAATATCTAGCCCAAAAGGCGAATTAACGATCATTGAGTCATGTGTAAAAAAGGAAATCGGTATGTTGGCCCGATTTCCTTTTTTCTTTTAAATTGCTCCAAAAATTAAAAGAAACTGAGGCACAACGAGTTTTATGATATACAAAATCATTTGATTCTACATTTCATCTTGCATACACATAAAAATACTGAGTGGATTGGATTGGATTATATTAAAAAAAGCACAAAGTATTCACTTGTGCCTTTTTGCTAATTCTTCAGTATAAATTCAATTTTTCCGCCTGTCTTCAACTGAGCGACCTTCCATAAATCTTCTTCGACGACCTTTCCAATGGTGGCATAGCCGCCAATCGTCTGCGCATCTGCCATCAGAATAATCGGCCGGCCGCTGTTTGGCACCTGAATCGTCCCAAATTGAGTTGCCTCCGATAAGATATCGCCGCTCTTGATAAACTTAAGGACTGGGCCATCAAGCAAGTAGCCCATGCGGTCTCCGCCCTTCAGCGTATAATTGGATTGAAAAAAAACCTCTAGACTTTCCTTGGTAAACAACTCCCAATGGGGGCTTTTCCAGAGCTTAACCCTTACTTCGGAGTTATAACTGGGGATTTCACTTTTTACTAGCCCTCTTTCAAATCCATCAGTTTTTTCCTTTTGAGCATAAAGCACCGTATCTTTTTTTAATACACTCCCTAGATGCCCCTTTGGATAGGCAGCTGCGCTTCCGAGCCTCTCCTCTGCGTAAAATCCCCCTTCAGGAATCACGTAAGCGATGCTTCCCGCCCTTGGTCCGGAAAAACTTAGCATCTGGCCTTCATATATAAGAAAGGACTTCCATAGCGGCGCATCCCTTTCGTCTACCTTTGCTCCTAAATCAGCGCCAGTAATCACTATTCTGTGATCCGCTAAAACCTCAAGCTCTATACCCCCAAGAAACAATTCCAATGCTGGGCAGTCAGAAGAATTATGCAACATATAATGGCCATACTTATACGCATAGGAATCCATCGGGCCTGATACAGGAACACCGTATCGCTGAAAGCCGAACCTGCCCTTATCCTGAATCGAGCCGTATAGACCGGGCTTTTTCACTTTAAAAAGAGGAATCATCAGATACTCCCCACCGCTGTGACTATAATATTCTCTTTTTCTAGTGATTGACGGACATGAGCTGTATGCTCGGCTACATTTGCTCCATCCCCATGGAAACAAATCGTGTCGGCCTTAAGCGGAAGCCAATTGCCTGAAAGGCCTTTTACCCGCCCATGCAGAACAATTTCATGTACCTGATTAAGGATGTCATCAAATGATTTCAAAACAGCATTTGGCTGCTGCCTTGAACATAATCTCCCTTCATCCGTATATTGCCGGTCTGCAAAGGCTTCTGACGCAGTCTTTAAGCCAATTTTTTCTCCAGCCTTTACTAGCTCGCTGCTGCACAAACCAAATAAATAAGCGGCTGGAACGGTATCGTACACCGCTTCGGCAATCGCGTCGGCTAGGGCAGGACTTTCAGCAGCAGTATTATAAAGCGCGCCGTGCGGTTTGACATGCTGGACTGGAAGACCGTATAAATCACAAAACATTTTAAGGGCACCAATCTGGTAAACGGTCAAATTATACACCTCGCGAGGTGTCATTTGCAGGCTGCGGCGGCCAAATCCTTGAAGATCGGGATATCCCGGATGCGCACCGATAGCCACCCCTTTTTCTTTTGCCTTTTTCACGGTGTCATGCATGACATTAAAGTCACCCGCATGGAAGCCGCAGGCAATATTCGCCGAGGTAATATAGTCAAAAAGCGGCTGATCTTCTCCAATTTTATAAGCGCCAAAGCTTTCGCCCACATCGGCATTTAAATCGATTCTCACGAAAACACCACCTTGTAAACTAATCCAGCTTAATAAACTCCTTCAATAACCCTGGATCTTTTTTCATTTCCTTTTCTATATTAAAAAATTCTTCTATTGAAATCGGATAAAACTGAAGCTGGTCGCCCGTGCGGATAAAAAAAGGCTCCTTACGATCTGGATCATATATATCTATAGGGGTTTTCCCAATGATGTTCCATCCCCCTGGGCATTCTAATGGATAGATGCCTGTCTGACTTCCGCCGATGCCAACAGTCCCTTTTGGCACTTTTAATCTTGGTGTTTGCAGTCTGGGTGTTGCTAATCTATCGTTTAGCCCGCCTAAGTAGGGGAACCCTGGAAGAAAGCCAATCATGTAAACCGTATAAACGGATTCAACATGAATAGTGATGATTTCCCTTTCTGTTAATCCCGTATGTTTCACTACTCTCTCCATATCCAGACCAAACTTCCCGCCATAACAAACGGGAATCTGGAGCTTTCTTGATTTGAAGGTGCCATCTGCTTTATAATGGCGTTCCCATTTCTGCATTAGCGATTCAATCAGCGGCGCTTTATCCGGGATATCCTTTTTCAAATAAACCATAACGGTATGATAGCTTGGAACAACTTCCTGAATATAAAACTGTAATTCTTTTTCTATCATTTCGCAAAATTGCTGAACCTGACTAAAGGTTTCCTTTGCGACCTCTGTGCTAAATGCGAACCTTATGCTGCGCTCACCCGTCACATCAGCCTTCGGGATTATTCTTTTACTCATGATCAGCTAACACTTGAATGCAAGTGTACACTCCCTTTTTTAAATCCTCATGCGACCAGCTTGGAATTTTTCCATGCTGAAGGGCAAGTTCATGAGAAGCCGGAATATGAATAAACCCGGAAGGCATTTTCTTATTGTACGTTTTCGCATAATGAAGAGCCTGGTACATAATATGGTTGCATAAATAAGTGCCAGCCGTATTAGAAATTTCCGCAGGCAAACCTGTCTCCTTCAGACGATTAACCATCGCCCGAATGGGAAGAGTTGACATGCAGCCATCTGCGCCCTCCGGCTGAATCGCCTCATCCACTGGTGTATTGCCACTATTGTCCGGCTCTCCATCATTGATATTAATTGCAATCCGCTCTGGAGTGATTTTATATCGTCCTCCGGCAAGTCCTAATGAAACAACAGCATCAGGCTGGATGCTTTCAAGGTGCCCAACTAACTGTGACCCTGCCTTTTTAAAATCCACCGATAAGATTTCACCATGGATTTTGTAGCCGCCCACTTCTAATCCATTTAGCTCTTCGACAATCCGCATTGTTGGGTTAATGGTAAAATCAAGAAACGGTTCGAACCCTGTTAGTAATAGTGTTTTCATTTTTTTACCCCTTTACATTTTGAAGTTGCAGCGGTCGTATTCGCTGATATTCGAGCCCCTGATCGCCATTCTGTTTCACTTTAATGTCTGCCCTTGCTAATGTGTCTAAAATAGCCAAATCAAAGACAATATGTGCTTCAACACAGCCACTAAGGACTTCGCCATATACCACTTCATCATTTGCCTCCGAAATGACTTCAGCTGCAATCCACTCCGGATATCTTGTAATGCCAATCGTAGAATACGACGGAGTTACATCGGCCATGCGGTAAAAATGAATGCCAGGGGCTTCTTCGATTGGAAATACATCCGGCAGCCACTGATTTCCGTATTTGATGAATCGCTTCTGCCAGTATTTATTTTCACTTTCGATAAATGTATCTTGAATAAATCGGCTTACATGATCGACAATCGTTTCTAAATTCGCCTCGTGCTTTGGTCGATAAGCGCCCGTTGACAATCGGCCAATGCCATAGATTTTCGCGCTCGGAAGGAAATAAGATACTGGAAATCTTGGAGGGCTGTTATACCCGGCAAATGGCTGAACCCATTCATGGGAAGGGATTCCATGATCATCGACAATGACATCTGGTGCCCATCTGCGCAGAATTTCAGGATAAATATTGGCTTCGCCAAAAACAGTGTCATGAAAACGGACAGTGGAATATTCAAGTCCTACCGCATTATACCTTGCTGCATGGTGCTTCCATTCCGGATGCTCCTTTGTCAGCTTTGTCAGCAATTCATAGCCATCAGGATTGGCCAGCGGGAGAATGACTACGTTGACATCCTTTAGCCAGTCTTTTAGCATGTCTTCTGCACGACTCAAGAATTGCAGGATGGCCGGCGTGCTCGACACTTCGTTTGAATGGTGGCCTGCCTCTAAGAAGATTGTTTTTTTGAAGACCGATAGTTTTAAAGGTGAATAAAACTCCTCACCTGAATCCATATAACATTCGATAACTGGGATGGCATGTCCGCGGTAAGAATGATCTGGGTAAACGACCTGATAGCGCGATTGCCCCTGCAGCCACTCTTCAACATCCAGGTGAATATGATGGGCAGGTTTTTCAAACTTGTGAATGGATAAGGCCAACTCTTTTATTTCATTGTTCATCACGGCTTGAGATAGGCTTCCATCTTCATCAAAATGAATGGCTTTTGTGATCCAATTTTCCTGTGGTTCATCTTCCCAGCTAAACACTTGAATCCGTGCTGCAGGTTTCTCCCCCGTCCTTATATGCATAAACGGGTGAACGCCACCCGGTGCATTGAATGGCTTGCCTTCGATTTCCTCTCCCCGATAGGCGAAATAGTCCAATGTATTAAAATAAAGGTCTTCATGCAATGCTTCCAGTGAAGATATCCGTTCTTCATCTACAAAAAGCTTTCTTTCCTCTTCACTCATCCAAACATCGATCTCTAACCGATCAAAGAATGGCCGGATATGTCCCTGTCCTGACCTGTAGTCTGACACCGTCTGCCAAAGCTTTGGAAGCACATCATTTACATAGAAACGGTAAAAACGTTCCCGATCTGTCAGAATCAAATGCTCCTCTGTCAGATTTACGTTTCGGCGAATGCGAACAGCGCTGGAAACAGGGTAGACAAAACGCTCCCCATCTAAATATGTCATCTTTGACACCGGAACATCTAAATAGCCCAGCAGCATTGGCTTATCTTGTTCATCGAATCCATACACTTCGTATGTATGGGGCAAATCTTCTTCTAAATGGAAAGAGATTAAATTGGCATCTAAACCAATGGCTTCCTCAATACAGCGGTCGACAGGATACATTTCTTGAATCCAGCGAATCGGAAGCTCAAGACCATTGGCCCCTTTTTCTGCCTGAACTTTAATCTCTATTCGTTTTACCTTTTTACTCAGCAATTGCGGAACGATCTCTTCATTAATCCAATGCAGGCCCGGTTTAAAGGACGAGCGGACTGATAGCGAGCGGATTGCAGGAAATTCTGCCTTCCATTCGGATTCTATTTTTTTTCGTATATCTAATGGCTCAGATAAAAATAATTCAATGTCTGCATCATCAAGATTCTTTAACTCTTTTAATTTTTCAAAAGCCAATTGAACCTCGCTTTCATCTGTCCATTCTAATTCGAACAGCAGTGGTTCTTCGGCTTTTTGAGATAGTTTATATTCCTGTTCCCAATATCCGAATGCTCCCTCCTCGCTCCAATGCTTTGCCCGTGCGAGATGATGAAGGGCTTGAGGCAAAACATCCTTTTGCCCCTTCAGTACCAGGTGATTGCCCTTAACAAGTTCAAATGCTGTTTCCGTGCCTTCTGTGATATCAAATTGGATGACAGCAGATGGTTTGCCTGTCAGCGGGAATGATATTTTCGTTGAATTCATGGCCATGCGTGCAACAAAATAACATGCTTCCCGCAATAAAGCTGATGTCTGTAAAGATTCTTCTATTCCAATATTCAAATCCAGCAGTTTTACAGGAGAGGCTTCATTGCTTTTCCCAAGACCTGAAAAATTCCATAAATGGCTAAGACTCGTGATTTTAGGCGATGTCTCTGTTTCCCCTTGTCTGAAATCAGAAAGGACGGGAATTTCCTTCTGCCCTGCAAAAAGTCTGCCTTCCCTTAATTCAAGGGACGAACTTCCCTCATTGATTCCCGGCTTCATTGCCGCCAGTAATTTTAGAAATGAAGAAAGCTCTGGTTCATCTTTATATAGAAAAATTAGGTTCTGATTTTCCAGCTTTAATAATGTATTAGACTCTGAGTACACAAAGCTTATTTTGACGGCATTTTCTTTTTGTTCGAAAAAATCCAATGATAGTGCTGTCGTTTCAAATCCCAAGCGAGCGCAAAAGTCAATTAAGCCAATAGGGGCAAGTCCTTCTGGTAAATCGATAAAAGCGGAAACTCCGTCTGCGACACCATCTCTGTTCTTGTCGCAAAGAAGGCCCTCTGTTGTCCAAATGGAAAAGATGCTGTTCACAAGTCTCACCTACCCCTTCATATTTGGATCAAATTTGTCGCGCAGCCAATCTCCAAGAAGATTGAATCCAAGTACTGTTAACATGATGGCAACCCCAGGGAATGTCGCGGTCCACCAAGCAGATGTAATATAGTTCCGGCTGTCAGCCAGCATTCCTCCCCAAGATGGAACAGTCGGGTCAACACCTAAACCAAGGAATGTCAGAGATGCCTCTAATAAGATAAATTCAGCAATATACATCGTTCCGAGAACTAAAATGGATGAAAGGACATTCGGCAAGATATGCTTTCGAATTACTCTAAATTGTGTTCCGCCAATTGCCTTTGCGGCCTGAATATATTCCTGCTCTTTCAGAGAAATAACTTGTCCTCTGATTAAACGGGCAAAACCAACCCAATAGGTTAGACCTAAAATGATAATAATTTTCCAAATACCTGTTCCGAGAACACTCATAATAACAATGGCAAAAAGGATAAATGGAAAGGCCAGCTGAATATCCGCCAAACGCATAATCAGGTCATCGAGCCATTTTCCAAAAAATCCGGATATAAGTCCAAGAACCGTGCCTAAAACCATCGAAATTAGTACGCCGAAAAAGCCAACCATCAATGAAATTCTTGCTCCATAAATGATTCTGCTCAGCAAGTCTCTTCCTACCTGATCAGCACCAAGCAGAAAGACGGATTCTCCCGTTTCATCGGCCCACGAAGGCGGCGCCAGACGCGATGATAGACTCGCCTTTGATGGATCAAATGGAGCAATCCATGGTGCTAATAGAGCACAAGCTACACTGAGAACGACAAGTAAAACACCAATAAAACCGGCGGGGTTCTTTTTAATAAATCGCCAAAAGTTTTGCAGAAAATTTCTTTTCGGAAGAATTGACATTTCCTCTTGCGTTATTTTTTCCTGAGGCTGTAAAGTTGTCATGCTTTTCCACTCCCTCCGGCTTTAATTCTTGGATCAATCAATGAATAGCTTAAATCTACGATCAAATTGACGACTACCATGATAACAGCTAGGAAAATAACGCCGCCCTGAACGACTGGATAATCCCTTTGATTGATGGCATCGATAATGAGACGTCCAATCCCCGGCCAAGCAAAAATCTGTTCAACGATAACCGTCCCGCCAAGCAATGCGCCAAACTGCAGGCCAATAAATGTAACAGTAGGCAATAAGGCATTTCGGAAGGCATGCTTGATAATGACAGCCCAATCACTGATTCCCTTTGACTTGGCTGTTGATACATATTGCTGGTTCATCACTTCAAGCATGGATGACCGGACAAGTCTTGCTAAAATTCCAGACAAAATCATCCCTAAGGTGATAGAAGGTAAAATTAGGCTTGAAAAACCATCAAAGCCTGATGAAGGAAGCCATTGTAAATTAACGGAAAAAATAAGAATAAGCATGATACCTAACCAGAAGTTCGGGAATGAGATCCCCATTAATGAAAAAATCCGGCCAAAGATATCAACAGCTGTTCCTCGCTTAACCGCAGACAAAATTCCTACAGGAAAGGCGATTAAAATGGCAACAGTCATTCCTCCTACTGCAAGGGCTAACGTAGCGCCTGCCTTTTCCATAATGAGATCAATGACAGGGCCCCCGCTTCTAAATGATTCACCAAAATCGAAAGTAAGAAGGCCTTTTATAAAGATTAAATACTGAACATATAATGGTTCATCCAGACCGAGGCTAGCTCTTAATTGCTCAATTGCCTCTTTTGTCGGTTCACCGGCCGAAAACATGACTGTTACCGGGTCACCTGTTAAACGAATGGAAAAAAAGATTAATAATGAAATGGCAAATACGACTAAAACGGTGTGAAGTAATCTTCGAATTACATAAGCAAGCATCATATTCCCCCGTTCTTTTTAAAGAAAAGAGATAGCATGAGGACCATACTATCTCTTTTTGTATGTGTTACTTCACTGAAACTTCTTCTAACCTCATACGGTCCTCATGAGGCGGCTGGAAGTTTTGAACACGTTTATTCGCAGCGTATAGATCTACGGCTTGATATAAGTTAACCTCTGGTGCAAGCTCATAAAGAACCTCTGTTAACTCTTTAAAGATTTTCTCACGTTCTGCCTGATCAACAGTTGAGCGCTCTGCAGCAAGCAATTCTTCAACCTTTGCGTCTTTAAATGAAGGGTTCCAGAACTCACCTTCAGCGTACATTTGGTATGCTGTATTATCAAAGTCAAGCGTCCATCCGCCCCATCCGTTGCGGTACATATGGCCTGCGTTTCCGTTTGGAATTAAATCAGAATTCATGGTTGTTCCATCAGCAGTTTGAATATTTACCTTTAAACCAACCTCTTCTAAGTAGAAGGATACCACTTGGGCAATCTCTTTAAAGTTTCCATCATTACCTGGAATGAAAAAGTCTAGCTCAGTACCCTCTTTCACTCCCGCCTCGTTTAACAATTCTTTTGCTTTTTCTGGATCATATGAATAGGGCTTTAAGTTAGGGTTGTTACCGAAAGATAGTTCACTTTGGAAGGTGCTGATTGGATAGCCGTAACCGCCCAAAATTTCTTTAATAATCGCATCTTTATCAATCGCATAGTTAATAGCTTGTCTAACTAACTTGTTATCCAATGGCTTTTTAGCTGTATCAAAGCGAATCGCAAAAACTGTTGGAGAACCAATTTCTTTTAATTCTAGGAAACTAGTATCTTTTATCGTTTTAGCTTGAGCCACTTCGACACGCTTCATGATATCGATCTTTCCAGTTTGAAGTTCAGCTAATCTTGTAGAAGCTTCTGGAATTACTTTGAATGTTACCTTGTCAAGCTTTGGAAGTCCTTCTTTCCAGTAATTTGGATTCTTTTCTAAAACAATTTCCTGATCACGCTTGTAGCCTGTCATTTTGAACGGTCCAGTTCCAACTGGATTATTGTTGAAATGATCGTCGCCATTTTCTTTAATATAGTTAGGAGGAACAATAACTGCGCCATAGCCGGCAAGCTTTGTTAACAGCACAGGATCCTTTGCATTAAGCTTAAAATTAACGGTATACTCATCAACAATTTCAACTTTATCAATCGTATTGTAGTTAGAATATTGCGGTCCCTTTTGACCTTCAGGGCCTAATAAGCGATCAAATGTAAATTTAACAGCTTCGGCATTGAACGGCTCTCCATTATGGAAGGTTACGCCTTGACGCAATTTAAATTGAAGAGTACTGTCATCTAGATACTCCCAGCTCTCTGCAAGACCTGGCTGAAGCTCTAGATCCAATGTACGATCCACAAGGCCTTCAAAAACGGAAGTTGCGATTGTACTCCAATCCAATAAGAAAGTATCGATTGGATCCCAGTTCTGCGGTTCTGCAGAAACACCAACAATAATTTCATTTCCTCGATCTTTTACTGGGTTCTCTTCTTTGCTATTCTCTTTGCTCGTGTCTGAGCCAGCCTTTTCACTGCTTCCTCCAGAAGAACATGCTGACAACACAAGGGTAAAGATCATCAAAAGGGTAAACAGGAATGACAATTTCTTCTTCATTTTCTTCACCTCTATTTTTTTATTTTATTGCTATATTCACCCATATGGATATGGATTGTTATAACCTATCTTTCTTGAAATTTCCGCTGCTGCTATCCACAGATCCCCAATAAAATCATGAATTTTCCCCTTTGGAAGACTAGTAGAAAAACCGGCAATACTTATGGAGTACTCAACATCCCCAAAGCGGTTAAAAATCGGAACAGCAATAGAGGCCGTCCCATCCTCTAATTCAGAATCACTGTAAGCAAAGCCATCTTCTCTAATTTGCTTGACTAAACGAAGAACTTCCTCTTTCGTTGCCGGTGTTTGGCTCGCATACTTAATGATTGGCTCTTCTAAAACTTCTTCGATGAATTCATCATTTAGAAAGGCAAGGATGACTCTAGAACATGCCCCAGCATATAAGGGAGCATGGCGCCCAACCCTTGTATATAATCGAACAGGACGTGTGCTTTCTACTTTTTCAATGTACACACCCTCGAACTGTTCTCTCGTGATGAGCTGAACGGCTTCATTAAACTGAGCCTGAAGTTTCTGCATATAAGGAAACGCTATATGGCGGATTTCAAATCGGGCTGCCACGCGTTCTCCCATTTCTAGGAACTTAATGCCGAGCCCGTATACCTCGCCATCAATGACTAGCCCCTCATGCTGAAAAGACATTTTTTTTAAGTATCCAAGCTCCACGAAGGTTCTTAAAAGTCGAAATACAGTTGGTTTTGGGACTCCTGTAAAATTCGATATTTCATCCAATTTCCAATATGGCTTTTCCTCCGTGAAAATATCCAATAGCTGAAGTGCCTTTTTAACAGTCTTGCTCATATAAATCTCCTAAGACCGCTTGATGTTCATTCGGTTCGTGATATAAATGACAAGAAACCATATGCTGGCTGTTAGCTGGCTGAAGTGAAGGCTTTGCCGTTTTGCAGACATCCATGCATGAGAAGCATCTTGGGTGGAATGTGCAGCCACTTGGCGGATTAGATGGACTTGGGACATCTCCTTTTAAAATAATCCGTTCTTTCTTCTGCAATGGATGCGGGCTTGGCAATGCGGATAAAAGGGCTTCAGCGTAAGGGTGAAGCGGCTTATCATATAAACTTTTCTTATCCGCAACTTCCACCATTTTTCCTAGATACATAACCCCGATTCGGTCGCAGAAATGTTTGACGACGCTTAGGTCATGCGAGATAAAAATATAGGTCAGGCCAAATTCCTTCTGCAAATCTCTCATTAAATTGAGAACCTGTGACTGAATGGATACATCAAGAGCGGAAACCGGCTCATCGGCGATAATTAGCTTTGGCTTTGAAATTAGCGCCCTCGCGATGCCTATTCTTTGCCGCTGGCCGCCTGAGAATGCATGGGGAAACCTTTCAAGCTGTGCCTTTGACAAACCAACTTGGTCAGCTACTTCAAGCACTCTTTTTTCCCGTTCGCTTCTGTCTGTTATACCGAAATTAATCAATGGTTCTTCAATCGTTTCTTTCACTTTCATTCTTGGGTTTAATGATGCATAGGGATCCTGAAAGATGATTTGGATATCCTTTCTTAACCTTCTCATCTCTGTTTTATTTAGTTCTGTGATATTTTTCCCTTGAAAAACTATTTTTCCGTTTGTCGGTTCAAGCAGCCTAAGAATGGTCCTGCCTGTTGTGCTTTTGCCGCAGCCGGACTCGCCAACAATACCGAATGTTTCCCCTTCCTTTACATCAAATGAAACTCCATCAACCGCTTTAACATGCTTCAAAGTCTTTTTGCCGAAAATCCCTCCCTTTATCGGGAAGTATTTCATTAAATTTTCTACCTCCAGGATGGTTCTTTTCTCCTCTATCACACGACCACCTCCGAATCCCCTTTTTCATAAAGCCAGCATTGTACCTTTGAGCCATCCGCTTCAAATAATGGCGGGTCGCTTTTGCATCGGTCATGCACAAGTGCACAGCGAGGGGCAAAGCGGCAGCCTATCGGCATTTTTCCTGGTGCTGGAACGACGCCCGGAATGGAAGAAAGATATTCCTTTTCTTCATTTACGTTTGGAAGTGATGATAGAAGGCCTTTTGTATACGGGTGCTTCGGAATATCGAAAAGGTCAACTGTAGATGCCTCCTCCACGATTTCACCGGCATACATGACGATGACCCTGTCACACATTTCAGCAACAACACCAAGATCATGGGTAATCAATATGATCGACATATTAAGCTGGTCCTGCAGGCTCTTCATCAATTCAAGAATTTGGGCTTGAATAGTTACGTCCAGCGCCGTGGTAGGCTCGTCGGCAATTAAGATCTCAGGATTACAGGAAAGAGCAATAGCGATCATCACCCTTTGCCGCATTCCTCCAGAAAGCTGGTGCGGATATTCATCAAGCACTTGCTCAGGTCTAGGAATTCCAACAAGCTTTAACATATTTAGCGCTCGTACCCTTGCTTCACCTTTGGATATATTTTCATGGCTTAAGACCATTTCCATGATTTGTTTTCCAATTGTATAAACAGGATTTAGAGAGCTCATTGGCTCTTGAAAAATCATTGCAAGTCTTTTCCCTCTGACTTTTCGCCATTCCCTTTTTTTGAGATCCTTAAAGCTGAGGTTTTTAGCCCGGATATCGCCATCCAGCCACTGGACACCTGGCGGAAGCAAACCCATAAGGGACAGCGAGGTCATACTTTTTCCGCAGCCCGACTCACCGACAATCCCAAGTGTTTCCCCTTTATCGAGATGAAAGCTTATACCGTTCACAATGGCAATTTTATGATCATCATCTACTATCCCGACTTTGAGTTTTTCAATCTCTAAAACTGTATCAGCCATTATGACACTCCTAACGATTTCATTTTATGAAATGCAATTTCATTTTTTATGTTAATTAAAATAATATTAAATAATTAAAATATTTTCAATAATTTTATTATAAAAATATTTTAAATTGTCGAATTTCCAGAAATGGTGACGTGTTGTATATCCATTCTTTTAATCGTTTCGGCAGGAATAAAGATAAGATTTTACAGGAATGGAATGACATCACGAAGAACATCCATGCTGAGATTGTGTTTTTAGATATGCCATTGCTCTTCACCACACAATATAAAGATAGTTTAGGAATTTTTTTGCAGATCTTGTTTTGCAGATTCTTTCTTGGATGGAGGAAGTAGAAAGGGAATGAATTCGAAAACGACAGCTTAAGGGAATTGATTTAGCTTTGCAAGATGGAATTTTAGTTAAAGAAAACTCACCGATTGGCGAGCCTTGGAAAAGTGAAGACAGAGGCTTAGTTGCACTTATCGCGTTCATACATGACACGTCCTCCCAAAAGCTTCTCTTTTGGTCGTGCGATGTGAATGCTATTGAAGCCCTCCTTGTCCTGTCCGTCGTACTTAGTTCCTAAGATTGGCAACTATGTCGAATCATCTTCTGCGCTGGCAATTTATATTTTCTTAAGTACGAAAAAAAGTCGAGCAAGGATGCCCGACTTTCTTTATTCCGATTCTTTTACTTTTGCATTAAAACTTCGAATTTTCATGATGGATCTGATTAAGAAGTACAAAATAAAGCATCCTAATAAAATTACTCCTGCCAAACTTAAGTTGATAAGCTTAAAAACAACGCTGATTAACGTAGCAATATAAATGCCGCTTAGAAGGAGGCTTATTTCTTTATTTTCATAATATCTTGTCAGCTTAGCACCAAAGGAAGATCCGATTAATCCCCCTGCTACAAGCAATAAGCTTACTTTATAATTAATAGGAACAGTGAAAGCATAGGATAAAAAGGCTGCTGGAACGATGAGAAAAATCGTAAACAAGCTCGTACCAACTGCTTTCTTTGGCTCAAAGCCTAAAAAGGAAACTGAAAGCGGCACAATAATAAATCCTCCGCCTACCCCTAAAGTTGTAGACACAAATCCTGCAAAGGCACCGATAAAAATCATTTTTATGGGAGATAGAGAAATAGGCTCCTCTACGATTGCGGTTGTCTTTTTCCCTTGTTTAAACATTTTCAACGCAAAATAAGATAATAACATGATATAAAATATCGGAATAACCAATTCATCCAATCCACGTTTTTCAAGAAAAATGACAAATGGACGTGCAAGCTGAGTAGATACCATACCACTCACTCCGAGGATCAGACCATTTTTCCAAAGAATATTCTTATAGCGAATATGAGTCGTAATTCCTGAAAATGATGTCCCTAGCGTAAATAATAAGCTTGTCGTCACAGCCTCAATCGGAGAAAATCCAAGCAACATGAGCAAAGGGGTCAAAATAAATCCCCCGCCTACCCCGAAAAAACCCGATAATACACTGATACACGCACCCAATAAAAAAAACAACATGATAGTCATATAAAGACTCCTAACTGAATCTGACCTTTCCTTCTATTGTAGATGATAATTTCACATTATGGGCTATTTTTTTAAGAGCCCCCTCGGACATCACTTGAAAATGATAATCTTCACTTAGTTTATTAAAAGAGAACATAATTATGTCTGAAATGATTCATGCTATTGAAGAATGGTTGATTATGTTTCCTTGATTTTTTTATAAATAATATTAATTTATAATTATTATAAATTAATATTGATTTTAATTTTATATTTGTTATAATAACTATATAAGAAAGAAAAATGAACTTAGGAGGAATTAAGAATGGAAAACTTATATTCAGCATTAAATGTTCAAATTGCAAACTGGAGTGTCCTTTATACGAAGCTGCACCGCTATCATTGGTTTGTAAAAGGTCCATTATTCTTTACACTTCATGAAAAATTCGAGGAACTTTACAATGAATCTGCTACAGTAGTTGATGAAGTAGCCGAGCGCCTTCTTGCAAGTGGCGGAACTCCCGTTGCGACAATGAAAGAATATTTAAGCATAGCAACGATTCAAGAATCCAATGGTGAAACAAACGCTGATGAAATGGTTTCTAGCTTAGTTGCAGACTATAAGCAATTAAAAGCTGAGCTAAAGGAATTAGCTGAGCTGGCAGATCAACATGATCATGATGTCATTAATGATCTTGCTGTAGGATTACTCGTAAAGCTTGAAGGACATATCTGGATGCTTAATGCTTATTTAGGAAAATAAGAATAAAAGCGCAATTGCCTTAATCGAGCCGCACGCCAATGGCGCTCATAGCTAGATTAATAAAAAATGCTAGAAGAGTCAGTGAGTTTAATCACTGGCTCTTCTTTATTAGCAAATAGGAAGGATAAAGTTAATTAGCGTTGATAAAATTTTTTTGGAGAAATGAAAAAGCTAAAGAGGAATTTCATTCTATATAGTGAACTAAATAAATATCTATTATATAGGATGTGGTGCTTTGAAAAATAATATTGTTCTGCTTGATATCATTTTTTACGTTGTCTTTCCGTTAATGGTGTGGAATTTTGGTCGGGATTGGATTGGGGATTACTTAGCCATGATCCTTTCAACTGTTCCGGGCATTCTTTACAGCCTCTACCGCTTCTTTGAGCTTAAGAAAGTAAATTTCTTCGGGATTTTTTTACTAACTAATTTAATCATCACTTTCCTTATCGATGTTCTTGCCGGATCCGCCATACAGCTGCTATGGAATAATGTTATTTATTCATTTATTTTAGGCTTCATTTTCATTGGAACCATTTTGGTAAGGAAGCCAATTTTCCTCTATATGGCGCTTGATTTATCCGAAATGCAAGGCAATGACCGTAATGAAATGAAAGCTCTCTTCTTTGGAAAAAAAATATTAACGATATTCAGATGGATTACTGCTGGTTTTGCTTTAAAATTTATTATTCTGGCAGCGATCAAAACTTGGCTTATTCAGCAATACGGAGTGGAAGCCTTTGATAAAGGAATTATCATAAGACAGATATTAAATTGGGGCTTTACCATTGTATCTTTGAGTGGCTTTTATTTTATCAACAAGGAGCTAGGAAAGAACTCTCCCTTCGAAAATAAAGAAACACCAAACAGTGAAAATTCGGCTTTTAGAAAGACTTAGCCTTCGCCAGGTCCTTTCGGTGAATGCTTAGTCTTTCTTATACGATCTTTATAGCAGATACAAAATCGATATTGCATTTCGATTTAATGGTTAATAGACCCAGACTTTCCAATTAGCCAAAATAACCGCCAAGGCTCTTTAAAAAAGTGTTATGATATTCTCATTGAACATCATTTTTAAGGAGCCATGAAAAAATGAACAACTTCAAGTATACACTATCGATTTTCATCGGTGCCTGCAGCTATGGGGTTTTGGCTTCAATTGTCAAAACGGGATTACAGGCTGGTCATACTGTTTATGAGCTAACAGGCAGTCAATATCTTTTCGGATTTTTGCTACTTTTACTTACTATTCCTTTTATCAAACGGGTAAAGATCTCCTTTAAACAGGCTGGGGCACTCATGATGACTGGTACTGCCTTAAGCTTAACTGGGATTTTTTATGGATTAAGCCTTGATCGTGTTCCTGCTTCGCTTGCCATTGTCCTCTTGTTTCAATTTACTTGGCTGGGAATCTTAATTGAGGCACTTTTTGAAAGGAAATGGCCGAGCAAAAATAAGATTATTTCTGCGATCTTTCTGATTCTCGGTACCATTTTCGCTAGTAACCTAATTTCTAGCAGCGGCCAGCCTATTCAATTTGATGGGCTGATTTATGGACTGTTATCTGCTATTACGTATGCCATATTTATTTTTGCAAGTGGGAAAGTGGCAACTGGAGTGCCTAGTATTCAGCGAAGCATTTTTATTACTTTGGGTGGCCTTCTGATTCTTGTATTCATTGCTGGCCCCATTCTTTTCAAAACTGGCATTCATTTAGATGGTTTATGGAAATATAGCTTATCGATGGCCTTTTTTGGCGCCATTTTCCCGATTGTTCTCTTTGCTATTGGCACACCGAAAATTGATGCAGGTCTTGCTACAATTATTGGATCAGCAGAACTCCCTGCAGCGATCTTTGCCGCCATGCTCATCTTAGGTGAAGAAATATCTAGAATCCAAATGTTTGGAATCGCACTCATCTTAATTGGGATCTCCATTCCACAGCTGCGTTTTCAAAAATTTTCTCGAAGTAGACTAGAAACATAATAAGTTCATAGGAGGGGAATTCCCTCCTTTTCTTATATATTCATTAGGAGGGGAAAAATCATGTTATTTCATGAGATCATTACATCCGAAGAGGAGCTTCGTTCCTTATTAGGCACTCCAGGTAAGAATGCCGCCAATAAAGTAATCAATCATTTAGATCATCACTGCAAAGAGTTTATTTCAAAGTCTCCGATTGTTTTTGTTTCTACCTCTAATGCAGATGGGCATTGTGATACATCTCCTCGCGGGGATTTCCCTGGATTTGTACATATAATGGATGACCATCATTTCGTTATTCCAGAACGGCCAGGAAATAAGCGAATGGACACACTAAGAAATATTTTAGAAAATCCATATATTGGCCTTCTATTTGTGATTCCAGGATTAGAAGAAACACTGCGAATTAACGGGAAAGCGGGCGTTATCAAAGATCCAGACATACTTGAAAATATGACCGCTTTCGGAAAAACTCCTTTACTAGGTGTTGCTGTTCAAGTTGAAGAATGCTATATCCATTGTGCGAAAGCCTTCAAGCGTTCCAAGCTTTGGCAGCCAGAAACATGGCTTCTACAATCAGACCTGCCCTATCCTCCCCAAATCCTCGCTGATCACATTAATATACAAGGAGTGGACGTTGAAAACGTGAAAGCTTCTTTGGAGGAAAGCTACGAAAAGAGATTGTATTGATTTCTATTTAGGAAACCTAAAAAATTTGTTCTTTTCCATCTGACAAATTTCTATTGACATTCTTTCTTAACAGGAGTAATTTAATAAAATCAAAAATAAAAAAATCCTTGCTGAATCTTATTTTCAGAACGGGGGAACCAATATGATAAACAGATTGTTTATCAGGGGTGAATCTTAGCATCTTGTTAAGAAGGGATCTCTCAATCCCTAATCCGTCAGCTAACCTCGTAAGCATATTGAGAGAAGGGCATCGCATTTGTGCAATGACCATTCTTACCTCTGGCCTAAGAATGGTTTTTTTTGTTTTCATTTTTGGAATTTTTAATCGGCATATTGGAGGAGTCATGATGGGGAAAGAAAAGGGTTTTATCGCCATTACAAGGAAGTATTTGAAAATTAGTCCACCCCAGCTTCTAGTACTTATTTTTGCTTTTTTTATTGTGTTGGGAACATGTTTATTAAAGCTTCCTTTTGCAACGGAAAAGTCCATTTCATGGGTTGACGCCCTTTTCACGACTACATCTGCTATGACAGTGACAGGCCTAACAGTAGTAGATACAGCATCGACCTATACCCTATTCGGTGAAATCGTGATTATGTGTTTAATTCAAGTGGGCGGACTTGGAATCATGTCCTTTGCTGTACTCATTTATTTGATGCTTGGGAGAAAAATCGGTTTTAAAGAACGACTTGTGATGCAGCAGGCTTTAAATCAGACCTCATTAGGAGGAATCATAAGCCTTGTACGCAACTTATTTTTATTTTCGTTTGCGATTGAAGCCTGTGCCATGCTACTGCTTTCCCTTCGCTGGGTTCCTGAATACGGTTGGGCAAAAGGTCTTTACTATAGCCTATTCCATTCTGTTTCAGCCTTTAATAATGCAGGGTTTGGACTTTGGGAAGATAACTTAATAGGATTTGTTGGAGATCCAGTCATTAACCTTGTTATTTCACTATTATTTATTACTGGCGGTATAGGTTTTACCGTATTAATTGATTTGAAGAAAACAAAGCGTTTCCGCGAACTTTCTTTACATTCCAAGCTCATGATCGTAAGCACATTTGTTATTAATCTTGTATCGATGATAATCATTTTTCTTCTTGAATATAATAACCCAAATACACTTGGCCCGTTGTCAGGATGGGAAAAGTTCTGGGCCACCTACTTTCAGGCAGTATCCCCAAGAACGGCTGGATTTAATACCATTGATTTAAGCGGATTAGAGGATACTACTGCCTTCTACATGATTTTTCTCATGTTTATAGGAGCAGGCAGTGCTTCAACAGGCGGCGGAATTAAATTAACAACCTTTATTATTATCATCCTAGCCGTCATCACCTTTATACGAGGGAAAAACGACATCGTCATCTTCAGAAAAACAATTAGTGATTCCTATATTGTAAAAGCATTAGCGATCACAATCATTAGTCTCCTTTTCATCATAATCGCTATTTTTACGTTGAGTATTACAGAGAATCAGCCTTTTATAAAAATTGCCTTTGAAGTCATGTCTGCTTTTGGCACGGTCGGTCTGACAATGGGACTTACAGGAGATCTAACTGAAATCGGCAAAGGAATCATCATATTCATTATGTTTCTCGGTAAACTAGGTCCTCTAACGCTCGTATTTTCATTTGCTCGCCGACAACAGGAACAAAAGATTCGATATCCGCGTGAGGATATTTTAACGGGGTGACCTGAAACTCCCACAGCTAAAGCAGTGAAAGACTTAGTGCTCATTAGTTTGCGATAAAGTGAAACTTCCATCAGTGGGGGTTTTTTGATCCCCCACTGATGGTTAGTTGCGGCCCACAGGAAGTGGGTCACGCAGACGTTGCCACACGATGTGGCGCTTTTAGTCTGTGTTCATTTTACGGGCTTTTACGGGCAGTTGTTCCCCACCTATCTTCCTCGCTTCTCTCTCAATCTTGAGGTGGGGGTCTTACTGCCCGTTAATGCGGGATAATTTGAACAGTTTGAGGATTATAGATTGGACACAAAACAGACAGAGAGTAGGTTCTCTGCCTGTTGGCATACTGGCCAATGGAAATTAAACTGGAATTAGTGGAAATAAGAATAGGTCAAACTGGAAAGCTGCTCGGACTGGATCTGTTGGATAAATGGCATTTACTCGTTGGAAAACCCCAGTGATCCCTACTTGTGTTCCAGGATGAATGGTGTGAATGATGGCATCTTCAAAATTTTCTCCTATCACTTGGACATCAAAGGCATTGACTCCGTTGTTGATGGCGAGAATAGTCCCAAACGGAAGGACGAAACCCGTTTGTTGAACGGCTGCCTCTCCATTAGATGCACCAGGTGTACAGGCAGGTTCATAACCATTGGCTTCATAAACCGTAACCGTAGTTTCTTGTGGAAAATTAAACTTATGTTTCAGTGTGAATTGCTGATGAATCAAACAACAATCTCCACATTTACAGCAAGATTGAATGTCATTATGAAATGGATTTTTTGCTTTATCGTTTTTAAAAGGAAATATTCCCAATAACTTCACCTCCTTTTCTAGTACTTGTTTCAATGTATTCAAGGCAAAGAGTAGGGTATAGATAGAAGTAATGGTATAGTTAAAGATTTTGTCATTGTCTAATTTGTTATTGAACAAACAGGTCCTTTTATGAATAAAACAAATAAAAAATGGTAAAGAGCTTGGAAAATTCTCCAAGCTCTTTTTTCAATGCTCATTGTAGTTTAATTCCTAAATCTTTCTATTTACTTACTAAATTTCATAGTATACACATGCTGGCTTTACTCAAAAAGGACACCCCATCCATTAAGATAGAGTGTCCTTATCCATTTACTAAATGCCGTAAAATCAGCTTGCCAATCTGTGATAATATCTGCTTTCCTTCATACGGATCCTTCAGCTGATCGATCAAAACTGCCGAATAGATGGTTTTATCTCCATAACGGATGATGGCACAATCATGCTCGACCCCTGGCAGTTCCCCCGATTTACTAGCGACTTGCAAATCTTCTAAATCGATCGTATTGAATAGCTTTTTAAATTGTTGTTTTTCCATAATGCTAAAGGCTTTTTGAGAGCTCTCTTTAGATAAAAAGAATTGCTGATCGATAATCTTCAAACAGGTAACCATATCATGAGCAGTTGTCCAATTATCCATTCCACTTTTTATTGCTTCAAAATCCATCATCTTTCGGTTTAGTTCCGTCCATTTTAATTTTATTTCTTTCATGCACTTATTAATCTCATTTTTTCCTACTCTATCTATTAATAGATTTGTAGCTGTATTATCAGAGACAACCATCATAAGTGCCATTAAATCGATGATCTTTATTTTCAAATCAGCCGATAAGGCTTGCAATACCCCTGCACCACCCACTTGATCTTTCGGTAAAACCGTAATTTCCTCTTGAAGGTCGAGCAGCCCTCTATCATTTTGTCGAAATCCTTCTATTAAAATAGGTATCTTAATCAAGCTTGCTGAAGAAAATTTTACTTCACTGTTTCTTTCTATTCGAGAATTGCCTGTTTCTAGTACGAAACCGATTCTTCCTTCACAGCAAGCAGCAACCTTCTCCATTGCTTTTTCCAATAAGGCAAAATTCATCTTAGTCTCTCGAACGGATCGTCACAGCTACTTGGGATCTGTTCGAATCACCTGTCACATTTTTATTGTATAGATGACATGCTACAAAATGATTTTCTTCAATTTCCTGGAATGAGGGCTTTAAGGTTGAGCAGGCATCCATTGCATACGAACAACGTGTTCTAAAAACACAGCCGCTTGGCGGATTAATGGGACTCGGAAGCTCCCCTTGTAAAATAATTCGTTCGCGTTTATCCTCTACATCCGGATCCGGAATCGGAATGGCTGATAAAAGGGCCTGTGTATAAGGATGAAGAGGGTTACTGTATAGATTAGAGCTTGCCGTTAATTCTACAAGATTCCCTAAATACATGACGCCGATCCTGTCACTAATATGCTTTACCATGGATAAATCATGGGCAATAAACAAATACGTTAAACCGTTCTTTTTTTGCAGGCCTTTAAGCAGGTTCACAACTTGAGCTTGGACGGAAACATCAAGTGCTGAAATTGGCTCATCTGCAATAATAAAATCTGGATCTAATGACAAGGCACGGGCAATGCCTATTCTCTGTCTTTGCCCGCCGCTAAATTCATGCGGATAGCGGTTCGCGTGGTCTCTATTAAGACCAACATCCTCCAATAATTGATAGACCTTCTCCATCCGCTCCTTTTTATTTGGATATAATCCATGTACCTCCATCGGTTCTGAAATAATCTCCCTTACGGTTGAACGTGGATTTAGCGACGCATATGGATCCTGAAAAATCATTTGCATTTTTCTATGGAAGCCAAACTTTTCTTTTTCCGTCATCTCGTGAACATTTTTCCCATCATATATGACCTCTCCCTCTGTCCGATCATATAATCCGATTATGGTACGTCCAGCTGTTGATTTTCCACAGCCTGACTCTCCAACAATCCCAAATGTTTCTCCCTTTTTGATATAGAAAGAAACATCATCAACTGCCTTTAAAATTTGTCCTTTCCCTAAAGTAAAATGCTTCTTGAGATGCTTCACTTCTAACAATGCTTCATTTGCCATGATTATTCCCCCGTCTCTTGCCAGTAGCGCCTTGCTGCACATAATTCCTTTTCATATACAGTATTTTTCAAGTCGATTATTTCAATGCTTTTGCCTGTATTGGGCGAATGAAGCAGTTTGCCTTCCCCATAGTAGATGCCGACGTGATGAATTCTCCCCTTCCCTTCTTCGTAAGCAAAGAAAAGTAAATCTCCAGGCTTTATTTCTTCCAATTCGACTCTTTTCCCAGAGTCAGCCTGATCATGGGCATCACGGGGAATGATATAGCCGTTTGCTTTGCACATAGAGTAGCTGAAGCCAGAGCAATCATAGCCATAGCTGCTCATCCCACTCCATAAATAAGGTAAATGAAGAAATTGTTCCCCGGCAGAAACGATCGCTTTTCCATCCCCTTTAGGAAGGCTTTGCAGTGAGTCATAAACACTCACTTCCTCCACTTTCAAGATGCCCTCACCTGTTGGGGTTTGAACTTGTACCCATTGTTCGTCCCTGCTAATTAGCGGGAGAATCGTCTGGTAGCTTAAAGTGATTTGGGGATTACGATAATAGTCATAAAGAAAAGATTTTTTGGCTGTCACAACAACAATTGGACGATCGTTTATCTCCCAATCCTCTCTCTGCATTAATTGATCCTTTGGCAGCCAGCCTGGATATCCTCCAATATCCTTAGAAGAGGACTGAGTAGGTACTAGAACATGAACCCACTCTTCTCTCTCTTCCAAAATGTGTACTTCCTCTCCGTACAAAACCTGTGACTGTACTAAATTTTGATTGCACAGCTCTAAGCTGGTCTCATACGTTAAACCCTTTAGCCAAAGGTCCACATCAGCTGGATTGGTGATAGCGAGCTGATCCAATTCCCTTGCTGAATCGAATGACGTCCATAGGGTAGCAACCGGAACAGCGATTAGCCATTTATCATTGATTGCCAAGTGAAACGCCTCCTCCTATATGAACATTCGTTATCCCCAAGCCAGGTTCTTTTGGAAGGGTAATTTTCCTTCCACTGTATCTTATTCCTCCCTCAACGACTTCCTTTGCCAGCATTAAAGGAGCATCAAAATCAAAACGAGTAATGTTTTTCTTACTTGCAGCAAAGTGAGCAGCAGCCGTAATGCCAATTCTCGTTTCGATCATACTTCCTACCATACATTCCATTCCGCAAACCTCTGCAAGCTGATTAATAATTTGAGCTTGATAGATTCCCCCTGATTTCATCAGTTTAATATTGATTAAATCAGCACTCCTTGTTTTAATGACTTCAAAGGCTTGCTTAGGCGAAAAAACACTCTCATCAGCCATAATCAGTGTATCAACATGATCCGTCACTTGCTTAAGTCCTGCGATATCCCATGCTTTTACAGGCTGTTCAACGAGTTCGATATTTAGATCTAGTTCTTCCATTTTCCGTATCGCTTGAATGGCTTCCTTTGGTTTCCAGCCCTGATTGGCATCAAGACGAATCTTTATTGCTTTTCCAATTCGATTTCTAATTTCGCGAATTCGTTCGATATCAGTTGCTATTTCATCTTTTCCAACCTTTACCTTTAGTACATCAAAGCCTTGCTGGACGTAGGAAACAGCATCTTCTCCCATCTCTTCAGGTCCATTTACACTTACGGTATAATCCGTCTCAATTTCCTGTTTATGCCCCCCTAAAAACTGATAAAGAGGGAGCTTGCATTGCTGTGATATACAATCAAATATCGCCATATCCACTGCCGCTTTAGCACTTGAATTGCCAATTAGAATCGATTGAATTTCTTGAAAAATAGACTCATAATTTAAAAGGCTTTGTTTTTCTAAAAATGGCTTTAATACATCATGAATAGCAGATTCAATACTGGAAAGGCTATCACCTGTAATAACAACGGTTGGAGGAGCTTCCCCCCAGCCGATAATCCCGTTATCACATGAGATTTTGACAATGATCGCTTCAGCTGTATTGACTGTCCGTAATGCTGTTTTAAATGGTTTAATAAGTGGGACTGCTACCCGGTATGTTTCTATTTTGTCTATTTTCATTTTTACCATCCTTTTTGTCCGCTTGCTCTACTGAATCCCACTTTCAATGATTAATTGTTTCTTTTCAGTGTTCATTTCCGCCTGAACGCCAAGAGGAATGGACACATGTGGTGAGCAATGTCCAAACTTGAATCCCTTCATTGCCGGCTTGTTTGCCAATTGAGTATAATGATCGATTACTTCATCTAAGCTCAAGGAAAGTTCTCTTTCGGGAACACAATTATTAAAATCTCCAATAATAAGGCCTGCTGCATCATAAAGCTTTCCAGCCATATGCAATTGATTCAGCATTCTGTCTATCGAGCGAGGCTCTTCATTAATATCCTCAATCAACAGCAGCGCGCCCTTAGTATCGATCTCAAATGGAGTTCCAATCGTACTTGCGATTAAAGACAAATTCCCTCCAGTAATCCTTCCGCTTGCTTCTCCTTCAATCAATGTTTCCAATGGCGAGATTTCATTCGTATATTGAATAGCGGTTGGCTCAAACAATTGCTTAAAATATTCCTTTGATAAAGGATGGACATCTTCTTTCCCAATATCTGATGCAAGCATAGGGCCATGAAAGGTGACTAGTCCTGTTTGCCCATGAATAGCTGTATGCAAAAACGTAATATCACTGTAGCCCCAAAAGATTTTGGGGTTATGCTTAATCAGCTCATAGTCAATGTTTGAAGCAATTCTGCCTGTTCCGTATCCACCGCCTGCACAGATGATGGCCTTAACCTCTTTATCCATAAACATTGAATGTAAATCTGTTAATCGATCTTCATCATTTCCTGCTAAGTATCCATATTGATCATATACATGCTTACCGATCTTTACCTCTAAACCTAACTCTTCAAGGAACGAGAAGGATCTCTGCAAGTTTTCTTGATTTGGAGGGCTTGCAGGAGCAATAATCCCAATTGTATCCCCTTTTCTTAGCCGCTGTGGTTTCATTAACATGCTGTCACATCCTTTTGTGAGAAAAGGGATGTTCGTTGGAACACCCCTTTTATTTTTAGTCTATGTTAAACTTTTCTGTTGATTTCCACTGCAGGCACTTAGCGATCGCGGGCGGTCCGGAAGCCTCCTCGTCGAAGAGCGCTCCTGCGGGGTCTCCCTTTGACTCGCTTCTCCCGCAGGACATTGAATAAGCTTCCTAGAATAATCAACGCACGAAGGAAATGCGAATGCATTTTCGAGGATCTCGCGCCTGCAGCGAGAATCAACAACTAAATAGCATTATCAACACTGAGCTTTAATACAGCCTATTTTTAAAAATTACAATTATAATAGACTTCTGGCTTAAGGTACTGCTGCTTTTAATTTTTATCTGCCCATTTAAGCTCCGTATATCCGACTGGGTGACGGACGATACCTGTAACAGCTTCATTTTCTAAAGTAACTTGGTTATAGAAATATAGAGGAACGATTGGCATTTCTTCAAATAAGATTTTCTCAGCTTTGTACATCATTTCGTAACGCTTTGCTTCGTCTGCTTCATTTTTTGCATCTTTAATTAATTTGTCGTATTCAGCATTACTCCAGCCTGTACGGTTCATAGAAAGGCCAGTTTGGAAATTTTCTAGGAAGTTAATTGGGTCTGCATAATCAGCAAGGAAGGAGCTTCTTGAAAACTGGAATTTTAAAGCCTTCTGTTCTTCACCAAATACATTCCACTCCATATTTGCAAGCTTCACTTCAACCCCTAGGTTATCCTTAAACATTTGCTGAAGCGCCTCAGCAATTGACTTATGTGTATCACTTGTGCTATACGTTAATGTTACTTCTGGAAGCGTAGTATAGCCTTCTTCCTCCATACCCTTTTTAAGAAGAGCTTTTGCCTCTTCCACATTTGTTTTCACAAGATCACCAGAAGTTTCACGGAAATCCTTTCCATTCGCATCATTAAATCCATAGGCAACAAAACCATATGCTGGTTTTTCTCCCTTTTTCGTTACAAAGTCAACAATTTGCTGCTGGTCAATGGCCATTGCAAAGGCTTTACGGATATTAACATTTTGGAATGGCTCCATTGTCACGTTAAAGCGGTAGAAATAATCTCCTGCTTGGTCCTCTACTTTTGGCTTTCCTTCTTTAAATAGCTGCTCACTTAAATCAGCTGGTACCGCAGATGTGTCAAGATTACCCGTTTGGAACATTTGGTATTCTGTATTTGTATCATCAACAATTGCCCAGTTGACTTTGTCTAGCTTCACTGTTCCTGCATCCCAGTATTGATCATTTTTCTCCATGACAAAATGACTGTCATGCTCCCATTCCGTTAAGTTGAAAGGACCATTTCCAACGAAGGATGCTGCTTCAGCAAACCATTTTGGATTTGCTGTTGCTACCTTCTCATTAATTGGGAAGAATGCTGGGTTCGTAATGACACTTAAGAAATATGCTTGAGGGCTTGTCAATGTTACTTCAAATGTTTTTGCATCCACTGCTTTTACCTTTACATTATCTGCAGGGCCTTCACCATTATTAAAGGCTTCTGCTCCTTCAATAAAGTAACCAAGGAACGCAGCAGGCGAGCCCGTATTAGGATCTAATAGCCGTTTCCACGCAAATACAAAATCACCAGCCGTTACATCGTCACCATTTGACCACTTCGCATTTTCACGAATATGGAAGGTATATGTTTTTCCATCATCTGAAACTTCCCATTTTTCAGCCGTTGCTGCTTCAGGATCATGGTTCTTGCCAAGGCGTGTTAAGCCTTCCATCAGGTTATTCAATGGACTCCATGAAACGGAATCAAAACCAATTGGCGGATCAAATGAGGTTGGCTCCATACTGTTGTTTAAATATAGAACCTTTTCGGCTGCAACCTCTTCTGTTTTCCCTTCGTCCTTATCCTTGTCTTTATCCTTTGGTTCATTCCCTGCATTCTGATTCGCTGTACATGCAGCAAGCACAAAAACCAATAGTCCCGTCAACAAAAGCGATAAAAACCTTTTCATTTCATTTCCCCCTTTTTTCCTAAAAATATCATGCTAGTTTTTTACTATCACAAGCTTATGATGACATCTGCTAGAAAAGAACTTTCACTGGATTCACTGCCCTAAACCCCGTATTTCAGGAAATCTCATCGTCATCTCTAGCTTATAAATACCTTCACTATTTCACACTTGTCAGTCTATTCATGGCACGTTCATCCTGAAGCCAGCAATCGACATGATGATCCTGACTTAGATGAGTTTTGAACGGATATGCCCGGTCACAGACTTCCATGGCATAGCTGCATCGTGCTGTAAAAGGACAGCCTGCCGGCGGAGAAAATAGGTCAGGAGGTGTACCTGCAATTGGCACTAATTCAGCACCCTCTAAATCGAGACGAGGAACTGAATTCAATAGACCCTTTGTATAAGGATGCTGGGGCTGGTAAAAAATCTCTCTCCTCGAGCCAGCTTCAACAATTTTACCTGCATACATCACGGCTATTCGATCTGCAACCTGAGCGACTACTCCAAGATCATGGGTAATAAGAATAATCGATACACCCGTCTTCTTTTGTATATCTTTAAATAAATCTAGAATTTGCGCTTGAATCGTAACATCGAGCGCTGTTGTCGGCTCATCGGCAATCAATACCTCAGGCTTGCAAACGAGAGCCATCGCAATGACAATCCGCTGCCTCATTCCACCGCTGAACTGATGGGGATGATGCTTAAATCGTTCATGCGGATTTGGGATGCCGACAAGGTCTAGCATTTCAAAGGCAACTTTTTTTGCCTCCTGCCTTGAAATCGATTTGTGCTGCAAAATTCCTTCTACAAGTTGTTCCCCAATTGTAATTGTAGGATTCAGTGCAGTCATTGGATCTTGAAATATCATAGAAATATCTGCACCACGAATGCTTCTCATCTGTGTTTCCTTTAATTTTGTTAAATCCTTTCCTTTAAATAGGATTGATCCATTTGTTATTCGTCCTGGCGGGTTCGGTATCAAGCGCATAATACTTTGCGAGGTGACACTTTTCCCACAGCCTGATTCGCCTACAATGGCTAATGTTTCGCCTTTATATAAATCAAACGTAACACCCCGAACAGCCTTCACTTCTCCCCCGTATGTTTTAAATGAAACATGGAGATCGATTACTTCGAGAACTTTTTCCATGATGTTTACCTCCTTAACTTCGGATCAAGTGCATCCTGGAGTCCATCTCCAAGCACATTAAATGAAAACATCGTCAGAGAAATAAAGAGCGCAGGGAAAAAGAGCCTCCACCAATGTCCTGATAGAATAGTAGATAAACCATCACTTGCCATTGATCCCCAGCTTGCAAATGGAGGCTGAATCCCCAAGCCAAGGAAGCTTAGAAATGCCTCTGCAAAAATAGCGGATGGAACGGTTAATGTCATTTGCACGATGATAGGACCCATAGTGTTTGGGAGCAGGTTTTTCCTTATAATTCTTGATGTTTTCGTTCCAAATGTCTTGGATGCTAATACAAATTCATAGTTTTTTATTTGCAGAACCTGACCTCTCACAATCCTTGCCATCCCGATCCATCCGGTTATAGTAAGGGCAAAAATGATGGTAAACAGTCCTGGCCCCATAACAACACTGATTAATATCACAATGAGCAAATACGGCAGTCCGTATAAAATCTCCACGATCCTCATCATGACATGATCTGCTTTGCCGCCTTTATAGCCAGCGACTCCCCCATAAACAACACCGATGATGAAATCAATCAATGCAGCAACAATTCCAACAAACAAAGAGATCCGAGCCCCAAACCATGTTCGGGAAAATACATCCCGTCCCAACTCATCTGTTCCAAACCAATGCTTGCTGGATGGAGGCAGGTTCTGATTCACAAGCTTTTGTTCGGTCATATCATGAGGAGACATCATCGGTCCAAAGATGGCCATAAAGGTAAGCAGAATAAGAAAAGCTAACCCCGCCATGGCTAATTTATTCTTTAAAAGACGCAGCCAAGCATCCTGCCAATAGCTCAAGCTTGGCCGAACAACTGCCTCCGCTTCTGCCTGATTACTCGCTTTCGCAACAAACCATTCATCAGGGATATCTGGTGCTATATGACGTTCTGGCTGTTTTCTTAATTCCATTTAGATTCCCTCCTTTTTATGCAGCTTAATTCGAGGGTCGAGGATGCCATAAGCAATATCTACTAAAAATAGCATCATGATTAAAATCGTGCTGTAAAAAACGGTTGTCCCCATGATAACTGGGTAGTCGCGTTGGTTAATACTCTCAACGAAATACTTTCCCATTCCTGGAATCGCAAATATTTTCTCAATCACAAATGTTCCTGTTAAGATGCTGGCTGCAAGAGAGCCTAGCACCGTAACAACTGGCAATAATGCATTTCGCAGTGCATGTTTAAACACAATTTTCACTGGTGATAAGCCCTTTGCTTTCGCTGTTCTTATATAGTCCTGTGTTAATACTTCGAGCATGCTCGCACGAGTCAGCCTTGCTATAATCGCCATTGGACCAGTTGCAAGTGCTAAAGTCGGGAGAATCATATGCTTTGGACTTACCCATGTAGCGACCGGAAGTATTCCCCATTTAACTGCGATTACTTGAATAAGCAGTGTGGCCATAACAAAGTTTGGAATCGATATACCAAGAACGGCTATCGTCATCGCTACATAATCGATAATGCCATTATGGCGAAGAGCTGCAATAACACCGAGTGCAATTCCTGAAATAACCGCAACGATTAAAGTCACGATGCCAAGCTCGAATGAAACCGGAAATCCCCTTCCAAGCATTTCATTGACAGTTTGCGATGATTTTTTAATTGATGGTCCAAAATCAAAGGTTACGACAGATTTCAAATACATTCCGTATTGAACATAGAGCGGTTTGTCGAGATGATAGAATTTTTCCAGGTTCTTTTGAACGGTTTCGTTTGTTGCCCTTTCCTCGTTAAAAGGAGAACCTGGTACGGCATGCATGAGGAAAAAAGTTAACGTAATGATGAGCCAAAGTGTGATGAGCATGGCAATGAGGCGCTTTACAATGTATGTAGTCATCAGATAACACTTCCTAACAGAATGAAGTTCTCATTGCTAATTCAACCATGACAAGCATTGCTCTATAAGCTTCAAGAATGTCCTTTGCCTGATAACGAACAATCGTTGTGTTTTCCTCAATCTCCGTTCCAGGCATGAGACCTGCCCATTCCGCCTGTCCGAAATTGGCAAATTCAATTCTTAATAGTGGATGATCAGGTGGAACAAGCGGTTTGACGAGATTTTTATTGTTTAAGGCTTCAGCTGTTTTTTCCTTTAAAAGCTCACCAGCCTTTGCAGGTGTTAAAGATTTAACCGCTGAACGAGTAATCGTTTCCTTTACAACAGCTGTCGTTACATTCGGTATAAGCTGTTTGGCCTCCATTGCCGCCCGGTCATCACCTGCTACCATTAATACAGGAACACCATAGTAGCCGGCAACGTATGCATTAAGCCCCATCTCACCGACAGCTACATCATTGATGTACATGTTTCGGACACCAAAAATCATCGAATGGGACATAACTCCTCTCATCGAAGCTCTAGCATGGTAGCCTATAAACATAGCCCCCGTAAAAGTAGAATCCAAATTTTGCACCATGGAATACGGCTTCACATCTCCTACTATTACTTGAGCTTCAGGGTGAAGCTTTTCTATTAACAGATTATTCATTTTCGAATGGCTATCATTCACAACTACTTCTGAGCATCCTTGATCAAATGCTGCTGTTATGACATGATTCGCTTCTTCTGTCATAATCATGCGGCTTCGTTCGTAGTTATGCTTAGAAGAGTCAACATGTGTGTGATCAGCTAAGCCCGTAATTCCTTCCATATCGACAGATACATATAACTTCATATTTAGACCCCCATTTTTAAATTTTTTACTTTGTTAAACTCCCCTGTTGATTTCCGCTGCAGGCACTCGCTTTCCGCGGGCGGTCCGGAAGCCTCCTCGTCGCTATCGCTCCTGCGGGGTCTCCCTTTGACTCGCTTTTCCCGCAGGAGTCTCGCGCCTTCCGCTCCAATCAACAACAAAATAGCATTATTAACACAAAGCTTTAACACAGCCTAATTTTTTCCTTGTTAAACCATAATGCTGTTTTTAGAAAAGCCTATGAGGCAAGCGTTCAAAAAATGCTCCAAAGGGCGTTTCAAAAATTTGTCCGTACACCCCACAGGCAATTTCAACAATAGACTTAAAGCAAAGTTATTTTTCTAGCGGTTTTTAAAGAAAACTCGCAGATTGGCGAGCCTTGGAAAGGCGAAGACAGAGGCGTAGTTGCACTTATCGCGCTCATACATGCCACGTCCTGTGGCATTCGCCCGACTAGGACATCCTCGTAAAAGCTATCGCTTTTCCTTCGTGCGATGTGAATGCTATCGAAGCCCTCCTTGTCCTGTCCGTCGTACTTAATTCCTAAAATTGGCTACTACGTCGAATCATCTTCTGGCTGGCAATTTATACTTTCTTAACGTGTAAATGTAAAAAATCCAGCTGTCAGAGAAAAACAATCAATCTCTAACAGCTGGATTTCATCTGCACCAAACAGAAAAAGCAGCTTATTTATTCAATATTTGTGTATATTTAATATTTGCATTCTTAAATGCAACCATTAAAGCCTTTTGCGATGAGCCAAAATAACGGTGTTCAATCTCCTCGATCATCCGATCCACTTCTAAAATGGATTTCCCAACGAACAATGATTTAATAAATAAGGAGGTCAAAGCAATCGTTGCTGAGCATTCTGCATCGACAATTCTATCTGTATCCCTATCAATCACAAGCCCGATAAAGAAGCCATTATACTTTTGCATGATTGGATTATTCAAGGATGTTTTACTATCTCCAATAATATAAACCGTATTCGGCTGAAACATAAAAAATGCCTCCTGCAGAGCAAGGATATTACATGAGGTGTTTATGTGGATAACATAAACATTCATTGTAATGCATAGCCCTTATATGGATTGTAATACAACAGAGGCAGGCTGACAACTACTTTATTTGATTTTTCTAAATATTTTATTAATTATTTAAGCTCCTGCTTTACCTTCTCAAGTGCATGTTGAAGAAGCTCCTCACCTGTTATCAGCGCTTCTCCGCCACCTTGTACAAATATGTCGTTTCCTCCGCCTTTTCCATTAATCAAAGGCAGCAATTCGCCGCTTAGCTTCTTCATACTGATTGGGGGATTGGACCCTTTCGCACAGACAAATTGAAGTTTTTCATTTATTTCATTAACTAAGATTACTAATACTTCAGCAGAATGAGCCGTAATGGAACGCCCTAGCTTTTGAAGCTCCTGAATGGACCGATTTTGAAAAACCTCACTAATCATTTTCCAGCCATCTGATTGTCGAGCTTTCCCAAGCAGCTCCTTCGCTTCATACTCTAGTAGGGCTCCCTGTAATTCTTCTAGTGATTTTTCAATATTTTTCCCATGGTCAATGAGCCGTTTTGCTGCTGCCGCAAGCTCTTGTTCCGGTGCATTTAATAGCTCTGTTAGACTTTTCGTTACTCTTTGCTTTTGATGAAGCTGAGTTAGTACACGCCCTCCGCAAACAAACTGAATACGAATTTTCTTTTTCTGTCTCTCCCAGTCCAAGATTTTGATAGATCCCACTTCTGCCGTTGATTTCGGATGTGTCCCACCGCATCCGTTATAATCAAAATCAGGAATGATAACAAGACGGATATTTTCGGATACTGCCAGCTGCTTCCTCAGGCGATAGCTGGAAATCTCGTCTTCTGTTACCCATTTTGTTTCAATTGGCCGATTTTCTAAAATTATTTGATTCGCTAATTTCTCCGCTTCCCAAGCTTGTTCTTCTGTAAGCTCTTCGCAATTTAAATCAATCGTTAAAAATTCTTTTCCAAGATGAAAACTAATCGTTTCCATTCCGAATAATTCTACAAAAGCTGCCGTTAAGATATGCTGTCCCGCATGCTGCTGCATATGGTCAAAGCGCCTGCCCCAATCAATTTCACCAGCAATTAAGTTAGCAGAATCACTTAAATTTCTCTCTACATAGTGGCGGATTTCACCGTCTATTTCTTCCACATCGAGGACCTTCACATCATTCAGAGTGCCAGTATCATAGGGCTGTCCTCCTCCAGTTGGATAAAATGCTGTCTTATCCAATACAACATACCATCTGCCTTGGTCATCCTTCTCCTGTTTAAGTAAATCTGCTGTGAAAGACTTTATATATGAATCCTTGTAAAATAGCTTGCTATCCAACGATTTAATCCCCTTTATCTTGATTTTGAAACAACTAACCGATTGTTCGTTTTCCTCTTTCATAGTACTGCTTCATTTCTCTCTCAGGAACCATGCTTCCACCTGTTCCCCAGATGATGTGTGTTACATTTTTCAAATGAGTATCCAGAATATGATTTCTCAAATACTCCTTCCCCGCCTCCGAGCTGAATAATTCTACATAGCTAGAAAAACCCGCAAGAGCTGATGGCTCTAGGAAAATTTCCTCCGTATCAGCAAGTATAGTCAAGAGAGTAAATAGTTTTTCATCCTCGACAGTGCTAATGCCACTAATCTTATTTTCAATTACTTTTCCAATAAATGCAGATGGTCGTCCTACTGCAAGTCCGTCTGCTTCCGTTTTGTTATCAATACCAAAGTCCTGAACCGCTACTTCATCATGAAGCCCGGTCATTAAGCCTAGCAGCATACATGGAGAATGGGTTGGCTCTACGAAGAAGCAATGGACGTTATCTCCAAATACAAGCTTAAGTCCGAATGTGACTCCGCCTGGTCCGCCTCCTACTCCACAAGGCAAATAAACGAATAAAGGATGCTCTTCATCCACCCTCCTATTCTGTTCCTCTAGCTGCTTCTTCAAACGGAGAGCTGCTACTGAGTAGCCAAGGAAAAGATGCTTCGAGCTTTCATCATCGACAAAATACATATTAGGATCGTCACTAGCCTGCTTTCTCCCTTGAGCAACAGCTTCACTAAAATCCGATGCATGCTCTACTACGGTCACACCTTTTTCTCGCAGCAAATCTTTTTTCCACTGTTTGGCGTCAGCTGACATATGAACAAACACCTTGAAACCAAGCTTCGCACTCATAATGCCAATGCTTAACCCCAAATTCCCTGTGGAGCCGACAGCAATGGAATAGCCCGAAAAAAATTCTGTAAAATCAGGCTCGGCTAATCGGGAATAATCATCTTCCAATGTTAGTATTTGATGCTTTAATGCCAACTCCTCGGCGTATTTCAATACCTCATAAATTCCGCCTCTTGCCTTGATCGAACCTGAAATTGGGAGATGACTATCACATTTTAATAATAATTGACCGGGTAACTCATTTAGATAGAATTTCTCTATTCTTTCTTGCATCTTTGGAATGGAGACAAGCTGTGATTCAATAAATCCATTATCTTTTGCTGTTTCTTGAAAAACCTTTGCTATATATGGAGCAAATCGAGCAAGTCTAGCTTCTGCATCCCTGACATCCTCCATCGTTAACGAAGAAGGATCTTCAGTAAATTTATACTTCGGATTCATCCAAAATACTTCTTTTAGCTCCGTCATATCAGATAGCAACGGAAATTCATTTTTCCAGTCATCTATCGATTTCCCATGAATAACGTCTGTTTTCATCTAAATCATCTCTTTTCTGCATTTTTTTAATTACTCAATGTTTAAAAGAAAGGACCTAATTCTCAGTAACGATCTGGCCTGCGATCGTCAAAAACAGGAATTCTGTTTCGAATCGAATCGATTTCATCTAAGTCAACCTCGCCAGTAACAAGCTCTTCTTGATCGCTTCCCTCTGCGATGACCGCTCCCCATGGATCGATAATCATAGAATGGCCAGCAAATTTGTTGTTCTTGTCCTGACCACTTCGATTACAAGCAATGACATAGCTCTGATTTTCAATTGCACGAGCCCTTAATAGCGTTCGCCAGTGATCCAATCTTGGCTCTGGCCATTCGGCCACCACAAACATCATTTTTGCTCCTTTTAAAATCGGCTTTCTCATCCATTCTGGAAAGCGAATATCATAGCAAATAAAACTCGCTGCCCCTTCGCCCTCTATCATAAACAAGGCCTCATCTTGCCCTGCTTTCAAATATAAGTGCTCATCCATCAGCTGGAATAGATGAAGCTTGCTATATTCATGGACAAGCCTGCCCTCCTTGTCTACTACGTACATCGTATTTAAAACTCCATCAGCCGTTTGGTTAGCTACAGACCCGCCAATAATATGCATTCCATGCCTTTTAGCTTGCTGCTGAAGGAATTGAATAATCTTCTCTCCCTTTTCATGAGCAATTTCATTTAAACGTGTTAGGTCGTATCCCGTCGTCCACAGTTCTGGGAGAACGACAACCGTGCAATTCTCACTGGCTGCTTTCTCAAACCATTTTTCAGCGAGCTCCATATTTCGCTTTGGCTCACCGAAAATAATATCCATTTGGATACATCCAACCTTCCACTTCATGTTTAACCACTCCTCCTTTAACGCTATCAACCTTATCTTTCGTTATAACATTTTCTACTACAGTTGAAAAGAAAAAGAGGAAGCTGACTTTTATAGCCATCTTCCTCTTTCTGTTAAATTCTTTTATAAAATCAAATATGCAATCGGCGTTACGAAAATAATGGTTAAAATAACTCGCTGTATCCAAATCACAACAAGCTTTGGAATGGAGATTGGAATCTCAGTTGAAACGATACACGGAACAACTGCTGAGAAAAAGATAATAGAAGAAACGGATACAACGGCAATAACGAATTTAACAATTAATGCTGACTCCGTAACTAATAGGGCCGGTAAAAACATTTCTGCAATTCCAAGTGCACTTGCTTTTGCTGCCAGCATAGGTTCTGGCAATTGAAGCAATGCTGTAAAAGGATAGAAAATATAGCCGAGCCAATCAAATAATGGTGTATATTCTGCAAGGACTAGTCCTAATAACCCAATAGACAAAATGGATGGCAAAATGGCCATTGCCATTAGCAAGCCGTCCTTTAAATTTGTCTTAATATTATCAAACAAGGTAGGCGAAGCAGCAACTGTTGCCTTTGCTTCTTCCCATGCTCTTGCAAATCGACGGCCGCTTACTTTTACCTCTGGCTGTGGTGTTGACCCCTCATAATATTCATCCTTCATTTTAGATAAAGGCCAAATTCTTACCGTAACGGCTGTGACTAAAAATGTAACAACAAGCGTCACCCAAAAATAGGTGTTCCACATATCCATTAAGCCTAATGTTTTGGCAACAATGACCATGAATGTAGCGGAAACGGTTGAGAATCCTGTTGCAATAATGGCCGCTTCTTTTGCTGTGTATTTTCCTTCTTTATAAATCCGGTTCGTGATTAGCAATCCAAGTGAATAGCTGCCGACGAATGAGGCAACTGCGTCAATAGCTGATCTCCCCGGAGTTTTCCAGACAGGGCGCATAACAGGCTGCATAAGGACGCCGATAAATTCCAACAGACCATAACTGACAAGAAGTGCCAGAAACACTGCGCCAATTGGCACTAGCAAACCAACTGGTACCACAAGCTTATTGAAAAGAAACGGTCCCATTGAAGGATCAAATAACCATGCTGGTCCGAAATTAAATACAAGCATAATCCCCACAAATAAACCAATGACCTTAAACATAGAAAAAATGATATTAACCGTCGACTTTTTCCATGTTCCAGATAGAAATGGATAGATAGAGCCTGCTGCAATAATGATTAAGGCATAGTATGGCAATGCCGGTGCAGCATGTGTTTGAATATAGGAAACAATGTGGTCAAGCATAATGGAGTTTTTCTCCCCAATGGTGACAGGAACGAAAAACATAAATGCTCCAATAAAACTATAAATGAAAAATTTCCACATATCAGGAGATTTTCGTAATGTCTGTGGGTTAGACCCTGTTGCTTGCATACTCACCTGTTGATTCGCATTCATATTTAATCTCCTCCCCATTCCCTTTTTCGTGTATGAATAATGGCTTATGTTGTTTTTTGGCAAACTCGACCGGTGACAAATTGCAGCCATGCATAGACACCAGTTTTAACAGTTTCTGCGACGCTTGAATCCTTGCTTGGATCCAAACAGACGAAATCGATATGTTTAACCCCTTTGTGCTTGCCGATTTCAAGTAATGCATCGAATAATTCTGTTGCTGTCATGCCACCTGGAGTGGATGCAGGAACACCTGGAGCCATTGAAATATCAAGTACATCCATATCAACAGTTACGTAAACACGATCAACTTTTGTTGATAGATTTTTTAGCGCTTGTTGAATCGTTTCAACCACTCCATGCTTGCGTGCTTGCTTCAATGTCACCATCTGAATTTGATGCTCTTTTGCATAATCAATTAGAGGCTTTGCATTGAAATAGCCGTGGAGCCCGATATTAATGACATGTTCCCCTTTTACAATGCCACCATCTATCAATTGTCGGATTGGCGTCCCATTCGCCGGCCCTAACTCAGCAGGATCCCTTACATCTAAATGAGTATCTAACTGCAGGATCCCTATCGTTTCGTTCGGAAAAGCATCCTTAATTCCGCGGACAGAACACGCTGTTGTTGAATGATCCCCCCCGATCATACAAGTCACAGTCTGTGCATATTCCGTCACTAAAGAAGCTGTTGCTTCTTGGATACGCTGATGAGACAACATTATATCCGTTGTATGCATAGCGACATCCCCTGCATCCGCAATTCGATGAGGAGACAAGTCCACATCTTCATCTAAATTGTAGGTGGCAAAACCTTTCCACATCCGCCGAAATTCAGATGGATATAAGGATGCACCCGAGACACTTATAGAAGACCGTGAAATCGGCGCTCCGTAAAGAATTAGATCAGGTATGCCCTCTATTTCTTTAAGGGGGCGAACCCAATTATGAACATAGGTTGGTTCCCCCTCTGATCGATTCCAAGACCATTCCGGTTTTTGAAGCCAATTTTGTTTCATGATTCTTACACCACCTGAACACCTTTTTTCCATACTGATTTAACGTGGTTAACGCCAAATAAATATTGTAATTCCTGATAGCTTTTCACATTCCAGAGGACTACGTCTGCTTTCTTGCCTACTTCTAGTGACCCGACTTGGTCTTGGCGATTAATCGCACAAGCCGCATTGTAGGTTGCAGCCGTTAAGCTTTCAGCAGGTGTGAGTCTCATAGATATACAGGCTAGATTCATAACAAGCGGCATAGAAGTTGTTGGTGACGACCCCGGATTACAATCTGTTGAAATCGCTACAGCGACTCCACTATCAATCATTTTCCTTCCAGCAGCAGCCTGTTCTCGTAAATAAAGGGCAGTTGCCGGAAGTAAACAAGCAATTGTTCCGGATGTTGCCATTGCCTGAATTCCCTCATCTGAAGCCTTTAATAAATGCTCAGCTGAAATCGCACCTACTTTTGCCGCTAATTCTGCACCACCATATGGTTCAATTTCATCTGCATGTATTTTCGGAGTCAGTCCAAGTTTTTTTCCCGCTTCTAAAATCCGCTCAGATTGCTCTGGTGTATACACACCCTTTTCACAGAAAACATCATTAAACTCGGCCAAGTTTTCCTCAGCCACGATTGGCAGCATATAATCAATTAAATAATCTACAAATTCATCTTCTCTTCCTTTGAAATCAGGTGGAACAGCGTGAGCACCCATGAAGGTTGGAACTAAATCGATAGCATGTGCATCCTGCAGCTTCTTCATGACCCGGAGCTGCTTTAGCTCGGTTTCAAGATTCATGCCGTAACCGCTTTTTCCTTCTACGGTTGTCACACCATGTTGAAGGAAAGAATTCAGCCTTTTTGTCGTTTGCTCGATCAGCTCTTCCTCTGTTGCTTCACGGGTCATGCGAGTGGTGGCATGAATCCCGCCGCCCGCATTCATAATTTCCATATAAGTTGCACCCTCAAGTCGCATTTCAAATTCGCGTTCACGGCTTCCACCGTAGACAACATGTGTATGAGGATCTACTAGTCCTGGCGTTACTAAATGTCCAGTTGCATCAATGATTTCGGCTTCATGAGCTCTTGCTTCATAAAGATTCTCTAGCTCTGTTGATGTGCCCACTGCCTGAATGATGCCATCCTCAAGCCATAAGCTCCCATCTTCGATTAGTCCTAGTTCAGACATTGCTTCTTTTGCTCGAGGACCTTTCATCTCCGAAGCAAGTGTGGCTAGCTGTGTAATATGTTTAATCCAAACTGGTTTTGTCATTCTTATTCATTCCCTTTTTTTAGCATCGGAATATTGACGCCTTTTTCACGTGCTGTTTTTTCTGCTAATTCGTAGCCTGCATCAACATGGCGTACAACGCCCATTCCTGGGTCCGTTGTTAATACACGTTCAAGACGTGCTTCCGCTTCCTTCGTTCCATCTGCAACGATAACCATACCTGCATGTAAGGAATAGCCCATGCCAACTCCTCCGCCATGGTGAACAGATACCCATGTTGCTCCGCCAACGGCATTAATCATCGCATTCAAAATTGGCCAATCAGATACAACATCAGATCCATCCTTCATTCCTTCTGTTTCACGGTTTGGAGAAGCAACAGAGCCAGAATCAAGATGGTCACGGCCAATAACAATCGGCGCTTTTAATTCACCGCTTGCAACCATATCATTGATGATTTTTCCAAAGCGAGCACGCTCTCCATACCCTAACCAGCAAATACGAGAAGGCAGACCTTGGAACTGGATTTTCTCTTGTGCCATGCGGATCCAATTGCATAAATGAGTGTTATAGCTAAATTCACGTAAAATCACTTCATCTGTTTTATAAATATCCTCTGGATCTCCTGATAGTGCTACCCAGCGGAAAGGACCTTTTCCTTCACAGAATTGCGGACGGATATAAGCTGGAACAAATCCTGGGAAATCAAATGCATTTTCTACTCCTTCATCCTTTGCTACCTGACGGATGTTGTTACCGTAATCAAATGTGATAGCACCCTTTTCCATCATTTCTAGCATTGCTTGGACGTGTTTTGCCATTGAAGCTTTAGAAAGCTTTACATATTCCACTGGATTTGCTTGTCTCAATTCTGCCGCAGCTTCCATTGACATGCCAGAAGGAACATATCCATTCAGCGGGTCATGTGCTGAAGTCTGGTCAGTTAGTACATCTGGAATAAAGCCTTTCGCAATCATTTCAGGAAGAATATCAGAGGCGTTACCAATTAAACCAATCGATAAAGCTTTTCCAGATTGCTTCGCTTCTTTAGCCCATTGTAGTGCTTCATCAAGTGAGTTCGTTTTTACATCTGTATAACGAGTTTCAATACGACGGTCTATCCGTGTTTCGTCCACATCAATACCGATACAAACTCCTTCGTTCATCGTGACAGCAAGCGGCTGAGCACCACCCATTCCACCAAGTCCAGCTGTTACAGTAATGGTGTGCTTAAGAGTATTATTAAAATGCTGCTTCGCAAGCTCAGCAAATGTTTCATATGTTCCTTGGACAATCCCTTGAGAACCGATATAAATCCAGCTTCCTGCTGTCATTTGTCCATACATCATTAAGCCCTTTTTATCAAGCTCATGGAACGTATCCCAATTTGCATAAGCAGGCACAATGTTAGAGTTTGCAAGAAGAACACGCGGTGCATCAGCATGAGATTTAAAAATAGCCACTGGCTTTCCTGATTGGATAAGTAATGTTTCGTCGTCCTCAAGTTCCTTCAATGATTTGACAATCGCGTCAAAGCATTCCCAATTACGGGCAGCTTTTCCGATTCCACCGTATACAACAAGATCCTCCGGGCACTCTGCAACTTCTACGTCTAGATTATTCATCAGCATACGAAGTGCCGCCTCTTGAAGCCAGCCCTTTGTATTCAGTTCTGTTCCGCGGTAACGTACAACCTTTTTATTTGAAATCGTTTTCATTTTAAATTACCTCCCTTTGTCTATAAATTTATTTTATAAGGAAATTTCAGATTATTATTTATAAAATATTGATTATTTTATAAATGGTTTTAATTTTATTTAATGATTTGATATTTTTTATAATTTGTTTCAAAACAAAGAAAAAAACCGTCATTTATGGACGGCTTGAGATGGGGATTTATTATTTATTGGCAAAACCAAAGTGTCTATGTCGATAGTTTTGTTTTGATTCCCTTAGTTGGTTCTCTCCATGAAACATTAAGCGACTATTTTCATATTATTAGTCCCCTCATCTGGCATTCTAACCATCTGGGGATGATTTTTATCGAATAGTGGTCTATTTAATGGGTATACTGACCACCTTTAGCTTGTTTTCCTCAATCAGTGGTCTATTTAACTATCTTTCTGACCAACTTTAGCTAGTTTTCCCCAATCAATGGTCTATTTAACTTGCTTTCTGACCATCTTTAGCTGATTTTTTTCAGATGATGGTCTATTTACGGTCACTCTAACCTCATTATTTATTGTTGTAACCAGATCGATAAACAGACGGCGTACACCCTTCAAGCTGTTTAAACTTAGCGTTAAAGTAAGTCTGATGCGAATAGCCTGTTAATCTAGCGACTTCTTCCAACATTAAATCAGTTTCTTGAAGCAGGCGTTTTGCTTCTCTTATCCGTACTTGATGGAGCACGTCACGAAAAGATTGGCCAGATTCCACTGAAAAGCGGCGGCTAAGCGTACTTTTATTTATCCGAAGAGCATCGGCACAAGCAGCTAAATTCCATCCCGCATCCCAGTAATTTGATTCTATTAATTCCCTCGCCTTTTCTACAATTGTACGCGGACCTTCCTGCAGCTGTTCTTCAACCTGATGAAGCAAGCGGATTGTAAATGCAAGAAGCTCTTGTACAATTTGATGTATAACGGGCTTATGAATAATTTGATGAAAGACCTCATGATAGGCTGCTTCCATTAAAGCACCTTGGAGATTGTATGACTTCATATGCCTACGAATTTGTGCAAGTACACTTGTTAGGCGGATGCGGACCATCTCAGGATCAGGAAACGGCGGTTCATAGGTTAAAAATTGCCGTTCAACCCACTCCTTAATCGCCTTAATATCTTGTTTTTCAAGCATTTCAATCCACTGCCGCTGCTCAAGAGGTGTTAGAAACGGATCCATTTCCTGTGACGTCATTTGCTCATTTTCCGCTAAAATAATATCGTATCCTTCAAAAAAAATCCTCTTCGTCAATTGCCGCGTTTCCTGGTATTTCTCCTTCAAAGAATTTCCGGAGGGCTCGATATTGATAACAACGGCCAACGGCTCGTCCATTCTCTCTTTCCAACGTAATAAAAATGAATGATAGACCTCACGTAAGATTTCAATATTCTGAGTTTCCTGCACACATAAAATAAAATCAGATAAAGCAAATAATCGATGCTTGCTAGGAAGCGGGTATCGATGCAGGGCATCGTATACAAGCCTAAGCGTTTCCATTTTCGGTGTTAAGAAAGCAACCATTGTAATTGGCATCGTGTAATCTTGATCGATCAAGAAAAGGTCTGGGTAATCAATTGGATATTCATCTGCAGCATCTTCGGTATTTTGCAAAAAAGAGGGCTGTTCATTTCGTATTTGGAAGCGAAGCTGTCGAATATGTTTGATTAGTTCATCAGCTGAAAATGGCCGAAACAGCACATCTTCCGCCCGAAATTGAAGCGCACGATACGCAGTTTGGAAAATTCGTTCAGAAGAAATCCCCAACCAGCGAATTCTCCGCCTCTGCAGAATTTCACAAAACTCCTCGCTGGCATGCCCCCATTTATCCATATCTAATATGATAAGATTCGGCCTTTGATTTGGCACAATATTTGAAAGCTCATCCATTGAATCCCATAAAGTCAGCGTAACACCTGTTAAATGTGATTCAATGATCCAGCGAATCCCCTGGGCCTCTAAAGCATCCTTCGCAAGTACATGAATATCCAAAGCCCCTACCTCCTAAATCACGAACAAATAGCTTTACCTTATTATATCATCGCTCGGCCGACTAGCATCCAAATCAATATCAACAAACCAAGATAAAATGGTCGAACTATCACGGACATTCTTTTCCTTAATCTCTCGAAGCAAAAGCTTTACGCTATCCTCATTTGAATTATTTTCAAACGGCTTAAATATTTCTTTAGGGTTTTGAAAGTTGGTGTTCGGACATTCAATCAGACCATCCGTTGTTACAAACAAATGATTTTTTCCTTTTCGCAGCTCCTTTCTGCCTACACTGTAACACGGAGCCTCTAAATCAAAGGTATTCACTCGTCCAACCCATTCATAAAAGCTTCTTTGGTTTTGCTGGTATTCATTTAAGGCTGAGAGCTCCGGGTGATGAAGATAGAGGATACAGTCTCCGATTGATAACCACGAAAGAAACTTTCCTTTCCTCACAACAAATAAGCATGCCGTTTCTCCTTGAATTTTTTGACAAGCTTCTTTAAAATGCCGGCTTTGAAAAGTAGAGACGATCATTTCATTTAAACGGTTGAAGGCTTCGGAAATAGATAAAGATAAAATGCTTTGAATGACATCTTTCTTTTCTATAAAACTTGAAATAACTAACTCCGCGCTTTCAGCCGACTGATGTGCATCCAAAAGGATAACAAATTCCCAATCCATTTTTTCATCTACCCAAACAATACACCCATCTTCATTCTTATATTGACCAGCTGAAGAGTTCCCTCCAAATCGCCCCAAAACAATATGATGAATCCGTTTGGTATTGATTTCGTCCACAAAATGCTCCTGGCTTCCAACCCAACTTAATCCGTGTACGCTACCCATATGGATTCATTTCAAGAAAATTTTTTATCCGATTGCATACATTTATTACTTCGGTATTATCACCCATTCGGGCATTGGGAGAGTCATATACGGCAAACGGCCCCCAATATTGTTCAGGGGTATGAGGATAACGAGCAACTAGATGCATATGGAGATGAGGAACGGAATTACCTGATACAAGAGAGTAAATATGTTCGGCTTCTTCCGTTTCTTTTAATGCTTTACTCACTCTTGCCATGATCATTCCGAATGCTTTGGCCTCTTCAGGATTCAATTCAGCTAGAGTTGGGACATGCCTCTTCAAATCAATCATAATATGTCCTAAATAATTTGGCTTTCCGTCACTATCAATATGCCCTACGAAAACATACTCATCTTCATAGATTCGCACTCCTGATGTTTGAAGCTCTCCTGCATGCTTTTTACAAATAAAACAGTTACTCAACATCATCACTCCTTTTAAACTTCATAATGAAAAGAAATGCGCAAGCGCCTTGGTCACCCCCGACAAGCACAAGACAAGCCTCCCGGAAAGGTGTTCTTTGCCTTTCTGGGAGGTTTGGCTTGTGACCTCGAGGGGGTAGACGCTGGAGCTGGACAATTCTCAAACTCGAGAAAGGTTATACTTATTCTTAAATAAAATAAGCCTATCATCTCATAAAGAGACGATAGGCTAACCCTAACGCGGTACCACTCTTCTTAGCTTGCAAAAATATCCGCAAACTACCTCAAAACTTGATGACGGAAGTTAACCGTTTAGACCTACATTTCGGCCCAACCACTCCTAGGCGAGTTCGAGAATTTTATTGACTGCATTTCACCAAGCTGCAGCTCTCTATACAATAAGAATTCCTTAATACTCCTAATCTCTGTGTTTTTTATAGAAAACTTTTACCTATCATATTAATTTTAGAATTTTTTGTCAAATCATCTATTTATCCTTGTCCCAAATTCGCATAACTTCCTTAAGCTCATTTTTTTCAAAAGTTAGTTTATATATATCGGGCATATCAAGTTCTTGCCAGAATTGATAATCATATTTTTTATCAAAGTGATTCATAATCAATACCATAATATTTCCGTGAGTCCCTACAACAATATTTTCCCCTTCATACTTCTTTAGAATTCGATTGGTTGCCTCAATCCCTCTTTCTTGAGCAAGGATATTTGACTCTCCTCCATCCCAAGAAAAATGAGCATCCTCCCATACCTTTGCAATTGCTGCATGAAAGTCCTCAACAGGCTTCTCAGACAATATCCGTTCCTTAAAGCCGTCCTCGAAGAAAATCTCTTTTTTTATCATTTTAGCAATGCCCTCGACCGTTTGAATGGCCCTCTTATACGGGCTTGAAATGACAAGATCTATGTTTTCATTTTGAAGTATTTGAGTAATTCTTTCCGCATCAGCAAAGCCTTGCTCAGATAATGGCCTACTAAATTCATCAGGTGTATAGATGGAATGGGCATGTCGTACAAGAAATAAATGAGTCCGCAAATTTTATTCTCTCCTTAAATCCTTGATTTTTATAAAACTTGTACACTTTTATTACCTTAAAAATTTTGTTGATTAATAGGATTGAATTAGACCATTTATCAGATAAAAATAGCTGCTGATGGTCAGATTAGTACCGAATCGGACCACTTTTACGATTAAAATCACTTGCGATGGTCCGATTAGCATTAAATTGGACCACTGTTCCGTTAAAAATCACTTCCGGTAGTCCGATTAGCATCGAATTGGACCACTTTTACGATATAAATCACTTCCGGTAGTCCGATTAGCATCGAATTGGACCACTTTTACGATAAAAATCACTTGCGATGGTCTGATTAGCATCGAATTGGACCACTGGTCCGATATAAACCACTTGTGATGGTCCAATATAAATCACTTGCGATGGTCCGATTAGCATCGAATTAGACCACTTTTACGATTAAAATGACTAGTGATGCTCCAATTTGCAGTGATTTTGACCATTATATGTAAAAAAGCATTTTCAGTTTTCATACAAAGTTTTAGCGACGAGTATCTTTTTATATCAATAGAGAGATGTAAGAAACAAATAATCAGTATCCCCTCATAAACAAACCCCAAGCGAAAAGAATAAAACCACCAACTAATTAATCAAAGAAAAAATCAATATCGCATAAATTAAACCTAATACTGAAATAATAATTGTATGGATATATTCTCTTGAATTCGTCAGATACTTCCATTCTATGAATGCTTGGAAGCTAGATTGCATGACCAAACAAAGAATTATAGATACTTTAAATAGAATAATATTCTCATTAAAGATGATTATAAATAAGAAAGAGAGCGCTATAAAAATACGTGTTCCCCATTTAAGAATGTGTTTTCCCACAGGTGATGATATTTCCTGCTTTTCTATTCGAAGCCATTTTCGCAGTAATTTATCAAGGATATAAAACATACCCATGAAGATTAGGGTCAACATAATAAATTCAAACAATGTTCCACCCATCACCTATCATTTACTCAATACTTTCTTTAGTTTTTCTAACTCTGCCAATGCACCAGCTGCAGTGTAGTATTCCATTTTTTTGACTAATAGTTCCTTTTCATCTTCTGTAGATAATTCACTAATTTTTTCTAATACGCTCTTAATTGAATCAAGAGTTTCTGCCTTAAAAGCCGTGAGTTCCCCTATTCTTTTATTAACGTAATCATTTAAATTAACATTCATTTTTCCACCATCCATTTTTATCAAAATAAACACTTTTCGAAAGATGTAAATATTCTGTAAACTAAGTATAATATAATTGAAATATAGATGGGGTGGAATCAATGAAATTGATTAATGATCATGTGAAATGTAATACCAAAATTATCCCCTATTCACTTTTCAAGCAAGAAAAACAAACAAATACTTTAGCCATTCTGTTACCTGGTGCAGGGTATACAAACAAGGCTCCTCTACTCCACTATTCAACTGGAGTATTCTACACAAGGGGCTATGACGTTTTACATGTAAATTACGAGTTTTCAAAAGAGGAACTGTCCTCTCTTAATGAAAATGAGTTTACATCTGCTGTACAAACGGTAATTGACAAAGCCCTAAAAGAAAATCATTATACAGATTATTATTTTATAGCAAAATCATTAGGAACTATCACACTGGCACACCTTCTAGAAAATCCTAGCTTCCACTCTGCAAAAGCTATTTGGCTAACGCCTTTGTTACAGAAAACAGATGTTTACAATGCTCTATTAAAAAGTAAAAATCAAGGACTATGTATCATTGGCGATAAAGATCCTTGTTACATTGGTGATAGATTTGAAGCAATAAGCCATAATAAAAATTTAAGTCTTCGTTTAATAGAAGGTGTGAATCATGCATTAGAGTTTAAGAACAATGTTATGGAATCTATCGATGTTCTGAAAAATGTTATTAGAATGATAGATGAATTTTAAACAGAGTGGAAGAAAATCCACTCTGTTTTTCTATATAAATCAACCCGAACACGCTTTAACAATCAACACAGCCACAATAATCATGATCAATGAAAGTATATTAATTAAACAGCCACCGTCCGGAGACCCTGTCATTGCTCTGGACATTGCACTATTCAATGTTCCACCTGGGTTTTTCCGCTGCTCTTTAGCTTCTAATCGTTCTCTTTCCTCCTTCGACAAATGATCACATCCTTTTTGAATGTTAATTAATAATTGCCTATGGGGTAGCGTTCAAAAAGATGAACGCACACTCGTTCCGATTTCGGGACGAGGATAAATCCTTAGCCCCACCTCATAGACACTACTATTAAAATGGATATACAAACGGAATAAAGATAATCATGACAACGGCTAATATCAGCTGTAACGGTAGCCCGACTTTGACATAGTCTTTAAATTGATAGCCCCCTGCAGACATAACCATTGCATTGGTCGGCGATGCGACCGGTGTTGAAAAAGCCATGCTTGCAGCAACAGCAACTCCCATTAGCAGCGGATATGGGCTAATGTCTAATGCTTGTGCAGCTGCAAGGGCGACAGGGGCAAATACAACAGCAGTTGCCGTATTACTAATGAATTGGCTCAGTGTCATCGTTAAGAAATAAAAGCCCGTTAAAATGGCGTATGGGCCATAGTCACCGAGAGCATCAATAATGATCTTACTAATAAAAGTAACACCACCTGTTTTTTCTAAGGCCGTGGCTAATGGAAGCATGGCTGCAATTAAAACGACCGATTCCCAGTTTATTTTTTGATATGCATCATTCATAGAGCGAACACAGCCCGTAACGATCATCAGAAAAGCTGCAATCATAACAGCAATAGCTGGTGAAATCCACTCTGTGGTCATAAGAACAAGCATGAATAACATGATTAAGCCTGCAATAGAAGCCTTTCCCGCTGCAAATGCTGTTCCCGCTTCATCTACCACTTTTCCAACTACAACAATATTACTCTGATCTTGGTCAATTAATTCAATATCCTCCCATTTTCCGTGAACGATAATCGCGTCCCCTACCCGAAACTTCGTATTCGCGACATTCTCCTGAATATACCTCCCTCTGCGATTAATCGCGAGCGTATTACAGTGATACTTCGAACGAAAATGAACATCCTTTAACGTCTTTCCCACAAAAGATGATTGCGGCGTAATTAATATTTCCGTTAGCCCGAATACTCTTGAAAAGAAATTGGCGTGAATATCCTCTTTATTCTTCCATTCTAGCTTCTGCAATTGATAGTCCTGACTTATTTTTTCAATCGCTTCCTTCTCCCCGAAAGCTAGAATTAAATCCTCTTCCTTTATCTGTTCCTTCGGAGTTAGCAAATGAGGAACTTTCGACTGAAATGGGAATCTTTCATTTCCTTTACGCTTTATTGTAATGACAGTAACGCCGTATTTTTCCGGTAAATTAATCTGTGTTAAGCTCTTGCCGCTTATACTGGAGCCCTCTAGAACTTTTAATAGAAAAAGATGATCGTATATTTTATAAAAACCAGCTAATTCCCGAGATGAGAGATTTGTTGATTCCTCACTTGAAAAATCGGCACCGCTCGGCAAAAGCTTTCTTCCGAAAAACACCATGAATAAAATTCCTGTAATAAGAGCAACGATTCCGATAGGTGTAAATCCGAAGAAATGAAACCGCTCCAAATCTTGTTCTTTTAAGATTGCATTCACAACTAAGTTTGGAGGTGTTCCAATCAATGTGATAACCCCGCCTAAACTACTCGCATAGGCAAGCGGAATAAGAAACTTCGCTGGGCTTACCTTCATTTGCAATGCCATACTCATTACGACCGGCAGCAAAATGGCGACAGTGCCAGTATTACTCATGAAAGCACTAAAACAGCCCACCGTTAGCATGACGATGACTAACATCCTTATTTCACTTTTTCCACCTAGCTTGATGAGTTGCTTTCCAATTTGATTCGCTAAGCCAGTATTAAAAATGCCCGCCCCCACAATAAATAGCCCTGCAATCATAATGACGACAGAGTTCGAAAAACCTGCTAATGCTTCCTGCGGAGTGACAATTCCTGTTATAGATAAAGCAATTAATGCTGCAACCGCAACAAAATCGGACCGCCATCTTCCAAAGACAAAGGCGATCGTTGTGACGATTAAAATAATAAAGGTAAGTATCATATCATTCATCATTTTCCCTCCACTTCTACAATATCAAAAGCACTATTGGAAAAGTGGATAAAATTTGTCAATTTTAAAAAAAAAAAAATTGGATCTTCTTTCCGCTGATTGTCTATTGAATTTTACTAGATAAATAGACAGCAATATTATGTTTTATCCAATTTTCTACAGGGTGACAGTAACTCTACTAATATGATATAAACAAAGAAAGACAGCTTATAGGGGTGGATTGGTATGGAAGATCGTCAAACCCAAGCTATTTTACTAGATAACTTTAATGAATTAGAACAATCTTATAGAAAAGATGTAAGTAAATCTTTAGCTACTGTAAAAGAAAATACAGAAAGAATCCAATTCGATCAGCAGCTTTATTATAATGAGAAGCAAGATGCGAAAGATATAAAACACTACTATTCATCCGTCGCCAATATAGGGGATTCAATTCATCTCTTTGCTCATTATCATGAACTAGTCAAAAGAACTCATCAACAGCAAATCCCCTATTTTATTAGTAAGGATCAATTTCTATATACTTGGGTTGATATGCAGCCTGACGGTTCTGTTAAAAGCATATATTCCGGTGAGCATAAGGATCCAAAAACGATTATTGAAGAGGACTTCGAAACGATTCGGAAAAAATATGGCGAATTTCTAGGACTCCTTAAAAATAAGAAGTATTTACTAGATGAACTGCATAAAAAAATGGCCCATATTGAATCTACCTTTAAATTTAATACAGAGCATATCGTCCCTCAATCTTGGTTTGGCGGAAAAGAACCAATGAAAGGAGATCTGCACCATCTATTTGTGTGCCAGCCCGAATGTAATACAGCCCGTTCAAATTTCCCATACGATGATTTTGATTTTTATGTCCCAGAATCCTCTGAAGAAAAAATTCAAAATCACTGCGGAGTGGCGAACGAAGGAAAATTTGAGCCAGAAAATGGGAAGGGTGTTGCTGCAAGGGCCATGCTATATTTCTTGCTTCGCTATCCAAAGGCGATTCGGAAACCTTTTTCACAACAAATCGATTTAGGTCTCCTTATTAGCTGGAACCATCAATTTAACGTCACCATCCACGAGAAACATCGAAATCGAGCCATTTACCGCATTCAAGGCAACCGAAATCCGTTTATTGATTTCCCGGAGCTTGCTGAGGAAATGAGGTTTCAAATTTAATAAAAAGGCACTCCATCATTGGTGGAGTGCCTCTTCCTTTTAGAAAATGGTTTTATCTAACCTTACACTCTAAATTCCCCTACCAACACTTGCAATTCCTCTGCCACTTTTGAAAGTGCATGCGAGGATGAGGATATTTCTTCCATAGATGCTAGCTGTTCTTCGGTGGCGGATGAAACTTCTTCTGTACCTGTAAAAGTTGCTTCTGCAACTTCATTTACTACATGAATGGTTTCAAGAATGTATTCTGAACTAGCTGCAAATTGCTGGATAGCTGAAGAAACCTCTAAAATATCATTTGCTACTTCTTTAACAGACCCTTGAATTTGCCGGAAAGACTCTCCTGCAGTATGCACCATTTCGATTCCTTCTTTCACCTCAACAGAAGCTTGTCCCATCGAAAGGATAGCAGACTGTGTTTCGCTTTGAATAGAAGTGATTAAAGATGAAATTTTTTGCGCAGAGACGGTTGATTGTTCAGCAAGCTTTCGAACTTCATCGGCAACGACAGCAAACCCACGGCCATTGTCTCCAGCTCTAGCCGCTTCAATAGCAGCATTTAATGCAAGTAGATTTGTTTGAGCAGATATATTTGTAATGACCTCGATGATCGATCCAATTTCTTTGGAGCGTTCACCTAAACCTTTCACCGTCTCACCTAATAATGAAACCGTTTGATCAATTGAGTTCATTTGTTGAACAGCATTTAAAATCGTTTGATTTCCTTCAGACGCTTTTTCCGATGTGTGTAAGGCCGTTCCTGATACATTATGTGTATTGCCAGCAATTTTCCGGATACCTTCAGACATTTCATTCATTATTTTCTTCGCTTCACCAACACTATGAACTTGTTTATCTGTTCCAGTGGCTAATTCTTCGATTGTTTTTGCAATGTGCTCGGTTGCTTTATTTGACATTTCAGCACTTGCAGTTAATTCCTCTGCAGAAGCAGCAACATGTTCAGATGTTTGAGATACTTGCTGAATAAGTCCCTGTATCCCCGTCACCATACTGTTAAAGGACGTAGACAATAATCCCACTTCATCCTTAGAATGAACCATTCCTCTAATAGTAAAATCCCCTTTTTCAGCTTTAGCCATGTGAAGCTGCATTTCCTTCAGCGGAACTGTAATCATCTTAATAATCGCAAATCCTATTACAGTAAAAATCACTGCTGCTAGCAATGAAACAGCTATCATAATGATCGTAGCTTGATTCTTTTTCTCGACATTGGTTTTATTTAAATGGTCTGCTGCTTTAATATTACTGTCACTAAGGACATCGGAATATCCACTTACTGCAATGCGAATATTACTCAACTTAGTTGAATATAGAGAATAAGCATCTAGTGATTTACCTGCCAGTGCCAGCTTCATAATCTCTTGAAGTTCGGACTCATAGGCTTGTAGTTGCTCTTTTAAATGACCAAAATTTTGTTTGACGTCTGCATCAAGACGGATGGATTCGTATTCTTTTATTAATTGACGATTTTCCTCAAATCTCTCATTCATTCTTGTCTCTAACTCTACTTGTTTCGCTCTGTCCGTTGTGATCATCAACTCTAAAACAAACGAATCAAGCGCTCGATTGTTATTCCGAATAAGATTAATATTTTTTATTGGAATCAATCGTTTTGAATACATTTCCTCCGTATTTTCAGACATTTGGCTCATATAAACATAACCAATTGCCGTAACACAAGTAAGAAAGATGATGGACGTCATGACTAATAGAAATAATTTATTTTTTATTTTTAAGTTTTTAATAAACATCTCTTTCAGACCCTTTCTAAAATCAAATTATTCACATAATTCACTTAATAATTAGAATAATTCGACAAAAACAGAAACTATCCTTCTTCTTTCTACATATTTCATTCAAATGCTCATTAGGTCTACTATTTTGCAGAAAAAAAAGATTGAAAGCCTGCAAGAAATCTTGCCTACTCTCAATCTTTTATTGAAAATTAATAAGAAACATATTTAAGTGGGTTCACTGCATTTGTTCTGCTTCCGTTCCATCCACCATGATGAATTTCGAAGTGTAAATGCGGACCCGTTGAATTCCCTGTGCTGCCCATATATCCTATCATTTGGCCTTTTTCAACACTTTGACCATTCGAAACATGAAGGCTTTCCATATGACCATAAACGGTCGTCATTACTTGACCATCGATCACGTGGGCAATCATCACGACATTCCCATAGCTTCGATCATAGTTGGCACGGATAACTGTACCCGATGCAGCGGCGACGATCGGAACTGCTCCTGTTCGCCCGCCTTTTCCAATATCAATACCTGAATGGAAAGTTCCCCATCGTTGACCAAAATGTGAAGTAAGACTGCCAGTAGTCGGGTTCATGAATGCACCACTCGTTACCGGCGGTGTTGCACCAACCGAGCCGTTCGCTGCTTGCTTCCTCCGTTGCTCTTCAAGCTCTCGCTGCCTTTTATTCCATGCTGCAATTTCCTGTTTAACTGCCTTTTCCTGAGCAGCAAGGATGGCATCCTGATCCTCAAGTTCATGAAGCATCTCATGCATTTCTTCTTCTTGTTTGTTTAATTGAGCTAATAGCTTATTTTTATCAGCACTTTGGTTATCTAGTTTTTTCTTCATTGCTACAAGCTCTGTCTTCTTTTGATTCAATTCATCTAACTGCTTTTGAACCTTGGCCTCTGTTTGATCAAGCATTGCTTTATCCTCTTGGTGAGTCTTAAGCAAATCTCTATCAGCCTGCATAAATGTAGTTACTGCACTTACCCGATTAATAAAATCTCCAAAGCTTTGTGCTCCTAGTAATACTTCTAAATAATTAATAGCTCCGCCGTTTTCTTGAATAGACCGAACACGTTCTTTCAGAAGCTCATCACGTTTCTTAATTTGCTCCTTTAGAACGGCTATTTCCGCTTGGAGTCTTTGTATCTCTTTCTCTGCCTCTCCGATTTGAGTCTCTTTTTCTCTAATTTTGCTGTTTGTGTCAGATATTGCAAAATCTAGTTTTTTAATTTCATTTTCAACGACGGCCTGTTCAGCATTGATATCATCCACTTTATTTTGTGTGCTGTTAATTTCTGATTGGACGCCTGAACGCTTATTTTGAACATCCTTCTTTTTATCCTCGAGCTGCTTATTTGCAGCATATGCAGTATCAGGAACCGTATAACTCAAGCTGCCATAACCTACAATGATTCCAATTCCTAGAATAAGAAGTTTTCGTTTCACTTTCTCAGCTTCTCCCTTCTATTTAACTAGTGGCTGCTAATAATTTTTTTAACGGGCTAGTATGTATGTATTTGTTGCTTCTACTAATCTATTATTTCTAAAAACTAACATCATACAATTACAGTTAAAGTCGTTTGTTGTCCGGTTATGTTGAAATCGATCATGTTAGATATTGATGCAGATTGTAGAATTAAATAATCTTATCATGGAAAAATTACGCAAAATTGGTCAATTTTTGTCCGTTATGCGCACATTTTTTATTATAACACTGTCCTATCAAAAATTAATCATCAAAATTATTACAAATATATTTCAAAAGATAGAGATACATGTCGAAAAAACGGTGGGGTTCTAGTTATTTTGGAGTATACATTCGAGGTTTTTGGAGGGACTATCTTTCAACCTTTTAAGGAATTTTAAAAGGCATACTACCTGATAACAACAGATTAGTATGCCTTCTATTATTCATTTTCGATTTTTCCAAGGGGCGCTGTTGTCTAAATAGTTTCAGCTCCCCTTTTTTAATAATCCCTACGAGCAAGAGAACAAGTCCGACCAAAAATAGAAGTGGAAACATGAGCATCATTAATGCCACCCCTGCAAATCCTTCCCCTTCTTTTATTGCATACTGGAATGAAACGATTTACCGCGACTTAACAGGTTAGCTACTACTAATGTAATAACCAAAATGATTGCAATTCCAATTGTCAGCTTTTCTCCTCCTCCCAGTAATTTATTTTTCTTCCTCTACTAAACCTGCAAAATATTTTAAAAAGATTTCTTCGACTTCGGTATACGTGGCGCTAGCCGTGGATTGGATTTCCTTATTTTCACTTTGCGAATTAATATGCTCAATACGCGCAGCCTCTTCCTTAGCCCAAAGAAATTTACATTTTTCAACTAACTCTATTGTCTCATCACACCATTTTAAATAATACATTTCTTGTTCAATGCCGCGCTTTAGAACCGCGGAACTCATTAAAATCCGTGACTTCATGACATTTCTTTCTTTTATACTATTCAACCTATCTTGCATAATAATCTTTATCTGCTCGAGTCGTTGTTGTCGTTCTTTTTTATACATTCTTAGTTTTAAAAGAACTTCTTCAGCAGGGATATTGTCCATAAAAAAGGTCTGCATAAGGAAAGTATCTTTCATTTTAAGTGTTTCAGGAGGAGTGAGCAGCCAGTTCATTAGCTCCTTTCTTCCCTTATCGGTTATTGAGTACACCTTTTTATCTGGTTTTCCAACTTGTTTAACTAGCTTACTGCTAATTAGCTCGTCTTTTTCAAGTTTATTTAACTCTGGATAAATTTGTGAAAGATGAGAATGCCAGAATATACTCATATATTCATCAAATTCTTTTTTGATATCATAACCGCTGGCTTCCCATTTACTTAACATCCCCAGTATTCCATAACGCAAAGACATATAGCTTCATCCTTTCAGTATTAAGCAGTATTTTCATCACTAAACTCTGTTAAACGGCCTTTCCCTAACTGAGGAATTAAGTAGATTCCGAAAATGCCAATCAAAAGTAAAATTCCTGATAAAACAAGAATCGTATTTAAGACCCCAATCCTGTTTAATAATGCTCCCACTAATAGTACTCCTGGCAAAGCCATCGAGCTTGCAATCATATTGTATAAACTAAAAGTTCTCGTATAATTTTCACTTGAAACCACATCCTGCAAATAGGTAACAAACGTAACATTAAAGCATCCTAAAGCAATCCCTTGCATAAAGAAAAATGGAAGTATCATCACCCAATGTGTAATAAAAAATAAACTTCCAATACTTAAACACAAAGCAAATAAGGGCGGTATGATTAACCACTTTCTTTCAATTCTTTTATACCATTTTGGAACAATCGCTGCCCCAACTGCAATCCCTAATAATGACGAAGTCCCAATAAAACCTAAGTTCTCGACCCCTACAAATAATACTTCATTTAAAAATGAGATTAATACTAAATCCACTGAAGCAACAAAAAACATCGCCAAAGCTAATATAGAAAATAAGGGCTTGAGTTGAATATGTTTCGTGATATAGCGTATACCTTCCTTCATTCGTTCCCACTGACTTTGTTCTGTAACCTGTTCCTTCTTTACCAATGGTTTGATTTTTTTAATAAAAAATAGCGAAAGTAGAAGAAGTATAACTGAAGCGATTAATAATGTAGAGGGTAAAATAGATAATTTAATCATGAAAGCTGTAAATACTTGTCCAAAAATTTTGACTGCAGTAAAACCTAATTGTAGCAAACTGTTAGCCGATGGACGATATTCAATTTCAACGATATGAGGCAAAAGAGCTTGATTAGCCGGAACAAAAAATAGCCCTAAAATACTTACTATGATTAGTAAAACATATACCCATTGATACGCTAAATAAGGCATCGCTGCTAAAAAGATGATTAGCATGACGACTCGAATGGCAGTGGAATAGGCCATGACTTTTTGTAATGTTTTATTATCTAGCCACGCACCAATTGGGAGTGCGAAGAGAGTAATTGGAAGATAGAAAGCAACATAAAAAAGAGTAAAAGCACTACTTTCATTCGATTGTATTTCTATCCACTTTAATAAAGAAAAAAACATTACAGAATCCGCAAACACATTGAAAATTCTCCCTAAAAATAAATTACGAAAAGCATCATTGTGTTTAAGTAACAAATCATTACCACCCTTCAATACATTTTTCATTTCATTTAGTTTATCCCTTCTGTTTTAATATGTAAATATTTATATATAAAAATTTACATATTAAATAAAAAAAAGACCTCATTATTGAATGAGGCATTGCATGAATAATATTAGACAAAATTATGTAGTCCTAACATAGTCATCGTAAATTATGTATCATAAATCATTTATCCCTCTTACTCAGTAAATTAATGATTAGTACAAATAGGACTATACCCATTGCCGAGCCAACAGCGAAAGACCAAGAAAAGAAATCAAAGAAAAAATAAGTAATGAGCATGCAAACAATATATCCTGTCGAAAAGCCAATAACATACTTTTTTAATTTCATAATATTTGTCCACCTTTTAATTATTGAGTGTTCAATATTAGAACCTTAGTTGAACTATTGTTTATATGAAAATATTATTATCGATCAAGCTTTATATCGTGACCGTTTTATGCCTCTTTTCAGTTTTTCAGGTACAATGGAGCTTTCTTTGTGACCGTTTTACGCCTTACCCCTGTTTCTCGGGTTCATTGGAGCTTTCTTTGTGACCGTTTTATGCCTCTTCCCTGCTTCTCGGGTTCATTGGAGCTTTCTATGTGACCGTTTTTTACCTTTTCCCTGTTTCTCGGGTTCATTGGAGCTTTCTTTGTGACCGTTTTATGCCTCTTCCCTGTTTCTCGGGTACATTGAAGCTTTCTTTGTGACCGTTTTTTGCCTTTCCCCTATTTCTCAGGTTCATTGGAGCTTTCTTTGTGGCCGTTTTTTGCCTTTTCATCCGCTTAAAAAGAAAAATCCCTTTTTCCTCAACTATTATAAAAAGCTTTTATCGTTTTATAATTCTGTTGATAAATCTTTGGAGAACTCCAATGTTTGTAGATGTTAGGTAACTTAATTTCTTCATTGCTGTTGCTATCTCGTGCAAGGGCAGATAAATCATTAATATAAGTTATTACCTCTGAAAGATTTTTTTTCGTTCCAACTGAACCATGTCCTGGAACTGCAATCTCAATTTCCATGCTTTCTACCTTTTTCAAAATCTGAATCCATTTATCCGGGTTTGAGTCTTCAAAAATTGTTGGATGACAATCGACGAATAATAAATCACCCATGAATATGACTTTATCTTCTGGAATATAGAGAATGGCATCGCAGCATGAGTGCCCTCCACCTAATGTGAAAAGCTTCGCACTGCGATTCGTTCCATGTAAAGCGATTTCTTCTTTAAATGTTTGCTGCGGTAATACTAATTCTAAAGTTGGCAATGAAACTTCCAACTCACCTAAAAAGCTTATTTGATTTTCTAAATTGGTATTATTCGAATGATCGATCTGCTCTTTTAAAGATTGAATATAATTTCTCAGACCATCGATATCATTTTTCTGGTTATTTATTCTAGATGGATGAACTTCCTTCATTTTGTCGTATGTATTTTGGCTTGAAATAATATGACAATCCTTAAATGTTTGGTTGCCTCGAATATGATCTCCGTGCCAATGGCTATTAATAACCCAGGTAACTGGTCGATTCGTTATTTTTTCAGCTATATCCTTTAAATCCTTAGCGGCCTGCTGTGTGTTAAATGTATCTAAAACGATTGTTTTATCACCTAAATCGACAAAACCTGCATTCGCTACAGCTCCACCTCCTTCTTTTGCGATTGCAGCGTATATTCCTTCCCTAACTTTTTCAAGTCTAAAATGTTTGCTAAGAAATTCCTCACTCATCTGCCTTCTCTCCTTGCATTTTTGTTTTACCTATCTTTTCGATGTTAAAGAAAAAAATTCCTTTTATTGACTTTACACCAACAAAAAAAGCACTTCTCCTTTTAGAAGAAATGCCATCCATCCGGTTAAAGAGAATTCAATTTTTTAATCGCAGCATTAATAGAAAACTAACCAAATAAGAAATACAGGTAACACCAAATAAAGCAAAAATACCGGGTGTCATAGCAAAATATAAGCTAAGCGGCAACGACCAGATAAAAGCAATGAACATTAATTTTATTTTAGCCCTTAATGAAGAATAGATCGCTAAACAAGCTGGCAGAAACAACATTAAAAATGTGCTTATCATTGGACCATAATCTGTTAGATTAGCATAAGGGTTTAAAAAATTGAAAACAAGCCATAAAATTAAACTGGATAAACCCGCTAATATTCCTATGGCAGATGCTATTTTTACTATTTTGATGCACCTCCGTAATTCAAGTAAAAGTTATTCATTAAAAAGACTAATTGAATGCATATTCCCTTTAAATAAGTTTTTTATTATTTTCTTTAGGACCCTTGGTTCCCGTAGTTCTTCATCTTCAAATTTCATAAGATCATTTACCTTGATCCACTTACTGTCTATAATCTCATCTTCTTCAAGATTTAATGATCCGCCAGTAACCTCACCAGTAAAATGAAACAGAATAACTTGGTCGTTTGTGCTACTAATAAAATTATAAACACCAGTTGTACTATTAAGTTTTACATCAAAGCCTGTTTCCTCTTTTACTTCCCTACAAGCGGTATAGAGAATGTCTTCACCATTCTCAATACGTCCACTCGGAAAGTTCCATTTATCGATAGCGGTTGGTTTGTTTTCTTTTATGATTAAGACTTCATCATCTTTGAAAATTGATACACTCGCTACTAAAACAATCCCATTTTGAGTCATTTTTTTCTCCCAAAGTTTTTAATATTAAATTTATCTTTAAAAGAGTTTTCAATTTCACTCTTATTTCTCGCAACTACTATCTTGTCATTATATATTCCAAATTTATTATAGAAATTGGGCTTTCCGACTTCCTCAAAATACCTATTCCATTTAAACATTTTAAAAAATATTTTTATTGTTGGTTTATAGTTTGACTTTTCAAATCCAAGTTTTTGCAGGGCAAATCTTTTTATTATTCGATAGGTTCTCACCGAATAATTTGTATCTAAAAAGATAATCAATTCAGCATGAGGAAAGCTATTTGCTACCCATTCTTCGGTATGAACTCCCTCTACAATCCAAGCTTCAGAATGAATAATAGTATTAAGATATCCTTCTCTTTCTTCTTCCGTTCTTCTTATATCGCCGGATTTATGCCTTTCCCAAACAACATTATCTAATTCATAAAATGGAATATTCAACTTATAGGATAACTCTCTAGCTAAACTTGTTTTTCCACTTCCAACTGAACCTATAATATGTATTTTAGTAGGAATTATTTTTTCCAACTAGACCACCACTATCATTAAAGTTCTCTAGCACACTTCTCTCTTTGAAGAAGTGCATCCATTAGTATAATAAGAAACTAGCTTTTGAGATTAAAAAATTGTTTGATAAAGTAAATTGGGTTTAAATATTCTCCTGTAGCCTTTTTTATTTTCTCATTCCAATGCAGAGAAGCACCGTATTTGAAGAAGTTTTCTTTTATATACATACCTACTTCGGGTTTAAATAAGTCAGAAGAAATATGAGTTTCCATATAATTTTGAAGCTGAGATGCTGTTAATTCCCCTAGTAGATAGTCCTGGTAGGTGCCTGGAGCTAAAGAAAAGTGCATTTTTGAAGCCCAATCAGGATAGCTTGAATCTTCAGGAGAATTAATAAATTGAATATCTTTCACTAATTCCCACCATAATTTATTTAAATCCTGGTCAGGATTTTCGTATAATTGTCTTTCGAAAAAGGTAAAAGTCATAATCCATCTTGCAGAAACTAACATTTGACGCTGCAGCATTTTTTCGATGGCTGGAATTTCATTTGTTAGGTGTTCTTCTTCTAATCCTAGAAAACGTTTTTGCCATTCAAAATTTTTATTCAATCGCCCAAAAAACAAGGCAATTGCTTCGGTTGTCAATGAGTGCGAATGAAAAAGCAAAATAAAAGGTAAGCTTTGATCAATATATTTAAAATAAGCAGCATGGCCGAACTCATGGAGTAGAGCAGTTGCCCAAAATACACTTTCATCCATATTTACTAGAACTCTTATATCCCCTTTACGATCAATATTCGTACAAAATCCAAATGGATTTTTATTCTCACGAGGATACAGATCACTCTTTTTAAGGATATCTTCAATATCTAATCCCATGGAACTGAATGTATCGATAACAACCTTTTCTAGATTCTTACCTTTATAAAATTTGTCTAAATCTACCCCTCCTACTGAAGGAGCTTCTTGAAAAAACGGGTCAGCATAATGCCAAGGGCGAAGTTCGTCTTTTCTTATATTCATTTTTTTGGCCCGTTCTTCGTCTATTTCATCTTTAATGATACGAAATGGTTCATCTGATAAGTCTTTTAATTGTTTAAACGTATCAAAAACAGTATTAATATCCAATTCTTGAGTTGATAAGCTCATTTGATAAAAATGATCGAATCCCAATGCTTTTGCATCTTTATTTCTTTTATGTATTAACTTCAAAAGGTTCTTTTCAATTTTCTTTCCGACTTGCTTACTCGCAAGCCACGCTTCTTTTCTTTGTTCATTTTGATCACTGTTCTTAAGAATATCTAATAGCTCGTTATTTGTTACTTCTTTCCCTTCAAAGGTAGGTCTAAATGTATTAAATACATACGAAATCTCTTTTTCAAGTTTTAAGGTTTCAGCCAGGTCACTTTTATCAAGCTGGTTTTTAACCATTTTATTATACAAATCGTCTAATTGGCGTAATTGAATATGAGTAAGATTTTGCTCTTTCCTAAGCGATATTACCTTATTAAAAGTTGCCTGCTCAGAAAAATTAGCATAGTAATCACTTAAAGACTTTTCATGCTTTTCGCTCCACTCTTTTTTGCCTGTTGTTGCAGACATCCAATTATTCAATACAACCGGTTTATAAAGTGCCTCCATATTTTTATTTTGTTCGGTTAAAAATTCATCTACTGCTTGGGATGACATTAGGCTCATTACCTCCTCAATCTGAATAAGTCTAACTATTCAAAATTATACCATGGATTTTTCTTCTTTAATGAGCCTTGTAAATAGTTGAACTACAAGTTATCGTATAAATTCTCGTGTTTTCATGATAATTGGAAGGAAAATTGAAATATTTAGCGAAGTGGTTATTTAAAAAACTTAGGAGGATTTTTATGTTCACAACCATAGATCATTTTTTAAAATCTTGGGGATATGAATCAGTGGCTACTCAAAAATTACTAAATAATTTAACTGATGACTCACTTAAACAGGAAATTACTTCACAGAATTGGACTTTAGGACGTATAGCTTGGCACACCGTTTCTTCCATTCGCATAATTACCTCAAATACAAATTTAACGTTTGAGGCCCCAACAAAAGATTGGCCCGTTCCTGATTCGGCTCAGTTTATAGCAGACAGCTACCAGCAAGCCAGTAATTCATTTATACAGTCATTAAAAACTCAATGGAACGATAAAAACTTAGAAGAACGTATAGACTTTTTTGGTCAAAAAATGCCAAATGGATCCCTTTTGTTGTTTTTGATTCAGCATCAAAACCACCATCGTGGACAAATGACGATTCTAATGCGACAAGCAGGTTTAAACGTTCCAGGTATTTATGGCCCGTCAAAAGAAGAATGGGCTAATTTTGGTATGGAAGCTCCCAAAATGTAATCTAACAAGTATAGAATTAATATAAAGAGGTGAAATCAATGACGGCAAAAAACAATGTCAAAGCCAACATTCGTACTGTTTGCTTAGAGGATGCGACAGCAGTTTTAGATTTGCAGCGTGAAATTGTTAGTGAAGGTGAATTTTTTATTTCTGTTATAGAAGAATACAACAAAACGCTTGAACAACATCAAGATTGGATTCGAAAAATAATAGAGAACGAAAGAGAAGCAATATTAGTAGCTGAAATGGACAGTAAAGTGGTTGGATTAATCGTGTTCTCCTCTCAAAATCTAAAACGATTATCCCATACGGGTTCTATTACCATGATGATTGGAAAAGAACACAGAAATCTGGGGATAGGTAAGTTATTGTTAAATGAATTGTTAACTTGGGCACAGCAAAATCCACTTATAGAAAAAGTTAGCTTAGGCGTGTTCTCAACAAATCAGAGAGCGATCGCTTTATACAAAAATATGGGATTTGTTGAAGAAGGACGTAAGATTAAAGAATTCAAGTTAAATGACAATGAATACATTGATGATATTCTTATGTACAAATTTGTTTAGATGTCATCTATATTAAGTAAAAAGGACCACTCAGGTCCTTTTTCATTTATTTTTTTTATATCCATCATTTATCGCATCCCAATCAAGAGGCCTAGCCATTCTATTTTCAACGTAATCTAATGGCTTAAAGCCATATTGAGCATAAAGAGAGTGGGCATCTCTTGTGGCAAGTTGAAAGCTTGTTCCTTTCAAATTAGGGTGTTCTGTGATCACACTCATTAACCATTTACTAAGTCCTTGGCCTCTATATTCTGGAAGTATAAAAACATCACCAAGCCAAGAAAAGCGAACAAGATCGGATACAACCCGTGCAAAGCCAACCTGTTTTGGAGAACCAATTGTTGGATTTCCTTCATAAATACCATAACAAATAATTGAATTATCAATGGATGCAATAACTAATTCCTTGGAAATACCCTCATTCCAATAAGACTCATTACTTAGGAATTTATGTATTACTTCTATATCCAAAAGGCTTTTGTCCGTACTTATATAAAAACCATTATTACTTACCAACTCTGCGTGTTTATTCTTTAACATTTCATTTACCCCCAGCCAAGTGAAGAAATTTTAACAGATTGTTTTTAAGTATTGTAATAATAGATCTGATCGTTCGGCCATTGTTATATAATCATTTAATTCCTTTTATACAAATCCACCTTTTATTTTCATAAAATTTCACAGTGTTAAACCCCGCTTTTTTAAACAATTGCTCCATTTCTTCCCTTGTTTTATAAGATTTCATATGATAATTGATTTTGTAGATTTCGGCAATAATCAAGAAGCATCCTTCTGATTTCAATACTCTAAAAGTTTCTTTTACACCTTTTTCTAAATCCGTCCAAAAGTAATGTGTTTGAAAGGCAGTTATAATATCAAAGACATCTTCTGGAAATGGGATATCCGTCACACTTGCTTGACGAATGTCTACTTTGCCTTTTTCTACATCTAGTTTATTCGCTTTTATGGAATCTTTTACTGCCTGATCCGAATAATCTATACCGTATATTTTCCCGTTTGGGTTCCTTTTGGACAATAATTGTATAGCTTTTCCCCCTCCACAGCCTATGTCCAACATGACCGCTTCATTCCTAATTTTTATCTGCTCCAAAGCCCATTTATTCATTGGAGAATGAGCAGTATTCATTATCCTCAACATGAACGAACCTAAGGCTCCATTTGGATTCTTAGCTTGTTCTATCAATCTATCTAGCAAGTTCAAAACTATACCACCTTTTTACGCTATATTACTATTACTTAATCCCTTTTCCTTGCTAGTAGGGATTAATAAAGAAAGAACTCTGTGCATTTACTTTATTTATTCGAGGTATTCGTTACTTTACTAAAAATCCCTGTATAGATACAAAAAAAATAAATAAAGAAACGATAATACATAAATAGCCAGGAAAGCCTTTTTTGTCTTTTTGAAGCTCTATTATTCCTGTCATCAACATAGTAACACCTAATAAAAACATAACATACGGTGTGAGGTTATAATTTTGAGTTATTAGACTAAAAGCTGATAAAGCGACAGTACTTAATGAAAATATTATTCTTAATATTTTTAGCATATTCTGTTCTCCTACATCATGAATAAATTAATTAAAAACAACAAAAGAAAATCAACTAGAATTATAGATATAGAAAAGAAGAAATTATTAAAAAGAGTACTGTCGAAAACAACACTCTAATCCATATTACTTTTTTACTTACACCTGCTTTTTTTTCCAAATATTCGATGTAGCTAATGGTCAGTAGCAAGCCGATAAAAGTAAGACTATTCCCTTGCCAATCAGCCATTTTAAAATATTTCATTGCTCCCAATAATATTAAAAACTGTTCCAATTGCTCCTAAGAACATATTAAAGTAAGAAATCTTTTTTATTTCCATTGAAGAGTTATCCCCCTTACTAACTCATTAGAACTCAACTAAATTGTTTAGCAATCCAGCCTCTAAAAAAAGAATGGGAATTAACAAACATCTTCCTTATTTATATTTCCACTTCATAATTACCATTATTTTACCATAATCTCCATATCCCTTGTTTAAATTAACTAGAAATATTACTTGAATAAAAAAGCTTTACTCCATTAGAAGCAAAGCACCATTTGTTAAGTAAATCATCACCCTTTATTAAAAAAGAAATATTCCATTTTTTCTTCACCAGACAGCATATCTTTAACTTTATATTGATTATTTTTCACTTCCACCTCTCCAATGATAATGACGCTGCGAATATTTTCCTTGTTTGCTTTATCTAAAGCCTTTCCTATCTTTTTGTTCCCCATTTCAAACTCAACCTTGTATCCTTGACCTCTTAAGTATTTTGCGACTAATAGTGACTCTTTTGGGGTATTTAAAGGAATGACATAATAATCCACATCTGGACGATTTGCGTTTTTTTCCTTTGATTTATTTAATGCAGTATAGATCACATCTAATCCAAATGATATTCCCACTGTTGAAAAGTTCTCGTTTGTTCCGATCAATCCACCGATTGCATTATCATATCTTCCACCACTGCCAATGCTGGACTTAATCGTTTTATTAGAAAGAAAAATTTCATAGATCGTGCCGGTGTATATTTCCAGCCCTCGTGCTAAAAAGGGATTAAATACACACTGATTATTAATACTTAAGGCTTCCAAGTATGCTTCTAACTCTTTGAGTTCACTTAATCCTTGCTTAACTTGATCGTTTTGGTCAGAAAACGGCTCAAAATAACGATAGTTTGTATTATTTTTATCGGTTAAGAACTGATTAATTAATTTGACCGTTGCAGATGGAAGCCCCTGCTCAGTAAGCTCTGAAGTAACAGCTTCCAATCCTACTTTTTCGAGTTTATCAAGGATTAAAACGACTTGATTGATTTTCTCCGCTGGTGTTCCAAGCACTTCAAGCATTCCAGTCAATAATTTTCGATTGTTATATTGAATCGTGACGTTCAAATCAAGTTTGGCGAATGCATCTAATGCCATCATCATTAATTCTGCCTCAGCAATTTGAGACTCAATTCCTACGATATCCACATCACATTGTGTAAATTCACGAAACCTTCCCGTTTTGATTGGACCATCCCTGAATACTTTACCGATCTCATACCTTTTAAACGGCATCTTAATCGTTGGATTCATGGCAACTACTTTTGCGAATGGAATCGTGAGATCGTATCGCAATGCTAAATCTCTTTCTCCCCTGTCTGTCAAGGTATACATTTCCTCTAATATCTCTGCACCACCACCATACTTAGACGCAAGCAGCTCTGTATAATTAAGAATCGGTGTTTCCAAGGGCTTACATCCGTATTGGATAAATACGTCTTCTAATGTTCTTCTAATATTTCTTCGAACAACCTCCGCTTCTGGTAAATAATCCTGTGTTCCTTTTACATTTTGATAATCCATTTTTTTCATCCTTCTTCGCCTCCATAAAAAATAAAAATAAAAAACCGCACTCGATTTAAGTTTATAAACTTAATCAATGCGGTTTCATGATAAATAGCCATCCTATTTACGATTTTTAAAAATCGAATAGCACGGCTATCTGATATGATGATGTAATTGTGACAGGGTTAAAATATTTTTAAAAGACTTCATGTTTGCCACCTCAAATTTCCATTTAATGTATCATATTTCAACTTAGATTTCAAATACTATTTCAAAAATTTCTTTTTATATGGTTGATATAAGCTAAAAACCTCGTCCCAATTCCAGTGTTCATAATACCAAGTTCCAGGATTCATATTTTCAATCCAGATTTTCTGGTTTAATCCATCTGAATCGGCAATCCAAACTTTCGCTTTTTCTCTATCTGTTCTTATCCAGATTAATTTATTCTCATTATTTATAGATTGTGGGCGAAAGTCTCCTTCCTTTATTGAAGGTGAAGTTATTTTCTGTGCAGTCTTTGTTTTCAAATCAACCTTATATAGAGAAGGCAGTGGTCTTTGTTTAACATCTACCCATTCACTATCAATAGAACGCGAAACGAAGATTGAATCATCAGTCCGCCATGTCAAATCACGATCAACAAATCCTTTAGGTGTATATTCGGAAAAACTACTTTTATCTACATTTGCAACTTTTAATTTCTTATTTGTTATAGCCATTCGGCTGAATCCTTGAATATACCCTAAGAAGTTTTTACTTGGTGCCCACTGAAACCATTCATCATAATCTAACATCTCATCTATTTTATAAAAACTCTGCCCATCATTAGAAAGAACACTCAATGTATTACTATCAGCCGATAAAGAGGCTGTCGGAACTAGCTGAAATGCAATCCACCTGCGGTCATTGGACCATTTAAACTGGCTTGTTCCATAAAAATATTCATTCTTTCCAACAGCGATTGTGTAAAAATGTTGAGATTGATACTGTTTCTTATTGTGGTTAATTAATATTTTGGATAACACTATATCTGAAAAAACACTTTCACCAGCTTTAGAAGAGGTTAATAAGCCTGATCCATCAGGAAACCATGAAAAATTTATAATTCCAGAAGCAATCTTAAGAGATTGCTTTAATGATGTAACATCTATTATTCTTAGAGATTGATCGGATTGAAATCCAAGAGTATTTTGATTTGGAGCCCACTGAAAATTCGCCCTCACATTTGAATAAACTTTAAAATGTCTATTTGATTTTACATGATACAGCCACAAGTCCCCTTCTTGATATTTTGAATCTCGAATATAGGCAATCCAATTGCCGTCAAAAGACCACTTTGGAAATTTTGCCTTTACGTCATTGGTAATTTTCATTTCCTTCCGACCATTTTTAATCCATAGATCATTGCTCCTAATAAATGCTGCTCTCAATCCTATGTTGGATTCTGCCGAAACAAATGAAAGAGGTTGAATACTTAATATAATTAAAGCAAGAACTATTATAATTCTTTTCATCTAATCATTATCATCCCTTTTCTCTTCAAACCTAGCTTCTATATCCTTCCCCTCCCCTACATTTTTACTAATAAAAAAACAGCGATCATAATCGCTGCAATTTTAAACACCCTCTATAGAAGGCGTTACTTTCTTATAATAGTCATGTGTTCGCTAGAAGACCGTTAGGGCGGAACCGGCTCATTTTTATTTCATCTATAAATCTGCCGTGAGCTTTTATACTGCCTTTCTTTTTTCCTTCTACTGTAAAACCAAATTTTTCATATAAGGCCTGTGCAACAGGATTTGTTACAAGAACCCCAAGTCCCACTCTTTCAAGCATTAGCCAATTGTCTGCAAGATCAAGAGCCTTTGTAAGTAATGCTTTCCCAATTCCTTTTTTATGATATTCACTGTCTACGCCAATAAATAATTCCCCCGAATGCGAAAATCTACCTCGTCCTTGAGTTAGACCTACAAAGCCAACAACATTGCCATTAAGCTCCGCAACAAACTCAAATTGATTATCTCCCAGGTTTCGCAACCTATTTTCGACAGCATCCACTCTCATACTAGGAAGAAAAACCATATATTGCAGAACGGCTTCCTGTGTGCAGATACGATGAATTGCACTGGCATCATTTATCTGTACAGGACGAATATTTACTTCCACCACAATACCTCCCTTTTAAACTAGGCAATGTTAAACTTCCCTGTTGATTTCCGCTGCAGGCACTTAGCGATCGCGGGCGGTCCGGAAGCCTCCTCGTCGCTATGGCTCCTGCGGGGTCTCCCTTTGACTCGCTTCTCCCGCAGGACGTTGAATAATCTTCCCTGAATAAACACCGCACGAAGGAAATGCGAATGCATTTTCGAGGATCTCGCACCTTTCGCTCCAATCAACAACAAAATAGCATTTTCAACACTGATCTTTAAAACAACCAATAACTAAAAGATTATACCTATTTTAGAAAATTCTCGATATTTATCAGAAAATCCTGCCCAGGTTGCTGTGTTAGTAACATTCAAGGATATTTCAAAATCAGGAGGCAATATTCTTGATACTCGTATTATCAATAAATTTAAAGTAAGGAAGAATTATTCCTAATAATGATACTGTACAAATAATGGAACCTATTAGTAAGTACATTGGGCGTATCCCCCAAAGTTCACCTAAAAAACTCCCTGCCAATACACCTAATGGCATTGCACCTCTAATGATAAAAAGTCGAACAGAAGATACTTTACCCATTAAATGATCTGGCACAGATTGTTGACAAATCGTTATGTTATGAACTCCAAAAAACGCCATAGCTATTCCAGCAATAACCTCCGTAAAAATCGCAAAAATGATACTGTTATTTATTCCAAGAGAGATAAATGTTAAACCCCCAATAACCAAAGCTCCTAACATTAAAACCCTGCGACTCTTATATGTAATTTTTCCAACTAGTATTGAACCAATCACATAACCTAGAGGGAAAGCAGCCATAAAATATCCGTATTCGGCATAGCTTCCTGATAATTCCTTCGTTATATAAGGAAGATTAATAACCATCGTTACCCCTACTCCAAACTGGACAAAAACTAAAAAAACTCCTAACCAAACGATTACTGGCTGCTTAAAAAAGTAGGAGATACCTTCAATAAAATGTTCCAGCCATGATTTCCGCACACTTTGGGAAATTTTCACCTCATGGATAAAATGCAATAGGATTCCACTTGTGATAAGTAAGGCGCTAACAGAAATGAGTGTCGGTTTTACACCGATGTACTCAACAATGAGTCCTCCTAATATTGGTGCACAGAAAGTCATTAATCTTACAGTTCCATCTATATAAGCATTAGCTGTACTAAGTTGGTCTTTTGACACAATGGTAGGGGTAATCGCTTGATTTGCAGGTGTATATATTGGAGTGATTAAGCCTACTATAATTTGAACTGTATAAATATGCCACGCTTCAAGGTTCCCAGTTATGAGTGTAACAAGTGGTATAAAGAAAATTACCCCTCTTGTCCATTGAGAAAAAATCATTATCCATTTTCGACTCCATTTATCAATAAACGGACCAATAAACAATTGAAGGATAAGAGAGGGTATAAAATATAACAGCCACATACTTCCCAATGCCATAGTAGAACCTGTAAGTTGATAGATAAGAATCGAGTTGCAAAAAGTACCGAAAGCACCGCCTAATTCAGAAATAGCGTTACCTATCCAAACAAAAACAAATGAACGATTCTTTAAAATATTGTTGCTCACGGTCCATCCCATCCTTAATACTCATTATTTATTTAAGAAAATGTTTAGTTCTTCAGATAAAAATTCAACAGCTTTCTTTTTAAGTGAATACTTTGATCCAATAATTTCAACTAATTTAGCTGCTCTAAGAATCTTCAGATGATGATGGACAGTAGATTTACCTATGTTTAATTGATCCGTTATATTTTGCAAAGTAAGATCCGCTTCGTACAGCAGTTTAACAATCCGCAGTCGAACCTCATCTCCTAATGCCTTATGTTTAAGCACCAAAAAGTTGTTTGGCGTATATCGATCATTTGGGGAAATACTTTCATTTGCTATGGGATAATAAAAAACTTTTGTGCCCTCAATATCTGCTTCTATATTCCATGGGCGATAAATATATTGAGGGATTAGTAGGACATGATTTACAGTAGGCTCAGGCATATAAGTAATCCCTCCCGTTGACCATTCAACAAGTTCTTCAGGATTCATTTTTCCTCTCATTTCTTTTTTCGCTTCATAATCTGCTTGTAAGATTCTATTCAATAGCTCGGATTCTTTCTCTATAACCTCGCCATACCATCCTGTCATAACGCTAATAAGATGTTCTTTCAGGAGATTACCATCCACTTTACACATGAATTCTATATAGCTAGGAAAAAATGGGTTATTATTAGTTAAATCTTTCAATTCATTAATAGCTGATTCCTCACCTAATGCAGCATTTTGTCTTACTGTTTGATATTTTAAGCCTATAAAAGGTAAACTAATATACTTTAAATCAGTAAGAGGCAGTTCCTCTATGTAGGAAGTAAGCTCTTTTAAATGAGAAAAATCTTTTGCATGTAACAATTGTAGTAAAGCTTTCCAAGTATTATTTTTTTCAACAAAGTCCAAATTCTCCAATAATTCATTTGATAAAGATTTCCTTATATCTCTCCAATACTTCACTGGTTTCTCCAATGTATTTATAAGTGTAGTATTTGTAATGGCTGCAATTCCCAATGCACATTCCCACAGTAAGGAGTATTTTAACTGAACTTGGTAGGTTTCTCTTTTCCTGCTTGTAAAATTTAAAACATCCAAATTAAGCACCTCGTTTATTATTGTTTCATCTCTTATACAAATTCTATAATTATCGAATTTAAAATTCAATATTTTTAGAACATTATTTTATTAATCTATTATTAAAACTAAAATAAACCCATTCTTTATTTAAATGGGTTTTCTTAATCAAATGCTTATTGAATTTACCTTATTAGATTCGTTCGTTTTTCAATTTCAGATAAAGTGAAACTTCCATCAGTGGGGTTTTTCGACGTACAGGACGTGCTAGTGCCGACGTTGCCACAGGACGTGGCGTTCTTAGTCGGCCTTCATCCCCCACTGATTGTTAGTTGAACCAATCGGGCCTTTACGGGCAGTTGATCCCTCACTTACTCTCCTTTGCATACGTGAATCCTTGAAGTGGGGGTCTTACTGCCCGTTAATCTGCGATAAAAATCAACCATTAAGCCTAATGCTTCTTGTGCTGATTTAACATTATATTTTGGAGAATATGGGTCACTAAATCCATGTTGTCCGTTAAATTTATGTACCTCTACCTTTTTTTCGTCTAAGCATGATATTAAATCGTCCACATTAAATGATGGCTCTGTTTCAGGAAAAAATAGCATCGTAGGACATTTTGGATCAATATCTGTATAATTCCTAATTCGAGAACCATAGTATCCAACCATTCCATCGAGACATTCTTCTTCACTGCATAACCACGCAATCGTTGCCCCAATACTAAATCCGAGAAGATATACTTTTTTATACTTATCTTTACTATCTTGTATTACATTTTTAATTTTTTCAGAAGCATTCATAAAGCCTATATTCCCCATAAAATGACGATAAGCGGCTTCCTCTTGAGAATAATCATAAGGCGCTTCTTGCTCCAATAAATTTGGACAAATAACATCAAAATGTTTTTCCGACAACCGTTGACAAACATGTTCCATGTGCTTGTTAATCCCATAAATTTCATGAACGACAATGATAACAGAGTCTGATTTATTTTGTATGTTTATCAATTTGTACCCCCTGTTAATCCTTTTCAGATTTACCCGAAGTGATATCGTCAAATGGAGTATATTCGTTACTAGGCAGTTTTCTCTTTCTTATCGCTTTAAATACAGCAAATCCAATAGTAAACACTAAAACTCCTGTGAAAAAGTAAGCCATAATAACGCCTCCCATTTCCATTATTTCACTTAAGAAACTGATTTACGAATCCATTATTTTACTGGTTACAATAAAGCCCTAATCTAATGGAATTGCTTAGTTTTTATTTTCATTACCCGGTTTTGTCTTTTTATCCTTATCATCACCCCGATCCTCATCTTCAGCAAGAATTTCCTGTTCCTCATGAAATTCGACTCCAGTTTGTCCAGTGATCTGATCAAATGGGGTGTAGAAAGGCGTTACACTTCTTTTCTTCACAAAAACCTTATAAAAACTAATCATAACGATTATTACAATAACTGCCGGAAATCCAATTGCCATTAGTTCCATCGGATTCATGAACATTGCCCCTTTTTTGTTCTCATCATTCCGTCATTTCAGTTTGTGAAAACCCTATGATTGTTTATTCTTAATCTCCTCCAGCAAGGAAATGATTTTTTCATTCTGCTCAATCATTGTTTCATTTTGGCTTCTTATTTTTGCAAAATCAAACACAAATACTAGTAAAATGATTAATGCTAACTACATATTAACACCTCATACATTATCTTCAATTTTATCATAAAGGACAGGAAATTCATTTTACAGATTCATATTAGCTATAAATGCTCGCTATTACTTTTGCTGCTGGATAAATTAAAAATTGCCCAATGAGAGTTCCTAGTAGTTTCGTTCCTATTAATAGGATGACAAGAGCCTTAACATCTCCATAAGGCCGTTTATTTCTTATTGCTTGATCAGTAATAATGGCGGATTTAGGATCGACTAATTAAAGTTAATAAGATGGTCGCAACACCATTAATCATTCCGGATGAGCCTGCTACGGCCAAATGATACTTTTCTTCTACAAAAAAAGCTGCGTAGGAGGCAGAAATCACACCTATCGTATAAATAGCTGTTATCATTGTATTAAGAAGCAGAAATCTCTTCGGAATCTCCCTATATCTTAATCTAGAATACATTTTTTTCTTAGGCTTAGTTGTACTTTTTACTATACGTTTAAGATTAGAGATACTTAACGCCTCTACCACGATGGCAGGAACGGATCCTTTTATTTCAAGCTTATCAACAGCCTTTCCGAATAATTTAAGGAAGGTAGGAATGAATATGATTCCTGCTAGCGTACCTGCTGTCGCTGAAAAAATGACTAGGCGAATATCTTGCAAAGGATCGATTCCCTTCGAAATGCTTATTCCTATTAATGTACCTATTAATGGTGCTTGAAACATATTGGCTGTCCTTGATACTAAAACAAAAATATTAAATAACGACATAGACAGGGCGTACTTCCCGCTTTTTACGGTATTAAGCCGGACAGAGTAAGCCAGTGTATCTATTAAATGTATGACGAAAGTTAGCCCCATGAGACTAAATAGCACAACAATTCACCTCAAACATTATTTTTTCTCGATTTTATGATCATGAAAGATGGTCTCCGTTTTTCATTTATTAATTTTGGCATTTTTTCTAACCCAGTTGGAGTTGACTGTGGCTCTATAATTCTCTCGAGCACAAGCCCATTGTCTATTAGAGTATTTATTAAGGTTGAAATGGTTCTATGGTACTTCACAACACCATCAATATACCAATGCTCCTCTCTTCTTCCTTCTTCTTGATAATTATCTAAAGCCCAATGTATTTTAACTCCTTCTTTATCCTTCACCCAATTATTCATTTCATTTCTAGCTGTTACGATAGGATGCTCTATTGAAAATACAAATTCACCATTATGTTTTAAAAATGCACTAATATTCTTAATAAGATTTGAGTAATCCTCTATGTAATGAATAGCTAAAGAACTTATAATGACATCAAATTTTCCTTTTGGGAAGTCCATATCTTCTATTGGTGCACAAATATACTCTATTTTTTCGTGCTCGTTATTCTTTTTAGCTTCTTCTATCATATTTTTAGAAATGTCTAAACCTATGACTTTGGAAGCGCCTTTTTCTATACAATACTTGGAAAAGTGGCCTGTCCCACATCCTAAATCTAAGACAGACTTATCCTTCAGTTCAGAAATGGCAGATTTAATGGCAGGCTGCTCAACAAAATCATTATAGGTTATTCCACTTTCACGTAATGACGTATATTCTTTAAAGAAAATTGGATGATCATAAAGTGAAACTTCCATCAGTGGGGATTTTTCTTCATCCCCCACTGATGGTTAGTTGAACCAATCGGGCATTTACGGGCAGTTGATCCCCCACTTACTCTTGTTTGCATACGCGAATCCTTGAAGTGGGGGTCTTACTGCCCGTTAATCTGCGATAAATGTTTTGTTTCATTTTTCTTTCCTCCCTTTTAACATTCATCTCTATTTCATTAATTCTGAAGACACACTAAAAAACCTTTATTAAATTTAATAGAAAAAAGCGATCTTCCTGTTGAAAAATCGCCTCTTGCTTAAGATAGATTACCAGTTGTTATTCTCCCTGATGTTTTCTTATTATTGCTCTTCGGTCCCTGTCTTTGGCTGAGTAAAAAAGAAAATGAAGGTAAGGAGGCCTAGAGCTAAAAGAAAAACACCGTTTTCAGATAATCTAATCGTAGGTAGATCATTTAAAGCCATGTTTATCATTCCTTTTCTAATTTTCTAAATAAAGTCGGGTCAATATTAAAATGATTAGAAACAATCTGGTGAAAAAAATTATAATTTTGTCTTAATAATGGAAGTGTCGGCTCATTTACTTCTTCTCCAAAGATCGGACCACTAACGTCAACGGAAAACCTTCCTGGCCCAACTACAACACTAACTAATCTAATTTCGTCGATAATTAATAAAATGGCGATAATCACATCAATGATATCTATAAAGGCATTTAACACTCTATTGCCACATTTCCCCTCTAACCTACTGCCTCCAAAGATTGGTCCACTTAAAGAAACACTAAATCCACCAGGAATCACAAACACTCCTACGATCGTAATTTGACCTGATAATAATAAAAATGCAGTAACAAGATTTAAATCACGCTGAAGAGAAGCAATCACTTGAATATCTCTTTGTATACTTGTGTTTCCCAAAGTAAGCACACCTCATCAATATACTATTCGGAATAACCCAAAATGACATTGATCAGATAAGATGAAACCTTTGCACAAACAGAAAAAAAGACACACAGCGCTCCTAAAAGGCCATATGTCCTTGTAATTGTTCTTCCGAAAATGTTCGCAGTATTCTCTGTTTTTTGAGCATAATTATTTTCTATTATTTATATGGAGTGGGTGAAATCACTTTTTTACCGATCTGGATCCTTTGTATGCAATACTCGAGGACGCTTGTGTTTCAAAGGAATCGGCGACCTTAACAGAACATCTCTAAAGGCACGGTTATTAAACGGAATAAATGGCCAAAAATATGGAACCCCAAAGGAGTTCATTCTTGTTAATAGGATGATTAACAAGCAGCTTCCAATGATAAATCCATATGAATGGAACATACTCGTGACAATCAATAAAGCAATTCTAATAATTCGGTTAGCAAGACTCATTTCATAGCTTGGTGTTGCAAAAGTACCAATTGCAGCAATTGCAAAATATAAAATAACTTCATTAACAAATAAACCAACTTCAACTCCTACTTGTCCAATCATTAAAGCAGCAACAAGACCAAGCGCTGTCGCTAACGCAGAAGGGGTGTGTATTGCAGCCATTCTGAGCATATCTAATCCGATTTCAATGACTAGGAATTGAACAATTAATGGCACTTTCGTTGAGGAATTTGGTCCGATAAAAGATAAGCTCTTAGGCAATAATTCCGGCTGAATCGCAAATAAATACCAAAGCGGCAGCATAAATACGGACGCCCAAACGGCAAGAAAACGAACAAAACGCAAATAAGCACCTACTATTGGCTTGTTTCGGTATTCTTCTGCATGCTGTAAATGATGCCAGAAGGTTGTTGGCGTAATAATGACACTTGGTGAGCCGTCAACGATAATACATACATGTCCTTCGAATAAATGTGTAGCAGCGACATCTGGTCTTTCTGTATATCTAACTAGGGGATAAGGATTCCAGTGTCGTCCGGAAATAAATTCTTCAACCGTTTTTTCAGCCATTGGCAGTCCATCTATTTCTATCTTTGTAAGCGAATCTTTTATTTTTGTAACCAGCTCTGGATCCGCAATATCTTCAATATAACTGACGACAATATCCGTCTTTGAACGCCTTCCCACTTGCAAATATTCCATTCGTAATGTCCTATCTCTAACTCTTCTTCGTATTAATGCTGTATTAAAAACAAGGGTTTCAACAAAGCCATCACGTGATCCACGCACAACTCTTTCAATATCTGGCTCTTGTGGCCCCCTTACCGGATAGGTACGTGCATCGATTAATATGACTTTATCGACACCATCAACGACGAGCGCTGTCGGTCCGGCCAAAACGGCGTCTACTACCTTTTCTAATTCATCTGTCGTTTCTACTTCTACATATGGTATATACGTCTTTACAAGCTTTGAGAGTATGTCACCATCTAACTTTTCTTTGTCTAATCTAGCGAGTAATCTCATTATGTAATGGAGAATATCATCCTTAACAAAGCCATCGACTAGATAAAAAGCCATTTTCCGCTCTGCATAGACAACATCAAGCTGAATGACATCAAAGCTTTTTTCGACTCCAAGAGCTTCTTTTAAAAATGTAATATTTTCGTCAATATGGTTACTTACTTTCTTTCCTTTTTGTTCCAAAATATCACCTCAGAAGTACATTCCAATATTCCCCTCTAATTCTCTTCAACATCTTTAACATCCATAAAAAAATCCATACCAGTTATTGGTATGAATTTTCCCCTAGCAAATAATAGAAGCTCATGGTATACAAATCGTTCTTGAATCGTCGCCCTCAAAAGTACCTTTATTTCCCAAAAAAACAAAAAGACACATGGCGATTTTCAATATAAAATGCCGTGTGTCTTTCATAAAATATTATTGTATTTTCCTAAAGAACTCTATATAAAGTGAAACTTCCTTCAGTGGGCGTTTTTCGACGCACAGGACGTGCTAGTGCCGACGTTGCCACAGGACGTGGCGTTCTTAGTCGGCCTTCATCCCCCACTGATGGTTAGTTGCGGCCCACAGGAAGTGGGTCACGCAGACGTTGCCACACGATGTGGCGCTTTTAGTCTGTGTTCATTTTACGAGCATTTACGGGCAGTTGATCCCCCACTTACTCTTCTTTGCATATGCGAATCCTTGAAGTGGGGGTCTTACTGCCCGTTAATCTGCGACACCATATCAATTCACTTCAATAACTTTAGAGCTTAATTATCACTACTCGTAGCCATCGACCTTTTTAATGACTCGAGTTCCTGTTTTAACTGTACGTTTTCCTTTTGAATCGCTGCTAATCTAGCATCATTTATTGAATCTATGTCAGTCCCGGGAGGTAGAAGGGAAACTTTATACCAAACTTTTCCGTCTGATGCTTCCTTTGGTATACTTTTATTTAAACTTGCTTTTGGATAAATTCTTTTAATATACTCCATTTCTTCTGTTGAAAGACGTAACTCTCTAATGTTGACGCCTTGATCAAAAGATTCTGCCAAAAACTCTTTAAATTTTTCTTCTTCCTTATGCTTCATCTTAACCCCTCCCTCTTAATTTAACCCCACTTAATGGGATCTTTCACTTGACCTCCAGAGTATTCTATCGATTTTTCTACTAGAACATCCATTGCATCAATACAATATTTCACGACTTCATCACTTAGCTTCAAGCAAGATAGTTCTGTGCAGGCGAGAATAACACAACAGCAATTCTCTTTATCAACAAGGTCTATTATGATTTGTTCAATTGCATTCACATCTACTGCCAAGTCACTTTTTATATTATATATTGTATTCATAACTTGTTCTTGATAGACCTCATTTGGAGTAATCAGCTGCATATTATAGTCAAGACAGCCATGTCGGTATATTCCACTGCTCACCGTGCCATTTGTAGCTAGAATCGCAACCTTGCTTTGATCTCCATATTTTTGATGAATTTTTTTACAAGTCTCATCTATCATATTAATAATATTAATAGAAGTCATTTCTTGCATTTGTTCATAGAAAAAATGAGACGTATTACATGGAATCGCTATATTCTCAACACCAGCTGTTTCTAGTAGCTTGATATCTTTTACTACTGCATTTAAAAATGTTTCTTCCTTCTGATTTATAATCACATCTGTCCGATCTGGCAATGTGGCATGGTTGAGAATCACCATATTGATATGCTCCTGATCAGCATTTGCGACTGTATTTTCAATGACCTTTTCAAAAAAAACAGATGTTGCCATGGGCCCCATCCCACCAATAACGCCTAAGCTTCTTTTTTGCATAATTCATCCTTCTCAAATGATTGACTTTTTTATATTGTACCAAAAAAATAAAAGCAAAAGAAATATTAGACATGACCTACTTACAAAGGTCTATGTTCATTCTTTTGCTCTTATCCTTAGTTTCCATTGTTGACAACCATCATAGCATGGCTGCCTAGTTCTTCATAGCTTTTAAAGAACGCGTTAGCATTATAGGTCACTTGACCTTTCAGCGGGTTCATTGCATGTACGTTCTTTTCATCATAACCATTCAATACAACGGTATGTAAATTTACAGGAGCAATAAACTTCTCTCCTGATTCATGAATATACCATGAATATTTTAACTTAGGCTTTCCAAGATCCAGTGTTACCCAGACAGCTACAGGAATCCCTTTATCAAGCTGTTCAATAATCTCTTCCCTTGTGCTCCCACTTATATCAACAGGCTTAGCGTCCGCATTAATAGCATCTAAATATTTATTTGCTGCCTCTACAATAGGAGGGGCGTAGGAAAAAAACCCGCCTTTTTCGCTTCTAGGATTCCCAGCATATGCTTTATATGGATTAGCCCCATATCGCTTTGAATTCTTGTAATTAAATGGCTGTTTCGGCAAATATTTATCTGCCATTTCTGTTTTTGACACGTTATAGCCATAAGTATTTAGAATCGAAGTTAAGGAAGTGATCTCACAGCCATGAGGAAGCTCCGGCAGCTGTTTCACTGTTTTAACAGGAATCAATACTTCTGTTATGTCCATTCCACCATTTTTTGTCCAATCATACCTTTTCACATAAGGAGGTACATCTATTTTTGTAATGGACTCAATGTCTGAAAAATCTATTTCATCGCTGCCAATACTGTTCACTTTCAAGGTATTAGACACAATATTAATCGTAGCAAATACGACAATTACTAGGCCGGTATAAATAGTAATACTTACTACTTTCTTCACTTATATCTATCCCCTATTAAAGTGATAAGGTGAAACTTCCATCAGTGGGGTTTTTCGACGCACAGGACATGGCTTTCTTAGTCGACTTTCATCCCCCACTGATTGTTAGTTGCGGCCCACAGGAAGTGGGTCACGCAGACGTTGCCACACGATGTGGCGCTTTTAGTCTGTGTTCATTTTATGGGCCTTTACGGGCAGTTGATCCCCCACTTAGGTTTCTTTGATTCTCTCGCAAACTTGAAGTGGGGGTCTTACTGCTCGTTAATCTGCGATAAAGATTTTTTTACATATCTTTAAAGAACTTTTTATACCATACAAGGAAAACGTATACTGTCCAAATATATCTAGCATAATTATTCTTTTTCGTATAATGTTCATCCAAATATCTCATCAGCTCGTCAGTATGGAAGAATTCCTTTGCAATATCGGATTGGAACATATCCTTAACGATATTATAGTATTTTTCTTCTTGGAGCCAGAAACGAATTGGTACAGGGAATCCAACCTTTGGTCGATTTGCCCATTCATCTGGGAGAACCTCACTTGAAGCCTTTCTTAAGGCATACTTCGTATCTTCTCGATTAACTCGAAGAGAACTTGGAATTTTTGATGCCATAGACATCACTTCTTTATCTAAAAACGGAACGCGTAATTCAATAGAATGAGCCATACTCATTTTGTCAGCCTTTAAAAGGATATCCCCAGGAAGCCATAGCTTTAGGTCAAGATATTGCATTTTTGTCACATCATCTTTACCCTTCACTTGGTCAAAAACCTGTTTCGTAATACTTTGTACAGTAGGGCCTTTTTTATACCCTTCCTTTAATACTTTAAAGGCATCTTCCTCTTCAAAAACCTTTGCTTGTCCAATAAACTTCTCTTCTATCTTTTGTCCTCCCTTTACTAGGAAGGTTGTGATTTTGTTTTGCGGGAGGGCGCTTCCTACCTTTGAAAGCATGCGTCTAATAAAGTACGGAACCTTTTCGTATTTTTCTAATTTCGCTGATTTTTGATACCATACATACCCGCCGAAAATCTCATCTGCTCCTTCTCCAGACAGTACAACCGTTACATGCTCTCTAGCTAATTTTGATAAAAAGTACAGAGGCACAGAAGAAAGATTCGATTGTGGTTCATCCATATGATATTGAATGGTTGGCAGTGTTTCAAAGCACTCATCAGCATTCATGAGCTTTCGATAGTTTTCAATGTTAAGAATATCTGATAGTTCCTTAGACAAGTTCGTTTCATTAAAGATTCCTTCATAATCCTTAAAGCCGATAGAGAATGTCTTGTTCGGATTCAATAATGCCGTAATATAACTTGAGTCGATTCCACCTGATAGGAAAGAACCTACCTTAACATCACTGATTTTATGATAGTCAACCGATTCACGCATTGTCTCGTTTATTTGCTTAATATAATGATCTAAGCCATTCTCTTTCTCATCAAAATTCACATTCCAATACTGCTTAATCTCCATTTTGCCTTTTTGATAAATCATATAGTGGCCAGGCTTAAGCTTGTACACACCTTTAAAGAACGTTTCATCAAGGACTGAATATTGGAAAGTAAGATATGGCATTAAAGCATCCTTGTTTAATTCCTTTTTAAATGCTGGATTCTTTAAAAAGGATTTGATCTCTGAACCAAAAATAAAGGAGTTGTCTGTTGTATTTTGCGTATAATAAAGAGGCTTGATTCCAAAGAAATCACGTGCTAAAAGCATTGTTTCCTTTTTCGTATCCCAGATCGCAAAGGCAAACATCCCTCTAAGCTTTTGCAATAAATCTGTACCATACTCCTCATAACCATGGATTAACACTTCACTATCCGTGTCAGTCTTGAAAATATGGCCTTTCTCTAATAAGTCTTTTTTCAATTCTTGATAGTTATAGATTTCACCGTTAAAAATTAAAACACAGCTTTTATCCTCATTAAACATCGGCTGACCAGCTTCTTCTGATAGATCAATGATGCTTAAACGTCTAAAGCCGAATGCAACATTCTCATCTGTATATGATTCTCCACTGTCAGGACCACGATGAATGATTGTGTCCATCATTTCGTTTATCGTATTCTTTTTATCTATTTCTGAATTTGCGTGAGCAAAACCAACAAAACCGCACATTTTTATATCACCTTTATATAGACTCCGTTAAACCTTTATTCTAAATAACAAAGTCCTAATTTTATATTTCCCTAAGAACAAACAATATCAAAAATATAATGGATAGCCAACCAATAACTCATCTACAGCTTAAAGAAAAACCTCCAATGATGGAAGTTTTCCTTTAATTTTGGCATTGTTAAACAAGGTTACTGTTTTCCGAAAGGCCTGTGGGGCACGCGTTCAAAAAGTGATCCAAAAGGTGGATCAAAAATTTGCCTGCATACCCCACAGTCAATTTTAAAGAAAACTCGCCGATTGGCGAGCCTTAGAAAGGCGAAGACAGAGGCGTAGTTGCACTTATACTTAATTCCTAAAATTGCCAACTACGTCGAATCATCTTCTATGCTGGCAATTTATATTTTCTTAACGTGCAACAATAACCATTAACATAGCTTTATTTTAAACCATTTCTGCTTGACTAGATACCCGATTTCGAAGAGGCAGGAATAATTTTTCTTTAGAATAATCAACTTTTATTTCCTCTAGCTGATGTAAAGCAACTTCAGCTCCATGATCCATTCCTTGACAGCCTGCCAAAAGAATTAAGTCTCCTGCTTCTGCTTTTGATAGTGCTTCAGCGATGGCGTCTGGAAGCTCATCATATAAATTCACATTAATTTTTGCTTCCCCCATAACCTCTTCAAACACTTGCTGCTCTTCATCTGTAACCTTGTCCTTAGCGGTCACATGGGAAACGCTTTTCGTCGCAATGATTTCATTAAACTCAAGCTTCGGCGCCCAGCTAGCGATCGTCTCAGCGTTTTCACGATTGACTGTAGGACCTCTCTCTCCCCTAATAGCATAGACGAGATGAAGCTTCTTATATTCCATAAACTTTAAAGTTTCGAGCGTTACATTAATATTTCCTGTATTAGCAAAATGATCATCAATGATCTTAATATCATCTTCAAAAATAAACTCAAAGCGTCTCTCGACTCCACCGAATGTTTTCAATGTTTTTTGGATCGTCGAAACAGATACACCTGAGAGCAAGGAAACGGTAATCGCCACCATTGCATTATAAACAGAATGCAGCCCAGGAACAGCAAGCTCAATATCAAATTCACCTGGGATATATTCTGTATCCTTCACTTTAAAGGCCTTTAATATTTCAACAGTAAATTTACCTCTACCTGTCGTTAAATCTAAATTTTTACAATGAATATGCCCTTCTTTGCTCTTAACACCAAATGTGATAACTTGAGCTTTTGTTTTATCGACTAAAGAAGCGGAATAAGGGCAATCTAAGTTCAGAACAGCAAAGCTATTTTCACTGGCATTTCTAATTAAACTCGATTTTATTTCGAAATACTTCTCAAAGGAGCCATGGGAGTCAATATGCTCACGGCTAACATTGTTAAGCGTTACAATATCGTAATCCACCTGCTCAACCCGATGCATTTCAAGTGCCTGTGACGAAACCTCCATGCTAACATGGGTAACATCTTTTTCAACCATTTCATTTAAATAGTATTGTAAATCCAGAGATTCTGGTGTTGTAAGCTCGGAAGGGATAGTGGTTTCATTAATTTTTATAGAAACCGTTCCTATTAAGCCTGTTTTAAAGCCTTGATTCTCTAAAATGGCATTCGTCATATAAGAAGTAGTGGTTTTTCCATTCGTTGCCGTAATTCCAATCATCTGAAGCTTTTTAGACGGATGGTTGTAAAAGGCTGCTCCTAACCGAGCTAGAGAAATTCGACTATCTTCAACTAAATATTGAGGAATATCAATCCCCTCTTGAAACTCCTCCACAACAGCCGCAACTGCTCCCTTTTCCACTGCCTGGGCAAGATACTTATGCCCGTCTGTTTTATATCCTCGGACACAAACGAAAAGGTGTCCTTTTGTAACCTTTTGAGAGTGATAGGATATTCCAAATATATTTAAATCCTTGTTATTAAGGACTTGTTTGACCTTTATTGATTGTAGAAGTGTTTCTAGCTTCATCCTTTTCTACCTCTTTTCTGCGACATGTAATGATCGCTTTTGTTAGGTATGTTCATTAGCGCTTTTTCAAAAATTTACCCGCAATTTTTTTAAAGTAGGTAATACCTGGCTTAGGATCGCTCCAGTCCCAAATCGCATAAGCCTTCTTCTTCATCAAGGAAACAAATACTTGTTTTCTCGTTAACTGCCCGGTCTTAATATAGCCTTTAATCGCCAGCATGTCCTCATAGGCATACCAAAATACTCGATGCTTATCCTCTTTAACCGCATATGGTTCTAAAGGTGCACCTGTTAACTCACGGTACGTAAGATACGGAAAGTTCACTCCTACCTTATACAGTAGGTTGTTAAGATTTGTAATCCTTGCATTGATCTCAATTAAATAAAACTTCCCTGTTTCAGCGTCCTTTTTAAACTCAATTTCTGCAAACCCTTTATATCCAATCGCTTCAAGAAACGGAGCTCCAATATCGTACAGTTCCTGTACATATTTTTGCTCTGTATAAACAGAAGCGCCAAAATTAATTGGGTATTGACGATGCTTTTGACATGTAACCCAATGGGTCACTTTTGAATCTTGGTTTAAATAGGCATCAAATGTATACATGTGGTCATCAAAGCCAGGAATGATTCTTTGTACAATCACTTCTAAGTCGGCTTTCTGCGCTTTTTCTATGGCAGCAAGCAATTCCTCTCGATTGTATACCTTAAAAAGCTTTCTTCTAAAAGTTGCAACAAAGGTAGGGGAATCTGTAGGCTTTACTATGCAAGGATACTTAATGATTTCCTCTACTTTTTCAATATAGTTCTCTTCATCTATTCTAACCGTTTCCGGAACTGCCATTCCATGTTCCATAGCTAAGGAATGAAGTGTTTCCTTATTCATTACTTTCGTATATAAACCCTTTTCTGTCTGAGGGATAAAATAGCATTCTCTCAATTCCTCTAAATACTCATCAATGACTTCTACATATGAATCATGACAAGGGATTAAAACCGGGGTAATGCTTTGGTTTTTTGCATAATCTATTAAAAAACGAACAAACCCTTTTGGATCTTCTTTATAGTAAGGGGCAATTAGCCTCTCAGAACAATATTTAGATTCTGAACCATATCTATCATTTTCATTATAATCCACAGCAACAGTATGGATGCCATGAACTCCTAAACAGCGAATTGTACTTAAACCAATATAATAATTACATCCTAAAATTACAGCCTTGTTCAAACTCTCATCTCCTTGAATATCTTATATAAAATGATATTCTTCAATATATAGATTTTGTCATAGAATTGCGTAACCATGCAAGAGATATTAAATAATTTCAGCCGAATTGCTTAGGTAATTTCCGGAAGCTTACACATAGATGAAAAAATACTGTTGCCTTTTCCTATGTTTAAACTTCTTTAAGCCTCATACACTGATATAAAAATACACTTTGTCAGCTAGTTTGATTGATTTATCAACCAAATTAGGTGTTTATCAGCCAATTAATGAAAGCAACAATCTTTTTGAAATAAGCCTTAAAAAAAGAAATGATCTCGCTAAAAAATCGAGATCATTTGCATCTATAGGTATTCGGTAACTGTTGTAAGGATTTTGTACGTATTAGCAATATATTGTCCAAGTTTAAGATGATATTGTCCGGGTTCACAGCTTTATTAGCCGAGTTACATTTATAGAAAGCTTACCTTTATTCCTTATTTATTTCATTCATTATAAAATATTGTTTTACTCGATTTAACAACATAAATTCGGTATAAAATGAAGGCAATAATTGATAATATCACACCTGAAATATAAGGAAGTCCTGCCTGAATTGCAAACAACCAGCCTCCTAAAGGCGGACCAATAATTCTTCCTAAAGAATCAAAGGAAGACAGCAGTCCAGTTGAGCTTCCATGCCCAGCGACGGATTTTTTCGTAATTAGCGCTGAAACGCTAGGTCGAATAACTCCATTTCCAATACCAAAAATCGTTAAAAATATGGCTGCCGTAGTGAAGCTATTAACAAGTAAAATGAGCCCAAAGCCAATGGCTGAGACCACTATTCCAGCTTGTATTACTGCTCCCTCTCCATATTTTTTCGTTAATTTGCCGACTAAACCGCCTTGTACGATTGCACTGGCAAGTCCCATTATCATAAATATATATCCTAATTGCACCGTTCCTAAATCTGCTTTTTTAGCAGCGAAATAGGCAAAAGTAGCTTCTAAGCCAGATAACGATAGGGAAATAAATAGCTGCAGAAAAAATAAAATAGATACAGACCCAGTAAATGCACTCCATCTTGAGCTCTTATTTTCAGATTGCTTCTGTCTTTTTTCTTTAGGTAATGATTCTTTTAATATCAACAGCACTAAAATAAATGTGATCGCAGATGTCGCACCTGCTAGAAAAAAAGGCATTGTTAAGCTTATTTTGGAAAACACACCGCCAATGGCTGGACCAAAAACAAACCCTAGCCCTGTTGCAGCACCAACAACCCCCATTCCTTTCCCGCGATTCTCTTCAGAAGTTATATCCGCTACATATGCCATGACAGTCGGCATATTAGCAGAGGATAAAATACCCCCAATCATTCTTGCGGCAAACAGCATCCAAAGCTGGCCCGAAAAGGCTTGGAGGAAAAACGAAATCGATAATCCTGCGATTCCCAATAAAATAACGGGTTTGCGTCCAATCCGATCCGAAACCTTTCCCCAAATCGGTGCAAAAATGAGCTGCATTAACGAATAAACAGCCATCAGCCATCCCAGTTGAGCTGGACTTGCACCAATTTCCTCAGCGTAAAATGGCAGTACAGGAATGATGATACCGAAGCCTACCATAACTAAAAACATAACTAGAAATAATATGGGTAATACTCTTTTAGTTTCCAACTGATATCTATCCCCTCAGAAAAGCGTTATTCACATATTTTACTGTTTTGTGGTATTATTTTCTATACTTTATCATTGTATACCACCAATCCATTTTACAAAAATAGATTGCATTTGAAAAACTTAACGTTCAGGCAAATATTCGTTTGACCTTCTTATGCACAAAAAAAAGCAATTACCGGTCTAACCAAACAGGTAATTACTTCTAGTTATTATATACTCTAACTCCCCGAAGATCCCCCAGCAGATGCCGCTGCAGCCGCACTCGCCGCAGCAACCGAAGCATGCTGTGCCTGGATCAATGCCTGAATGGCTGCTGTTAATCCAGTTGAAGCGTCAACGTATTCCTGCGAAACAAACACTGCTGCTGCAACGATGGCCATATCCTTATGCCATTTAAATTCTTTCATATCTCTAAGTTCGAGGGCATACGAAATCGCTTCTTTTAATTTTCCTGAAAGTGCAATCACACATAAGGAAGAATAATGCATTTGCTTTACTTTCAGACCACTTCTACTTAATTCATCCATCGCATAGATTACATTACTAACCGTTTCTTTACGGAATGCTCCATTCATTACGAGCATATTCGCCATGAACTGTAAATCATTCCCTTTATAAAATCCGTTTTCACTTAAAGTTTTGTAATACTGTTCCGAAATATGAACAAGCTCCTCCACCTGACCTTCCTGCTTAGCAATAATCGCAGCTGCAGGATAATCATCATGCGAGGTCAGAAAGCGGTGATACTTCTTCATTTCTTCGTGAACTGTATTGATCCTTCGTGGGTCCATATGATCTTCCATTAAAAAAGCAGCAATATAGGTAAAAACGGAACTGCGAAACCCTGCTGAACGAAGAGTCTCATAATTTCGATGCAAACGATTAACCTCTTCATCTGGAAGATTTCCATTTGCTAAAATGAGTCCAGTCATGGGGTAATAAATGCTTCTTAAAGGCGAAAAGAACGACGTACTCTTTTTCACAAGATCCGACACTTTTAAAAAGGCAGTCCCGTCCATTCGTTTTCCTTTAGCTGCAAATTGCGATGCAGTCATCAACACCAGACGTCGATCCATCCAACTCCCTACTGCCTGCTTTAACACCTCTACATTTTCTTCAAGTAATGCTTTTTCCATTCTAACCACTCCGTTTTTAATTGGAAAACTAGGCGTTCGGCGAATGCCTTCGTTTTTCTAATGATCTTTATAACAAGGACTTCATCGAATTACTTTAGTACGTTAACAAACTTATGCGCTCCTTTAGCCAAAAGTTTGATACCTTTTAATACGAATAAAACTAAAAAACGTTTCCAATAACTCGAATATTTTGTTTTATCTTACATTATTCATTTATCTCTCATATATTGTTTGCAAGGACCAAAGGATTTTTGGTAAGTTTAGGATGAACTATTTTGTTTAGAGGTGCCTATTCAATGAAAAAAAACTGGGCTAAAAATATTAAAAATGTTGTACTCCATCCATTTACGTGGATCATGCTTATTTTGTTAATAAAAATAATTGCTTTTCAGATTGTTATTTTTGATAACAAATCATTTTTTCATATTTTAATAGTCGAATTCCCAATGTGGGCTCTTTTCTTAACCATTTTCATTATTCTATTTAAAGAACGAAAGTGGTTAGCCATTTGGCTCTATAACCTCGGCTTGTCTACTCTATTTATTGTAGTTATCTTTTATACAAGATATTTTTCAACCGTTCCGTCCTATTACGATGTTAAACAAATATATCAGTCGAACTCTGTTGGCGGGACTGTCGCTCTTCTCGGAACTCCATATGACTATTTATTTTTCTTAGATGTTGCAGTGATTCTTCCACTCATCTGGTATTTCAAGAGAGGAGACTCACCTCGTTCATTTGCTAATGCGAAAAAATGGGCCATCGGCTTTAGCTGTGTAGGACTCATCACGACAATCATTGCCTTTTTCTATCCGCTGGTTGATGTTTCTTATTTCGCAAAAAAGCATGGATATATTCAATCCCAATTTGTGCAAATGTATGAACGCAGCATCGGCAAAGCATTTGCTGAAAACGAATATTTATCAGACAAAGATTTAGCAAAATTAAAAGGAAATTCTTATGTTCCATTTACAGAGCATGACACTTATGGACTTGCGAAGGATCGCCATGTTTTTGTTATTCAAGTGGAGTCCTTACAAGGATTTACGATTAAACAATCGATTGATGGACAGGAAATCACTCCGAATTTAAATGCTCTTTTAAAGGAAAGTGCGTATTTCGATAATGTGTACCAGCAAATCGGGGCAGGGAATACTTCTGATGCAGAATGGCTTATGCATACATCCCTTTACCCTGAGGGAATGGACCCAACCGTGAATGTGATCGATAATGGGAGCGAGATCCCCTCACTTGTACGGACTTTAAAAGACAATGGCTATGGGACAGCAACATATCATGCGGATGACATTACCTATTGGAGCCGGGATAAATTGTACCCCGCTCTTGGCTTTGATTATATTTATACAAGTGAAGAAATTCCAAATGAGAAAGAAATCGGGTTCGGTCCAGCGGATGAGGTTCTATTTAATTTTGTTGAATCACAATTGCCAAATCATCTAAATGAACATGACAAGATGTACTCAAATATCATTACACTTACAAATCACACACCATTTGAAATGCCTGAAGAATTTAAATATCTTGACCTGCCAGACGAGTATGAGGGGACGTATGTCGGAAACTATTTGCAGTCCGTTCGCTATACGGATGAACAAATTGGATTATTTATTAAACAGTTGAAAAAGCTTGGCATCTATGATGATTCGCTCGTGCTCATTTATGGGGATCATTCTGGATTACACGGAGCACCCGTTACAGAAAAAGACTATGAAATATTAAAAGAAATTTTAGGACACGGTTACAATTTGCAAGATCGCTTTGTTGTGCCTGTTATTTTCACTGCTCCTGGTATTTTTCACGGAGAAACACACTCCCAGCTCGGCGGTCAAATTGATTTAATGCCTACACTGCTGAACCTGCTGGGTATCGAGCACAATACCCAAATGATCGGTCACAATCTTTTTCAATACAAACATAACTTACTTGGCATGAGATACTATTTGCCTGGCGGATCATTTATTAGTGATAATACGCTATACACTGCGCCAAGCGCCAAGCACCCGGCTGTTTTATATAACCGCGAAACAATGAAGAAAACGAAAAACACAAAGAATATGCAAAAAAGAATCGATAACACCCTACAAATCATGCAGTACTCCGACTATATCCGGAAGGAAATGGAAGAGGAATAGAGATTTAGATTTAGATTTAGGTATAGCCTCCAGCCGCGTTTTTAGTGGGTGGGGGTTTTTTGTTTGTTGAGGTGGTCTTACTAAATCCCTTGAGACCATTTTTCTGCTTTAAAGTGGGAAGTAGTCTTCTTTTCTGACCTCTTCTCCTCTTAAAACTGCAAGCGATGGTCTATTTATCTCTCTTTCTGACCTCTTCTCCACTTAAAACTGCGGGCTGTGGTCTATTTAACTTCTTTTCTGACCGCTTCTCTCCTTAAAACTCAGGGCCATGGTCTATTTATCTCTCTTTCTGACCTCTTCTCCTCTTATAACCGCGGGCAGTGGTCTATTTAACTTCTTTTCTGACCTCTTCTCCTCTTAAAACTGCAAGCGATGGTCTATTTATCTCTCTTTCTGACCTCTTCTCCACTTAAAACCGCGGGCAGTGGTCTAATTATCTCTCTTTCTAACCTCTTCTCCACTTAAAACCGCGGGCTGTGGTCTATTTAACTTCTTTTCTGACCTCTTCTCCACTTAAAACTGCGGACAGTGGTCTATTTATCTTCTTTTCTGACCTCTTCTCCACTTAAAACTGTGGACAATGGTCTATTTAACTTCTTTTCTGACCTCTTCTCCACTTAAAACCGCGGGCTGTGGTCTATTTATCTCTGGTGAATCAGTAATCTACTATTATTTGAAAAGTAGATTATTGGTATTATTTTGTATCACTAAAATTAGGTTCAAAATAAGAAGATCTTCCTTGCTTAATTAGTTCATACTTTTTCGAAAGAATCCTTCGAATGGATCTGCTGGACTTAACGCCTTTACACCACTCAAAAATTTCATTAGTGGTGATTTTTCTATCAGGAAAAAGCAATTTAAATTCCTCCGTGCTCCGTAAAATAGCAGAGATAACATTTTCTTTTCCACCACACTCCTTACAGACAATAGTTTCTTCCCCCTCTGTCAAACTATCCATCAATGAATAACAGTAAGCACAGGTTACTCCCCTTTCAAGTTGGTCATAGTTATATTCAGGTAAGCGAGTGTACGGAGATTCTTTTAAACAAATAGAAACTAATTGTTCTGCGAATTTTGAGTGTCTCTTTTTTAAAATGCCCTCGTTCATTATTAATTTGTTCTTAAAGCGATTAAGCTGTGCTAGGGATACGATCGGAAGGCTAAGTGGAGTTTGATAGAGGAAAAAATCGGGATTAACGAAGATAAGATATGATTCGATCGGAGAACTAAATCCAAGCTCTTGAAGTAATCCTCGGAAAAGCATTCCACTCCTTTCCAATTGAAAGATAGGATTCTTTATTTCTGATTTTGATATTGTATACCATTTATCACCTTGAATATAAAAATCACCTTCGTAATTTTTAATTTCAAACAGATAAATCTTCTCCGAAGTGATTAACAACGTATCAATTTGAAAAACAGAATTATTACTTTCTAGCAACAAGTCATTTAGCACAAGCCATTCACCTGAAAGATTCTCTAACCAATTGTCAAACCACAGTTCCCCTTTAAATCCCTTTTCTAAATTTAAATAAATATTCTTTTCTTTTTCTGACAATTCCATCCGTGCATTTAAAAATCTCAAAAGCTTTAATTCTACTGGCTCAGTACGTTGCTTAATAAGCATACTTTACATCTCCTTATTTAGTTTAGGGTATAAAACTTTGCTAAAACTCCTCCTCTTCTTCAAAAAAAACCTCCTTTTTCTGCGGACTTACATTTATTTTTTCAGTTTTTACAAAAAATAGATCAAGGAAAAATGTACATGAAGGAGTTGTGGAGAAAATAGCGGGTTTTATTTCGAAAATTCCAACTACATTGTAATAGAAAATAAATAATATCTCAATTAATTACCAAAAACAGTTGAACAATTCGCATGCTTATAACATAATATATATGAGCATATATTCATATACTAAAATAGGAGGTTTATCTTATGGGACATCACCACCACGGTCATTCACACGGGCATAGTCACTCCCATGGACATGGACATAGTCATTCCCATGCACATACAGGGAATAAAAAAGCGTTATTATTATCCTTCATTTTAATAACTTCATTTATGATTGTTGAGGTTATTGGAGGAATTATGACAAATAGCTTGGCGCTGCTTTCAGATGCAGGGCATATGCTGAGCGATGCAGCGGCACTTGGATTAAGCTTTTTTGCCATTAAGCTTGGAGAAAGAAAAGCTTCTGCTTCAAAAACTTACGGGTATAAGCGATTTGAAATTATTGCTGCTTTATTAAATGGGATTACGCTCATTCTGATCTCACTCTATATTTTCTTTGAGGCATACCAACGATTTTTCAACCCGCCAGAAGTTCAAAGCGGAGGAATGCTTGTCATTTCCACAATTGGATTACTCGTGAATATCCTTGCAGCATGGATTTTAATGAGAGGAGATAAGGATGAAAATTTAAATGTTCGAAGTGCCTTTCTTCATGTAATTGGAGACATGCTTGGTTCGGTTGGTGCCATCATCGCCGCTTTGCTTATGATCTTATTCGGATGGGGAATTGCAGATCCAATTGCAAGTGTCATTGTAGCGCTCCTGATCATCATAAGCGGCTTTCGAGTGACGAAGGAATCCCTCCACATTTTGATGGAAGGTTCTCCTGCTCATATTGAAATGGAGAGTGTGAGAGCAGCACTTACAAAAATACCAGGCGTATTGGAAATCCATGATATTCATGTTTGGTCCATCACATCTGGAATGCCGATGTTAAGCTGCCATATTGTGATTGGAGAAGAGAGTGTGCACGATACCATTCTCCATGATGCACAATCAATCCTCCATGATGATTTTGGGATTGATCATAGTACCATTCAAGTTGAAAAAGGAGCATATGGCTGCCCGAATCATCATGGAAGCTGCAATTAATGATGATTCGCGTGCTCAATTGTCTGCTTTAATATATCCATGACATGCTCGTCATCACAGGAGTAAAATAGTGAGGTTCCTTCACGTCTAAATTTAACTAATCGCAAATTCTTTAAAAAGCGCAGCTGATGTGAAACCGTTGATTGAAGAAGAGATAAGTTCTCAGCAATCTCATTAACTGAATGCTCCCCATGAAATAATAAATGCAGTATACGAATTCGGGTCGGATCTGATAGTGCTTTAAATGTTTGCGACACAATAAAAAGAGTCTCTTCATCAAGCTCCTTCATATTATAGGGCTGTTGATCTTTTTCCAAAATTATCATCCTCCACACCTTATTATAAGGCAATGTACATGAAGAGTGTTAAAATTGCCAATAGGGATTATGACAGATTTTGATCCATCTTTAGATCACTTTTTGAACCTTTTTCATAAGGCCTTTGCAAAATCAATATTCTTTTTATATTAGCTAGCAATTCTAAATAAGGCTCTGTTAAACTTTAATGTTGATTTTTATATTAAAATTTAGGGAAACCCACTTTTAGTAGGTTTCCCCTTAACCTATCGTGATTTACCGTAAAAAGTAATCGACAATGAGTGGGAAAATTAATAATAGTACAGAGAAAGAAATTAGAAAATTAGCGGTTTTTCGTGATAGCATTTCTTTTCCTTTTCCATTGTACCAACCTTTAAATTGCCATTTGTTCCTATAAGTAACAAACAACAATAACAAAATAGCCAAGAAACCTAACCATTCATATTGGGTTACGCCTAATGATTTGTAAAAGTAGGTTAGAACGGAAGAGAAGATACCTCCTAAAAGTCCAAATATCAATATGATTCGTATTAATTCTAATAAAACTCTCATTCCACAACCTCCCTTACCTTGTATATTAAATTTACACTAAATGGATTTTGTTAAATATAACAATTTTTGAAACAATAAACAGTTAACCAAGTTAAATGTTAAATTTCCCCAAAAACAAACTATCATATGTGTCCGTCATTTCAAATACAAATGATGTTAGCAGAAATTCTTTTATATATTGTTTTGTGATTTTGTTACTACAACTATTGACAAATAAAAACCAAGCGAGGTAATTATCAAGATATTTTGTTTTGTAGACACACTATTAAATCGGTCTTCCATTGTTTCAAGCGAGAGTGGAGACCATTCACATTTTGGATATGATACAAGCCTTTAATAACGTGTTTACAATCGTTTGATTTAATTCGATAATGCTCCAAGCCTTTTTCTTTTGCATAGGTTTATAGGCTCTCCAAGCATCTGCTACAAGCACATTTTTTTAGTATGGGGTAATTTGTCGATATGCTTTAACAAGTTGCTAAACGCTTTGCTCAACTTTACAATCAACAAACATTTGTTCTTATTCTATCATGGCGAAAATATCAAATATCAACACTGTTCTTTAACAGAGCCCTAAATTAAAGAAATTCTGGCTTTTATAATGATTATTACTCCTTAACAAATTGAAAATCCACATTAGTACCATTCAATTGGAGGGATTTTGGTACCTTTAAATATACTTCCATATTCCCAATCCCACTTACATCATTAAAAGCTTGTTGACCGGTAAATTGATTGATTGTAAACTCATTTCTTACAATGGAAAGATTAATAGTTTGTTGATCCGGATATAACACACTAAGCGTATCATTCTCCAGCCGAAAATTAATAGGCACAAGTTTATCTGAGAAATCATAACCGCTTACGTAAAAACCGTTCGTATATACGAGAGCTTCAATTATTCCATCGTCAAGATCTTTTCTTTCCACATAAACAGGCTTAACAAGTCCCGTGATTTCTACTTTAAGAGACTGATTGGAGTAATCATAGATTTTTTCGTTAATTACTTGCCCACTTTCAAGCTGCTCTATATCCCCCGCTTCAAGAGCAGTGTAAAAACGAGTCCAATCCTGGACTTCATCCAAATCCTCCACTTTCTCGCGACTAGTCATAGAATCATTTGTTAGGAGCGAAGCAAAAGGAAAAGAAAGTAATAATACACCGACGTAAATAATTAGCAGCCAATGGGTCATTTTCACTGTTACAAATTTTCTTTTCGAATTCAAACTTAAAACGATGACCAGTATAATAAGTATGGCTGTGACCGGCAGTAAAGTCATAAGAATAGTCATCTTCGCACCTCCAACCGATTTAGAATGCTAATGGAAGCGATGAAAAATAAAGCTGCTGTGGAAACCATTTTTACAATAAATAGTCCAATTGAAGACTCCATTACATAAAATTCAAATACGTATGCTATAAACGGGTCTCTATTCATTACCCCATCCATAAACAGCATTCCGATAACCAATACTGGAATTAATACTACAAATGCCTTGCTGATTTGTACAAGCGCTCCTATTAAATAACCTATTGCACTAACAGCGAACAAGTAGATTATGGTCGCACCAACACCAAGAAGAAAATCCTGAAACGTTAACGGAATTCCATAAATCTGTTCCTCGGAAAAAATATATTTAAAAACGAGAAGTAAATTCTTAGCTAGCATAGCCGTTATCCCGCCGATAATGCTTGCTGTCAATAAAAAAAGAATATTGGAAAGGCTGCTGCTGAGACGATTCGTCACAAACGAAAAATCATGATTTCGATATGGCCTCGTTGTAATCGTAATTGCAGTGACAAAAGCCCAAATCATCGTAAAGCCAATGATTACATCTCCAGAGAAATAGCTGACTTCGATCGAAACTTGATCAGAAGAGGAACCAAATGAATTAGATCCACCCATAGAAAAAAGAATAGCTAACAGTTGAAGGAAGACAAGTGAACTCATTGCATCGATATTCGCTTTTAGCTTGAAAAAATATTGCCTTTTAACGACTTCGGTCAAATTAACGTTCTTTAAAAACATCATCGATTCCCCCTTTCGTTTGATTTGTTAAATAGACACATAGATCACTAGGAGAAACAGCGGTAATCTCCAGCCCTGCTAATCTTGCATTCTGAAGTGCAGAACCTGCAAAATCATTCCTTACCACTACATAGCTCGTATTCGTGCCAATTTTATTTTCATAGAGAATCTCTTTATCTTTCACCCATTCTTGAATCTTCTCTGTCGGTCCTTTCAAGCCAATCGCCCATTCCTTCAACTCTTCCATGGGCAAATACAAATGATTCCTCCCGTCCTTTAAGAGAAGAACATCCTCTAATAAATTCTCGATTTCATCTACATGATGGCTTGAAATAATAATTGTCCTTGGATGAGCAATATAGTCTTTAAGCAGAGCGCGGTAGAAGTCCTTTCTTACCGATGCATCCATTCCTGTTGTCGGTTCATCTAAAATCGTTAATGGCGAATGGGAGGCTAGGCCGACAATCGCATTAAATGTACTTGTCTTCCCTTTTGAAAGTCGGTTGTGGTAACCTTTCGGATCAAAGGAAAAATAATCAAAAAGGCGCTTTGCCAATTCCATATCCCAATTTGGGTAGAAGCTGCTCGCTGCTTCTAATAATTCATAGAGCTGCAGTGCAGGTGGAAAACTCATTTGGTCATCGACAAAAATAGAATTGGCAGAGACGATTAAACTATTAAATGGTCTTTCTGAAAATACCTTAATGTCGCCAGAAGTCTCTTTAATGAAACCAGCTAATATCTTCAATAACGTCGTTTTTCCAACTCCATTTCGACCAATTAATCCTGTGATTTTATTTTCTTCAATCGAAAACGAAAGATTTTTTAAAACCTTTTTCCCAAAATACGTTTTCGTTAAATCTTTGCATTCAATCACCTTCATCACTCCCCCTCCTCAGATTGTGCTGATTTGATCATCTCAATTAATTCCACATCACTTATATGCAATCTTTTTGCTTCTAACACTATTTCTTGGACAAGCCGCTTAAATGTATAATTTTTACGTTTATTCATAATGATTTCTTTTGCATCCGCTGTAACAAACATGCCCAGTCCCCTTTTTTTGTAGAGGATGTTTTCATCAACGAGAAGACTAAGACCTTTAGCTGCAGTTGCTGGATTGATTGTATACATCTCCGCTAATTGATATTGAGAATAAACCTTATCGTCACTGTTGAAGTGTCCATTCATGATTTCTGTTTCTATCCATTCTGCGATTTGTACATAAATAGGCTTCGTTCCTTCTGTATTAAGAATCGTCACCGCCCCCTATAACATAGTACATTACTGTTGTAATGTACTATACTATTAATTCCCTAAGTTTTCAAGTGCTATTAGCCAAAAATAAAAGGACAGACACCTCGTCCCTCTTTCATTGGGAAAAGGTGTCTGTCCTCATGTCACATTAAGCTTCTCTTTCTATATCCAACAGCCTTGTCTTCATTTCTAATCCACCTCGATAGCCGGTCAATGTTCCATTCTTACCTACTACACGATGACAAGGTACTGTAATTAATACTGGATTTGCCCCAATCGCTGACCCAACTGCACGAACAGCGGCTGGCTTATTTATATGGCTTGCAATCTCTGAATAGGACTTTGTCTGTCCGTAAGGTATTTCACAAAGTGCATTCCATACAGAAAGCTGGAATGCTGTCCCATGGAAATCAAAAGGAATCGTAAATGCTTTCCGTTTACCTTTTAAATACCCAATGATTTCAATCGCATAGGGTTCAAGTTTCTTATTATCTTCAATGAGAGGACTTTCCGGAAAGCGTTTCTTAGCCCACTCGGATAACTCTTCAAAAGGTTTGTTTTGTGAGCCGACATAGCATAGCCCCTTAGATGTTGATGCAATATAAAAATTCCAATCCCTAAACTCTAGCAAAGACCAATACAGGGCTGGCTTATTCTTGGATTCCATTTACAATCCCTCCAAATGATTCATTTGTTGATGCAACTGGCGATATCGTGCTGGTGTATATCCTGTTATCTTTTTAAACAAAGTTATAAAATAAGGTGTGTTAGATATTCCTACACATATGGAGATATCGGTTATCGATTTTTTAGATTGAACCAAATATTCTTTGGCTGCGTTTATTCTAACCAGTTGAATATATTCAACTGGCGTAATGCCCTTGATTTTTTTAAATGTTCGATGTAAATGATAAGGGCTCCCATGAGCAATATCCGCTAATGTTTCTAGTGTTAATTTTTCAGTGAAATTCTTATCAATGTATTCAGTTATTAGCGTCACCCATTCACGATCAGGCAATCTCTCATTAGTAGGCTTACAGCGTTTACATGGGCGATAATGAGCATTGAGAGCTTGTTCTGCATTTTGGAAAATCCGTACATTTTCTCTTTTCGGAACACGGGACTTGCATGATGGCTTACAAAAGATCCCTGTAGTCTTCACAGCATAAAAAAATTGATCATTATACGCAGCATTATTTTCGATAATTGCTTGCCACTTTTCATTTGTTATCCATTCTGCTTCATTCGAAATTCCATCATCATGACGATCTTGAAAGCTATCGCTAATTCGGCCTGGCATTGCCCATCACCACCCCTTTTAAAGTACGATACTATAAATGATTTAGTAAGAAATAATATCCTCAAATGATGAAACAGTAGAGTATTTTTTCATCATACCTACACTATAACCCCGTAAATTAGAAAAAATAAGATTTTTAGAATATAAAAGCAAGATAACAAAATTTTTTATGATTATGTTGTGTTAAAGTGAAAATACACTTTTGGGGTGTTAGCATCTGCTTATTTTATAAATGCCAAAACAAGTGAGGAGATAAAATGGAGCTGCATGAAATCAATGATAAATTCATCATTCCACTGCCTGAAGCGTTCGATACGAATGCGAACTTGGGCTATTTAACAAGGGCAAAAGATGAATGTATGTATGAAATCGAGGACGGCATCATTACAAAAGTTATAGCCATTGGGGAAATTCGTTCATTAGTACGGATAAGCATCATCGAAAATAAACAAATGCTTATCCAGTTTATCAATGATTCTCGACCTACTAAAGCCCGTCATCTAGAAGAGATTGTAAAATATATCAGTGAGTGGTTTGATCTAGATAACGATTTAACTTCGTTTTATGACATGGCCAAAGCAGACCCATTACTTAAATTGCCTGCCCGAAAATTCTTTGGCTTGCGAATCATTGGCATTCCGGACTTATTTGAAGCTTTATGCTGGGGAGTTTTAGGGCAGCAAATCAATTTGCCGTTCGCCTACTCATTAAAGAAACAATTTGTAGAAAAATTTGGCGATTCCATCGAATGGAGTGGGAAGAAATATTGGATTTTTCCAACCTGCGAACGAATTGCGCAATTAACTCCTGCAGATTTTGCGGATATTAAAATGACGGTTAAAAAGAGCGAATACCTCATTGGAATTGCTGGCTTAATGGCAAGCGGAGAATTATCAAAAGAAAAATTAGCTAAAATGAACTTCAAAGATGCTGAAAAAAACTTAATAAAGATACGCGGCATCGGCCCTTGGACAGCCAATTATGTTCTAATGCGGTGCCTTCGATTCAGTGAAGCCTTTCCAATTGATGATGTCGGTCTTATTAATGCCATTAAAACATTACAGAATATGGACCGAAAGCCAACAAAAGAGGAAATCTTAGCATTTTCGATCCCATGGAGAAATTGGGAATCCTATGCAACCTTTTATTTATGGCGAACACTGTACTAATACGATTTAGAGGATGAAATATCAAAGCACATCCTCTTTTTTGTTTATCCCGCATTAACGGGCAGTAATACTCCCATCTCAAAATTCAGCGAAAGCAAAGAAGTTAGGTGGGAGATAAACTGCCCGTAAAAGCCCGACGACGGACAGGACAAGGAAGGCTTCGATAGCGATTAACATCGCACGAAGGAAAAGCGATAGCTTTTACGAGGATGTCCTAGTCAGGCGAAAGCCACAGGACGTGGCGTTTTGAGCGTGATTGGTTCAACTAATAATCAGTGGGGGATGAAGAAAACCCCCACTGATTAAAGTTTCACTTTATTCATTGCTTTTGAGAAACTTTTCTGATAATATAAATTCCTTATCACTCACGCTTCTATGTACTTCCCCATTGCGGCTGAAAAATGGGAATGGAAGGAAGATGGATGTGTCAACTCAACAACAACACCCCGATTTTCAACAAGAAATTCAACGATTAGAATTTACGAAAAGATACTTAGATGTTGTGATTAAAACAGCAGAATCTAGTAAAGATCAATTCCAAGAAAATATGCGCGAGGCATTCCAAGACGTCGATTGGCTAGATTCCAGCTCAAGCTATTCCTCTCTACTCACAAATGCAAGATTTTTTGAAATGTCTAAGGATGAATTAAAAAGTCTAAAAAATGCCAGAGTAAAACCTTATTTTGCACGGATTGATTTCCTGCAAGAGAATCAAAAAGAGATAGAACAATTATACATAGGGAAAACATCTCTATACTCGAGGGAAAATCAAGAACAAATCATTGTCGATTGGAGATCTCCGATTGCAAATCTCTATTATGAAGGCAGGCTTGGAGAGGTTCATTACGAATCCTACGAGGAAAGCTATAACGGATTATTATCGCTAAAAAGGCAATTTATGATCGAAAATGGCGAGCTTGATGAAATTCGAGACATTGATTTAACAACAACAGATGAACTGCTCCAGGATTCACTCTCAAAAAGCTCAAGTAATCGGCTTACAGAAATCATTTCAACCATTCAAGAAGAGCAAAATCGCATTATCCGGGCTGATTTAAATAAGCCAATTATTGTTCAGGGGGCTGCCGGAAGCGGAAAAACAACGATCGCTCTTCACCGGATTAGTTATTTCATTTATCAATACAAGGAAAACTTTGCCCCAGAACAGCTTATGATTCTAGCACCAAGCAGGCTCTTTATTGACTATATTTCAGAAGCACTGCCTGAGCTTGGGGTGGAGAGGGTCCGCCAAACAACTTATCAGGAATATGTTCAAGCATGTCTTGGCATAAAGCTTAACCTCAAGCCTGATAATAAACTAGTTCGACTGCTGGAAGAGCCTGAAAGCAAGGATAGTCAAACCTCTGCTTGGATTTCATCAACTAAGGGTTCTCCCGTTTTTCATCTTATATTATCCAACTATATTAGAAGCATTTATAAAACCTTCTATCCATCAGAAGACTTTATGGTAGATAAGTTTCGGCTATTTGGTCATAAAAAGTTCATTCATCTTTTTAAAAATGACTATAACTATCTTCCCCTTTTTAAAAGACTGGAAAAATTGAAAGCGATTCTTCAAAATGATGTTGCCAAAAAGAAACAAAACATCATCAAGAAAATTGAAACCTTTTATGATGAAAGGATTGAACGTGCGCTCTATCGTGGAAAGGATCCAGAGAAACGAAGGCAATATGTTTCCGACGCACTTGATAAGAAGGATCTTCGCCTAAGCGAAATTAAGAAAGCTCTTCGTACTGCAGTCCCTGCCTATATGAGACAATTTCCTAAGAAGACGCTTATCCAATATTATCATGAGCTTTTCAACGATCCCGCCCTGCTTTGTCAATTCTCTGAAGGCAAGCTTACGGAGCAGGAAGCAGAGACTCTTTGCCAGTACAGCCAAGCCCTTTTCTCGAAAAAGAAATATGAAAGAGAAGACCTTGCTCTCATGCTTTATTTACAGGTTTACCTATTTGGCATTCCAAAAGAGATCAAAGCGAAGAATATTGTCATTGATGAAGCACAGGATTACAGCTTTATGGAGCTGATATCTCTTAAGAAAGCACTTGATACAGATATGTTTACACTTGTTGGCGACCTCGCCCAAGGGATCCATTCATATAGGGGATTAACTTCTTGGAATGGGGTTTTAGAAGAAATTTTCCCACGTGCTACCTATACCGAACTGCAAAAGAGTTATCGTACAACAGTTGAAATCATGGAAAAAGCAAATGAGCTTTTGAAGCTGCTTCCCTACTCTTTTCCAAAGGTAGAACCCGTTGTGAGACATGGGGAAAGTCCAAAATTTATGATGAGGAAAAACGATCTTGAACTTGTTAGGCAAATCGAGGAGCAAGTTTCCCTTTTAAAACAGGAAAACTTTAAAACCTTCGCGGTTATCGGAAAAACAATGAAAGATTGCCAGCTTCTTTATTCCCTTTTCAAAGAACATTCGGAGATGCCGGTTAAGCTGCTGGAAGAACAAGAAAAGATCCCGAAGGATGAAATTGTCATCGTGCCTTCGTTTTTAGCAAAAGGGTTAGAATTCGATGCCGTTATGATCGTATCTCTGGAAGAAACATTTTCCCGCGACTCTGAACTGGATATTAAGCTTCTCTATGTAGCCATGACAAGACCTTTGCACCGGCTGTACTTTTATGGGGAAAGCGAAGATGATTTTATTATTCATATATAAAATAGTGCCTGCTCCTCAAAGCTTTTTCCTTTGGAGCAGGCACTATGCTTTTTCTAACTTATGCTGCTACATCCCTCTTATTAAACAATAAGAATGCAAGTAAATGGAAGAAAGCAAAGTAGATAATCAGCATCATAATGGAGAAAGACAGTGTCATACCCTCTACTGGTGGAACACCATCAAAATACACAGTTAAGTTTGTATTTGCAAACAAGAAATACTTCGTCCATTCAAATTTGCTTGCCAACAGCATTGTCGCTGTGCTCCCCGTAAAGAGGAGAAATAATGATAAGCCAATAGCAAGTGAGCTATTCCGGAAAACGGTAGAGATCATAAAGGCCATTGTTGCAACTAATAACACATCAATCGAACTTAATAAATATTGGCTGATTAAGTGAACAACAATATTTCTTTCAACTACTTCTCCATTTATATATGCTAAATGAGACACCTCTTCCGCTGGTGCACCAAATAGCACAAATCCGACAAGAACTGATAATGTGTACAGGATTGCTAAAAAGAAGAACCCATATAAAATAACGGTTATATACTTTGATAACAATATGCTTGATCGTCCATAAGGTCGTATTAAAAGCAGTTTGATTGTTCCCCATGAAAACTCGGACGATACAATTCCGGCAGCAATAATAATCGTAAATAAACCTGCAAATGATATGATGGCTTGTGCTTCGTTGACAAATGTCCACATATGGGTTTCAGTTTGAGGAGGAATATCATTTTCTAGCTGATATTCCTTGATTGCTATTTGTCTTTCATAGTACATTTTTAAATTGGCATTTCTTTGACCGATGTCTTCTAATGCAGAACGATCACTTAAAAGCTGTTTTTCTAACTCTTGCTTCCATTGAGTATTTTCCTGTGGAGGATTTTGATTGTCTAGAACTTTTGATAGCCCTCCAAACCCGATGACAAACAGTACAATTAACGCAATCATAATAAGTGTCCCAATTCTTCTAAACACTTTTACCCACTCATTAATGATTAATTTCCCCATTTTATCTCCCCTCCTTATCCAGCAGTAATTTCTAAGAACTTATCCTCTAATGTTTTTGTCATTGGTTTAGCACTATAAACGGCAATATTACATTCGGTTAGTTTTTTGAATATAGTGGGGATGTCTTCTCTAGAACATTTAATTGTAAATCCCGATTCAATTCGTTCCATCTCATATTTATTTTCAAGCCACTGTGCAGCCTCAATACCTACCTCTCCTGTCTCGAAGAAAAACACAAGCTGGTCGTCTGAAACGAATGCATTTACTTCCTGAACCTCGATTAACTCACCATTTTGAATGATAGCAATTCTGTCACACATCATTTCCATTTCTGATAACAAGTGACTCGAGACAATGACACTCATTCCTCCTTCTCGTGTCAGCTTCCTTAAATGCTCTCGAATCTCTTTAATTCCTGCAGGATCGAGCCCATTTGTCGGTTCATCTAAAATTAACAGCTTTGGATCATGCAACAAACATTGTGCTAATCCAAGCCGCTGTCTCATTCCTAAAGAATAGGTTTTGACTTTATCGTGAATCCGATCTGTTAGCCCTACAAGATCTACTACTTCACGTATTTTTTCTTTTGATATTCCTTTTTGCATACGAGCATACTGCAGTAAGTTTTGATAGCCTGTTAGGAATTTATACATCTCTGGGTTTTCTACTATCGCACCAATCTGTCTAATCGCTTGGCTAAAATTATTCTTAATACTTTGACCGCAGACAATAATGTCTCCTTCATTTATTTTCATTAATCCTACAATCATTCGAATTGTTGTAGTTTTACCAGCACCATTTGGACCTAAAAAACCAAAGATCTCCCCTTGCTGTACGGAAAAACTTAAACCTTTAATAATCTCTTTACCATTAATCGTTTTCTTCACATTTTTCAGCTCAAGTATTGTTTCCAACCTTTTCCCCTCCCACCTTCACTCTTCTTCCTCTTCCCAAAATAACTCATCAAGTGTTTTATTAAGAGCCTTACAAATAGAAATACATAAATTCAAGCTAGGGTTGTATTTTCCTTTTTCAATGAGCCCGATCGTTTGTCTCGACACTCCTACAATATTCGCTAATTCCTCCTGCGACAAATCCTTTTCAACTCTTGCTACTTTTAGTTTCAAATTCTTCATAGATGCTCCTCACTTGTTACTCATCATCTAAGTCTTTCTCAGATGCTTTTAGGCTGGCACTCTTTGCTGCAGAAAAGGAACCTACAATCACGACGAGAAAAAACGGAACATTAATCATAAGGGAGGAAAAAAGGACTAACACAAAGATAAAAATGCTATTTAAATATCCTTCCCCATAAATCATTGCACTTCGCACCCCAAAGAAAATACTAATAATTAATCCAAAACTAAGAACAAAATATACATTTTTAGAACTCAACGGGACCTTACTATTTCGATCATGGATTTCAACTTCGTCTGAAAAAATGCCTAAGCTTGCTGCCCGCACAGTGTAGTAAATACCCGAAACAAATAAAATGATAAGCTCAGTCATAATTTGTTTGGCTTCCAACCCTAATATATACATCTTAGCGGCTATGGAAAGTAAGCAAATGACCATAATCAGCATATAAATTTCTCTGTAAATTTTGTTTTGGGTGTTCCTAATACGTTCATCCACCACTTTTTTTCTTTTTCGAAACCAACTCATTTGATTCTCTCCTTATCAGGATAATATTTCCTAATTTAATCTTATTATATGATATTATTAACAAAATGCAATATATATATTGCATTAATTAATATATATATAACATCAAGGTTACAAAAAAAGAATCTGTTTTGAAAAAATAATCAGAACAGATTCTTACATATTTCCATTATTATTAGCTTTACAAATTATATTGTACCTTTTGAGAGTGATCCAAGGATCGATTGAATCCTTTCAAGCTTTTCATTCTCATCCAAATACTCGAAAAAGCCTACTTGGTTTCCCCACGGATCAAGAAATGTCCCCCATTTTGCAGGAACGCCTTCTCTTTCGAATATTTGAAAGAACTCTACTTCTAATTCTTTCATTAATCTTTCTCTTTCTTTTTCCATACTATCCACACCTAGTCGGATCGGCCCACTTCCCACTAAGTGAGTCCCTTCAGCCACTTGCAGCCAACAGCCAGGAATCAGCTCCCATTCCGCAAAGCCTTCATGTGGAATGAAATCTGGCTCCCTATTTAACAGCGTTGTGTACCATTTTTGGCCCTTATCAATATCTCCTACTCGAATTTGGAATGTTACCTCATATACCAATTTGTTATGTCCTCCTTAAAGGTTAACCATTAAAATCTATAATCGTCTTTACAGACAATCCCATATTCAAGATACATTTTTAATAATGTCATCGCTTCTCCCCATCCTGTTGCACATCCTATACAAGCAGATAGATCTTTAGAGGAAGTCGTGTATCCTGTCTCCTCCAATAATAAAAGCGTTCCTTCCTTAACTTGCTCTAATTCAAATTTAACCGTTGTTTTGCCTTCGCCTGGAGACCATTGAAAAACAAATAATTTATTTGGAATGGCTGTTAAAATATCTCCGCCGTCTTCTATATTCTCCTTCTTCACTCCATAGCTAGACCAGCTAAAAGTTATTTTTCCTTCCCCATTTTCATTCAAGTATAAGGAAGTATGATCTGTAAACCAGGCATTCCATCCTTCTGCAGTTATTAATGTTCGATATACCTTTTCTGGATTGGCCTTTATATATGTTTGATGATGAATCTGCATTAAACACTACTCCTTAATTGGAGAACTCTACTACTTCGATCTGGTTTCCAGCAGGGTCCTCAATAATATTGTAGCGGCCAGGCGGGCATGGTCTTGCCTCATCAAACAAAATTTTTACTCCTTTTGATTTCAAATGGCTAATATCCTTATCAAGGTCAGCTGATATTAAACCTAGCAACACATTCTGTTTCGGATTCTGATAAGCATCTTCACTTTCCTCTAACACAATTGGTATTTCATCATGCTCTAGACTGACAATCTTAGCACCATAATACTTTGAAACCTTGAAACCTAAAATATTTGAATAAAAATCAACGGATTCCTGCAGATTTGGAACACGAATGGTAAGCACACAAACTTTATTTAACATGACATCTCCTCCTTATTTAAGTTTCATTTTATCGGAAAAATCCACACATTATTTCTCCCAGATTGCTTACTTTTTGTCTCTATCAAAAAGAAGCATAGGCAAATTAATTAATATAGGCGGATCAAATGGTTGTGGGTCTCTTAATAGTATTTCGACTTCAGCAATTGTGTCTTTCCTAACCTCTATCGGCTGATCGAAAATTCCACGTAATGCTTTATCGAGTATGAAATAATCCATAGGATTTGTACTCCAATGTATTGCTGCAGCTAAAATATAATACGTGCCATTAGGAACATGATCAAATTTACATGTCCCTTCATTATGTAGTACTGTACCTAAAACTGGCTTTTGGTCTGGAATAGGGCGAGGGAATAATCCTACAAATACTAAGCCTTTAAATGTTGGAGGTGCTTTAATATGACAAGTAATAGATGCAGATGTTTTCGATATCATTTGATAGCTTTTCTTATCTTTGTAAAGATTAATAAATTGGTATAAAAACTCGTATTCTAACTTGAATCTCTTTGGTGATTGCCCTACATATTGTTTAAATCTAGAGCTATAGGAGCCTATACTTTTATAGCCAATACTTAGTAAGGATTTAAGGATCGAGTTAGAGGGTCTTGTTAACATTTGCTTACTAGCTTCAATCCGTAATGCCGATAAAAAGTGCCGCGGAGTTACGCCTGTCACTTCCTTAAAAGCTCTCAAGAAATGATAGGTACTGTAGCCATACTTAGCAGCTAGATCCTCAGATGTAATATCTGCTTCTAAATGATTTTTCATATATTCAATCGCTTCTTCGACAGCATTCAAAAGATCCTTGTCCATACACATCATCCTAAAGCGCTTTTTTAGAAAAACTCCATATGACTCTTTTCATGTTTATAATAATCCAAGCGATCCTGCAAAGTACCCGTATGAAATTCAAATTTATGTCCATCAGGATCGGTAAAATAAATGGATTTCTTATCTTTTTCATCTCTTGGACGGCCTGAAAGAATATTAACGTTTAATTTTCTTAGTTTGTCATACATCTCATCGTAATCCTCTTCATCAATTGAAAAAGCAATATGTGTATTGGATTGAGCTATTTCGTTACGAGGAATGTCCTTTTCCATATTCAATGCAAGCCATAGACCATTGAGATCAAAATAAGCCGTGCTTCTTCCTTTAACTAACAGCCTTGCATCAAAAACATTTTTATAAAATTCGATAGACTTTTCCAGATTGGAAACAGAGAATAAAAAATGGTTTATACCTTTTACTGCCAAGAAATTTTCCTCTTTTCTTTTAAACGATTTATTCTTTCTAAAAAACTAGCAAGCTATCATGATCTCCTCGTCACATCTGGTTAATAATAACATTATAGTTTGAAAATTAATAATTTACCAATAACATACTAGATTTGATAAATCGTAAAATCAAAAAAGTCCATCCCAGCAAATTATGCGGAACAGACTTTTCAATATGTTTAAGCTTCAGCGCCGCTCCATTCCGTTAATCCCCAATCCCATTAAAACCACACCAATTAGAAGCAGCATGCTTATTGGAAATAACAGCTCAGAAAATGGCAGCTGATAAATGGTAACACCCTTTAAAATTTCCATCCCATAGGAAATAGGCGAAATATTTGATAATGCAAGTAGGAAAGGTGAAGAGACAATTTCAAGTGGCCAGTAAGCTCCACCTAGCATGGCTAGACTAACCGAAATGAGCGGAATAAGCGCATTAAACTGACGAATGCTTTTCACAAAACCAGTAAGAAACATAGATAGAGCGACAATCGAAAATACATAAGGAATGAGAGCAACCAAGGTCTCTCCAAATCCTCCATAAAAGTCAACCTTTGCCGCAAAACGGAATACAAGAAAAATGAGAACAATTTGTACATAGCCTAGAACAAAGCTGTAAATTAAATTTGCACTATACATTTCCCATTTTCGAACCGGGGATAATATTAGCCGGTCACGGATTCCCATTTGTCTTTCCTCAAATAATTCAGCAACCAGGGTCGAAATCGTATAGATGACGAAAAAAAGTGAGAAGCCGAAAATCCCTTGTAATCGACTGTCAATAACAACGGATTCCCCTCCATGGAAGGTTTCCATCCCAATTTGAAATAGTGGTTCTTCTTCCACTTGTATCAATAGTTGATCCACCTGTTTTTCCGATAATCCATTTTCCTCTCCAGTACCAAGAAGATGTTGTCTTTCATTTTGTTCTGCAACGATTTGGGTGAGCTTCTGTTCGATCAAAGTGACATTGGGTGATTCTACCGTATAAAGAATTCTATAACCCTTGTTATTTTGGAGTATCCCTGCGTCCACCTCATTCCCTTGCACCTGATTCCGCAGCTCCTCCTCAGTAACAGACTGAAAAACAAGTTCATCTGAAGTGTTTAATTGCTCTAGCAATGAAGACGAGATTTCATTTTCACCTTCCGCAGCAATTGGAATGGTTTGTGTTCCATTGTTACCACCCATAAAATATGCAAATACGAGTGTAAAGAGCACCATGATGATAAAGGTCCATGGTTTACGAAGAAATCGCTGCATTTTTGCTAATAGTAAACCACCCATTACTGTCTCACCTCTTTCGGGAAAATGAACACACCAATAACAGCTAACACAATTCCACAGATGCAGAGCGTCACTAGCTGAGGAATCACTGTTTCAATTCCATAGCCTTGATATATGTTTAAATAGGCATTCATCGCTGCTCCATTTGGTGTAAATTTTCCAATTTCTGCAACTGTTTCAGACAAATCTTTGACAGGGACGAAGGTTCCGCCCAATAAAGCAAAAATGGTTACGATAATAGATGAAAAGAAATTTGAAAAAGTTTGAGAATGAAAGCGATAATTTAATGATGTGACAAGAGCTGCGAAGCCTCCAACCGCTATGGCAATACAAATCGTAATGGCCAAGAAGCTGGATAAGTCATCCCATTTTACACCGTATGCAAGAAATGAAAACCCAAATAGGAGCAATAACTGGATAAAAGCAATGATAATAGCTGATATAAATGTACCCATTAAATAAGAGGTTCTAGATGCTCCTGAAAGGATAAATCGTGTATAAACATTTGATTCTTTCTCTGCAAAAGCAAATGTACCGGCCATGGATGCAACATAGAGAACGAACATCATACTAATACCAATTGTGTAATACGCAATGGCTGAAACAGATTTAACAGCAGATATACTCTGAATGGATACCTCAGATTCAGCTGGTTGCTTCATCTCCGGATTCATCGGTATACCTTTTTTTGCTAAAGCTGTTTGAAGTGTATATTGATGTTGGAATTCCTCTATAATATCGGTAACCAATTGGGTGGCAAGCTCGCGAGCTTCATTTTGATAAAGCTTCAATTCGGGTTTTTCAGATGTCGGCTCAGATGGGAAAAAGACAGACATTAGAAAATGATAAGTGAACTTCTCTGGCACTTCAATGATCACTGCATAGTCTTTATTCTTCTTTAACTCAGCCAATTTTTCAGGTTCAACTTCCTTAACAAGAACAAATTCTTTCAATTTCTCATTTTCAAGAACGTCTTCTCTTAATATTTTTAATGGCAGCAACGTATCCATTTGTTCTTCAATCCCTGCGATGGCTTCAGGAGCTAGCCGACTTTTTTGCAGGAAGGTTTTAAATTCCTCTGTGTCATCCTCTTCGTTTCCATGAGAAACATAAGCCACCTTCACTTCAATTGGCGACTTCTCTCCCTCAAACAATCCTCCTAATGCAAATCCCAAAATCGTAATAAGCACCAGAGGCATGACAAGTTGAGTGATGATTACCTCAGGGTTTCGTATAAAAACGAGTAACTGCTTTTTCAAGAAAGCGGTAAACACAACAATCCCCCCCTAATTCCGTAGCGCCCGACCAGTAAGATGCAAAAATACATCTTCAAGGGTTGGGGTTTGTGCCTCAATGGACTGGATCGTCGTTTCCGTCCCTTCTGCTAACTGAAAAAGACGAGCAAACAGGTTTACTTCTTTAGGAATGACAATAGTAATCATATTTCCAGAGCTTTGGACTTCCTTCACGATCGCTTCCTGCCTGATACTTTGGACAAATTTTTCATTTGGCTGTTCAACTTTGATGATTAGCGTTTTTTCCGCTGATAGAATGCTTTTGATTTCATCCTTTGTCCCTGCAGCAATGATTCGACCTTGATCCATAATATAAATACGATCACATATGAATTCGACCTCTTCCATATAGTGACTCGTATACAGAATGGACATCCCAATCTCTTGATTTAACCGCTTCACTGTTTCTAAAATATGATTACGGGACTGGGGATCGATTCCTACCGTCGGTTCATCCATAATGATCATTTCAGGGTCATGCATTAAGCTCGCACCAATATTCAATCTGCGCTTCATTCCTCCAGAAAAATGCTTCGTGATCACCTTTTTTTGTTCAGATAGGCCAATTAACTCCAGCACTTCATCCACCTTTTTCTGAAGCTGCTTACCTGACATATGATGTATTCGGCCAAAAAAAAGCAAATTTTCCTTTGCGGTTAAATCATTGTATAAAGCTATTTCCTGTGGCACGACTCCGAGCACACGGCGAAGCTCCTGCGGATTCTTCAAAATACTTTGCTTGTGAAACCGCACATCACCAGAAGTTGGAGGAACGAGCGATGAAATCATCGAAATGGTCGTCGACTTTCCTGCCCCATTCGGACCTAATAGCCCAACCGTCTCCCCACTCTCGATATACATGTTCAGCCCATCAACAACTTTCTTTTTCTTAAATTGTTTTGTAATATCAATCGCTTCAAGCATTGTTATTCCCCCTTTCAGTAACTTCATCTTATTCTAAAGGCATTCCCTTTCCCACTCACCTCCGTCACAAAATGATTCTCCTAACCATGACCTCAGTCATTATCATTTAAGTGAGCTTTGAAGAGCACTATGTGAGGTAGTTGCTTAGCCTAAGCTTATAAACCACTTGATGCGGGTTTGTGTTTTGGAATGGTCTATTTCATGGCTTTTATGACCACTTAATGCAATTTTCTGCTTTGGAATGGTCTATTTCATGTCTTTTATGACCACTTGATGCGATTTTCTGATTTGGAATGGTCTATTTCATGGCTTTAATGACCACTTGATGCGATTTTCTGATTTGAAGTGGTCTATTTAATCGCTTTTATGACCACTTGATGCGATTATTTGATTTGGAGTGGTCTATTTAATTGCTTTTATGACCATTTGATGCGATTTTCCGCTTTGAAGTGGTCTATTTAATTGCTTTTATGACCACTTGATGCGATTTTCCGCTTTGGAATGGCCTATTTAATTGCTTTTATGACCACTTGATACGATTTTTTGATTTGAAGTGGTCTATTTATTTTCCTTTATGAACACTTGATGTAGACTTTTGCTTTGAAATGGTCTATTTAATAACTTGTGTTACCATTTTCGCATAAAGTGATTTTGCCACTAAAAAAAGCCCTCCAAAGTAAAATACTTCAAAAGACTCTTCCTAAATAAACGATATACAAACTTTCCTTTAATCATTCCGCCAGTATCTTATTCAGATAAATCATTCTTCACTGCAAAGATTGCCAGCTGTGTACGGTCACGCAATTCAAGTTTTTGTAAAATGGCGGTAATATGATTTTTTACTGTTCCAATCGATAAATGCAATTCATCTGCAATTTCCTTATTCGTCATCTCATTACCGACACATCGGGCTATCGCTAATTCTCTTGGTGTTAAAGGAATATCCGCTGCTTCCTTCTTTTTTTGTAAAAGCAATCGCGGCATAACCTTTGCTGTTACTTCTTGATTGAGTGGCATACCTCCATCTATGCAGCTTAAAATCGCCTTAATCAATTCTTCACGCTCCGCCGTTTTTAACAAAAATCCATTGACCCCATCTTTTAAAGACTGAAGGGCATACTCATCATCATTAAAGGTGGTCAGCATTAAAATTTTTACATGAGGCCATCTCTGTTTCATGATGCGTGCAGCTTCAATTCCATTCATGACCGGCATCCGTATATCCATCACAACACAGTCAATAGCATGAAGTTCCATTTTCGATATAGCTTCCATTCCATCTCCAGCTTCTGCCACTACCTGTAAGCTTTTTTCCTGCTCAATCATCATTTTTATCCCTTGGCGAACAATAACCTGATCTTCTACTAGCAGAATTTTTTTCATTTATAAGCCATCTCCCTTCAATGGAAAAGATGCATCAACAATAAAAAACCCCTCCGTTTGATATGCCTGCACGCTACCCCCGATTTCATCCAGCCGCTCTCTCATATTTTGCAAGCCAAACCCCGGCTGAAAAGGTTGAGCGTTATTAATGCGATTTTGAATATTTATATGAAAATGACCAACAGCCGTTCTTCCAAGAGTAACCATGACCTCACGTGAAGCAGCATAACGCATTGCATTCGTAAGCGCTTCTTGAAGCACACGGTATAAAACAATACTTTGATCATTTGATAGCTTTGCAGACAAAATGCCATGTTTCGTTGTGAAGTTAATAGAAATATGACTCTCCGTTTCAAGCTTTCGAATAAGCTGGAGGACGGAAGTAAGTCCTGCCGCTTCGTCTTGGTTCAATGTACGAACAGCTAGTCTTATTTCTTCTAAACTATCGCGCACCTCTTTCTTAATGGTTACTAACCGCGGATCATTAACCTCCATTGACATCATTTCAAGCTGCATTAGCACCGCTGTTAATTTATGACCAACTGAATCATGAATCTCACGCGAAATCCGAGTCCGTTCTTCCAACCGAGCCATACTTTCATTTTCAAGAGCCTTCCTCTTAAGCTGTCGATATTCTAAAATAACCTCATTATGTACAAAAAATAATTCCGCGCGCTCTCCAATTTTCCTCCATAACAAATAAAGAAGAGCACTCATGAAGCCAACTGCCAGAACCGATTCAATCGTCAAGCTATCATGAATAAAAAGAGTGATAACTGAAAAAATCGTATATACACCAAGTATGATGTAAAAGGAATGTCGTTGAACAAAAAATGCCGCTTCTATAGCTATGTATAGATAGAGCAATTCTCCATAATACAAACTCTTTATGTCCACAAAAATAATAGAAAAAAATACAAGGGTGAGCATCGATGAAAAGAGAACCAAACTAGTTTTATAGATAGGAATAAGAAAAAAGAGAATAATCGAACTTGCACAAAGCAATAATAACAAGGATAATTCCTTATTAGCTAATTGTTCAGGAGATATAAACAATCCAACCCATAAACTTATATAAAGAAAAAATCGAATTAAAAAGGGAAAAATAGTAGTTCCTCCTTACATTTGAACGAAATACATCTTGAAGGTCATTTAAGTTATATTTTACCATTATGTGATATTAGAAAAATAGTATCTTATCAAGATGTATTCTGTTCAAATAAGAAAGGAATTCTACGACAAAGCCTTCAAACCTACTACGCCAATAATAATTAATCCCAAACTTATAATTCGACCCCTGTTTTTGGATTCGCCAAAAAGAAGCATGTTTAATAAAACTGCACCTGCTGTACCGATACCAATCCAAACTGCATAGGCGATACTGACCTGCAAATAATTGAAGGATGCATATAAAAAAACAAATGAGGCACCAAATCCACCTATATATAGAAGGCCGTTTTTTAGCGATTTTTGCTGACTGTACAATTTCAAACCAATCGCACCAGCAATTTCACTAGCAGCAGCAATTAAAACCAGTAACCAGCCCATATTAAACGGCCTCCTTTTCTTCTTTGTTATCAGCAATATTTAACCCAATTACGCCAACAATTAAAATGACTATAAACAAAACTTTCCCCAAGCTAAAGCTTTCTCCGAAAAGGAATACATCCATTAGCACTGTTCCGATTGTACCAACCCCAGCAAAAACAGCATATACCGTTCCAGTAGGAAGGTTTTCACATGCTTTAGGAAGAAAGTGAAAATCAATAAGGATAATTCCGATAATAATCACCCAATGCCACCAGCTATTTGCGACATTAAATCCATACACCCAAATTAACTCAAAAAAACACGTTAGAAAAACATAAAACCAAGCTTTATCTTTCATAGTATCCTCCTCTAAGATGACTGACTTTCATTCATTTTTTAAATAAAAAATAATTTCGACCTACTTAAAGATGCCTTTCTAAGCAAGTCGAATAAAAATTTTCATTTTTTTCCTTAATAAAGGCTCTTATTCCCTAATCCCAAGCCCACGCTTTAAGAAATCCATCACTTCTAATTTTTGAGTATCCGCATTCCCATCTTGCTTGGAATCATATAAATATATTTGCTCTGCCGCTGATTCAACAAGACCAATGAATAGCTTAGAAGTGCGTTCAACATTAATGGAATGACGAATAACACCTGAAATCTTTGCTTCTTGTAAAAACTGGCTGATCCACGAATAAAAAGGCTGATAAACGGTTTCCCATTCTTTTATATGCTCAGTTGAAGCAAGTCCTGCATATACAAGAGCCTGAAGTTCCCGATAATCACTGGTAAAAGAAAAAATGGCGTCAACCACCTGTGTAAGCTGTGTTGAAAAAGATGCACTTTCATCTACTTGAGCTTTTACCGCTGCCATTTCTTTTTCAACCATTACTTCTGCTATTGCCGGCATAACAGACAATTTAGACGGAAAATACAAATAGAAGGTTCCTTGCGCAATTCCAGCCAATTTCACAATATCCGAAATCTTCGTCTTTTCAATGCCTTTTTCCTTAAAAACCTCAATGGCTGCATGAACAATTTTTTCTTTTTTATTCATGATCCACTTCCTCTCGAAAACAATGACTGACTTTCATTCATTTTATCCAAATCTCTATAGACTGTCAAATTAATCAATCGTTTGACTAATACCTTTGTTCGCTTTTTTCCTCTTAATCAATCGTTTGATTGATACTTCTGTTCGCTATTTCCTCTTAATCAATCGTTTGATTAATTCTTCTGTTCGCTTTTTCCTCTTAATCAATCGTTTGATTGATACTTCCGTTCGCTTTTCTCCTTAATCAATCGTTTGATTAATACTTCTGTTCGCTTTTTCCTTTTAAAATAACCAATTTCAAAAAATTTAGTTTTTAATGAAATACCTCATTCATTCTCCGTTCATATTCTATTTTTACAATAAATTCAAAAAGTTACAAAGGAGCTGAGATTAAATGCTTAAGCCATTTCGAAAAATAGTAAAATTTGCGAGCAGTTCAAAAGGAGCTAAATTTGTTATCCTAGCATGGGTATTAGCGGTAGTTCTATTGAGCGTGATCGCTCCATCAGCTAAAGATTATAAAGTTAATAGTGGAGAAGGAAGCGTGAATGAGAATACACCTTCCGAAATTTCAAATCAAATAATGAAGGAACAATTTCCTTCTACTGACGGACTGCCTGCACTCCTTGTTTTTAATCGTGAAGGCGGCATTACTGACCAAGATAAAGAAAAAATCAATGAACTGAGCGAATGGCTTTCTTCTGATAAAAAGCCTGATAATATTTTAAGTGCTCTTCCTTTTCATGCGCTTCCTCCTCCTGTTCAAAAGCAAATGTATTCTGAGGATGGATCAACACTTCTAATCAATTTTTTATTAGATCCTAATCTTGAATCTGGCGAAGTTCTTAAAATAATGGATCAAATTAGGGATAAAGTAAAAGACATCGGCATGGATGGAATGAAATTTGAAATCACAGGTCCAGCCGGAATCTCAGCTGACACAATCTCTTTATTCAAAAGTTCTGATATCATTTTAATGGTAGCAACAGTTGTTTTGATTTTTATCACTTTAATCGTCATTTATCGTTCTCCATTGCTTGCCATTACCCCATTGATTATTGCAGGTATCGTATATGGAATAGTCGACCGGATATTAGGATTAGCTGGAAAATATGATTGGTTTACAATCGATAGCTCGGCTGTTTCTATCATGCTGATTTTATTGTTTGCCGTTTTAACCGATTATAGCCTGTTTGTTTTTTCACGTTATCGCGAGGAATTAAAGAAACACGAATCTAAGTATGCTTCCATGCAAGAAGCCATGCATCATGTTTCCGAACCAATTGTATTCAGTGGCGGAACCATTCTACTAGCGATGCTTACATTATTTGTAACTGTATTTAAGCCATACAATAGTTTTGCTCCAGTCTTTTCTGTGGCTGTAGTGGTTATTTTAGTAGCAGGTTTGACGCTCATCCCGAGTATTTTTGCCTTAATGGGTCGAAAAGCGTTTTGGCCGTTTGTACCAAAGGTTGAGAAGGAAAGCAAAACGAAAAAAGGAATATGGTTTAAGATAAGCAACCAAGTAATGAGGAAACCAGCATTATTAGGGAGCATCTTGCTTATTGTCTTACTTATTGGTGTCTTTAATTTTTCATCCATACAATATTCATTTAATTTATTGAAATCATTCCCAGAAGACATGCCCTCTCGCCAAGGCTTCGAGCTTCTCGAAGAAAATTATCCTGCAGGGCAATTAGCACCTGTAACTGTGCTATTAAAATCTGACAAAGAATTTGAGATAAATGAAGAGTTCTTCCATCAAGTAAATGATCTTACACAGAAATTAGCAGGCCAAAGTGGCGTTGCATCTGTCACCCCGATGATTTCTGATGAAGCGATGAAGGATACGCGGATGCTTCCACGTAACTATTTATCAGAATCCAATCAAACGGTTAGACTGCAAGTAATATTGAACAGCAATCCATATGAAAAGGAAGCCTTGGACACTGTTCAGAAGCTCCGTGATTCAGAGGAGCAATTGCTCAAAGACAGCGGATTTTCTACAAGTGAAGTTAATCTTCACTTTGCTGGGCAATCCGCTCAGCAGCTAGATGTAAAACATATGAACGATCGTGACATGATTGTCTTGTTCTCCCTTGTCACCGTGCTGCTAACTGTGATTCTAGGTTTCCAAACACGATCAATACTCATGCCGATTATCATGATGTCAACGATCCTTTTATCTTATTTTTCCACGCTCGGCTTTGGATGGTGGATTTTCAAACATCTTATGGGCTATGACACCATTAGCTATCGCTTGCCTGTGTATACCTTTGTCTTTATGGTTGCCCTTGGCATTGACTATAACATCATGCTCGTGTCGCGTATTAGAGAAGAAGCCACTAAGCTTCCTTGGAAAGAAGCCGTTGGAAAAGGAGTTGCTGTTACGGGTGGCGTGATTTCATCAGCAGGATTAATCCTTGCAGCTACTTTTGCCGTCTTAATGACACAGCCATTACAAGAACTCTTCCTATTCGGCTTCATAATGGCTATGGGGATTTTACTAGATACGTTCTTGATAAGAGGAATTTTCCTGCCTTCGATTTTAATTTTGACACATGGAAAAAGTAAAAAACAATTGCATCAGGCTGAAGCTGAAGAGCAAATTTCATAATAAAACATAGTGTTAAATGAACAGTCTAAGGGGGCATCTCTAAGTCGAAAACTCGACTAGTGGTGCCCTCTTCACACATAAAGTGAAACTTCCATCAATGGGGGTTTTTCGACGCACAGGACGTGCTAGTGCCGACGTTGCCACAGGACGTGGCGTTCTTAGTCGGCTTTCATCTCCCACTGATGGTTAGTTGAACCAATCGGGCCTTTACGGGCAGTTGATCCCCCACTTAGGTTTCTTTGATTCTCTCGCAACTTTGAAGTGGGGGTCTTACTGCCCGTTAATCTGCGATAAATGATTATGCCCCCTTTCCAAAAACACCTATTTATCGCCCTTTTTGGTATTTGTCCATACATCTGAAAGGCTGGCTGAATAAATTGTACTAATTGGAAAACTGCCGTGTTATTCACCAGGGGGAGAACATCTATGAACATATTAATAGTAGGTACCGGCTATGTTGGTACAACCACAGGCCTTGTTTTTTGTGAAATGGGTCACCAAGTTACTGGCCTTGATATTGATGAACAAAAGCTTAAATCCTTACAATCTGGAAAGATTTATTTCTACGAACCAGGGTTAGATGAGTTGCTGTCAAAACATCTTCAGAAAAGAAATATTACGTTTACATCGGATATAGAAAATGCCATAAAAGATAATGATATTATCTTTATTTGTGTTGGGACCCCTCAAGGAGAAGATGGGAGTGCCGACCTAAGGTATGTAAAAAACGTCACCGAATCAATTGGAAAATATATGGATAAATATAAAGTCATCGTCAATAAAAGTACAGTACCAGTTGGAACAGCCGAATTAGTGACGACTTGGATTAAAGAAAAACAGGAAGCTTTGATTCCATTCGATGTTGTATCAAATCCCGAGTTCTTACGAGAGGGTTCAGCATTACATGACGCTTTAAATCCAGATAGAATTGTGATTGGCTCTGAAAGTAAAAAAGCAAGAGATATAATGAAAGAATTATATAAGAATTTCCACTGCCCCATTGTAGAAACGGATTCTAAATCCTCTGAGCTAATCAAGTATGCAGCCAATGCTTTCCTTGCATTAAAGATCTCTTATATAAATGAACTGGCCCGATTATGTAAAACATTAGATATTCATATAGATGGTATAGCTGAAGGAATCGGGTATGACAAAAGAATTGGGAATAGTTTTTTAAAGGCAGGGATTGGATTTGGAGGATCTTGTTTTCCGAAAGATGTAAGTGCCCTTTTATACACCGCAAAAAAATCAAACCACCGTTTGACCATTTTGGAAGCTGCAAAAGAGGTAAACGAGACACAGCCTATTCATTTTATTCATATGGTGAAAAGCAAGCTTGGGAAATTAAAGGGGAAAAATATTGCTATCTTAGGTATCTCTTTTAAAGCAAATACTGACGATACAAGGGAATCCCCAGCATTTCGAATTATCGACAGACTACTAGCTGAGCAAGCAAATGTTACCTGCTATGATCCTAAAGCGAAAATTGGAAATCAGAGGGTCATTCAACAAAATAATATTGAAAATACGTTAAGAAATTGTGATGCTGTGATTATTTGTACTGAATGGGAAGAATTTCGGATCACAGAATGGGAAAAACATAAATCAATCATGAAGTCACCTGTCATTTTTGACGGTAGAAACATTTTGGAAAAATCCAAAATGAAAGAAATAGGATATGAGTATTACAATATATAATGGAGTAGAAACGTTAATCTATTCATTAGATATTTATCTGCTTATAAAGCAACTACAAAAGCCGGGGAAAAAATCCCCGGCTTTTGCAATTTAAAAACTAAATATGATTAGGGCTTATTTGTCCCTTTTTTTAGATTTCTTTTCATTTTTCCAATAAAATCGATATTGCATGATTTTATTGATCATCTTTTCATCGTCAATTTCTTTAAACACAAAAGGATCTGGCTTCAAATTTATTTCGATAATCCAGATATTCATATTTTCATCTATGCCGATATCTAATCCGATTGCCTTTCGATTAAACAAAAGAGCAATTTCCTCACCTAGAATGTACAATTTTTTTTTCAATTCTTTTATATCCTTTTTTTTCATATGAGGTTTTAGCAAAAATTCAACTGGATAGGGTGTTCCTTTACTATGAAAATTCGTTACAATATATTTCGGATCTGCTAATCTGCCTAATATACCGGTAGATTCATATTTATTTTTCGGAGATAGCTGTACCATTAAACGAAAATCAAATATGGCTTCATTGTATTTTAATAAATGAATGCCTCTTTGGATAATGTAGGTATGATTTTTCCGTTTCTTCATTTTTTTGTTGATTGATCTTTCAATAGCATCGAATAATTCTGTGTAGGAACGAAAGGTAAAGGATTCTTTTTTGCTTTGGTATCGAAATTTACATTTACCACTTTTCGTTATTATTTTCTCTACTCTCATAACACCCCTTCCCCATGACCAATTATCTGGCTTTATATAAACCATCTTATACATTTCAAGCATCTCAGCTAAATCATGGCTACTAAATAACCTTGTTTCAGGGATATATTGACGGAACTGATCATGCTCTTCTAAAATATTTTTTAAGGCCCATTTACTCCTTTTTATCTTTGGATTTTCCATATTTCACAGCACTCCTTTAGATTCGTAATAAAGACCATCAACCAGATTTCCATATTTTTTATGAATATTTTTAGAATTTACGGGTACAAAAAATTAGAAAAACTTGGCGTTCGCTAGTCCTTTTTGGCGAATGCCTTAGTTTTTCTTACACGTTAAGAAAGTATAAATTGTCAACGCAGAAGATGATCCGACGTAGTTGCCAATTTTAGGAATTAAGTACGACGGACAGGACAAGGAAGGCTTCGATAGCGATTAACATCGCACGAAGGAAAAGCGATAGCTTTTACGAGGATGCCCTAGTCGGGCGAATGCCACAGGACGTGGCATGTATGAGCGCGATAAGTGCAACTACGCCTCTGTCTTCGCCTTTCCAAGGCTCGCCAATCGGCGAGTTTTCTTTATGCGATCTTATTAGCAGATATTTAAATGAACACACACTTTACTTTAGAATGTTAATAGACTTAAACTTTCCTGTTAGCTAAAAAGCAGTTGTATCCTATCCTATGTATTTTTTAGTTTCATGCCTGTGTTATAATCCATCTTAAAAAAACAAAAAGCACCCATTATCTGGATGCTTCATTACCATTTTGGCTCGATGATGATTTTTCTCATTAATAGATCTGTATCTAAGCATTGTAATCCACAAATACAAGATAGATCTATATCGGTGCAAACGGGTGTTTTTTCTAATCGATAAACTTCACATAAATCTGTTACAGGCCTATTATTTATGTCAAATGGGCGAAGTAAAGTAATATTGGCACAGTGAGTTCCTTTTTCATACGAATTAACTCCAAAAAAACTGGTTGTGAAACACTCTTGTCCTATTGAATCAATATTAATAAAATGGCTGCTAACATGATGAATCCCCTTTTTTGTAAAGAGCATGAATGGAATTGTGTCTACTTTAAAGAGCCTGCCAAGTAAACTACCGAGATAAGGAGTTGAGATGTTCGATAAAAGATTCTGTAAGTTTATTATTTCAAGTAACGCATCACCAATACAATTTTCCTTATTTATTGAGCTTTCGTTTCTTTCCATAAGCCACTCCCTCCATCTGTCTAATCATCTACATTCATGATATAAAAATGAGGGAGCTTTTGTGTAGGCAGTTGATTAAATTAGACTTTAGCCCTTATCTTTTGCCATATAATGCGCGTAATGGACGATTCTTTTTGCAACATCAAATTCTCTATGCTTGGATCCTGGTCTCCAGTTTACTTCAAAAATCCATATTTTTCCATTTTCATCCATTCCTACATCTATCCCAAGTTCATCAAAGGAATGATTATACAAGGATTCAAAATGACTGGCAAAGGCAATGGCGAATTTTTCAAGCAGCCTTTGTTTATTGAAATATTCATTTCCAAACTCATCTTTAAGAAAACGGTCAAGATCTCCTCGGTATCCACCGCTGCTAATATTGCTTATCAGTTTGGCACTTCCGCTTATCCGTGGATAGATAAGATTAATATCCCAATTCCCCGAGCCATTTTTTTGGACATGAAGTCGAAAATCATAAGTTAGTCCAGTTTTTGTTTTACACTCAATAAATGGCTGAGTTAAATACTTTTGTTCATGTTTTAACTCTTCAATTAATAAATCAAATGATTTACTATCCAACAAATCTTTATGATCACCATTTATTATGGTAAAGCCTTTTAAAGCATCCCCTTGAATAAAAATGACTTTTTTTCCATGATTACCGGAATAAGGCTTGATGACGATTGTTTTTGCCTTTTCTAATAATTCAATGGTCTTTTCTGTACTTTCCAAAGGGAAGGTCGGGATTAAATAATCTGCAAACTCCCCATCCCGTAATATTTTTTTATAAACCTTCATTTTGTTCCCTACTGTGTGACTCGTAAATGGAATCATCTTTTTTAAACGACTATAGATTTCTTTTTGCTTAATGCTTTTAGGACTGCTATTATTAATAATTACATTTGGAAAATCCATTTCTTTTTGAATCCAATTTCCTTTTTCGTAAATCCAGCCATTTATCTTTTGGCTATCAAATTGAACGCACTGATAAGAAAAATAAAAGAAATGGAAGCCTTCCATTTTTGCGACTGCAGCACATGCATAGGCAATTTTCACATCATCCGGCCTCTTCTTATAATGCAACATTCCGATTAATACCATAGCCAAAATTCCTTAAAGAGGTTCCATATAAAATTTTATTTCCTTAGCAGCTGTCGTTGCAATTCGTTTTGCTTCCTCTTTAGAATCAGAGGAGGCAATCACATAGGCATAGCGATCTCCCATTGAATACGGGGCAGTTAAGATTTGACCTTTACGTGGTTTTATATAAACTTCCTTTACACCATCATAAGATAGAGCACGATTCTTCCCTGTAACTTTTATCAGCTTCCCTCTGGAACTTACCGTTAAAAAATGTGCAAATACATGATTTGACAACGCGCCCTTCAAAATAGGTTCCTCCCCTAAGTTCATTTTAATAATTTCTTGAACGATATTCACTCCAGTTCCTTCAAGAATAATTCTATTCATCGCTCCTCCTGACATTCTTGGATTGATCTCAACTAATTTCCATTCACCTTTTACATTTCTCATCTCCAGATGACAAGACCCATGATACATTTCTAATTTATTTATAATCGATTTGACCGTCATTTCTAGTTTATTGTAAAGGAACTCATCCATTTCAGCGGGAAAGCTATATCCAGTCACAATAAAGGTATCCTTTTGTGAGAATTCTTGCTCCACAACTCCAATGAGATGAATATCCCCATGGCAAACGATTACCTCGATTAAATATTGGGGACCGTCTAAATATTCTTCTATTAAAATAGGCAAATGAGGAAATTTGGTTTTTAACATTTCAATTCCTTTAGGAAGAGCTTCCTTTGATTTCACGAATATTACATCCTTTGAACCATTGGATAGAGGATATTTCAAGATGAGTGGCAAAAAGCTTTCAATTTGATTTATCATTTCATGAACAGAATCATTTGGATTCATAACCGAATAGAATGGATTCACATCGAGCTTCTGCAGTGCATGTCTGAATCGAGTCTTGTCTTCCATTTTGTATAAAGCTTTTGTTGAAAGATGAACAAACCCCATCTCTTTTGATAGGATTGAGGCAAGATGTACATATGGATCTATAAGACTTATGCAAGCCTTTATATTTTTCCCTTGGTCCTGTAATAATTGAAAGCTTTCTTTTAGTTTTTCTATGTCGTGAATTTCTTTCATAAATATCATTTGATGGACATCTTGAAATTCTTCTCTTTGATCAATAAATTTCCTGTTATTAGTAATTAAAACTGTAAAGTAACCCATTTGATCAGCAATTTGTATCGCTTCTCGACTTGTGCCTGACTTGTGGCTTCCTATAAAAACAATTGTCTTCATGTTTTTTCGTCCCTTGCTCTTTCTTTTTAAGCCCTTTCTTAATTTATTCATCCAGCAGGAAAGAGGTGAATTGGAGCACTGCCTGAGAATAATAAAAGATGAGCACTTTAAATGAAATGATCACCTTTTTTACTTAACTAGGGTTTTTTAGCTATATTTTTATCAATCTATCAAATAACCTAATTAAATGATTATATTTGCCGTAATCCTTTATCGTATTTCGCTGAAACAATATGCGCTCTTTCAGACTTTTATCAGATTCAATTCAATCTAAAAAAGTACTCCTTTCTCAATTAAAAACCAGTAGATTAGTAATTGATTAGTCAGCCTTTTTATTATATTTTTGTAAGCAGATCAAATAGTTCAATTAAATTCATATACTTCCCATAGGACTCTATTTCATCTCGTTCTTCAAAGATGAGTTGTTTCGTTATAGCATCTGTTTCAATTCCAGAGCTTTGCATTAAATGACTGATTGGCTTATTTTGTGACTTTAAAATTCGGATTTCTTTGAACAACATGATTAAAGAGTGTTCGAATTTTTTGTATTTACCATTATATTCTTCTTTGAGGGTTAAGCTCTCTCTCAAGATGTTGTCCATAAATGCATAATCCATTTTCATAATGATGAAAGATAAATCTCGAATGCAAACACTGAGATCAGGATGCTTTTCCATAAAGAGAAGCCAATTCCTATCATCTTCTTCAGATAAAGACTTATGTTTTTCATGTTCCTGATGATATCGAATGAGAGCTGGTTCAGACACAAACTTGGCACCAGCTTTATAAAGCCTATAAGCAAATTCAGCATCTTCTGGGCCCCATCCTCTAAAGGCCTCCTCATAGCCTTCCAAACTATCAAAAAAAGATCTTGTCATTGACAGATTCCCTAAACAGGCCCACCATGCAAGGGGACTTGTGTCCAAATCGCCACATAAATAGGCTAATAATTCATCATCTTTTTTCACAGTAAATAAATCTAGTTGCTGAAAGTTGTTGATATCTTCTTTATTAAGCAACTGAACGGGGTGCTTTAACTTTTTTATGATTGCCCGTACCTTCTTACTATCTACCTTTTTTTTTATACTTTTTTCTATTCGTTTCTTTACAACAGATTTCGTACTTACTAAATGGGTTAATTCATTAATTTGTTTCTTCCCATACTTAGGAAAAAGATAAGTATAAAGCTTCCCGCTGCGTTTCCCTCCGATTACCACAACATTCTCTTTATCCAAATGATGACGGTAGCGATTATGAATGTAATTTGGGTCAACAATCATTTCAGCGTCTAAAAAAACAACCACTTTCCCATTTGACATTTTTACTCCTAGATTTCTTGCCGCTGCAAGCCCTATGTTTTGCGTTGTTTTTAAATATATAAATTGGAAAGGGGCTTGATATTCTTTCAAGTCTTCAGTTTGATCAGTTGATGCATCATCTATCAAAATGACTTCCATTTCGGATAAATCAAATGTCTGATTTTCTAACGCATAAAGGCTCAAAAGATTAAGAGGATACCGGTTATACGATGGTAAAATAACACTAACTTCCATAAAAAAATACTCCTTTCCTTATTGAAAAAAGCATACGATAGGTAATTGAAAAGTTAGGAGTTTCCAAAAACATCCTAGTGGTTCGTATCATTTATTAGTAAGGAGATCAAATAATTTAATCAAATTCTTATATTTTCCATACGACTCTATTTCATTTCGTTCTTTAAAAATCTGTTTTTTCTTCATGGCATCTGCTTCAATTCCAGAACTTTGCATGAGATGACGGATTGTTTTTTTTCTTGACTTTAAAATTCGAATTTCCTTTAAGAGCAAAATTAAAGAGTCTTGAAATTTTTTATATTGATTATGATATTCCTTTTTAAGAGATAGGGATTCTTCTATGATGTTTTCCATAAATTTATAATCCTTCTTCTCAATCAAACCAATAGCTCGAACGCAAACCTCGAGATATGGATGCTTTTCTTGAAAGATGAGCCAATTCCTGTCACCTTCATCAGATAATATCTTATGTTTTGGATGTTCTTGATGATATCGAATTAAGGATGGTTCTACAACAAAATTTGCATCAGCTTTATAAAGCCTATAAGCAAATTCAGCATCTTCTGGGCCCCAGCCCTTAAAAGCCTCTTCATAACCTCTGACCCTGTCAAAAAAAGATCTCCTTATCGACAGGTTCCCTAAACAAGCCAGCCATACAAGGGGACTTTTTTCCAAATTATGATCTAAATACGTTAATAAATCATACTCGTTATAACTTCTTTTTACAGTAAATGGCTTTAATTTTCGGAAGCTGTAGATGTCCTCTTTACTAAGCAATTGAATCGGACGCATGAACGTTTTTATTGTTGACCCTATCATTTCACTTATTACCTTTTTGTTAATACTTTTTTCGATCCTTTCCTTTACCACAGGTCTTTTTCTTATTAATCGGGCAATATCCTTCATTTGTTTCTTCCCAAACTCAGGAAAAAGACAGGTGTAAAGTTTCCCGGTAGGTTTTCCCCCTATTACCACAGCATTCTCGCTTTTCAAATGATGGCGGTAGCGATTACGAATATAATTAGGATCAACAATCATTTCAGCGTCTAAAAAAACAATTACTTTTCCTTTTGACATTTTTACTCCTAGGTTTCTTGCCGCCGCAATCCCTATGTTTCGCCTTGTTTTAATATAAATAAATCGGTAAGGAGGTCGATAATTTTTTAAGTCTTCAGTTTGATCTGTCGATGCATCATCAATCAAAATGACTTCCATTTTGGATAAATCAAATGTCTGATTTTCTAACGAATGAAGACTCAAAAGATTAAGGGGATAGCGGTTATACGACGGCATGATAATACTAACTTCCATAATCACACCCCTTCCTTTATTCATATCCAACGGGAAAGATGGATGGAAATAACCTTGCTTTCGTTATTTATTGGTAAGGATGTCAAACAATTTAATTAAATTTGGATACTTACCTAATGATTCGACTTGATCTCGTTCCTTAAATATTTGCTCTCTTTTCAGGGGATTATTTTGAATCCCTGAATGTTTCAATACATTTTTCACCTTCTTATTTTCCGATTTTAGAATGTAAATTTGTTGAAGCATTAAGACAATTGCACGTTTAAACTCTTCAAACTGCCCAGGAAAATCACTGAAAAGAGTATGATCTTCCTGGACAATTTTATTTAAAAAGTCGTAATCTAGTTTTTGAATATATTTTAATGCTCTAATTGAAACATTTAATTCAGGATGCTTTTTTTGTAAAAGGAGCTTATTTGTTTTGCCTTCCTTTTTTTTATTTGACGATTCTAGATGTTCTTGATGATATCTTTTTAAATCTTTATCAACGATAAATAAAGCCCCTTCTTTATACAGACGATACGCAAAATCCCTATCCTCTTCTCCCCATTTTTTAAAGTCAGCATCAAACCCTCCTACTTTTTTTACTAGACTCTTTCTTAGAGAAAGATTTCCAAAACAGGCCATCCATGCAATTGGACTTTTTTCAAAATCAGGTCCTAATTGGGATAATATCCTTGTCAAATCTTTTTTTGGGGTAGAAAACGCCCTTAAGCTTGAAAAATGTTGAATATCTCTTTTGTCCAATATTTGAAGAGGGTGTTTTAAATGATTCACAATGGGACTGATATCCTCTAATTTTGTGTTTTTATCCACCATTGTGGATAGACGTTTTTTAACAATAGCTCTCTTTATTAGAAGGCTATTAACCTCTTTTATTTGTCTCTCGTTAAACCCGGGACAAATAAAAGTATATAGTCTTCTAACTTTGTCCCCTATGACAACAGAATTTTTATTTTTCAAGTGATGGCGATAATTATTTCTTACATAATTCGGATCTACAAGCATTTCTGCATCTAAGAAAATGATGACTCTCCCCTTCGCATTTTCAAGGCCTCTATTTCGTGTTGCAGCTAAACCTGCATTTTTTTTATTTCGTATATATTTAAATGCGTAAGGGGGGTCATAATATTTTAAGAATGGGGTTTGGTCTGAAGATGCATCATCGACTAAAATAACTTCCATTTTGGATAAATCAAAATTCTGATTCTCCAGAGCATAAAGGCTATAAAGAATAAACGGATATCGGTTATATGATGCTAGAATAATACTAACAAGCACTTGAATTCACCTTTCTTTTCATTAAGCGTTTGGACTTTTTCTGGTGATGGGTTTTGCTGGTACACCAGCCACGGTTTCATTTGGATTGACATCCCTAATGACAGCTGCTCCCATACCAACAAGTGCATTCTCGCCAATTGATACCCCCTGCTTTAGAACGACTCCAGGAGCAATCCAGCTATGGCTATTAATTTTTGTGTTTCCTCCAATATGTGTCAGATGTGTAATTATTGCATTTTCATCAATAAATACATCATGCGAAATATGCGATAAATTACCTATCTTTACGTTATTTTTAATCACTGTATCTATTAATTTTCCTCTAACAATGCAGGAGTTAGTGCCAACCTCTACATGATCTTCAATGATTACTCCAGCAATATGCGGTAATTTAAAGATGGAGCCATCCGTATCGTTGTGATAGCCGAATCCATCTTCACCAATTACCACTCCGCTATGAATAATACAATTAGATCCAATAGAAGTAGAATCATGAATCGTCACATTATGATGTATTTGCGTATTGTCCCCTATTTTCACATTATTTCCGATCACAGCATGATGACCTATATAAATATTATTTCCTAATTCACAATTCTCTCCGATCACCGCTGTTTCAGAAATTCCAAAAAGTGAATCTTGCGGATAAAATTTATTCATGACAATAGCAAATGTATCCCTCGGGTTCTCTACTGGAATAAATATGATGCCGGTATTTTCAGGTAAAACAGCATTTCTTGCACAAATAACGACAGAAGATTGAATGGTTGACCAGTCAAACGATTGGTTTTTCATCCATGATAGGGTATTAGGTTTCGAATGAAAGATAGAGGAAAAGCCTTTTATTACGGTCCCTTTAGCGGTTTTATCAATGATATCCGGATGATAAAGCTTTTTTTCTATTAAAAAATCAAGAAGATCATCGAGTTTTAAATGGATATTCATATACTCACTCCCTAGGTTAAATAATAATGATTCAGAACTCCCCTTATTTCAGCCCTAATATTTTTCTAGCATCTGTTGGCGTTGCTATTTCTCTATTTAATTCAGAGGCATATGCAGCAAGTCTTTGTACTAATTGAGCGTTGCTTTTCGCCAGCTCCCGATATTTATAATAGACATTGTCTTCTAGCCCTGTTCGAATATGACCACCCAAAATAATTCCAAGTAGATTCATAGGCAACTGGTCTTTACCGACTGCTGCAATAGACCATGTACTGCCTTGAGGAATACTTTCTGTTAGATGCAGAAAATTTTTCGAATTAGCAGGAATTCCACCAGGTACACCTAAAACAAACTGAAAGTGTAATGGTGCTTTTAAAAATCCTTGCTTTGCTAATTTCACAGCTTGATCAATCATTCCAAAGTCAAAAATTTCAATTTCAGGTTTTACCCCATTTTCATTTGTTTTTTCGGCAAGCTTACGAACAAATGTAGGATGATTAATCATGACGCTATCTTTGCGGTTCATAGAGCCTGGTGTAAAGGTAGACATTTCTGGTTTAGATACGAGATGATTCCATCGGTCTTCTTCTTTCCCGCTCTGCCCCCATCCAGTAGTTGTTAAATTTATGATAATATCGCAACGTTCACGAATTTTAGAGACAATCTCCTGATAAAGTTCTACTCGCTGACTCGGGCTCCCATCATTTTCCCGTGCATGAATATGAGCAATCGATGCACCTGCATTCCAACAATCATAAACCTCCTGAGCAATCTCATCTGGAGTAATGGGCAGATTGGGGTTGTCTTTCCTTGATGTAACTCCTCCTGTGACGGCGGCAGTAATGATAAGCTTTTCCAACTTTTTAGCACCTCAACTTCCTATTAGTATGTTTTTTTCTAAAGTAGTTCATTTCCATACTCTCCTGATGATTTCAAAGGCTTCTCCATACTCGAAACCAACAGTCATCCCTCTTACCCTTGCTAAATATTCCACTCCTTCATATGAACGCGGATGCGGAAACATCCTCATTTCGACATCATATGCAAGGAGTGCATGCTGTTTTTGATCAATCGTGTCACTAATATCCACAAAATAATTAGGTTTAAATGTTTTATCACTCGTATGCTGTGTCCATTCGCTTGAAGACAAGGTTTCAAAACAAATCAATTCAATTGGTTTTTTCCCCGCAATTGGCCGAATAGCAGTCAAAACTGCCTGATAAGTGATTTGATGATCTCGATTTAAATCTCCATAGTGATGAGTAAAAATCATTTCGGGTTTATATTTTTCTATTAATTTTTCAATTTCTTTCGTAATTTTATGAAGTGGAATGGTTTCCATTTCTAGATTAGGATATTGTAGAAAGATTACTTCCTTTACCCCTAACAAATGATTAGCCTTTAGAATATTCTTATGCATATTCAGTTCTTCTTCCTTGCGACCCTTAGCAGTAATGACCGTTATGACTTGATGTCCATTTTCTATTAGTTTTTTAATCGTACCTCCACATCCTAAAATTTCATCATCAGGATGGGAGGCGATAATTAATACATTTTTACTCATAATTTCACCTCATTTGATAGCCTTCAAATATTTATATGAGCGTCATTAATTAATGGAAATGGACAGAAGTGGATTTTGGTAGAATTCGTTTATAGATTTAGAGGAATTAAGAAGCTTTGAATTAGAATGATTTTTTCTATTAGGAATTCCTAAAATTTTATACGTCAACTCGGAAGTATTGATAAACCCATTTTTTAAGATTTTCTCCTTTGGCTTTATATTTTTTTGCAGAAACGAGGTTGCTTTTTTTCCCCTTTAATACGCTCGTATTGTCGCCGTGGCCAAGGACATATGTGACCAATGGATAGTGAACGGTTTTATAGTCCTTATTAATATTTGCTAAGTTTTGCGGAACCTTTTGGTGATTCATGATAGACAAACCAAAGAGCTTCCTTTCTGCATCTTCCAACTTAGAAGTTTTCGGAAAATCTTCGTTTGAAAAATAATACAATGCACTGCTTCCGCATCCGATATAAAATCGGTTTCTTAGCCAAATCTCTTCTAGACTTTGATTAATCATTATCCCTTTCTTAATAAGAAACGCATTGGAGATTGGTTGTGAGCGGATAAATTCTACGAATCTATAGTGTATCCAGTCATCGGCATCGAGGGGCATAAAGTACCCAGAAAACCCAATCTTTCTTAAATATGCGCCTATCACTCTGCGTTTGTGCTTTTTATCTTCAGTAAATTCCGGACCGCTTCCAGGGGGAGGCGGTGGTGGGAAATCGACAGATAACCAGGTAACATGGCTATGATGAAGTTCATCTATATCGGGTTTTTCATGGCCGGCAATAATAATACGAAAGTTTTGATCCGTATTTCTCAGAATTGATTTCAGTGTATAGGATAAATTAGCCTGAACCTGTTCCCAATCACGAGAGAGAGTTCTGCTTTTAAGCGATATGGCAAATGCTATTTCTTTTTTATCTTTCTCTTCATTTGTTTTTTCTGAGACATTCAACTCTAACTCTTTAAAATATTTATCAATTCTTTTCAACTCTTTTCTGACAAGGGAAGAAGAGCCAGTTTTTTTCTTTTTTTTCTTGTCCTTTTGCAAATAAATTTCCTCCTTTTCATCCATTTTCCTTACCTCTTCTTATATTCACCTAGTCCTAAATTCCAATAAGGACGCACCCCATCATACGGGAAAAATCTTGGTTTTACACTGTATTTTGAGTTCGGAAATTGATCAGTCATTCCTTTCCTGAATGAGCGTCGAGGGATAGAAAACCAAATTGGGAAATACCGTTCTAAATCAAACTCATCGGCCTGCTTATATGGCCACTCCTTTCCTGAATGAGACAGCAGCCATTTTGCTCCATTCATCAAACTAGAGCCATTAGAAGCTTTATAAGACCATAAATCCATTCCCCAGCGATTTGCAATTTCACAGAGATAAATCCACCCTTGGAAATTAAAAAAACAATAGTGGGCAGTTGTATTTCGCTTCAGTTCTTTCGGCTGTGAACCATCCTTTGCAAACTGCTCTCGAATTCTCGCCTTTGAACGAGCTAATGTTTTATATAATAGTGAACGATTATTTAGAAATTCTGCTATGGCTGCAACTTGAAGATCATAAAATGTGCCATGATTATTGCTTGATTTTTGTTCCTTCTCCCCTTGAGCCGAATGGACAAGCCATTCTAAATAGCTAGATAACCACTTTTTAAAATCGATTAATGTTTCCTCATCCATACAGCCCGCAGCATGGAAAAGCCGGATAGCATCAAGATAGTAATACATATCCTTCATTTCAATGATGCCAGAATGGGAACCTTTGTTATTGTTTCTTCCTAGCCTAACTTGAGCATATTTTAAGTGAGGTGTCATTCGAGTCTTGGGATTTATAAAGAATCTTTCCAGGATTCGCACACCATGCATTGCGTATTTCTTTTCTTTTGTGAAATACCATGCTAATGCAAGAGTAATAGAGTCATCAAATACATACTGAAGACGGGTTCGATCATACTTTTCACTCTCCAGTTCATACATACGTGTTCCGGGAACCCGTTTGCCATCTCGACGAATATAAGGCATTCCATCCTTCGTCTTTGGGTTAGGCCACCAATATGGAGCTGGATGCCAATAATCGTTGGCATTATGACTAGGCGGAAGCGTCGTTTTATCAATAACTGAATAAGGGCCTTGTGTTAAAGCCTCTTCAGCATCAGCTATGAGTTGATCAATGGGGGCTATTTTTTTTCCAGATTCATATTGGTTTAACTCCTCTTTAAGAACTTCAGTCCTAAAAAATGATAGCATGATGTCTGATCCGCTATCATTCAGGTCCATATTTCGATCAGCATTTATTTCCTTTCGCACTAATTTTTTCCTTGATTTATCCTTTCTTTCCATTAGATTCGAATCACCAACCTTTATACAATAAAGTGAAACTTCCATCAGTGGGGGTTTTCCGACGCACAGGACGTGCTAGTGCCGACGTTGACACAGGACGTGGCGTTCTTAGTCGGCTTTCATCCCCCACTGATGGTTAGTTGCGGCCCACAGGAAGTGGGTCACGCAGACGTTGCCACACGATGTGGCGCTTTTAGTCTGTGTTCATTTTATGGGCCTTTACGGGCAGTTGATCCCCCACTTAGGTTTCTTTAATTCTCTCGCAACCTTTAGTGGGGGTCTTACTGCCCGTTAATCTGCGATGAACTGACTTTACCAATAGGTATGAAGCAGTTGAAATGCTGGTCTATGTTTTGTATATAACGAAATATTTTTATTTTGTATTTTTCAAAAATTGTTTATAGCTTTTTTCCATTCTCTCTAATCTTTTCTGCCACTTAAGACCACAATGGTGCATGATCACCGGACTTTCAGCAACATCTTTACGATTAGGTCTGCTATTCCATTTGAGATCTAATTGACCAATTAGGGGCGTATATTGGGTTGGACCATCATAGGCTCTTATTCTGACATTATGGTTATGGAAGCCTAAAAGATTCAAGAACGCTTGCTGATCCCACCACCCCCTCTTCCGTTGCCTATAATTCCACACCTTTTCTAGAATTTCCATTGATTTTGGATCCCGCTTTACAACAATCACACCTGAATTCGGAAAGAGTGGATCCCTTCCAAAATAACTAGTCATGTACATGACATGATCTGAATTTAGTTCATGACGAATATCTTCCTGGGGATTAACGATGATTGTATCTGAATCCATCCACATCACAATCTCGTAATATTTTAATAGATTAGCAAGTAAAAAAACTTTATTTCTCTTAGCTAGCTTGTTCGGCAAAAAACTTTCGGTAAAAAACAAAGTATCAATATTATGAAGCTTCCCGTAATATGTAACGGTAGGTTTCATAATATTCAGGGCAGCCTCATGGTCCTCACCAGTTCCTAAGCAACAAATAACCATATTACTTTTGGGTGTGATTAAAAAATCATGGGATGGAATCAAATCCTTGCTCCTTTCTATTTTTTAATGGAAAGCATTCTTTGGTTTTTGCTATTTTTAATAAATGCTGTCCATAATCTGTTTTCAGCAGTGGCTCTGCTAGGAATATTAATTGTTCTTTTGTGATTAATCCTTTTTTGAAAGCAATCTCTTCAATGCATCCAATTTTTATTTTTTTTTGTTTTTCTATTTCTTTAATAAAGTTTGCTGCTTCGATTAAAGATAAATGGGTACCTGTATCCATCCAGGAAAATCCATTACCTAATTGCTCTACATGTAATTCACCTTTATTTAGGTACACCTTGTTAATGTCAGTGATTTCTAATTCCCCTCGTTCGGATCGTTCAAGATTTTTTGCTATTTCTATCACTTGATTATCATAGAAATATAACCCTGTTACTGCATGATTTGACTTAGAAATTAAAGGCTTCTCTTCAAGAGAAATAGCCCTCCCATCATGGCTAATACTCACAACGCCAAACCGTTCTGGGGCATCAACAACATAACTAAAGATTGTAGCACCTTCTTTTCTTTCAGATGCTCTATACAAAAGTGAAGTCATTCCCTCGCCATAAAAAATATTGTCACCAAGTATTAAGGCTACCGGACCACTGCCGATAAACTTTTCACCGATGATAAACGCTTGGCCAATTCCTTGCGGTTCTGGCTCCACTTCATAGCTCAACGATATCCCTATTTGTGACCCATCTCCTAATAGCTTGATAAACCGCCCCTTATCCTGAGGGGTGGTAATGATTAGTATTTCATTAATTCCAGCTTGCATCAAAATAGAAAGCGGGTAATAAATCATAGGCTTGTCATAAACCGGCAACAAAGATTTTGATATCATTTTCGTTAATGGTCTAAGTCTTATACCTTTTCCTCCCGCGATTATAATTCCTTTCACTTTCTCCCTCCTCTTTCTTTAAAGTTCTCCGCTCTTTGATAAAGTGAAACTTCCATCAGTGGGGGTTTTTCTTCATCCCCCACTGATGGTTAGTTGAACTAATCGGGCATTTACGGGCAGTTGATCCCCACTTACTCTTCTTTGCATTCGCGAATCCTTGAAGCGGGGGTCTTACTGCCCGTTAATCTGCGATAACACTTTCATGTACATATCTTTTAGCTTTTTCTTGGCCCCTTATACACACGATTTAAAGAGGCTATTTGTCCTATATTATTCTAAATGCGAAATATTGCTTAGGTGTTTACCAGCATTTTTCATCGATAATAGACCATTTTTATAGAAACAAATTAGCCGCAATTAGAGAACTTACACGAATGCACACTCATGTATTGGAATTTCCCATAAGATAAAGAAAATATAAAAAAAGGATGTGATAATTATGAAAGTAATAGTCACTGGAGGAGCAGGCTTTATCGGTTCCTTTGTTGCTGAATTATTAATGCAGACAGGCTATGACGTTGTCATTATTGATACACGTAAAATCATAAAAGAACACGAAGAAAAAAAGATAAAATATTACCCTATTAATATTTTGTCTCCAGAGATTGAAGATGTGTTTATTAAAGAAAAACCAGATATCGTTATTCATCTTGCTGCACAAGTTGATGTAAATGAATCGATTAAATCACCTGTAAAAGATGCAGAAACAAATATTATGGGGACACTTAATCTTCTAAATTACTCTAATAAATATAAGGTGAAAAAATTTATTTTCTCTTCGTCTTCCGCTGTCTATTCCGATATAGAAAAAACGGAAGAAATTACAGAAGAGCATTCCATAAACCCTAGTTCATTCTATGGTCTTGCGAAGTACATTTCTGAATTACACATTCGTATGTTTAATGAAATGTTTGGATTGCCTTTTACTATTTTCCGTTATGGAAATGTTTTTGGCCCTCGTTCCTCAGGAGGAGATGTAATATCCATTTTTTTAAATCAATTCAAGCTTGGAAATGAGATCACGATTTATGGGGATGGGGAGCAAACGAGAGATTTTGTATATGTAAAAGATATAGCAAGAGCTAATTTATTAGCAATCACGAAAGGGGATAATGAAATTCTTAATTTAGGGACTAATTCTAGTATCAGTATTAGTAGCTTATGTACCAACTTAAAAAGTATCTATCAAAAGGATATTCCCATTATTTATAAACCAAATCGTCAAGGTGAGATTAGGAATAGTAAATTGAATGCACAAAAGGCAAAATCGATTTTAAATTGGACCCCAGAATATGAGCTTCAAGCGGCTTTAAAAGAAATCGTATCTGATGCCAATTAACTTTACCTATCCATCATTCAATAAAGTGAAACTTCCATCAGTGGGGGTTTTTCGACGCACAGGGCGTGCTAGTGCCTACGTTGCCACAGGAAATGGCGTTCTTAGTCGGCTTTCATCCCCCACTGATGGTTAGTTGCGGCCCACAGGAAGTGGGTCACGCAGACGTTGCCACACGATGTGGCGCTTTTAGTCTGTGTTCATTTTATGGGCCTTTACGGGCAGTTGATCCCCCACTAGGTTTCTTGATTCTCTCGCAACCTTGTAGTGGGGGTCTTACTGCCCGTTAATCTGCGATAAAAATATTTTTAGTGGGGTGAAAAAGTGGTTTCAATTGTTGCTTGTACGATTAGAGACGACATGATGGACAATGTGTTTAATAATTACTTACGGCAATTATGGCCGGATAAAGAGCTAATTATTATATTGAATAATGACAATATGAAAATGGAAAAATGGCAAGAAAAAGCGGAGAAGTATGAAAATGTTTCGATTTACCAGCTCTCCGAAGATAAAACATTAGGAGAGTGCTTAAACTTCGGAACTGAAAAAGCAAAATATGATATTGTAGCAAAATTTGATGATGATGATTACTATTCGCCTTATTATTTTTCAGAAGCAATGGAGATTTTTCAAACAACTGATGCACAGTTAGTCGGCAAAGGCGTTTCTTTTATGTATTTTGAAAAAAATAAGCTATTAACATTGAGGAAGATTGGAAGTGAAAATAAAGCAGGAAAAAGCAGTCTTAAAGGAGGAACACTCATTTTTAGAAAGGAAATTTATCCAAAAATTAAATTCCCTTCACATATAGGTTCAGGAACTGATGCTAAATTTGTTAGAAAATGCAGAAAAAAAAATATAAAAATATATTCTACTAGCAAATACAATTATGTTTATGTTCGAAGAGCAGATAAAAATTCTCACACATATAAGCAATCCAATGCAAAGCTAAAAAAGAAAAGCAAATTTAAAAAGAAAATGGAAAATTTCGAATCTTATGTAACAAAAGAGTTTGGAAGCTAATACATCCCTACAAGCTAAAATTAATTCACTCCTTCTAGGCAGGAAACTCACTCAAAAAAAAGTGCTCGACCATATGCTGATTCTGACTATATATTCTAAGGAGTGAAAATCATGGGTATGTGTAGCAAGCGCAAAAAGAAAGATCATCACAAAAAGCATGATCATGATAAACATTGGGATGATCACGGCAAAGACGATCATCCTAACCACCATGAAGACCATCATATGAAGCATAAAAAGGATAATTGCAAAGATGACCACCATGAGGATCATCATAAGAAACATAAAAAGGATAAACACAAAGATGATCATCATGATCACCACAAGGACCATTGTAAGAAGAAGAAAAAGGATAAACGCAAAGATGATCATCATGACCATCATGAAGACCATCATAAAAAGCATAAAAAGAAAAAATGCAAAGATCATCATCACAAAGAAAATTGTGTGGAAGAAGTTTTAGAAGCAATTTTAAAAGCACAAAAGAAAGCCAAAAGAGATGACGAATGCAAAGTTTCATGCAAGGAATCCATTAAAGAGCTATTAGGAGAAGAAAAAAAGCCGAAGAAAAATACAATACCTTTCATTCTTTATTGTGATTGTGAACCGTTTAAAGGCACTGGAGTGACGACATTTACTACCCATTCGAAAAAGAAAAAGTTCGCTTGTATTTCTACTTTCATTTTTAAAATCAAGGACCTCGATGATAATTGTGCCGTTCTTGAACTTTTAACATTTAAACCTAAAAAGAGCTGTCATGAAGATTCGGGTAAGAAATGTGACCATAAAGAGCCTTCGTCACCTTGCCGTCAAATCGATCATAAAGATGTAGATGATTTAATGAGAACCGGAATTTGTATCACTGTTGATCTCTCTTGCTTCTGTGCGATCACCTGCTTGCCTGCCATAAAATTATAAATTCGATATAGACCATTCCTAGCCTAGCAACAAAGGCTAGGACTATCAAAATTATATTCTAAATTAAAGGTGAACCCGATTTTTGAGTTCACCATAAATACATATTGCTATCCGCCAAAGACTTCTAGGACGTCCTCTAGGTCTTTCATATCCAAAATATTTGTTGATCCTTGTTTATTATTCAATGGAGCTAATCCTTGGAAATTGTTGATTGGAGGGTAACCATGCTGCATCATTTTTTTAATTTCTGCTAATTGAAATAATATTTCTTCAGTCCCTCCATTAGCCCCCTTGGGATGAAAGTAACTATTAAGGGCTGATAACAATAGGTGTATAAGTGTATTGTTATTTGCATGATATTCTATTTGTTCTTGGATTTTTGATGAAACCAAAAGTGAATCACCCGTTTTTACATCAATGAAACGATCAGGAAGAGTTAAGGCAATATTATTGATGTAATCTGTATATATTCTAGACATTTCCATCATCCTTTAACTTTTTGCACTTATGAGATCATTTGTTTTTTCTTGATCTTTTTTTAATTGCTTCATTTTTGCAAGAACCATCAACCCAAGGACATTCAGTTTTTCCATATTCTCCGGGAATGTTAAATTAATTGGCCTCCCTCTTTCAGACCATCTGACTGCAGCTTCTTGAATCTGCTTTTGGGCCATTTTCGCTGCTCCCCCAACTGCAATATACCGGGTTGCACCCTTTATCTCATTGGAGCTTGAGCGGACACGATCAAAGTGCTCAAGATATTTAATAGCCATTGATTTTAACTGAGGAATAATATACTTACTAATGTCCTTTTTTACTCCAGCAAATGGTTCAACATACCACTCCGAAGGTCCACCCGCTAGTTTTTCTTCTAGCTCTGAACGTGAATCGAATTTATACAATTCATTCTTACTAACCTTTTGAATGATATTATCGAGAAATTGATTGATTCCAAAAGTTTCTCCCTCAACAGAAGCAACAGGTTTATTATTCTTAATACCTACAAAATCTACTGAGTCTCCCCCAAGGTCGCCAATAATAATCCCTTTCCTCGATTCATTTACAAGGGCTTCATCCTTTATTCCTAACGTATCCTGATCACGAGTAAGGCCTAAATATGCACAAGCCCCTTCTGCACCAATAATTACATCCTCTACATGTAATTTAACAACTAATTCTTTTGGTTCTGGGATTCCCGGCACCTTATGAAAGATTACGGTATGTGTACCTATTAATCGCTCTCTAAATCGTTTTTTCTTTACTTTATATTGTGTCGTCGGCAATGAAACAGCTAATTGATCAATAGTAAAATGCAGCTCTGTTTCTCCGGGATTTAAGAATAAAGCATGAAAAGCCGCTAAGCCAAAAAGCAGAATATATGTGCGATCTTCGTCAACCTTTTGATTATTAAAAGCGGTTAAGCTCACATCACGCTGTTTTGCAGCTGCTTTTCCTATATAATATATTTCCCTTTTATCAAGTATTGCCTGACTTTTTACTTCAACAATTAGAGTTTCCTCAAAGTCGACATCATCGTCTTCGTAAGGCTTTTCATAAAACTCCTCATCGAATAGGGCGATTGCATTAGGAATTTGATATTCGCATTCTACCCATTGGTCAGAAGCTATCGCCTTATACCAGCTGTTACCTATATCAACGGCAAGAAAATTTTGTCTCTCCATTTATTCCTCACTCCTCCTTTTGAATCCTATGCAGGATAGGCACTCATTTGTGCTGGTCCATTTCTATATTAATTTGTCTAAGTATCTCCTTAAATTCCACGATTGTACCAATGCATTTATCCTATTGTCCGCATACGATAAATTGAACCTAAAACTTAAGGAGGAAAAAAAATGAACAAAGATAAAAACTGTGTAGATGTAGATATATCCGCCCATGTGGGAGAATGTGAGAATACGCCAACATCTCCAACTACTACACCGGCAGGTCGAAGAATAATCAGAGTACCTGTTACACTGGCGGAATTAACTGTAAGAACGAACTTGGTTGCTAAAATTCATTTTCCTGACCCTGTTCTTGAAATCAAAGATATTAAAAAGAGGGTTAAAATTGTTCAATGTAGACTTCTTCTTCCTGGAGTGGCGGCAGGCTCAGATCCATTCGCAGCAACTGATTTGCGATTATTCTTAAAAGGGTTTGTTCGCAAAAACATCCAATATGCAACCCCTTGTCCTCATTCTACAGCCCAATGCGTATCTTCTGAATTACGATCTCTTACAGCCGATGTGCCTTTTGAATGTGTGACGACAATTGCCGCAGCAGACTTTCTTACTCCGCCAGAGCTGCCGCTATTAAACACTCGTTCTGAATTCGACTTCTTTAGAGCTCAAGATTTAGGTCATGGTTTCCCTGAAAAGGATCACCTGCTTTCAAGTGATCTTTCCCAATTCCATCAAGTAAGCACACAGTTCTACAATCAGCTTCCTTTCTGTGAGTTAATATCAAGTAATATTATTGAATGGGATGAGGCTGTAGACAGGATGCCATTGCCTGGCAATAAGCCTTTTGAAGAGGGAATATTCGAAAATGTAGTTGAAAAGATGTTTTTAGAGTTTACGATTAAAGTATTACAAAACCAGCAAGTTCGTGTTGATGCACATTAATATAATTTTGAATCCTACTTAACTTTGGCGAGTGACGATAGGATTTTAGCGAAGGCAATATCTTAGCAATTCCTTTTGGAGAGCATGGTATTGTCTTTTCCATTTTCTAAATATACCCCTCTCGTAACTATACATATTCGATTTCTTATAAATTGACAGTATTAATAAATATATATTTGTTTTTTCCTATCAATCACTATAGTTACTTACTTCCTTGTCAATTGTCCCATGATATAGACAGAATAATTTTTTTTGTTGATTTCATTGAATCCTCAATGTTTTTAGGCAATCATCATTCTTTTTTACAAATTTCAATAGGCAGAGGCCCAAACATAGACGTATATCCCGCATAGGATGCATTATCTGTTTTTTAAGGAGGAGCCCAAATGTCAGATAAAAATAAAAAAAAGAATGAAGGTAAAGTTTCAACAAACCAAAACGAGTGTGATAGTTATCAGCATCATCCAAATGTAAGCATTGGAAAAATCATTACAAAGGTTCCAGTCGTATTAGCCGAGCTAACGATACAAGTAAATGTAGATGCATTAATTGAATTTCCAGAACCCGTATTAGAAATAAAAGATATAAAAAAGCATGTGAAATTAGTTCAGTGCAGATTGCTTTTACCAACAAACAAATTATTTATTAAAGGATTTGTTCGCAAAAATATTCAGTATGCGAGTCCAAGTATGGAAATAGATCAAAGTACATCAACAACAGTTGCGTCAGATTTGCATTCTCTCACGGTTGATATTCCATTTCAAACTGTAACGGAAATCAAGCGCTTCTTAACAAAACCAGTGAACCCAGAAGTAAACAAACGCAATGAGTTTGACTTCTTCGTATCGAAATCATTACCAACAGGTTTTCCGGAAAAAGATGAATTTCAATCGAGTGACCTTTCACAGTTTCATCAAGAAAGTACCCAGCATTATAATGAACTTCCGTTTTGTGAACTAATTTCTAGTAAAATTATCGAATGGGACGAAGCAATCGATAGAGTTCCCTTCCCTGATTCTGCACCTTTAGGTGAAGGAATCTTTACGAAAATCGAAGAAAAAATGGTGCTTGATATCACCTTAAAGGTTCTCCAAAATCAGCAAATACGTGTTTCTTCTACGACGAATGATGATTGTTATCATGATTGTGATGAGTCTTGTTAGAGCGACCTAAATCAAATAATAGGCAAAGAGCATCTCAAAAACGCAGATCTGCAGCAAGTAATATAGGTGAACAAATATTATCAATGCCTATCATTTTTACTCCACCAAGGGTAGAAGCACAACAGATTAATTCAATGAAAATTATAGAGCAATCTTTGGAATATGAAGATAGGGAAGAAAGAGTTAATTCAATGATGCAGCATTTTTCTTCAATGCTTGAAGATGCTCCTTCTTTGATGGAAGAGTCTTCATCCTCACATGATAAGTCCACTTCTACACTTGAGGAAACTGAGGTCCTTTCAGAGGAAATTCCTCCTCTACCTGAAGAATCCGACTTCCTTCAGGCAGAGGGTACCTCAATGAAGACGGATGACTTTTTAAAACAGGAGGAGTTTAGTTTCTTACTAGAGGAAGCCTCCCCTCTTCAGAGCGAGGAGTCTTCTATCGACGAGGATACATCACTTATGATTGAGTCTTCTTCTATACGGACGGATGATTATTCTAATCAGGATAGATCTTCTTCTAGCTTTGAGAAAGCCGCTTCCTTTCAAGAAGAGGAGTCTTCTATTCACGTGAATCCATCACTTATGAATGAGATTTCCTCTATACTGTCGGATGATTATTTTTATCAAGAGGAGTCTTCTTCTATTCTTGAGAAAGCCGCTTCTCTTCAAGAAGAGGAGTCTTCGATTCTCGAGAATACATCACTTATGAATGAGATTTCCTCTATACTGTCGGATGATCATTTGTATCAAGAGGAGTCTTCTTCTATTCTTGAGAAAGCTGCTTCCCTTCAAGAAGAGGAGTCTTCTTCTGGTTTTGTAGAATCTTCTACCTATGAGAATGCCTTTTTTTCAATACTTGAGGAGTCTTCTCCCTTTCAGAGTGAGTTTTCTACTTTGCTTGCTGAAGCATATTCCAAACGGGAAGAATCCTCTTCACTCCAGGAGGAGATTCATTCTACAATAGTGCCTGCTTATTCCGTAAAGGATGAATCAATGACAGAGGAATCCTCTTCACTCCAGGAGGAGATTCATTCTACACCAGTGGCTGCTTATTCCGTAAAGGATGAATCAGTGACAGAGGAATCCTCTTCACTCCAGGAGGAAATTCATTCTACACCAGTGGCTGCTTATTCCGTAAAGGATGAATCAGTGACAGTGGAATCCTCTTCACTCCAGGAGGAAATTCATTCTACACCAGTGGCTGCTTATTCCGTAAAGGATGAATCAATGACAGAGGAATCCTCTTCACTCCAGGAGGAGATTCATTCTACAATTGTGGCTGCTTATTCCGTAAAAGAGGAATCAATGACAGAGGAATCCTCTTCCTCCCATGAGGAGATGGACTCTATTCTAGAGGATGACTTCTCCATAGAAGATGAATCTTCGTTTGAGGAATCCTCTTCCTCCCATGAGGAGATGGATTCTATTCTAGAGGATGACTTCTCCGTTGAAGATGAATCTTCGTTTGAGGAATCCTCCTCCCATGAAGAGATGGATTCTATTCTGGAGGATGACTTCTCCGTTGAAGATGAATCTTCGTTTGAGGAATCCTCTTCCTCCCATGAGGAGATGGACCCTATTCTAGAGGATGACTTCTCCGTTGAAGATGAATCTTCGTTTGAGGAATCCTCTTCCTCCCACGAGGAGATGGATTCTATTCTGGAGGATGATTTCTCCACAGAAGATGAATCTTCGTTCGAGGAATCCTCTTCCTCCCATGAGGAGATGGATTCTATTCTGGAGGATGACTTCTCCGTTGAAGACGAATCCTCATTCGAGGAATCCTCTTCCTCCCATGAGGAGATGGATTCTATTCTGGAGGATGACTTCTCCGCAGAAGATGAATCTTCGTTCGAGGAATCCTCTTCATTCCAAGAAGAGATGGATTCTATTCTGGAGGATGACTTCTCCGTTGAAGATGAATCTTCATTTGAGGAATCCTCTTCATTCCAAAGTGAGTTTCAATCTCTACTATCAGATGACTTCTCCGTTGAAGATGAATCTTCGTTTGAGGAATCCTCTTCATTCCAAAGTGAGTTTCAATCTCTACTAGCGGATGCCTTTTCCGTGGAAAAGGAATCTTTGATTGATGAATCCTCTTCATTCCAGGAGGAGTCTTCTTCTGAAGAAAGTGGTTTTAAAAGAGAATGGTTCAATGAAAAAGAGAATGAAGACTGTTATCACGATCCTTCCTATACGTATAACATTTCTGATGATTGCCTAAAAAAGAATCATAACCCAATAGTAAAGCTTTCTGTTTTGCTTGCTAAAGTGAACATTGATATCGATATCATTGATTCATTCAATTTGTTTAGTGCATTGAAGAATGTGGAAAAAATTGATTTGTCCCTTCACTCTTTAGATTGCCGTGTACTTCTACCTTCAACGACTGTATTTTTTAAAGGTGTAATGTTAGCAGAAGTTGAATTTATAAACGAATCCAATACTCTTCACACAGTAAAAATCCCTGTTCCATGGCAAAAAGTAACCAATATTCACTGGCTTTTCCCTCCTGTCTTATCAAACAGCAGTCAAAAAGAGTTCATGTTCCAATCACATGACGACAGAGGGACCATTTCACACCACGAATATTATCAGTCACTGGTGAATCAAATTGAGCATCATTTACGCAGTATCAATTTTATATGGCATAAGGAGCAAAATTTGAATGGAAACATCCCTCAGCTTCATATTCAAGGAAGAGCCAATTTATCTATTGATCTACTGCAGCCGCAATATATTGACCTTCAATCCGCAGGACTTTTCCTATAAGCACAAAGACCTTTAATCCTTTACCTTGAAAAAAGAAAGGGTGCCTCCTATTATGAGACACCCTTTCACTGATTTATTAGCCAATCATACCCCTGAATCTGTCAAAAATAGTTTCCTTCTTTTCATGTCCCATAAATCCATGATGAGATTCATGGTCAACAGCTTCAGGTTCAGGGCATTGCTGTTTTTGGAACAATTTAATACCAAGTACTACATCCATTTTTTCAGTGATTTTTCTGAATCTGCCAAAGCTATCGTGTTTTTTGAAAATATCCCATTCATCGATTACAGCAAATAGCAATTTACATTCAACTGGTTCAGTAAATACTTCAAAAGTCAATGAGCCAGTAATACAATCATCAGCACCATGACCATCTTTAGCAATCTCTTTTCTTTCAAGTACGTTTTTCTTAATACTAAACTCTCCAAACGGGAATTGAGCAGGCTTATTAAGATGTACCTTTTTGAAACATCTAAATGGGACACTAACAGAAAAGTCTCTTACCTTATCATCGCAAGACTCAACAAATTGAATGTTTTTATGAACAACACCTTCAATAAATAACTTTACAGACATATGAGTCGGATCGAAGGAATTTTTGACCACTTTACATTGTTTCAGTTTTACATTTTTCTTAACAAGCTTAAGATCTTTTGCGTGCGCTGGAAGCGTAATATCTGCTTCTACTGGAATTTGTATAATTAAATCATTTAATACTACTGTTTGTTCAATTTCACCTGGCGAAAAGAAATCTTCACTCTTACATTCACCAGACACAGATTTTACTGTTCTACACTCCATTTGCGGAGGACAGTGATCGTGACCATGGCAGCCACAAGTATTTTTTCTCATTCATTTTCTCTCCTTTAATATAGTTTCAACAGCAAAGCGCATATCCGTTATTTACGGTTTATGACTTCTTTACTTTTGATACTTATATATATGTCTTAAAGGAGTAACCCGAATGGACAAGTGTCGGTGGACAATAGCCTTTTTATTATATGTTCTTAACCATTTTCCTTTTTACCTTGCCAGATAGTTAATTTAAAAATCCTCCCTTTGCTTAGGTTTACCGTCTACTCATTTTTGTTAATAAAGTCATACACTAAAGTAAAAATCATTTGTTACTAACAAGAAGTTAGCCTATGTAGTAGGACAAATTATTTTTTAAAAAGAAAAGGAGAATGATAAATGAAGATCAATCATTATCCACCTTCTAAAAATCCGAAACCTAAGCATAATCACGATCCCGGCCATGATCGCGAGCACCATCCTTGCCCGCATTGCCATGATCACAAGCACCATCCTTGTCCATTCTGCCATGAGGATCGCCATTGCCGGAAATTTATTTGCGATGATAACTTTAAAATACGATTAGCTGGTTTACGAGAGGGGCTTAATTTCCGCTTGCGTCAGCTGCTTGGGTGTGAAGTGGAAATAGAGTTGGATAACGGGAATAAAGTGAAAGGGACTATCGGCAATGTCGGATCCAATTTTGTTGAAATGCTTGTAGAAAAATACTTACCGCCAGCAAGTAGGAACGCACCGGAAGAGCATATAGACGAGCCTGACAAAGAAGAATCTTCCGAAGAAGATTTGGAAAAAGATTCAGTACAAAAACAACCTGAAGATGAAGAACTTTGTCAAGAGTGTCGAGGAAAGAAACATAAAAATTGCCACATATTAATTTTTCCCATCGATAAAATAGCAAATGTTGAAGTAAAAAGTTCTAATATTCGTCCGTTAGAAGGTATAGGCTAGTTGTTCCCCCCTCTTTTATTGATTCAAAACGATTATGAGGATAAAGAAAACTCGCTAATTGGCGAGCCTTAGAAAGGCGAAGACAGAGGAGTAGTTGCACTTATCGCGCTCATACATGCCATGTCCTCCCAAAAGCTTCTCTTTTGGTTGTGCGATGTTAATCGCTACCTAAGCCTTCCTTGTCCTGTCCGTCGTACTTAATTCCTAAAATTAGCAACTACGTCGAATCATCTTCTGCGCTGGCAATATATACTTTCTTAGAAATAAAAATAAAGTCAGCTCCAATGGCTGACTTTATTTTTTTATTTTATAGCTTTATTGTTATAAGTGTAATCTTATCAAATGATATTATTTGCGATTCTCTTCCTACTTTTAAAACGATTGTTTCTTTATCCACATCTGTTACGAGCCCTTCAACTGTTAAATCGGCCACTTTAACTTGAATACGTTTTGCCTCTAAATATAGTAAATATATATTTAATGGAGTTCTGAAAAATAAGTGTATTAATTCTGGAAATGAAGAAACGACATCACCGAAATGAAATGTTAAATCCCGGCGAAAGCAAGGATCAATGTCAGTTAATTGAGGCTCATGATCAGGCTCTGTAAATCGTCCAAAAGGGTTAATGGTGTCAATTTGACTGAAAGGCAAGATATTCTCTATATGTCCTTCCCTAAGGACGACAAAATTAGATCCTGTCATCATAACTTTTCCTTCGATCGTTTCTCCTAAATGATTTTTGATTTTTACTCGCAAGCCAGCTAATCCGTCTAAAACCTTTTGAAATGTTTCATTTGGCGGCCGGTCATCGGCTAATGCAAGATCAAGAAGCAGTTTATTTGCTTTAATAATGTCTTTTTGAGTTTTTTCAAAAATGTCTGGCGGCTGACAGCCCGTTGGTGAGGGGAGTTGAGGTGAAGGAAATCGGTCTGGACAACATCGCTCTGGTATACAAAAATCAATGATTTGTTTTTGTTTTTGGACTCTCTCATGTTCTTTTTCCAATTTCATCACCACCTTTCTTAAAAGATTAATAGAGAAGAAAAGAAAGTTCTTTTCCTCTCTTCTTTCATCATTTCTTTAGCGGAGGTAAATGGCTTTTCTTATCACCATGCACTCTCATAATCCCCCACATGCCTTGCTCGATGTCCCATTGAATATTTCCTGAACGGTACATAAAATCTCCAAAGAATCCCCCGTAAGCTCCCGCTCCGCCCAGCAATTCTAAATTCCGTTTACCACCGGCAACGTTGAAGCCAACGAATGATTCTGTACGTGAATTGATATCTTTCGAATCAAAACGCCAGCGGTGACCATGCAAATGGAAAGTATGTGATCTGCGTCTCTCTGCCGGTGTCACTAAACGTATCGTTACTGGATCTCCTATATAGCTTTCAAATAGCGGGGTAGCCGGATCACCGAAAACTTGAGAGCTGAATAAATCATGTAGAAATGGATGCTTTTGATAACGGTTGATCAAGCGTTCGCTTCGATAATTAAAGCCCCGAGACCCTTGATCATACGTATCAACCTCATCTTCATTCACATCTGGTGGCGGCAGCAAAATTCCTGCAATTGGATCGTTAATAACTTTTTCATCTTTATCAAGCAATCTCACTCCATCATGCATAACCAAAACAAATTCTCTTATATCCGGTAAAAAAGGGTTGCGCAAAATGACATTCGCTCCCGTTTGAACCGGCTTTAGTGTATAGGGATCCAAATATTTAGTTCCCCTTGGTTCTGCTATAAACGCTCCGAAAGCTCCCTGAGATTTATGGTTACGAATATCCGCCATATCCCACATGCCGCATGCCCCTACTTGAGCATCTACAAACCAGCGGTATGTTCTTTTTTCACCTGGTCCTACGGTTTGATCGCCATTGAATCCGACTGTCTCACCTGAGGAGGTTTTTACATCATAATCAATTAATTGCGGGTGCAGTGAGATTCTTAGAGATGGTGGATAAAAAGCCTGCTCTTTTACAACTGGATACGGATAAATTCCATCTTTAAAAGGGAATAATTCAAATTTCAACAAGCTTGTTAACGTCACTTCTACAGTGTCTCCAACATTTGCCCGAATGATTAACGGCTCAGGCTTCTTTGTTCCTTTTAAAATGGCATCCATATCCTTCCGGAGTGCAAATATAATCGCGTGTGGATCTTGATCTTTAAAGTCATTGTAGATGATTGGAAGTTGAAAAGCGACAATATCAAAATAGCGGACTGGTCCCTTTTCAACAGGAACAGAAGTGGGGTCATCCGCTGGCGGCGGCTTTGTTCCGGTACATTCAGGCAATGGTCGAGTTCGCTTTAACGGCTCTGGGCGATCTGATAAAGGGATTAAATCTGGAACCTTTTCATCATATGCCCGAATCAGCCCCCAAAGTCCGTTCCACAAATCTTCTTCCGTTTCAAACGCCCACAAATAATCTCCAGACCTCGGAATATAGGTTTCCATTGTAAAAGATTCTGAAATACCGATATGCTGCTGACATTCAACCCTAGAATTCAGATCTCCGCGCTCATTCAGCCACCTTAGCCCATGAACATTAAAGCTGTGGGATTCTTCCTGTGATCCTTGAAGCACACGAATGCGAATCGGATCTCCTTCATACGCTCTCAATATGGGGGTGCATGGATCCCCTTTCACGAATGAACTGAAGGTGTAAGCAGGATCGCAATCCGGACCTAAACGGAATTGCAGCGGTTCGTTTTTATAATTCACTCCAAATAAACCTGGGTCATCTTGAGAACCTGGAAATGGAGGCGGCTGCAGCGGTTTTCCATCCTTATCAAATAAAAGGGAGAAATCTTGAACAAATAACGCAAAATCACGATAATCAGGAATCAATGGATTGTTTGCAGTAATTTGCGTTCCGCGAACGACTTTTTCTCCCGATTTTGAGTCGAAAAATTTCGTAAAACGAGGATGAACAACACCCGATCCAAAGACGCCATGATGCTGATGAGAGCCTGGGAATAGATGATCATGAAAGTACCATGCTTTTAATTCGACATCAGCATAATGGGAGTACCGTATCGTTTCACCTGGTAAAACGGAAGAATCATAATTCCACCCGACATTCGCTCCATCATTAACAAGGACATCAAATTTAACAAAGTGGATATGGAAGCCAGCTTCATACGTTCTTGTGACGAGTTGGAACGCATCGCCATCGAGAATATGAGGCAGTCGATTCGTAAGATTAATATGAAAACAAGTATGCGCTGGGGCATGGAATACGAAAGGCTCTGGTTCTTTTTTTCCCGAACAAACGGCTTCTATATCATCATCCAGAATAAACATCCTCCCCTTTGGATCATGCCAGCCTTGTTTGTTGTAGGTGATTGGCAGTTCAATTAAAGAAATGTTAAACTCTCTTACCGTCGCACCCTCAAGACAAGGATCAGTAAAGACTGCACCAGGCCTCGGATTCGCGATCGCTGCATGTCTTTCCAGCTCGGTCATTTCTCTTCCTCCGACAATACCAAGCGGCGGACGCGGCGCCTTGTTTCCTACTTTACCAGGAATAAAATTCGGGAATCCCGGTTTTAGTTTTGTTGGCTTTGGCGGCGGTTCCCTGTCTGGCAATGGCTGCAGAGCTTCAATAGGAACCCCATTCGGATAGCACTGGCTTCCGTCTTGAAGCGTATTAAAAATCCGGTTCAACCCCCACATTCCAGCCACAAAATGCGGGTAAAGATGGCAGTGAACAATCGCATCTCCAAAAGAGCCTTGCAAACTTCCTAAACCGTAAAGCGGCTCAATCGTGTAATGTGCTTGAGGGCTGACCGCTTGAGCATCAAGGATTTCAGACTCGAGGTCTTGCGGATCACTTAACCATTGATGAACATGATAATGAAAGACGTGCGTTTCCTTAACCCCGCCATGAAAGACGCGGATTTTTGCAGGATCACCAACATATCCCCGCAAGATTGGTGTGGATGGATCTCCAAATACCCATGAATCATGGTGGACTTCTTCTCCTTGACAAGTCGGACAAACGACCCCTTCTGCAATGAGCTGAGCGCGCCTGTTTTCCGGTTCAAACCGGTAATTAGCGCCATGAAAAGATTCCTCTTCCTGGTTAGAGATATGATTGATTGGGCGATTCCCCGTTAAATCATCCACCTCCATTTCATCATGAAACATCCAGACATACTCCCGGAAAGAAGGTAAAAGAGGATGATGGACATCAGCATACACTCCACTGTTCATCACCTTCCCTGTTTCGGGATCCGTCCACCATGAAAAACGCTTCTCGACACATAATGCTCCGATCAGACCATTCGAATTGGAACCTTTTTCACTGCTTGAAGGATTGCCTAAATCAGAAAAGAAATAGTTTCCTTCATTTACAGCATGTATTTCGTACTTAATACATTTAAAAGGAGCTGCCGTACTATCTTTGTTTAATCCAACCTTCGCACCATCTGCTTGAGATACATCGTACTCTGCTTCTTGAAAATGAATGCCAGTGTGAAAGGGTAATTTATTCTCAAACAGTATTTCTACCGTGTCTCCTTCATTTGCTCGGATAACAAGCGGCTGAACGAGATCCACTGGAGAGTACGGATTTTTTTTCACCAATTCCTTTACCTTCTGTTCATTTTCCTTTAACACGTACATCATTCCATTTGGATTATGATCACCAAATGAGTTCAAAACGATTCGAATTGGAATAGCAACTACATGATAACTTCTTTTCATGGAGTTTCCTCTTTTCTATTAATCTTTCAAATCAGGTATTTTCGGACCAATACCTGTTTCAATGTAAAAAACTTCAATAGCGTCGATATGCAGGATCCATTCTTTTCCTTCTAAAGCAGGGACAGATGTCGTTTGCACATCCAATACAGCTGTATCATCCAATACTTCTTTAATTTTCCCGATAAACATAAATGGAAAAGATTCCGTTAGTATAAACACTTTTTTGTCTTTATTTTTTCTAAAATGAGTGACAATAGCTTCCTCTCTAATATCATTAATTGCTTTAAATTCACTCTGTTGATTCATTCACATTTCCCCCTCAATTATGCTAATGGAAACACTGCATCACATGGGACTTCTTTTGAAAAAGATACAATTTGCTCAAGAGGAATACTAAGTGGAATAGGGAATTTATAAAATGGAGCATTAACCATTTTAATTATGACTGGTGAGAGTGTTATATGCCCTTTTTGCACTTCCGAAACCGTACCACAAAAAACAGGCCGAAATACTTGACCTAATAAGTCAAGCTGAACAGCCCGTGTAATCACAAGCAATTGTTCCCCTTCCAGCTTTTTTAATTCCCGAAAGAAGTCGTCATCTTTGTGAGCCATCAAAATGCCTCCCTTTTATAAGTAATTTCATGTTTTATTTATTCGAAGAGTCAAACATTAATTTCAGTATTTTTTTCCATAACGGAAACAGCCCCACCGTAGACACATACCGTATGTCGTTAAATGGGATTTTAATATTTTTCTTAAAAAGCTGAAGGATTAGCTCATCTTTTGTCGATTCCGTTATTTTTCCGAAAAATATTTTCTCAGCTGTTTTTACTTCTACCCACATTTCTCTCCATGAATGAAGATTTGTTCGGAGAGTTTCTTCAAAAAACTGACGAACCAGCTCTTCTTTTTTAGCCACTGTCTCACCAAATTTAAGCATCAGCTTTTGCTGCAGTTGATTATCATATATATGATGTTGATGGGGGTTGGAATAAGTAGGAAAACCAAAGGGGATTGTAGCAGATTCAATGGCTATATAAGGAATCCAGATTCGATTCTGTAAATTAGTTACCATAACAAAATCTCTTCCAATTGCTGCGACTTTTCCCTCTGTCTTCACAGTTACATCTTTTTCGATAACAGAGGAAATCACCACTTCTTGATTTCGTTTCATCTTGAAAAATTTCTTAAGTGTAAGGGGCTTCCGGAGTGATTTTTCTTGACTAATTATCTTGAACAAATTTTGCTGATCAATATATTCGGAAAGAATTCTAGTCTCTTCTAAGGACACTGCACTTGTTGGTGAAGAAAATGATTGAGTAGGCTTCGATTTCTGTTCTATTTTTCTCTCCTTCGCCAATTCCTCTAACTCTTTCTGCATGATTGCTATCCTCCAAATAACTCCTTTTTTCCAATCTATGAAAATTAGATAATTTTGTTAATAAGCAAAAAACACAATCTTGTTTCCGTTAATCCATTAGCTGTATTAAATGATCTGCAATTTTCTTGATATTCACTCGTTGATCACCTGTCGCCATATCATGAATGGCTCTTATTTGTTCATTCGAATCCACCACATACATAGTTGTGGAATGAACAACAAACCCATCTTGATTTTTTTCATATATCATATTGAAGTTTTGAGCAAATTTCTTTGTTTCTTCTTCAGAGCCTCTCAAGAACAGCCAATTGGAGCTCGAAATTTCAAAAGCATTTTTATACTCTAAAATTCTCTCTTTCGTATCGTATTCCGGGTCCAATGTCACTGCTAGAATAAGATACTGATCATCAGATATTCCTTTTTCCTTCATTAATTTTTGTAGTTTTTTTAAGTCAATTATTGTGGTAGGACAAACGTCTGGACAATTTGTAAAGAAGAAAGTAATAAGTTTTGGTTTTTTCTGTTTGGAAAATTCCTTTCCGCTCACTTCAGTAAGTGCCGAATCCTTCACATGGCCAATTTTCGGTAAATCTAATGATTGGGGCCAAAAGAAATAGAAAGCCATAAATCCCGCAACCAATAAGATGGCAACAACAAATACCCTCATTTTCTTCTCCTCCTTCATGACGGATTAAGAATTACCTTACACCTTAAAGGAATAACGAATAAAATGAATCACAAGTGTATGAAGGAAGGTAGTAAAGAGAGCAAGACTATACATATTCGTCGCAATCATTGCTTCTGACTCGATCGGTATATTGCATAGCGCAGGATTTTGAAGCACAGCACCGAGCATTGTTCCCATAATTCCTCCCATTGTGCCATTATAGATACTGGTTAGCAGAGCTGGAGCTTTTATGAGTGAACCGAATTTCCAGCCGATTAGTAATCCAAGTATAATCGGGATTAGAAATAGAGCCTTTAGAGAGGAAGGAAGCAATAGTTCAATGTGAAGTGCTAAGATAAAAGAAGAGGTCATTGTTATGGCCATACACATCGTCATCGAAAATCGATCATCAAATAACAAATGTTTCTTTTTGAAAATCCTGTATACAAAACCTAATCCAATAAGATTCCAACTAAATAACATAATGATTAGCACAGTTTACTTCACGACCTTTTAATTGAAATAAGAATAGTGAGTAAACACAAAGCAAAAAAAAGATGAACAAACCATACAAATACCGAGGTCATTTCTAAAACTGTTCCAATCATCGGTGCCATCAATCCAACGATCATTCCATTCGTTAAACCCGTCACAAACGTTTGATAATCGAATAACCGTCCAAACAATGCCCCCGTCACTAACCCTGCTAATGTGGAGATAATCGTTATCCACGTGAAATGAAACGGATATTGCAGTATGAGTAATACACCAAATAGTAAAGCGGTCATTCCTCCCATTACAACACTAATATTCATCCCTAATTGAAACCCGATTAGCTTTTTCATTCTGAATAAATAAACATAGAGTCCAAGAACTATACATACATCCGTGTACATAAAAAGAAGGAATGTAATTTTATCCATAACACCACCTCAGGTTATCATATGAAACAGCTGTTACCCTAAACCCTATCCATTGAAAAAATGATCGAAACTACATAAAGATTATGCAAAATGCTAAGTACCTAGACCAGGAAACAAGAAGTGACAAACCAAAATTGGATAAAAAATACAATAAAAAAGATAGGGTTGTCCCAAAAGCAAAGGTGTCAGGCACCACGAACAATATCTAGTATCAATAAGCGAGTGAGATTCTAGATAAAGTGTATTGTGTGGATGCCAGACACCTTTTGGGGCAACCCCAGGATCTGAAATAATATTTGTTATATTCTTTACTGCTACAAATCAAATTTTCCTACTAATTCATCTAATTCTCCAGCCATTTTATTTAATTTTGTAATGGAGGATGAAATATCAAGAATAAAGTTCTCTTGTTCAACTGTTCGTTCGACAACATATTCTGTCGTTTTAGCTGCTTTATTAGCTAGCATTGTCGTTTCCATAACCCCTGCTGTTATTTCCTCTGAAAAAGCAGACATTTCCTCTGAAGTCAGGGACACATCTTTTATATGAGAAACAACGCTCTGAATGGACTCTAGTATACTTTCAAATGATTTTCCTGCCTCCTCAACAGCTATAATTCCGTCTTCCACATTTCCAGTCACAACATCCATAGACTGAACAGTGCGGTTCGTATCCTCGTTTATTTTAGAAATTAAGATGGATATACTGTTGGCTGATTTCTCTGACTGCTCGGCAAGTTTCCTAACTTCTTCAGCAACCACCGCAAAGCCTTTTCCAGATTCACCCGCTCTAGCCGCTTCAATCGCAGCATTAAGTGCTAGTAAATTCGTTTGTGCAGAGATATCACGAATCATATTAATAATTAATGATATTTCATTTGACTGGCTCTCCAATGTTTTAATCGCATTTGCAGACAATTGGACAGACTGATTAATCACATTCATTTGATGAATTACTTTTTCAATGCTTCTATTTCCTTGGTTTGCATTATCCAAGCTAACAGATGATAATTGCGAAACATTTAAAGATGTTTCTGCAACCTGCTGTATTCCTTTTGACATTTGCTCTAATGTTGCGGCGCTTTCTTCCGAGCTTTTATACTGAGTATAGGCCCCTTCTGAAACTTCTTGAATAGAAGCTGAAATCTGATTACTGACCTCACTTGCTTTTTCACTTTTTATCGATAGTCGTTCAGAAGTCTCGATTAATTGGCTAGAGCTCTTGTTTATTCCTTGTATAACCGTTTTTAATTCGTGAACCATTTGTTGGAAGGTTTTTGTTAATAGACCGATTTCATCCTTTCGATCAGTATCGATAACTACCGTTAAATCTCCTTTTCCAACTTGCTTTACTTGTGATGTTAGTTTTCTTAAAGGCCTCGTTAAATAGTCCGTGAAAAAATAGACGATTATAATTCCTGCTATTAAAACGGCAAGGGTGATAGCAATCATTTTTAATTTATTGGCATCCATTGATTGATAAATTTCCGTAGCATCCATATCTGATCCAATTATCCCGATCACTTCACCTGCATCATTTTTTATCGGTGCATACACAGTAATCAATGCTCCGTATTCTTTATCATTTGATAACTGATATTGGATATGCCCTGTTTCAAATGCCTGCTTCATTTCAGGATAGGAATCAACAAGCTCTTCTTTCTCCCCTAATTTGGATGCCTCATCAGAATCCAATGGCTCCCCGTCAACCATATAATAGTAATCGTACCCTTCACCGTTCTTCACACGTGACATCGTATATAAATAGGTCATACCATTCATTTCTCTGATCGAATTTAATTCTTTGCGTAACTCTCTGTAATAGCCTTCTTCTTTAGAATCAATTGTAAGCTTTTCATAGCGGTCTATATCAATGACCGAAACAGCTTGTTCCACAATATTTGATGCTTGATTACCAACAGCATCCTTTACTAACACTAATGACGATTGATAAATAAGTAAACTAATAATCAAACATGAAACCAAAAGCAAAATTGAAAATACCATTAACATTTGAATCTTTAAGCTTTTTCTCATAGTTGTTCTCCTAAATATTCATTTTTCTACGCAGTTTCTTGCTCTAATCCAATTTTTCCAATAGGAAAATTATATATAATATAGTTTTTTATGTCTATCAATAACCTTTTTTTGGTTAAAAAAAAATACCTAATTCCTATATTGTCTTTTAAGACAGTATTGGGATTAGGTATTTCCATGTTTTGTATACAGATATAATATTAAATTTAATTTGAGGATACTTTAAGCTTCCCTGTTGATTTCCGATGCAGGCACTTAGTGATCGAGGGCGGTCTAGAAGCCTCCTCGTAGCTATCACTCATGCGGGGTCTCCCTTTGACTCTCTTCTCCCGCAGGACATTGAATAAGCTTCCTAGAATAATCACCTCACGAAGAAAATGCGTTAGCATTTTCGAGGAACTCGCGCCTGCATCGAGAATCAACAACTAAATAGCAGTATCAACACTGAGCTTTAACACAGCCTAATTTGAAAATTAATGCTGATTGGTATTGGAAGCGACTGTCTCTTTCAACTGTTCCTCATCCCAACCCTTACAAACATCCACCCACTCTTTAGCAGATGAGTATTCAAATATTTCATCAAGGGTCAACTCAATAGCTGAGTTTGAACTGCCGCAGGCGGGAAAAAGAGTCTCATAGCGTTTCATCGAGATATCTAAATAGACGTCTAATTCATTTGCCAATCCAAATGGACAAACACCGCCAATGATATGACCAGTTTGCTCCACCACTTCATCAGCCGAAAGCATACGCGCTTTTAGGCCAAAAGCTTGGCGGAATTTCTTGTTATCAACCTTGGCATCACCTGCTGCAACTACTAGAATTGCTTGATCGCCCTCACCCTTGAATGATAAAGTTTTTGCAATTCTCGCAGGAATACAGCCAATCGCTTCAGCAGCCAGTTCAACTGTCGCACTTGATGTTTCAAACTCTAAAATGTCTGCCTCACGATTCCATTTTTTAAAATGAGCCTTCACCGTTTCCAAAGACATCGCTTTCTTCCTTTCTTTACATTATTAATAAGATGATAACATCCTTTAATACTGTAAAACAACGAGAACGAATGATTAAGCTAAAAACACCTGTATTCTACCTTGGGCAGTAGATAGCGTTTACTATAAAAATGCCCATATTTTCATAACCTAGCAGCTAAGCGCTGGTTCTTTTTGACGAAGTAGAATGCCAGTTACAGCGAGGGCGCTAACCGCTAATAGAATCAGCATCGTGAAAACTGAATGCAAACTTGATTCTAAAGCATGACCATAAAGTTTATCACTCAACAATAGTCCTGAAACAGCGATCCCAATTGCCTGCCCTAAATTTCTCATTAATGTATGTGAACCCATTGCTGCTCCACGCATATTCCAATCAACAGCTGATTGAACAGCAACGGTAAAGGATGTCATCGCTAAACCGAAACCAAAGCCCAAGATTGCTGTATCTGCCATCATGAACGGAATCGTTGTCCCCGACCTAAAGAAAGTTAATCCAATACATCCGACAATAATTAAAGAGATTCCGATTACAGCCACTCGCCCAATCGGTGATTTTGCAAGCCATCTGCCTGTAAAGACCGCACCAAGCGGCCAAGTAATCGACATAGGCAGCATTGCAATACCAGAATAGGTAGCGTTTAAACCTGTTACACCTTGCACCCATAACGGAATATAAAAGGTGATGGCAACGAGAATAAACCCTAATAAAAAGCCGGCAATATTCGAAATCGTAATAAACTTGATTTTAAATAAGGAAAGCGGCAGCATCGGCTCTTTTCCCTTTGCTTCAATATAGAAAAATAAACAAAAGGTGATCAGTGAAACTGCTAATAAGGCAGAAATACTTGTCGTTAATGATCTATCCTCTTTTAATAATGTTAAAGCGTATAAGAAGGACGACATACAAATCGCAAACGTCGTAATACCTGCATAATCAATAATCTGCTTCTTCTTCTCAAGATTCTCGTGTAAGGATATCGATAATAAAATTAAAGCAATAACTCCAAAAGGCAGGTTCATAAAGAAAATCCAATGCCAAGTAATCGTATCGACGATAAAGCCGCCTGCAAGTGGACCAATTATCCCAGAAATTCCCCAAACACTGCTAATCATGCCTTGAATTTTTGCTCGCTCCTTGAATTCAAACACATCACCGATAATTGTAAACGGAATCGTTGTAAGTGCACCTGCTCCTAGTCCTTGAATCAAACGAAACATGACGAGCTGTTCCATTGTTTGTGAGAGTCCCGAAAGCATTGATCCGATTAGGAAAATAATCGTTCCAATCGTAAACATTCTCTTCCTGCCATATAAATCTGCTAGTTTTCCAAAAATAGGCGTACTAATCACCACAGCTAATAAATAGACAGAAATAACCCATGTATAAAGCTTGCTACCGCCAAGATCCTCTACAATTTTTGGCATCGCCGTGCTGACAATTGTACCTTCGATGGCTGTCAAAAAGGTTGCAATTAATAAGGCGAGAACGACCGATCTCTGTTTTGTTTCTTTTTGCAAATTTTTCACCTCTAATAAGAAAAGCTCAAGTTTAACTATTATAGCATACCATTAACCTGTATACATTGAGAGGTGATAATAGGTGGCACCTGCACATATGGGCAACAGATCGCATATAGTACCTATAAAACGCAGAATAGAAAGGTGTATAATGATGCCTTCGATTGTAATCAATTTATATTATATAAAAGTCAACAGTATTTCGGGTAATGGGTCTATTACGATAGGAGAAGCAACTCATAATAGTCACACGGCCAGTAGCAAATCACAAGGAATTAATTCTTCATATGGTGATACTTCACCGACTGAAGCAATGATGGAAAATATATTTATTGATCCTGATGTGAACGACCAATCTGCAATTGGAAATGCTGATACTGCGAATGTAAATATGCCGGGGCAACCACTGCCACCAATTTAATATAAAGGAGATATTTGACATGCCCAGTGTAATAAATATCTTAAATTTAAAGGTGAATGGAACTACTCAAAACGGAAATATTGATATAGGTCCTACTGTTCATAACAGTCATACTGCTAATAGTAAATTTTTCGGTTCAAACAATTCGTTCGGTGATTTTTCACCAACATGTTCATTTTTAAACACAGGAACTATAGATCCAGATGTTAGTGATCAGGATCAAATAGCTAACCCTTCTTTTCCTATCTCTAATCTATTATAAAGGAGTATTACGATGGACATAGAAAAGATGAGAAAATGGCTAGAGATTACGAATGAATATAGAAATAGTGATTTTTGGTCTAGTGTACTCAAGCAAAAACATCCTGATGAATTTTTTAAAGAAAAGATGCCTAATCCCATATTTGATATGTACCAAAATGAAAACTATAACTTTATTATTTTTGAAATACCGGGAGTGAATCAAGAGGATCTTTCACTCAACTTAATCTCGAATACACATTTAAAAATTAGTGGCAAAATAAATCCTGTATTACCACTAGAAATGGAAATGAAAAGAGAGAGAGTATACGGTGAATTTGAACGAGTCATTGAACTGCCAGAAGCAACACAGGCTCATTTAATGCATATACAAGTTAATAATGGGTTACTTCATATTTCATACCCTCGAAAAGTGGAGTCGATTAGTTTTCCATAAATAATCCTTTAGATTTGAGAATAAAACTATATTATAAGAGATGAAATAAACCTTTTTGCAAGGTGATCAGCCCATTCAAAAAAGGATGCTGGAAACTGTGGTCAAGCCATCGTTTCAAACATCCTTTTCATTTGATTATATTCTTCCAAAGCCTTCTCCAAAAACATCTCGAACATCATGTATAGCAACAAATGCGCTCTTGTCTGCATCGTTAACAATTTTCTTCAGCTTAACGACTTCTTGTTTGCTTATCACAATATATAAAATATCTTTTTGCATTTTTGTATAGTAGCCGCTGCCGGCAAAAACGGTCACACCTCTGTTCATCTTATCATTCACTTGCTGTGCAATTTCGTCCGGCACATCAGATATGATCGTTACAGCCTTTTTAGGATTTAACCCTTCAATAATGAACTCCATGACCTTCGTACCAATATAAAGCATCATAATCGTAAGCATCAGCTTTTCAGCACCGATAATAAAATACGAAGAAAATGCGACAATTAGATCAAAAAATAACAAACCATAGCTTATACTCCAGCCGAGATATTTATGTGTGATTCTTGCTAAGATCGTCGTACCGGCAGTTGTTCCGCCAACACGAATGATTAAGCCTATTCCTATACCTACGAAGAGGCCGCCGAAGATCGCATTCACGACTATTTCATCTGATGGAATGCTCCAGCCCTTCGTTAAATGCAAGAATAGAGAATGAAGTACAACAGCAATAATCGTATAAATCGTTGTCGTTTTACTTAAAAATCTATAGCCAACAATCAACAGAAGTGAATTAAGTACTAAGTTCACTAAACCTGGAGACCATTCAAATAGATAATACGCAATAATGGTGATCCCAGTCACTCCGCCTTCTCCGAGCTCGTTTGGAATAATAAATAGATTAACTCCTAGTGCAAAAATCAATGAGCCTAACGCTATAAAAACAATATCTACTATCCTTTTTTTCATTACACGCCACCCTTTAATATCCAATTATCTGCACATACAGAATCATCCTATTATACTCGTATATTATTCTCGTTTCAACACCACTGAAGAAAGGATTACGGATAAAAGTTTGGTACTATGTGAAAAATATCTTCATCGTGCAAATGTATTTTTCGCATGGATTCAAGTGACAGTCAGTGCCAATACAAGCACAGAGCCTTTTACAATATCAAATGCATTGTCCGCTTATATACAACAATATCCTTCCCTTTTGTCGCTTCATTCCATGAAAATTCCCCCAATAGACTTTTGATATTTTCTATAAATCTTGGATATATAAGAAAAGTTGTCGCAGTCCGGATTTTTGTCACAGAAGAAGGTTGGGTGCCGGTTATTTAGAAAAGCTGGTTTTATATTCTCTTTTTTCAGCTTGTAGTGGTCTCAGGAACTCTTTATGAGACCGCTTTTTCTCTTTTTTCTGCTTGAGATGGTCTCATGAACTCTCTATGAGACCACTTTTTCTCTTTTTTCTGCTTGAGATGGTCTCAGGAACTCACTATGAGACCGCTTTTTCTCTTTTTTCTGCTTGAGATGGTCTCATGGACTCTTTATGAGACCGCTTTTTCTCTTTTTTCTGCTTGTGGTGGTCTCATGAACCCTTTATGAGACCGCTTTTTCTCTTTTTTCAGCTTGAGATAGTCTCATGAGATAGCTGTCGTTACCATTGATTTCCAACTTCGGCTATAACAAAGGAATCTCTATTAACATTTAAGTCTATTAAAGCTCATACAAATGATATAAATTTGTGTCCAAAAGAAAAATGATTAAAATTCATATGAAATAATATGGGAGTTGTCATCATGGCGATTCTTTTTTTTTAGGATTTAAGTTAGAGAAAGTAATAAGAATAGATGGGGGATTTTAATATATGTATATGCAGGAAGAAATTAAGGACAAAAATGGCTCCGCAGGTAGGACTCGAACCTACGACCGATCGGTTAACAGCCGATAGCTCTACCACTGAGCTACTGCGGAATAATTATATAGAAATGGTGGGCCTAAATGGACTCGAACCATCGACCTCACGCTTATCAGGCGTGCGCTCTAACCAGCTGAGCTATAGGCCCACATTATGGAGCGGGTGAAGGGAATCGAACCCTCATCATCAGCTTGGAAGGCTGAGGTTTTACCACTAAACTACACCCGCAAATAAATAATATTCATCTGTATGGAGGCGGCAACCGGATTTGAACCGGTGATAAAGGTTTTGCAGACCTCTGCCTTACCACTTGGCTATGCCGCCAACAAAAAATGGCTGGGCTAGCTGGATTCGAACCAACGCATGACGGAGTCAAAGTCCGTTGCCTTACCGCTTGGCTATAGCCCATTGAAGGTTCATCATGAATATCCTCTTTGAGTTTGCTTCATGAATAATCACCGCAGGAACATTTAATTGCAAATGAATGCGCTACCGTGTAACTACTTCTGTAGTTAAATATTCCGACATCATCTAAATACTTGTACTTATGTCAATAAAAAGTATTATGGGGCGGCTGATGGGAATCGAACCCACGAATGTCGGAACCACAATCCGATGCGTTAACCACTTCGCCACAACCGCCATAATTATTGGCAGGGGTAGTAGGAATCGAACCCACACTGGAGGTTTTGGAGACCTCTGTTCTACCTTTAAACTATACCCCTATAATGGTGGTGGGGGACGGATTCGAACCGCCGAACCCACAGGGAGCGGATTTACAGTCCGCCGCGTTTAGCCACTTCGCTACCCCACCATATTCAGTAAAAAGGTATAAAAATGGTGGCTCAGGACGGAATCGAACCGCCGACACAAGGATTTTCAGTCCTTTGCTCTACCGACTGAGCTACTGAGCCACAAATAAACTATATATCAACAGTAGTTTTTAACTACTGAAAAAAATGGCGGTCCGGACGGGACTCGAACCCGCGACCTCCTGCGTGACAGGCAGGCATTCTAACCAACTGAACTACCGGACCATATTGCGGGGACAGGATTTGAACCTGCGACCTTCGGGTTATGAGCCCGACGAGCTACCGGACTGCTCCACCCCGCGACAATAATATTTATAAGATTTTTCCTATGCTCCTAGAGAGTATTAGGACTGTCCCGATCTCAGAAAGCTGATTCAAGCAGCTACTCGATCGGTACAACTCGCAGTTTATTCAGTGAAGTAACGCTCGTTGCTCCACCCCGCGACAATAATATTTAATAAATGGAGGAGGAAAGGGGATTCGAACCCCTGCGCGGTTTGACCCGCCTGTCGGTTTTCAAGACCGATCCCTTCAGCCGGACTTGGGTATTCCTCCGAATAATAAGATTCTATTAAAGCATGGTAGCGGCAGAGGGGATCGAACCCCCGACCTTACGGGTATGAACCGTACGCTCTAGCCAGCTGAGCTACGCCGCCTAATCAAACTAAAAAGAATTATGTTATATGGTGGAGCCTAGCGGGATCGAACCGCTGACCTCCTGCGTGCAAGGCAGGCGCTCTCCCAGCTGAGCTAAGGCCCCATTATTAAGTAGATAGCATGGTCGGGAAGACAGGATTCGAACCTGCGACCCCTTGGTCCCAAACCAAGTGCTCTACCAAGCTGAGCTACTTCCCGTTTGTAAATGGCGCGCCCGAAAGGAGTCGAACCCATAACCTTCTGATCCGTAGTCAGACGCTCTATCCAATTGAGCTACGGGCGCACGCTTGTATATGTGGTGTCGATGATCTTAAGACCTGTGTCTGTTAGTTCCGCACACCAGCAATAATTGGAGCGGAAGACGGGATTCGAACCCGCGACCCCCACCTTGGCAAGGTGGTGTTCTACCACTGAACTACTTCCGCAAATTATCTGGTGAGCCATGAAGGACTCGAACCTTCGACCCTCTGATTAAAAGTCAGATGCTCTACCGACTGAGCTAATGGCTCGAAAAAAAATGAATTTTCCTAAATTTCGTTTTAAGTCGTAATTGTGCTTCAAATCTCTTTGTGATTTGTCGCAGATTACTACAGCTTACTATTCAAGGATGTATCGCTCTGTACTGCAAGCTTCCGTAATCCTCTACCGACTGAGCTAATGGCTCGTTCTAGAGTGCCGGCCAGAGGACTTGAACCCCCAACCTACTGATTACAAGTCAGTTGCTCTACCAATTGAGCTAGGCCGGCATATAAATTATGGTGGAGGATGACGGGATCGAACCGCCGACCCCCTGCTTGTAAGGCAGGTGCTCTCCCAGCTGAGCTAATCCTCCATATTGGTGACCCGTACGGGATTCGAACCCGTGTTACCGCCGTGAAAGGGCGGTGTCTTAACCGCTTGACCAACGGGCCAACTAATTTTGGCAAAAAAATAACCCTTATTAGGGTTTGGCCTGGCGACGTCCTACTCTCACAAGGGGACAGCCCCTAACTACCATTGGCGCTGAAAAGCTTAACTTCCGTGTTCGGGATGGGAACGGGTGTGACCTTTTCGCTATCGCCACCAGACCATTTTTAGTTAAAAGGATTATTCCTTCAAAACTAGATAACTGACAATCATCATTTAAAATTTTATTGTCCAGCTTCGGCTCCTAACTTCTCGGTCGTTTCGATCCATCTCTACAAATCCAAAACCGGGATTTGCATAGCTGGCTCTCCAACGCCTCTCGAAGCTAAGCAGTCGCCTACGCTTTTCTATTTGGTTAAGTCCTCGACCGATTAGTATTTGTCAGCTCCACGTGTCACCACGCTTCCACCTCAAACCTATCAACCTGATCATCTTTCAGGGGTCTTACTAGCTTGACGCTATGGGAAATCTCATCTCGAGGGGGGCTTCATGCTTAGATGCTTTCAGCACTTATCCCTTCCGCACATAGCTACCCAGCGATGCTCTTGGCAGAACAACTGGTACACCAGCGGTGCGTCCATCCCGGTCCTCTCGTACTAAGGACAGCTCCTCTCAAATTTCCTGCGCCCACGACGGATAGGGACCGAACTGTCTCACGACGTTCTGAACCCAGCTCGCGTACCGCTTTAATGGGCGAACAGCCCAACCCTTGGGACCGACTACAGCCCCAGGATGCGATGAGCCGACATCGAGGTGCCAAACCTCCCCGTCGATGTGGACTCTTGGGGGAGATAAGCCTGTTATCCCCGGGGTAGCTTTTATCCGTTGAGCGATGGCCCTTCCATGCGGAACCACCGGATCACTAAGCCCGACTTTCGTCCCTGCTCGACTTGTAGGTCTCGCAGTCAAGCTCCCTTATGCCTTTACACTCTTCGAATGATTTCCAACCATTCTGAGGGAACCTTTGGGCGCCTCCGTTACTTTTTAGGAGGCGACCGCCCCAGTCAAACTGCCCACCTGACACTGTCTCCCACCCCGATCAGGGGTGCGGGTTAGAATTTCAATACAGCCAGGGTAGTATCCCACCGATGCCTCCACCGAAGCTAGCGCTCCGGCTTCCAAGGCTCCTACCTATCCTGTACAAGCTGTACCGAAATTCAATATCAGGCTACAGTAAAGCTCCACGGGGTCTTTCCGTCCTGTCGCGGGTAACCTGCATCTTCACAGGTACTATAATTTCACCGAGTCTCTCGTTGAGACAGTGCCCAGATCGTTACGCCTTTCGTGCGGGTCGGAACTTACCCGACAAGGAATTTCGCTACCTTAGGACCGTTATAGTTACGGCCGCCGTTTACTGGGGCTTCAATTCAGAGCTTCGCTTGCGCTAACCCCTCCTCTTAACCTTCCAGCACCGGGCAGGCGTCAGCCCCTATACTTCGCCTTACGGCTTCGCAGAGACCTGTGTTTTTGCTAAACAGTCGCCTGGGCCTATTCACTGCGGCTCATCCGGGCTATTCACCCAAATGAGCACCCCTTCTCCCGAAGTTACGGGGTGATTTTGCCGAGTTCCTTAACGAGAGTTCTCTCGCTCACCTTAGGATTCTCTCCTCGCCTACCTGTGTCGGTTTGCGGTACGGGCACCTTTTCCCTCGCTAGAGGCTTTTCTTGGCAGTGTGGATTCAGGAACTTCGGTACTTTATTTCCCTCGCCGTCACAGCTCAGCCTTTATGCAAGCGGGATTTGCCTCGCTTGCAGCCTAACTGCTTGGACGCGCTATTCCAGCAGCGCGCTTACCCTATCCTCCTGCGTCCCCCCATTGCTCAAACGGTAAAGAGGTGGTACAGGAATATCAACCTGTTGTCCATCGCCTACGCTTTTCAGCCTCGGCTTAGGTCCCGACTAACCCTGAGCGGACGAGCCTTCCTCAGGAAACCTTAGGCATTCGGTGGATGGGATTCTCACCCATCTTTCGCTACTCATACCGGCATTCTCACTTCTAAGCGCTCCACCAGTCCTTACGGTCTAGCTTCAACGCCCTTAGAACGCTCTCCTACCACTGACATCGTAGATGTCAATCCACAGCTTCGGTGATACGTTTAGCCCCGGTACATTTTCGGCGCAGAGTCACTCGACCAGTGAGCTATTACGCACTCTTTAAATGGTGGCTGCTTCTAAGCCAACATCCTGGTTGTCTAAGCAACTCCACATCCTTTTCCACTTAACGTATACTTTGGGACCTTAGCTGGTGGTCTGGGCTGTTTCCCTCTTGACTACGGATCTTATCACTCGCAGTCTGACTCCCATGGATAAGTCTTTGGCATTCGGAGTTTGTCTGAATTCGGTAACCCGATGAGGGCCCCTAGTCCAAACAGTGCTCTACCTCCAAGACTCTTACTACATGAGGCTAGCCCTAAAGCTATTTCGGAGAGAACCAGCTATCTCCAAGTTCGATTGGAATTTCTCCGCTACCCACACCTCATCCCCGCACTTTTCAACGTGCGTGGGTTCGGTCCTCCATCCAGTGTTACCTGGACTTCAACCTGGACATGGGTAGGTCACCTGGTTTCGGGTCTACGACCACATACTCATTCGCCCTATTCAGACTCGCTTTCGCTGCGGCTCCGTCTCTTCAACTTAACCTCGCATGTAATCGTAACTCGCCGGTTCATTCTACAAAAGGCACGCCATCACCCGTTAATGGGCTCTGACTACTTGTAGGCACACGGTTTCAGGATCTCTTTCACTCCCCTTCCGGGGTGCTTTTCACCTTTCCCTCACGGTACTGGTTCACTATCGGTCACTAGGGAGTATTTAGCCTTGGGAGATGGTCCTCCCTGCTTCCGACGGGATTTCACGTGTCCCGCCGTACTCAGGATCCACTCTGGAGGGAACGAAGTTTCAACTACAGGGCTTTTACCTTCTATGGCCGGCCTTTCCAGACCTGTTCATTTACCTCGTTCCTTTGTAACTCCGTGTAGAGTGTCCTACAACCCCAAGAGGCAAGCCTCTTGGTTTGGGCTAATCCCGTTTCGCTCGCCGCTACTCAGGGAATCGCGTTTGCTTTCTCTTCCTCCGGGTACTTAGATGTTTCAGTTCCCCGGGTCTGCCTTCAATACCCTATGTATTCAGGTAAAGATCCTATCCCATTACGGATAGGGGGTTCCCCCATTCGGAAATCTCCGGATCAAAGCTTACTTACAGCTCCCCGAAGCATATCGGTGTTAGTCCCGTCCTTCATCGGCTCCTAGTGCCTAGGCATTCACCGTGCGCCCTTTCTAACTTAACCTACTTCGGCCAACGATTAACGTTGTCCTCATGGTTTGTACTCTTACTCAATGAATAAATAAGAGAGAAAACTAAAATGGCGATTACTCGGTTATTCTTCTTCATTTCATTATCTAGTTTTCAAAGAACAAAAGTTTTGAGAGATTATTCTCTCAAAACTGAACGAACAAGAAACGTCTTATTTAAGAAGTATGAAATACTTCTATATATCCTTAGAAAGGAGGTGATCCAGCCGCACCTTCCGATACGGCTACCTTGTTACGACTTCACCCCAATCATCTGTCCCACCTTAGGCGGCTGGCTCCTTACGGTTACCCCACCGACTTCGGGTGTTACAAACTCTCGTGGTGTGACGGGCGGTGTGTACAAGGCCCGGGAACGTATTCACCGCGGCATGCTGATCCGCGATTACTAGCGATTCCGGCTTCATGCAGGCGAGTTGCAGCCTGCAATCCGAACTGAGAATGGTTTTATGGGATTCGCTTAACCTCGCGGTCTCGCAGCCCTTTGTACCATCCATTGTAGCACGTGTGTAGCCCAGGTCATAAGGGGCATGATGATTTGACGTCATCCCCACCTTCCTCCGGTTTGTCACCGGCAGTCACCTTAGAGTGCCCAACTGAATGCTGGCAACTAAGATCAAGGGTTGCGCTCGTTGCGGGACTTAACCCAACATCTCACGACACGAGCTGACGACAACCATGCACCACCTGTCACTCTGTCCCCCGAAGGGGAACGCCCTATCTCTAGGGTTGGCAGAGGATGTCAAGACCTGGTAAGGTTCTTCGCGTTGCTTCGAATTAAACCACATGCTCCACCGCTTGTGCGGGCCCCCGTCAATTCCTTTGAGTTTCAGCCTTGCGGCCGTACTCCCCAGGCGGAGTGCTTAATGCGTTAGCTGCAGCACTAAGGGGCGGAAACCCCCTAACACTTAGCACTCATCGTTTACGGCGTGGACTACCAGGGTATCTAATCCTGTTCGCTCCCCACGCTTTCGCGCCTCAGTGTCAGTTACAGACCAGAAAGTCGCCTTCGCCACTGGTGTTCCTCCACATCTCTACGCATTTCACCGCTACACGTGGAATTCCACTTTCCTCTTCTGCACTCAAGTTCCCCAGTTTCCAATGACCCTCCACGGTTGAGCCGTGGGCTTTCACATCAGACTTAAGGAACCACCTGCGCGCGCTTTACGCCCAATAATTCCGGACAACGCTTGCCACCTACGTATTACCGCGGCTGCTGGCACGTAGTTAGCCGTGGCTTTCTGGTTAGGTACCGTCAAGGTACCGCCCTATTCGAACGGTACTTGTTCTTCCCTAACAACAGAGTTTTACGATCCGAAAACCTTCATCACTCACGCGGCGTTGCTCCGTCAGACTTTCGTCCATTGCGGAAGATTCCCTACTGCTGCCTCCCGTAGGAGTCTGGGCCGTGTCTCAGTCCCAGTGTGGCCGATCACCCTCTCAGGTCGGCTACGCATCGTTGCCTTGGTGAGCCGTTACCTCACCAACTAGCTAATGCGCCGCGGGCCCATCTGTAAGTGATAGCCGAAGCCATCTTTCAGCTTTCCTACATGTGTAGAAAAGAATTATCCGGTATTAGCTCCGGTTTCCCGAAGTTATCCCAGTCTTACAGGCAGGTTGCCCACGTGTTACTCACCCGTCCGCCGCTAACTTGCGAGAGCAAGCTCTCACAAGTCCGCTCGACTTGCATGTATTAGGCACGCCGCCAGCGTTCGTCCTGAGCCAGGATCAAACTCTCCAATAAAGAGTAAGATTAGCTCTTAATAAAATAATAGAATTAACGTTGACGTTTCTGCTTTGTTTAGTTTTCAAAGAACTATTTTTTGAGGATAGGATAATAATATACCATCTCATCTTCAAAGTGTCAAATGCTTTTTTGAAATATCTTCAAAAGCACAGCTGACAAGTTAACACTTTATCAAAAACACTCGCAAAAGTCAACCCTCTGCAAATATTTTTTTAAATAAAATTTTTCTTTTCGCTAATTTTGTTAGCTAGATTTATTATATTACTATATTTTTTTAAAAAGTCAATACCTATTTATACAATAATTTAGACTCTAATAATATTAGATAAAAATAGTTTTAATGCTGAATATCACCGTTATTATCCATTTTTTCTATACCACTAAAGTAGAATAAAAAAACCAGACATTTGTCTCTCATCAGATGCCTTGCTCGTTCCTTGAGATTCGATCTGCAATATAGTCTTTCTATTAATATTTAAGGTGTTTTTCCTTTGTCCCGTTCTGAGGGTCCAGTTTACCCTTTACGGCTGTTTTTTATAAAGTAAACAATTCTTATTTTAAATTGGTATATTTTAGAAAGTATATCAAAACCTATAATCGTAAGTTCTAATATCTATGAAAGGAGTTTTCTGATGGTAAGTGCTTTTGATTTATATGGTTTTGCAGCTATTGTCTTTTATTTTTTTGTTTATTCATTTTTTGGCTGGGTCTTAGAAAACAGCTATAGCCTAGCTACAACGAAGAAATTTTTTAAAGAGGGCTTTTTTCGCGGGCCATTTAAACCGATGTATGGGTTTGCACCTGTCCTACTCGTTTTGCTTATTAGACCAAGTACTCATTGGACAATCATTCTCCTCCTCTGTCTGATCATCCCGACAACTGTGGAATATGCGAGCGGCTTTTTGCTGTATACCTTTTTCCATCGCCGCTGGTGGGACTATTCAAAAATTCCTATGCAGCTCCAAGGGCATATTTGCTTATCATTTTCAGTCTGTTGGGTTCTTCTATCAGTCATTTGTGTAAAATGGATTCATCCATTATTAGCTAGTGGATATGAATTCATTGATTCTTATTGGATTTGGCTCAGTCCCATCGTCATGCTGTACTTCTTCGCTGAGTTGTTTTTTGCCGTTAAAAGACATTCGCCACAGCGTTCTTCGGTAACAAAAGAGCCAAATACTAGTCAGTAGAGCTGAAACCTAGGTCAGAGCCTTATTCAAACGGAGGATATTTTAGAAAAACCTCTTATATAATGTAAGAAGAAATCGGTCCTTTCGCCGATTTCTTCTTACATTTTTCTATATCTAATTCTTGAATTCCATGAAAGCAGTATTTTTAATATCAATAATGCAAGAAGTGCCCCTATTGAATCGATCCCAACATCGATAATGGTTCCTGTTCGGTCCGGAATAAATGCTTGATGGATTTCATCTGTCGCTGCATAAATAGTCGTGCAGAGCCAAGCATATAAAAAACGTCGTTTTTCAAAGCAATTGTAAAACAAAAGGGCCAACACACCAAAGGCTGACAAATGCACAAGCTTCCGAAATACTAAATTAGCTACCTCAGCCTGACTTTCCGATAAATGAAAAAAATCTTTAAGCAGCATTAACGTGTTTCCGCCTGTTGATGAAGGAGAGGCCGTTGTGACAAATATAGCGGCACAATACAACAGAGCTGCCGCGAGCCAAATATGTCGTTTTTTCATATCAGTGTTCCTTTATTAGTTTTCTACTATTATATTCTGTTTACTATTCATTTTCCTAGTGGAATCCCAAATAATCACAATAACTGATTCAAATGAATAATGCCTTTATCAATAGAGGTTTCGATATATCCCACAATCTGTTGAAACGTAAACACTTTGAGTGGTTCCTCCAGATCCTTTTGCTCATATTCCAAATCCTTTAATAAATATGGGATACCTTTATATCCTGATATCTTCCCAGCCATAGACTAACAATGTCAATTGATCATCAGCAATTTTCACCATCGTGCTTTCGACTAATCGAGCTCCCATTGCTTCATAGAAACGACGAGAGTTATTTTCCTCTAACACTTTTACAATAGAAGATCGGAATCCTAAGCTTCTAAATTCCTCAAAGAGTCTGCTTAATAACTCCCTTCCAATTCCTTGTCCTTGACACTTTTCTAAAATATATATACTCGTTACGTCACCATCAAATTCCTGGTATTCTCTCGGTTTTACTCCACTTCCGCTCGTAAAGCCAATAATCTTCCCCTTTTCATCCTCAGCAACAAATACAGAACTATCCTCTCTAGAGATATTATTTGTCCATAGCTTAGTTCTTTGATCATAAGAAAGATTCCTTAGAAATTCTTCTGAGATAATGTCTTTATATGTAGTTCTCCAACAATCCACATGTACCGTTGCTATACCTTCAGCATCAGTAATCCCCGCTTTCCTTATAAGCATCTGCATCTCCCTCATTAAAAAAGATTTCAAGTATTGATTCTATCTCTTCTACCAAATAACCTTCCAATTATGATCGCAGGTCGCATAAATGGTCTTCCTTTGTAAAATGTAATTGGCAATGAGTTCTGTCATGTCGATTTGGATTTCTTTCACAACAGGCTTATTTCTGTACATATTATAATTGCCCCCACCTCCAGCACGGTAGCTGTTCATGACAACCTCATACTCGTGGTCTATTTGAATCAATGTTCCCTGCCTATTTAATTTTACAACCCGTTCACCTATCGGCCTTCTTATATCCAATTCATATTCGATCCCTTCCCACATATCATAGTTATAATGCTGCGGCTTAGGCTCCATGAAAGTAGGATTAACTTGAATGTCGCCATTTTCGTTCAGCATGAAATACGATGCGCATTTCTCGAGGGCATCCTTCATATCCTGGCCTGTTATCCGAATCACCTTTAACGTATTCGGATAAATATAATTGGATACGATGTCTCTCATTGTTACCTGTTCCCGAAAGCCAACTGAATGGTCATCAAATAATGCTGTATTAGAAATCTCAGCTCCTGATGCATCCATCTGCACATAATTAATAAATTCAATGAGTGGATGATCCCCTAATCTAACTTCTCTAGCATCGTGAATCGTCATATCTCCCACAATGGAGCCAATTGGCTGATCAAGCCATACTTGTGTAGCTTTTTCATACACTACTACCTTCTTTAAAATACGATTGTCTGCTATAACTAAATCATTTACCTTCAAAAGCTCCGCAGCCCGGTTCCGAACAGCCCATTTCCCGTCAATCTTTTCAAATTGAACCTCAACTTTCCCTAATGCCTGCCCATTAAACCCAGGTTGAACAACCGTCACACCATTCACAGCATCAGCAATCATACGGTGCTGATGACCTGTTAGCAAAATATCCACGCCCTCTAATTCCTGGCACATTTCATATGCCTGATTTTCGCCAGTTAAATCCTCTTCTGGTTCTCCGGTAGATAAATTCCGTTCAAATCCACCATGATAAGAAACAATCAAAAGATCATATTTTTCATTTGCTTGAATAAACTTAACCCATTTTTTCGCAGTTGCTAATGAATCCTCAAAGGTTAGCCCAACAATATGATTGGGATTTTCCCAATTCGGAATATAATGAGTGGTGATGCCTAAAACAACAACCCGTAGCCCATTGTCGAATTCCTTAATAAAATAAGGAGAACCAAATGCGCAATCCTTTGTTTCTTTATGTAAAATATTGGCCGATAACCAAGGAAATTGTGACTCATTCACTGCCGCTTGTAAAACTTCCATTCCATAATTAAATTCATGATTCCCAATCACAGCACAATCATATTGAAGTTCATTTAAAAGATACACAAGAGGATTGCTTTTTTCTCGAAGGAATTTTGCATAATAATATGTGAAAGGGGTCCCTTGGATGACATCGCCGTTATCAATTAATAAGGAGTATTTATATTTTTCCCTCTCCCTCTTTATCATTGAAGCAATTTTCGCCACCCCACCATTTACTTCTTCATTATCACGATAATTTATCGGAAAAACATGCCCGTGAAGATCACTTGTTTCCAAAATTATTAGCTCACATTGTTCAGGCTTCACTAAACTCACATCCCTCTCTTTGCTATTGTCTTTGATTATAATCGCAATCCTTGTATGTAAACACAATTGACAGTAAACAACATGAAACCTTTACATAATTTAACATTTATTTTACAGAAATATCTATTTACTTTGCTATAATTCGATTCGTAATTCAAATTCATTATCTATTTATTTGGGGGTAAACGAATGTTTAAAAAAATAGCGACTATCGGACTTTCTCTAGCTTTGACGACTAGCATTTTGGGTGCATGTGGCTCGAACAAAGCTTCAGGCGGAGATTATGTACCAGAAAGCTTAACCGTTCAATTCGTACCATCACAAAACGCTGACACTTTAGAAGCGAAGGCAAAGCCTTTAGAAGGTTTACTTAAAGAAGAGCTTGGTATACCTGTGACTGTTAGTGTGTCAACAAACTACAACACCATTGTTGAAGCAATGGCTTCTAAACAGGTTGATGTTGGCTTCTTGCCTCCAACAGCATACGTACAGGCTCATGAAAAAGGCGCAGCGAACGTCATTCTTCAAGCACAACGATTTGGAGTTAACGATGAAACAGGTGCTCCAAATGATCAATTAGTTGATTTCTACAAATCTATGTTCATTGTCAAATCAGATTCAGATATTAAAAGCATTAAAGATTTAAAAGGGAAGAAAATTGCTTTCCAGGATGTGACATCATCAGCAGGCTATGTATGGCCGGCAGCTGCTTTAATGGATGAAAAAATTGACCCACTTACAGATGTTGAGGGAATCACAGTAAAAGGACACGACCAAGCAGTTATTGCCCTATTAAACGGTGATGTGGATGCTGCCGTCACTTTCCAAGATGCACGGAATATTGTTAAAGGAGACTATCCTTCCGTGTTTGAAGATACAAGAGTTCTTCATTTTACTGAACCTATTCCAAACGATACAATTTCAATCCGCTCTGATATGAGCGAGGAATGGGCGAAAAAGATTCAAGATGCATTTATATCCATCGGAAAAGATGAAAAAGGACACGAGATCATTAAAGATATTTACTCTCACGAAGGGTATACACCTTCAGAAGATAAGATGTTCGATATCGTTCGTGATTATGCGGAAAAAGTAAAAACAGAGTAAGAGTTTGTTATGTTTTGAATAAAAACGCCAGCCAGTTAAGGGTTATGAACTGGCTTGGCTTTTTTAATTTGATCTCATTTACATTGATTGAAAAAGACTAATTATAGATGAAAGTTGGAATGTGAGTGATTGAATTTAACAATGTTTCCAAAACCTATCCAAATGGAGTAAAAGGTTTGAATAATATTAATCTAAAAATTGAAGAGGGGGAGTTTGTCGTTATCGTCGGGTTGTCCGGTGCAGGAAAATCAACGCTTTTACGTTCAATCAATCGTTTGATTGAAATCTCTGATGGTGAGATTTTGATTGAGGGTAAATCAATTACAAAGGCGAAAGGCAGCGAACTAAGAAGGATTCGTCGAGATATCGGGATGATTTTTCAAAGCTTTAATTTAGTAAAGCGTTCTTCTGTTCTAAGAAATGTTCTATCCGGCCGTGTCGGCTATCACTCTACGTTGCGCACGATTCTAGGGCTTTTTCCGAAAGAAGATGTGAACTTAGCCTTTGATGCTTTAGAAAGAGTTAATATTCTTGAAAAGGCGTACTCTCGTGCAACAGAGCTTTCAGGCGGACAACAGCAGCGAGTCTCGATTGCACGCGCTTTAGCACAAGAAGCAAAAATCATTTTGGCCGATGAACCTGTTGCCTCGCTAGACCCGTTAACCACGAAGCAAGTAATGAATGACCTCAAGAGAATTAATCAGGAATTAGGGATAACAACGATTGTTAATCTTCATTTTATTGATTTAGCTAGAGAATATGCGACAAGAATTATCGGGCTGCGAGCGGGTGAGGTTGTTTTTGATGGACCTGTTTCAGAAGCGACGGATGAGAAATTCTCTGAAATTTATGGACGCCCGATTATGAAGGATGAGCTGCTAGAGGTAGAAGTATGATGAGCACCCAGCCGCAGAAAAGGGTTATTCCCGATCCTCCTAGTAAACTAAAAACCTATTTTACATTTTTCATTATATTACTGCTCATCTTTGGCAGTGCAATCCAAACAAATACATCTATAACCGAACTAATTATCGGTTTTCCGAATATGATGGATTTGCTCGTACAAATGCTGCCGCCGAACTGGCCCTATTTCGGAAAAATTGTTCCAGCCATGCTTGAAACGATTCGAATGGCCTTATTAGGAACGACATTTGGTGCGATCATCGCAATCCCAATTGCCCTTTTTTCCGCTAGTAATATCGTCAAAAACACTTGGGTATTTTATCCGGTAAGATTTATTCTGAACTTAATTCGGACTATTCCTGATTTACTTTTAGCTGCTATTTTTGTTTCGATTTTTGGCTTAGGACCACTTCCAGGAATACTTGCATTAACGATTTTCTCAATTGGATTAGTTGCAAAATTGACATATGAAGCGATCGAAGCAATTGATCCGGGTCCAATGGAGGCGATGACTTCAGTTGGAGCCAACAAAATCCAATGGATTTTTTTTGGCGTCATTCCGCAAGTATTGCCGCATTATATTTCGTATGTACTTTATACATTTGAGGTCAATATTCGGGCTGCAGCTGTATTAGGATTAGTTGGTGCAGGTGGAATTGGTCTTTATTATGACCGTACCCTTGGATTCTTTGAATACGACAAAACAAGCTCCATCATTATTTTTACATTAGTCGTTGTCTTAATCATCGACTTTATTAGTACAAAATTACGGGAGAAGTTAATATGAGTAATACGACGAGACCTTTGATCAAGCCTAAAAAAAATAAAACCCGTATTTGGCTGATATACATAACATTAGCACTTATTTATATTTGGGCTTTCTCCGGGATGCCTATTGCTGATGTAAAAGAAACAGCTGCACAAGTGTCAAAAGCGATTTTCTCAGGCATCTTTAGCCCTGATTGGGATTATGTGTATTTACCTGATGGTGAAGATTTATTGCGGGGACTCTTAGATACATTAGCGATTGCGATTCTGGGAACATTCATTTCAGCCTTCCTATGCGTACCCTTTGCTTTCTTGGCAGCAACAAATATGAGCAAAGGCAGATCTCTTTCAAATACCGGTAAATTCATCCTTAGCTTAATACGCACATTTCCAGAGATCGTCATGGCCATCATGTTCATTAAAGCCGTTGGTCCAGGATCATTTGCTGGTGTGCTTGCATTAGGCTTACACTCGATCGGTATGCTCGGAAAGCTATTCGCAGAGGAAATTGAAAGCGTGGATCCAGGTCCTTCAGAAGCGTTAACCGCCACAGGGGCAAACCGTTTACAAATCATATGGTTTGCCATCCTGCCACAAGTATTGCCGGGCTTCTTGTCCTATACGCTATATCGTTTTGAAATTAATGTTCGCTCAGCATCGATTCTAGGCGTAATTGGAGCTGGAGGAATTGGAACACCTTTAATTTTTGCATTGAGCTCAAGAGATTGGGATCGAGTAGGAATTATTCTTCTTGGCATTATTGTTATGGTTACCTTTATTGATCTATTATCAGGATATATCCGTAAGAAGATTGTTTAGATATTAATAGAAGCGATGGAGTAAAAGCTCCATCGCTTAATTATTATTCTCTTTCCCTAATAAACACTTGAATACATTTATGGAATTAAAAAATTCCTCATTATAATTGCCGCTTTCCTCAAAGGACCAGCATGTCGCTAGTACAGCATGCGAAAATCCCCAAGACAATACTCTATGCTTATTTAAATGAAGTTCCTTCTCCAAAATATTTATCCGCTTTTCTAGTATTTCTTCTATATTTTCTTTTGGCAATTTATTTAATAAAAATTGGATAACATCGTATTCTCTATCTCCAATCAATCCCTTAGGATCAATAGCCAGCCAGGATTCTCCATTTAGTAAAATATTGTATTGATGCAGGTCACCATGGAGCATGAACGGTGTACCTAGCGTATGATTCATTTCAGTAAAAATCTCCGTTGCTTCTCGTAGAGTTTCTTTCGTTACAGGACCTACACCTTCCGGATATTCATAATAAATCCTTTTCAGTTCTGTTTCCCTATCAAATGTTGTTTGAAAAAGATCAGAGCTTTGCACTGGCTTCCATAATTTCTTCATGATCTGCGCAGCAATGTAAGTAGCTTCTTCATCATTCGTTAATGTAGCTAGTGTGATGCCTGGAACTAATCGTTCGAAAATAAGAATGCCTTTTTCATAATCAACATCCATTATTTTGACCATACCATTCCCATTAAAGACCCGTAGTGCCTCTACTTCCGAATAAAATTCTATACTCGGAATAGCCAGCTTTATGACAACTTCAGATCCATCTCTGCGTAGGGCAGGAGCAACAAAATGATACGATAACTCATATGGGGACAAAATGTTCATTTGCCAGCGCTGTTCACATTCATCTATAAGTCTATCAAAATCCTCCAGCCATTTTTCAGCTTTTTCCTTATGGACGTTTTTTAATGTTTTTACAAATTCGCTTGGTAATTGCATCATCTTTTTCTCCCTATTAGAGTCAGATTTTAACCATTGTTTGAAAGTCCGCTTTTCCATTTGAAAATTCCATTTCTTCTTTGAATCCAACCTTTTCGTAAAGATGGATGGCTCTTTTATTGAATTTTGCTACTGTTAAGCGAATCGAGACGTCTTTATTTGTTTCTTGAATATGGTGAAGAACAAACGAAAAGAACATGTAACCAAGACCTTGACCCGTTAATACCGGTTTCATTCCAATTCCAATATCAATGAAATCCTCTGAGTATGCTCCAAACCGAGAACCAATTGGTACTTGTGCTAAAGCGCCTGTGCAAAAAAAGCCTACTAATTTCTCATACTCATCTACTACCACGCAATATGGGTTTTCTAACATTTCCTTAATAGAATCAGAATTTACTTCATTATTATAAAAGTCATATGGAGTATCGTAATTCCATTTAAGTATTTGTACAGCATATTCTTCACACATATTTTTTATAAAAAACTTCATATTCTCCCCTACCTGCTTCCTTTTAATAATAAATTACTATGAATCAAACAGAATATTCTCGAATAATAACCATTTTAAATGATTAGCTAATCCATTGACAGATATTGTCACATCCTTTATGCTGATATTAATAAAAATACGGAAGGGTGACCCAATTACATGAAGTTCTAATCCTATTTTTCGAAGACAATGGATTGATGGCAATTTTGTTAAGCAGCTAATATTTCTGCTTGATTTGTGATGCCTTCAATCGACGTTTTCAGAATAGGATTGGATGATTGTAGTTGGACATAAAGGGAGTAGTCTCTTTTTGTTGTACACCTATGCCTCCTATTCTGAATGTAGATAGGAGGCTTTTTTTGTCTCCATATTAAAACAAGAATGGGGATGATCGTATGTTATTATTGGAAGCTAATCATTTAGAGCTCTATATAAAAGATCGATTGTTAGTGAATATAGAAAAATTACAAATCCACAAAAATGACCGGATCGGCTTAGTCGGCAGAAATGGCAGCGGCAAAACTACTTTGTTGGAAGTCCTTGCTGGCAAGAAATCTCCTGATATTGGCTCAGTCATCGCTTATTGCACATGCGAGCTTTTGACACAGTTAAAAAAGACCGACACCGTCAAGAGCGGTGGTGAGGTAACACAGGAATACATTAACGAAGCGTTTGCAAACAACCCGGGTATTTTGCTAGCAGACGAACCAACAACACATCTCGATACCGAGCACATTGAATGGCTTGAAAAGAAACTGGCAAACTGGCAAGGAGCATTTGTCCTCGTCTCACATGACCGAGCATTTTTAGATGCTCTATGTACCACGATTTGGGAAGTCAATGAAGGGCAAGTAAAAGAGTACAAGGGAAACTACTCGGAGTATGCGGAACAAAAGGAGCTAGAACATCGTCAACATGAGCTGGCTTATGAAAAGTATGAGAAAAAGAAAAAGCAGCTGGAAGAAGCATTACTATTAAAAGAGAAAAAAGCGGCAAGAGCAACGAAAACACCGAAAAAGGTCAGCTCTATCGAAGCGAGTAAAACCAAGCCCTACTTTGCCCAAAAACAAAAGAAGCTGCAAAAAACAGCGAAAGCCATTGAAACACGATTAGAAAAGCTCGAAAAAGTAGATAAGCTGAAAGAAACACCTGCCATTCAAATGAATTTGCCAAATGAAGAAACCATTAGAGGAAAGATCATTCTTCGTGCAGAGGATGTACAGGGTGTCATCGGGAACCGCACCCTGTGGAACACCGCAAGCTTTAACATTCGAGGAGGAGATAAACTCGCCATCATTGGTCCAAATGGAAGCGGCAAAACAACGCTAATAAAGAAAATCATGGATCAAGAAGAAGGCATCTTCATTTCCCCTTCAATGAAAATAGGCTATTTTAGTCAAAATATTGATATTTTAAATACGGAAAGAACGATATTAGAAAACGTCAGCTCCACTTCAAAGCAAAAGGAAACCTTCATTCGTACTGTCCTGGCAAGGCTGCACTTTTTCAGAGAGGACGTCTATAAACTTGTAGGTGTATTAAGCGGAGGAGAGCGGGTCAAGGTAGCATTAGCTAAATTATTTGTTAGCGATTTGAATACATTAATTTTAGACGAACCAACGAATTTCCTTGATATAGAAGCGGTTGAAGCTTTGGAATCCCTTTTGCAAGCATATCCGGGAACCCTCATCTTTGTTTCCCATGACCGGCGATTTATCAAAAACATTTCTACCCGTATTTTAGAAATAAAAAATGCAGAAATTCACCTTTTTGAAGGAAAATATGATGAATACAAACATTATGTTCCACAGGAAAAACGGAATGTTCAAGAAGATGAAATGCTTATTTTAGAAACGAAAATAACAGAGGTGCTAAGCCGTCTTAGTATCGAGCCATCTGAGGAGCTGGAAAGGGAGTTTCAAAAGCTTTTAGCGGAAAAGCGGAAAAGCGGAAAATGAAGTAGAGGATTAAAAAGCTGTTTTGGTAAAGTGGCCGATATATTATGAAAGAAAGCAGATTGACATATTGTTTAAATAAAACGGGAATCTTTCGTCAAAAAAAGGATCAAGGAAGTCCCTAACGCTCAATGCGTCTGACTTCACTTGATCCTTTACTTTATTCTTAAACTAATTCTAATTGCTTCGTTTTGTTATAGAATTCAACAAAGTTTTTAACAACTGAATCCAGGAATGCAACTGTACGTTGATCCGTTAATTCACCAGCTTCGTTGATTTTCTCATGAACAGAACCGATGTATACTTCATTACCAGGAAGTAAGGAAGGTGCTAAGCCTGGGTTTGATAGGATTTCTCTTAAGTGAATTTGAGCACGTACACTTCCTAATACACCCACTGATGAACCGATGATAAATGCAGGCTTTCCTTTGATTACGAAATCTCCTCCGCGAGATAACCAATCAATTGCATTTTTCATAGAACCAGGAATAGAGAAGTTATATTCAGGGACAGCAAATAATACTGCATCTGAATCCTTTACATCTTCTTTAAATTTCTTCGCATTTTCCGGAGGATTATTCTCTATATCAATTGAATACATTTCAACATCATTGATACGAACAGGTGTAATATCTAATTGATCAGCATAGCGATTTTTCATAAATTCAACTAATTTTAAGTTGAATGATGCTGAGCTCGTGCTGCCAATAATTGCTTTTACTTTAATTGCCATAGTAATTGTCATTCTCCTTTTTCTTAGATGATTTTTAACACTCTCATATCATACTACAGGCAAAATTTAATCTCAAATTAAACACTCTCGAATTCAAGATTCTCTACTTTTTACAAAATTTACATCTAATGCATTTCAAAATTGCAAATTCATGATTATCTCTTTTTTGTGACCGGTTTGGAGCTTTTTTCATTTTTTCGGTCAAATTCAATTACATGTTTTAAAAAACCCTAAAACTTTATTAAATACGCGCTTTCCTCAGCCGCGACTTAAAAAGTAAATTCATAATAAAAAGAATTAGTATCTTTTTCCCATCCATCTGCTTCATAGAGGCGTTGTGCTGTAAAATTATCAACTGCAGTCTGTAGCAATAGCCCTTTCGCTTGTGTATCCATTGCAAATTGCTTTGCAGCCCCAAGCAGCTTTCCACCTACACCTAATTTTCTGCTTCCTCCATCGACAAATAAATCATTTAATATCCAGAGTCGTTTCATAGAAACTGAAGAAAAGGAAGGATATAACTGTGTAAATCCGACATAGTTTTCATTTTCCACAGCTACCAAAATAACCGAGTCCTCTTTTTTAAGTCGCTCCTGAATGAAATCTTTTGCCGCATGGATATTAGATGGCTGATTATAAAATACTCTATATTGATCGAATAATTTAGAAATGCCATCAAGATCATGCAGAGTCGCTTTATAAATTTCCACTCATTTCTCTCCTCTCTCTAAATGACTATCTAATTTATCATACCAATTATTTCAGTAGTTCGCTTAACTCCTCTGTCATTTGTTCGGCAAGCTCTGGTCTTCCATGGAATTGGGCTGGTGTATTTTGAAAAAGCTGAATTTGCCATTTTTCTTCGGCTTTGACAGCAACAAGCGTTTGATGTGCATTAACACTTGGATTGATTTCTGTTTTTCCAATTGGAACCATGCCAGCAATTGCCCGCAATAGAGCAGTCCTAGAATCAAGATAAATTACATTCTTCACCTTACTAATAAATGGGGCAGTTGGATGATTTTCAAAAATCGGCTTTAAATGCGAAAATATTTCCTCGCGACTAGCAGCTATACTTCCATCAAACCCTATCATTTCTCCACCCTCTGCAAATAGCTCCGACATTGCATAGGCGTTACGATTATTCCATGCAGTAATAAGCTGGTGATAAAGTGCTTCTATTTCTTCATAAGCTTTATCCATCGTACATTCTCCTTCATTAGCATATTATTGTTCCCACACATACAAAAGAATTTTGTTTATCACCACAATGATTCCATAAATCCAAGCTAATTTCACCTTTCCTTGACTTAAGAGCAAGACGACAGGGGTTAGAAAGATGAAAATTTCGAGGAGAAAATGTGCAGAGCCCGAGAGCTGGATACTCGCCTTCGGTGACCCAAATATTCCCCATATTGTTGCGATAACGAAAGGAATCAAGAATGCAAGAATCCACTTCATTACCATGGGACCTCCTATTTTAAAACCCCAATACCCATACACAGTAAGCGCACAAAGCTCCAGCATAAATCGAAGGCCTAAATTTGCTAATTTAAAGCTGGATAGAAGCATTCGCCGTTCCCCCTATCACAAATGGAATGGAGACCTTTAATAAATGTATCGATAAGAATGGTTAGGCTCTTATCAGTATCAATTGGCAGCCCAAAACCACCCATTTGTTCAATGGAAGCAAATCCATGCAAAATACTTCTAAAGCCTCTAACCATATGAATGGCTTGCTCCTCTTCAAGCTCATACACTTGCAGAACTTGAATAGCAAGCTGGACAATGGACTGCTGTGCCTGCTGTAAATCTCCATCCTCAGCATTAGGAAATCTTGTTGTTGCATGATAAAGCCCAGGGTGACTTCTTACAAATTGAATGTATGCCTCACCGAGAGCCCTAATGGCGTCATCACCTGAACGTCCTACGGCAGCTTGAAGCATGGCCTCGTAAAGCTTTTCTGTTCCATGGATAGCTAGCTTCTGCTTTAATTCATTTAATCCGTTCACATGGTTATATAAAGAAGGTGGACGAACTTGTAATTCTTCTGCCAACATGCCAATGGTAAGCTGCTCCAACCCATGATTGTCGATTAGCTCTGTCGCTTTAAGCAATATAGTAGATAAATCTATTTTCATTCTACGAGACAACTCTAGCTCACCTCCTGCCTTCTTGTTCTAATGTTACTTCTGCTTGATTAATGGCTTGTTTCATTATTGATAATGGACTTTCAATCATTTTCCCATGTCCTGCAGCAAGTAAATTTGGCTGACAATTGATTAATTTCCTTGCGCTTTCAAGCGCTGTCTCTTTATCCCAAGTTGCTAAAGCTGGAAATGGAAATAATGGCTTAACTGTTCCAGAAACTGCAACTCCACCTCTAGTTTGAAATGCATCCCCGACAATTAAACTGCGATTACGCGTGTCAAGGAGAGCAATCGAACCTGGTGTATGTCCTGGCGAGCTTATTACTTCCAATGAGCCAATCCGGTCTCCTTCTTGAAGCAAAAGATCTGGCTGAGTTTTAATATTTTTAGGAATGCCTCCGCGAATCGGACAGTTTTTTTCATGTGGCAATAGAGAAGTGTCACCAGCCAATAATCGTGAATCCCTAAATGAAATACTTACTTGAGCTTCTGGTAAAAGTTTTTTTAGCTCATCCAATGCACCCACATGGTCAGCGTGAGCATGTGTAAGAATAATATTTCTTATTGGCTTTCCAATTTTCCTGGCGGCATTGAAAATGCCCTTTGTGCTATAAGGTAAGGCCGCATCAATAAGGGTAAGCCCATTCTCCTCTTCTACTAAATAACAATTCACAGGAAACAATCGTGGCATAAAAGCTAATTGAAAAACATTATGAACCTTCGTTATCTTCATAATTTATCATGCCCTCCTACAAAAACTAATCATATTAGTATTTTAACTAATTCGATTAATTTTTAGCAACTCTTTTTTTAAAAATTAGTTACTGACATTCCCGAAATACCCTCTAAATTAAAGGCTATGTTAATCTCCCCTGTTGATTTCCGCTGCAGGCACTTAGCGACCGCGGGCGGTCCGGAAGCCTCCTCGTCGCTATCGCTCCTGCGGGGTCTCCCTTTGACTCGCTTCTCCCGCAGGAGTCTCGCGCCTTCCGCTCCAATCAACAACAAGATAGCATTATTATCAACATTGAGCTTTAACACAGCCAAATTAAAAAAACGGCAATATATCGTCGCCGTTTTTGTTTTTACCTTTAATAATTAAGAGTAAATTATTGCATTTTCTCAGGAAGCCAAAGTGAAAGCTGAGGAAAGATGACAACGATGATGAGCACGAATATCATTAATGCGATAAAAGGAATAACACCACTTACTACTCTTCCAAGCTTTTCTTTCGCAATACCGCTTACAACAAATAGATTCAGTCCTACTGGAGGAGTGATCATCCCTAATTCCATGTTAATAGTCATAATAATAGCAAAGTGAATTAAGTTGATATCAAAATGAACCAGCATTGGAAGCAATATCGGTAATGTAATAAGGATAATTGAAACAGCCTCCAAAAACATTCCCATGATAAAGAATAATATATTAACAATAATGATAAATACCCATTTATTTAGGTTACTTTCTGCTATCCATGCGCCTATTTCCTGTGGTATTTGCGCATTCGTCAGATACAAGCCGAACAAGCTCGCCGCCCCAATGATTAAGAAAATCATAGCCGTTATATTAATGGATTCAACAATAATCGGCCGAACATCCTTCCAGTGAAGTTCACGGTATATAAATGCAGATACAATAATTCCATAAAAAACGGCGATAACTGCAGATTCTGTTGGTGTAACAACTCCACTATAAATACTGCCAAGAATAAGCACAGGTAGAAATGCTCCCCAAATGGCCTTTAGTGAACTTCTTCTCCTCTCTTCCCAGGTTGCTTTCACACCTTTTCCATAGCCTTTTCTCTTAGCATAAAATATGGCTGACGAGACGAGAACTCCTCCTAGCAGCAGACCAGGGATTACACCCGCCATAAAGAGCTTTCCAATTGATTCTTCTGCCGTAATTCCATAAATAATTAAAGGGATACTTGGTGGAATAAGAATCCCTAAGGTACCACCAGCAGCAACAAGCCCCATAGAATATTTCTTATCATAGCCTGCGTTAACCATTGCCGGAATCATAATCGAGCCAATTGCTGCAGCTGTGGCTGGGCTTGAGCCAGAAATTGCCGCAAAAATCATACAAGCAAGAATGGTAACGACCGATAAGCCTCCGGGTAAATGTCCTACCCATGTTTTCAATGCTTCGATTAAGTACTTAGAAATCCCACCGCGGGCTAGTAGGACACCCGCAAGCACAAAGCCTGGAATCGCCATCATTGGATACGAATCGAGTGCTGTGAACACTCTTTGCGGAACCATGGTCATATTAAAATCGCTTAGCATCAGTACAACTATCGTCGACATCGCGAGACTGATGGCAATCGGTACTCTTAAAATCATTAAAACTAAGAAAATACTAAGTAATAGGATTATCATAGTGCACTTCCTTTCCGCGCAACAAATGAACAAGACGTTCAACAAAACGGATTAAAAATAACAATCCAGATATAGGTAAAATTAAATAGACAATCCACATTGGAATGCCAACATCTAGGGACACCATCCCTGAATGATATCTGCTCTCAACGAGAACATAACCGTAATATGTAAAAGCAAAACAGAATAAAATGCTTACGGATGTCGCAAAAATATCAACCATTCGTTTAGCCCGTTTAGATAATTTATCGTATACAATATCAACCTGAATATGCTGGTTGTGCCGCAAAGCAACTGCGAACCCTAAAAAGGTCCCCCAAATGATGAAATATCTAACAACCTCTTCAACCCACGCCTTTGGTTCGTTAAAAAAGTAGCGCATGATTACCCCATAAAAAATGAGTGTAATGCCTACGAAAAAAAATGTTCCCGCTGAAACTTCCTCAAATAAACTCCAAGCTTTATTTAATTTCTTCACTACCGCACACCTTCTTCCGATTATTATCAGTAAAGTGATAGTAAAATACATGGGGCTGTCCCAAAGCAAAGGTGTCAAGCACCACGAACAATATCTAGTATCAATAAGCGAGTGAGATTCTAGATAAAGTGTATTATGTGGATGCCAGACACCTTATGGGACAACCCCATGATTCTTTACTTTAGATTGCGAATGCCATCGATAAGCTCGGATGTAATGACTTCACTGAACTCATCATATACGGGTTGTAAAGCTTCTTCTAAAGCTGCACGTTCTTCATCAGTCAAAGACAGAACTTCAACCTTACCAGAGTTTTTAATATTCTCTAAGCTCGCAGCATTTTCTTCCGCTGCAAGTTTCCATTCAAGCTCAGTAGCCTCCTTCAATGCTTCTTCTACTTGTGCACGAATATCATCAGGCATTTTTTCCCAGAAGGATTTATTAACAAAAACGGCATAATCTAAACGTCCGTGTTCACTTAATGTCATATATTTTTGGACTTCTTGATACTTTTGTGTGTCAATATTATTGTATGTATTTTCTTGTCCGTCTACCGTTCCTTGTTGCAATGCAGCGTATGTTTCACCAAAAGCAATCGTTGCACTTCCAGCTCCAAGAGCTTTAAATTGTGCTTCTAAAACCTTTCCTGCCTGTGCACGAAATTTAAGACCTGCAAAATCTTCAGGCTTTTTTAATGGATGCTTATTATTTGTAAAATGCTTAAATCCATTCTCCCAGAAAGCTAAGCCCATAATATCGTTGCTCGATAATTTATCACTATTTAATAGAGTCTTCGCTATATCACTTTCAAAAAATTTACGTGTATGCTCTTGGTCATTAAATAGGAAAGGCATGTCAACATACTGCCAGCGTGGATCTAATTTAACCATTTTTGTAACAGATGGAGCGATCATATGAACATTCCCAGAAACAAGTGCATCTAATTCATCATTATCTCCATACAACTGGGAGGAAGGATAAACTTCTACCTTGGCTTTTCCACCTGTCTTTTCCGCTACTAGTTCCGCAAAGCGATTGGCTGCCTTGCCCTTAACACTATCAATGGATGTTACATGTGAGAATTTAATTACAATTGGATCGCTTTCTGACACAGTTTTTTGTCCACCTGAACCACCCGAACATGCTGCTGTAACTAGTACAAGCAGACTAACGAGAGCTACCATTACTAATTTTTTCATTCCTTTTCCCCTTTTCTTTTTATTGTCAAAACCTCTATAGTAAAAAGTTATTAACTTTATAACTAAAGCTTTTTACAAAAGTAATAGCCTATTTTTTGTGATACTTTGGAAGCGCTTCAATATATTTGGTTCCAAACCGCTCTTTAAAATAGTCATATACGGGTTTAAACTCCTTTTCCCAAGCTTGTTTCTCTTCTGGTGAAAGGTGATAAATATCAATGCATTTACAAGCTTCCAATTCCGCCAATTTTTCGGCATTTAAATTACGTGCAGTTTCTCTCTCCCATTCGCTTACTTCCTTTAACGTATCCGCAATAAGTACCTGAACATGTTCAGGTAGGTCCTCCCAAAACTGTTTATTCATTAATAGCACATATCCTAAATAGCCATGATTGCTAATAGTTAAATAGTTTTGTAGTAAATATAGATTTTTACTCGTTATATTGGAAAGTGTATTTTCCTGACCGTCAATGTCCCCTCTTTCCAAGTAATGAAAGAGAATATTGAAATCAATCTCCTGTGGGATGGCACCCAGACTAGAAAATTGCTCATAAATAATATCACTCGGCATGATTCTCATTTTTAAATGTTGAAGATTATCAGGATCATAGATTGGATAGTCACGATTGCTTATTTGTTTAAATCCGTTATCCCACACGCCTAACATATGAAGTCCTTGACTATCAAATTTAGAGATAAGATCCTGCCCTGCTGGAGTGGCCAAATAATCATGGATCTCTTCATAACGATCGAAAGCGAAAGGAAGATCAATGACCGACCATTCAGGAATAAGTGTTGTCACTTTCGAAGTCGCAGGAGCAATCATTTGGACATCTCCCTGTAAAAGTGCTTCCATTTCTTCTCCATCTTTATATAAAAAACCATTTGGAAATACCTGCACCTCTACAAGTCCATTACTCCTTTCCTTCACAAGCTGAGCGAACTTTCGGGCTGCCAAACCTTTTGGAGTATCCTCCCCCACTACATGAGAAAAGCGAATAACAATTCGTTCATCTTCACTTAACTGTTCGAAGTCTATTGGATAAGCAGTAGATTGACAGCCAAATAGCACTAATAAAAGTACTGCTCCGATTAATAAAGCGCGCCATTTGAAATTGTTAATTAGGTACAATTGCTTCCTCCAAGCTAACCAATTATCCGATTATTATAATATTACACACTATTTAAACTAATGGAATATTAAGAAAATATTGGACGTTTTGGTTTTTATGGTCTCTGATCTTCCCTGTTTTTAGATAATAAAACGTTCCATAATAAAGTTATTTCAATGAATAATATTTTGTTGGTCTGCCAACATAGCCATATTGCATTTCAATATCGACCTTTTCTTTAATAGCTAGAAAGTCTAAATATTTTCTTACCGTCACTCTTGCCATTCCCAGGTTTTGTCCTAACTGTTCAGCTGTAACAGGCATTGCCGCTCCTCCTAACCCGAGAAGAATTTGTTTCATCGTTAATTCATTCAATCCTTTTGGCAACTCCACTTCATTTTCAGAACTCCCCAGCCATTCATCAATATCTTCTTGTTTTAATAGATTTAGTCCAGTAATCTTTTTTGCCATTTTGTAATAGTCTTGAAGAGATTTTTGAAATCGTTCAAACCGAAAAGGCTTTACCATATAATCGACCGCACCTAATCGCATCACTTCGCGTATTGTGACTGCATCCCGTGCTGCTGTAATCATGATAATGTCACAAGGAATTCTTTCAGTTCTAAGTTCAACTAATATCTCCATACCAGAAATATCCGGTAAAAACATGTCTAATAACACAAGGTTTGGCTTTAGCATTTTTATTTCTGCCACAGCATCTTTGCCATTCGTTGCCGCTCCCATAAGAGTGAAGCCATTCATCTTTTCTAGAAATCCCTTATTTACTTCTAAAACCATAGGATCGTCCTCAACAATATATACGGAAATCTTAGTCATCTTTTTCTTCCATCCCCACTTTTACAGTAATAATCGTTCCAGAATCAATTTGTGAACTCACAAAAATTCTACCTTTGTTGGAATCTACAATCTGTTTAACTAAAGCTAATCCGATCCCTCTTCCATCCTTCTGCTTTGTACTGTATCCATATTCAAAAATTCTCTCTGCTTTGTCTGGCAATCCAATTCCATTATCTTGAACTTCAATAAATAAAAATGTCGCATTACTCTGCAGACATAGGGTAACAGTTCTATCTTCTAAATTTAAACAGGCTTCCATTGCATTATCTAATAGATTTCCTAAAATCGTTACCATGTCACCACTTGAAAGTCCATTCATGATCTCTAATAAAAAGGATTCTTGATCAATAATTAGTGAGACACCCAGTTCTTTTGCACGAGATCTTTTCCCAAGCAAAAGCCCAAGAACTGAATAATCAGAAATATAATCTTTCAAAAACTGAACCACATTCTGTTCATCAGAAATTTCATCAACAATCATGTTCAACGCATCTTCTGTCCGTTCTAACTGAATTAATCCGGCAATACTATGTAATTTATTCATATATTCATGGTTTTGAGCACGCAATGCTTCAACAAGGGTTTTTATACCAGTTAGCTCTTCTGCAAGAATATGAGCTTCTTTTCTATCAGTCATCATAATCAAGGACCCGACTGGACGATCTTTAACCTTAATTGGATAAATCCTTACTAAATACATAACGCCATGGCAAAGTAAAGGACGGTAGATTACTTCATTACTTTTTTGAGATTCCTTAGCCAGCCAAGTTTCAGGAAACAGTTCCCTTAGCATGATGGAATGACCATAAAAGTTCGTGTACTGCTTTGCTAAACGATTCATAAAGATTATTTTTGCCTGCTCATCTGTCGCTAGGATACCTAAATCCATCGCCTGCATCATACTTGAGCGTTCTTCAACTAAACGGGCAATTTCATAAGGCTCAAGGTTTAAAGTTTGTTTCTTTAGATGATTGGCTATAAAAATTGAACCAATAAGACCAATAAACAACCCCCAAAACAACGATAAAAGCATGTCATTACGATATTCGACAATTAAACTTTGAATAGTCGGAGACAAAATACCAACCGTCACAACCCCAACCTGCTTTACTCCTTCATCATTCATAATTGGTACAAATGCCCGAATAGCAAATCCTAACACCCCTTGTGCCTTCGATATATATTCGTGCTCAGATAATGAGGCCTGCTCATCTCCTCCTTCAAAAAGCGTCCCTAGCTTACTTTCAGAAGGATGGGAATACCGAATTCTCTCCATATCAAAAACGACGATATAATCGACATCAGTTGCTAATCGTACTCTCTCTGCAATTGGCTGAATGATTTCTGATCCTCCCTCCTTTCCCACATAACTTTTAATTTCAGGTAATTGTGCTACTGTCCTTGCAATCGCAATCGCCCGTGCCCCAAGCTCCTTCTCAAAAGCTGTAGATATATTTAAAATCATTATCCATCCACTTGTGACAACGGAGAAAACAACTAGAATAAAAGAAAAGATAAACATTTTCATACGCAAAGAAATTCTTTTCATTATCCATCCTCACATCTATTCTACGAAATTATTCTAAACAACCTATTTTTCGGAAAAATACCTCCTCTTAATACAAATTTTAGCATTTAAGGGATATCAATCCTATAAAATTATTATAATATTGTGTTTGTTTCCTGGGAAATATGTCGAAAGTTTTACTTAGTCAGATTATAAAAACGAATGGATTCACATATTCCTTTTAGACATAGAAAAAAACGGCAAAATTGCTTTGCCGTTTTCTTTGTCTAGCTCAAAGATTAAAGTATGTTTAACTCTTCTGAAACAACCTTACATAATCGTTTGGGAGCTGTTCGTAAGTATGCCTCAAGAATATATCCTTCAATTTCTTTCCAGTTTATGTCTTGGTCTATGATAAGAGATGTCCAGCCGTGCTGTCCTATGTATGGAGTCTTGAAAAAGCCATCGAGCAGGAGGAGTATTTCTTGAGTGGTTGGAAGGGTTTTGATTGCTAAAGAAGATTGTCCTTCCTTTTCTCCCATCATCACAAATGGTTTATCCTTTACTCGAAATGAAGTATGACCAAATGAATCAACCTTTTCGTCAACCTCAGGAAATTTCATGCTTATTTCTCGTACCTTTTCAATTCCGTATAAACCTATTTCTGATTGGATCGTTTTCTTTGAGGTCATTTTTAATTCGCAATGATCTTCATTACTTTTACTCGATTTTTTACTCCTCATCTTTAGAACTCCTGATTGAATCAAGCCATTCTCATCGTATTTTTCAAATGACTGCTGCGTTAAATCATGTAATTCTTCAAATAATACTTCATCTATTTTTTTGAAATTAAAGCAAGATTTCCCCTGCATACGTTTTTTCAATTCAGGAGAAATATTGTTTAGTAATTCAGGATACACATAGACAGGCATTAAATAATAGCTAACATAATTCTTTTTGATTTGAGCCGCTCCAAAAAATAAGTTACTTTTATTATGTTCTACAATATGCTTTGTATCTAAATAGTAATGATCAGGACTGTCATTCTTTTTTAAAAGGCTACTTTCATACTTGACCAAAATACTTTTTAGCTTTTCAAATATCTCTTTAAATTTTTCACTCGTATCCATTTTTTCCTCCTTTTACTCATGTATTCCCCTTATCAATTGCTTTTATTAAAGCCTTTACTGCCTTTTTCACAACACCTTTTGGATCATCAATATAATCTTCAGCTATTCCTCGTATCTCAACTGTAAATTCATCTGTTGAATGACATACATTCAGTAAGCCTTTTAATCCCCGCGCCCGATGCTTCCCTTCCCAGACCAGCAAGGATTCTTTCAGTAAGGGAAAAGCAGCCTTGGCCTCAGGTTCTCCTACTGTTGCATAATTGCATAAAGTTTCGATAGCATAATCTCTTACAATCGTACTTTTGTCTGACTTAATAATTTCCCTTAGCTGAAGCAATAGATTAGTAATTTTTGCAGGTATACATACCGCAATTAATGCGGTCGCATGCATGGATTCCCACCGGACTCGTGTCGTTTTATGTGAAAGCAGCGATATGAGGTTTTCTGCAAAAGGCAATATTATTTCAGGATTTACTTCAGCAACTTTTGTAAGAACTTCAGCACAATCCCCAATAAGCGCGGTATCTTTTGAAGCTAATCCTTTCCCGATCTCATTTATTAAGCTAGGATGCTCGAGACATTCCTTTGCTACATTCCGATTTCCCTCTTCCGTTTTATCTCCAATCTGTGATGAAAGCTTAGTAATTAATTTCAAATCGATTCACCTCTATAAAGTATTACATTTTCACTTTTTGACGGTAATTTAAATGTCTTTTTTCCTTGTCATTTATTACCAATTGGAAAACCCATTTTTATAGATTCAGTGAATTCAGCAACACATGTGAAAACGGAATTAGGTTCCACAGTAAAATTCAATGTTTGATATTCAGGCAGCCATTGAACTCCCACTGTATAAACATTCGCTTGAACCCCTGCAAGTATATCAGCATCACTATCTCCGATGAAAATGGCTTCATCTCGTTCCACACCTAAAAGAGACAAAGCTTTTATTACACCTTCTGGATGTGGTTTAGGATTAATAACGTCATCACCAGTTATCATAGCATCAAAGAAACTTTCCATTTGAAGAGCTTTTAAAGAAATATCCAAACTCCTTTTTGCTTTTCCAGTGACAATCCCTAATTTAATTCCTTGTTCCTTTAAATACCTTAATAAATCATCAACTTCATTATTTTTGGCAACTAATTGATCATGATATTGTGAATACCTCTTATAATACAATTCAATTGCTTGCTCCTTATTTGGATTACTAAGATTTTCTCTGATAATGCCCGTTTCTGAAGGTCCAAACATTGCCCTTATTTGATCCGCGGATAAATCTTTTTTATCAAAATCCTTGAAGACATTCTGAAAAGCAAAATAACATATCGGCAGTGTATTCGCTAAAGTTCCATCAAAGTCAAAAATAATTGCCTTAATGACACACACATCCTTTTATTTTTAATTCCACTTCAAAATGGTTCTTCTTTTTAAATACTCTCTTAAACCACCATTCTCCTTCTCTTCTTCAGCTCGTTTATTATGAATGGAATAATTAAATATAATGCATAAGCAAATGACATCCAGGTAGTAAAGGCTATTATTTGTGATTCTCTCAGTTGGGGAAAGATATAGTGGTGGTTAGATAAGGCAAATGTGTCTAATATGAGGCCCATGATTGTTCCAATGACTCCAAATCTTAGTGAGGCATTTTCTGCTTTATCAAACAGTGAATATAGGTATGTAACAGCGAATAAAAGAATTCCGGTTCCAACAATTAATATCAAAATATGAATCACAAAAGATAATGGACCTTAAAAAATTTAGCATTTTTTGGTTGCATTCCTATTCACTTCAATGTATCATATTGATATATCGAAGTGATATATCAATATGATACATTGAAAGGAGACAAATCATTGTCAGTTGAACATACAATACTTTCCATTTTAAGCTTTTGGCCAAGCACAGGGTACGATATTAAGTCTGAATTTGAACATAAGGCTGCAGGACTTTTTTGGGGAATGAGCTATGGCAGTATTTATCCTAAATTGAAAAAGCTCGAGGAAGAAGGATTCATCTACCCTATCGAACAGGAAGAAGATGGCCGAAAAAAGAAACTTTACGAACTTACACCAAAAGGATGGGAGGAATTTGAAAATTGGCTGCAGCTCCCTCCAGCTTATCCTGTCATTAAGGATGAGCTGTTTATGAAAATGGCCACTTGGCACGACGACATGGATTTTTCTATATTAATTGGCCACTTGCAAAAAAGAAAAGAAGAAACTGAAGATCTTTTAAATTTTGTTAAAGAATGGCCAACCAACGGCTATTCTTATGTCAGTAGAACAGCAATGCTTTCTATCCGTTATGCAAAAATTCGTTTGGAAGCTGAGTTGAAATGGATTGAGGAATCTATTTATGCACTAGAGAATGATGACCTGCCAAATGGGCAAGACCCGAACCAGAACACTGAAAAGCTTTTGGAAAGAAGAAGAAAGGCCATTAATGGAGAAAAGGAGACATAATTTATGGGAGCAGGTATGTTTAAGCCGCTTAAAATTCGTGCTTATCGCTCATTATTTGGAGCACAAGTCTTTTCCGACTTAGGGAATTGGTTTGACTTCGTTGCTTTACAGGTAATTGTCGCCTATCACTGGGGACTGGACGAAACGGCCGTTGCGTCTGTCATTATTGCTCTTGGCCTGCCGTGGGTAATCATCGGACCATTTGCCAGTGTATTTGTTGATAGACTGCCTAAAAAGACGGTTATGATTGTCTGTCTAATTTTAAGAATTATTTTTGTTGGTGGTCTCTTCTTTGCACCTAATCTCTACTATTTATTATTATTTGTATTTTTAAAAGGTACTGCTGCAGCACTTTACGACCCAGCAAGACAGAGTACGATACGAATGACAGTACCTGATGAGCAGTTGCCAGAAGCAGTCACACTCAGTCAGCTTTCTGTTAATACAATGAAAATTTTAGGCCCTGCTCTTGGAGGAGGCATCATTGCCTTTTTTGGTGTTAAAAGTCCTTTTCTATTTGAAGCAGCAGGATTTTTGATAGCTATCATTTTCTTAATGATGATGCCCAAGCTAGATGAAACAGCTTATGTTGAAGAAATCAAAACAACGAAAGAAATACCACAAAAAAGCAGCTATTGGAAAGATTTATTTGACGGCCTTAAGCATATAGCAAAAACACCATTATTAAAGATTTCAATTATTCTATCCTCGGTTGCTTTTTTTATTATTTTTCTATATGACGGTCTTTTTGTTTTCCTTGCTCAGGACCTCGGCTTTACAAAAGAAAATTTCGGCCTCCTAATAAGCAGTGTTGGGCTCGGAAGTGTAGTAGGGTCACTTTTATTAGGACAGTGGACGAATTGGAAACACAAACCAATTCATCTAATGTCCACTACCGCCCTATTAAGCGGAACTTTAATAATCGCCGTTGGACTCGGTAGCATGGGTATTCTAAATCTGCCGCAATTAGTTTGGGTAATCGGAGCATTTCTCCTTGGTTTGCTTGGATCGGGCGAAGCAGTTCCATACGGTTATGTACTACAATCAGAAACACCAAAACAGATGATGGGCAGAGTATCAGCAGCAGCTACGTCCATGCAAACCTTTTCGATGCTAATTGCCCCAGCAATCGGAGCACTTTTGGCAAAATTAACGAGTGTTTCAGTTGTCATGATCGGTGCAGGAACAGCTACTTGCTTGTTAGGAATCTTTGTACTTGTATTTATTTTGAGGAAACTCAAAGCTTTACAAACTAATAAGGAAACTGCTCCTGTCCAGAAATCTACCGGATAATTTTAAATTAGAAAATAATAAAAAAACGCAATTGATGGTGAAATACTCTATCACTATCAATTGCGTTTTTTGTGTATAGGCTTCCATATGATTAACGACCAAGCATCACAATCAACCCTGCAATACTTACACATATGAAGAGAAACCACCATGAATCGGTAAAATCTTTTCCACGTCCTGAACTTCTATCTTCCATTTATATTCCCCCTATTAATCTCACTAAAGATGCTCCCTAGTCCGAAGCCCAGCCATCCTGTCACCATTAAAAATCTAATTTTATTTTACATTCAGGAAATAACATCCAAATAACTCAAACATTACCGGAACATTACCTTTCGTTTTTTTACGATGTTGAATGTACAAAATCTTCACACTTATATTGACCTCTCAAACAAAACCGAGGTATACTTAATTTGTATAAAAATGTAAACTCAGCAGAGGAGTTTGTTTTATGAGTGTGAATGTTCTTAACTAAACCGTTATTTTCATACGGCCTTGAATGAAGCAAAAAACTGGTCTAATCACTGGTTTATTAAGTATGTGCTTTTTTAAGGTAGGTTAAGAACACGCATCATAGCATAGAAGATTGGTAAACCAGCTATGGCATGTTTTGTCATAGCTTTTTTGTGTACAAAAAAATCGGATATCGTGTCATTTTCCGTTCTTTTTTGCTGTACTCAAATTTGGGTGCCAATACATGTTTACATCTCTTCTAGCCGTCATGAGCGATTCGTTCATGGCGGTTTTTTTATGAGAAAATCTTCTGCTCTGGAAAAGTTTCATTTTAAAATAAAAAGGAGGATTCAGGATGAATCAGCAAACAATTGGTGTATTAGGATATCAGGAAATATTAGAGGAGATCACTCATTTTGCGAAAACAAACAGAGGGAAGAAGACCCTTCAAGCACTTCGGCCATTGCCGGATAAACGGAGAATGGAGCAGGCTTTAAGGGAGGTTGCTGAAGCGGAAGAAATAATAAAAATCAGCAGCAGCGTCCCGATTCACACACTGGATGAAATGGAGCTTTATTTGAATCAGGCGCGAAAAGGAATCTATATTCGTGCTGATCAGTTTACGTATGTCCTTTCGTTTTTGCAGCATTGTTCAAAGCTGAAGCAATTCATGAAGGATAAGCAATATGCAGCACCTAATGTGAGCTTGTATGCGGAATCGATTGGGGATGTACGGCTGCTGGAAGAAGAAATTAGCCGCTGTATTCGGCACGGACAAGTGGATCATCATGCCTCAAGCGATTTAGCGTATTTACGAAGACAGCTTTCGATTCAATCAGATAAGCTCAAGGAAAAGGCACAACAGCTAGTAAAATCAAAACGATATTCCTCATTTCTGCAGGATACGGTTGTCGTTGAACGAAATGGCCGGATTGCCCTTTCTGTGAAAAGGGAATATCGGACAAAAGTGCAGGGAACGGTTCTTGACACTTCTGCTTCAGGCTCTACCTTGTATATGGAACCGACAGAACTAAGTTCCATTCAGGAAGAGATTGAGCTATTGCGTATGGCTGAAGAGCAGGAAACAGAAAGAATTTTATACGAATTAACGGACAAGGTGCTACAGCATGAACACACAATAGCTATCGCCATAGAAACGATGCATCATTATGATGTCCTGTTTGCCAAAGCATCTTATAGCCGAAAAATTGGCGGTACAATACCTTTATTAAACGAGGATTATATCATTGATTTAAAAGAAGCTCGGCATCCGATGCTTGGTGAGAAGGCCGTTCCTCTATCCATTCGATTTGGTGAAGATCATCGGGCATTAGTGATAACTGGACCTAATACTGGTGGAAAGACGGTCACATTGAAGACAGTTGGCTTACTTACCATGATGGCGCAAACAGGACTTCCTATTCCAGCCAATCATGGAAGTGAGCTCGCCATTTTTCAGCATATTTTCGTCGATATTGGCGATGGTCAAAGCATTGAACAGAACTTGAGCACATTCAGCTCAAGACTCGTTAATATCATTGACATTCTGCGTATTACGAATGACCGCTCGCTAGTTCTGCTTGATGAACTAGGATCAGGGACAGATCCAAGCGAAGGAATGGCGCTGGCAATCGTTATTCTTGAGCAGCTCTACCAAAAGGGAGCAACTTTGTTTGCAACAACCCACTATAGCGAAATGAAGGACTTTGCCGAAAAAACAAGCGGATTTCTCAATGGAATGATGGAATTTGATCTCGAAACACTAAAGCCAACATACAGGCTTCTTCTTGGGCAAAGCGGCAACAGTCAAGCATTTGACATTGCCATCAAGCTCGGCATGCATCCGGAATTGATCGAGAAAGCCCACCAAATCACCTATAAAAATATTCGCAGCTATCGGGAAGAAATCGATGCAAGCATTCTGAAGGCTTCGGATTATCTAAAGCAAATAGCAATCAATAAATATGCAAGGAAATCTACGAAAAAGCAACCCCTTCCTACGGGTACAGAACCATTTGCTCTTTTTGAACAGGGAGATAATGTGCTTGTTACTGAAACCAATGAAACGGGGATTATTTATAAAGGGCCAGACTCACAAGGAAACTATATCGTTCAAATACAAAATGAAAAGCGAACAATCAATCATAAACGATTAAAGCTATATATTAAAGGCAAAGAGCTGTACCCTGACAACTATGACTTTGATATCATCTTCAAATCGAAGGAATACCGGAAAATCAATAAGCAGCAAAAGAAAAAGCATGTTGAGGATGTTTGGTTAGATTGTGAAGATTAATTTCTTCGTTTAAAGGAAATCCTTATCGCTTAAGCGAAATAATAAAAACATTTATTTATAAGTTTAATAAGGAGGGTGTTAGTTGTCACAAGGGCTCATTCATCATGTTGAAATAAATGTTTCTAATTTAAAGAGCACGATTGATTTTTGGAGTTGGTTTTTAGAAGAATTAGGATATAGTCCATATCAGGAATGGGAAAAAGGCCAAAGTTGGAAATTAGGCGAAACTTACATTGTTTTCGTTCAGACGGAGGAAAGGTTTCTTGACATCCCTTATCATAGATGTCGAGTAGGTCTTAACCATTTGGCATTTCATGCAAGTTCACGTAAACAGATTGACGATATTACATCTAAGTTAAAAGAAAAGAACATAAACATCCTTTACACTGATAAGCATCCCTTTGCTGGAGGTAAGGAGCACTACGCCGTCTACTTTGAAGACCCGGATAGGATTAAGGTAGAGTTGGTTGCACCTGAAACATAATCAAAAACCTTTTAAATGAGATCCTAAGAGGTTCAATACCTTTTAGGATCTCCGATTTTACATACTATTCCTTGTTATCCTTTTCTTCGCTGAATCTTGCAATAATGTCTTGAATACTCATTTGCCCAACGTTTCCCACTTGGTGCTTTCTTAAGGCTGCCGATTCATTCTGCACCTCTTGATCCCCGATAATAAGCATATAAGGGACTTTTTGTTTTTCAGCTTCTCTTATTTTTAACCCGACCTTTTCCACCCTGTCATCGACATCAATTCGGAATCCAGCTAATTCTAAATCCCGTTTCATTTGATAAGCATAAGATAGATGGGCATCTGAAATCGGCAAAATCTTCGCTTGCACTGGAGCTAGCCAAAACGGAAAATCACCAGCAAAATGTTCAATTAAAATCGCCATAAACCGTTCGATCGAACCATAAATCGCTCTATGAATCATGATGGGACGGTGAGGTTTATTATCCTCACCGATATATTGGCAATGAAACTTTTCAGGCATTTGGAAATCAAGCTGAACTGTACCACACTGCCAGCTTCTTCCGAGTGAATCCAGTATATGAAAATCAATCTTAGGACCATAAAAAGCTCCATCACCTTGATTGATTTGATAAGGCAATTCTTTTATCTTTAAAACTTTTTCCAGAGCGGATTCAGCCCTATCCCATATTTCTACTGAACCCATAAAATCTTCTGGCCGAGTAGAAAGCTCCATTTTATAACTAAAACCAAATGTCGAATAGAACTCATCAATTAAATCCAGCACTTTCGCTATTTCAGACTCAATCTGGTCTTCCCGAACAAATAGATGTGCATCATCTTGAGTGAAGGAGCGAACTCTTAGCAGGCCATTTAAAGAACCTGAAAGCTCATGTCGATGAACTAACCCAAGTTCCGCAAAACGAATAGGAAGTTCTCGATAGCTCCTTCTCTTACTATTAAAAATGAGTACAGCACCTGGACAATTCATTGGTCTAATCGCATAATTCTGCTCATCAACATGGGAAAAATACATATTCTCGTGGTAATGCTCCCAATGGCCAGACTGTTCCCAAAGCTCTTGCTTCATCATAATCGGCGTTTTTATTTCTTGGTACCCAACCTGTTGATGCCTTTGTTTCCATAAATGTTCAAGCTCATTCCGAATGACCATTCCTTTTGGTAAGAAGAAGGGCATTCCTGGTGCCTCCTCCATTGACATAAACAACTCTAACTGCTGCCCTAATTTTCGATGATTGCGCTTTTCTACTTCCATTTCCATTGACATGTTTATTCCTCCTTATGAATTTTTTATATAAAAAAAACGCACTCATCCCATAGCAAGGGACGAGTGCGGTCGTGGTACCACCCTAATTCCGTAAAGCACAAAATAGACTTTACGCTCAAATAGATAACGGTCTTCCCGATTATGGTTACTAAGGATTTGCTGTTCCCCATAATAGCTCCAAGGTGGTAAACCAATCTTTTTTCTTCAGGGTTTTCAGCCGATGACCCTGATCTCTGGAAAGAAAAGTAAGAAAGATTCATGTCCTTTTCGTCGCATAGTATTTTTTTAGTAAAAGGCTTCCTTTGAAACGTTTGACGGCTTTTTTTGTTTGATGGTAACTTTGAAGCTTTTTTTGTTACCTTTTTCCTCTCTTTTTCTGTTTCGCGGTAACGATTAGGTTTTACTCGCTACCTTCTTCTTCCTTTTTCCAGTTTTACGGTAACATTTACAAAGATAAAATAAAAAACGCACCCATCCCAAAGCAAGGGACGAGTGCGGTCGTGGTGCCACCCTAATTCCGTAAAGCACAAAAATAGACTTTACGCTCAAATAGATAACGGTCTTCCCGATTATGGTTACTAAGGATTAACTTTTCCCCATAATAGCTCCAAGGTGGTAAACCAATCTTTTTTCTTCAGGGCTTTCAGCCGATGACCCTGATCTCTGGAAAGAAAAGTAAGAAAGATTCATGTCCTTATCTTAGCCCTATTCATTTCAATTGGAAAATAATTGTTTTTTTGCATTATAGGATAGAAATAAAGGAACGTCAAGAGATAAAGTGAAACTTCCATCAGTGGGGGTTTTCTTTCATCCCCCACTGATGGTTAGTTGAACCAATCGGGCCTTTACGGGCAGTTGATCCCCCACTTAGGTTTCTTTGATTCTCTCGCAACCTTGTAGTGGGGGTCTTACTGCCCGTTAATCTGCGATAAAATCACTTATGCAAGATTGGCCGTATTATTTAGATTTTCAGCTGATGAAGACACAGTAGACATCGCTTGACCAAATTCATGAATCGTTTCTACAATATGATTGATTTGAACCTTTACATCCGAAACTTGTTTTACACTATTTTTCATTGACGTTGTAATTTGATCAAATGCTTCACTTGTCTTAGCTGATTTACTTCGTCCTTCAACTACCGCAACATTTACATTTCTAAGCGCCGTATCCACCTGATTTGTATAGGTATTAGACAATGAAATTAGCTCCTCAATCGTACCTATCGATTCTTTCGTTCTAACTGCAAGCTTTCTAACTTCATCTGCTACTACAGCAAATCCTTTCCCGTGTTCGCCTGCCCTAGCCGCTTCAATGGCAGAGTTTAAGGCAAGCAAATTAGTCTGGTCTGCAATAGCTTGAACAATATTTATGACATCTTTTATTTGCTGAGAGGAGGACAAAAGATTCTTAACCATTTCATTCATATTCTCAATATCATTGTTAATTGATTGAATTTGGCCCACTAGATGTGTTATTTCCTTTTGACCCTCAGTAACAAATTCCTCCGTTAATAACGATTGATTTTCCGTATGTGTTACTAGCTCGTTTACCTTTTTACTGCTATCTAATAAGCTCCCAACAGATGCAGAAGTTTGCTCGACTGTCGCAACGAGATCTGTGCTCACTTCAATGATTTTATTTTTTATCTCATTCCTAACTTGCTGATGTTCTTGTTCTCTTACGTTCGCTCTTTCTTGCTCATATGATTCTAGTACAATTTGCTGTTCTAAGCTAAAGATTTTTGTAACGGCCGTTAAAATGGTTTTAATTTCCATCCTATCGGGAACATTCTCGAATATGATGTCAAACAATGTTTTTTGAAGGTTTTGAAAAGCTCCCATATAATAAGCGGGCTTTAAACCAATATAATAATGAATTTTTGCTACCTTTAATCTTTTTTCAATAAAATCCGTGTCAATTTTACCGTCAAACAGCTCAATTAAGTGCGTTTTTAAAGTACTTCTTAACCTTTCAACACTGCTATGCTTTTCAATAATTTTTTTCAATTCCTCAACTTGTAATATGGTTTTATAAAAATCACTGACCAATCGATCTATATTTTCTTTTATAAGTCCTTGCATCTGATTAATAATTTGTAAATCTTCAATAGTTAGATCAATCATTTTGATTTTTAAAAGAATATGAGGAACTGTTACTTCAATTTTCCCATCTGCATGATCCATATTTTCTAAGAAGTATTGCCTGGTTTTTTTCTTCCAGAGAATAGCCATATTAACCTCCAATTTATAGGGTCGGTTGCGCTACTCGCTCAATATCCATCCAAGCGCCCAAATTACAGATGAACATTCTTTGCTACCCGATACTTTTTTACTATGATTACATTGATTATATAGTTCTTAATAACTACTAGATATATTCTTTTTATGAAATATTTATGAATTTTTTTTAAAAAAGCCGCGACTATTGTTCTGTCTACTGCCTTGGACTCCAAAGCATGATGGATACTCCAATTAAACATATGACCGCTCCAATCCAATCGAACGTATCAGGTGTTTTTTTATCGACTCCCCATCCCCACAAAACCGAAAGAATAATAAATACGCCACCATAGGCTGCATACACTCTTCCGAATGTAGGGAAATTTTGCAAAGTAGGGATAATCCCATATATAACCAAAATGATCCCACCAATGATCCCGTACCAATATGGCTTTCCTTCACGCAGCCATAGCCAGACTAAATATCCTCCGCCGATTTCAGCGATTCCTGCAAGAATGAATATCAATATCGTATAAATCATGTTACACCTTTTCTAACTTAATTTTACTCCATAGTATCTCATGGCTTTCAAGTTTCCTTCCATTTCAAAAACACCATTTTCTATCAGCTTTCTCACCCGATATTCCAAGAACTCGTCACCTATATATTGATCTAAATGCCCTAACGCTTCTCCAATTAATCTCGCTGATTTCATAAACTCCTCTGACTCTCGTTCGCGTTGAAGCTTTTTCGCCAAATTGATGATGTATTGGTCATAATAGTCAATACAAACACTTTGAATTCTTCCATTCCGCCAAATTCGTAATGATTCCCGATTATCCGATAGATGAAGCCATTCCTGTTCATATTGCTCTCTTTCAAGGTTCGACAAAGAATGCTTCTGCTTACTGTGCTCATAAATGGTTTGGAGTTTTTCAGGTGGTATTTCCCCTGAATGCAATACTGTGTATTTTATATCGGCTCGATTAAAATGTTCTGCATATGCCAATGAGGTGTTAATCACTTTAATTTCATTAGGCTTGTCCTTTAATAAATGCAAAACAAAGCGTAGACCTGTCTGCTCATGCGCATTTTCAGCAGTCCATAGGGTAATAGGGACATCTTTTGGAATGGACAAAATTTGGTGAACTGTCTGATGAAATCTCTGTAAATATTCTCGTAACTCCTCATGTTTATCCTTCAGTGATTCTTTCATCCAAGTAAATCTGGCTCCGATTCCAATCTCTTCATGCAGCTGCCAGATAGGTCCGACCGAAAATATATTCCAGAAGGAGTACACTTTTTCCTTTTCAAACACTCCCATTTCCTTTAATGCTACCTTTAAACTACCCGCAGGGGATCCACCGAAAAGAATATGAATCATTTGACAAGTATCGGCTTGCTTCGATTCCGACCTTTCTTTCGTTATATCCAAAAGCGTTTTATATACCCTTTTCACATCATCCACAAACTCTGTTTCTGAATATTCCTTCTCCTCTATATGATTCACTCTTAAGAGAATATGAAACAATAATGACTTTACTTCCCCTTCTGGCAGTTCTTCGATAGCCTTTTTTAACTGATCTATTTCCATCATCTGTACCTCCGAAGAATAGTCCTTTTTATCATAAATTTGTCATTATTATAGCATTAATCCAATTTTATCAATTTTCCTTTTTTTTATCATTCAATCTGTTTTTCAGAGTTTAGAAAGCAGGACATACGGATTTAATAAAGAATTCATTTATATAATTAGACTATGTTAAACTTCCCTGTTGATTTCCGCTGCAGGCACTCACTTTCCGCGGGTGGTCGGGGAGCCTCCTCGTCGCTAACGCTCCTGCGGGGTCTCCCCTGGACACGCATTTCCCGCAGGACGTTGAATAATCTTTCCCGAATAAACACCGCACGAAGGAAATGCGAATGCATTTTCGAGGATCTCGCGCCTTCCGCTACAATCAACAACAAAATAGCATTCTCAACTCTAAGCTTTAACACAGCTAATATTTATAAAATAGCAAAGGAGCTTTTAAAATGACAAATACTCACAATGAAATATCTTCTGAATATTTAAGGGTGATTAAATTACGGTTTAGAGAGATGAAAAGTACGGCTGAAAAGACATTTGATCAACTTGATGGAGAAATGCTGTTCTGGTTCCCGAATGATAACTCCAATAGCATTTCAATTATTGTGAAGCATATGAGCGGGAATATGGTTTCTCGTTGGACAGATTTTTTAAATTCTGATGGTGAAAAACCTGATCGGGACCGAGATGGAGAGTTTGAGCATACTATTTCAAATCGTAATGAGTTATATGAGGTCTGGGAAAAAGGATGGAATGTATTCCTAAACGCACTTGATTCTATCGAAGAGGATCAGCTGCATCGAAAGATATTCATTCGGAATGAACCTCACACTCTCATTGAGGCAATTGAGAGACAAATGTATCACTACTCCTCTCATGTAGGTCAAATCATTTATATAGCTAAACAGTTGAAATCAGAAGGATGGACAAGCTTAACAATTCCAAAAAAAAATAATAATTAAAGCTAGTAACCTGCGATGCTTCTCATATTTCATCCAAACAAAGTCTGTATATTCTACTAGATTAACAGGAGTGGTCTCATGAGACTTTCATGAGACCGATTTTTGCTAATTTTCTTTGATGAGTGGTCTCATAAGGCTTTCATGAGACCGAGTTTTGTTAATTTGTTTTGGGTAATGGTTTCATGAGACTTTCATGAGACTACTTTTCGATAATTTCCTTTGTTGACTGGTCTCATAAACCTTCCTCTTAACCAAAAAACATCACATAAGTCGATTTTTCCGACTTTGTGATGCCCCATTTTGTCATTCCTACATAGAATACGAACTTAAGTTTTAGGACAGCTCCTGTAATTTCCATTCTATTCGATTAGAGACAAAGTTCAATTAAACCTTAAGATCTATACTTCCTTGAATAAATAAATTCAGTCATCGGCAACACAAGAAATGTTAAACCTACAACGATCACTAAGGGATAATTATCAATTTTGTTGAAATCTCCTGTCCTTTCAGAGATAAATAGGATTAAACCAGATGCAATCATTAGAACAAAATAGCTAATTTTTGCACTTTGAGTTTTAATATGGTTATCCAATTCATCCTTTGCATTTGCCCCTTCATGATCACCCCAAGTAATAGCGTTGAAAAAGAATGACCAAGCCATGAAAATAGCAAATATTAAGAAGCTATCAAGTGTACCAAAACGAAACCATTTAACACAAAGTACGCCGGTCATAAATAATGCAAACAATAAAGTGATAAGGCTAATTACTTTTTTTGTATTATTTTCTCCCATGTTAATTCTCCTTTTTTTTCGGAATGAATAAATCTTCCATGGACGTGGACAAATGCCTAGAAATATCAAAAGCTAGCTGAAGACTTGGATCATATTTATTATTTTCAATCGCATTAATGGTTTGCCGACTGACACCACAAAGCTCTGCCAGTCTCCCTTGAGATATTCCCTTTTGTTCTCTTAAAACTTTAATATGATTTTCCATGTCACCACCTCCATTAGTCTGTTAGGTGTCAAATATGTTTTACATCCAAATTATACTAACTCACAAGCAGTGTGTCAAACATCTTTTACAACCCTATGGGTGTTGAGAGAAATGATTCATTCAAATAAATCACTCCTATATCATTCTTCTTGTTCCACTAAGGAAGCTTATATAGAATAATGTTTACTAGGCAAACAGAGCAGGACGTGCAAGATGTTATGATTGAATGGGTGAAATTATTTATAAAAGGAGACAAAGGTTTTGGAAGCTAATTGTATAAAATTATACGAATTTGGAGATCCAGAGAGCGTTTTAAAGATTGAACGTACAATGATTCAACGACCTAAAAATGCAGAGGTACTTGTGCGTATGAAAGTTCGGCCTATAAATCCATCTGATTTAATTCCTATTAAAGGAGCTTACTCCAATCGCATTTCATTACCCTATATTCCGGGATATGAAGGAGTTGGCATTGTGGAAGATGTAGGCCCTTCTGTTTCGCAAAAACTTATTGGCAAGCGTGTTTTGCCTTTGCGTGGTGATGGTACTTGGCAAGAATATGTGAAAACAAATGCAGATTTAGCCGTTCCTATTCCAGATACAATTGATGATTACACCGCTTCACAATTATACATAAATCCGTTAACTGCCTGGATTATTTGCACAGAGATACTGAGATTGGGACCAGGGGATATATTGCTGGTAAATGCTTGCGGATCTTCTATTGGTCGTATTTTTGCACAATTATCTAATATTCTCGGTTTCCGCCTGATTGCTGTAACGAGAAATCATCTTTATACAAAAGAGCTACTACAATTAGGTGCTTCCTATGTAATCAATACATCAGAGACATCATTACAAAGTACTGTTATGGAATTAACAAATGGATGCGGTGCATCGGCAGCAATTGATTCCATAGGAGGTGCAGATGGTACTGAATTAGCCTTTTCTGTTCGACCTAATGGGAATTTTGTAACAATTGGTTTATTATCAGGAGTACCAGTTGATTGGAAAAACATTTCACTCCAGACAAAAGTAAATGTTAAATTATTTCATCTACGCCATTGGAATCAACAAGTATCTGTGCAGACTTGGCAAGATGCATTTCATCATTTAATTACACTTATAAAAGAAAAAAAATTAACACTCATGGTAGCTGCTTCTCATTATGACTTGTTAAAGATAAAGGAAGCCGTTCGAGATGCTAATTCAACAAAAGAGAATAAGGGAAAAGTCTTTTTAACAAGCTGATCAATTAAGAAGGTGGCTAAGAACATGAAGAAATACGTTCATCATATATGTATACAAACCAATACGTATCTGGAAACATTAAAGTTCTATACGGAAGCTTTAGGATTTGAAATCGTTCAAGAATCTCCCGACTTTCATGGAAGAGAGTTTAATAGTTGGCTAAAACTCGATCATTTTTATATCGAGCTGCAAACTGGTAAAAAAAATGAAGTTCTTGCTGATAATAGTCCTAACAGCCAAGGAATTGTTCACTTTTGCATATGGGTTGAAAACCTCGACCAGGAAGTGAAACGCTTAAAAGCGATGAATGCAAATTTTATTTGTAAAAATGGGGAGATTATTTACCGTGTTGAAAATGGTTCCCTTTGTAAAATAAAAGCTCCAGAAGGTACAATTGTGGAATTGCGTGATAACAGAGGTATATAAGGAGACGGTTTGTTGAATATTCGACATATGAATGATATGTAGTGTAGTGCTTTAAGAAAAAATAATTGAGACAAAATAATCCCTCCTTTTGAAACAAAAAGAAGGGATTATTGGCAAATGAATGAACCTAGGAGAGTAGCCTTTCCTAATGAAATAATCTCTTTTTACCAAATAAACAGATTCAAAAATTATTTTATCCTTTTAACAATATATTAACTTCAATATGCAACCAAAATACCTTTACATTAATCCAAGTTGAATATTTTCCCTGGATTTAACAAGCCTTCTGGATCGAACATTTTCTTCAATTGCTTCATAATAATTGTCGCTTCCCCGTGCTCAATCTCTTGAAATTTCATTTTCCCAAGCCCGACTCCATGTTCGCCTGTGCATGTGCCGCCTACTTCAATCGCTCTTAATGCAAGCGCTTCATTCGTATACTCGGCCTTTTCTTTTTCACCCGCTACACTTGGATCATAAAGGACAATTGTATGAAAATTCCCATCGCCGACATGCCCCAAAACACCACCGGTCAAACCGCTTTCATCAATTAACTTTCTTGCATATACGACAAGCTCTGGCAATCGCGATATTGGGACACACACATCTGCTCCTGTATTGGCCATTCCTTTAATATGGCGGTAAGCATACGCCATTTCATGACGGGCTTTCCACAACTCCATCCGTTCCTTCGATCCACCTGCGACTTCCCAATTTCCACAACCAAGCTCGCGCATTAATTGCTCTGCTATTTTTACCTCTTCCAGAGCAGCTGTCCTCGTGCCTGCAAATTCAAAAAACAAAGAATGACGAATCGGAAAATGATAGCCTCCATATGCATTCACTTGTGAAATACTCTCTGCATCAACTAGCTCCATTCGCATCACCGGAATACCGCTAAGTAAAACCGTCTTAGCTGCTTCTGCACATGCTTCTGGAGTGTCAAACGTGCATCGCGCAGCCACCGTATGTTCAGGAATCCCATGAAGTCTTAATGTTATTTCTGTAATGATGCCTAACGTACCTTCTGAACCAGCAAACAGCCCTGTCAAATGGTAGCCAGAAGATGATTTTTTAGCATACGACCCTGAGTGAATGACTGTTCCGTTAGCTAATACAACTTCTAAATCAAGCAGCTGATCCCGTGTTGAACCGTAACGAACTGCTGTCGTACCGCTCGCATTCGTTGCTACCATCCCGCCAATCGTTGCATCCGCTCCTGGGTCAATTGGGAACATCAAACCGTGCCGATTGACCAGTTTATTCAATTGTAAGCGTGTCATTCCCGGCTGCACAGTAATCATTAAATCTTCTGGTGAAAAATTAACTACATTATTCATTTTTTCAAAGTTAATGGAAATCCCTTTTTTAACAGGAATAGCTTGTCCTTCTAAGCCTGATCCTGCACCAAAGGGAGTTACAGGAACTTTATACTCACGTGCTACATCCATAATCATTTCAACATCTTTCCGACTCTCAGGAAAACAAACTACATCCGGCTCAACTGCCTTATGAAAAGATTCATCATGGCTATGACGGAACAATTCAGTTTCACTTTGGCTAACTTTATCACTTCCAAGAAGCTTTATTAGTTGTTGAATAAACACAATAAACACCTTCTGTTTTTTGAAATTATTTAATTATTTGAATATTCCTATTTACAAATAGATTAACATAATTTAATATTCCTGTATACAGTATACTGAATACTGAATAATGATAGGAGGAGTGATTTTGAGAAAAATTACTCAAAATGTTTCATTAGCTGATCAAGCTTATAACTTATTAAAGAAAGCAATTATCTCGGCTGAACTTGCACCAGAGGAAGAATTACCGGAGGAAAGGCTTGCAACTGATCTCGGCATTAGCCGTACTCCTCTTCGGGAAGCACTAAGACGGTTAGCAATGGAAGGGCTCATCGTTCTGCAAAAAGGACGTCCAGCTATCGTCGCCACCTTTACTAAGGAAGATTCACTTGAATATATGGAATTGCGGCGCGTGCTCGAAATTCATAATATTGAGAAAATTACTTTTAAATCAGACGAGGATTTATTGAGTGAATTAAAGAAAAACTTAACACTTCAATTGGAAGCGATATCAAATAATAATTACCATGAATTTATCGAACTAGACCGCGAATTCCACTTGATTCTTGCATCGAAAAACGGAAATAAGAAATTCAAAGAAATGATCCATCAGATGAACACTGGAGTCAACCGTGCATTCCTCGTACTATCGAACACACTGCATGTGAGCGCGCACGATGCATACCAAGAACACGTAAAACTAACCGAGGCTCTTGAAGAAAAAAATGTATCGTCTGCAAAAGAGAAAATGCTTGAACATTTGCAAAACGTTGAAAAACGATTCTTAAGCTATTTCCAAAAGGAGGAAAATAAATGAAAAAATTGCTTGCACTACTACTCATCAGCTTGCTAGTCATCGCAGGCTGTGGACGTCCGAAGGAAAGCTCCTCAAGTGAGGGTGGAAATGATAAAGTTCACAAAATCCGTATTGCTTACTTAGTATCCGAAGAACAATCCACACATCTTGCTGCTGTTACGTTTAAAGAAAAACTTGAGAAAGAATCAAACGGCCGTTTGAAAGTAGAACTGTATCCAAATGGACAACTTTACGGATCAGATCGTGAAGCTATTGAAGCTGTACAGCTTGGAAATATCGAAATGACTATCCCAGCTCTAGCACCACTTGCTTCATTCAACAAAAAATTCTTAGTGTTTGACCTGCCATTCCTATTCAATGATCATGAAGCTGCCTACAAAACTCTTGATGGGGAACTTGGACAAGAATTACTAAGTGATTTAGAGAAAAATGATTTAAAGGGTCTTGTTTTTGCTGAAAACGGCTTCCGCCATATGTCAAATAATAATGGACCGATTGAGTCACCTGCAGACTTAAAAGGCTTGAAATTTAGAACTTTAGAAAACCCAGTTCATACAGATACATTTTTATCATTCGGAGCAAACGCATCACCATTTGCATTTGGTGAACTTTATACTGCATTACAGCAAAAAACATATGATGCGATGGAGTCTCCAATCTCTTTATATTACACAAATAAATTCTACGAAGTACAAAATTACTTAACATTGAGTGGACATGTTTATGCATCCACAATTCTTCTTATGAACAATAATTTTTATAATAGCCTGCCAAACGATCTTCAAGAATTAGTCGTTAAGGTTTCTGAAGAATACCGTACTGAACAGCGTAATCTTGCTCGAAAACAAGATGTTGAATTTTTGGAAAAGTTAAAAGAAAACGGCATGAAAGTAAATGAACTGACAGCTGAGCAGCGAGAGCAATTCCGCGAAGCTGCAAAAGTAGTTTATGACAAATATGTACCAGAAATTGGTGAAGATTTAGTAAATAAAGCATTAGCAGGAAATAAGTAATGAAATCAAGGGAGGAATCAAGATTACACATCTTGATTCCTCCTTAATTAAAGGATGTGTAATGCATGGCAAAAAGATTTGCTCGATTCGAAGAAATCTTTTTAGTATTGACTCTCGCACTTATGGTTTTGCTTATTTTCGGCCAAGTAGTCGGCCGATACGTATTTCAATCAGCACCAAGCTGGACGGAAGAACTTGCCCGCTACATCCACATTTTCCAAGTGTGGATTGGAGCTAGCTACGCTGTAAAGCTTCGCCAGCATATACGAGTTGAAGCGTTTATCACGCGTTTACATGGTACTCCTCGCAAAATTTTAGAAGGTCTAGGCGTTCTTATTTGGTTTTTGATTTCTTTATTTTTGGCGGTATACGGCACAAAATTAGTTTTGGTTAGTTTTCATCACGGACAGATTACTCCAGCACTACAAATTCCGATTTGGATCCCCTTCTTGGCCATACCGCTTGGCGGTACTGGAATGGCTATACGGTTAATTCAGCAATTAGGTGAAATTTGGAAAGGCAACTATGAGAAGCCAGAAAGTGAGGAGATCATCGGATGACGGTCATATTATTATTCGGAACACTATTCGTTTGTTTATTGATTGGGGTACCGATTGCCATTTCATTAGGTGTGTCCGCCCTCGTCGCCATTTACTTTGGATCAACTTTACCACTTGATATTATTACACAAAAAGCGTTCACTTCACTTGACTCCTTCCCACTTTTGGCTATCCCTTTTTTCATGCTTTCAGGGATATTAATGGGAAAAGGCGGGGTGTCAAAACGCCTGCTTGACTTAGCAACAACAATGGTTGGATGGATGACAGGCGGATTATCGATGGTCACGATCGTTGCTTGTATGTTCTTTGCGGCAATTTCAGGCTCGGGTCCTGCAACCGTAGCAGCAATCGGCGGGTTCATGATACCAGCGATGGTTGCCAGGAAATATGATGGCGGTTTTGCAGCAGCAATTTCAGCATCTGCAGGCTCTATTGGCGTTATTATTCCACCAAGCATCCCATTCGTTTTATACGGGGTCATCGGAAGTGTATCTGTAGGAAGCTTATTCCTGGCTGGAATTATTCCAGGACTGCTTATTGGACTCGGATTAATGATTACTTCTTATATCATCTCGAAAAAACAAGGATATAAACCCGAACAAGTAAAGGTATTCGATTTTAAAAGCGTATGGAAAGCGACATATGATGCAAAATGGGCGCTCTTAATTCCCGTCATAATCTTAGGAGGCATTTACGGCGGAGTTTTCTCTCCAACAGAGGCGGCCGTAGTTGCTGTTGTGTATTCATTAATTATTGGGAAATTTGTCTATAAAGAATTAAGCTGGCAGAGTATTTTCGAAAGCTTCCGTGAGGCGGTTGTTATTAATGCGACAACGATGATTATCATTGGATTATCCGTATCATTCGCCTATTTCATGACGCTCGAACAGATTCCGAATGACATTTCTGCCTTCCTTACTGAGCTTTCAACGAATCCAGTCATCATATTACTCGCTATAAATATTTTATTATTAATTGTCGGAATGTTTATTGACACAATCTCTGCCCTAGTTGTTTTAACACCAATTTTATTACCAATTGTTATTGGTGTTGGTATCGATCCAATTCATTTTGGAGTAATACTTGTCGCAAACTTAGCAATTGGCTTTATCACACCTCCGCTTGGCGTCAATCTATTCGTGGCTTCTAGTGTTGGAAAAGTTAAGTTCGAACGTATTGTCTCTGCAATTGTTCCTTTCCTGGTGTCTATGATTATTTGTCTGCTTGTCATTACTTACGTACCTGCACTATCCCTATGGCTGCCAGGCTTATTTAAATAAGATTGATTTCAGATTGCAGCATCAAATAAAACCCTTTCCCTGGTTGTTCACAAAGTGTCAAGTACTTGTCCAGATATGATCAACCATATTAATATAAGATTCCATCAAGAAAGGTGAAATACATGTCATTATCTATTAATCATAAAGCAAGAGTATTGGAAGTCCCTGGTATCCGCCAATTTGCCAATCAACTCGTTCGTTTTCCAAACGCGGTCAATTTGACAATTGGTCAGCCAGATTTCCCAACCCCCAGTTCTGTTAAAGAAGCGGGAATTCGTGCGATAACAAACAATCAAACAAGCTATTCCCATAATGCTGGAATGTTGGAATTAAGACAAGCAACAGCTTCTTTTTTCAAAGATACGTATAATTTTTCATATGATCCTGAAACAGAAATTGTTATTACAAACGGTGCAAGTGAAGGAATTGACTCAGTTTTTCGAACCATTCTCGAAGAAGGTGACGAAGTAATTATTCCCGCTCCGATCTATTCTGGATACGAGCCAATAATTGAACTGTGCGGGGCAAAAGTAGTTTATTTAAATACAGCAGATACGGGCTTTCTTCCATCTCCAGAACGATTGAAAGCAATGGTAACACAAAAAACAAAAGCAATTCTATTAAACTACCCATCTAATCCAATAGGCGTTATCATCCAGCCGGAATTAATGGATGAGCTCGTTGCATTACTAGAAAACCAAGATATTTATATCGTGTCTGACGAAATATATAGTGAAAACACTTTCGGCAGTAAACACTGCTCAATCGCATCCTATCCACAGCTGCGTGATCGTCTGTTTCTGATCCATGGTTTATCGAAGTCGCATTCCATGACAGGATGGCGAATTGGTTTCATTTTAGGACCAAAAAAGCTTATGGAACACGTCTTAAATGTACACTTATATAACTCGATTTGTGCGTCTTTGCCGAGTCAGTACGCAGGTATTGAAGCATTGACAAATTGCCGGGAAGTTCCTGCAACGATGAATGTTGAATATATAAAGCGCAGAGACTTTGTCTTCGAGCGCCTCACAAGTATGGGACTTGATGTAGTCAAGCCAAATGGAGCTTTCTACATCTTCCCTTCGATTAAACAGTTCGGAATGCCTTCATATGAGTTTGCAACAAGACTATTACACGAAAATGGAGTAGCAGTCGTTCCAGGTAGCGCGTTCACTGAACATGGTGAAGGCTATATTCGTATCTCGTACGCTTATGCTATGCCAATGCTAGAAAAGGGAATGAAACGGCTCGAGCAATTTATTACGGCATTAGGAAAGCATCCTATTAGCACTAAATTAGTATCAAGCTCTAGCGCTGACAAGTAAAGAAAACTCGCCGATTGGCGAGCCTTGGAATGGCGAAGACAGAGGCGTAGTTGCACTTATCGCGCTCATATATGCCACGTCCTCCCAAAAGCTTCTCTTTTGGTCGTCCGATGTATCTCTGACGAAGCTTTCCTTGTCCTGTGGCATTCGCCCGACTAGGACATCCTGTCCGTCGTACTTAATTCCTAAAATCGGCAAATGCGTCGAATGACCTTCTACGCTGACAATTTATACTTTCTTAACGTGTAAAAATAGACAATAATACTTGTACAATTTAAAAATTTTGATTGAAATAAAGGAGCTATTGAAATGAGTAATGTAAAATGGGGTACTCCACAATCATTGCGCGCCTTACTTTGCGACCTCGTTAGCTGGCAAAGCAGGACTCTTACAGATGGTGAACTTGAATTCGCTTATCTTGTAAAATCAAAGCTAATGGAGCTAGACTACTTCAAAGAAAACCCGTCTTACACGGCACTTCATGACGCTGGATTAGGACGCAATGTCGTTACCGCTTTATATAAAAATCCAGATGTGGCAGAAACAATCGTTCTAATTAGCCATTTCGACACGGTCCACACGGAAGAATACGGTGATCTCGAGCCATTAGCGTTCCAACCAGAAGAGCTTACGAAAATGTTGAAAGATCGTTCAGACGAGCTTCCAGAAGAGGCACGGATTGACCTAGATTCTGGAAAATACTTATTCGGACGCGGAACGATGGACATGAAAGCAGGGCTCGCTCTTCAAATGGCTCTAATTGAAAAGGCCAGTATCGAAAAGTGGCCCATCAATTTACTGCTAGTCACTGTACCGGATGAAGAAGTAAACTCAGCCGGCATGCGTGCCGCAGTCCCAGAGCTAGTCCGTTTACAGAAAGAACACCAATTAACATACAAATTATTTCTTAATAGTGAACCGACTTTTTCACAGGAGCCTGGAGATCCGAACTATTATATTTATTCTGGTACCATCGGAAAAATCATGCCAGCTGTTTTATTCTATGGAAAGGAAACACATGTTGGAGAGCCCATGAGCGGCATGACAGCAAACTTTATGGCCTCCTTTCTAACACAGCACATGGAATGGAATCCATTATTCCGCGAGTCTGACCTTGGCGAAAACACGCCTTTACCAGTTTCGCTCCAGCAAAAAGACTTAAAAATGGAATATTCAACCCAAACGCCATATCGGGCTGCGGCTCTTTATAACGTCTTCCTTATGAAGCGCAGCGCAGCTGAAGTGATGGATATTTTCACGAAAGTGGCTTGGAAAGCTGCGAAAGCTTGTAATGAGGCTTATTTGCAAATATGTGAGAGCGAAGGCGTTAGACCAGTTGGTAAAGTGAACGTCCTACGGTATGAAGAGCTGCTCCAGCATGCTGAAAAAAAATTAGGGGGTGAAGCCATCTCAAAAATAAAATCAAATGCATTAGCCAACACAAATTGGGATGACCGTGAAAAATCGATTCGTATCGTTGACTCACTTATGATCCAGTGTCAAGAACTTGGGCCTACTATGGTTCTGCTGTATGCACCTCCATACTACCCAGCTGTCAATACTTCAAAGAATCCACTCGTCATCAAAGCTATCGATTTAATGAAAAAAACTGGCATAGAACAGTTTAATTTAGAAGTAAACCAAATCCATTATTTTAATGGAATCTGTGATCTTAGCTACGTCTCTTACGAGGACGAGGCTGAAGGCTGGACAACTTTCGAAAAAAACACACCAGTTTGGGGAGACACTTACAGTATTCCATTTGCTGAAATGAAGCAATTGCAAGCACCAGTATTAAATGTTGGCCCTTTCGGAAAGGACGCACATAAGCGTACAGAACGGCTTCATATCGAAAGTGCATTTGTACAGCTTCCGGTCATGTTAGAAACATTAGTCCGAAGTTTATTCTCAGAAATAGTCCCTTACTGCGATAAAAGGCAAATCAGCTGAATTTATTCACGTGAATTAAACTGATTAACTATGATTGATTAGAAAAGCGCAAGCGCCTTCAGAACAATCATAGTTCAGATTGTTCTTGCGATGATTATTCGGAGGAGCTTTCCTTAGTGCTCACCCCCGACAAGCATAAGACAGGCCGACGGGAAAGTTGTTCTTTAACTTTCTTGGAGGACTGACTTATGACCTCGAGGTCGACAAAAGCGCGACGTCCTGTCGCATTGTCGACACTAGTACGTCCTGTACGTCAGGGGTAGGCGCTGGAGCTAGACAATTCTCAAACTCAAGAAAAGTTATACTTTCTTATTTTTTAGAAAAACTTGGCATTCCCCAAGTCCTTTTTGGTGAATGCCTTAGTTTTTCTTACACGTTAAGAAAGTATAAATTGTCAACGCAGAAGATGATCCGACGTAGTTGCCAATTTTAGGAATTAAGTATAAGTGCAACTACGCCTCTGTCTTCGCCTTTCCAAGGCTCGCCAATCGGCGAGTTTTCTTTATGCGATCTTATTAGCAGATATTTTATTGAAAACACACTTTACTTTAATACGTTAATAAACTTAAACTTTCCGATTAGATAAGATAAACAAGCAGGATATTCCAAACTAAATAAGTTAATTGGAAATCCTGCTTGTCTTTTTTATCGGATGGATAAGCATAATAAAGCGGAAAGAACAGGAGGGCCGACTTGGTATTGATAATATACATATTTACTTGCTTAAACCTTTTCATATCACTTCAATCGGCACCCATCCTACGAGTCCATTATTCTTTTTAATTAAGATATAGCCTGCTTGCTGAGCATCCAGTACCTTTACAACCTCATCTTGCTGAACGGAGAGAAATGTTGTGCTTAAATCATCTTTACAATACACACGTTCATCTTTTTCTACTAAATACTCATTTTTAATCCATTGCTTGATTCCAAGTTTTACATTTTCACAAAGCGTAAAATAAGGCTCTCTACGAATAATGGCCATTTCATAATTCGGATAGGTTACAGTACCAACTCGATTCGTTTGATCAATATATTCATTTTTTACTTTTCGTTCCTCGGCAATCTCATCAACAAACTGAAACGAGAATTGATTTTGTTCGAAAATAAGAGCATTCAGTTGGCCATCACTTTTAATCTGATTACCGCCATCAATGGCGATGATTCTTTTTTCGTGATCAATAATCGGATTGTTCGAGCTTTCGGCTTGAAAACGATAATTGATAGCCGGCCAGTGCCCGACGATGACCATTTTATTTACTTGATGCCCTTTTTCATAAAAAGAATCCACGGACAGGGCATACTCTTCCGTACTTTTCTCCCAGTCTGGCCGATTCTCAATACCTGCATGAACGATCAGAAAACGCTCAGTATCATAAGCGACAGGCAATGCCTCCAGCCATGCCAATTCCTCCTTATAATGAAGCTCATATACGTTCGCGACCTGGTGGACATCACTGAGGTTTTCTAAAGATTGATGCTGTTCCTCCAGCATTTCATTTAATAGTGAATTCCTTCTCACCTTCATATACTGAAGAATCTTTTCATTCCCTGCTAAGGCATATCGATACAAAACATCACAGTTTCCTTTCGTGACAAAAATATTTGAAGATTGTTCCGTCATCTTTTTCACATAGCGAACAAGCTCCAAACTGTTTTGTCCCTTTTCGCATAGGTCACCATTAATAAATAAATAATCATCTTCCGTATAATGGACCTTTTCTAGAAGCTTTATAAATAAAGATAATTTCGCATGAATATCCGAAATAATAATGACTCGTTTTTGGGGATTTAAGTTTAGTTTACATACATTTAACATAGGATTCTCCTACACGAAATAATAGATTTGAATTTTAAAATAATTCATTCATTATTGTTATATTATACCATATTTATCATGAACTGAATGTTCTGAGCAGATTTCCCCCAAGCAAACCACCTCCGCAAATTACCTATTACTTTAGAACTACAATATAGGTAAAAAGTTTCTTTTTTTAAAAAAAGACTATTTTGAGATAATTTTACATGTTATTATGATACGCATATTGAAATTTTTTCTTTAAATAGAAAAATAAGGAGAGAGATTATGAAACTTAAAATACGAATAGTGTTTAGTGCTATTCTTGTTATTCTAGTATTAGGAGCATGTGGAAAAGAAAAGGAAAACAAGCCTGCAGCAACAGAAGAGAAAGTAGAACAAACAGACAATAAAAAAGAAGATGAGAAAGCTGCAAATGAAGAAAAAGAGGAGGAGAATGCTGACACAGACAGTGAAAATCTGAATCCCTATCTTGCAGAGGAAACTGGCGGAGATGTCGAGATCATTTTTACAAATAAAACTCCAAATCTAAAGCATTCCTACAGCGATAAAGTTACCGTTGAAATCAATGAATATCAAATCGTTCATGTGACAAATATGAATGAGTCAGCTAAAGTTGATTTTAATGATGAGGATGAAGGATATGTACTTACATATAAATTAACACTAGATAACCAATCCGATGAAGATGTTTATTATGCTGGAGGCTCATCACTTCTATCGGACGACGGAATGGATCATATTATGAAAAAATCACATTTTGTTGACCGTGATAAGTGGTTAAAAGATAAAGAGACAGACGATGTTTCACAATACTCAAAAGAAAAATCGTTTTCTGGGCTAGTAGCCTATGCCATGACGAAAGAACAATTCGAAAAGCTTGAAACGCCCACTTTAAAAATTGACGCATTATGGTTAAATAACAATGTAAGTGACCGATTAGGCACAGAAGCAGTATTTGTCCTCCCCTTTAACGAAGAGGGAGTAAAAAAAGCAGAAGCCACTGCAGGTCTATATGCAGATAAAATGCTCACAGATACTATCGCGGATAAGGAGCTATTCTTCGCAAAAGAGGATATAAATGAAACAAAAGAAATTGATAAAGTGAAAGTAACGCTAAATGGAGTTCAGTACACGAATGTTACTCCAACTGCTGCAAATAAAGAAAGATTTACAAATTTTGGAGATGGCCCTCTTGTTGCATTGACTGCAAAATTAACTGTTGAAAATGGCAGTGATGTTGCAATCGAAAAATTCTTAATGGATAAGAGATTGATTATCGATGATACACGCGGAACAATGCTTTCACAAGGAATGCTTGAGCCAACAGCAAGAGGAACACTAGATCCTGGTAAAACGGAAGAAGTATTAGCCGTATTCCTGTTCAGAGAAGATGAATTTCAAATTTATAAAAAATTAGACTTACAATTTGGTCCTCTATCTGATAGTAATATGAAAAAGCTGTTTAAAGAAAAATCAGTTACGTTCACATTGCCGATGAAGGAATAAAATTAAATCTTCTGCTAAGACACGATATGGTCATAGCAGAAGATTTTTTTGCATTCCTTCGAGTTTATCGCAGATTAACGGTCAGTAAGACCCCCAACTTCAAGTTTGCGAGAGAATCGAAGAAACCTAAGTGGGGGATCAACTGCCCGTAAAGGCCCGATTGGTTCAACTAACCATCAGTGGGGGATGAAAGAAAACCCCCACTGATGGAAGTTTCACTTTATTGACGAGAATCTCCTTAATTACGTTTCACTTCGAAAGGTTTTACCAAGCTACTGACCAAGACCGAAATAATGACGGAAATTATAGATAAGAGGACTCCATTTACTTGGGTCAATATGGTTTTCTCCAATAATGATTTCCTTATGAGCATGGATTTGAATCACTTTTGTTTCCACTATTGCAAAATCAGGAGAATGCTCTGGAATTCGAATATTTACCACCCTCGCTTCAATTTGTAATGGACATTCTGCAATTCTTGTTGGCTTTACTGCTATAGAATCAATAGGAGTTAATTTACTAATTTCATATTTTTCTTTTTGATAGATAAATCCATTCCTTTTCTTATAATCTGGTACTGGATTTTTCCCTGTATAGGGAGCTAATTTTTCAACATTCTCCCATAATGAAGGATCCGGAACATTAATGACACATTCAGGATCCCGCTCTAAATTCTCAATCGCCTTCCCACCTAGACCAATGCCTAATACAATACAGTCTCCTAATGCCCATGATGAGGACATCGGGCTAATATTGACTGTCCCGTCGCCATTGAGTGTGTTTAGTAAAATCACCGGAGTTCCGTAATATAGAATTTTAGGTTTTATGATTTCTGTGATTGGCAGTTGCTTCATTTTTACCTTCCTCCCATTCTTGTATTCCTAAAAAATTGTAATATATATACATTTCGATTATCATCGAAATATGGATTACATATGAGAGGTGTTAATACATGCCGAATTCAAATGTCGCTTTGATTGCCAGTCTTGTAAGTGAAGCCTCCCGTGCAGCCATTTTGACAGTATTATTAGATGGAAGATTTCATCCAGCAAGTGAATTAGCCTATATGGCAGGAATTAAACCACAAACGGCAAGTTTCCATTTAGCAAAAATGGTTGAAGCTAAAGTAGTTACTGTCGAAAAGCAAGGGAGACATCGCTATTATGGAATTAATAATCAAGAAGTAGCTCATGTGATGGAGTCCTTATTATCAATTACTCCTCCCATCGAAATTAAGTCCTTTAAACAAGCTTCAGAAAATAAAGCGCTACGTAAAGCAAGAACTTGCTATGACCATCTAGCAGGAAATTTAGGAGTCCAATTAACAGATGCTTTACTAAAACAAGGAGTTATTTATGAAGAAAAGGAAGGGTTTACTGTTTCTGAAAAAGGCAAAATGTTCTTTACAGAATTTCAAATTGACCTAAGAAAAACGAAAAGTAAACGGCGCTCGTTTGCACATAAATGTTTGGATTGGAGCGAACGTCGCCACCATCTGGCTGGCGCATTAGGAAACGCTCTGCTCGAAAGACTTTTAGAATTAAATTGGATTCAACGATTACCTGCTACACGGGCAATAAAAATTACGAATGCTGGGAAGAAAGGCTTTAAGGAGAAGTTTTCTATAGATGTGCAGTAAGCTCGTTTAAGTTAGAAAACAAAGGGAAAAGGGCGAGTACCACCCTTTCCCTTGTGAAAAACCACCTCTATACATTTCTTTCAAAAAAGGGAATAACCTCCTGCCAAAACTTTAGATCTGTTTCTGAGCTTCTATGCCCCTTACTTTCGACAAAAAGAAATTCAATTGTTTCACTATGTGCTGGCTGGTTTTCAATAAGATAAGTCAACTCTGAAGGAGGAACATAATGATCATTCTTTGAATGGATCATTAGAATAGGTGTCTTTTGCTCATTCAAAGCCTGTCGAGCATCAAAACCCTTTAATTCATCTGATTTTATTCCTGCCCTGATAAACATTAGTTTAGTTAAAATAGGACCTAGAGGAAAATAAGGCAATTTATATTTTTTTAAAGCTGTTTCCATAATGGTACGGAATTGTGTAGGAATAGAATCCGTGACTAAAGCTTTTATTCCTAGCCGCCTTTTATTTGCTAGTAAACTACCAAAGCCACCGAAGGAGTGTGCTAAGATACCGATTCTATAGGGATCAACTTCTTTACGCTTTTGTGCATAAATCACAGCAGATACAACATCGTCTCGAAAGGTTTTTACAGTTAGAGCCTTTACCCCATCACTATCTCCATGACCTCGTATATCAAAAAGCAGTAAAGAATAGCCTGCTATGTATAGAGGTTCAACATACCGCAGCATTCTAGATCTGCTTGATCCCCAGCCATGTACAATCATAATAAGAGGGCTTTTCTCCACTCCCCTATTAACTGAAGGAATAAACCAGCCCTTTAGCTTTCCAGTCTTTCCAGGAATTGAAACATCTTCGAATGGCATTTTAGGTGTTTCTGTTAGTTCTACCCTTTTCGGGGTTTGGCTTTTTACCCCAATGGTCCAAACTCCATATGCAGCTAAAAGAAAGAATCCTAATAAACATAGAATAAAGATAGTCATTTGTTAACCTCCCATACATTTTTAAAACCAATCGGTCTGTTTTTTGTATAAAAAAATTTAAGTGCTCAAACCTTCGATAAATTCACTTAGATGCTTCAACATTTGCTGCATATAGTGGCTATCATTATATAATTTACTCATCATTACCGCACCCTCCATAGCAGATGCAATAAAAACGGAAACAGATTGCGGGTCGATTGTGGATTTAATATCCCCCCTCCTTATTCCCCTATTTATTACAATGCGAATAAATTTGAGAAATTCCTCCATCGCTTCCCTAGCCTTATCACGTAATGCAGGGTGTGCATCATCACTTTCAATCGCAGTATTTAATAGTGGGCATCCACCTTTAAGTGGCGGGTTTTCGATAATATTATGGTAGATTGAAACAATGGATATTAATTGTTCTACCGCCGATTTTGTTCCCTTTATTGCCTCAATATATCTCTTTCTATAAATACTTACAGCATAATCAAAAGCTTCAAGAGCCAATTCATCTTTGCTTCCAAAATGGTTATAAACCCCTCCTTTACGAAGCCCTGTCACACGCATAATATCAGAGATAGACGAACCAAAATATCCTTGTTGATTAAATAGTTCTGCTGCCCTCATAATAATAAACTCGCGGGTTTTTTCACCTTTACGCATAAGTCACACCTTCTTTATTTTAAGAAAAGCGCAAGCGCCTTGCTCACCTTAAGGCAAGCATAAGACAGGGCGACGGGAAAGTTGTTCTTTAACTTTCTTGGCGGACTGGCTTATGACCTCGAGGTCGACAAAAGCGCGACGTCCTGTCGCATTGTCGACACTAATACGTCCTGTACGTCGGGGGTAGGCGCTGGAGCTAGACAATTCTCAAACTCGAGAAAAGTTATACTTTCTTGTTTTTTAAAAAAGACCAATCAGTCTTAAAATTATATATTAAATAGAATTATTTAACAAGTGGCACTATAAGGTGCAAATTAAAAAAAGAATGGATAAAGGAGAAATTAATGATCATTAGCCGCTTTAAAGGATAAATTTTATATAATACATATCTCCTATAGGCATAAAGAAAAAAACACCTTGTAAGGTGTTTTGATTCTAGGCTTACTATACTACTTTTCATTTTAAATACGATTATTGGAAGATTTCTCCTAATTTTTATCTCTGCGATACAAATCCATGCTCTTGTAGCCTGCAGCAAGGATCATTTTCATTTCATTTCGCCGTTTCGCTTTTGTTGCCTCTTGTTTAGCACTATACACATATCGAGCCCAATCTTTTTGATACCCTGGGGTAAGCGATTGATAAATAGCAAGTACATCTGGTGTATCTTGTAAATCCTTTTCCACACTTGGAATCATCTCGATATAATCATCCACGCATTGGCTTGCTTTTGTAGAAGTTTTTTCTTTACCTTTAGAATCGATTTTTAGACCAACAACCGTAAAGACATCATCCAGCCCTACCATTCGGGCAAACTTAAGATTGCTTGTCCCAATATAGCCATCTTCATCGGCACCCAACCCACTTAGTAAATCATCACGATGAATAAAAGTTGGATATACTTTATTTCCTTTCTTCGGGTAAGCCACAAAAATATATCCATTTTTATTTAAGTAATTTTTTTCAATCACTTTGCTGATTAGTTCTTTTAAAGACGCCATATCTAACACGAAAGCAAAAATAAGGTCATACGTACTATCCATAAGTTCTGTATCAAAATCCGTTAACTCTGCTAAGTAATCTGCACCTTCAGGCAAGCCCAAAACCGCTGCTTTTTTGTATTTCTTTAAATTTAGTTTTTCTACTATTGTTTTCGTCATCATTACCCACCTGTTTCTCTTTTTTCTATTCTCCTTTTAGAGTACAGACTTCCCTTTTTGTTCGCAACTTTTCAATTCTAGAAATGTTTTTATCATGTGGTTTGTCAGCTAATTCGCAGGGGTTAACAGCCAATTACTAGCTCAGCTTAAAAAAGACGTTTTGTCCAGGACAAAACGTCTTTTTTTATACTTTATAAACTCTTGCCTCATATGGGGCAAGCTGTATGGTTGCCCTATTTTCATGATGCTTCACTTCTAGGTTCGCTAATAATAAATTCGAATGCTTAAAGAGAATGCCGTCTACTTTGTCTACCGTTACTGACTGTTGCGATAAATTACATAAAACAATAACCTTCTGCTTCCCGATCGTACGGGTATACGCATACAGCGACGAATGTTCCTCTAATACCAAGTCATATGTCCCATATATGAAAACCTGATCCGTTTTCCGCAAGTGAATCATTTTTTTATAATAATGTAATATGGAGTTTGGATCTTTTTTCTGGGCTTCTACATTTATTTCTCTATAGTTCGGATTAATACCTAACCATGGTTTTCCTGTAGTAAATCCAGCATTTTCATCGGTTGACCATTGCATCGGTGTTCTAGAATTATCACGGCTCGTTGCCATAATCGTTTCCATCACACTCTTATGTGAATCGCCTTGTTCTAATCGATTTTTGTATAAATTTTTCGTTGCCACGTCATTGTAATCTTCAATCGAAGAGTACTTGACATTGGTCATTCCCAATTCTTGGCCTTGGTAAATAAACGGTGTCCCCTGCATGAAGAAGTACATCGTCGCTAAAGCCGTCGCACTTTCTCGCCAATACGGCCCGTCATTCCCCCAAGTTGAGACACTGCGAGCCTTATCGTGATTCTCGATAAATAAAGCATTCCATCCGCTACCTTCTAATGCTTTTTGCCATTGGGTCAAAACACGTTTAAGCTCGAGAATATCCAGCTTCTTTGTCTCTTCATCCCACAGGCTCAAATGCTCGAATTGAAAAATCATATTGAATTTCCCTTGTTTTTCATCAACCCATTCATGAATTTCATCGATGCTGACCCCATTTGCTTCACCGACCGTCATGATGTCGTATTTTGCAAATGTTTCTTGCTTTAATTCTTCCAAAAGGGGCATGATGCCTTGAACATTCATATACTTTTTCCATGCCGGAACGTATGGGAGCCCAGCTGGATTCGGCATATCAGAAAACGAAATATCCTTTTTAATATGACTAATCGCATCCACTCGAAAGCCATCGACACCTTTATCAAGCCACCAATTCACCATCATGAATAAAGCATGTCGAACATCCTTGTTTTCCCAATTCAAATCAGGCTGTTTTCTTGAAAATAAATGTAAAAAGTATTGATTCGTTTCCTTATCGAGCTCCCAGGCAGATCCTCCAAAAATACTTCCCCAATTATTCGGTTCTTTTCCATTTACACCATCTCGCCAAATATACCAGTCGCGCTTGCTATTTTCTTTTGAGGAGCGTGATTCAATAAACCAGGGATGTTCATCACTCGTATGATTAATAACTAAATCGATTATGAGTTTCATACCACGGCGATGGACATCTTTAAGCAACTCATTAAAATCTTCCATTGTGCCGAATTCTTCCATAATCTCTTGGTAATGACTAATATCATATCCATTATCATCATTAGGCGATCGATACATTGGACAAATCCATATAACATCGACACCTAAGTCTTGTAAGTAATCTAATCTAGAAAGCATTCCTTGCAAGTCCCCAATTCCATCACCATCGGAATCTTGAAAGCTACGGGGATAAACTTGATAAGCAACCGCTTCCTTCCACCATGCTTTATCCATATCTTCCCTCTTTTTCTGTTTGCATAATAAAGTGAAACTTCCAGCAGTGGGGGTTTTTCGACGCACAGGACGTGCTAGTGCCGACGTTGCCACAGGACGTGGCGTTCTTAGTCGGCTTTCATCCCCCACTAATGGTTAGTTGCAGCCCACAGGAAGTGGGTCACGCAGACGTTGCCACACGATGTGGAGCTTTTAGTCTGTGTTCATTTTATGGGCCTTTACGGGCAGTTGATCCCCCACTTAGGTTTCTTTGATTCTCTCGTAACCTTGAAGTAGGGGTCTTACTGCCCGTTAATCTGCGATAAAGTGAAACTGTGTAAGGCTCTAGCTTATATTCATATTAGAATCATTCGTTAAAAATATTAATTCTTTTGCATGATTCTCGTTCTACGAGGGTAGTTGGTACAAAATGATGCTTTACAGCCGCATTTGAATCCTGTACCTTTTCTAATAAAAAGTTTGCTGCTTCGAAACCCAGCTCAAATATCGAAATATCGACAGAAGTTAACGGAGGCTTCACATACGCTGATAAGGAATGGTTATTGAAGCTCACAATTGAGATGTCATTTGGCACCTGAACTGAAAGCTCTTCTAGATACCGAATGATTTCATAAGCTACTAAATCATCATGCGCCACGATCGCTGTTGGTGGCTCATCAAGCATCATTAACTTATTGATTCTGCTTTTTCCATTTGATTTAAAGTCCTCATCATGAATAAAATACGCATCTGAATAAGGGAGACCTACATTTATTAATGCTTGCTGATAACCTTCTAAGCGGTCTTTTGAAACAACAAAATCTAGATTTCCTCCAATAAAAGCAATCTGCCGATGGCCTAAATGGTAAAGATAGTCCACTACATCATGAGCAATTTTCCGATTATCATTATCTATATACGTAATTTCATTTTCATATTTATAGGGGCGGCCTACCATTGTAAATGGGAACTGCACATCCTTTAAATAGGCCATCGTTCGATCATCCACACGTGAATAAAGAAGGATAATCCCATCGACCTTTTTTCCTTGTACCATTGATACAACTTCCTCATAGATTTCTTTCTCTGTACCGCCAGTCGATAAATAAATGCCATATTGACTAGCATGGGCACTCGTACAAATTCCACGAATAACTTCTGGAAAGAACGGATTTTGAAACGCTAAAGAAGTGGAATTTGACATGATAACACCAATTGTTTTTGTGCTTTTTGCAGCTAGATTTCGCGCTTGAAAGTTAGGATGGTAATCTAACCGTTCCATTACTTCCCTTACTTTGCGCTTCGTTTTTTCACTAATTCTTGGATTGTCCGCAATTACACGGGAGACGGTAGATGGTGAAACATTTGCTTCTTTGGCCACATCGAAGATAGTAACAGGCAATGGGACATCCTCCCTTCAACATTTTATTTTACCGCAGATTAACGGGCTGTAAGACCCCCACTTCAAGAAGTGGAGTTAAGAATAAATCTAAGTGGGGGATTAACAGCCCGTAAATGCCCGACGACGGACACGATGTCCTAGTCAGGCGAAAGCCACAGGACGTGGCGTTTTGAGCGTGATTAGTTCAACTAACAATCAGTGGTGGATGAAGCCCCCCACTGATTGAAGTTTCACTTTACTGCTCCTTCAGACACACCTTTTATAATTTCTCGCTGTGCAAAGAAATACAGAACGATGACTGGAATAATGGCCAATGTAAGTCCAGCTAATGCTAGATGCCACTGTTTTGTGTATTCCCCGAAGAAAAAGAACATCTTTAATGGTATCGTTTCCATACCTTGCTTGTTAATGACTAAAGACGGAAGCAAGTAATCATTCCAAATCCAAATCGTATTTAAAATACCTACTGTCACCGTAATCGGCTTTAGTATTGGAAAGATAACATACCAAAAAATTTGGAATCGATTCGCTCCATCAATTGTAGCAGCTTCATCCAAGGAGCGGGGAATTGAGCTTAAAGCACCATGATATAAGAAAATCGATAAGCTCGCACCAAATCCTAGATACATAAATATTAATCCAAAACGGTTTAGCATCTCAATCTTGCCGAAAATCGTAATGAGTGGAAGCATCACAGATTGAAACGGGATCAGCATCGCCGCTATGAAAACAAAAAGTAAAATGGTACTAAAGCGACTCTTTGTACGTGAAAGAGCGTACGCCGCCATGGATGAAAAAATAATAATAACAACCACACTAATGACAGTAATGATTAAAGAATTTGCAAATGTTTTTAGAAAGTCTAATTCCACAAATGCCTGCACGTAGTTATCGAATGTCAGTGAACTCGGAGGTTTTAATGTATCCTCAAATATCTCTCGTTTTGTTTTTAATGAGTTTACAATCATTAAATAGAATGGGGCTAACCAAATAATCGCTAAAGTTATTCCTAATATCTCGAGTGGAATCAAATACTTTTTCCGCATTACATTTCCACCTCACGCTTTTTGTTGATATAAACTTGCACTAAAGCAATGACCGCAACAATCACGAAAAAAACAACCGCTTTTGCTTGTGCATATCCCATATCGTACCGACCAAATGCTGTATTAAAAATTTCCATCGCCACCATTTGAGTCGATTCATACGGACCGCCGCCCGTTAAACTAAGGTTTTGATCATATAGCTTGAATGAATTTGAAAGGGTTAAAAACATACTAACTGTAAAGGCTGGTGCCACTAGCGGAAACACTACATAGCGAAATCTTTGGAATGCGTTAGCGCCATCCATTTCAGCTGCTTCAATCAATTCCTTTGAAACGCCTTCCAAATAAGCAATATAGATCACCATGATATACCCTGCCATTTGCCAACTCATTACAATCACGAGTCCCCAGAAGCCAGTACTAGAAGTAGATAGCCACCCTTGTAAACTCTCGATACCGAACATTGCCCCAAAACCTGCAAAGGCTTTTGTAAAAATAAACTGCCAGATAAACCCGAGGATAAGACCTCCGATTAAATTGGGCATAAAGAAAACAGTGCGCAATACTTTACTTGTTTTTAATTTGGCTGTTACAAGAAGTGCAAGTGACAAACCAATAAAATTAATCAGAATGACAGACACAACGGAAAACTTCGTCGTGAACCAAAGGGAATCGAGGAACCGTTTATCTTGGAACAATGCTATATAATGATCGAAGCCGACGAAGCCTTTCGTTTCAATCCCATTCCAATCTGTAAAAGAGTAATAGATACCAAGTAAAAAAGGTGCTACTACTACAAATATAAAAGCAGCCAATACAGGCATTAAAAATAACCAATAAGCTAGATCACGTGTCCGCATTTGCTCACCTCCAATTAGAAAAACTTTGGCGTTCGCCAAGTCTTTTTTTGGCGAATGCCTTAGTTTTTATTATGCGATCTTATTAGCAGATATTTAATTGAACACACTCTTTACTTTAGTACGTTAATAGACTTAAACTTTCCTTTTAGCTTAGAAAAGCGCATGGCGCCTGAAGTTAGACACTCATCTAACTCGGAATTTAATCTTTCTTATTTAGCAAAACAAAGTAGCACGAAGGCTACTTTGTTTCAAATCATTCTGTTTCTTATTTACGTGCGTCTTCCCAAGCTTTTTTCGTTGCATCGACAACTTCTTCCCAGCTTGCTTTATCACTTAAGTACTTCTGAATTTGAACGCCCAACTCGTCTTGCCCCCAGCCAGTAGGATATCCCATAAATGTCCAGCCGATTGTTTTGCCTTTCTCTGCATATTCATAAACAGCCTTTGAAAGTGGATCAGAGATTTTAGTAGAATCATAGCCTTCATATGCTGGAATAAATTTAAAATCATTTAACACGGTTTCCTTACCTTTATCTGAAGTGTATAGCCAGTCTAGGAATTTTTTCGCTTCTTTAACTACCGCTTCATCTGCATTGCTATTTACGCCCCAATACATTGGAATCCCAACTGGTATATGATCACCTTTATAACCTTCTACTGGAATTGGTAACATTCCAATGCCGTTGTTAGCAAATTCTTCATCAATTCCTGCAATTGAACCATACACCCAATTTCCTTGTTGAATCATGGCAACTTTTTGAAGAGAGAATAGCTCTTCTACTTGTTTTGAATAATCAAGACTTACAGTCGGCTGCACAGAGTAGTCATTTTGAAGATCTAAAACTTTTTTGAATGCATCACTATATTTGAATTCAACACTTTTTGAATCAAATGCCGTTAAGACATTGTTATCAAATTCAGGAGCTAAGAAAGCATTTGATAAATGCAATCCCGTCACCCATGTTTCCTTTCCTGGCAAAGCAAATACAGCTTCTAGACCTAATTCTCCTTTTTGGCTATCCAATTCTTTTACTGCTGCTTCTAAAGAAGCAAAATCTGTAATGGAAGCTGGATCGATTCCTGCCTTTTCAAATACATTTTTGTTATAAATTAAGCCATAGCCCTCTTGATTGTATGGAACACCTAATACTTTTCCATCTACAGTAACCCCATCGAGGGTACCCTTTAATGCAGCCTTAGCTGCTGCAGAATCAGATAAATCAGCTAATTTTTTCTCCCAGTCTGCCACATCTTGTGGTCCACCGATGTTATAAATAGCTGGCTCATTACCAGATGAAAATTTTGATCGAAGAGCTGCACCGTAATCCTCTCCGCCCCCAACTGTCGTAATGTTGATTTTCATGTTTTTATTTTCCTCTTCATAAGCTTTTGCAACGGTCTCAAACTGATCTTTAAACTCTACTTTGAATTGGAAAATGTCTAAAGTTACTTGCTCTTCTTTCGATTTATTGTCCGATGAACCTGCCTTATCTGAATTGCAACCTGCTAAAATTCCGGCTAATCCTAGTGAAACTGCTAGTAAGCCTGCTCTCCATTTTGCTCTCATAGGTTCTCCCCCACATTATTATTTTTTGTTGCGAAAACGCTTGCACAAATACTTAAAAAAATAAAGACAAGTTTGCGAAAGCGCTTGCACAAAATTGAATTAAATTTATCCTATCACACCGCCCATGCGATAACAAGTCTTAATTTATAGACAATTTTGTATTTTTATCGACTTGTTTGGATTGTCTTTCGAAAAGCGTTTTCGCATTGCAAAAACGCTTTTTAATAATCCTTTATATTTTTTACGAGTTATTTGAAGGGTCTGTCACGAGCATAGCTGCACCAATCATCCCTGCTTCATTTCCAAATGCAGCACGCCTCAATTCTAAAGGCTTAAGTTTCAGCGGTTCGACTTTCGCAAGAAGGTTTTCCCACCAATCATCTGCTGATTCGGAAACACCTCCGCCGACTACAACGCAGTCCATATCTAATACGGCTTGAAGAGTGGAAATGACAACAGCGAAATCTGAAAGAAAGCGGTCCCGTACTGTTTGGGCACTTGTAAGCCCCTCTGCCGCCAATCGAAACAGCTCCTGTGGTATTGCTAATTCACCCGTCTTTGGATTAACGACATTTTCCTCTTGAATCATTCTTCTCAATGCGGTTCCAGATACGTATTCCTCACTGCAACCCCGTCTTCCACAGCCACAAACAAGTCCGTTTGGATACAGAATCATGTGACCAACCTCACCAGCACCGCCATGGGTACCATTTATCACTTGCTCATCAAAAACGAGACCTCCACCTAGCTTTGTCCCCACTGTCAAGCAAACAACCCTTTGGAAGCCAAGTGCTGCACCAAGCCGTACTTCCGTAAGTGCTGCGCAATTGGCATCATTATTAATCTCAACACGAAGGCCAGTCGCTGCTTCTAGTTGTGCTTTGACCGGTGTCCCTTCCCAGCCCTCCAGCTCTTTTTCAAAAGTGACAACTCCCGTTTTCGCATCTACCATTCCTCGCGTACCAATTCCAATCCCTTTAAGGTCAGGAAACTTTTCTATTACTTTTAAAACCTGTTCTTCTAAATAGGGATATAATGGTAACTTTGTAGGAATCGTGATATCTTCTAAAACCTCACCAGTCTCATTCACAACACCCATCCGTATTTTTGTTCCCCCAATATCAATACCTAGTACCTTCTTCAATTTGCCATCTCCTTTCTAAAGCTGAGCACAAACGCCTCATAAGGTCTTACTTCCATAATATCACCGTCTAATTGATGAGTTTCATAGTTTGCTATCATGATTTTTCCGTTTTTATTCTGCACGTCAATTTCATCCCATTTCATTTTTTCCGTCTGTTTTGAAAAATTGGTTACGATTAACCACTCTTCATCCTCTGTTTGCCGTTTATACACAAAGAGGTTTGGATGATCAGGCATTAATAATTGAAAGCTTCCGTACGTGATGATGTCAAATTCTTTTCTCAAACGTATAAGCTTTTGATACGTATAAAAAATCGACGAAGGATCGGCAAGAGCTTGGTCTGCGTTAATTCTAGAAGTATTGTGATTCATCCGAATCCAAGGAGTTCCTGTTGTGAACCCGCCATCCGATGTCCATTGCATCGGGGTTCTAGCATTATCTCGGCCTTTCGCATAAATACCCGACATGATCTTATCATGCGCGATTCCCTGCTGGCGTTTTTCTTTGTACATATTTAGGGTTTCGATGTCACGATATTCATGAATGTCATCAAACCTCACATTCGTCATGCCTAGCTCTTCACCCTGATAGATATATGGCGTTCCTTGGAGTAGATGAAGACAAATGGCTAGCATTTTAGCGGACAGCTCACGATACACTTCATCATTACCAAAACGTGATACGATTCGCGGCTGATCATGGTTATTCCAATAAAGACTATTCCAGCCAACATGATGGAGAGCATGCTGCCACTTTTCAAGATTGCGTTTTAGCTTAACCAAATCCAACGGCTGAACATCCCATTTTTCGTAGGGTCCACTGTCTAGGTTCATGTGCTCAAATGTAAAAATCATATTCACTTCTTGATTGCCGGGATTCGTAAAGATTTGTGCGTCCTCTGTTGAAGCGCCCGGCATTTCTCCTACAGTTACCACATCATAATGTTGCAAAACCTTTTCATTCATTTCTTGTAGATAGGTGTGAATTTTCGGCCCATTGATAAAATAGGGACTCCCATCCCCATACAATTGTCCAAGATGAATCTCTCCATCAGGTAATTGGTCCTCTTTTGAAATAAAATTAATAACATCCATGCGAAAGCCGCCAATTCCTTTATCTAGCCAATACTTCATAAGATCAAAGATTTCTTTCCGAAGAGGTTCGTGTTCCCAATTCAAATCAGGCTGCTTTTTGGAGAAAAGATGCAAATAAAAGGAATCCGTTGCCTTATCCTTTTCCCATGCAGACCCGGAAAATATGGAACCCCAATTATTAGGTGGATCCCCCTCATTCCCATCTCGCCAAATATAATAGTCGCGGTACTTGGAATCCTTAGAAGAACGCGAATGAACAAACCAGTGATGTTCGTCCGAAGTATGATTGACCACAAGATCCATCACAATTCGAATCCCTCGCTGCTTCGCTTCATCAATCAATTGTTCAAAATCATCCATTGTCCCAAATTCATTCATAATCGCGCGATAATCGCGAATGTCATATCCGTTATCATCATTAGGAGAATCATAGATTGGGCTTAACCAGATGACATCCACTCCTAATTTTTTCAAATAATCCAGTTTAGAAATGATGCCTTGCAAATCCCCGATGCCGTCTCCATTAGAATCCATAAAGCTCCGCGGATAAATTTGATAGACAACACTTCTTTTCCACCAAGGCTCTTTGAAACGAACCATTTTTGTCACTCCTTATGAACCCTATATTAGGAATTATTTTAATCTTTCTACAATCACGATGCAAGCGTTTGCACATTTAGATTAAAAGTGTAATTAACTTATTCTTTCGAACTAAACTTAAAGGGAAGATACTACATTACTACAATATTTTTACTTGACTATTCAGAATATAGTAAATATAATAAATTTTAACTTTAGCAACTTAATATTGATTTAATGCAATGAAGAGGGAAAGTAAGATTTAGCGATTTTTCACAGAGAGCTTCGGTAGCTGAAAAGAAGCAAAATTCGAATCTGAACAATGGCCTCAGAGCTTCGTGCCGAATAGATTGACCTTCCTTTTAGGCAATATTAGTAGGTACCGACGAGATTTGGTACTCGTTATCAATACCACAGTATATAGAGCATCAGGTCCGCTCTCGTACTTGCAGAGGCTGTATTGCGTGAGCATACAGTAAATTAAGGTGGTACCACGTGAGATATAACCACGTCCTTATCTATTATTTATATAGATAAAGACGTGGTTTTTTTGGCTAAAAGGAAAGTTTAAGTTTAATTAACATACTAAAGTAAGGTGTGTGTTCAATTAAATATCTGCTAAAAAGATCGCATAAGTAAAACTAAGGCATTCGCCAAGTTTTTCTAATGTATTGAGGACTAGGAGGATTGATAGAGGAGAACTAAGTCTAATTTTCATTCATACTAAATAAAATAATCATAGTGGAGGTATGAAAATGAATAGTCACTTAATTTTACAATCAGATTTTGGTATTAGCGACGGGGCCGTAAGTGCGATGTACGGTGTGGCTATTTCTGTAAATCCATCGCTTAAAGTGTATGATTTAACCCACGATATTCCTCAATACAATATTTGGGAGGCATCTTATCGGTTATATCAAACGATTTCCTATTGGCCTGAAGAGTCTGTTTTTGTATCAGTCGTTGATCCAGGTGTAGGCTCTGAACGAAGAAGCATTGTTGTCAAAACGGCAAAAAATCAATACATTGTCACCCCTGACAATGGGACACTTACTCATATTAAAGAAAGCATCGGTATTGTGAAAGCAAGAATGATTGATGAAACTGTCAATCGTTTGCCAAATTCAGGAGAATCATACACATTCCACGGCCGTGACGTCTATGCATTTACAGGTGCCAGACTTGCTTCAAACATCATCACTTTTGAACAAGTAGGTCCAGAGGTTCCAGTAGATTCTATCATTGAGCTGCCAAAAACAAATGCAAGCATTGAACAGGGCTCACTTCAAGGAAATATTGACATTCTCGATGTAAGATTTGGAAATCTATGGACAAATATTGATCGTACTCTCTTTAAAAAATTAGATGTGGATTACGGAGATTCATTTGAAGTAACGATTGAAAACGATACACGACAAGTATACAAAAATATTATGACCTATGGCCGTTCTTTTGCCGATAGCCATCTTGGAGAGCCATTACTATTTGTAAATTCTCTGGACAAAATCGGCGTAGCTATTAATCAAGGGTCATTTGCAAAAGCGTATCATATCGAAACCGGTGCCCAATGGAAAATTTCTATCCGTAAAGCACCAAAAACTATTTAAAGTTCATTTTCAACTATTCATTTTGGAGGCTGATGTTATGCAAAGAAAACACTTATCCATCAAAACCATCGTTGCGATCGGCATTGGAGCTGCCGTATTCGTTATTTTAGGCAGATTCGCATCCATTCCTACTGGAATTCCGAACACACAAATTGAAACATCCTACGGCTTTTTAGCACTTATGTCTATTATTTTTGGACCGATTGCGGGTGCATTAATTGGCTTAATCGGTCACGCCCTAAAGGATCTTATTTTCTACGGTTCCATTTGGTGGAGCTGGGTTATCGTATCGGGACTTGTCGGCTTGTTAATTGGGCTCGTATGGAGAAAAATTGATATTGAATCAGGCATTTTTAATATGAAGAAAATCATTACATTTAATGTTGTTCAAGTTATCGTTCAAGCATTTGGGTGGTTTGCAGTTGCTCCATTTTTGGATGTACAAATTTATGCAGAGCCTGCTAACAAGGTATATTTGCAGGGTGTAGTTGCTGGGGCTGCCAATATCGTGACTGTCGGAGTAATTGGTACGCTTTTATTATTAGCCTACGCAAAAACTCGCAGTCAAAGTGACAGTCTGAATAAAGATATCTAAATCAAAGTGCACTTATTTCTAGGAGATCATAAATGAAAAAAACTGTTATTCAATTCGAGAACTTTTCTTTTAAATATCGAAGTCAAGCGAAGCCAACCTTAAATGATATAAACTTAACCATTTATGAAGGCGAAAAGGTTTTGATTGTGGGTCCTTCAGGTTCTGGAAAAAGTACACTCGGCCATTGTCTCAATGGCCTTGTTCCATTTTCCTATAAAGGCGAGATTTCAGGAAGCCTTGAAATAATGGGTGAAGAATCGAGAAATTTAGATATCTTCGCTCTTTCTAAAAAAGTCGGTACTGTTCTGCAGGACCCTGATGGACAGTTTATCGGCTTAACCGTTGCTGAGGACATTGCTTTTGCATTAGAAAATGATTGTATACCGCAAAAACAAATGGTAGATACCGTTATAGAGGTTTCAAGAATGGTAGATATGGAGAATTTTTTAGATTCATCTCTTCACCGTCTATCTGGAGGGCAAAAGCAGAGAGTCTCCCTTGCCGGGGTAATGGTTGATCAAGTCGATATTCTATTATTTGACGAACCGCTTGCAAATCTTGATCCTGCAACAGGCAAGCACGCGATCGAGTTAATTGATCGGATTCAAAAAGAAACTGAAACGACCGTTGTCATTATTGAGCACCGCTTAGAGGATGTTCTCCATTGTCATGTTGATCGAATTATTGTCATCGATGAAGGCAGAATCGTCAGTGATCAAACACCTGACGAGCTGTTAGCTTCAAATGTTTTAGAAGATTGTTATATTCGTGAGCCTCTTTATTTGAAAGCCGCAAAGTATGCTGGCTGTGAAGTGACAGCTGAAATGAAGCCCTCTCACCTGTCTTCCTTTGCCATCAATGGGTGCAAAGATAAGCTGGTTAGCTGGTTTGAAAAGACAGCTCCACCAGAGAAAAAAGCTGAAACTCCCCCCATTTTAGAACTGTGTGATGTTTCTTTTGGCTATCATCCGGATCACCTGACGATTCTGGGTATATCCTTTTCTATCAAAAGAGGTGAGATGGTCAGTATTGTTGGAAAAAATGGGGCGGGAAAATCGACTCTTTCAAAGTTAATTTGTGGTTTTGAGAAGCTTTCTTTTGGTCGAATCCTTTATAGTGGACAAGACATTACAAAAGATACGATAAAAGAACGCTCACTAAGAATTGGAATGGTCCTTCAAAACCCTAATCAAATGATTTCTAAGCATATGATATATGATGAAGTAGCATTAGGCCTTATCATTCGTGGAGTTCCAGAGCATGAAGTGAAGGAGCGAGTGGAAAGAACCTTAAAAATTTGCGGGCTCTATCCATTCCGAAATTGGCCAATATCTGCCTTAAGCTTTGGACAGAAGAAACGGGTAACCATTGCCTCAATTCTAGCATTAGAACCAGAGGTTATTATTCTTGATGAGCCTACGGCAGGACAGGATTTCCGACATTACACAGAAATGATGGAGTTTCTCTGTGAATTAAATCGCCAGGGCATTACCGTTATAATGATTACCCATGATATGCATTTAATGCTTGAATACACGCCTCGAACGATCGTTATTGCAGGTGGAAAAAAAATAGCCGATGATTCAGCGGTGAATGTATTAACCAATTCCGAGATTATTAGAAATGCAAACCTAAAAGAAACCTCCTTATTTGAGTTGGCCTTATTTGCCGAAATAAGTGAACCAAGAGAGTTTGTTGAACGCTTTATCGCGTTTGATAGGGAGGTAAGACAGAAATGGCTGTAGAAATGCTATCGTATATTGAGCGGCAATCACCTGTTCATCGACTAACAGGTGGAACTAAGCTGCTTTGTCTCCTATTTTGGTCATCTGCTGCTATGATGACATATGATACTCGGATTCTTATTTTCCTTGTTCTTGCTAGTGTATGGATTTTTGCAATTTCAAATATAAAGCTAAAAGAAATCGCATTCGTGCTTATCTTTATTATGCTGTTTTTATTAATTAATAGCATTGCCGTATACGTTTTCTCCCCTCAAGAAGGGGTAGAAATCTATGGCACGAGCCATGTTCTATTTGAATTGGGAGGAAGGTATAACGTCACACTTGAAGAACTGTTTTACCTATTTAATGTAAATATGAAATACTTCGCAGTTATACCAGCTGCTATTCTTTTTATCGTAACGACAAATCCAAGTGAATTTGCGGCATCACTGAACCGCATTGGCATTAGCTACCGTATTTCCTATTCTGTCGCTCTAGCTTTGCGCTATATTCCCGATATACAGCGTGATTTCCGTAATATCGCTCTCGCTCAGCAAGCAAGAGGAATCGATCTGTCACGTAAAGAGAAATTGACAAAGCGAATCAAGAATGCCGGATCCATCATTGTTCCATTAATTTTATCAAGTCTCGACAAAATTGAAATTATCAGCAATGCCATGGAGCTCCGCGCCTTTGGAAAAAACAATAAACGAACATGGTACCGCGCTCGTCCTTTTCAAAAAATAGACTACGTCACGCTCACCCTGTTCGTTATCATGCTGCTGATCACGATATTTATAACCTTTCACGATGGAAATCGGTTTTATAATCCGTTTGTTTAGGGACAGGCTTTTTGTCCCTAACATTTCCTAAAGCATTATTGTCTCTCAATCCTTACATTTATTTCTTCCAGTTTATAATATAAGAGAGGAATCACCTCCTGAAAATATCTATTCGCTTTAAACATTACATGATTCCCATCTTTAAACAAAAACTCATATTCCGGAAAATCACCGTCTTCCGCTTTATAATGAATGACTCTCTCTATTTCGTCCCAAGAATAGGAATATTCCCTTTTGGAAAAAAGAGCTCTGTATGAAAGGGATTCTTCTGATATGGATTTATAGGATTGTGATGCTATAAAAAATGGAATGGCGCTCAAACATACACAAGCAATACTTAGAATAATAGAGACTTTCTTTATATCTAACAGGGAAAGAAGCATAGCAGCTAAGAATAAAAATAGAAAACCTACCCCGTAAACAACATAATTTTCCTTTGGTACGAAAATCTGACCAATTCCTTCTGTATAATATATAATGTCTGCAATAGTTTGAGGAACAAATACGAGGAGAAATGGTGAGGAAATGGCTATACATATCCCAATCGCCAAAAAAATATGCTTAGTCCTATAATACTTTTCCAATAAACTCCCCCCTTTTGCACATATTGAATTCCTGCTTCGTTTTTCCATAATTGTTTATATTTTGAATATTTAACATCAATTATATATTAACATATAAATCTATTTTTAGTGAAAAATCACGTAGCTTTTATTAAAGAAAAAAGCTGCTGTTATGCGTTAGTCATAACAACAGCTTTTCGGACTGGAAGGTCCCCACTAATTGAAGCTTCACTTTATCCCTTTTTAACAAATTCTGATTTTAGCTTCATCGCACCGAAACCATCAATTTTACAATCAATATCATGATCCCCATCAACCAAACGGATATTTTTTACTTTTGTTCCTATTTTTAAGACAGATGAACTTCCTTTTACCTTAAGGTCTTTGATAACTGTTACGGTATCACCATCATTTAAGATATTTCCATTTGCATCTTTAATAATTCTTTGATCTTCGCTATTTTCATTTCCTGATTCTAGCGACCACTCATGTGCACATTCTGGACAAACGAAAAGACTGCCATCCTCATACGTATATTCTGAATTACATTTTGGGCAATTTGGTAATTTTGACATAATTCTATTTCCTCCGCTCGCAATTGTTTATTCTACTTTCTCCATTAAATGAGGTCATTATATCCTTATATACTGACATAGTCCTCTCAGCTTGACAAGCCTATCACTATCCTTCACTTTTTTCTGCTGACTATATAGATTTCATACTGTTTTTTAATTAAATATAAAAAACACCGTTTTCGATAGAAAACAGTGTTGATAAAAATTTTAAGCTACTTGTTTTTTACTCAACATCAGACCAGTGTGCTGGGCGAGAAAGCAAGTGCGGCAATTTTGTACGTGAATCGCCCTTCGCCGAATTTATTTGAACTTGAGTGAGAAAAATACTCCCAGTGAGATCTGCTCCTCTAAGATCGGCGTCTCGAAAGTCAGCCCCTATAAGATCAGCTGCTCTCAAGTCGGCATCTCTTAGATCAGCAGCAATAAGATATGCCCCTCTTAAGTTGGCTCCTTTGAAATCTGCTCCTCTAAGATTTGCACCCATAAGATTGGCTCTTGATCTATCAACTTTCTTACCATTTTTTGCTCCCTTATGCTGACGATGTGACACAGTACGCACTAGCTCACTTGTCCTTAAAAGCAAAGCATTTACTTGGGCTCGGTGTGATGGAACATCTAGTTCCATGAGTGAGTTGGGACTAAGCTGAGTAAGCCTTTCCGTCTCGTCGAGCATGAAGCCAAGCTCTTTATGAATCGTACGAGTCGCTTTCAATGTCAACGCTTCGGTCAAATACCAGAGCATTTCATGAAGCTGTTGCATAATCGGAAACACATCAAACATTTTCTTCGCTGTTTCGGGACCTTCTCGCCAATCGCTCCCATCAAATGTGACTTTGGAAACCTTTTGCCCAGCACCGAAGCAGTCAAAGACAGTACACCCTTTAAACCCCTGCTGTCTGAGGTTATTGTGAATACCACAGCGAAAGTCCGATTGCAGATTGGGACAGGGCTTACCACTGTCTTTATTAATTGCAAAATCTGCCGAAGCTGCAAAAGGCAACGCAACACAACACAATCCGAAGCAATTCACACAGTCAGCATGCAGGTTGCTGCGGCTAATATCGCGGTTTGAATTTGGATTATCCTGATTCTCAAACAATGAACGCACCTCCTTTTCATCCATTTATTTGACCTACAATATCACTTTTTCGTTACCGCTAGTCGGTTAAATAAACCTCTTCGGGCACGATTATCAATAATCTAGCATTTATTTACTCTAATAAACTTTTAACCACCCTGCATAAAGCAAGGTGGTCCTCAAGTAAAGCAATTATGATTAAAAGTACACTATCCTTTTTTATAATAATCCTGAGAATGGTAAGATGTAAACCCACAGGATTCATATAGCTTTAATGCATGAGCATTCTTAGCTTCAACTTCTAGAAAAATCGGAAAGCCATCCTTATGTTCTTTTATGATGACGTTGGTTAATGCTTTTCGTCCGATTCCTTTTCCTTGGCATTCAGGGAATATAGCAAACCCGTATATCCATGCCTCCCCGTCCGAATGGGAAATACGCATTTTTCCGACTGGCTTTCCCGCTGACTCAATGATATAGAATTGTTCCATGATTTCACGTTTGATTCTAACATTATAATCACGAGCCTCGTCTTCTTCAAAATGAAAGCATTGAACATCTAATTGAATTTCAGTTTCTAAGTCATTTGGAGTGGAACGCCTCAAATTAACCTCTTCCTTATGGATTAACTCTGTTTCTTCCCATCTCATCTGATGTTCCGAGAAAGAATAAGAACAAGGAATCGATTGCAAAAACCCTTTTCCCGAATCTGAGCTTGATGGAGTATTTAAAAGAATTTTCTTAAACCCTCGTTCCTCCAACACTTTTTCCGCTTGATAGTAAAGTTGCGTAAATATTCCCTTTCGGCGATAATTCGGAGCTACCATACCACAAATCTCAGCTTTATTTCCAAACCCATAAAGACCGAGGAACCCAACTAACTCCCCATCCTCATAATGAAAAAAGTCATTTATTTCATTCGCTTCGCGAGTTTGCAGCATATCCCAGTTTAATTTTAGCTGAAAGCATTCGCCTTCCTCACAAACATGCTGAAGCTCCTTGATCTCTGTTAACTGTTTTGTCGTCAGCAAACTTTCCCCTCCCAAAATGCTTTATCACTCTTAAACTATTTCTTTATTTTAAGAATAATTCCTGCTTTTCATCCATTCACTGTCTCTAATCTTTTTTCTTTTTTTGGAGAATAACTGATCCCCACAAACACTAGGAGAATACCGAGGAGTTGGTAGACATCAGGATAGTAATCCAAAACAATTACATCTAGTAAGATGGCAACAATCGGATCGATAAAGACTAAAATCGCTATGGTTTGGGCCTTTAATTCTCGTAAACTGCTGAAAAATAAATAGAATACAAATCCAGTATGAACAAACCCAGTAACAAGAATATTCAGCCAATTACCAGTAGTAAGATGCATAAAATTTGAAAAATCCACTAATGGAAGCAATAATAGGACACCCAAACTCGTTTGAATAACGGTTGTAGGCAACGGGCTAAGAATTTGAATTCCCTTTCCCGTGATTGAAGTAAGGGCATAGAATAATGCTGCTGCAAACGCCCAAAGCACACCAGTGGATAAAAATTCGGCAAAGGATGATTGTTGATGAATGCCTCCGACTAACAATGTACCTAAAAAGCAAATAAAGAAAAATACGATTCCAGTTCCTGTTAATTTTTCTTTAAAGAGAAAAGAACCTAAGAGAAGCACAATAACAGGTGCTAAATGATATATGGAAATAGCTACAGTAATAGGCATTAATTCAATAGAACGAAAGAAAAGGACCCAGTTTATGACAAGAAACACTCCACAAAGTAAAGCAAGAACATACTCACGGCGCGGAATAAAAATCTTTGCTTGGTTCTTTGTTTTTACTGAACGAAACCCCCATATTGCTCCTAAAAGAATACTTGCACAAAGGCAGCGTATAAAAACCAATTCAATTGCTGGGAGACCTGTTTGTAATGAAAATAGTCCGATTGAACCGAATAAAGCCATTGCGATGGCGAATTTTAGTTTTGCATACATGTGAACCCTCCTGCTTAGTTAGAACTATAACCACCATTTTTTTATAAAAAAACAGCATTATGTTAAGCCGTTTTTTCCCGTCATGACTTGAATCAAGTCTTCTCTGCCCTTCCATAGTGCATCTAGTTTTTCAGGACCGTGCGCATTGATGAGTTCTTCGACCATGATGTCGTGCCGAATGTATTCTGTCGCAATGAGAACTAGAGCAGGATCTGTTGACTTCACAGCCCATTCTGAACCTCTGTCACTAAATTTTGCAATCAGGGCTTCTTCTTCATCCCGAACTAGAATAGTTAAATATCCTCCCATTCGTTTACTCACAATGTCTGGTGCCATATAGTTGTGATGATATGTGTGTCCCAACGTCATAGCTTCATCCCCAAATAAAACTGTAAAAATGGGGATTGCTCCTTCCTTCTCTCGAATTGCTTTTTCTATGTCTTTCACTGCGGGAGACCAAATCGATAACCAGATCTCTTTTTTGGCAATACGAATCATTGAAAGCATTTCTTGAACGATATGCTCATAATGGACAATTCTTGTTACCACATCAACTTTCTGATCACTTTCAAACTGGGTGAGAGACGATTCTAGCCATTCTAATGATGTATTCATCTCCTCTTTAAGACGAGAAAGTAGCTGTTTCGGCTCAACAGGTTTATAGACAATGGGATCAGAGGGAACCGTTTGTATGGCTCCTTTATCAAGTAATTTCCCTAATACTTCATATATCATGGACCGAGGGACACCAGAGCGCTTACTTAATTCATAACCAGTAACTGCTGGTGATTTCAGTAGACCTATGTAAGCCTTACACTCATATTTCGAAAACCCATGTTTTTGCAATTCGATCATTGCTTTCTCTTCCATAATTCTCTCCTTCATGGTAGTTATGTTAATAACCACTATAATTCATTCATAATTGAATGTCTATAAAAAATCTGAAAATATTATTATTTCTTAATCATTATATAATTCCATTAACAGTGCTTTTCATCATATGGTCAAGCAAAGGCTTTACTGCTTCCAACTTGCGTTTCGGATAAATTATATAGCTTTGGATTAATGGGGGCTTTATTTTGGATCGAAAGCGGAGTGATGCAAGCTCACCTTGTTGGATGAGTGTATCAGCAATGGCAGCAGGCAGCAGTCCAATAAGATGATCACTTCGTAAATATTGAATATACAGGGAGGCATGATCCACCTGTAAGGCAAACAATTGCTTTCCAATGCACTCTTCAAACCATTTTTTATAGCTAGGTCCCCAATCCATATGAATATAAGGCAATGTACTTAATGTACTGAGATCGATTTCTTCAGTAAAATGATGATCAGCTTTAGCAACAAGCTTAATCTCCTCTTTTTTAAACTCAATTACCTCAATTTCAGCATGTGAAGGCGGGATATAGACCACGCCAAAATCAATGACACCATCAAGGATTTGCTGAACGATATCCCATGAATGTCCGGTAATAAAACGAAGAGCCATTTTCGGGTTCTTTGCTTGAAAATCTTTCATAATTGGGAAAAGTAAATAATCCCATAATGAATGCAGGCTTCCAACGACTAATGAGCTTTCAAATCTTTCCTCCAAGTTGAGCTTTCTAGCCCCTTCGTCAACAAGCTCAACAATCCTCTTCGCATAGTCTAGCAGCTCCTTGCCAGCATTAGTCAGAAGAACTTGGCGATTATCTCTTTCAAACAGTTTTTTGCCAAGCGTTTGTTCCAGCGCTTTAATACGCATCGTTACGGTTGATTGTGATATATACATTAAATCGGCTGATTTCGTGAAGTTTTTCGTCTGGGCGACAGACAGAAAAGCACGAAGCTGTTGGATCTCCATTTTACCCATCCTTACGATTAGTTTTTTTAATCAATACCATTCTAATTATTCGTTATACAAATGGCAAATACGTTGATAAACTAAAAAAACGAAGCAGTATTGGCTTCTTGAACTAATGCTATTGAATTTTGATATTGATTTTGGAAAAAGGTGGGGACACCATGAAAGCAATACGATTATTATTAGTAAATTCATTTCTCATGAATGTTAGTTTTTTCGCTTTTATTCCTTTTTTATCTGCTTATATTACTGGAAGCTTAGCACTTTCTGCTGGAATTGCTGGTCTCGTCTTGATGATCCGGCAATTAACACAGCAAGGAACATCATTTTTATCAGGGATACTGGGAGATCGCTTTGATTACAGATTGATGATTAGTACCGGTATGGTTTTACGCGGAGCAGGCTTTCTATTGTTTGCCATTTGCACAACACCGCTTGAGTTAATTGCTGCGGCCATTATTACTGGTTTAGGAGGGTCATTATTCGAGCCAACAAGTAAAGCGGCACTATCTATCTTTACTCCTCCTGCCAAACGCGGCGATGTTTTTGCTCTAGATAAGATCGTACGCCATTCGGGGATCATTTGTGCGGGAATATTGGGTGGAGTTTTATTACAGCTTGACTTTTTCTACTCTTCCTTAGTATGCGGTGGAATTTTCATTTTCAGCGGGGTGATTACCTTTATGAATCTTCCTAATGAAAAAGTCGCAGTTCCGAAGCAATCCCTTGCTGATTCTTGGGAAAAAGTGAAATCAGATCGGTTGTTTATCTTCTTTACGATCAGCATGATTGGGTTTTGGTTCATGTTTATGCAATTGTATTTGACCATTCCTCTGCATGCTGCAAAGGTATTCAACAGCCCAACTTTTGTCTCAAGTCTATTTATTGTTTATGGAGTGATCGTCGTTTTTCTCCAATATCCCCTGCAAAAATGGACAAGAAGGTTTCAGAGATTATCTGTTATTAAAATGGGCATGAGTATTATGGGAGCAGGAATTCTGCTAATAGGGATATCTAATAGCATTCTATTATTTTGGGCGGGATTCTGTATATATGCGATTGGCATTATGCTTGTAGAACCAACATCTTATGAATACACAGCAGAAATAGCTCCTCCTCAATTTTCAGCCAGCTATTTTGGTTTTTCCCTTCTTGCAATGGCAGTTGGCGGTGGAATTAGTCAAGGAGCTGGCGGATGGATGTATGAGCATATGCCTCAAGTAAATTGGCTGGTTGGTGCAATAGCTGGTATTAGCTCAGCTTTATGTATTCACGTACTTCAAGCATGGAACAAGAGGGCTAGTTCCAGAAGGAAATATAGCGTTAGATAATAACATTCTGTTCAGAGTAAATAGAAAATCCCCTATAATTGATAGAAGTGCAAAAAACTATCATCAAAACGGGGGATTTTCTATTATTAACGGTTGCTCAGGTTCAGTACTTTCCGTAGGACCCAAATTCTGTTCAACACGAGCTAGATTCGTCTCCCATTACAAGAGAAGTACAAGTTTTTGGGAAATCAAACGGGATAAACTGTTGGTAATCTATTGGGAAAATATCTGCATCTAGGAACTTTGTATAAGGTGTATCAATTGGTTTTAAATCACTATCAAGTTGTGTTTTTAGGTAATCAACTATAGCTGTTCCGATATATCTTCCCAATCTTAGTCCTTCGTTATTATCTGCCGGAAAATGAACTCCTGCATATAATCGACTAAGCGCATTGTCATCAGCTATTTTTCTAAGTTTGCTTGCTTCTTTTGGGAAAAAATAGCTTAGTACGACTTCTGTACATCCTGACATGCTGGCATGACCAGATGGATAAGTTGGAAAACGCGGAGTGCACAACAATGTTCTCATCGTTTGATCATATTGGTTTGGCCTTGCTACATCCCATGGATATTTTAAAGCCCACACTACGATCATTGTATCATTTATAGCAGCCTGTACAGCTGCTAATATCCTTCCAGCATGCAAAGGGCTAACTCCATAAGTATCAATTAAGCGATCAATAACCGGTGTCCATTGTTTAGTAGGGACCCCTGTTCCATAATATATACCAATATTTTTTTGAGTGGGAGTAAGATTCTCTAGCGTATTTTGGACAATACGTAACTCTTTATCGAAATTAATTAAGTTGGGATGTTTTATAGGGAGTTTCATTTTCCAACCGTTCGGATCAAGGAAGTTTCCATTTTTGTCTCGCTTTAAATAAATTAGTGACCACGAGCCAGCCAAAGGAGTAACCGGATTATTAGGTGGTTTCGATTCCCCTGCATACGGTATCTCTGTCCAGCGTAAATATTCTTTCCTCAAAATATCACACCTCTACTTCTTCATTATTCATCAGTAGCTATTGCAGTAATTTAATTGAAATGAACAAATACTAATACTTGTCCTATACTGCTGATAACTTATTTTATGAAAGAAAAAATGATGTGATTGGACTTTTTTTGGAGTCTATCTTATTCTCAAAAAAAAGAGTGGTAAATGATATCATTTGCCCTTTTTTCTCTCCTCCTGAGTTAATCTTCGTCTAATCATCCTTCTTCCCCGCTCCCTTGACAAGCATACCTTATAGCTTTAACATACCAAATAGTATATAAATTAATAAATGATAATTATGTCAAAAATAACCTTAAATACTATTAATCTGGATTGAAGCACGATTATTATAGATTGTCTAGTAAAGGAAGATAGTAATAATGCGAAGGCAAAAAAAACCTACCCCGCCGGAACAGACTATGTCAAATATTTTGGCACAAACCGTCAAAACCGGAATCATTAAATCAAACCTTTTCCCGATGTTTGCTGGATTAACATTGGCATTATACACTTATCAGATTAGCTTTCTAGAAAAGCTTCCTGAAATTATTTTTGCTTTAATTGGTTCCATTTTAGTTATGGGTGCCGCTGGGGCTTTTAACAATCTATATGATCGAGATATAGATTCCATAATGGAAAGGACCAAAAATAGACCAACTGTAACTGGAGAAATAAAGCCTAAAACAGTATTATGGCTTGCTATCTTCATGTCTATCTTTGGAATAGCAGCTCTATCATTAGCAACTCCTCTAGCAGCATTTCTAGGGTTTCTAGGATTGTTTTTTTATGTTGTCCCGTACACGATGTGGAGTAAAAGAAGAACCATTTATAACACGGAGATTGGAAGTATTTCTGGAGCAATGCCGCCTCTCATAGGTTGGGCTGCTATATATCCAGACATCACACATCCTGCTATTCTTGGGCTATTTATCATTACAGTTATTTGGCAAATGCCTCATTTCTATGCTATCGCGATTCGTAAGCACGATGAATATAAGGCTGCGAAGGTACCTATGCTTCCAGTAGTCAAAGGTGTTAAAAGAACATATATACAGACAAATATTTATTTAATTATTCTAATTGCGATAAGCTTCCTTTTAGGGTCTTTAAGCCTTGGCCTTATGATCGTAGCACTTCTTTTGAGCATTTCCTGGCTTATTTTAAGTGTGTTTGGCTATAAAAAGATGGATTCAGAGAAATGGGCAAAATCCATGTTCCTTTTCTCCCTTCTTCACATGACGATCCTTTTTTCCACTGTCATTATCTACTCTCTAGTGGGGATCATTTTTGAATTGTAAGAATGTTGATGATTTTTTCAGCTTAATGCATGTGTATTTGATTTTTTTGATTAAACTTTATTTCAAATCCTTAATAAAGCCTGTCTTTTTTAGACAGGCTTTTTTGATTGTGTTCTTATTTACAAATGGCACTTTTTTTCTACAAAATAGCGCACGATTGTCCATAATTGACGTCACTGAAACATTTTTTTTAGATCAAACGATTCTTAGCCTGTATATCTAACTTTTCCTATTAAAATTTCCTTAAATGAAGATTGCTATTTCTCCAAATTATATTTTTTTATTTTTAGATATAACGTATTTCTACTAATTTGTAAAATATTCGCAGCTTTACTTATGTTCCATTCTACTGATTGTAATGCCTTTAAAATTGCAGCTTTTTCTGTGTTGTTAAGTGAAAGGGGTATTTTCTCTTCAGAATCTTTCCTATTCAATTGCAGTTCATACTCGTCTTCAAAATGTAAATCCTCACCCTTTATTTCATTACCTTCTGCAAAAAAGGAGGCTTGCATGAGGACACTTTTGAGTTCCCGTATGTTCCCAGGCCAAAGATAGGAGATTAGTTTCTGCTTAGCTTCTTCAGATAAGGTTTTAGATGGAGTTTCCAGCTCTGTTATGAAGTGTTCTGCAAGCTCTATAATGTCGGTTCTATTACGAAGAGGCGGCAATGTAATAAAAATCCCTTTCAATCGGTAGTATAAATCTTCTCTAAATCTTCCTGCTTGTACCTCTTCACGCAAATTTTTGTTTGTTGCAGCTATCACTCTTGTATCGATGAATCTGACTATACTTCCGCCAATTCTGGTCACTATTTTTTCTTGTAAAACGCGGAGTAAAACCGCTTGCGCCTTCAATGGCATATCACCAATTTCATCGAGGAATATGGTTCCTCCATCCGCTGTTTCAAATTTTCCAGGAGCCCCTTCCCGTTTAGCACCAGTAAAAGCACCTCGTTCGTAACCGAATAGTTCACTTTCAATCAAACTTTCAGGTATTGCACTACAATTTAACGCAATAAATGGTTTCATTTTACGTGGTCCAGCCGTATGTAGAGATTGTGCTATTAGTTCTTTACCCGTACCGCTTTCTCCATAAATGATTATAGGATAATCCGAGAAGGAAGCTTTATTAACAACCTTCTTAACCCGAACAATCGATTCACATGATCCGATGATATCATGTGTTGTGTAAAGTTTTATGTCTTGAGAAAATTTTTGGTTAGTTTTGTGTAGAGAAACAATAGAACGAAATATTTTATTTGTTTGATCGGATAATATTTCTACCAAATTGCCTTGTTTAGCGTGAAACTCTTTTCCAATACAATCATCACCTAAAAGTTGACGTGCTGTTTGGTTTGCACGAATGATCTTTTTATCTTCATCAAGTGTAAGAAGTGGATAAGAGAATAAGTTTGTTGTATGATCTATTTCTTTTAATGTCAATAGCTTTTCGTGGTTTTTATGCTCCAAGAGCAGCCGATTCTGTACTGCTTCAGCAATTATACTCGCTAAGGATATCGTAAGTGGGTGATATAACTCTTTTCTCGCACTGATATTAACAGCCCCGATGAACTCTCCAGTTGGCGAATATATGGGACTTGCTGCACATGTAAGAAAGTGATTTGTAACAAAGAAATGGTGTTCAGCGTGAGTTATGATAGGTTTTTTTTCATGAATAACTAGCCCAATTGCATTTGTTCCTTTTATTTCTTCGGACCAATTAGAGCCAACGGACATATATTCAAATGACTCTTCAATGTCTAACTTTCCCATTTTATGAAGGATCGTGCCATTCTTATCAACAATAACTGTTACAAGTCCACTTGATTGAAAAGTAGGGTAAAGCTTTTCTAAAATGTATGTACTATGTTTAATCAAATACTCATTCTTTTTTATTACTTCTTGTAAGTCCTTTTCCATTAATGAGAAATCATTAATGGAATCTGTGGGTGAAAGTCCAAAACTATGACATCGCTTCCAAGAAAGATCAATTATCTTCCTTTGATTTAAAAAATTTACGGGTGACATCTAAATCTTTTCCCCCTTCATGAACTTTTGCTCTCAAGCTTGTATGTAGTTGACGGTCAACCTACTTTAACTACGCTAGTTAAATTCTTTGTAAAAACAAGCTTTGTGTATGCAGACTGACAACTTATTATTCATACAAAAGACACTTACTATTTATTATATTTACTCTGGCTTTAACGAAATATTCAAAATAATTTTTATCGTGTATCAAAATAGGACATATTCTGTTCATGTCTTGAACAAATTTCTTTTTTGTCAATTTAATAAATGATGATTTTCAAGGATTTTATGATTGGCACGATAATTGCAATATATATAGATTGAATCATCAATTTTTATTTAAAAGGGAGGAATAGAAAAGATGGCAGGAAACAGAGCAGTAGCGTATATGGGCCCTGGTAAAGTTGAGGTAATGGACATTGGTTATCCAGATTTAGTTTTAAGAGATGGACCTGGAGTAAATCCGCTCAACGTTGGGCGAAAATGTGATCATGGTGTTATCTTAAAGGTTGTTACGACAAATATTTGTGGAAGCGACCAACATATGGTTAGGGGTAGAACAACCGCTCCAGCAGGACTTGTACTTGGGCATGAAATAACAGGAGAAGTGATCGAAGTCGGCCGCGATGTAGAATTCATCAAAAAAGGTGATCTTGTTTCTGTTCCGTTTAATATTGCCTGCGGACGATGCCGGAGCTGTAAAGAGCGCAACACTCATATATGTGAAAATGTAAATCCTGATCGTCCTGGTTCAGCCTATGGATATGTAGATATGGGTGGATGGGTTGGAGGTCAGTCTGAATATGTTATGGTGCCTTATGCTGATTTCCAATTATTGAAATTCCCTGATAAAGATCAAGCGATGGAAAAAATTAAAGATTTAACGATGCTCTCTGATATTTTTCCAACAGGCTATCATGGGGCAGTGAGCGCAGGTGTTAAACCAGGATCTACTGTTTATATTGCAGGTGCAGGTCCTGTTGGGCTAGCGGCTGCACATTCGGCACAATTATTAGGTGCCGCTGTAGTTATTGTAGGAGACTTAAATGGTGAGAGACTTGCTCAAGCTAGAAGCTTTGGCTGTGAAACGGTAAATCTTCGTGAACACTCTGATTTGGGTGAGCAAATTGACCAAATTTTAGGTATTCCTGAAGTGGATTGTGCAGTGGACTGTGTAGGTTTTGAAGCATCTGCCCATGGAGCTAATGCTATAGAAGCACCAGCAACTGTATTAAACTCCATTATGCAAGTTACACGGGCTGGTGGACGTCTTGGTATTCCTGGTCTTTATGTAACGGGTGATCCAGGTGGAATTGATGAAGATGCCAAAATTGGTACATTGAGAGTTCGGCTTGGCTTAGGATGGGCGAAGGCGCATACATTTGTAACAGGACAAACACCAGTTATGCAATACCACCGTGACTTGATGAAGGCTATTTTAAGTGGAAAAGCACAAATTGCAAAGGCAGTAAATGCCACAGTTATTTCCTTAGACGAAGCGCCAATGGGCTATGAAGAATTTGACAAAGGTGTTGCCAGAAAGTATGTTATCGATCCTCATGGACTTGTGAAATAATGGTGGCGGGTAATGGAGAGAACTGGCCTGTTCAAACGATGTGTTGCTGAAGGTATTGGTACTGCATTACTAGTCCTTATTGGTCCTGGAACTGCTGCTTTTAATGGTTTGATTACGGCTAATAATAATGAGTCTACAACTTTGGCAGATATTGGCGTTATCAGTTTTGCCTTTGCGATTGTTGTTATGGCGATGATTTATTCAATTGGAAAATTTTCTGGTTGCCATATTAACCCAGCGGTTACGATGGCATTAGCTTCGACGGGTCATTTCCCTTGGAAAGAAGTATTTCCATATCTCATTGCACAATGTGTGGGTGGTGTCATTGGTGCCTTTGGAATCGTTATGGTTCTTGGCATAGACGGAGTATTATTAGGAAATTTAGGGGCCACTGTACTTGCTCCATCTACCGGTTATTTTCAGGCGATAGCAATTGAAGCCATTGCAGCATTTATTCTAATGTTCGTTATCATGGGAATTGCTGTAGACTCCAGAGCTCCTAAGGAATGGGGAGGGCTCGTAATCGGTTTAACGGTAGGAGGCATTATCATGATGTTTGCCGGCCCTACGGGAGCATCATTTAATCCCGCTAGAACCTTTGGGCCTTATGTTGTTGATAGTCTATTAGGAGGTAACATAGACTGGATACAATTCCCTATCTATGTTATCGGACCCCTAATTGGAGCGATAGCAGCCGCGGTTACTTATAATTTTATTGCAAGTTCAAGGCAGTTGCAGTTATCAAGTAAATCATCTCATAATGAAGTAGTTAAATAGAAGCCTGTTAGTCCCTGCCCGTTAATGAATTTTAGAGGCGGGGACTAGCACTTTTATCATTTGTTCTGATATGTGGGACAAGAGGACAGTTGTATAGCCATGTTTCTGCTAACTTAAAAATCCCTTCCCTTATTTCATCATTTGTTAGTCCTCCATAACCAAGTATCACCATGTGAGTATTTGGCTCCTCTATATATGAAATAGAAGCAGGATAAATTCGTATTCCTAAATCGATTGCTTTTTGGATGGCACGTTGTTCTGTTAAATAGTGAGGCAGCTTGAGTACAATATGCAGACCTGAATTTTCTCCGATGATTTCGAATTCCTTTGGTAAATAGGTTTCGATGGCTTGTAATAAAGTAAGATGTTTTTTCCGATAGGCGGTACGCATTTTTGCAAGATGTCGTTCGAAATAGCCTTCTTTCATAAAATCAGCTACTGTCAGCTGCTCGACACGAGAAACAGTAGATTTTTGGTGTCTATTAAATTTTTCGAACGCTTCAACAAGAGATTTTGGAAGAATCATATAGCTCATACGCATAGAAGGAATCAGAGATTTAGAAAATGTCCCAAAATAAATGACATGTTGAAGTTGATCGATTTGTGCGAATGACGGAATCGGTAATCCGTCAAAGCGAAATTCTGAATCATAATCATCTTCAATGATCAAGCTATTCTGTTCATTCGCCCATTTTAATAATCCCATACGTCTTTCGAGGGGCATTATCATTCCTAGTGGAAACTGATGGGCCGGTGTCGTGTACAATAAGTCTAATTTTTCAATCGGGATGGTTACGCCATGATGATCTACTTGAATAGGGAATACTTTAAGTCTTAACTTTTCAAATACAGCCTTTACTCGAATAAATCCAGGCTCCTCCATACCAACACATATATCCAAACCGAAAAACTGACATAAATCCTGCAACTGCATTTGCGTGCCGCTATATAGGAACACTTGGCTTTCTTCACATTGTACACCACGAGAACGCCCCACATATTTAGAGATTTCTGTTCGTAATGTCCACTCTCCTTGCCATGGACTATTCACTAAGCTCGCTTCTTCGATGTGTTGACGTATTAATCGTTTCCAAATGTGGTATGGAAAAAGAGTTGCATCTACATGCCCAGAATTAAAATCGATTAATACTTGTTGATTCAAAGATTCTGTAGATTCGATATTAGGTTTATTCGACGCTGCTGGCTGCCATTCTTGCTCGAAGGCTGAAACAAAATAGCCTGAGCGTTCTCGACTCATGATATAACCTTCCGCTAATAATTGATCATACGCTTCACGAACGGTATGTACACTTACACCAAGTTGAGTGGCAAGCAGACGTTTTGAAGGGAGTTTACTTTGGGGAACAAGGATTTTATGAAGAACGGCTGTTTTTATTTGTTCATAAATTTGTATATACATAGCCTTCCCTTGCTCTAAATAAATGGGCAGTTCCATTGAAACCTCCTTTTGGTATGGTCAATATTTTTCTTTTTGGTTATTTTTATCATACCAAATTTTCATTTTAATAGTGGTAAGGAGTGATAAACGATGGAGAATATCAAATTAAAAAACGAAATTGTTTGTTTAAAAGTAATGGATGAAAGTGATATTGACGAGATTTTTGAAGCATCCAAAGATCAATCCATTTGGCAGCATGCGACGCAGAACATTACCACGAAAGAGGACGTTATTCACTACGTACAAAAAGCACTTATGGCAAAAGAGCAGGGAATAGAAATTCCCTTTGTTATCATTAATCAAAAGACAAATCAAATCATCGGTTCGACTAGATTGATGGATATACATTTAGAACATAAGCGATTAGAAATTGGTTCAACATGGCTACATCCAAACTATTGGCGTACTGCTATCAATACAAATTGTAAGTATTTGCTGCTAAGGTACTGTTTTGAAAATATAAACCTACAACGCGTACAACTCAAAACAGATCATGCGAATTTACGTTCACAAAAGGCCATTGAACGAATCGGAGCGATAAAAGAAGGCATCCTTCGCAACCATATGATTCGCCAAGATGGCACAGTACGTCATACCGTTATGTACAGTATTACAAAGGAACAATGGCCAGAAGTAAAGGAACATCTTGAGCACTTAATAAGTAAATAAGATAATTGCTTATCCGTAATTAATTCAACATATGGGAGACTACTATTATCAATATTTACCATTTATATATATATCTTATCGACAAACAAGGTCAGGGGTCTGCAGAAAAAAAGATTACGAGGCTCCTCCCCTGTTTTTCTGAATCAATTTTATTATGAATGGAGTATGTCATGATAATTAACAAGCAAGAGTTTTATGTTAATGGGCTAAATTATACTGTTAGATCGGCAATCGAAAAAGATGCAAAAGATTTGTCTGAATTAAGAGTACAGATTGATGGAGAGACCGAAAATTTAGACAGAGAACAAGGCGAGGCATTCATAGATGTACCCGGTTTTGAACATATCATTAAAACAGATACTGAAAGTAAAAGGAATTTATTCTTAGTTGCGGTCGTTCATGATCGGATTGTCGGGTTTTCAAGATGCCAAGGAAATCAATTGAAAAGATTCTCTCATAAAGTAGAATTCGGAGTCTGCGTATTAAAAGAGTATTGGGGATACGGTATTGGGAAAAATCTTTTACAAGAATCTATTTCTTGGGCTGACTCCAATGATATTAAAAAAATCACTTTGAATGTTTTAGAAACGAATGATAATGCCATAAAACTCTATAAAAAGCTTGGCTTCGAAATAGAAGGTGTATTAAAAAATGACAAAATCCTTTCTGATGGCAACTACTATAACACTATTATTATGGGAAGATTTAACGAATGACTCCTAAAACTATTGGGGTCATTTTTCGCGATGAGGAACTAACTTTTTGTTCTAATGAAGTTTACCGTCTATACCTTACCCCTTGAACTAGCAATAGTATGTATTTTATAGTAGTAGTTTGAAAGTGAAGGATGAATAAAAAGTTATACCAGAGTGAAAAGTAATCTTTGTAAAGCTCATTTTTTTAAAAAACGAAGGAGGTCGCCAATTTCTTTCAGCGACCTCCTTCGTTTTTAACATGTTAAATTTCCGCTTCTGAATAAACTCTCTTTAAAATTTCATCAACAGTCTCATCTGGGGTTAAATTTGAAGAATCGATCCACATACCAATCCGTGGTGTTTCTGATTGCAAGACTCTTTCAAGAGAAGCAATATCTAATGCACCGTATCCTTTTTTCTGGCGAGATGCTTCCCTAGCAGCAACAACATCAGGGCTAGGCGATAAAACAATTACATACAGAGGCCCTTGCTGGATATACTCAACAACATCTTGTAGCATAGGACCAATTATTACATCCTGCAATACCACATTAAATCCTAATTTGAAATATTCGTCTGCTACATAAGCAGCAAGTTTATATCGAAGTCGTAATTGCTCTAACGCTTCATCGGAAGGGGTACCTGACATTCCAACTTCACCATTTACTATCATTTTTCTAAACACATCTCCACGAACATGGACACTCTTATCCATACGCTCTGAAAGAAGTTGAGCAATTGTAGATTTACCAGATGCCATTATACCAGTGATTAAAAATATTCCCTTTTCATTTTCATTTTTTATCATACTCATTCCCCCGTTATTTTTTGTCATAAGAGGACATCCACTCATCTTATCTGAATAATATTAATTTTATTAGCGAATATATATCTTTATTCACAGGGCATATTTACAAAACGAGTAAAAATCATTTTGAATAACGATCGGACCTATCACATTTGCTCAGGAGCTTTAAGTCCTAACAAACGCAATCCTTCTTTTAAAACAATTGCTACTGCCTTTACTAACTGTAAGCGTGCTTGCTGTTGATCATCTTCCTTTAAAATTTGGACGGTTCCGTAATATTTGTTAAAAGCTTGTGAAAGATCTATTGTATATTTTGCAATTTGCGAAGGGTCAAACTGATTGTATGCATGTTTAATGACATCTTCAAATTTCATTAGTAAGGATAAAATAGCCCAGGCCCTATCATCTTCATAGGTTTCATAAGAAAACAGACCTTGTTCCTCTAATTTTCCTTTTCTCAGGATAGAGCATGCACGTGCATGTGTATATTGTACGTACGGTCCAGTTTCTCCCTCAAAGGTGAGCATCGCTTCAAGAGAAAACTCAATATCATGTAAGCGATCATTTTTAAGATCATGAAAAATAACAGCACCTACTCCAACCCTCTTCGCTACTTCTTCTTTGTCTGCAAGATTAGGATTTCGCTCTTCAATATTTTTAGCTGCCAGTTTAATCGCTTCTTCAAGCACCTCTTCTAATAGAACAACTTTTCCCTTTCGAGTCGACATTTTCTTTCCATCTTTCAACATCATTCCGAATGGGATGTGGTGCATATCTTCTGACCATTCATACCCCATCTTTTTTAAGACATGAAAAACTTGATTAAAGTGAAGAGACTGTTCTCTGCCTACTACATATAAGGCTTTTGCAAAATCATACTCTCTTTTTCTAAAAAGAGATGCAGCCAAATCTCTCGTTGCATACAATGTTGCTCCATCCGATTTTTTTATAAGGCACGGTGGACTTTCATGTTCATCTAGAGTAACAACCATCGCCCCATCTGATTCTGAAAGCAGCTGTTTTTCATTGAGTAGTTCTACAACCTCATCCATCTTATCATTGTAAAATGCCTCTCCATTAAATGAATGAAACTCAATTCCCATAAGCTGATAGATCCGTTCAAATTCCTTTAAAGACTCTTCACGGAACCATTTCCATAATGAAAGTGCTTCTTTATCTCCTTCCTCTAATCTTTTAAACCATAATCGTCCTGTATCTTCAAGCCCTGGTGTTTTTTCCGCTTCTTCATGAAACCGGACATACAAAGCGAGTAATTCCTTAATCGGATTAGCTTTTACTTTTTCTTCATTTCCCCACATTTTATAAGCCGTAATTAACTTGCCAAATTGTGTACCCCAGTCACCTAGATGATTTATCTTTATTGGTGTGAACCCACACTTTTCCATGATATTCGCCAATGCGTTCCCAATAACAGTAGAGCGTAAATGGCCCATCGAAAAAGGCTTCGCAATATTAGGCGATGAAAGATCAATTGAGATGTTTTTTCCATTACCAATGGACAGACTTCCGAACTTCTCCTTCTGATTAAGCACTTCCATTACAATTTCATGCCCAATTTTCTGTTTTGCTAAAAAGAAGTTTACATATGGCCCAACAGCCTCAATTTTTTCAATATATTCATGATTAATGTTAAACATAAGATCTTGAGCAATTTGTGGAGGTGCCTTTCTTAACTTTTTGGCTAATAAAAAACACGGAAATGCATAGTCGCCCATTTCCTGTTTTGGTGGAACCTCTAGAATTTTTTCAATTTCTTCTTTAGAAAAACTATCAATCCCCATACTAATCAATGTGTCCTGAATAGATGAGATGACTATTTTTTTGTACTTCATCACCAAACCTCCTAATTTGTAATAAAAAAAACCCCATCTCTAAAATCGTTTAGAGACGAGGGTTTTGCTCGCGGTACCACTCTACTTGCTTAAAAAGCCTGCTTGAAAATGTAACGGTTATAACCGGACTTATCTACTTATCATTCAATAAGCCTTCTCCGAGGTGCGCTTCATAATCGATTTCGTACCGGGATCCCACCATCCCCAGCTCTCTATAATCGAAGCTTCGATTATTACTCTCCTCTTCTAAGAATTATCCTTTATTAATTTATTTTTCCGTATTATACACTAAATTTTACTATAAAATCCATTTTTTCTTTTAATATTCAAAAATCAATTTGCTGCTATCTTCATCCATCCTCCGCTTAAATAAGACTTTTAACAAATCCAATACTTTTTTCGGCATAGCCCATTTTAATATAAAATTTATAAGCATTTTCTCTCTCTTGACTCTTTCCGCTGTTTAGTCCGATTCCAGTAGCTCCTGTACTTCTAGCCCAGTTCTCTGCTTCTTCTATTAGTTTCATGCCTATCCCTTTATTGCGATAGTCCGAATCTACGACGAAGGCTACAATTCGAGCATAGGAACCATCCATTTCATAATAGAATCCTATTACTAAACCGATCATTCCAACAACTTTGTCATCAATAGTAGCTACCAATGTGTAGTAGCTTAAGCTTGATTCAATATGGGTAAATCTAAGTTTCATCTTTTCAATAGTAGTTGGATATCCAAGTTGAGTCATTAACGCCGCTAATTCAGGTATATCATTTGCATTTGCTTTTCTAATTTCCATGCTATCACTCCAAAGATATTTTTATATCCCGACATTTTCATGATTGAAATAGCGCAGTCAACAAGCCAGATACACCAAAAACATCATTAGGCTGTTTAATTTCCTTCATTTTTCTTATCTCAATTTCCTTGAAATCCTTAAAGATGGATCTTAATTTTTCATCAGTAAAGCCCAATCCTCCTTTTAGGCTTCTTAATCTATATACCTCCCAATCTGTTATTTCCGCACCGCCTAACGCCCCACCTGGAACAAAACAAGTAATGGCAAAGAAGCCATTTGGTTTTAAAGCTTTTTTTACTAAATTTATGTAACTCATTCTTCGGTGAGGAGCAATATGGTGAAAGCAGCCTGAATCATACACTATGTCATATGTACCTTCCTCGATGTCTAATGCAAAGATATTTTCATTGATGAAGTTTACATGGACATTCTTTTCATTTGCTCGCTCTTCTGCCCATTTAAGAGACTCTTGTGATAAATCTACGGCATCAACCGTACAGCCTTTTTCAGCAAAATAAATGGCGTTTCGACCTGGGCCACAGCCCAATTCGAGAACTTTTCCTGGCTTAAAAAGATTATTTTCAAAGTAACAAACTAAATTTTCATCTGGAGAGTTAACAAAAAACGGAACATCTCGATCACGTTCAGTATAAAAGTGATCCCAAAACTGAGTTGGCTCTCTCAATAAGGAATCTAACATTTCCATTAAATCCTCGTAATCATAAATCGTTTCTTTCAATGTTATCCCTTCTTTGCAATTAAATTTGTCTAATTTAATTATACTAAAATTTACCAATATTTTCGTTATATATAAAGTATTATTTTCAATCGCAAAAGTCCCTTTATCACAATTTATTTCTGCCTTGGCACCATTCCTAAGATACTTGTATTTCTTATGTTTTTAAGTTAACAACAAGTAAAAATTTAAATCGAACCTTTTCTAATTTTCTTTCGTTACCTTTAGTGAAAAGAATAGATGCGGAGGAGGATTTAGTGATGAAACAGTTTATGTGGCTATTCACTTTTCTTTTAGCAGGTATACTTCTTGGAGGATGCAGCTCTGAGGATGCGGACAAAAAAGATCCAGTAGAAGAAACAACTGCAGAGGAACCGGTATCAGCACTGAAGCTGATGGAAAATGAAAAAACAGGCAAGTACCTTGCTGATGCTCAAGGCATGGCACTTTATTACTTTACGAAAGATAAGCCTAATACAACAAACTGCAGTGGTGAATGTCTTGAAAACTGGCCTGCTTTCTATTCTGAACATCTAGACGCTCCTGATGGATTCAATAAAGATGACTTCGGAACAATTACTCGTGAAGATACCGGTAAGAAACAGACAACCTACAAAGGCTATCCGCTATACTACTTTGTAAACGACAAAGCACCTGGTGATGTAAACGGCCAAGGGGTCAAAGATGTTTGGTTTATTATTAACAACGAAACAATATTTGCACAGTAGCATTCTTCCAATGGAACTGCCCAACGCTAGGCAGTTCTTTTTCCTCTTCCCACTTTTATCATTCCACCTTAACTAACTTATGATTTATACTATTTAAAAACAGATTCAAAAAGGGGGAGAATTTGCTGTGAAAAATAAGTCGGACGAAGAGCTGGTTAAATTAATTGTGCAAAATCATCGTCCAGCACTCGAAGAACTGTATGATCGTTACATAAATCTCATCTATAGCTTCTCATTAAAAATGACAAAGGGTGACACCGAGAAAACAAAAGAAATTGTCCAACTGGTTTTCCTCCGTCTTTGGACGACAAAGCGGACTTACAGCGCTTCACAGGGTAAATTTGCAAACTGGATTCTTACCATTACCCGAAATATTGCGATTGATCTGATTCGTAAAGAACATAAACATAAAGGAACGGTCCAATTAGATCATAATGAATGGGAGAAAATCCAAGGACAGCAGTCAGAACATGTACTGCAGGAAGTTTCAAATAATCTATTAAAACAGCAAATTCAAGAAGCAAAACACCAGCTCTCTGAACCACAAAAGCGTCTTATCAACTTGTTGTATTGGGAGGGCTACTCCTTAAGCGAAATAGCACAACTGGAAGAGAAGCCGCTCGGTACCATTAAAAGCCGTCTAAATCAAACCTTAAAAAAACTACGAAATTATTTTAGCGAAGAAACAGGAGGAGTTCGGCATGGAAAATAAATGCGAAAACCTGTCTTTGTATATAATCGATCAACTGTCTGAACATGAAAAAGAACAATTTAAACGCCATCTTAAAACATGCGCCCACTGTCAGAATGAATTAGAATCTTTGCAGGAAACATGGCAGACGCTTTCTTATGATATGGAGGAAGTGGATGCTCCAGATTCACTTAAAATGGAAGTTATGGACTTTATTTTTAAAGAAGATAAAACCGAAAAAGCTAAAAAGGAAAGCCCTCTATATCCAATAAAATTATTCTTAACGAAGCATTTTTCACCGTTATCTGCGGGTATGACGGCCATATTAATAATAAGTTTTACTGGGTTACTATGGTATAACCTCCACTTAAAAGATACCATTACAGCGTTAGAAGACGAAATGGCTTCCCCTACCCAGATTGTGAGAACGTTTAATTTAAAAGGACAGGATACAGCTGCTTCAGCAAACGGAACCGCCTACCTTCTCCAAGAAGGGCATGACAACAGCCTGATCATTGAGTTAAACAATATGCCGGGAACTAAAGATGATGAAGTATATCAAGTATGGCTATTAAATAACGGAAATCGCCAAAATGCCGGAACAATAAAACCAGATCAAAACGGCAACGGCTTGATCACCTACCGTATGCCTAAAGATCAATCGTTTGATGATATTGGGATTACACTAGAACCTAACCCAAATAACACGCAGCCAAAAGGCCGCAAAGTAATGGGAACCATTTAATAACCTATTAATCGATTATTTCATGCGATAACATAGTACTGAGTAAGGATCATTTAATCCTTACAAAAATCCAAACATTAAGGTGTAATATATGAAAAACTATACAAAAATTTTCCAAGGGACTGCTTTTTCCAGCAAGTCATCAAAAGAAATACAAATCTTAAAGGATTATCTTTTCTGTATCAATGCTAACGGATTGATTGAAAAAGTCATTGCCCCAGAAGATGATGACTATCAAATCTTACTAGATGCTTATCGGAATGAAGAAAACTTTCATCGTTTAGCAGAAGGCCAGTATTTTTTACCTGGTTTTATCGATTTGCATGTACATGCGCCGCAATGGGCTCAAGCTGGAACTGCTTTAGACATTCCGCTCTATGATTGGTTAAACACGTATACCTTCCCAATTGAGTCTAAATTTGCGGATTTAGATTTTGCGAAAAATGTCTACCAGGATGTCGTAAGCACCCTCCTAGCAAACGGAACAACGACGGCACTTTATTTTGCCACTGTTCATAAAGAAGCCAGTTTATTACTGGCCGAAATTTGCGCTGAAAAAGGACAGCGCGGTTTAGTTGGAAAAGTGGTTATGGACAATCCTGAACAAAGCCCAGACTATTATCGTGACGCTGATACACCAACAGCATTAGCGGATACAGAGGAATTTATTTTAGCTGTCAAAGAACTCGCGAAATCAACAAAACAGGGTGTTTATCCAGTCGTGACGCCGCGCTTTATTCCAAGCTGTACCGACGATGCGTTAAAAGGTTTAGGAGAATTAGCTGCGAAGTATGATACGTACGTCCAATCTCACTGCAGCGAAAGTGATTGGGAGCACGGCTATGTGCAAGATCGCTTTAATAAGAACGACGCGTTTGCTTTACATGATTTTGGTCTATTACGTGATAAGTCTGTCATGGCGCATTGTAATTTCTTAGATGATGACGATGCAGGTTTATTTACTGAAACAGGTACCGCTGTTTGCCATTGCCCCATCTCAAATGCTTACTTTGCCAATAGTGTCATTCCAATCGCTCATTTGCATGCAAAGGGTGTTGAAATTGGTTTAGGATCAGACATTTCTGGTGGCTTCTCACCTAGTCTTTTTGATAATGCTAGACAAGCAGTCATATCATCCAGAATGTTAGAAGATGGAGTGAATACAACTCTTCCTGCTCAAGAACGCGGAATGCCAAAATCTCGCATCACAATTAATGAAGCATTCTATTTCGCAACTGCCGGCGGTGGTGAAAGTTTAAGCTTACCAATCGGGCGCTTAGCAGAAAACTATACTTGGGATGTGCAGATTATCGATACGGCATTAGATTCTGCTAAACTACCTATTTATGATGCAAATGAAGATTTACATGATGTCTTCCAAAAGATTATGTATCTGACTCGACCAGAAAACATTCGTGAGGTTTGGGTACAAGGTGAGAAAGTTCATTCACGTAAGTAATGGTGTTCACCCATTAGGCTAAAAGAATGTTAAAAATACAAAAACGACCTCTTAGACACTTATCTTAAGAGGCCGTTTTTATTTAATATTATCTACTGTACTCCGCTTTCCAAAATTGCAAAAGTCCCCTTATCACAATTTATCTCTGCCATAGCGCCATACGGTAAAATAAACTTCGGCTCTGTATGACCAAAATTCATGTTATAGAGAATCGGCAAATCTACCAAATCATATTCCATCATGACTCTTTGAATCTCTGCTTTATATTCTTCATAATACATCTCTTCTAGTGGCTTTCCAAAGATAATTCCATTCGCTCTTTGCAGAATGCCTTGTGCCGCATAATTACGCAGCCAATACTTTATTAATCCTGGGTCTGGCTTTTCTTCAGAGGTTTCAAAGAATAGGATACTATCCTCCCAATATTTCTGAGCGGGCCAAATGTCGGTTCCTTTAGCAAACTCTAGCACTTCCATACAGCCTCCAACCAAACGTCCTTTAACAACACCTGATCCTTGAAGGATTTCGCAACCCGAGTTCTGTTTCATCTTGCGCCGACGATTCTTATTCACTTCATCCCATTCCAAAAACTCACTCGTCCATTCTTTAGCTGATGGAATTTCACCAATCACTTCATTTGAAAAGAAAGTCCGCTTTACCATTTCAACTGTATAGGGATCCATCTCTACATTTTCTGCAAAATCTACTAAAATCGCTGGACCGTAAAAAGAAGAAATACCCGCCCGATGGCAAAATAAATGTGAAATCGTCACATCAGAATAACCCACAAAAATTTTAGGATTCTCCTTAATAACATTGAAATCAATATAAGGAAGCAAGCGAATACTATCCTCTCCTCCAATATTCGCAAATATTGCTTTAATGCTCTTATCTTTAAAGGCATTCATCAAATCTTCCGCACGAGCTTGCGGATTATGATAAAGATATTCACTGCCTTTTAAGCTATTAGGCATTGGAACAACCCTTAGCCCAAACACTTCTTCTAATCTCCTAACACCTTGCTCATAACGCCATCTAAGTTCTGGGTCACCTGCCCCTCCCCATGAAGGGCTTACTGTCGCAACTAAATCTCCTGTCTCTAATTTCTTTGGCTTAATTAACATATGAATAGTTCCCTCCCTGTGGTAAAATCGTTATTTCAAGAAAAGTCTAAATATGGTAATTTAGTTATACAATAAGAAGAAATACTTCGCAATAATATTAATCCCTTAAAATATTTTGATATTAATATAGCTGATAAAAAATGAGGTGGGTAATCGTTATGATACGAGAAGACTTTACATTCCAAGCAGCAGATGGTGCAGAGATTTTCTATTGTAAATGGGCAGATCCTAAGAATGAAACAATAAATGGAATTGTTCAAATTGCTCACGGAATGGCAGAACATATTTTACGTTATGAAGACTTTGCCCGCTACTTAGTGGAAAGAGGCTATCTTGTATACGGTCACGATCATCGTGGGCATGGACAAACAGCAAAAAAACAAGAAGATGCCGGTTATTTTACTGATTCTGAAGGTTTTGAACAGGTCGTTCGCGATGTAAAGCAACTCACAGATCTTATCCAAACAGACCATCCTTCTGCCCCCATAATTTTATTTGGCCATAGTATGGGATCATTTATCGCTAGACGTTATGTTCAGCTTTTTGGCAATCAACTTGCAGGCGCTATTTTCTGTGCTACTGGAGGGAATCCGGGATTAGTTGGAAAAGTGGGCAGGTTCATTGCTGAGAGAGAATGTCGAAAAAAAGGCAGGCGAACAGCCAGTCCCATGTTAGATCAACTCTCTTTTGGAAGCTTTAATAAACAGTTCAAACCATCTCGTACCTCCTTCGATTGGTTAAGCCGAGACGAGAAGCAAGTTGATCTATATATAGCTGATCCTGCATGCGGAAATATTTTTTCAGCTGGATTTTTCGTAGATTTATTAACTGGATTATTAACAATCCATCGTCCAGAAGAAATCAATAAAATACCAAAGACACTTCCATTATTTTTAATTGCCGGAGATAAAGATCCTGTTGGTAAAAACGGAAAAGGTGTAACACAAGTTTATCAGCAATACGAACGTGCTGGGATTGGAGATATTTCAATTAAACTTTATGAAGGCGCACGTCATGAAATATTAAATGAAACAAACCGAGAGGAAGTCTTTGATGATATTGCGACATGGATCGCAGGTATTTGTACACGTTCCTAAAACAATATTAAACTTATATTCTTTCGGTATTTCCATATTTAGGATAGAAAGGAGCAGTCAAAATGATGACTGCTCCTTTTTCAAAGTACCTGTTGCTTCTCGATCATTGAAAACATCAAGTACTTTCAACCTAAACAGAGTGGCAGGCCCTAAGCATTTCTTAACCTAAGTGAATTTAATACAACCGAAACAGAGCTTAATGCCATTGCTGCTCCTGCCAGCCAAGGAGGCATAATGCCTAGCATCGCGAAAGGGATCATGAAAATATTATAAAAAAACGCCCAGACAAAGTTTTGCTTTATATTGATCATCGTTCTTTTGCTAATTGTAAATGCATCGACAACCCGCATTAAATCACCTGTTATAATCGTCACATTTCCCGATTCAATGGCAATGTCTGATCCGGTTCCAATTGCTATTCCAACATCTGCAACAGCTAGTGCAGGCGCGTCATTAATTCCATCTCCTACCATCGCAACCCGATTGCCCTTTTTTTGTAAATGCTTAATCATCTCTGCCTTTTCTTGAGGTGTTACTTCTGCGCGAAATTTATGAATTCCGACCTTTTGAGCAACAGACCTAGCAGTATTTTGATTATCACCTGTCAGCATAATTACTTCGATTCCAAGTTTTTTCAGGAATAAAATAGCCTTTTTCGAAGATGACTTTACTTCATCAGCAACCGCAATAATACCGGCAAATTTTGAATTAATGACGGCCACCATTACGGTCTTTCCTTCTTGCTCTAATTCCTTTACTAGATTATTAGCCTTAATAGGAAGGGGTATATTTTTCTCCATATAATACCTTGGATTCGCGATCACCACTTCCTTACCATGAACCGAGGCCTTTACTCCATATCCTGGAAGGTTCAGCACTTGACTTGCACTTGGCAAGGTCTTTATTTTCGTATGCACATTTTTTACAATAGCTTTTGCTAGAGGGTGATTGGAGGCACTTTCAGCTGCACCGATAATCTCTAAAAATGCATTTTCACTGAAATGCTCCACGTACATATTCGTTATATTCGCTTCACCTTTTGTAATCGTTCCTGTTTTATCAAAAATGACGACATTACTTTTACAAAGCAATTCGAGAAATTTCCCTTCCTTAAACAGAATTCCCAATTGGGCAGCTCGTCCACTCCCTACCATAACGGATGTAGGTGTTGCCAGCCCAAGTGCACAAGGGCAGGCAATAATTAAGACAGTAATCACCTTTTCTAAAGCCTCATAAAAATGTCCTGGCAGATAAACATAATACCAAGCGACAAATGTCAGGACCGCAATCATAATCACAATGGGAACAAAGATCCCCGTAATTTTATCTGCTATATGTTGAATAGGAGCTTTAGAGGATTGCGCCTCCTCTACGATACGAATTATTTGCGATAAAGTCGTTTCAGAGTTTATCTTTGTTACTTTAATCGTCAAAACACCATTCTGATTCATGGTTCCAGCGTAGACAAACTTCCCTATCCCCTTCTCAACTGGAATGCTTTCGCCTGTTAACAAAGATTCATCAATCAGTGAATTCCCCTTAATAACTTGTCCATCAATAGGAACTTTTTCACCCGGTTTTAGCAAAACGACATCTCCGATAGAAAGGTTCTCAACTGGCAGCTTCAATTCTCTTCCATTCGCAAACAATGTAGCTGTTTTGGTTTGTAATTGATACAGTTTTTTTATTGCCTCTGTTGTTTTCAATTTTGTCTTTGCTTCTAGCAGCTTTCCTAGTAAAACGAATGTAATAATAAATGCACTTGTTTCATAGAACAGCCAAATAGAATGAGAAGGATTTTTTGAAAATAAAGAAGAAACGGTAAGATAATGACTATAAAAAAAGGCCGCTGTTGTACTTAATACAACCAATACATCCATATTTGCACTTCTATTTTTGAGTGCCTTCCAAGCTCTTTCATAAAACGGGAACCCAATGATAAACTGAATTGGGATCGTAATGCCTAATTGGAACAACGGATTAATAAATAGCTTTGGAACCTGTATAAAGGAAGCCCACTCGAAATGAGCAAACATGGCCCATGCTAAAGGGAAAGTAAGCAAAGCAGAAATAAAAAAATTCCATTGAAGGATCTTAATTTCTTTACGCTTTTCACGATCAGTCGGGACATTTTCCACTATGATTTCTTTCGCTTCAAATCCAATTTTATTAATTTTATTGATCACTTCCGAAATGCCTGTCCGTTCTTTCTGAAAAGTAATACGACCTTTTTCAGTTGTTAAATTGATATTAACATGTGTCACGCCATCTATTTTCCCAACAGCCTTCTCGATTCTTACAGCACAAGCAGCGCAATGCATACCTTTTATCTCTACATAGTTCGTTACTTCCATCGCATATCCTCACCACTTTAGTTGTTTTGTACATTCTATTAGGAATACGAATTCTTTATACGTTTTTTAAAAGATTAATATATTGAGCTGCTCAAATATATCAATAGTAAGCAGGAGGGAGAATATGGGTGCATGTACAATTACTCAGCATTTAGATAGCGTCATGTACTGTCTTAATAAATGAAAAGATTCTTAAAAAAGAGGCGTCCCTACTTTCATGTAGAAACCCCTCATTTTATAAATTTGAAAAGATAATTAAAATTCATTCCGACTTTTTCCTTCCTTTCCATGAATCTTTCAATGGAACAATCCTATTGAATGTATTCAACGACTAGCTTTCATTGAATTTACTCACGACATTTTGAATTTTATTATCAACTTCAAAATCTAAATCTTTTTCATACACATAAAATATCAGCACATTTTTTACCTCATAATTACTGAAAGAAACGATATTAGCGTTTGCTGTTTTATGGCGAAAGTCTTCTAAACCTTGTTCCCGTTCTTTGGTTGATTTATAAATATATACAAATAAGCTTTTACCTTCTAATTCATAAGAATAAGGTCTAACACCATTTAGTTTCATTCCAAAAATGTTGTCTTTGCTTACTTCAATTTCTTTTAGTGACAATTGTTGTTCTTCAAAAGAGGTTAGGACTTGTTTTAAAGTAATGACAGAAGCATCAGAAATTTTTTGGCAAGAAGTCAAAAACAAAACTATAGTTACAAAAAATAATGCAGCTTTTCTCATTTCTAGCTCCCTTATTATGTGTGACGTTAACCATTTAATTAATCTTAATTTTTTCCTCGAATGAAAGACCCAAATAACGATACTTAATAATAATAGTATCTATTGGTTTCTCTTTTGCAATATTTATTCCGTAAATTTTATCATTTTCAGTAGCAGCACCCTTATTCTAACTTTTCACCCATTCGTTGAAAAATAAAAAAGCCTTCCTACTTCATGTAGGAAAGCATCTGTTTTTAACTTTTTAGTTAAACAGTATTTTATCTATACCCTTCTGCATTGGCAGGTTTTCCAGCCTCCTGAACTTCAACAAAATATCTCCAACAATCTGGTTGCGATCCATCTACATCAAAGAAGTTATACATTTTAGCTAGTTGAGCACTTGATAGTGAGTGTCCATTCATACGATTCTTATTAGGGTCTTTTGCTATTGCCGTAACTCCTCGCCCGATAAAACGCGGTGTTTCAGAAATAATAAAATGAGGTTCGGCCTTTGTTGCATCCTGCCAATTTTCTTCTTTAACTCCAAAATGCTCAAGCATGATTTCCGAGCGCATCCAGCCGGGTGTAACAGAAACAGCGGTGCATTCATAAGGGGAAAGTTCATGCGCCAAAGCCTTAGCCATGCGATTAACGGAGCTTTTCGCTAAATCATAATACAAAGATAATCGGTAATTATTATTATTATATTCTTCTGTACCGTCTGTCACTTCGACAACTAATCCTCCTTTATTTTTAATCAGTAAAGGAAGTGCGTAATGATTTGTTATGATATGTGTATCGATGGCCAAGCGTAACAACCTGAAACCTTTATCTAAGGAGTGTTGCCAAACTGGAGTATTCCATTCGACTAAATATTCACCTCCCCAAATATCATTGACAAGTATGTCTAATCTCCCCTGTTCCTTTTCAATTTTTTCAATTAAGAGCTGCACTTGCTCAGGTACAAGATGGTCTACTTGAACAGCGATTCCTATACCGCCTAGACCATTGACTAAATCTGCTGTTTCTTCTATTGTTTCAGGGCGCCCGTATTCAGAAATCTCGTTTCGAGTAGTACGTCCAGTTATATAAACAGTAGCTCCTGCAGCACCTAATTCCATAGCAATACCACGTCCGGCTCCCCTTGTACCACCAGCTACTAAAGCTACTTTTCCTTCTAAAGGTTTCATTTTATGTCGCCCTCCATTTTTAGAATATCCATAGTATAATACATAATGATGACATCCTTTGTCATATATAAAGTGAAACTTCCATCAATGGGGGTTTTTCGACGCACAGGACGTGCTAGTGCCGACGTTGCCACAGGACGTGGCGTTCTTAGTCGGCCTTCATCCCCCACTGATGGTTAGTTGCGGCCCACAGGAAGTGGGTCACGCAGACGTTGCCACACGATGTGGCGCTTTTAGTCTGTGTTCATTTTACGGGCTTTTACGGGCAGTTGTCCCCCACCTATCTTCCTCGCTTCTCTCTCAATCTTGAGGTGGGGGTCTTACTGCCCGTTTATGCGGGATAAATTTTTTAATAAAGGTGATAAATATGCGTGCGGATCGACTACTCTCAATATTACTGTTGCTTCAAAATAGAGGCAAATTAACAACCAATGAATTGGCCGAAGAATTAGAGGTGACTGGACGTACCATTCATCGAGATATGGATGCATTGAGTGCAGCAGGTATTCCTATTGTAGCTGAACGGGGAAAATCTGGCGGGTGGAGATTACTTGAACAATATCGGACAAATTTAACAGGTTTAAAAGCCAATGAATTAAAATCTTTGCTTATTTCACCTTCATTTCAATTACTTACTGATCTAGGTTTAACAAAAGATTGGCAGGAAGCACGTCAAAAAATTCTCGCTTCGATTCCGAGCACCTTGCAGAAAAATTCCCATGATATTTGGAATCGAGTTCATGTTGATACAACCGCATGGAGACAGTCACCTGAAAAAATTGAGTCATTTAAAATTTTGCAACAAGCCATTTGGGATGAAAGAAAACTACAAATTAAATATGAACGGGCAGATGGGGAATGCATTGAGAGAGTTGTTAGCCCGTTCGGATTAGTAGCTAAAGGAAGTACATGGTATTTAATTGCTTCCGCAAACGAAAAAATCCGAAATTATAGAGCCTCAAGAATTAAGTTTGTATCGTTGACGGATGAATTGTTCTCCCGGCCAAATGACTTTGATTTAACTCAATATTGGAATGACTCTACAAAAGAATTTATTAAAAGTCTACCCAAATATGAGGTTGATGTTGAAGTTTCTTCGTCTATCGTTCCGAGAATAAAGTTTACAGGGAGATTTGTTCAAATAATAAAAATGGATTCACCTTCTGATAATGGATGGATCCCTGCAAAACTGTGCTTTGATACGGAACAAGAGGCAAGTGAATTTATTCTAGGTTTTGGGGATCAAATAAAGGTTATTCGTCCTAACTCGTTAAAGAAAAGTATTTATGGTATGGCAAAGAGGATAGTGGATTTTTATGAGCGCGAGGATTAACATCATCCACTAAATCCCCTTTTTTATCATTTTTTATTACTCGTTTTCTCGTTGAAAACTTTATATTGATCTCGTGATATTTGGATAAAATCCTCAAGATAAGAGGGAATATACTTGTCTTTATGCCAAGCAATCTCTGTGAATACCGATTCTAAATCGATAGATGTGGGTATTTCGATAATACTACCCCGATCAAGTTCTTTTTCTACCGCCATTTTAGGTAAAAGGGAAATACCTAATCCGGCCATCACACATTGTTTGATGGCTTCTATACTAGCAAATTCAATAATATGTTCTGGATGAACACCTTCAAATTGAATTCTATGCTCAAACTGAGTTCGATAGGAGCAGCCCTTTTCTGTTAACAGGATCGTTTCTTGTCCGATTTCTTCTGCGGTTACGGGATTTTTTTTCGCTAAATGATGCCAAGGAGATGCTATGAATACTAAGTCTTCCTCAATTAACATTTCTTTATGAAGCGTAGGCATCTCTTTAAAGGTGTCGGTGATGAAAGCTAAGTCGAGAGTGCCTGATTGCAGTAAATCCTTTGCGATATCTTTCGTATGAACAGGTTTAAAAATCAGTCTGACCTGTGGGTGACGTTGTTTAAATGATTGCAAAATAACTGGAAGTCGATATGAACATTGGCTTTCCTGTGCACCAATCGTTAAAACTACATTGGACTCATTTTGACCAGCTAACACTTGCCTCATCTCCTGGTCAAGATCAAGCATCTTTTGCGCGTATTGTTTCAGCTGATTGCCTGCTTCTGTTAAGTAGATGCGTTTCCCAAGCCGCTCGAATAATGGCATTCCTAACTCTTCTTCTAGTGACTTAATTTGAGCAGTAATACTTGATTGTGCATAATCTAGTATTTTAGCAGTTTGAGTAAAGTTCAAGGTTTTCGTTGCAGTTAAAAACGTATGCAAATGTTTAATTTCCAAATTTCACATCCCCCTAAATCGGTTTTATCGATTGATTTAATCAAAATATTCATCTTTATTGATGGATAATTTGAGTATAAACTTTTCTTATACTAATGTATAGAAGAGGTGATCGATAATGAAAATCGCTACATTTATAGGTAGCTCAAGAACAGAAAGTAACAGTGAATTACTTGCAGATACGGTCTTGAAAGGGATAAAACATCAAAAGGTATATATAAAGGACTTAACTATTCAACCAATTAATGATTTACGTCATACAAAAACAGGATTTCAAACAGTAGATGATGATTATGATCAAGTAATCAAGGCATTTATGGAAAACGATGTGATTATCTTTGCTACGCCCATATACTGGTACAGTATGTCAGGCATAATGAAAAACATGATTGATCGACTTAGTCACGCCATACGTGTTGAAAGGTATCCACAGTTTAAAGAACATTTAAAGAAAGTGGAAGCAATTGTTCTAGCTGTAGGTGGTGACGAACCAAGAATTAAAGGGCTCCCTCTTATTCAGCAATTCCAATATACTTTCGATTTTTTAAATATGAGGTTTTCATCTTATATTTTAGGTGAAGCCAATCAGCCTGGTGACATCCTAAAGGATAGTCAGGCTTTATCGCAAGCTGAGCTATTAAATAAAAGACTTAAATTCTCGCATAACACTTTTAAATAAAGTGAAACTTCCGTCAGTGGGGGTTTTTTTCATCCCCACTGATGGTTAGTTGAACCAATCGGGCTTTTACGGGCAGTTGTCCCCCACCTATCTTCCTCGCTTCTCTCTCAATTTTGAGATGGGGGTCTTACAGCCCGTTAACGCGGGATAAATTGTCTCTAAAATAGAAAAAGGATAACTAACCATATCACACGATATGACTAGTTATCCTTTTTCAAGTCAGCTGCTCGACCAATTAAGCTACACTGACATAAAGAATATAATGGAGGATGACGGGATCGAACCGCCGACCCCCTGCTTGTAAGGCAGGTGCTCTCCCAGCTGAGCTAATCCTCCATATTGGTGACCCGTACGGGATTCGAACCCGTGTTACCGCCGTGAAAGGGCGGTGTCTTAACCGCTTGACCAACGGGCCAACTAATTTTGGCAAAAAAATAACCCTTATTAGGGTTTGGCCTGGCGACGTCCTACTCTCACAAGGGGACAGCCCCTAACTACCATTGGCGCTGAGAAGCTTAACTGCCGTGTTCGGGATGGGAACGGGTGTGACCTTCTCGCTATCGCCACCAGACTGTATTAAACTGAGGTTTATTCCCTCAAAACTAGATAACTGACAATCATCATTAAATATTTTATTGGTTAAGTCCTCGACCGATTAGTATTTGTCAGCTCCACGTGTCACCACGCTTCCACCTCAAACCTATCAACCTGATCATCTTTCAGGGGTCTTACTAGCTTGACGCTATGGGAAATCTCATCTCGAGGGGGGCTTCATGCTTAGATGCTTTCAGCACTTATCCCTTCCGCACATAGCTACCCAGCGATGCTCTTGGCAGAACAACTGGTACACCAGCGGTGCGTCCATCCCGGTCCTCTCGTACTAAGGACAGCTCCTCTCAAATTTCCTGCGCCCACGACGGATAGGGACCGAACTGTCTCACGACGTTCTGAACCCAGCTCGCGTACCGCTTTAATGGGCGAACAGCCCAACCCTTGGGACCGACTACAGCCCCAGGATGCGATGAGCCGACATCGAGGTGCCAAACCTCCCCGTCGATGTGGACTCTTGGGGGAGATAAGCCTGTTATCCCCGGGGTAGCTTTTATCCGTTGAGCGATGGCCCTTCCATGCGGAACCACCGGATCACTAAGCCCGACTTTCGTCCCTGCTCGACTTGTAGGTCTCGCAGTCAAGCTCCCTTATGCCTTTACACTCTTCGAATGATTTCCAACCATTCTGAGGGAACCTTTGGGCGCCTCCGTTACTTTTTAGGAGGCGACCGCCCCAGTCAAACTGCCCACCTGACACTGTCTCCCACCCCGATCAGGGGTGCGGGTTAGAATTTCAATACAGCCAGGGTAGTATCCCACCGATGCCTCCACCGAAGCTAGCGCTCCGGCTTCCAAGGCTCCTACCTATCCTGTACAAGCTGTACCGAAATTCAATATCAGGCTACAGTAAAGCTCCACGGGGTCTTTCCGTCCTGTCGCGGGTAACCTGCATCTTCACAGGTACTATAATTTCACCGAGTCTCTCGTTGAGACAGTGCCCAGATCGTTACGCCTTTCGTGCGGGTCGGAACTTACCCGACAAGGAATTTCGCTACCTTAGGACCGTTATAGTTACGGCCGCCGTTTACTGGGGCTTCAATTCAGAGCTTCGCTTGCGCTAACCCCTCCTCTTAACCTTCCAGCACCGGGCAGGCGTCAGCCCCTATACTTCGCCTTACGGCTTCGCAGAGACCTGTGTTTTTGCTAAACAGTCGCCTGGGCCTATTCACTGCGGCTCATCCGGGCTATTCACCCAAATGAGCACCCCTTCTCCCGAAGTTACGGGGTGATTTTGCCGAGTTCCTTAACGAGAGTTCTCTCGCTCACCTTAGGATTCTCTCCTCGCCTACCTGTGTCGGTTTGCGGTACGGGCACCTTTTCCCTCGCTAGAGGCTTTTCTTGGCAGTGTGGATTCAGGAACTTCGGTACTTTATTTCCCTCGCCGTCACAGCTCAGCCTTTATGCAAGCGGGATTTGCCTCGCTTGCAGCCTAACTGCTTGGACGCGCTATTCCAGCAGCGCGCTTACCCTATCCTCCTGCGTCCCCCCATTGCTCAAACGGTAAAGAGGTGGTACAGGAATATCAACCTGTTGTCCATCGCCTACGCTTTTCAGCCTCGGCTTAGGTCCCGACTAACCCTGAGCGGACGAGCCTTCCTCAGGAAACCTTAGGCATTCGGTGGATGGGATTCTCACCCATCTTTCGCTACTCATACCGGCATTCTCACTTCTAAGCGCTCCACCAGTCCTTACGGTCTAGCTTCAACGCCCTTAGAACGCTCTCCTACCACTGACATCGTAGATGTCAATCCACAGCTTCGGTGATACGTTTAGCCCCGGTACATTTTCGGCGCAGAGTCACTCGACCAGTGAGCTATTACGCACTCTTTAAATGGTGGCTGCTTCTAAGCCAACATCCTGGTTGTCTAAGCAACTCCACATCCTTTTCCACTTAACGTATACTTTGGGACCTTAGCTGGTGGTCTGGGCTGTTTCCCTCTTGACTACGGATCTTATCACTCGCAGTCTGACTCCCATGGATAAGTCTTTGGCATTCGGAGTTTGTCTGAATTCGGTAACCCGATGAGGGCCCCTAGTCCAAACAGTGCTCTACCTCCAAGACTCTTACTACATGAGGCTAGCCCTAAAGCTATTTCGGAGAGAACCAGCTATCTCCAAGTTCGATTGGAATTTCTCCGCTACCCACACCTCATCCCCGCACTTTTCAACGTGCGTGGGTTCGGTCCTCCATCCAGTGTTACCTGGACTTCAACCTGGACATGGGTAGGTCACCTGGTTTCGGGTCTACGACCACATACTCATTCGCCCTATTCAGACTCGCTTTCGCTGCGGCTCCGTCTCTTCAACTTAACCTCGCATGTAATCGTAACTCGCCGGTTCATTCTACAAAAGGCACGCCATCACCCGTTAATGGGCTCTGACTACTTGTAGGCACACGGTTTCAGGATCTCTTTCACTCCCCTTCCGGGGTGCTTTTCACCTTTCCCTCACGGTACTGGTTCACTATCGGTCACTAGGGAGTATTTAGCCTTGGGAGATGGTCCTCCCTGCTTCCGACGGGATTTCACGTGTCCCGCCGTACTCAGGATCCACTCTGGAGGGAACGAAGTTTCAACTACAGGGCTTTTACCTTCTATGGCCGGCCTTTCCAGACCTGTTCATTTACCTCGTTCCTTTGTAACTCCGTGTAGAGTGTCCTACAACCCCAAGAGGCAAGCCTCTTGGTTTGGGCTAATCCCGTTTCGCTCGCCGCTACTCAGGGAATCGCGTTTGCTTTCTCTTCCTCCGGGTACTTAGATGTTTCAGTTCCCCGGGTCTGCCTTCAATACCCTATGTATTCAGGTAAAGATCCTATCCCATTACGGATAGGGGGTTCCCCCATTCGGAAATCTCCGGATCAAAGCTTACTTACAGCTCCCCGAAGCATATCGGTGTTAGTCCCGTCCTTCATCGGCTCCTAGTGCCTAGGCATTCACCGTGCGCCCTTTCTAACTTAACCTACTTCGGTCAACGATTAACGTTGTCCTCATGGTTTGTACTCTTACTCAATGAATAAATAAGAGAGAAAACTAAAATGGCGATTACTCGGTTATTCTTCTTCATTTCATTATCTAGTTTTCAAAGAACAAAAGTTTTGAGAGATTATTCTCTCAAAACTGAACGAACAAGAAACGTCTTATTTAAGAAGTATGAAATACTTCTATATATCCTTAGAAAGGAGGTGATCCAGCCGCACCTTCCGATACGGCTACCTTGTTACGACTTCACCCCAATCATCTGTCCCACCTTAGGCGGCTGGCTCCTTACGGTTACCCCACCGACTTCGGGTGTTACAAACTCTCGTGGTGTGACGGGCGGTGTGTACAAGGCCCGGGAACGTATTCACCGCGGCATGCTGATCCGCGATTACTAGCGATTCCGGCTTCATGCAGGCGAGTTGCAGCCTGCAATCCGAACTGAGAATGGTTTTATGGGATTCGCTTAACCTCGCGGTCTCGCAGCCCTTTGTACCATCCATTGTAGCACGTGTGTAGCCCAGGTCATAAGGGGCATGATGATTTGACGTCATCCCCACCTTCCTCCGGTTTGTCACCGGCAGTCACCTTAGAGTGCCCAACTGAATGCTGGCAACTAAGATCAAGGGTTGCGCTCGTTGCGGGACTTAACCCAACATCTCACGACACGAGCTGACGACAACCATGCACCACCTGTCACTCTGTCCCCCGAAGGGGAACGCCCTATCTCTAGGGTTGGCAGAGGATGTCAAGACCTGGTAAGGTTCTTCGCGTTGCTTCGAATTAAACCACATGCTCCACCGCTTGTGCGGGCCCCCGTCAATTCCTTTGAGTTTCAGCCTTGCGGCCGTACTCCCCAGGCGGAGTGCTTAATGCGTTAGCTGCAGCACTAAGGGGCGGAAACCCCCTAACACTTAGCACTCATCGTTTACGGCGTGGACTACCAGGGTATCTAATCCTGTTCGCTCCCCACGCTTTCGCGCCTCAGTGTCAGTTACAGACCAGAAAGTCGCCTTCGCCACTGGTGTTCCTCCACATCTCTACGCATTTCACCGCTACACGTGGAATTCCACTTTCCTCTTCTGCACTCAAGTTCCCCAGTTTCCAATGACCCTCCACGGTTGAGCCGTGGGCTTTCACATCAGACTTAAGGAACCACCTGCGCGCGCTTTACGCCCAATAATTCCGGACAACGCTTGCCACCTACGTATTACCGCGGCTGCTGGCACGTAGTTAGCCGTGGCTTTCTGGTTAGGTACCGTCAAGGTACCGCCCTATTCGAACGGTACTTGTTCTTCCCTAACAACAGAGTTTTACGATCCGAAAACCTTCATCACTCACGCGGCGTTGCTCCGTCAGACTTTCGTCCATTGCGGAAGATTCCCTACTGCTGCCTCCCGTAGGAGTCTGGGCCGTGTCTCAGTCCCAGTGTGGCCGATCACCCTCTCAGGTCGGCTACGCATCGTTGCCTTGGTGAGCCGTTACCTCACCAACTAGCTAATGCGCCGCGGGCCCATCTGTAAGTGATAGCCGAAGCCATCTTTCAGCTTTCCTACATGTGTAGAAAAGAATTATCCGGTATTAGCTCCGGTTTCCCGAAGTTATCCCAGTCTTACAGGCAGGTTGCCCACGTGTTACTCACCCGTCCGCCGCTAACTTGCGAGAGCAAGCTCTCACAAGTCCGCTCGACTTGCATGTATTAGGCACGCCGCCAGCGTTCGTCCTGAGCCAGGATCAAACTCTCCAATAAAGAGTAAGATTAGCTCTTAATATATTAATAGAATTAACGTTGACGTTTCTGCTTTGTTTAGTTTTCAAAGAACTATTTTTTGAGGCGGAATATCAATATACCATCTCAATCTCAAAGTGTCAAATACTTTTTTAAAATAATTTCTGCTGTGTTAACAACAGGATTACATCTTATCAAAGTATACTAGGTATTGTCAACAACTAAAAGATAAATTTATAAAAAACTTTTCATTTACTATTTATCTATCAGCTGAGGATTATTATCTTACTATCATTTTTAATAAAAATCAACACCCTGACTAAAAAAATTATCGTTTTTTAATTTTTATATAAATATATAGATATATCAATTAGGTATCCTCTTAAAAATGTAACCGATGCAGTAGTGGAAAGTACAAGGGTTTATGGGAAACCAATCTAGAATATATTCGAAGGTGATTTCCAACTTATACTCGTCAATGCCACGTTATTAAAGACATTCCAGGATGCAAAATGATATTTCATATTTGTTTGTTCTTAACAAATGCCGCTTATGCTAAGCTCAGATTATCATTATATCCTAATAAAAAAATAGAAAAGAACCACCTCAAAGGGGCTGTTTTAATCCCTTAAATCTTAATTCCAGAACTATTTGACAGCTATTTTTATGTCTGTTACAATAAATTCCAATAAAAGCATACAAATTCGTTGATGAGAAAAAGTAGCGTTTCGTCTTGATCCACAGAGAGCTGACATTTTGGTGCAAGTCAGTGTTCGAGTATTACGTGAAAATCCTCTCTGAGAAGTTAGACTGAATCTTATAGTAAGTCTAATCGGGCGTCTACCGTTACAAGGAACACGTATGATTGTACGTTGCTAAGTGCTATTGATCGGATCAATAGAATTAGGGTGGTATCGCGGTTAACCCCGTCCCTTTACTTGGGACGGGGTTTTTTGTGTGTTTTTAAACATTTTTGTATAGGAGCGATATCTATGAATGTGAATGAAAGTAAGGAAACTGTTACTCTTCGTGAAGAACATATCCGTCATTATTGGACAGAAAAAAACACATTTAGACAGTCTGTTCAATCAAGAGAAGGCAAGACACCTTTTGTTTTTTATGAAGGACCACCAACAGCAAATGGTCTGCCCCATGTAGGTCATGCGTTTGGGCGAACGATTAAAGATGTGGTAGCTCGGTATAAAACAATGCAAGGCTTCCAAGTAGAAAGAAAGGCTGGCTGGGATACACATGGTCTTCCAGTTGAGCTTGGAGTTGAAAAACAACTTGGTATTTCAGGAAAACATGAAATTGAACGGTATGGCATAGAGTCTTTTATCAATAAATGTAAGGAAAGCGTATTTACCTACGAGAAAAAGTGGCGTTCATTTACAGAAGAATTAGGTTATTGGGTAGATATGGACAGTCCATATCTGACTTTAAGCAATGAATACATCGAAACGGTATGGAACATTTTAAGTAAAGTTCACAAAGATGGCCTCCTGTATAAAGGGCATCGCGTATCGCCATATTGCCCTAGCTGTCAAACTTCTTTAAGTTCGCACGAGGTTGCCCAAGGCTATAAAGATGTAAAAGATTTATCAGCTACTGTAAAATTCAAGCGTCTTGATGCAGACGAAGAATATTTCTTAGGCTGGACAACAACACCTTGGACACTGCCGGCAAATGTTGCACTAGCCATGAATCCAACCTTAACGTATGTGCGAGCACAAAAAGAAAATGTGGTTTACATCATTGCTAAATCATTAGTAGAAAAAGTCCTTGGTGATCATGTAAACATGTTAAGTGAACATAGTGGCATTGAATTTGAAGGAGTCCATTATGCCCCACCATTTAATTACGTAACTGTTGAGAAAGGACACCAGGTCGTTTTAGCAGATTATGTCACAGAAGACAGCGGAACAGGTATTGTTCACATTGCCCCAGCTTACGGTGAAGATGATTATAAAACCGTTCAGCAAAATGATTTATCCTTTATTAATGTCGTCGACCAACAAGGACAATACACCGCTGACGTTGTAGAGCTTTCAGGTAGATTTGTGAAGGACTGCGACGTTGATATTATTAAAATGCTTTCTGAACAAGGCACGCTTTATCATAAAGAAAAATATGAGCACAGCTACCCACATTGTTGGAGATGTGACTCTCCTTTACTTTACTACGCAACAGATAGCTGGTTTATCAGGATGTCGTCATTAAAGGAGGAAATGCTTGATAACAACGCAACTGTTACTTGGTATCCAGAGCATATTAAAGATGGACGATTTGGTCACTTCCTTGAAAATCTTGTTGATTGGAATATAAGCAGAAATCGATACTGGGGTACACCTTTAAATGTTTGGGTTTGTCATGATTGTAATCACGAAGAAGCACCTAGCAGTATCGAGGAATTACAAAAACTAGCAACATTGCCGGTATTAAACGATATCGAGCTGCATAAGCCATATATTGACGAAGTACTATGTACCTGTCCGAAATGTGAAGGTACTATGCAACGAACGCCTGAAGTTATTGATGTTTGGTTTGATAGTGGCTCGATGCCGTTTGCTCAGCATCACTATCCATTTGAAAACAAAGAAAAATTCACAACACAATTCCCTGCGGATGTCGTCATCGAAGGAATTGACCAGACGAGAGGATTTTTTTACAGCCTACTCGCTGTTTCCACACTATTTTCAGGAAAAGCACCGTATAAAAACGTCTTGTCACTCGGACATGTGCTTGATGAACATGGCCAGAAAATGTCTAAGAGTAAAGGAAATGCATTGGATCCTATTGAACTTATGAAGGAATACGGTGCAGATGCACTTCGCTGGTCCTTCTTAGTTGATAGCTCACCGTGGAATCCGAAACGCTTTTCAAAAAAGATTGTGCAAGATGCAAAATCAAAATTGATTGATACATTAGATAATACCTATAAGTTTTATGCCATGTATGCCAAAATAGATGGCTATATATATGATCGACAGCAAACAGGAAAGAGAACAATCTTAGATGAGTGGATACTTTCTCGCCTGCATAGTACAGTCAAACTCGTTAATGACTATATGGAACGTTATCAATTTACCCAAGCCACACGAGAAATTGCAGTTTTAGTTGATGAATTGAGCAATTGGTATGTTCGACGATCAAGAAATCGATTTTGGGCATCTGGGCTTACAGAAGATAAACGAGCCGCTTATTCAACGCTATTTGAAGCACTTAGTACAATAAGCCGCATGTTAGCTCCTTTTGTACCATTTGTGTCAGAAGATATCCATTTGAAGCTTCATCATGATAGCGTACACTTACAAGACTATCCAAAAGCGAATGCTTCCATGATCAAACCTGATTTAGAAGCAGACATGCAAACGATCCAAAAAATAGTGGAGCTTGGACGCAGCATTCGCAATGCCAAAAACATGAGGGTTAAGCAACCTTTACAACAAATGATTGTATGGCGCAAAGAAGGAAAACATCTTCTACACGACTATACAGATATCATTAAAAACGAGTTAAATGTTAAACATGTTGTTTATACAGAAGATTTATCACAATATGAATCGACTGTCTTTAAATTGAATTTCAAAACAGCTGGTGCTGCATTCGGTAAGCAGATAAACGCAGTCAAACAATTTGTCGATAATATACTAGATGCCGAGAAGCGAGTGTTACTAAATGATGGTCAACTAGAAATAAATCTAGAGGAGCAAATGGCAACATTACTGAAAGAGCATATTAATGTAGAATATGTAGTTGCGCCTGGCTTTGAGATGGCTGGCGATCAGCAGTTAAAGGTGCTATTAGACGTAAAACTCACACCTCAACTAGTGGAGGAAGGCCAAGTTAGAGAATTAATCAGATCGATTCAAGATACTCGAAAAAAATTAGATTTACCTGTCGAGAAGTATATATCGATCCACATTTCAGCAACAGATGAAATTAGAGAAAAAATTCAATGTTTTGAGGGACTAATTAAAGAAAACGTCCTTGTTCACAACATTAGCTATGGAATTCTAGATGATTCCGAACAGCACATTGAAGTAAAATTTGGTGATAAGATCGTGAATATTTCGTTAAGATACTAGACAGAAAAAGACGCACTGCAAACAGTTATATTTAGCAAGCTGTTCGCAGTGCGTCTTTGCATAAAGCCCTTTACTTGCACTATCCTGCAGATTTATTTAAATAAGGAAAGAAGGAAAGCACCCGATGGTTAACCATAAATCGCTAAAAACTAGCTCAAGTTTATTTCTCATCTTTAAGAATTTCTTCAATAACCTCTGCAATAACATCTACTGTTCTATATTCCTCTTGTAATGTGTTTTCGACTCCACCAATTTCTAACAGCACTGAATTCTCTATAACGTCTTGATTGTAGGTGTTTTGTTTTTTTAAATTTTGTTTAACAATCACTCCTCTAGATAAACCAGGATATTTTTTTTCTATTTTTTCATGAAGGATTTCAGCAAACTTCACGTTTTCATCGGAATTAATACTTGAACTGGATACTATAAATGCAATTCTGGAATAATCTTTTCCATTTAGTTCAATGGTAGTATCACTTCTTTTTCGTGAATCTCTGTGTATATCAAATACCATTTTAATAGACTTATTATTCACGATGGCATCTTCTAAAGGTTTTCTTGAGACTTTATATGAGTCGCTAAACGGTAAGCCTTTTTCTATTAAAATCTTCGTTATATTGGTTTCATCATGAATGGAATTAATACCACTCTTTTTTAATGATTGGCATAATCTCTCTCCAACTAATGTGATATTTTTCGTTTCATGAAATGCATTGTTAGGTTCTTTGGTTTTAGATTCTGAAAAAAATGATTCAGTATTATGTGATTGATATATATAGACTAAAGGCTCTTGTTCATTAACTGAAGAAGACATATATCCTTTTCCAAGGTTTTTATGATTATTGTTAAGTACGTCTGTACCGCCAAAAAAGAAAAACCATGACATAGCAATAGCACAAATTACTATACTAATTGAAGCAAATGAAAATTTTTTAATTCTTCTTTTTCTATTTAATTTCCTTGCGGTTTGTCTAAGTTTATTAGATGTATCTAATACAAAATCTGTACTAGGATTAAGTGGATAAGTTTCTTTAATTAGATCAAACAATTCCTTATCAGTTTGCATTTCCAAAAACCTCCTCTGCATCAATGTTTAATTTCTTTTTAAGTTCTTTTAATGCTCTATGATAGTCTACTTTTACCTTTGATTCGCTGCATTGTAGGATTTCAGATGTCTCTTTAATTGAAAATTCATTTATACCTCTTAGTATTACTACAGCCCTATAGTTTGGTTTTAACTTTGAAATGGCTGTATGAACAAGCTTTTTCATTTCATTTTGCTCAATTAAGTTATTAGGCTCCAAATCGTTTGAAACCATTTGCTTAAAAAATCCATCACTAAATATTGAGCTGAATTTTTTCTTTCTATAATGATCAACGGCAGTATGTTTTGCTATCGAAAAAATCCAAGTCTTTAAGTTACCAGGACTAAAATTAGATAAATTGTTCAATACACGAATAAACACTTCTTGAGTCAAGTCCTCTGCATCATTTTGATTTCCAGTGAAACAAGTGAGAAATCGATAAACATCTAAATAGTAAAGACGATAGATTTCAATAATCTTTTTTTCCAAGTTCTCAAAATCCAGCAACTTTTTCCCCCCTCAATTAAGTATTCATTTATTAATCGTTTAAGCCTCAAGAAAGGTTACAAAATTTTACTATCATTAGGAGTAATAATATCTTGAAAATTCTGTACCTATACAAAAAGACCGTCTTTACATGACGGCCTGACATTCTTTTATATTTATATGAACCTAATAGGCTACCAAGTGATTTTTCTAAATACCTTTACTACTTTCTTTATTATTAAAGGATTTTCCTCCTTTAGCTTAACGGCTCTGCTAATCGGACATGAAAAATGAACCAAGAATGGTAGATATGTCTTAAATCATTGCACCAATTAGTGATTTAACATAGACAAAATCCAAGTTCTATTTAATCCAATTTGGAATATGGCGACCAAAGTATTTACCGATTTTCTCCACTTCAGTCATAATGCGACCTTATTCCAACCTCAGACAAAAACCAATTTTCCTTGGTTATCCCATACCTATCGATTACGGGAGAAACGAAGAACTCCGTTTCTTTTGGGAATTCCGCTTGATAAGATAGTAATGCTCGACGGGCGCGTCCCGCTTTACAGACCATTATAACTTTTCTAGGTTGTATTCCCATTTTTCGTAGAACTTCCAATGAAAAACGTGCATTTTCAAAAGTATTTTGTGCTTTATCTTCCTTTAATATCGCTTCTTCAGGCACTCCATTTGCAATGCCAATCTTTTGTAAGTAATCCCATTCAGTTGTTCCAGCGTATGGATTATATCCCCCAGATGGAAGTATGCACGGCGCTAATCCTTGTTTATACAAGAAAGAGCTTTTTCCTTAAGTTGAGGATGGTTACCACCAAAAACTAAAATTACATCTGCTAGAGCAATTTCGGTTTCCACAAAAATAAAGTTGGTAATGCAATCGAATGGATACGACATTGTTTATTCCTCCTTTCTCTTCGGGTTACTTTCGATACTATGGGACAGTAAGATGGTTATTAGAGGTTTATGGACTTTCTCCTCTAATAATATTTATCTAGCTCAGGATTTCTAAAATAGTAAGAGAATTATTCATTATTACTATTTTATTTAGTTTCATTACAAAGGATTGGAGTAAAAACATGGTAGTGGTTAGAAAAATTAAGCCAGAAATGACATACAGCAATAGACATAGAATCCATTTTGAAAAAAATGATCAAAGTGGATTCTTCTTTTACTTGTGAAGTTTTCACATTCCTAGTGAGTCCTTTAGAAAAGTTGTTAAATTTTCAACATTGGTTATTTTATTATTGCATTCGTTGCTATCGGCGCAAATAAGATTGCCGATGGACTTGTAATAATCCGGATTTTTAGGTTTTTTGGCTTTTGTTACAGTGGAAAAATAGGCAACCTCACCAAAGCAATTGCAGAAGGAACAAAGATTTTTTTTACTAGTAGGTGCAAATTTACATTCAATGCCTACCATCTTTCCATCCACCCGATATACAATAAATTTTTTATTGGCTCTTAGATCGTTCCAACTTAAATAGGTCAGCTGGCTGTGGTCTATTTGTGATAAATCAGGCAGCTTTAATTTTTTATTCTTCGGAAACATTTTTCTCAGCTGCTGCTCGGTGATTTTTGGAAAAGGCAGCAAAAAGTCCGAAAGATGCTGGATATATTGCTCATACTCGTCATCTGTTTTCAGTCTGGAAAGATCCAGTATTTCTTGTTGGTCCGATGAAGCATTTGGAATGAGATCCAAGATTTTGGCATTGGCTAAGTCGATCACAGCAGCCAAAACGGTCGGGGGTACATTCTTTTTGGTGCTGTCCTTAATCAAAGCAATCTGTTTTTTTATAAAATTTAAATGTTCATTTTTAATAAATTTTTCGATCATCACGTGTCTCTCCTAACATTTTACTGATGTCTCTTTACACTTATTTTAAAAAATGCAGCTAGCTTCTAAAATGGAGAAAATGACTTAGAAACGTTTTTTACACAGAAAAGCACTGATGAAGAATTTTCACCAGTGCTTTTCACTTACTTTTTATGTGAATAAACAATTTTCTTAATGGTTTCAGTTGAGAGGTAATATTCCTTAGCAAGTTGCTGGATACTGTTTCCACTAATAAAAGAATTTCTAATAGCAGCATTACGGCGATCATGCCACCGTCTCCCGCCACTTGAAGTTCCCCATTTCCGATACTCCGTTTCCGGCTTAGGAATGTAAAGGGTTTCCCCTTGGACATACTTTTGGATTTCCATGATTAGCTTTTCAGGTAAAACTTTGTTTGCATTAATATATTTCAATTTTGCCCGCCCCTTATTTTGATTTTGAAAAAAATAAGGTGCAAAGCCAAAATATTAGAAAAGCTTGTTCAGCGATAAAATTAAATGTCTCGCCCCATGCAAAGTATCGCCTTTCCAATAATAGGCTTTGCATGAGTGGAAGAAGTACCAGACAATCTAACGTGATTCTCCATCTGTAAGCACCCCCTTTAATTTATAATTATAACGAAATTTACTATTCGATTGAATCGTTTAGCTTGTTTTTTAATGGTATATTTTCAAATAGGTTTCACTTATTAATGTATATAAATATTCTTCGTCAGAACATAGAGCATTTTTCAAAGTTAGAGGCAGAGATAGACACTCTCACTAAAAAATTGAAGAATAATATCATCAAATCTATCCTAGGTATCGGAGAAAAGATCGCGGCAACGATTATTTCTGAAATTGGTGAGATAGATCGATTTAATGTTCCTAAAAAACTTGTAGTTTTCGCTAGTGTTGACCTAGTGTATTCGAATCAGGTATGTTTACAGCCACTAAGAATCGTATTACAAAACAAGGATCTAATTATAAAGGGAAATTTTGCTTTACAATCTCTAAATCCCCCCACATTTTAATAAAGCTACCATTAGCAGGATATACGTAAAACTTGTAAGAAAATCCCTTTTTTATAAAACAATCCAGCACAATCGATACACAAAACGTAAAACGAAAACATATATTGGTGAAAAAATCGAAGTTTCATAAACTTATTAAGGGGGGAGCAGTTTTGGCTATTCAAGGTGATTGGGCTTTTTGTGAAAAATGTTACGGATTGTTTTTTAACGGATACGCTCAAAAGGGAAGGTGCCCTGGCGGAAGAGGTGGCCACAAACAGCCACGAACAGGAATGGGTTACAATTACACGCCCAATCATAGTATCCCTGGTAATCAATATACTCAACCTGACTGGGAGTTCTGTGTAAAGTGTCATGGGATGTTTTTTAACGGATATTCAGGGGGAACATGCCCCGCTGGCGGTGTCCATCAGCGCCACGACCAAGCATATCATTTTGTTCTAAAGCACGATGCCCCAAAGCTTTATTCTAATGAACAACCTTATTGGGAATTTTGTGTGAATTGTCATGGGTTGTTCTATAACGGATTTAATGATAAGGGAAGATGCCCTGCAACCCCACGTGTTATGCTTCTTAACGGGGATCATGTACACATTGGTGGCCACAAGAGGCATCCACAAGCGTACCACTTTGTTCTTCGATTTGAGACCCCAGCTCCGCTTGGGTATACACTAAATGTAGGTTGTGGATGGCCGCCTAATCCGAGCGTGTGCCCGGGTTATTGAGTGATCGGGAATCCAGTAATTAAGTGAATCGTATGTTGTTAAAGGCTCCACTAAATCAGCAAGTTGTCTAAAAGTGATTTTATCTCTTTTATTTGTTCTATGTGTCGCTGTTCATGCAAATAGATCTGTTCAATCCATTGATCAAGAGGTAATTCACCTAAAGCAGGATGCTTCACTGATTTTTCCGCCAATATGGATTTATCTTCTATCGTGCTAAGAAAAGTCATCAATTTTTTTCTCGAATCGTTTAACAAATCAACTATTTGCTGAACTTCAAATAGTTCTACATCTGGTTCAACGATTTTTGGAGCTTTAATCTTTTTCGTTCTATCCAATAATATAAGTTGAACGTTTTTACGCTCTTTTTGAGTACTATCAATCTCTTTTAATCCCCATGCAATAGCCTTTATAGATGCCTCTTCCACTAAAACTAAGTGATGGCAAACCTGTGCTATACTCCACATATTCATATCAGGCTTACTATTAAATTGAGCATCACTTAATAAAGCAATCTCCTTTAGTAGATTATTTCTCATTTCATACAGATTATCATTTACTAATTTATTCATGAGACTTCTCCCTTCACCAGAAAATGCATAGTTAGATTCCTATTTATGTATATATTCTCAACGATGAAAAGTATTCTTCTGAGCTTTCTTTCATATTATTAAGTTTAGTAGTATATTGAAATCAATTGATTTTGCTTGAAACATTTTGTCTCGAAATTCATAAACAATAACAATTTCACCAATATAGCCAGCTGGAGAAATTTGACCTACCGTTACCTTAATAAAGAAAAACTACCAAATGGTTTCAGACGGTCTTAAAATTCAAGTTTCAGTTATTGTAATAAATTTAAAATTATCATTAACAAGATAGATATTGATAAGAAGCCAGCCATAAAATACCCAAAATATTTTAATGGTTTTGGCAACTTTTTTACAGCATTCTTACTAACATTTGCAGCATTTCCTTCTATCTTGTTAAAGTGGTCTATTACATCATTAAATGGTTTATTTTCTTCTTTCATACAACCGCCCCCTTTACCACATTTTAATTTATTTATTTATTTTATTATTGTATTAATTGTAAAATCTTATTAAAATAATCTGCCCCTTAATTGAACAAGAAAAGAAGCGATCCTCGTTATTCAAGTATCGCCTATTCGCTTAATTAGAATCGAACTGTTACTTAGAGGGTCTTGCCCGTATTAAATAGATGATATCTGACCAATAACGTTCGATATGATCAACCTGAAGATTCGATTTTTCAATTATCTTATCGATATTTCTGTTACAATGACACCCAGATATTTTAGCATATAGTGGGTCAATCATTTTTTGAGTAAAGGATAGTAATGGATTAGAGCTCAGACCATGTTCCATTAACAGTATGATCCCATCCTTACGGCACCAACTATTAAATTTACTTAATGTTACAATTGGGTCAGGATAACTGCAAAGTGAAAGGGTTGATACGATGCAATCAAAAGAGTTATGTTCTAATATCAACTCATCAATATCTTCCTGTATAAATTCTGCTTTCACTTGAAAAACTGATGCTGCTCTTTTGGCACTCTTAATCATTTCCGAGCTAAAATCAACTCCAGTTACCTCAACATTATTCCTATCATAGTAAGGAAAGTTCGCTCCAGCTCCAACTCCGACCTCTAAAACTTTTCCGTATGCGTTTTTTATTATTTTACTTCTCCATCCAGCAAGCTTTTGATTAGCACGATTATTTTCATACACTTTTACCTGTTTATCATATTTTTTAATTAGCTTTTCTTTTTTCATTTGCTCACTTCCTGAAAGATTAATAAGACTTGAAATAAGCATTTCCTTCATTTTGGGCTTTACCATGTACATAAGATAATTTTAATATTATTCATATAGTAATGGAATTGTTATTCAACCAAACCTCCTTCTGTAGTTAATAAAATGGGAAATGTTCTTTCTTGAAAGAAAGCCCACTATTGTTTAAATACATTTATTCATTAACTTAGCTGGAAATACAAAACTCATATCATTTATTACAGAAATGCAGCCACTGTAACCTAACCAAAAAGTAGCTGATCAAAGCCACACATAACTTAATAAAAAAGTTCATGTACTATATTTCTTCTTTAATAACTTTCGATTTTGCAAGAAATACAAAAGATATTATAGTAATTCCTAGACCACAGATCATCATTATATGCGATATACCAAAATTAAAAACCAGAGCTAAAGAAACGAAGGCATAAGATAAAGGAACCAGCCCATTAGAGAATGCACTTACTAGACTCATAACCCTTCCAATTTTATCTTTCTGACTTTTTTCTTGTATAGAAGTTACTAACATCACATTAATAAAAGATGAAAGCGAACCCATTAAAATTAATAAAAGCACCCCCTGCCAAATTTTCTCTATTTGTCCTAGAAACGTAAGCAATATACCTAATGTACTTATCATTAATAGGATAGCTAACCCCTTTTTTTTCTTAATCGTTAATACTCCTATCATTAATGCTCCTGCAAGCATACCAACTTGGTATGAGCTTTGAAGAAAGCTTAAATCTAAAGCACTTCCCTGAATTACCTTATCTACAACGAGAGGAATCCCCATTAATAGAGGACCAAAGAACAGAAAATTGATAATAACCAGGATTATTAACATACTTTTTAGAGATTGCATACTTCTAACATATGCAATTCCTTCTTTTAACTCTGAGATGGTTGACTTTTTTTTTAGTTTTATATTTTCATTCTCGTTTATAAGTAGAGAGAAAAGAGATGTCATAAAGAGTAAAAGAGCTACGAATAGAAACAAATGGATAAAAGATCCTGCAGCAAGAATGAGCCCTCCAATCATTGGACCGGAAACCATTGCTATTTGATTTGAACTCTGTATCAATGAATTGGCTCGTATCAGCCCTTCTTTTGGAACCAAAATGGGAAGTAATGATGTATTAGCGGGAGAGAAGAAGGCATCAAGGATACCAAATATTAATGCAAAGCCTACCAATGGCCAAATTTGTAACCAACTCATTCCAAGGAAAAAAATCATGATAAGTACTATTAAGAATCTTATCAAGCTTGAAATAAACATAATTTGTGATTTTTTTAATCTATCAGCCCAAACACCACCTATAATCATAAAAAGGACTCTTGGAATCATAGTTGCCATCATGACAATTCCAAGTGAAGCTTCTTTATTCAATTCGGTAATGATATACCACTGTTCTGCAAATAAATATGTGGATAATGACAGAAAAGATGCTGTGCTAGATAACCATAAGAGAATAAATGGTCGATTTCTTAACAATTCTACAAAATAAAACTTGTGATTAGATGCATCTAACACTTGTTGGTTTTCCAATTAGATTCCTCCATTAACTATTTGCTGTTTTTGTTAAATAGTGGTTCCTCTATCTGGAAGGCTGTTGTCATAATGTAATAAAGTTGTTTATCTTCATCATCTGAATCATCATCTATTAGAGAATCTAATAAATTTCTATATTGACGAGTAAACTTTATAAATTTTTCTTTACTTAAAGAGAATTCTCTTTGAATAGACATATTTAACCATTCTTCTACATTAGATGAGTTTAATTCAAATGACTCCTCGGGAGCTGTTAACACTCTTGTTTTAGCTCTGTTTATGACCTCTAAAAATGATTGTCTAGTTGCCTCTTTTGATTCAACGTAACTTAGTAAATGATCAGCTGGAATAAAGCCTCTTGCCACTGCTTGATAATATTTTAGGATATTTCCTCCCCTTTCTTCTTTTTTCACCAGCTTTATGATCCCGTGTTTTTCTAATTCCCTTAGATGATAAAGGATTTTAGCTCTAGAAAGATTTAATTCATTTGCAAGCATATGTCCTGTATGAGGTTGTTCTACTAAAAAAATAAGCATTTTTGTTCTAAGAGGATCACTAATCGCTTTTAATTGGTCGTATGTTTCAATAACTAATATTGGTTTTTGATTCATTATACAATCTCCTTTTTAACCGGTTAAATTTATTTAACTGTATTGTATATTTTAATTCTAAAGATGTAAATATATAACAGGAATTATTTTTATGTTAAAAATATGCTCCCATAGATTAGGTATCGCGCTTATTATTCCTTATTAAACCAAACGGCTCCGTTATTAAAAAAGCGCTCCACTTAATTCGTAGAGCGCACCCGTTTATTTAAAGACTATAGGTTCTCAATTTCTCTTCAGATACTTCATATTTCACCTCTGAAAAGTTTTTAATAAGTAAGGACTCATCTATGAAATTTCCTGTTCTCTTATCAACAACCTTTCTCCATATTTCATTTTTTCGAAAAGTTTTGCCGTTTTGTTTAATAAATTTATGATTTCTTTCCTGAATATGATAAGAAAACTCCCATTCTTTATCAGTATAAATTGCCCCTTTTAAGTGTTTACTTGTTACCCAAGTTCTAATTTGGAAAGGCTGATTCGTTGGATTTTTAAATCTTAAATCTATGTAATTGTAAAACACACTTGCACCACTCCCAAAAGGGAGAACTCTTCCTTCGTCAGGGAAAGGGTCAAAGCTATGATGATGTCGTTCTACTACTTCTAATGGAGTATGAAGTACCATCCAATAAAGGAGATTGGCCAATTGACAGATCCCACCACCGGTACCTTTTTTGACCTCACCCATTGAAAGTAGCATTCCCTCAATATATCCTTTTTTCTTAGTTGTTTTCCCAACTAATTCCCAAAAGGAAAAAATTTCTCCAGGATTAATTATGATACCGTCAATTTTATTAGCTGCAAGTTTTAAATTAGTAATTTTATTTTCTTGAAGTTGAGGGTCGCTATTACCTAATTTTCTTCTTAAAAGTGATTGATGTTTCTTACAAGTAAACGAATAAGAGTCTTTTCTTAAATTTTTTGAAAATCTACTTTTCTCCTTCATATTTCGAATAAAACGGAAAAGTCGCTTTTGGCTTATTCTAAGGCGGTAAAGTATAGGGTAGATTACTGATATTTTCATTTTTCTCTCCCTTTCTACACTTTTAATAATACTCTAATTCAACAATACTGCTCCCTAAGCTAAATAATTACAACAAAAAATGCATTAATCCTTCTTGGATTAATGCATCCTTCGTATTATAAGGTTAGCCAGATATTTCTGCTCAGCCTTTAGCTTAACAGTAAATTACTTCTCGCCATATTTTCCCTCCCTTATTACTTTTCTATATTTCCCACCCTCTTCTTGAATAGCTATTGCTTCTTCTGTATTTATTCCTTTTATAGCGAAATATTTTGTACCTTTTTCATATACATTAGAGAAGTTGCCAGAGTATGTACCCTCTTTATCTGAATACTTTGTTACTACTCCAATTTCTCCATCTATTTCATCTACATATTCATCAGTTAAATGATAAATATAACCATCCCAAACAACAAATGAAGCAGACCAATCTGCTGATGAATTTTCAGAACTGCTATTGTTACAACCAGAAAGAACAAGTATAAAAAAAACACAAATTATTGCAGTAATTAAACATTTTTTTATTCTCAAAAGCACTCCTCCTTTTCATTATTAGACGCTTGTGTCAATATAAGGTTTCTTTATTGTTTCTTAAACTAAATGTTTACGCTAGTTCAATAAAAAAATATTTATTCCTGCAGAAAAAATAAGGGGCTTAAATATCAAACGTTTTGAAGAGAAATGGAAAATTAATGTTAAAATTAATTTATAAATAGTGAATGGCTATACTAAGACTAACTAGGAGCTAACCTTCGTTGACATACATTTTAGTTAAAAAAATATTCTTAATTCGGGGGAAGGGATATGAAGAAAACTTTTATTATTATTTCAGTTATTATTTGTGGTATTTTCTTATTTTTAGATTGGAATTATGTTGATGATGATGTCCGACATATTCTTTTTGAAAAGGAAAGGCCATGGCAGGATAAAGAATTTGAACAAGTTAAAGAAGTGTATGTAACGATAGATGGGGTAGAAACATTATTAACGGAAAATGCTCAGGAGATTCAAGCACTTTTGCAAGATTTAAAATACAAAATGGCAACTAATCAGTATTGGCTCGTAAAGTGGAAGAACGGAGATTTTATTCCTTTTAATGAAGGAGGATGGGAACTTCGATTCAAAACAGATGAATATGATGACTTAAACGCATCATCCGTAAAATATTCACCTAAAGGGGATGTGATTACTTTTAATATGTTCTTTGGAGAAGTTGCTACACTAGACTCAAGCGAAATATTAAAGGATTTATTAAGAGCTAAAAAACTTTTATAGTATCATAAGGCACTAACGAAGAGCTTTATTTGAAGAACAAAAATTATATTCGATAAAAAAAAAACGCCTGGAAAAATCCCCTAACGTTTTTATGTGCTAAATTGACTGTTAGTTATTTTGTTATTTATACTGCTTTTTGATAAATGTGACCTTAACATATAAGGCAATATTATTTCTATCTTTTTTTATAAGCCATATACCCTAAACATATATATAGGAATCCAATAAATAAAATAAAAATTTCAATTTTTAATCCTATTGCCCCCCAAATTACAAAAAACGTGATTATAAAACCTATTCCAATAAGTACAATTAATCCAATATAGATAATATTCCATGTTTTATTTTTAAGTCTTAACGAGCCAATGAATGTAAATAGACCAATAGAAAATATCATGACAAAGATGGGAAAAACAGAGGAGTATTGAGTTGTAGAAGTACTGTTCTCACTACTCCATGCGTTTGATAATCCTATACCAATTAAAGCAAATAAACCAAAAATAATTGCCAAGATAGTCATTACTATTCCAACCAAACTAGCTAAAACCTTTGTATAAAAGTACTCTTTCACAAATTCACCTTATTTCTAAAATATCTTTTATCGAAAAAATACTTTTGACTGCTAGATCTAGTTTATAATATGCATTTTCTTTAATACTTCGATTGTAATATTTTTTGCTTGTGTTCCAGTTCCATTAAGATTTACTGCAAATACCCAAGTTTCTTTATCTGTTTCGATAAATCCTATGTACCATCCTAATCCCATATCCGAAAGTCTTGTTCCTGTTTTCCCATGAAGCGTATAATTGTCTTGTTCATTTTGTATCATCATTCGTTTTACAACTTTTTGGTTTTCTTTTTTAAAAGGGAGATCTTCTTCTACAAGGTCTTCCAAGAAATCAACTTGTTCCACTGCTGAAATCTTTAATGTACTATCGAGCCAGAATCTATCAATTCCCCCTGATATATCTCCGTTTCCATACCCGATTTGGTTCATATATTCTAGCATCTTTATTTCACCTATATCCCTTGCCATATCCTGATAAAACCATATAGCTGACTCCCTCATCGCTGAAGCTAATGAATGATCACGATTCCAACTTTCAAATTCCCTTACAACACCATCCCAACGTTTTACTTCATACTCGTCTCTTAGTGCACTAGTTTCTAACCCTATTAAAGAATTAGGCACTTTAAATGTTGATTCTGGTGTAAGCCTTTTTGTGCTTCTTTCACTGTTATATACATATAGGCTATCATTTTTTAAATTCTTAAGAACCATTGTTCCTTCTTTACCATTAAACAACCCTTCAATTTCTAGTTTCATTGTTTTTTGCACTTCTGCTTTAGTTACTGTTGATAGACATGTAAAAACCAAAATGATTGGAATTAAAAAGAATGCTGCTACGTTAAAGAGTTTTTTTGTTGAACCATTTTTAGATTTGTACATTTTCATAAATAGCCTCCTTTATTGATGAAGAAAATTTACTCTTCTGTTAATTTTATACTATATGGGACTTTTATTTTTTGGAAGATGATAAAATTGTTATCTGTACCTATACAGATAAAGTGAAACTTCAATCAGTAGGGGGGTTCCTTCATCCCACACTGATTGTTAGTTGGACCAATCGGGCTTTTACGGGCTGTTGACCCCCCCACTTAGAAATTTACTCTTAACTCAACTTCTTGAAGTGGGGGTCTTACAGCCCGTTAATCTGCGATAGAATGTGAGGGTTACTTATGGAGAGAAAGTATGAAGAAATAATAAATTATATACTTGGTCAAAAATCAGATGGACATCTTAAGCCTGGTGAAAAGTTACCTTCAATCCGAGCACTCTCAAAAACCTTTGGTTGCAGTATAAATTCGATTGTAAAAGCCTACAGTGAAATGGAAAAAGAACACAAAATCTATTCGGTTCCCAAAAGTGGTTATTTTCTTGTGGGTACCCGTAATTTAGAACCTAATCTAACTGAAGAATTAATTGATTTTTCATCCGCAGGTCCTGACAGATGGAATATGCCTTATCGTGATTATCAGCATTGTATGAATCAGGCAATCGATCTGTATAAAGAAGAGATGTTTCAATACTCAGAACCTCTTGGTCTAACGTCACTCCGTCTTCAGCTTTCAAAGCAACTACAGGAACTTCAAGTTTTTGCATCTCCAGATAGGATTGCTGTAGTCTCTGGCTCACAGCAGGCATTAGATATTCTAGTATCTCTAGCCTTTCCAAATGAGAAAGAGGAAATCTGTGTTGAGCAACCGACCCATTTTAGTTTTATTGATTCCATTCGCTCCCGTGGATTGAATGCAATCGGAATAGAAATGACAAAGGATGGAATTAATCTTACAGAATTAGAAAAGATTTTTAAACAAAGGAAAATTAAATTTTTCTATACCGTTTCAAGATTCCAGAATCCTACCGGATATAGTTATACGAATCAGGAAAAGAAGAAAATCGTAGAGCTGGCACAAAAATATCATGTATATATTATTGAGGATGATTATATGGGAGATCTAGATACAAGGAGAAAGGCTGATCCTATGTTTGCATATGATCCTTCGGGGAGAGTAATATACACAAAAAGTTTTTCGAAAGTCTTATTGCCAGGCTTACGGCTCGGGGCAGTAGTACTACCAGATTCGCTTTTAGGAGCTTTTACCCAAGCAAAATTTGCAGCTGATGTTCATACCCCTGTTATAACTCAAGGAGCCTTGGAAATTTATCTGCAAAGCGGCATGTATAACGCGCATATACAAGGTCTGAGAAAAGTTTATAGTGAAAAAGGGAAAATTCTTAAACAGGCTTTTCATAAATATCTTCCAAGAAATGTTTCATATACTGGTGCCGAATCTGGATTTTATTCAACCATTCAGTTGCCCTCCAATATTAAGGCAGCTCATCTCGTAAATAGCCTTAAGAAAAAGAATGTTCTTATCCAAGATGCGACCGGTATGTATCTACCCTTATATAAAAAGGAAAATGTTATCCGTTTGAGTGTTTCCCAGGTTGAAGACAAAAAAATTGAAGAAGGAATTCAAAAACTTGGAGAAGAGATCGCTTTATTATTAGGAAAAGAGAAGGAATTTATAAATTAACATCCTTCTCTTCATCCTGCATAAATCAATTCTGATATCTTATGTGCAGCTTAGATTAAACCATGATAAATATATGTTATTACATCCATAAAGCTATAATTATCTGGTGCTACACCAGTATGTACCATTTCACTTTCGGCGAAATTATAAATAATCACCAGTATAAACATTATTGCAACTACAAATATAATCGATTTTTTTAACATATTTTTTCATCCTTTCATGTACACATTAAAATTCCAAACTAACAAAAAGAAGTCAGTTCTTATAGTGTAATTTTACACCAATTATAACGATTATTCCCGTTGAAACAAATGGTAATTTATTGAATTAAACAGTCTACCCTGTTTGTCGAATAAAAAAAGCTACCAAAATGGCAGCTACTACTTCAATTAAACCTGTTTGCTGAATATCTTCTGTATTAGGACACCACTATCCTTCTTAAAATAACCTGCCGATCAATATAAAAAAGCGTTTCCACTTATTGTAGAAATGCCCCCGTTAGAGCTTAAACACTTTTAAAAATCTCCACCTATCAATAAAGTCGACTTCTTATGAAAGAATGGTGCACGATTGCTGAACAACAAAAAACCTTGCATTAGCAAGGTTTTCATAATCCCTTTTTTGTCCTATAAAGTATTAGTCTTCTTGCATTATTTCATCAAAAGCTGAAGAAACTCTGTCGAATTCCTCGTCGCTTTCAATGGCTGTGAAGTCTCCATCCTGATTGACCTTTAAAAAGAAAATATCAATGTCTTCCTCGATTTCTTCTTGAAGATCCTCCACAAAGCCGACTGCAACGTATTCTGTCCCTTCCATATTTACCACTGCTAGCACTTCAATTTCCTCGCCCTGGTCATTTGTAAAGATTTCGCCTACTTCGATTTTTCCCATGAGATAACCCCTCTCCTTTTTTTAAAATTGTCTTACACGAATGATCGTTTAGAAGGATTCATAATCATTTTATTTCCAAAGAAGACTAGATTCATGTAGGAAATCTAGATTTAAACATTATACATACAATTATTAATATATATCAAAATCATCAGAAGTTCGAACTATCTTGTCGCTCCTTACTTATCTTAAGGCTCTTTTCGCATATATTGTTGCTTTTGCCTTCAAATTTTGCCCGTTGATTTCCGCTGCGGTCACTTGCTTTCCGCGGGGAGAGACGTGAGCCTCCTCGGCGCTTGCGCCTGTGGGGTCTCACGCTTCCCTCCATTCCCGCAGGAGTCAAGTGCCCTCCGCTCCAATCAACTCAGATAGTTAAATAAAAGTGCATTAAAAACAACAAACTTTACGAAAACAACCTATCTTAATAATATATATATTTAGTATTACCATTAAAAATTAATCGCTCAACTTAAGTAGAATAGGTAAATACTTCCATTAACCTACTCTGTTCGCTGAACAAAAAAAAAAAAAACGATCTTCGATATTGAAGTATCGCTAACCGATAGTTTAAGAATCTTTTTCATCTGTGAATATTTTAAATGCCCCAAGTACCACTAATACAGGGATTACCACCAACGTAAGTCTAAGAAAGTAAATATCAAAGATGAAACCAATTACAAAAATGGGTAATCCAATCATCACTATCATTGATGCGAATTTAGTATAACGGATAACTTCATTGGATAGCTCTGGTTCTTCTTTATACATCCATCTTTTCCCAAATAATAAACTTTCTTCAGGATAAAAATAAGACCAAGTTACCAAACCATATATGGGAATCATCAAAATAATAATTAAAATCGTTTCAGCCATAAAATCCCCCTTCCTCTTTACCACTATTTTTCCATCACTTCATACTATTCTTGTTTTATAAAACTGCTCTTTAGCTGAATAAGATTTATTTATTATTTTCCAACAATCGCTTAATTGTTCTAATCTGTCCACGATGGTTAATTTCATCCTCCATAACATGAAACCATAAATAATAATTATTATAAGAAACACCATTACCCCACTTATTTTCCTCAAACAACCAGCTATCTTTCTTCAATTTCAGATATGTAAGTGTATTTTCTCTAATTTGAAATAATTCATCTAAATAATATTCAAGAGAGTGATTTTTAATCACATCTCTCGCTTTGTCTCCAAGTTCCAGAGCTGATCCCCACTTTAAATATTCGTCTTCATTCAAATCTCTTTTTTCAAACGAGATAACTTGATGAACAAACTCAATCGACGCAATATGTAATAAAAGAGAACCGATAGAATTCGAACCTTCATTTGGTAAATAATCTAATTCACTTTGGCTTAAATTAGAAATTTCACTCAGTGTAACTGCTCTTGTATGTTCAAGCATAGACACAAGTTCCCCAATTTTGTCAGTAAAGTTTTCTCTTGGTATTATTCTATAATCAATCATCAAATCTACCTCCCTTTAGTGTTAAGTATAAGACTACCAACAAAATGGAAAAAAGAAAGACTGATAATTCGTAAAAAATAGTGGTATAATTTAGTTAATTACACACAAATAGGCAGCCTGATTTTTGATTCAGCGCTGCCTTTTTTCTTCCGGCTTTTCTACATTTATTAAAGTAGAATACCTAATTCCAACTTTCAACAATTTCATTGTTCTTATCATAACCATAAGCATTTTCAACTTTCCCCAAAAATTCTACTGCACTTATTGTTAGATACGATGGAAATTCAGTAATAAATGTATTGTTTCTTGCTTTAATTTCCTGAGTTTCTCCATTCTTATATTCAATAACAAACCTTTCTACTTCATATTTATCTGTTTTAATTGCACCATGAATTATATTACCTACACCTTCAAAATAATTAGCTGATATAAAAAAAGGTAAACCGCTCTCTGATTCAAATGTTATTCCTACACTTTGTTCATTGTCATAACTGTATTTTCCCTTCTCATAATGATAAACACCCAAGATATGTTGAGTCTGGTCTAAATAGTAGACTAATTGTTTATCTTCATCTTGGTTGATGATTTCTATCGGAGTTTTCCATTGACTTTGTACTGCTTTTTCCAGCGAATCGTAACCATTATTACAGCCAGATAAAGTAAATAAAATGATAATAAGTACAGCCAAATACTTCATGGAAGCCACCACCTGTATGTTCCTTCTATTTCTGAATACTTTGTCACTTCACCAATTTCGCCGAGAATTACCGAAGTTTTACACTATAATGTCTCATTGATTTGGGTATTCCCTTTAACTCGAGTACCCCACTGTATATTAAATGACGAATCCTATATTCTAAAAAGGAATAATTTATATACGAATCCATTTGAGTCAATATTTCGCCAATCACACTTCCAGTCTTAATAAAATCTTTCGTACCTTGCTTATGATGCAGCTTTCCTATTGTTTCGATGATGAGTGGATCATAATGATGTTTTGGTACACCTTTAATTTCATCATCTATCCATAAACGTAACACTTCTTTAGTTTGGGACAGTTTTTCCCATTCCTTATGAAATTGAATACGCTTTTTATCTGATAATGGTTTGTTCTCTTTGTTATTTTCAAATAATAGTCTTAAATTTTTTGAAGCCATTTGGCCTGTATGGAAAATAGGTTGCTCTTCTTCGGTAGCACTATATCTCACATAGAGTTCTATTGAGTTCATAAGAAAAATCTCATTTGTCTTTTCTCGCAATAAATAGAGTAAAAGACGGAGACCAGTTTGTTCATCAGCATTATTCCCATACCAAATATAGATTGGAACATCATTTGCTATATCCTCAATCTCACGCAATGTATTGGTAAATTTATTTTCATATTCATAGTCTTCCTGCTCAAAATTAATATTTTCAAATAACCATTCTTTTCGGTATGATTGACCAATTTTTTCATCTAATTTCCACAATGGTCCAATCGAAAAGGAGTCTGGAAATCCAATTACAGTCTTTGGTCTTTCAAGACCTACTCTTAAAGATCCGGCTGCAGATTCTGAATTAACGATATGGACCGCACCAAGTTGATTCCCCATCCCCTTTAAATATCGCTTTTTTTGAATATGTTTATTTATTTCCTCCACCATCTTGTTCATATCTTCCTGATTTATAAAGAACCCTCTTCCTTCGACTGGTTGGTGTTCTTCGTGATTAAATTTCTCAAATTCAACTTTATTATTTATTTCATACGTCAACCACACGTCAATTTTGATCATATCTGATATGGTTAAATAATTATTTGTTTTAATTTGATAGACAATAACTACATTTGGTTCAATCAAAAAATAGATAAATGGGTGATTAATTTTTGTTTTAATTGGAATCAACTCCTTTTCTATAACTCCTGCTGAATTCTCCTTCAACAAACCTCCCTCAATGAAAAAAAGAAACCAAACATATTATTGATTACCCTTTTGGCATCCCCCTATGATTTCGAGAGTCTACTAAACATCTTTGAATTCATCATCTTCAAAAATGAAATGGCCGGTTTAGGATCATTCCAATCCCATATGGCATATGTCTTTTTCTTAAATAATGTAGGAATAATTTGTGGAATGGATAGTTGTCCCGTTTTCATATAATCTTTTATTGCTAAAATATCTTCATACGCATAACAAAACGCTATATTAGTATCATGTTCTATTGCTTTTGTTCCAATTTCTTGTTTCGTTAGCTCTAAATAAGTTATATAAGGAAAGTTAACGCCAACTTTATTGAGCATGTTATTAAGGGTCGTAATCCTCGCATTGATTTCAATTAAATAAAACTTTCCTGTTTCGGCATCCTTTTTGAACTCAATCTCTGCAAAACCTTTATAATGAATATCTTCTAAAAACTTCGCACCTATCTCATACAGCTCTGGAACATATTTTTGAACAGTATACACGGAAGCGCCGAAGTTAATTGGGAACTGTCGATATTTTTGACAACTAACCCAATGTGTGACTTTCGATTCTTGATTTAAATAGGCATCAAACGTGTACATATGGTCATCGAACCCTGGTATGATTCTTTGTACAATGACTTCTAAACCAGCATCATTCGCTTTTTTGATCGCTGCTTCTAGCTCTTCTCTATTTTGGACTTTAAAAACCTTCCGTCTAAATATTGCGACGAATGCAGGTGAATCAGTGGGTTTAACAATACAAGGATATTTTATGTTTTCTTCGATTTTTTCAATGAAATTCTCTTCTTCTACACGTACTGTTTCTGGTATTAGAACACCTTTTTCCTTTGCTATTTCATTCAATATTTCTTTATTCATTATATTTGTCCAAAGTCCCTGCTCTGTTTGCGTAATCAGATAATATTCTTTTAATTCTTCTAGGTGTTGATCAATGACCTCAACGTATGAATCATGACATGGAATAAGTACGGGAGGGACACTTTGCCTTTTTGCATAATCTATTAAAAATTGAACAAAATCATCTTTCTCATTTTTGTAATGGGGAGCACTAAGCCTCTCTGAACAATATTTAGAATCCGCAGCGTAATTATGTTCACTAGAATAATCCACTGCCACCGTATGAATCCCGTGCACACCTAAGCAACGAATGGCACTTAAACCAATATAATAATTGCAACCTAAAATAACAGCTTTATTATTCATTGCACAACCCCTCGAAAGTAGAATGACTTTTAAAAATCTTGATTTTTTGAATTTTTTGTTTATATTAGATGTGTTAATATTAACAAATTTTTACATGAAGGAGGAATGTTTTTTCATTTGTTACCCACTCCTGCATCACTACAATATTTTTAAATGATTTAACGTAGAAAACGATAATATAATGTCAATAATTGATCTAGTTGTTCTTTCACAAACAAGTGAAAATAGATTATACTGGACTAAATATCATATTCAAAAAGGAGGAGATTCTATGACTGAGAATAATCAATCTGAAGCACCTAAAAAGAAAATCAGCCTGCAGGAGGCAATGAAGCAGCAGCTTGAAAACAAAAAGAACCAAGCCTCCGCTGGTAAAGGAAAAGCGCATGGCGACCTTTCAACAAAAAAATTAAAAAGCCAGCAAACCAAAAAAACAAGCAATACCCGCAGAAAAATGGGTGTCTAATGAACGGACAAAACCGGAAGGACGTATTACCAGGCATGCCTGTTGATATTGTTTTAAAAGCGGATCAAAAAACGGGGAAGCTTACGAGAGGCATCGTGAAAGATATTCTCACCAAATCAAGCACCCATCCACACGGTATTAAAGTTAGGCTAACCGATGGACAGATTGGCCGTGTGCAGGAAATTCACTCTGAATAAAGTGATAAAGCATTCAAGGACAGTGCCCTGAATGCTTTTTTACTTCTTTTTTGATAATTCATGATCAATGATTTCTTTTATTTCCTTGTTTCCAATTGCTCCAGAATGAAATGTATTCGAATCAGCCCAGTAAAGTTCTCTAAAGGTGACTCCATTGTTTAGTTCAATCTCTAAGAAAACACGTTTTCCTTCTTGTTTCCCCTCTTTATATAATTTTTCTACATCCTCTAACTTTAATTGATACCAGGCATCTAGAAATTTATCTTTTGAAGATTGCGAGAAAGTGTGCATTCGACTCCCATCTTCTGTACTTTCGATATAAATATTTTTCACCAGCTGATCCATTGCGTATAATTCGCCTGCGGTTTTGGCCTTTTTATTTTCTTCTGCTACAAACACCCTATCATTCGCTACGACGACAAATGAAGATGGATATCCTTTTATTTCAAAAATTGGTGTGCCCTTCTCTAAATAAGCAGCATCACCATTTTTTGTCTTGTGATTACTACATGCACTATCCGCCATCTTGTAGGTTACTTTCCCAATCTCACTGCCTTTTTCAATTGATAGAGGAATATTCCCATCAGTCTGATCAGGAAAATGATGCTGATATTTTATATCATTGATCATTACCATATCGACCCATTCAATTTCACTATCTGGGCAACCACTTAACGGTCTGAAGGTGCTGCAAGATGATAATAGAATCATTAAGATCACAAGGATTGATATGTTTTTTATGATATTCATACTCTCCCCCATTTATGGTTAAATGACCCCGTACTTTTTTAATGCAAACTCGATCCCGTCTTCACTTGATTTTTTCGTGACGAAATCTGCATCTTTTTTTAACTGTTCAGTCCCATTCCCCATCGCTACACCAAGTCCTACTAGTCCCAACATATCTATGTCATTATCTCCATCACCAAACGCTATTGCTTCAGATTGATCAATCCCAAAATACTTTAAAACTTTTATGATCGCTAAAGATTTTGATATCTCTTCTTGCAATACATTCAACACAAAAGGATGCCATCTTTTAAAGGTTAGATGCGGGAATTTTTGAATGTATTTCTGGGCAGTTTTGTCATCGGCATACAAGCACATTAGATATACGTCTTGATTATAAATATGTTTATTGATAGCAGGATAATCATTCAATGACAAAGTTTCCTTTAATGCTTTTAAGATTTCAGTACCTTGCACACCGTTCATGCTAAAATCTTCAGTGAAGAATGACAGACCATGGTTCTCTGTGTATGCAAAATCAAACACTTCTTGAATGATATTTTTATCCATCGGCACTTTATGAATAATCTCTTGATTGTGCTTCACATACCCGCCATTTGCGGTGATGAAGGTATCTATTCCCAATTCTCTTATTTCATTGCACATAGATAACGGTCTTCCTGTTGCCGCTACCACTCTTATTCCTTTGTTTTTTAATGCTTTTATTGCTGCTTTAGTATTATTTGAAATACTGCCATCTTCATGGTGTGTAATCGTTCCATCAACATCGAAAAATACAATTTTGAAATCCATACAAATCCCCTGTCCCACATTATTCCTATTCTCTTCATATTTGGTCTATTACCTATTTGGTCGAGAGAACTTGATATCAAGCCAATTTACTCTTAATTAATTTAGCCTCTCAATCGCTTTTCTAGGTCGCTCATCTTGCGGATACTTTTGTTCGAAATAATGAATGACATGTTCAGTACAATCTGTAGCCCAGAGTACAGGCAGTTTGGTGATTTACTACTTTAAGAAGCTCTTCAATTGCCTCTTTCGTATCTGAATCTACAAATTTTTGCCCTGTCATTTTATCCCACCCATTTTAAAATTCATTACTTACTACATTTCTGTACAACAAAGATTAAATCCTTCTTCCAAAAATCTGCATTGGCTAATAAAAAAAAAAAAAGAGCTGCTATCTGCTCAATCTCCCTTGAACCTTAGCAACTCCTACTTCTGTTTTATTTAGGTATGCCGATTTCTTCTAATGGATAATATCGAAATTTCACTTCTCCAATAACCGAATCATAGGGAACAAGTCCGAAAAATCTACTGTCCTTACTCACTAAACGGTTATCTCCCATTACAAATAACATATCTTTAGGGATAATGGATTTTCCTGTTTTTTCTTCCAATAAAAAGTCCTCAGTCAGATTATTAAATGGATTATCTTTTTTATTTTCTATCAAATACGGTTCTTCTATTGCTTTCCCATTAATATAAAGAACATCATCTTTCATCTCAATACGATCTCCTGGAAGGCCAATTACCCTCTTAATATAGTGTTCACCCTCAACATCTGGTGCATCAAACACTATCATATCAAATCGTTGAATTTCAGCCGTTTTGCTCAAAACCACTTTATCTTGGTCTTGAAAGGTAGGTTCCATTGATTCACCAAATACAGTCGTAGTTGTGAAAAGAAATTGTTTACAAATAAAAGCGATAATGAAAGCAAATGCAATTGATTTTATCCAAGAATAGATTTCTTGTTTTGTAGTTTCTTGCATAGTTTCCCTCCTTACATAATTCTTGTTTTTATCTATATTAATCGTACCCTAAGTCATGGAAAATGAACAAGGTTTAGCCAGTATCTTATATATGACTTGACCCGCCGACTAAACAGTTTGCTCAATAGGCGGCTCTAATTCTCCATCATCAAATCGATAATCCAAAAAGTAAATTTTGAAAAGAAAATTAGCAATCATAAAAAGAACAAGTGCTGCTATTACAATAGATAGAAATATTACGCTCCCTATACTACATTTAATTATTTTTGATTCAGTCTCCATATCTGCCCATTTCGTAAATTTAGTCATTTTATTCACCTTTAAGACACATAGTTTTTAAATCATAAGTCATTCTTATGGTACTCAATTCTTGTAGCGATTATAGCAGATGATTTTGGTAAGTTATCTTCGCTCATACAACTGAAATTCACTTTCTGTGATTTTGGCTGCCACGTAACTTCAAGAAAGAAAAGAGCATTACTACTTTTCTAGTAACACCCCCATTCGTTGAAGAAACTTCCTATTTATCACCTAAGTAAATGGTGTTCAATTCGGTTTCAATAATTCTACGACCTTCACTTTTAACAAAGTAAGCCTTCGCTTTTGGCCTTGAGCTTACAGTCTTAGTTAAAGATTCATCTACAAAGTGTAACGCTGCTCCGTCATCAGCTGCATAGCCTTCTTGCATTTTTCCCTCTAAGATTAATTGATGATAAGAGGGTCTCCTTTTTTCCTCTCCATCATAGTGAGGGCTATGGCTTCCCTTCAAAAAACCTAAACAATTTATTTTATGTAGTGGTGCGTTTATTGGGTCTGTTAGTCCTTCTTCAAACCAGCAATTTGAACCAGCGCTTAGTCCAGAAAGAATCGTCCCGTTTTCATACGCTTTTCTCAAAGCTTTATCTAATCCCCATTCCTTCCACAAAAGAAGCATATTTCTCGTATTGCCTCCACCCACATATATAATGTCTTGCTCAAGTACATATTGCTCTAAATCTTCAAAGTTGGGCTCAAATAACGATAAGTGTGATGGCTGACATTGTAATGTTTTAAATGCCTCATAAAATCTTTCAATATAGCCTGCTGCGTCTCCGCTGGCAGTAGGAATAAAACATACTTTTGGCAACTCTTTCTTAACTTGAGCTAGTATATACCGGTCGAGCAGAAGGTTATCTGGCTCCATTGAGAAACCGCCTCCACCCATTGCTATAATCTGTCTCATTTATTAACCCTCACATTCTATAAGGAATATTCCAATGATATGACACTATTTTTATGTTGATGGCATCCGTTTGCACTCATAATTTTTCTCATGGAGAGGTTTTCTATTTTTGTTGCCCCAAGATAAGATTTTGCCTTAAATTCATGATGCAACCTGTATAACCCTATTAAATGCAGGTCCTTTCCAAATCCTTTTCCAAGAAATTTAGGATGAATTCCTATCCAAAAAATCCGTCCTTCTTGATCTGTTTCAGGTTCAATATGAGGAAACACCACACCAATAGGGTCATTGTCAATGACATAGACAGTAAACATTTTATTCACTTGTGTTGGTAATTCACTTCTCATACTCATAAGAAATTTCTCTGTTTTATCTACACCCATCACTTCAGATAAAAACGATATGGCCCTCGGCTCAGTTATTGACCATACTTCATAAGGTGGAACCGAAATAGCCAATCGCTCCGAAAAATCCTTAGTAAATATTACTCTTTCACCAACGATTTTCATTTTTTCTTTCGTATTGCTCAAATTGTTTAAGAGAGTCATAGGACATTCTAATAATATTTTTTTATGTTCACTTCTTGTTATGTTCGATATAAGCCCATTTATAAGAACGTCTATTTCACTGGAATTATTTAATTCATCATTGAAATTTTCTAAAAGAATATCAAAATCATTTTTCATAATATGGACTCCAGCTTTTTTTAGCTGTTCTAATAGTCTTTCCAATTTAATCAGACTCCCTCTACAATTGTTGGAGCAAGCATACACTATGGATCAATGAATTTTCTTAATAAAAATTAAGCATCCCTCTTTTAAGGAATGCATCTGTTTGTTTAGGCACCATTTATTTTTTTAAGTTCAATCATACCTCCAATAAATCCAATAAAGCCACCGACCGCTAATATTATAGGGGCATATGCTAAACTTGATATTGGATTCTCACTCACTAAACCATATACTCCAAAAAGGCATAAAATAAAGCTACCAACTAATCCAAGAATTACTCTTATCCTTTTATTAATTTCAAACACCTCCAAAAGATCTAGGGAATATTCGTGAAAAAGCACCTATTACAGAAATGGGCAAAGTCTTAACCTACGCGAAACCGTTACGAAGAAGAGGAATCACTGTTATAGCTGTCCATAACCATTGGCTTTTTTCAAACCACCTTTAATGTGCATGCATTGGGCAAATGTTATTGAAGCCAGTTACTTATAACGGCAAGCTCATTGTAACTGTTCTTATGCTAAAGCCCATTTTTTCGTATAATTTAATAGCATGATTCCCTGCAAATGCACTTAGTCGAACTTCAGGATATCCATCTTGTTTTAGATGGTCAATGGCCGTTTTCATTAACCTTTTAGAAATCCCGTTCCCTCTAAATTCTTCTAAAACAAATAGTTCATAAATAAATCCATTCATCCTATCGGTAAATTGATCTTTGCTTGCCCCTATAAGAATCCAGCCCATTAAATGATCGTTTTCTGTTGCTATTAAATAATAGCAACCCTTTTCAAGTAGCGGTTCAACAAGATGTTTAATTTTTTCATTTGTCGGCTTTACTTCACCCAAAGTGCCATCAAATACAGCTTGTGGAGAAAGTAACATAACCTTATTAAGCTCTAAATCGTTAGGTTTTCTAATATCCACTTGTTATTACGTCCCTTCATTATCCTTTTATAATATTAACCTAATACTCTAGAATCCTTTTTTATATAACACCTTCTACTTTATCTTTACCATGTTTGTTTAGTAGGTCGGTATGTCTTTGAAATAGCTCTTTAGCGTACTTACTTAATAAGTGAGAGTCGATTTTTTTCCATTTTTCAAGATTACTCTCATAGTCTTGGTTAAAGATTGCCTTTGATAAATTCGTACAAATGACAAAACTTGAATAAGGATGAGGATTTTCTTTATTATTGTCTGCATCTGATAAAAACTTCTTCATTAAAACTTTATTATTTAAAGGGTGATAGATGAGCTCTACTAATTTTGCTCGGTACTCTAAGTCTCGAGAAAGTAGGCAGGGGAAGTCTTCATAATCTGAAAAATGTTGTGCTTCATGAGCAAGGTATGAGTATAAAAAATCCGGTTTATCTAGAACTTTCTCATACCTTTCTTTTACACAATACAACGCATTTTTAGTTGCCCATCCCCCTGCTGTCCTTCCACCAAATGTAGCAAAATGCAGCCAGCTTTGCATAATAAAATCTGACATAAAAATGACATTTACCTTTTTAGAGCCAGTCGGAAGTGAAACTTCATATTCAACTGACTCTTCTTTCCCCCATATGTACGGACCCCTAAAAGGCGGAGTAACTCCTCCAAGAAAATAGAAACCTTTCATCTTAAACTCTTCAGCTAATCGATCTTCAACAGAATCTATATCACCAAAAGTCTCATTGGTTGGTAACAACTCTATTAGTTGCTTCATTAATAGACTTTCAGCATCCTTCTTATTCATTTTATTGGTTAATACGGAAATAAAGTATTGGTTATATACTTTGATGATACTTCTAATCCATGTATCTTTTACTTTATATTGAAATACTGGCTTCTCAGAAAAAAAGCGATTGTAGAATTTTTTTGTAAGCTTTTCTAAGCTTTTATTTTCATCCAATCTTTGCAGATAGTCATAAGCTTTATTAATATCGCCTTTTAAACAATATGAGTATAGTTGCTGTTTCAAAGAGAATAACCCCATTTTTAGAATTTTTAAATATTATTATGCGTTACATAAATGAAACTTACATACCCAAGTGGTCTCATCAGGCGTTCATGAGACCATTAAATGCTTAGATCATATGGCGAAGTGGTCTCATCAGTCATTCATGAGACCACTAAATGCTTAAATCATATGGCGAAGTGGTCCCATCAGGCGTTCATGAGACCACTAAATGCTTAAATCATATGGCGAAGTGGTCCCATCAGGCGTTCATGAGACCACTAAATGCTTAAATCATATGGCGAAGTGGTCCCATCAGGCGTTCATGAGACCATTCAACGTTTGAATTCCTTGGCAAAGCATTCCTCATAACAAAAATACTTTATTTTTCATTCCTATAATTTGGCTGAGATATAGTGAGAAACTCTTCCCCTCTTACTAATCTTTATACTTGTAGTGATTTTGCCTGCATTTGATACATTTGGTCATAAATGCCGCCATGAGCCAGCAATTCATCATGCGTACCTTGTTCTTTAATGACGCCACGATCTAATACAAGAATACGGTCGGCATTTTTAATGGTTGAAAGACGGTGTGCGATAATAAACGTCGTACGTCCTTTCTTAAGAACATCCATCGCATGCTGAATGATTTCTTCTGTCTCTGTATCAATATTGGATGTGGCCTCATCCAATATTAAAATCGCAGGGTCAAAGGCGAGTGCTCGTGCAAAGGAAACAAGCTGACGCTGGCCAGAAGAGAGTGTGCTTCCTTTTTCGATAACAGGTTCATCGATTCCTTTTTCGAGATGGCTCAGAACTCGTTCCGCACCAACTGCTTTCAATGCTTCTTCTATCTTTTCCCGTGTAATTTTTGGATCATTCAAACTGACATTGGACGCGATCGTTCCTGTAAATAAATATGGATCTTGTAAAACAATGCCCATATGCTGGCGCATCGTCTGTCTTGGCACAGTCGTTACGTCGATACCATCAATATAAATCTTACCCTTAGATGGATCATAGAAGCGGAATAGTAGATTCATAATGGAGCTTTTTCCAGAACCCGTATGGCCAACAAGGGCCACTGTTTCACCGCGATTCGCTTCAAAAGATACATTTTTCAAAACATATTCATCGTTTTTGTAAGCGAATGATACATCTTCGAATAGGACATGCCCATCATATTTTGGCATCATTTCTTGCGATACCTTTTCCCCATTTGTATCTAACACTTCAAACACCCGGTTCCCTGCCACAAGTGAGCGTTCTAGCTGTGAAAACTGATTGACGATTTGCGTAATCGGATTGAATAGTCTCGTTAAATAATCGACAAAAGCATATAGAGTACCTGATGACACAATCTCTGCTGTCGTAAGGGATTGTGTCCCAAAATAAATAATAAAAATCGAAAACATCATGAGACGAATCGTATTTACTAAGTTAAAAGACGTTGCTGAATCTAATAACAATAATTTTCGCTGATAGGCATAATGTTCATCGTTCATTTCATCAAATTCTTTCGTCATTTGCTTTTCACGACGAAAGGCTTGAATAATGGTCATGCCTTGAATGGATTCATTAATCATGGCATTAATATCAGCAATTTTTTTGCGAATCACTTTATTGTATCGCGACGCAAATCTTCGATATAGAATCATCCAAAGATAGACGATTGGAAGCAAGATTAAGGCAATGATCGCCAATTTCCAATTTAATATAAATAGCGCAATATATACACCTGCTATCGAAATAAGGCCTGTTGCAAAATTAGAAAGGACTGTCACATATAAATTTCTTATTGCTTCTGTATCATTGGTGACACGGGCCACAATTTTTCCAGCTGGCAGATTATCGAAATACTGAATCGGCAATGTTTGAATATGACCAAATACATCCTGACGTAATTTCTGTACAACACGGTTTGCACCACTTTGCAAATAAATAAACATAAAGTAACGTAAAATAGCTGTTGCAATGGCTAAAATAAAATATAAACAAAGCAGCCAAGCAATCGGCTTGATTTCAATTCTTCCAATTGTCATATGCTCATCGATAATATATTTTGCAATGAATGGACCTGCAAGATCGGTAAATACTGCGGCTGTTAAGAAAAATAATCCAAGAAAAATGGGCCGCTTAAAATCCAAAGCATATTTCAATAATCGTTTACTCGTACTCATGACCCGCCTCCTTCTAGCTGCTGACGGTCAAATTGTTCTTTATACCAGCCATTTTGTCCGATAAGCTCTTCATGTGTTCCTTGCTCTGTAATTTGTCCCTCATCTAGGACGATAATTTCATTTGCATGCTGCACACTAGACAAACGATGTGTCGTAATGATCGTTGTCTTGCCACTTCGTTCCTTTTGAATATTTTTAATAATACGAGCTTCTGTTTTGGCATCGACCGCTGATAGTGAGTCATCTAGAATTAATATTTCAGGATCTTTAATAAGGGCACGCGCAATCGACACACGCTGCTTTTGTCCCCCCGATAAAGAAACCCCTTTTTCACCAACAAGGGTTTCAACCCCCATCGGTAAATTTTCTAAATCCTTTTCAAAGTATGCAAGGCGAATAGCATTCTCCATATCAGCATCTGTTGCATCCTCTTTACCAAACAAAATATTTTCTCGAATTGTACGTGAGAATAACACATGATCCTGTGGTACATATCCGATCCAATCAAGAATCTGCTCTTTTGTTTGCGAGGCGATATCAATCCCACCAACCGTTAATTGACCTTCACCAAGTGGATATTCGCGTAGTAATTGTCTTAGGAACGTCGTTTTTCCTGCACCTGTTTTCCCAACAATCCCAAGCGTCTCTCCCTTTTCAAGTGACAAAGAGATTTGCTGTAGGTTTTTCACCTGGCTTGTTGGATATTGAAACATCAAATCATCGAATCCAATTGTACTCGGTGTCGGAATCGCAACCGGATTTTTCGTGTTTTGAACGTCTGCTTCGTAGTCGAGGGTTTCTTGTACACGATCAAGTGAAGCATTACCTTGCTGCATGACATTGATTAACTCGCCAATGGCAAAAATCGGCCATACTGCAAGCCCTAAATAGACATTAAATGTGACGAGCTGACCGACCGACATTTCACCGTTTGATACTAGAAATGCTCCGTAACCAAGTGCCACGACATAGCTAATTCCCGTTCCAACTTTCGTGATTGGTCCGAATAAAGCGTTTATCTTAGCTGTATACATATTTTTTTCGTACACTTTTTCGCTCATATCAGCGAAATTAGCCTCATCCTTCTTCTCCTGAACGTAAGCACGAATCACACGTACACCTGCAACAGATTCTAAAACACTATCATTTAGTTCGCCAAATGCGTCCTGGGCCTTCATATATCGTTCATGTACAAGCTTACCTAAATACTGAATGAGCACAGCCATAATAGGCACAGGCAGCATAGCGAAGAATGTTAATTTCCATGAAATCATAAAACCCATCGCACAAATAATGGTGCCCAAAAATAAAGTAGAATCAATTAATGTCATGATCCCAAATCCTGCTGTTAATGAAACAGAATTTAAATCATTTGTCGCACGCGCCATTAAGTCACCCGTACGATTTTTCTCATAAAATGTTGGCGTCATTTTTAAAAATTGAAGCATTAATTTACGACGCATTAATTTTTCAAGATTAAGAGCCCCTTCAAATAAACGATATTGCCACAAGAAATTCAAAAAATAACCGAAGACAATAATCGCAACGAATATGAGTATATATTGAACCAATATCGCTTTTGTCATTTCGCCAGCTGTTAAAATATCGATAATGGAGCCAAGTAAATACGGTGGAATTACTTCTAAGAAAGTAGCAATCATTAACAAGATAATCGCAATGGTATATTGTTTCCAATACTGTTTAAAAAACCAACCCAACTTCACTAATACATCAAACATTTATCAAACCTTCTTTCTCTCTCAAGCTGTGAACATAGCTACCCACTGTCCAGCAACACATTATTAAAAATCATTGTTTTTTGTCTAATCCACATCATCATCTACTCCTTCTATAGCAATTCACTAAAAAATCCCAACAAAAAAGATGCATACCCTCAAAAAGAGCATGCATCTCAAAAAAGGTATAGAAGTCGCACCCATACCTTTCTTCTCGTTATGAATTCACAATTTTACAGAAAATAGGTATGGACAATATATTAAATTAATTGTTATAAAGCAAGCATTAAAATCTCTCATTGCCCATTCCTCCTTTGTTTAGCTTCTGTTTTTCCTGTAAAATATTGTTTAGTGTTCTTGAAGATTACCACTTTTTTCTTATAATTGTCAACAGTCAGACAAGGGATTTTTTGTTATTTTTAAATATCCCTTTATTAAATAAAGTTTGAACAGATTTTTCTAGTTAGTAACAAAAGATCAATCCTTAACTTTATGTGATGCTTCCTGGTTATTAACATTTTTTACTGTATTGATTTCTTCCCATTTGCTTAAGTGCATGATTGGTAATTCTAAATTAGAGTTTTGATCTAGAACAGTAATGTATTCTAAAGAATTGCCATCAGGGTCTGCAAAATAATAACTTGCTGCAGGCATCCAAGTATGTACGATCGGTTCACTCGTATCTAAACCAAAGGATGCAGACAATTCAATTCCTAAGTTAGAAAGAAACTCAGGTACACTAAGTAATTCATCATACGTTACGCCTAAAGCAAAGTGAGAGCGTGAAAATTGATGATCTGGTACTTCCCATATCCCTAGCATTTGTGCTTTTTCAGACGGATCTCCCAGCCAAAAAAATGCAACTTTCCTATCAGGAATGATGTGTGCCAGTTCCAAACCTAACGTTTGATAAAATTCTACTGCCTTACTTAAATCTTTTGTATTAATATGTGTTTCATATAAATGTGAATGCCTCACTTTGCATTTCCTCCTTGTTTTCATCTACCTTAATCCTAGATTAAAAAATAAATAAATGAATCAAGAATTCGATTGAATAAATCTACACCTTTAGTCTTAGAAAGACTTTCATAACAAAATGTTCTTGAAGCATTAACACCAATACCCTTCTTCAACAACAAAGATTCTTCCGCCAACCTGTATGATAAAATTGTCATCTGCCTATTGAGCTTTTACTTTAAGCCATGATTGCCTGCCGACTGAATACCCTTGTTCGACAGTATCATTTATTTTTCTGCTATTGAAGCACCAGCTTTTAAAAGATTTCCTTAATCCCCTTGAATCCCTGTTAAACTACTAAAATCCCATTAAATCCTTAACTTTCTCTGTATTTTCCTTGGACGTTAACATTTCGAGCAGCATAAATGCCACATCAAAAGCTGTACCGGGATTGGAAGATGTAATAATATTTTCGTCACGGACAATCCGTTGATTCACAACTTGCACTCCGTATTGTTTTAATTGTGCTAATCGCTTGCTAGTTGGATGATTATAAGTGGTTGCCTTTCGATTTTGTAAAACACCACTATGTGCAACCATTAAGGATGCCACACAGATCGAAGCAATCGGTTTTTTATGATAATCGAAATGCTGGATCACTCTCTGAAATGGCTCACTAAATGCATCATCATAAAAGTGAGCTTCTTCAAACCCTCCGGGAATGGCTAGTGCATCAAACTCTTCTAATTCGATCTCATCCAAAAGCTTTTCAGGAGCTACTTGAAAGTTCCACGTACATTGTAGTCGAGGATGTAACCCCGCTGTAATGACCTCCGTAGAACCATCGCCTTCACATTTGTTCCACCCTAATACGTCTGTAAAGACACTCGCTTCTACAGCTTCAAACCCATTTGCTAGCAGTAATAAAATCTTTGTCATTTAGAACGCCTCCTTTATAGTAAATTGTAAATAAGCAGGTCTTCCAGTTACATAATGCAAAAAAGGAATATTCATATATATACTTTTATATTTCTTGAAAAATCGTTAAAATTATTAATAAAAAAAGGTGAGAAAATGGACCACATTGATTATGAAATATTAAAACGGCTTCAGCAAAATGCAAAGATGCCGATGAAGGAAATCGCTTCTCATGTCCACTTATCGGCACCAGCTGTTGCAGAACGAGTGAAAAAGTTAGAGGAACAGAATGTGATCGAAGGCTATCAAGCTAAAATCAATTTGAATAAGCTTGAACGTTCAATCGTTGCGCTAGTCTTATTTAAATCGACGGATTGTAAAAATCTCGCTCAATTTTGTTACACACATCCAGATGTGCTCGAATGCTATCGAGTAGCTGGAGAAATTAGTTATATTGCTAAAGTAGCGACGAAATCAGTCGAAACATTAGAGCATTTTATTGATCAAGCGATGCCATATGGTACTCCATCAACGAATATTGTGTTATCTGCTCATGAAAAAAATATATTATAGCTAATAAAAAATATGTTGGTTTGGATCAAGAAATCGTATAAAAAGGGAAAACGATTCGTACATAGTGAGGGGAAAGAGAGTATGCGCACTCTAGCACGGTTTGTAACGGGAGCTTATAAATATATTTTGATCACTTGGGTTGTGCTCACAGTAGTGATGGCGTTTTTCGCTATCCGCCTTCCTTCGATGCTTCAAGGCGATGGGTTTCGGATGGATGGGGGGCATGAAGAAGTAATGGAAATCGCTGCAAATACATTTGATATGCCTGTAGAGACAATGTTTCTTGTTTTTGATCAAGTGAGTGATGAAAAAATAAAGGCGACACTTAAAAAAATTGAGGAAATGGGTGTTACATCTCAAATTGTTTCGCCATTGGAAGATCCTTCATTATATAAAGAGCATCTTTCTTATGCGATGCTTCAATTCGATGATGAAGATGCAGATATGTCCGAAATTGTAACAAAAATACGTGACGCAATCGGAGATGAAAAAGGGATTGTTTTAACTGGAGCATCTGCGATTTCAAAAGATATTAATACGGCTAGTCAACGAGATCTGATGATTGCTGAAGCGATTGGTCTTCCGATTGCCATTATTGTTCTCTTATTTGCATTTGGAACCGTTATGGCTTCATGCATCCCATTAATTATTGGTTTAAGTACGATTATTGTCTCGTTCGGGACATTAACGATTTTAGGTGGTCAAGTCGATCTTTCTATTTTTGTCCTTAATATTATTCCAATGCTCGGTCTTGCATTAAGCATTGATTTTGCTTTGCTGTTTATTAGTCGATATCGAGAAGAACGGAAAAAGTCCACTTCGCTTGAAGCGGTCTCCACCACGATTCGAACGGCAGGACGTTCGGTTATCTTTTCTGCCTTTTGTGTGTTTATTGGACTTGGAGCAATGTTATTCATTGAAGTAGATATATTCCAAAATATCGCGATTGGCGGAATGATTGTTGTCACGATGGCGGTATTTAGTTCGATAACGCTTTTGCCTGCAATATTAATTGTGTTAGGTGATCGAATTGATAAATGGCAAGTACTGAAAATAAAGCAAAATGGTACGAATCGTTGGCGCGTTTTCGCAAATGGTGTAATCAAGCGTCCTGTTACGATAACAATATTGGCGCTCATTCTATTAAGTATTGCTCTTATCCCTGCTCGGAACATGAATTTAACCATTCCGCAAATCGATTCTTTACCTGAATCATATGACTCACGCCAAGCATATGAAATACTTGAGGATGAATTTGGACTTGGAGAGAAATCCTCTGTATATGTCGTAGCGACGCGTGAGGAAGGTTGGCAAGATTTAGAGGGCTTAGAACAAATACAGAAATTAGAAGATGATTTTCTGAATGATTCACTTGTCGATCAGGTGACAACCATCTTTTCTTTAAGCGGGATCAAATCGCCTATGGAATGGGAGCAAGCATGGGCAGCACCGGAAATGAAAGCGACTCTTGAACCAGTATGGGATTCCTTCGTAAAAGATGATAAGCTGTTCATTCCTGTAACGCTAAAAGCATCGGGAGCTTCAAATGAAGCACAAGATTGGGTACGTCATCTATCAGAGAAGGACACCTCTTTCGACCTTTTGGTCGGGGGTCAGCCAAAATTTAATCAGGAAATATTCGATGAGATCGCTAATAAAATTGGGCTTGTTCTTACTGTCATTATTGTTTCGACCTTTTTAATCTTGATGCTTGCCTTCCGGTCGATTTTAATTCCGATTAAAGCGATATTGATGAACATTGTTGGACTTTCTGCGACGTTTGGCATTCTCGTCTATATATTCCAATACGGCCATTTTGGCTTGGAGGCTGGGACAATTGCCCTTATCATTCCTGTCATTGTCTTTAGTCTTGTGTTTGGTTTAAGCATGGACTATGAGGTATTCCTTATTTCGAGAATGCAGGAGGAGTATGCGAATTCATTTGACAATGACCGTGCAACCGTTGAGGGGTTAGCGACGACGAGTAAAATAATTACATCAGCCGCTCTTATCATGATTGTTTTAACAGGGGCCTTTGCCTTTACGGATGTCATGCCGGTAAAACAGATCGGGGTTGGAATTGCAATTGCAGTTGCCATTGATGCGACCATTATTCGACTTTTACTCGTCCCTAGCTTAATGAAGCTATTTGGAAAGTGGAATTGGTGGCTGCCATTTAGAAAGGGAGAATATAAAGCAGGAAACTGGCATTAAGTTCATTTCATCATTTGCAAACGGCGCTGCCTTATTGTTGATTTAGACAAATTCGTTCACGTCATACTTTTTGAAGGAAGAACGAATACAAAATAGAAACTCAAATTGAGTTTAAAGTAAAATTAAACGAATGATCCAGAATTAAAGTAAATGCAAAAGAGCTTGGGAATTTCCAAGCTCTTTTATTATGCTGAATATGGAACGATTTTTTTGTATCCCATGATCAAGCGTTCATTAAAAATGCATATAATTCCTTCAGCCAATAATAAAAAATGCACCCATCCGTGAAGAAGCAATTATTTCATTAGGAAAAATATGTTAATATTATTCTAGACGCTTATGAACCTTTTATTAAGGGAGGATTTTATGAATCGTTTGACTTACGCCATTTTATGCATATTAGTTCTAACTGCGTGTTCTAATGAAACTACAGTACCAAAGAAAAAAAATTCACCGAATGAAAATACATATACAGAAAAAACGGAAGAAAACATTGTGATTACTAAAGATAAAAAAATTACATTTGAAATTTTCAATACAATAGGAGTCCCTCAACAGAAAGTGGATTCAATAAAGGAAGAAATCCTTAGTTCTTATGAAGTAGTTCATCAATCAATAAAACCGGACTATGTTCCGTCTGAAAAAATAAATGTTTTTTTATTGGAGGGAAATCAAGTTTCCTGGGGGTTGAGGTCAGAAATTAAGCTTTATTCTATTAGGACTAATAAGTATCCCCTAGTGCATGAGATGACACACACTTTATTAGGGTATGGGGATAATTTTGATTCTAGCAAAGGTTATTTCACACAAGAGGGTTACGCTACCTTTATGGAGAACAAATACGGAAAACAGAGTTATCCTGAACACAAAATGATGAAATATTTTATTGATAATAATAAAGCCATTCCATTATTCAAATTAATCGATGTAAACAAGGATGATGAGTTATTCCGCCCAACATTACTAGATTATAAAGACTATACTCTACAATGGATCAGCTACACTCATTCGGGTTCTTTTGTCACCTATTTAATTGATACATATGGTATAGAGAAATTTGAACAAATTTATAATAAAGATAATTTGCTTGAAAGACTTCAGAAAGTTTATGGGAAAACCGTGGATGAGTTAGAAAATGACTGGCTGAATTATATTCAACAATATGTTACAGAGTTAACCACTGAGGATAAAATGAAAATTGATGGCTTTTATGATATGAATTCAGCTATTGGCTTGATCGACATTGATGTTTTTAAAAGATAAAGAGTTTTTGATAAAAAAGCTTTAGTACATAAACGAACCCCATAATCATTATTTGTGTCTACCAATTACGAGGCCGTTCAAATAGAGAAAAAGCACCTAGCTTCTTGTCCCTCCTGAAAAAAGCGGTCAATGACTTAAGCATTTTGACCGCTAGCTTGGTTATTGTACTTTGATGCCCTTTTTGATTTCGTCAGATGATACCTGTATTTCCAGTTCTTCTATTAACTCAGGTGCTTTCTGCTGCAGATATCTCACCTCTAACTTTTCCTTAGGAAGATCAAGAAATATTTCTTCTACCATATACGTTTCATTTCCAAGATATTTTCGTTCCATTTCAATGCCATGATGCCAATTTCCATCTGCGCTTTTTAGTACGAGCGGTGAAAAGTTTTGATAAAAGGCAAAGCTGCTTTTATATTCGTAACGGATCACAGCAGAATCCTCTTCTTGCTTTATATCAGTAATTTTCATCGTCCCTCTTTCACCAAGGTTAAGAAGCTGGTTCTTTGCTTCTGGCAAGGCGATTAATTTAACCTTCGTATTAGCTAAAATATCCTCTTGGTTTTGGTTATTAAACAGCTGTATTTTAATCTCTTTGATTTCCTTATCAAGCGGTTCAAATAATTCATTTGTTTCCTCTAATGTATACCAACGATTATTTTCCTTTATTTGTGTACCAAACCATCCTATTCCATCAGGAACTTCCTTTATTACTCTGTTATCTTGATCAAGCAGGCGAATAGACATCGCCACATCATCCGGATTATTTTGATAAGGAGCTTTATATTGTAAGCTGATGACCGTTGAGATAGGGCTTAGGCTTATTTGTTTCAGTTTCAACTCCTCTTCCTCAAAGCTTTTCTTTTTATTGAATACTACTGTATCAATCTTAGTGGTCTTTTTAACCGGAACTTCAAACAAAAATTTGAATTCTTTTTGCTTATCAGATGTATAATCTGTCGTTCCTCTATAAAGAAAATCTACCATGATATCATCCGGCATTTCTGATCCTGTGTATGTAAATGTCGAGTAGCCGATTACTTCATGATCTGACACTTGCTTAAATTGATCATTGGACATAAATCCTCCTTTTTGAAAGCCGTCGAATGGGATATAAAAATTCACCATACGGCTAGTATAATTCTTGATTGGCTTTTCAGACTTGATAACATAGCTGATTGAAAGCCTTTTTCCATCATAAACAGCTTCTTGTATTTCCATGCTCATACCATCTTCACTCTTCTGATGTTGAACATTTTGCTTATTCTCTTTGGTAGCATCTTTTAAACCGCTATCTCCAAAAAATTGAAATATTGATTCAAAGAAAGGAAGCTTTGATAATGCCAATACTGGATTAGATGGCAAATAGATCCCTGCACATAAAATCATGATTCCAATGATCACAGGCACTAAAGCTCTCTTTCCTTTACCGAAAACATTCCGTCGAACCTTTCTTTCCTTAAGTACAATATGTACTTGATGGCGATCGTCCTCATTAAATGATACTTCTTCAAATAATTCACTGTTTCGAACCTTCTTATCTCTGTTCATATATCCTCCCATTCAAATCCCCCCTCTTCTAATAACTGCTTAAGCCGCTCTCTTCCTCTTTTCAGCCTTGTTTTGACAGTATTCGCAGAAACCTTCAAAACAACTGATATTTCTTCTACTGAAAAATCTTTATAGTAATATAAAAATATGACTTCCTTATACTTTGGTCTTAATGATAAAACTATATTTTTCACTTGCGTTTTCCGGTCCTTATCCAGCAAATCTGCCTCCGGACTTTGCTCTGATCGCACCACTTTTTCCATCTTTTCAATCGAGAAAATCCTTTTAAAATAACTGCTCTTCAAATAATCTTTACACTGATTAATTGTAATTCGGTATAGCCATGTTTTAATTGATGCTTCACCTTTAAACTGATTCAAATGCTGATAGCAACGAATAAAAACATTTTGCACAATATCTTTCGCTTGTGCCGCGTCCTTCACATAAGAAAAAGCGAGCGAGGTCAACTCTGTACCGTACTCCATCATCAAACCTTCTATCACAGCATCAACATTTTCATCTCTTACACATGCATAATTCGCGTTGCTTTTCTCTTCCAAATACAAAACGGCTCACCTCCCTTTTTTTCAAAATTCGTACTTAGACGATTTAATTAGTGTTCCGGTTTCATTTTTCTATTCGAAAAAAGATCCGTACCCATTAGCACGAATCTCCTAGTTGTTACTTTAAAAGTTTTACTGCTATTCATTTTTTTTAGTGTTTTTATAAATTTTCATTAATGTTGAATTGATATTATTAAGGGCCAAAAAAATAAAACCTAACATCACAAACGTGACTATTTCACCAGTAAAAAATGAAACGATACCCAATATTACAGCATATAAAATATACAGCCCGTTTTGCATATCCTTATCCCCTTTAATATTTTCCTAAACTTCTCTATTAAGTATATCTTAAATACTATTCATTTGGTTTAATATTCCTTTTCTTATTGATTTATGTACAATTACCCAATAATTCCCTTTTTAACAGGTCTGTGTTAACGCTCAGTGTTGAAAATGCTATTTTGTTGTTGATTGGAGCGGAAGGTACGAGCTCCTCGAAAATGCATTCGCATTTCCTTCGTGCGCTGTTTATTCGGGGATGATAATTCAACGTCCTGCGGGAAAAGCGAGTCAAAGGAAGACCCCGCAGGAGCGATAGCGACGAGGAGGCTTCCGGACCGCCCGCGATCGCTAAGTGCCTGCAGCGGAAATCAACAAGGAAATTTAACATAGTCTTCGGAGTTTCCGTTTTATGATCTGCTAATTCTATTAATAACATATCAAGATAGTAGACAAAGCATGTCTATTTAAACTATTTTTGCATTAGAAGATTAAATTGATGCTCTTATGAATAATTAGTATTATGACAACAAAATAGAAATGGGGGGAACTTATGAAGACGATTGGATTAATTGGCGGAATGAGTTGGGAATCTTCAGTTGAATATTATCGAATTATAAACGAAGAAGTAAAAAAAAGATTAGGTGGTTTACATTCAGCAAAATGCTTGTTATACAGCGTTGATTTTGAGGAGATTGAACGTTATCAGGCAGTAGGTGATTGGGATAAAGCTGGTGAATTATTAGGGAATGTTGCTCACTCATTAGAAAAAGGAGGAGCAGAATTTATTGTTATCTGTACAAATACGATGCATAAAGTAATTGAAACTATTAAAGAAAAAATAAACATACCTATTTTACATATAGCGGAAGCAACAGCAAATCAAATAAAAAAATCAAATATTACGACTGTAGGACTATTAGGTACTAAGTATACAATGGAACAAGACTTTTATAAATCTAGAATAGAATCTAATGGTATACAGGTTTTAGTGCCAAATCATACTGAACGAGAAATGATAAATAAAGTTATATATGAAGAGTTATGTTTAGGAAATATTCAACAATCGTCAAGATATTATTATAAAAAAGTTATTAAGAGTTTAGTTGATAATGGGGCTGAAGGAATCATATTGGGCTGTACAGAAATTGGATTATTGGTTAAACAAGAGGATTCAGAAGTTCTATTATTTGATACAACCGTCATTCATGCGATCGAAGCGGTTAATATGGCAATAGAAAAATAAACCCCAATAAAAACAGGGCTGTACAATATCCTTTTCGTACAGCCCATAGAGAAATGTATTTAAGTTTTAAAAGAGTCTTAATTTCACACATGGACCTTTCTCGGTTCTAAAATAATCTCATTCAATTTTAAGTTTACTGGGTTAGCGATGGTATCCCCAACCGGGCATGTCTTTTCAATAAACGCGACAAACTCCTCAACTTTCTCTCTAGGTGCATCTGTAGCAATATGAATGTTAAAACGAATATCAGAATACCCGCGGCGGACATCAGATTTATTCATAAAGCCATCTGTGTCAAGGTCACCTTCCACATCAATCCAAAGATCATCAAATTCAATTTTAAACTTTCTAGCGTATACACGAGCTACGATAGCTTGACAAGCACCTAATGCGGATAAAGTTAGCTCGACAGGATTCATCCCTGTATCTGTTCCACCTAATTCCTTTGGTTCATCAATGATTATCTCAAAATCACGAGATTTAACTTTAACTTGAACACCTTGCTGTAAATGAGCAGTAGCTTTAAATGTTGTCATCGGCATAATTCATTCTTCCTCCCGTTGTAGAATCATTTTACTTCCAACTATTTCTCTCTACACCTAAAATATAAGTTCTTACAACTTAATAGTCCATGGATAATTTGTGAAACATTGAGCAATTAGGTATTTTGACTGCAATAACGTATTGTATTACGTAACATTTTATATTTCCAATTAAAAACTCATTATCTTCCCAAATCCGATTGTTAAGGTACTTAGACAAAGCATTCCGGTTTCATTACTTTTTTTCAAAATAGATGAAGGATGTCATAGATAATGAAAAAGAAAGTCTTTTTACTGATTAAGTGTAAAAGACTTTCTTTTGTCATATCAATAACCTGATTCGTTCGTGATATAAACCTACTCAAAAATGATCAGTGATAATGTTTTTTGTCTTAAGCAGCTGAAGACTCAGCATGTTTTTTCTTATTAACCATTGTTAATGAAAACATTAGTAAAGAAAAAAGAACAAAGATTCCACCAACCGTTGCATTCATCTCAACAGTTGCATTTTCAATAACAATACCCCCAATCATGGACCCAAAAGCAATTCCGAAATGGAGAGCAGAGTTATTTAAGCTTTGCTGAATAGAAGCTGTTTCTGGTGCAGATTCAATTAAGTAACTTTGTATCGCTGGGGTAATCGCCCAACTTAGCATACTCCAAATCATCATCACCACTAAAAATAACGGAAAAATACTTGTTGTATACGGAATCGTGAAAATCGATACAGCAAATACAGCCATAACTCCAATAATTGTTTTCTTCGGTCCAAAGCGGTCAGACAGCATTCCACCCATACCACCGCCGATAATCGCTGAAATACCAAAGATGAGATACATCATACTAATCCATGTACCATCAAGCCCCATTGTCATTTGTAAGAATGGGGTTAAGTATGCATAAAGCGTTATATGTCCAGCTAAGAATAAAAATGACGATAATTGAATCAATAAAATCCTGCCATTCTTCAATGTCTGCAGCTGTTCCCTAAAGGGAATACCAGGTTTCGGGTTAATGCGTTCCATAAAGAAATAGATCCCGAAAAAGGACAATGCTGTTAAGATCGTAATCATGAGAAATGGGGCATGCCAGCCAAAAGCATTACCTAACATTAGACCCGCCGGTACTCCAAGTACTAAAGAAGCACTAACTCCCATAAAAACAATGCCAATCGCACGGGCACGGTATTGTTCTGAAACAATATTAGATGCAATCGTTACACATAAGGCGATAAGTAAAGCTCCGCTCATGGCAGAAATGATACGTGCAAGCATAAGCATGGCATAACCTGTACTAAACATAGCAAGTAAGTTAGCAAAAAAGAAAACACTTAGAGAAATTAATGTTAGTTTTTTTCGCTCTACTTTAGCTGTAGCGGCTAATAAAATGGGGCCAAAAATAGCAAATACTAAAGAAAAAATTGAAATTAACATGCCGACTTTCCCGAGAGAAACCCCCAGATCATTAGCTACTAAATCAAGAATTCCTCCAAGTATTAATTCAACTAATCCAACCACAAATGAAACGATCGTTAATAAATACACTCGTTTATTCATGAAAACACCACCTTTAAAAGTTACCACCATAAGGGTAACACTATACAAAAAGATAAACAACTAGAAATTATAGGAGTGTTTAGTCTATGCTATTGGTAAGGTTGTACAAAGAATAGGAGGATCTTGATGCTACAGCAATTTGGTTTTACACAATACGAAAGTCAAGTATATTCATCGCTTATTACAATTAATCAAGCACTTGATGCAACGGCTATTGTTAAACGATCCGGGGTTCCTCGTTCGAAAGTATACGAAGTTCTGCACAGATTGTCTGAAAAAGGAATTGTGATGGAGTCGACGGTTGAAAAGAAACGTCTCTATACAGCATTGCCGATGGACGCAATGATTGAAAAATTAAAAACAGATTTTGAATTACATATTGAAGAACTAAAAAAAATAAACGTGGAAGAAACCGAAGTAGATGACCGTGTATGGACATTGAAAAAAAATCAATCCATCCAATCATTCATAAAGGCATTATCTTTAAAAGCAACACGTTCTATCTTTATTTCTGCATGGGCAGATGACTTAGTTACATACTTGCCATTATTAGAATCGAAATACAAAGAAGGGCTGGAAGTCATTATTCATGTAATTGGAGAGGTTGAAACAATCATACCAACCGTCTCTACACTTATTCCTGATCAAAGCCATGAAACGCTCGAGCGAAGCAGAATTATCATTGTAGATGAGAAGGAAATGATGTTTGCCGGTATTGAAGATTCATATTGGCAAGCCATTCGAACACAGTCGCCGCCATTAGTAAAGATTTTTACTGATTTCTTCTATCACGATGTAGCTTTAACAAAGATTACCCAACGGTATAAGAAAACAGTAATGGCTGATGAAGAGATTAAAGAGGTTTTAATGAAACTTCGATATTAGAAAGACTTGGCGAATACCTTAGTTTTTCTTATGCGATCTTATTAGCAGAAATATAATTGAACACACACTTTACTTTAGTACGTTAATAAGCTTAAAATTGCTTATTAGCTTAACAAAGAAAACACTCAGCATGAGTGTTTTCTTTGGTTTTTCTGCTCAACTTTTATTTCACGTAAAAGATTAATTAGTCAAGAAATGAAAACTAGCTTTTATTCCAGCTCAATTTCATTTCTGCGTCCCATATACCACTTGTAAAACGACTCAGCAAGCTCTAATGGCACATCGTCAACACCAGCATGATGCACTGGTTTAGCCCGGTTGATGGTCCCAATTGAGGCGAGGCCCAGCAGTTTTTGAAAGATATTCCTAGTTACTTTCACTTCAATGATCTTATCCCGTTTTGACACGAATAAAGAGGTGGTCAAACTTCCTTTTTTGACCTGAATGAAATGATCATTTAAGATGTAGCGAGTATTAAAGAAATCTAGCAATCTTAACATAACGATAATAATGAACAAGCCAACAGATAGGATCAACCAAGCTTGCTCTAATTTTAGAACAGTTGGCTTGAAATAATATAGAATAATTGTAGTAATGATCCAGAGCCAACTTGGCATAAACATGCGTACCCATAAGGATTTTCGTGGGAGACGATCCATCGTTTGTGTGACTTCATAATATGGCAAAATCTCCGAAACCATTTCATATGCTCTCTTAATAGGAAGGAAGGGATATAGTGAGTTTATCTCGTGTGTATCCTCTCCTGAAGACAAACTACCTGCACTAGTCAGCTTCACTTCTGCTAGTCCGAGTACTCTTTTCAAAAATGACTGTTTAATTTCAATCGCCTGTACTTTTTCTTTTGCAATGGAAAAGGCAGCTTCATCGATTACACCTTTTGTAATATAGATACGACCATGGTCTGATGAGATTTCATATTTCCCATACTTTAAGAAGGTCCTGACGATTCCGAAAGTGGTAGAAGCAATAATAAGAACAATAAAAATGATGGTCACCATCCACCAAGAGCCTATTAGCTTTTCAAAAATACCCACTGCTTTATCTTCCACATGAAAGATTTCATTGATTTTGAAATATAAAGAGCTAAGTATAGGAATAAGGACTAGAAAACTAAGAGATGTAAAGGAAGCTTTAAAAATATCATTCTTTGTCGGCTTAAAATGAGTGATACGATTTGAGTTTCCTTCTTTAACTTCTATAGTCGAATAGGATCTATCTATATCATCGCTAGCAGGAATGGCCGTCCATTCATCACGGACAGCACTTGTCATATGCGCTTCCATCCTATCTGCTTCCTTTTGAGAAATGACTTCGAATTTAACAGCAGCATCCTCACCTGCCATTCCTGTTTCAAAGTTGATGGAAGTTACTTTAAATATCCGATGGAATAAAGAAGTATGACGATTGATGTTCTGAATTTTAGAAAAAGGAATAGTTCGTTCAGATTTGCTGAAAATTCCTTTATAAAGATGAAAGGATCTATCATCGAGTTCGTATTTATGGGTCAACCATTTCAAAATTATTGAAATAAGTGTTAATCCGAAAGCTAGGAAAAAAATAATCCTACCGTATGTAATGAAGGTTGATTCCGAACCAGCTTTGATCACAAATAAAAAAATCACAAAGAAAATGGAGTTCTTGATTAATGTCCAGAGATCAAAAAGGATAAGAAGCGGATTGTATCGTTTTGCCTTTGTCATTGCCCCACTTCCTTAATTTTTGCATATTGGGCAATCTGATTTCTTAACTCAATAGCTGCATCTTTAGGTAAAGCTGGAATTGTATGAGACGCCCCCATTGTTTCAATCGAAACAGAGCAGAGACTGTATTTTCTCAGTAACGGTCCTTGTTTAGTTGCAACCGATTGAATTTTTGTCATCGGGACAAGTTGATGTACTTCATTTAGTACACCTGATTTCAATTGTAAAAACTCTTCATCAACATCAAAGCGCCAATTTTTATAAAGTAGAAACGGATTGATAAATGACCAAACAGCTCCTATCAAAGAGATTGCTGTAATAGCAATCAGAATCCAGCCGACCCATTCCTTCCATGAAAAGCGATAGTCAAGATAAAATAAAGCCCCAAGGATAATAAATCCGATTAGATTCGTAACCGATTCAGTTATGATCCATACTTTAACTGCATCCCTGGATAATCGTTGTTGAGGTGCATTCATATGAGAATACATTAAATCACCGCCTATAAAACTACTGTGTTTCTGTTTTTATTAATCTAACACTATAATAGACTCTTTTTATTACACATGCATAAACTCCACCTTAATATCTCCTTAATTCTTAAAATTTTGGCATCTGATTAATAAGATCATTTATAAATCAACATGGAAAACTTACTAATCTTTAAAGATTATGAAGCATTTATTGACTGGATACTGGATTATGACCGAGAATTAATACACTTATTATGGTTTAATACGTATATTGGTCCCGACATATTATTATTGGATTTTCAGTGAATTGGGTATAATATTTAAATAGGGGTAATATTAGCCAATTTTGGGGAGTGGGAATTGAACATGTTAGAAAAAAGATGGTTTAAAAGTATGGTTGCCATCATTTTGTTTTTAATTATTGTGTTTTTATTAAATACAAATAAGTTTATATTAAATCCAATTTTTGTATTCCTTAAAACAATCTTTCTACCTTTCGTTGTAGCCGGTATTTTGTTTTATTTATGCCGACCTTTAGTAGCATGGCTTGAAAAGAAGAAAACACCAAGATGGTTAGCCATTTTAGCTGCTTATCTTGCCATAATATTGTTTATTATTGGCTTTATAAAATTGGTTGGACCGGTTATCAATGATCAATTAAAACATTTTGTGAATAATTTGCCAGTGATGGTTTCCACCGTAACAGATTGGTTTATGTATATTCAGGAAAATCGGAGTACTTTCCCTGACTTCGTTCAAGATGCATTGATAACTGCGAGTGAAAAATTAGAAACTAAAATTGCAGCCAATGCAGGGAATATTGCAAATGGAATTGCAAATGGGATTCTAAGTGCTTTCGGATTTATTGGCGGTTTTATCAATACGATCTTCTATCTTGTGCTTGTTCCATTTATTTTATTTTATATGTTAAAAGATAGTCATCGGTTTGCACCGAGTGTGGCTGCTTTGTTTCCAAAATCTAAAAATGAACATGTGAAAAACATCATACATGAAATGGACAAGACGATTTCTACCTATATTCAAGGTCAAATGCTCGTCAGTGTCATTGTCGGGACGCTTTTGTACATCGGCTATTTAATTATTGACCTACCCTATTCACTTGTTTTAGCTATATTTGGAATGTTCACTAACGTCATTCCGTTTTTAGGCCCATTTATTGCAGTTATACCTGCCTTTCTAGTTGCATTATTTACAGATCCAATTATGGCTGTTTACGTAGGAATTATCATGTTAATTGCTCAACAAATTGAAGGCAATATCATTTCTCCGCATATCATGGGGAAAACACTAAATATTCATCCTTTAACAATTATTGTGTTGGTTTTAACAGCTGGAAATATCATGGGTATTATTGGAGTCATATTTGTTATCCCAGCTTATTCCATGGCAAAGGTACTTGTTATTTATATCGTTAAGATGTTTAGAGTAGAGTAAAAAATGAGTGATTTTATGAATATATTCAACGGCTGATTATAAATAAAGCATTAGCTAATTCACTATTTTTAAGGATATAAACACAAATAACACCATCCATAAATATGGATGGTGTATTTTTTGTGCTCCTTGTTAACTAACAAGTGTCTTATTTAAACTTAACTGTTTTTCAATATGGTTCTTTGGGCTTTTTTAATAATCCTATTAGTTGACTTTATATCAGTATTTGTCCATTCTTCACATAAGTTGATTACCCAATCTGGTTTCGTTTTACTAGCATCATTTAACCAATTTCCAACTGAATCTTGGACATATTTAGATGGATCTGATTTAAGTAAATAAAGAATAGAAAGTGCTTTATCAGGCTCTTGTTTTAATACTTCAATATGCTTACACCATACACCCCGAGGACGAATAGATTCTATAGAGAACCTGCGTATATTCTCATCTTCACTTTTTGCCCATTCTACTAACAATTCCACACTTTTTTCTACATTTTGTGAAAGATCTTCTCTAATAGACATCCAAGCAATTTCTCGAACACCAAAATGTCGATCCGCTGCAAAAGGTCGAATATAGGTCAATTTATCTTCTAACGTGTCATTTGGTTTTTTATTCATGAACGCTGCCCAACATCGCACACTATCTGAGATATGATTGGATAATTTTAAGATTAAGTCCTCTTTTTCGTTGGATATAACTTTATCCAATAAAGATCCTGTCATTCGTATAGCTTTCATTCCAGTTTCTGCATTCTGTTTTTCCAATTCTGCTACAATAAATCTCAAACTATCTTCATGCCCTATTTTCGGTAAGACACTTTCAAGTAATCCAATATGATTTATAGCTAGCCATTCTGTAAGATTTACACTCTCTAATTTCCCTTGATTAAGTAATTGTAATACCTCATTCGGAATTTCGCTTACTTTCTTAGCTCCCTTCCTGTTGAGGATATCTTCATCCACTATCATTTAGTTCCCTCCTCACAAACAGGTTTTAAATAGATATTCAATAAATAGGGGAAATTCCCCTTCTTCCTCATTTATACGACTCTTTTCCGATTGCGTAATTTTGAGGGTATAAACACACGTAACACCATCCATTAATATAGATGGTGTGTTACGATGATCATTTTAAAAAACGTCACATTCTGTAATGATTTCTTCTGCACTTAACAAAGTAGCTTCCTGAATCGTGGTTAGCTTTATAAGGAATTTTCACATTTTCATTTGAATATATCTAGGAAAAGACTATAGATGGAGGGCTGTATATGGCATTAGTTTCAATCTATACTGTTGGTAGGCTGAACCACCCCTATGACCACCCTGCCTCTCGTGAATTTTTTCAAGTGGGAAATGAAGTATATCGTCAGGCAACTAAATCAGGACTTATAGAGGCGTTTTCACCTGAAGGAGTCTCTTCCCCTGAAGAAACCGTAAAGGGAAATGGTTCTCCTATTCTTACATTAACAATATGGAGAAGCCTTCAATCCTTATATCGCTTTACCTATTCAGGGCAGCATATGCAAGCATTACGAGATAGAAGCAGATGGATCGAGCCATATCCAGAGAAACACCTTTCTTATGTAGTTTGGTGGACAGAAAAGGTGAAGGATGTCTCATGGGAGGAGGCATTCAAGAGATACAACTATTATATTCAGCATGGTCCCACTTCTTTTGCATTTGATTTTAAGCATGCATTTGATGAAACAGGGGAGACGTTCTTGATTAAGTAGCAGGGGGACCCTCTGGAGGAAATTGTGAAGTATTACACTTATACGATCGGGTGCGTCAGTTGAAGAAGCATAAGTGTTTTTTTGAATAAGACCCTATTTTAGTTATTCCATTAAAGGGAGCAATTACGGAATAAGAAAGGACATTACATATTAGTCATATAAAATATGTAATGTCCTTTCATTTATCTATTTTTTTAATTTAGGTCTTGATAAAAAGATTGATCAAAATGGATTCTACTTTAATATTTTTATATTTATATAAAAAATTTTGATCAAACCAAAAATAACTAGTTCAAAGCATTTCTAATATGTGCCAGGTGGTGTTTGCCATGCCATGCATAAATGCCAATACTCTTTGCAAGTGTAACTAACCCAGAGTCAGGATGATGAAATGCTCTTTTCAATTGCTCATCTGTTAAGCTTTGAAGTAAATAAGTCCATCGCTCATGCAAACTATCGATGATTTTAAGTGAAATAGAAATCGGCATATTAGAATCTGGCAGCTTGGCCCATTCGTCTTGATTGTATGGCTTAATGGCAGGTGTATCTTCCGTTAATGCCAATTTGAATCGAATATAACCATTTGTATGGCTATCTGCAATGTGATGAACCACCTGACGAATCGTCCATCCATTTTCTCGATATGGCTGACTTAATTCTTCTTCACTTAAATGACATACTTTTTCTGATAACTGACTTGGAAGCAATCGTATTTCTTCCATCCACTTTAATACTTGGTCCTTAGAAATATTCTCTTCACATATAAATTCACCGATTGGATATCTATCATTTACCATATATATCCCTCAATTCTAAATAGTGCTATCATTTAAAAAGAAAATATACATAATCCGTAGGTACGCCTCTTTCACCTTGTTGATGCAGCATCGCTGTCACATTTCCACGATGATAGGTTCCATGATTTACTACATGGTGAATAAGATCGGCAAGTACGAACTCACTGCGACCATATTGAGGGTGCTCAGTAATGATGATTCGTTCTGGATCCTGCTGCTCTACAAAAAAACGGTAGTATTCCTCTGAAAGAGAATGATAGATCGCTTCAAGTTCATCTAACGACGCTCCTGATGCTTCTAGCTTTCGACGCTGAACTTCTCGAACAGTATCATGGTAGCTACTTCCCTTCATCGTCTCCAACCAGGTAATGTCTGTGGCATATAGGTGAATCATAACATCTGAGATCGATGAGAAAACACTATTAACCGTCTTGTTATAAATCCTATCAGGTAATTGCTTTAAATGCTCGAACACTTTTTGGTTAGCCCAAACGTGGTAATCGTACATTTTCTTAGCGCGGTTATTTTCCATTTGCTTGTCCCACCCTGTCTTTAAAAGAACAAATTTCTCTTAATCATTCAATAATTCCCTAAGCAATTGGAAAATCTGACCTCGATGATGTGATTCATGCTCAATTAAATGGTAAACAACCCATTCAGGTGTAACGTCATAATGTTCAAGTACCCTCGGTTTACGCCAATCCGTTAGGTCCATTGAACTAGTGTGGGAAAGAAATACTTCGCGTACCTTATTAAGGCGGTAAAAATGTTCTTCTAAGCTTTGTCCCTCAAAATGAGTCAAAGAGCCGTCTTCTGGACGGTCTTCTAATGGAAAAAGTGAACGTATTTCCGGATCCCATTCAGAACAAAGGATTTCTTCGTATAACCAATCTGCCTCGATTAATGCAATATGATATAACAGTGAGCCAATTGTTTGCCTTTCACCCATTTTTGTGTCGAGTATACTTTGGCTGATTCCAGTCAATTTTGTTATAAGGGTTCGGCGAACATCTTCTAAACACCATAGCCAGCGGCCAATTTCAGCATGGCAATTTGATAATGGGGATACCAGTAAAGCTCTTCTTTCCAACGAGATCATCCTCCTTTTATTCAAGTATTTCATTCTACCTAAATACGGATGTTCCCTTCTTTTTATATAAAAAATTTCCCCCTTATTCGGAAAAGCCAACACCCATTATTTGGGTATCGGCTTTCTTTTTTTAAAAAAGATTGATTATTTTCTTAAGTAGTAAATGCACGGTATCCATGAGAAGTAACAACCATATAAAAAATTTAAAAGTAATTATGATAATGAACTTTAAAAAGAGATATTCCAATTAAAGTAGTACCTCCTTTATGCTTTCCATAGTGAATATAAACACCTTATTAGTTCGATCTATTTCTTACCATTAGGTTAAATATTTTACTTTAGAACATTCGGATAATTCCATTCACAACACCGAAGATACCAATTGCCGCACAAATTAAACCAGCATTTGTTTTACCACTTTTTCCTTTCGTACGCTTGCCAGAGTAATAGAGGACAATCCCTAATATAACAAGCACAATACCGAAACCAACATTAATAAAGTTAAGTTGCGGTGAAATGCTTTCAAATGCATGATCAATAGCATTTTCAATTCTTTGTTCCATTTACTCTACCTCCATAAGATTTACTTTGTTTTTCAGATTGATCGAAAAGAGTATTCCGATAAACATTATAATTAAGCAGACTATATAAATAACCGTCATATTTGAAGCTGTACTTACCACAATATTGCATATTGACGAAGCCAAAAGAACAGCGGAAATAATGGTAGTGGGAACTGATTTCTTAATAAATCCGATGCCCGTTGCAATTATTCCTATACAGGCGGCTGTAAAGGCCAAGACGACTGTAATCTTTATAGCTTGCAGCATGATAGAAACAGTAAAGTCCCCACTTACAAGATGCATAAATTTTTCTGTTATACCAAATATCAAGAAAATAATAAGATTGCTGATAATCATTGAAAAAATCGTATACAGACCGACAACACTTAATTTTGAAAATAAGATCTTTTTTCTGCTTACCGGATATAAAAAAAGTAAAATCGGTCTATTTCCGGAATAATCCTCGATAATAAATTTAGAATACATAACAGCCGATAATACGCAAAAAACCGTCATATTTAATACCCCAAACAAAGGAATAAGATTGCTATAGCCCAAAAAAAACTCTAAATCTTTATCGTTTGGATCCAGCTTTGGCGCATAGGCAAAAAGATAAAGGAAACCTAACATGACTATAGCAATCATCATGCTGGCAACTACATAGGTGCTGATGCTGTTACTTCTCAATTCCAATTTAATAAGTTTTATCATTTCTTCTCCCCTCACTGTTAAGATAAGTTTATTCTAGTTCCTAAAACTCACTTATTTCTTAATCGATTCTTAAGAAATTCTTAAATTACTCCGACCAATAAAAAACAAATAACCTGCCACCCCAAAATACAGGGAGCAGGTTATTTGTTTTTCATTTCGTAAGCTTAATGATCAAGCTAGTCATTCAAAGCAATTTCTTTTCACTAAAAAAATTAAGTATTACACTTTAGGAACAGGAACGGATTGGCCACTTTTCTCAATTGCTCCCATTCCTTCTAAAATAATCTTAGCGTCTGCATTTAAGTATTGTATAGCATCTGCTCTTAAAAGCAGGTTTTCTTTTCCTTTAATAAAAACCTTTAAACCCCGTAAATCAAAGCGAGATGCATAAGTATTAATTGAATGAATTGTACTTAATTCCTGTCTATTAAGGGGTTTTACTCCTGCCTCTAAACTATTTGTAAAAAAGTCTAATAGTACTCTGGCATTACTTTTTAGTAGATTTTTATTATTATTTAATATGTCCATATTTTGCTCGATGTATCTTCTTGAGGATACTAAGTCAAGCTCATCTATACTTTCATTTAATTTGCTGATGACTTCATTAATATTCACTAATCGTCCTCCTAGATTAAACCCTATATCCTTTTATCGGACAAAAAATTGAATTTTAAAGAATTATCGACATCATAAGACAAAAGCACCTACATCCAAGTTAAGATAAAAAAATAAGTTGCCCCAAGAGCAAATACTTTTAGGGCAACCTGCTTTTACAACTAACTATGAGTAATTAATTCTTCCTGCTTCATACGGAGCTCTTCATTTATTTTTTTCAAATATTTATCATAATCAGGCTGTTCATCGTCCAATAGTTGTAAGATAAATTGACCGATACTTTCTTCTGCTTGTTTTATATTGATACTTTGTCCATTTTCAAAAGTGTTTTCTCGTTTACCATTCATGATCATCTTTTTTGCTTTATTTAACCAAGGATACATTGTATGCACGACCGAACTATTCGATAGAAAATAAGTCGCCGTATTTCCTCCTAGTAACGTGAGTTGTTCTGAAATTTCATTGGTATTAATCCAATTTAAAAACTCTATACTTTCTTGTAATTGATCCGTATCTTTTGTAATTCCGAGAATACCTCCACCTAATAAAGGCGTATCTCCCGGTACATTTGCGATTCCAATTGAATCCTTAATATTACTTTGAGATGCCACTGATAAGTAATTCATAAATCCGATGACCATTGCCGTTTTCCCATCAACAAATTGGTTGACTTCTTCTCCCCACCAATTCGCATCCAGAACGTTAGAATTTCTATAGTTTTCATATAGCAATTTCATGGCATTTATAGCAATGCTGTCATCTAGTTCAATTTCGGAATCATTTACAAGAGAGCCTTTAAGAGAATAATATCTAAGTAAATATTCAGCAGCGATCGTTCCAGCATTCCCAGTAATCATCGATGCCCCTTTTAATTCTTTTACTAAATCAAAATCACTTTCATTAAAAAACTTCAGAATTTCAGTATACGTTTCAAAATTCGTTGGGATCTTTAATTTAGATTTCGTCTTCTCATAATATTTTCGTTTCACAATCTCATTTTCAAAAATATCCTTTCGATAAAACAGCATTTGAATACTGATATCAAATGGAAAAGCATAGGTCACATCATTAATATTCGCATAGTAATCTTTTATAAAATAGGGCAAATCTTCTAAGGCACGATCCAAGTTAGTATCCAGGCCTTGTAGATTCTTATAGATTTTCTGACCATACCATGATAGCCCCACAACATCTAAACGTATAATGTCATACTTCTTCCATTTATCATCATCTTTGATAATATCAAAAACCTCAGTATATTTTTTGATATGTAAATGGACGCGTATATTCGTGTTTTTTTCAAAATGTGGAATAATTTTCATCAGTGCTTGAGTGGTTGGTGATTCAATCGTTAAAATATGAATATTCGAATTAAACTTTTTATAATGATTCTGTGCATTTAAAAAGCCAATATTACGATATTGTTTTGAATGGCTCTTCTCTTTTAAATGAATATTAAGGATCATTTTCTTAACTACACTTTCACCAAGATAGCCATAATCCTGAAAATAATAGAGCATTTCATTACTATAAGTATTTTTTAACGGTGCAATCGCAATGATTTTAGGTAAAGGTTCGGTTGATCCATAATGATAGGCCTTTATTAACATTTCTGCTTTCGTTGCGTTGGTCGTAACGATGACATCAAATGACGTATTTTGGATCAATTGAAAGGCATTTTCATATTCATGCGCCATATTTGATTGGCAAATCTCTGTATTATTATCTACTCGATTCATAAAAGATGAAATAAAGGCATTTTCATTAGAACATTTATTTTCTTCTGTAAAAACACCAATGGAATTTACATCCATATGATTCAAATACTCGGCTATTTCTTTCCCTGCTTGTTTAAAATCAAAAGAAATGAATTCTAAAGCATTTTTCGGATGACGATTGATAAAAATAATATCACTTTTATTAATCGTAAGTTGATGATAGTATTCATTCGCATCCTCTAACGAAGAAACCGATAATATTCCTGAAGGTCTTTCTTTGATAATCTCTTTAATAGTTTCTTTTTCTTTAATTGGGTTATCAAATGTACAATACAATTTGACTTGGTAATCTCTTGCAGTCGCCTCTTTTAATGCACTTTCATAAAATATGGCATACTCATTTAATGAAAGAGTAGGTAAAATCATAATAATGGTTTGACTTTTGCCCGAACGGAGTAATTTCGCATTATTATGGAGATTGTATCCTAATTCCTCTGCAGCCTTTAGAACTTGTTCCATTTTTTTAGAACTCACATTTCCTTTGCCATTCAACACATTTGAAACCGTTCCATGCGAGACACCAGCTGCTTTAGCAATATCTAATATCGTTACCATATTTTCACTCCTACAAAAACAAAAAAGGTTAATGTTATTTTATCAAATACTGCTTTTTATAAAATATTTTTATAAAAACTATACTTAAAATTAACAATTCTTGCCTTTTTAGAATTAATTCATCTCTATATAAAAAGCTGCTTCAAAACGGGTTTATTCCGAGCTTGAAGCAGCATGTACCTTTTTATAAGCAGAAATTATCTAGTGCTCTTTATCTTTTCTCTATAGTTATTTAAAAGGCTTGGCCAATCTGTTTGGATCATGTCTGCCCCTTTTTCAATTATCTTTTTCCATCCACATTCCGGACCCTTTATGATAGAAGCATCATCATCATAATCCGCAAACAAGAAATGGTCGTCGTCCAGTTTAATGGCATTGATCCAAATGAGTAAATCCTTCTCTTTTATCATTTGAATGGTTTCATTTTGGAAAAATGGACTTTCCTGGCTGACAGCTATAATTTCCATCCCTATCAGATTGATATTCTCATACGCTTCAACTCGTTCTATCTCTGCAGGCTCTATAACTATTGGCATGTACGCATACTTTACAGGATGGGCATTTAAAAGATCCAAATAGCTATTTTGAACGGGAGATTTCAATAAAATTTGCTCTTCCATATGAAACTGATCAAGAAAAGGAAGTAGTGTATCCCAATATTCCCAAGAGCGATCTATATTTAACAGAATGTCTCCCCTAAAAGTATTCAATACATTTTCCAATTTATCTACTTTATAACTGACAACAGAACCATTATTATTTCGATAACAGAGGGAGTCAATCTCGTTTGAAGACATGGTTTTAATATTATGATCTTGTCCTAAAAGTCTTTTTTCATTCCCATCATGGAAGACATAAAAGTCCCCGTCTATCGAACGGATAATATCAATTTCTAAAATATCTGCATGAGATTGAACTGCCGCATAAAAAGCAGGGATTGTATTTTCTATAATATTCCCCATGCTGCTTCCTCTATGAACAGCGATTAAAAATGGTTGGTTGTTTAGTTTTTCTTTCATTATCTTCATCATTAACCTCTTCTATAAAATATTTTTCTTGTTACTTCCTCTACCGTAAACGAAGTAAATAACAGTAGCAGATATACACATTAAGATAACGGAATAAACGAAGTTCATCGCCCTTGCATCTACAGACGCTGTTGGATCTGTGCTATTTCGAATGACAATACCCAACGGTTGAAAAAGCGGATGATATAAAAATACGGTTAAATCATATTCTGCTAATAGACTATTAAAATTTAATGCAAGTATCGCCATAGTCGTCGGTAAAACAATCGGTAATATGACTCTAATGAAGGTATAGGTCGTTCTTGCTCCTAAATTTTTTGCTGCATCCTCGAGTGAACTATCAAATGAATAATAAGCCGCCTTCAAAATCCTCAACGTAAAAGGGATTTTTTCAATGATATAAGCAATTAGTAACAAGATCAGAGTACCTGTTAAAACAATATTCCCCATAATAGGCAGCGGTTTATCATAAGTGATAATTAAACCTAAAGCCATGAGGATAGCGGGTATTAACCAAGGAATATGAAGTAAATATTCTAAAGAAGTGGTTAATTTATTATTATATTTGTGGATTAATCGAGCAATCAATAACATGGCAGCCACAACAATGATAGCCGTTAATCCTGAATAGATAAAACTAATCATAAATGGTTTATAAGCTGAAACGTCTGTTAAGATTCTCATGTAATGTTCTAAAGTAAAATGTTCCAATGATAGTGTTCCAGTGCTGATACTATATGTATCGGTAAAGGAAAAGAGAATGACGGTTCCAACTGGCAGCACATAGATGATAAATAGAACATAGGCAAAAAAGTGGACAATAAAGTTGGCAAATTTATTCGTAATTTTTTGCTTCACGATTTTCGTTTTTACTTTTGAAATAGACATATAGAAGCCTTTTTTCTCAGATCTCGTAATCACATAAAGTAAAGCAATTTGTGTAATTCCTAAAAATATCGCTAATAATGCAGCAAGATCTCTTGAACTCATACTATTAGCAAATGTGAGAATCATGGGGCTTATCGTTTGATAATCTTTTCCACCTAATATTAACGGTGCAGACATCGCTCCAAGTCCTGAGGCAAATAACAATACGGATAAAGTCGTTAGTATAGGCTTTAAAATAGGAAAAACAATTTTCGTGAGAATTTTCCAAGGTGAAGCACCCATATTTTTTGCCGCTTCAATGGTTTGATAATCTATGCCTCTAATTGCATTCGAAAGAAAGAGAATATGATTGGTTGTACAGGCAAATGTCATCACAAACACGACAGCCGGATAACCAATAAACCAATCTGGATTCATATTTGGAAAGATTCCCACTAAGAATTTCGTTAAAAATCCTGAATTTCCATATATAAATTGATATCCGAATACTAAAATGAGTCCGCCATAGATCATAGTAGTAAAATAACCAAGTTTTAATACTTTTGCGCCTTTGATGTCAAAATAATCGGTAACCAAGACGATGAAAACCCCGACAATGTTCACCGTGACCACCAATGTAATCCCTAATAAAAAGCTATTTAATAAACTTTTCATCGCTCTTTCCGATGATAATAATTTTTGAAAGGGTTCTAATGAAAAGGCACCATCAGCAAAAAAGGTCGTATAGAGAATATTTACATTTGGAACGATGAGAAAAGCAATTATGAACCAAGCGAGAATAATTCCAACAATCCATAAGGATAATTTATTTTGAACATGATCCTTAAAAAATTTATTCATGATGATTACCCTCATACTGCAGTATGTCTTTTGGGTTAATGAATAATGTTACCTCGTCCCCTTCGTTATATTGAAAATTGCCATCCTCTTTTTCAATATTGATAAAGGTTGAATCCAATATTTCATATTTATATTGAGAGTGTGTTCCATAAAATTCTTTGGATGCCACTTTTGCTTTTAGTCCAACGGAATGAGTATCCGTATTCAACACTTTTGTTTTAATTTTTTCTGTTCGAATGTAATATTTTTTTGCCGGATCTACTTTCATATCCGTTTTTTTCGCTATTTCTTCCATCACTTTTTGACTAATCCTATTGGCATCACCGATAAAATTACATACAAACTCTGTTTTCGACTGATTATAAATTTCCTCTGGTGTACCCACTTGTTCGACCACTCCATTATTAAAAACAGCAATGCGATCAGACAGTGTTAACGCTTCTTCTTGATCATGGGTCACATAAACCATTGTTATCCCTTGTTCAAGCTGTAATTTTTTTAGTTCTTTTCTTAATTGTTTTCGCAGCTTTGCATCCAAGTTTGACAAGGGTTCATCTAAAACGATAATTTTAGGGGCAAGTGCCAATGCTCGTGCGATGGCCACACGCTGCTGCTGCCCGCCAGATAATTCGGATACATTTTTTATAAGCTGTTCATCTTTTAAATCTACAACCCTAGCTAATTCTTCAACTCTCTTTTTAATCTCTTCCTTTTTATACTTTTGAACCTTTAATCCAAATGCAATATTTTCATAAACAGACATGGTCGGGAATAAAGCATAGCTTTGAAATACCATTCCAATTTGTCGTTTTTCAATGGGGATATTCGTAATATCCTCATCATCGACAATAATTTTCCCTTTAGTAGGTGTAATAAATCCTACTAGTGTCCTTAATGTCGTAGTCTTCCCGCAACCAGAAGGTCCTAAAAAAGTAAAAAACTCACCTTTTTTTACTTCTAAATTTAAGTTCTTTATCGCTACAAAATCACCAAATTTTACTTGGATATCTTGAAAGTTAATCAACTGACTTCCTCCTTCAAAATATAAACCGCCAAATCCTAAATTTGGTTCGACGGTTCATAGGGTAAAAAATGAAAGTCTTACGCCTTATCTTTTCAAGGTAGGACTGAGCGGATGAAGGGGAATCCTCCGCTCAGTCCTACCTTGATTAACCAGAGGCTAATCAAGGTGGATACGATTTTCAATATGGGTGTCTAGTTTTTCCCTATTCCCAATTAGAAAATTTCTAACTCAATTTTCTCTACCCAATCTTCAATATGCTCGGAAATGAAGTTATAATCCATTTCCTGAATAGTTGTGTCTTCAGCAATTTGTTTCATTTCGTCTGTAGCTTTTTCAAGAGCTTTTGTATTTACAGGTAAAGAACCAAATTCTTCAGCCCAAGCACCTTGAACCTCTGCACTACCAAACCAATCTATAAATTCTTGTGCAACTGCTGTATCTTGATCTTTTCCTTTATTAATAATTCCTACTTGCTCAACTGTAGTTGGTACTCCGATTTCTGGAGAAACGATACCAGCGTCAAAACCAAATGCCTCTTCATATCCTGGTAATCCACTTGAGAATGTGAATGAAATTGGCACTTTTCCTGATGCAAGGTTCGCCTTGTCATCTTCGCCTTCAGGAGTTTTATATCCATTGTCATAGAAAGTTTTAATTTCTTTCCAACCTTCATCTGATATACCTAAATCACCATTTTGGTCTAAATGTCTCATTAACATTCCATATACTACTGAACGGTTAGTACCTCCGCCCAAATTAGTTGGAACATGATACTTTCCTTTAAAATCCTCATTTTCAATTAAATCTGTCCAATCTTTTGGTGCCGTTTCTTCTGTATAAACATCTTTGTTATAAATCATAATAATTCTTTGTTCAACCAATGGATGATAGAAATTATCTACGTCACTAGAGCCTTCCGGAATTTCATTGATCCATGCTGGTTCAAACGGAACGAGTAAATCATTTGTTTGTAATTTCTCAAAGTCCATTTGATTTAATCCATAAACAACATCAGCTATAGGTTTGTTCTTTTCAGCAATTAAACGGTTGAAAATATCTCCACCGCCTGCTTCCACAATTTCAATGTCAAATCCAGCTTCGGCAGCTTTTTCAGTTAACCAATCTCCACGTCCCTCGGAAGCAGAGTTTGTATAAACGACTAAAGATTTATCTTTTGAATCTTTTGCTTCTGAAGCTCCTTTGGAAGATTCCTTATTACCACCACAAGCTGTTAAAGCAGTACTTAAAACAAGGGCAACGACTAACAACCAAATTTTCTTCATCCATGTACATCTCCTTGTTAACATATTTGAACGTGTCAATTTTGTCTTGCAAGGTAATTATATTAGCTGTTTTTTTATTAAACAATACCATTTACAGAGACTTATCATTATTAATACAGGGTTTACATTCTATAAGAAATGTCAAAGTTAAGAGAGATTGATTATTCTAAAATTCAATTGGAACGTGTCAAATAAAGGATTCCAAATTGTTAATTTTGTAAAGATTCAATGGAAATGATTCAATGGAAATGATTCAAGAATTACATGATGAAAATAAAAAAGAAACTAATTTTGGAAAGCCAAATCAGTTTCTTTTTTATTGGATCATTTTAAATTAGTATTCATTTCTCCACTCATACAAAACAATATGATTATAAACCGGATCAAAAATAGAATTAGAATGAAATTCTTTTATTTTTTTTATCTTACCGGTAAGGTCTATCCCTTGAGCAGCAAACCCTTCAACTACCTTATTCGTTATTAAAATCTTTCTGTTATGGTAATAGGACTTGTCATGTAGAAAAACTTGATAAGTTTGCACCTTTTTGGAAGGTATAGTCACATTCATGTACTGTAACACCCTCGTCTCTTCCCAGGCATAAACAACGGCTGAGTCATCAAGAGACTGCAAATAGTTACCTAATTGATACGTAGCTGGGAGTTCCTTCGCTTGTTGTTCAATCAACCTAGATGAATAATACGTTTGTGAAATGATGAGTAGATAACAAATAATGTATAGTAAAGAGTTTCTAGTATCTTTTAATACATGGATCAATAGAATAAAAAGAAAAAATATCACTAAAGGAAGGATATGTCTAGGTTTATCAATGTTTTGTGCAACAACGGCCCAGATCAAATAACAAATCCCCATGATCCATACTAAGTGAAGAGTGAATTCCTGTTTGAATTTACCCCTTTTCCACTGATAAATAAACAAGCTAACAACGATTCCGTATAACACGGCTAACAAAATCTTTTGAGCGGAAATACCCGTCCATAATACATTATGAAAGATTAATGTTTTTATCCTTTCAAGAAAAGATACATCACTGGCGACAGCCGAGTTACCCCAATCGTTAAAATGGCCGCTTGTAAAAGCTAAAGACAATTTTACAAATCCCTTTACACTGCCTTCAGAAAAAACAAGTGCTCCTACCCAAATGAGCTGACACATTATCGCAAATATGGAATAACGAACGATTTGTTTAAATGTAAAATCACCATTTTTCCATTTTTTATAAAAGAGAAGCAGTAAACCCACTGCGAATGGCAGATAGGATAATCGAATGCCTAACAATATACTTAAAAGCAGTGGCGGCAAAATATTTATTCCTACTCCCTTACCTTTCATCGCCAAATGAAGACTCCATAAATACCACCATAAAGCAGCTAGGGCTGCTCCTTCTGATATGGGTTGATTCACCATCACCATTACATACGTCGAAGAGTATATGATTGAAGCAATCACTAAACTAGATAATCTTGAAACATGTATCCTGGACAGTTTATATATTGGATACAGGGCACTGAAGTAAAACAAAATATTAAAAACAGTCAGTGAAGCCACCTTATTGTCAACAAATTGATGAATAAAATAACCGCCTAGAATAAAATAGGGATAACCTGGAAAATGCGGCTGCATAGCCATCAAATCGTATCGATCTAACGCGAGCGCAAAATCTACCTGATCCCATGTAGAAGCAAAGGAATTGATGTGGTTTAATTGAGTCCAAAGTAAAAACATGATCGAAAATAAGCTAGTAAGAGCTATTCCAATATTGATTAATTTGAAAATTTTATCCTTTTCCTCTTTTTTATCCATACCTTGTCACCGTTTTCTTAAGCAAAGGTGTCAGACACCACGAACAATATCTAGTATCAATAAGCGAATGAGATTCTAGATAAAGTGAAACTTCCATCAGTGGGGGTTTTTCGACGCACAGGACGTGCTAGTGCCGACGTTGCCACAGGACGTGGCGTTCTTAGTCGGCTTTCATCCCCCACTTAGGTTTCTTTGATTCTCTCGCAAACTTGAAGTGGGGGTCTTACTGCCCGTTAATCTGCGATAAAGGTATTATGTGGATGCCAGACACCTTATGAGTCATATTATTTTGCTTCTACTTTCAATTCTTGTACCTGATCTTCCTTGTTGAAGCTCTCATTTTTCCCACTTGATTTATATGAAGTTAATAAATATATACCAACAAAGTATCCGATATAGGCAATAACTTCTTCTACAGATGGCATAGAAGAATATCCGAATAATGCTTTAAGGAAAACACCAATATCTCCTGACAGAACGGGCGCTACTCCGTGATCACGCAAGTAGTGATCATAATCGATTGGATGTTCTGGCAAAAACCAAGTTAAATCATATAAATGCGGGTTAACACTTCCGATAATATTTAAATCTTGCATCATCGAAATCGCTTGAACTAATAGGCCGGCTGCAATAAATATGATGAAAACACCCGTTACTTTAAAGAACATTTTAAGGGAAATCTTCATCGTTCCTTTAAAGAAGATATATGAAACAACGACTGCAATGATAACCCCAGTAATGGCACCCCAGCCTTCCATTGCAGCACCAATATTTCCACCGGTAATGGCTGCAAAGAAAAAAACGGTCTCAATTCCCTCACGAAGGACAACGAGAAAGGAGTGAATAACCATACCTACTACATTCCCCGTTGTGATAAAACGGTCTAGCTTCCCTTCCATATTCGCTTTCATATCTCTACTTTGTTTAGACATCCAAAAAACCATTTGGGTTAACAACAAAGCAGAAACGAGCATAATCCCAATCTTCAAATACATTTCGCTACCCATTGAAGCAAAGCCTGTAAACACAACCTGGAACAGCATCGCTACGCCAACACTAGCAAGTACAGCAAGACCAGCCCCTAGCCATACATACTTTGTAAATTGGCTGCGTCCCACTCTTTTTAAATACGTTGTTATGATACCAACGATAAGCAATGCCTCTAAAACCTCACGGAAGGTAATTAATAATGCTTGTATTTCCATAGACTATTCTCCTCTCCCAACCATGAAACAACAAACACCTATGATTTTTTCTTTTTGCGAACCGTAAAAATAACAACAGCGCCAAGAATAACAACGATAACCACTAGAGGCAGCCAATTTTTCAAGTTGGAGACATCTGTCCAATCATTATTTTGGGTGCTAGTATTCGTGGAATTCTCATTAAAATGACCAACTTTTAAACTCTTTAAGCCAAATTCTTTTTGCAATAAAGAAAAAATCTTATCTTTACTAGCATCAAATGCATTCTTATCTGCCTCTTTTTGTCCAACGCCAAAAAGTCCTGGATTTCCTAATGAATTTAGAGCCTTATCAAATTCCGATTTAATTTCTTTATCCGTTTCAGGGTTTCTTGCTTCAATTTTTGGTGATAATGCTTCATATGTTGCAAATCCCTTTGCTAATAAACGCTTGCTCGTTTCGTACTCCGAAAAGTTTTTATCCGTATTATCCAAGCGTCTGGCAATATTTAATACGAGCAGTTGGTCCATATCTTTAATGACTTTATCTTTATCTTCATTTTCAAGATCTTGAAGAATAACTTTTGACGGCTCTGGTCCCATATGCATGTCGACTTCTTCTTTAACTGTATTATAATGCTTTTCCGCTATGGCATAATCTGGAGGATTTTTGTCAAGTTCAATGAGCATTTTTTTATAGACTTCTGCCAATGCTTCTTCATTCGGGTCTCCGTATGTATATGCCTTGGCAGTCAACGGAAACGATTGAGTAAGACTAAATAGTAATAATAAACAATAAATGAAAAGCTTTTTCATTTAGGATCCCCCTACATCATCTGAATGGATAAAGTGAAACTTCAATCAGTGGGGGGTTTTCTTTCATCCCCCACTGATGGTTAGTTGAACCAATCGGGCTTTTACGGACTTTTGATCCCCCACTTAGAAATTTATTCTTAACTCAACTTCTTGAAGTGGGGGTCTTACAGCCCGTTAATCTGCGACAATTTCAATTTTTTAAAAAACCGCATTATCAATATTTTCCTCATTTTGATAAGCATCCATATTATTCAACCTATGAGCATTTTCATCGATCTTTACATGCTGAATCTTTCTATTCGCTTCTTTCCATATGGCTGGTATGACAGATGAAAGATAGCCTTTAAAGGTAATAAACGATTCTCCCGTCGAACGAACTTGATATTGAATCGGAACTTCCTTCACTCTAAAGCCCTTTCTGACAAGGTTTAAAGTTAAAACCTGTGCATAATTATAATTATGGACGATTTCTGCATGTTCTAGAGCTTGCCTCGTAAAAGCCCTCATACCTGACTGTCCATCATGAATCCATTTTCTGAGTAACAAACTTTGAATGAAGGTAAAAAGATAATTACCTAGACGACGATGTATTTTCATACCTTGTATCGTTCCTAGAAAACGGGAACCCATTGTATAATCAGCTTCGCCTTTAAATATTGGTGCCAATAAATCGGGTATCTGGTTAGCAGGGTATTCTCCATCTGCATCGATCATGACCGCGATATCTGCACCTCTTTCATAACTTTCCTTTAATCCTGCCCGAACCGCCGCTCCTAGACCGCGGTTTTTATCAAAACTGACAATATAGTCAGCTCCTGCTTTTTTCGCCACATCGACAGTTTGATCTCTTGATCCGTCATCGATAACTAACACTTTTACCTCGACCTGATAATGAAAGGATCTAGGGATGCTTTCGATCACTTTCCCAATCGATTCTTCTTCATTATAGGCCGGCAGAAATACTATGACTTTCTGTTTTTTCATGTTTATTCCTCTTCCTTCTTTCTAATTGCATCTAACAATACTCTTCCCCTGCTGTGACTAGGAAAAGGAGCTCCCAACAAGTATGATAAAGTTGGTGCCAAGGAAACGAGGCTATGTTTTTCTTCGATTTTTTTCCCCTTTTCAATGTGGGGACCATGAACAATAAATGGTACAAATCTTTCACCCTCATCTAAATGTCCATGTCCTCCAATCCCATCCGCTTGGCCATGATCAGCACAGATGAATAAAGTCGTATTCTCCATCTTGCCCTCCTTTTTTAACCAAGAGACAAAATCTTCAATTAACACATCCGCTTCATGGATTTTTTGCAAATATTCATCATATAAAACTCCCTGACTGTGACCGACTTGGTCTGTCCCTATCATTTGAACAACGAATAAATCAGGATCCTGCTCTTTCATGATTTTCTTTGCTCTTTCCATAATGTTAGGGTCAGCTTTATCTTTATGCATGACCGCCGTTACGGTTTCTACATCGTCCCCCATGGAATCTACCAAATGTGCGATTCCAAGAAGTCTCCCCTTTTTACCTACTTTTCTTAACGAATCAAAGATACTTTCTACTTTAATCCCTAACTTCCAAACCATATTGGACGTCATCCCATGTTCAAAAGGATAGGTTCCTGTAAACATTGAACTAAAGCAAACAACGGTTCTTGCCGGATAGACCGTTTCCATATTCATATATTCTGTGCCATTTTCTTTTAAAGAATCTAAAAAGGGAGTATCCGCTTCATAAAAGCGTTCCTTTCTCATCCCATCCACTACAATGACAATGACTTTATCAGAAATGGCCTCTCCTGGCTGTGTCCCCTGATCCTTTGAAAGGGTTTCATATACTTTTGGTTTCCAATCAAATAAATACCGATGAAGAATGTAGGCAAACACAAGAATAAAAGCATAAAAGAGAATAAGAGCTACGAAATTAATAGCCTCATTTGCTCGTTCGGCTTGAAAAATCATTTCCCAAATCGATAAAATCAATAAGAACTTCGGCAGCTGTTCTTGGGCATTCCCACTAGTAGAATCACTATTTTTTAAAACAAGTTTCCAAAAGCGAGTAAAATTCAGCCAAGAAGTCCCTATTCTTAAGTGGTAATATAATGTTCCCCAGAAGAACACTGTAAAAAAGAAATAGAGGCCTATTGAAAATAAAAGTAAACTTATATTAATATCATTCCAAATGATCAAATAAACCATAAAAGGAATCCACAAATAATTCCTTAAAAAGAGCGGAAAATCAAAAATAAAATAGATTATTAATAACGGGATCACATAAATAAACGCTAACAAAAGATCCATTACTACATTTGCCGATCCCAACATCGCAGCATGGAATAAAATCATGGTTCCAAATACAAAAATGGGTGTAAATGGCTTTCCTTCATTTAATAAGTTCCAGCAGCGTGCAGCCATTTTTTCAAATTTAGATGCACTTTTCACTTGCCTCTCACTCCTCTTACCCTAACCCATTCTTTTATTGTTTTTAAAGAAACAGGAAAAATTAATATTACAACTGCTCCAGCTAAATAAGAAAATAAGAATTTCATAAAATGGGTAATAACTGCAATCGTATACCCTTCTTTCAGAGGAAACCCAAATAAACTAAGAGCAAATACAAGAAAACTTTCATAATTACCGATACCACCAGGTGTAATTTGGAAAAACTGCCCTACAATTGTAATCCCATTTGCAAAAACAGATTCCAATACGGATAGGTCTCCTTTTAACACAAGGACCGTTCCATAAAGCATTCCACCCTCTAAAACCCAGCTCAAAAAGGTTAATATAATAATGGCCAAACCATTTCTACCTGAAAAAGCCTTTTTAAATAAAGTGAAATTCCTCTTTAAAAAATCAGGAAAATATTTATATAAAACGAATAGTGCAAGGATACAAAAAACACTTCCGGCTACAATACTCCACACAGGAATTTTAAAGCCTACTTTTAGGCTTAGCAGGCCGATCAAAGTAATCGCTATCAAGCAAAGCATATCCAAAGCTCTTAATACAAAAACAGAATGAAATGCTTCCTCATCGCTTACCGTATGATCCCTACTTAAAATTTTTGCCCTTACTAGATCACCTGCTTTTATTGGAAGTAGATGATTCACTAATAAGCTATACAATATGCCTATAAGACATGTAGAAAAAAGGACCCTTCCATTTAAATAAAGCTGCCATGCCCTTGCTTTTAAACAAAAAGAAAGGAAATAAACACCCCAAATGGTGACAAGTAAATAAGGATGCTTAAGTAATTCTAATAAACCTTTCCCTACTTGTTTCCAATCAAAATATTGAAAGGTTAAGGAAGCAAAAAGAATGAGGATGAAAACAGCAAAACCAATTCTAAAGAATCGTTTCATTTCCCTTAGCCCACTTCACCGTGTCTGATAGTCCTTTGATAAAATCCACTTGTGGTTCATAGCCCAATAATCGCTTGGCTTTTTCGATATCTGCCCACGTATTTACGACATCTCCTACGCGAGAAGTTGCTTTGATTATTTTCATATCAGGGAAGTGCCATTTCAATTGGGCTAATAGTTGGTCCATCGTAATCGTTCTTCCTGAGCCAATATTTATGACCTCGCTTTTCGTTAACTTATTGATCGTTAAATAAATCCCATTCACGATGTCTTCGACGTAAGTGAAGTCACGCCCCCTTCCCTCTCCATAAAGAGTGATTTCCTCGCCACGCATTAACTTTTTGATAAAGCTGCCGATTGCCATGTCTGGACGTCCCCACGGACCATATACCGTGAAAAATCTTAATATATTTACCTGGAAACCAAATAAGGACTCATACACACGGCAAAAAGATTCAGCTGAATATTTCGAAGCCGCATAAGGAGAAATAACGTCCCCGTTTGCCATTTCTTCTTTAAAGGGCCCTGATTGATTGCCATAAACAGAGGAAGATGAGGCAAATACAACTTTGGAAACGCCTGACTTACCTGATGCTTCAAGCACATTAATCGTTGCTTTTATATCATAATCAACATATTTAAGGGGCTCTTCAATTGAATAAGCAACACCTGGCAAAGCTGCTAAATGAACAACTACTTGTGGAGATATTTGTTTAAATACAGCCATCATTTCTTCTCTATCTAAAAGGTCCTTTTGAATAAATTGAAAGGAACCAACACGCGCTACATCCTCCAATTGTTTCTTTTTTCTTTCAGGTGAATAATAGGGATGAATACAATCAATCACATATACTTCATGATTTTCCTGAATGAGCCTCTTAGCAAGGTGACTCCCTATGAAACCAGCACCACCCGTTACAATAATCTTCATCTGAACACCTCATTGTTAGGAATCCCTCTTACAAACTATATACTGGGATAAACAGGGAAAAACCTTGTAAAATTCACAAGGCTTCCTCCCAAAAATATTCATTATTTTGCTTTTTCAATAACTGTTTGTAAAGTAGCTTGAATTTCTTTCAGTAATGGCTCACCAGTTTGTTTATCTTTTGCTTTAGCTGCTTCTAAATATTGTTGAGTTTTTTCGGTAAGTTTGCTGTATTCTGCTTCTCCAATTAACCCTTTAATATCTTCCCCAATGATGTCTATAAATAGTGCACCTTCTAATGCTGTTACAGGAGATTTATCTTCTCCCCAAGTTTCTACACTTTCCTCATACTCATCAAGAGCGATTTTAGAGAAGCCACGAATGAATGCCTTATTAACTTCAGCAGCATTCAATGTCGAAATATCCGTTTGCAAATCAAACTGCTCTTGAATGAAAGCTGCTTCTTCTGGAGCGTGCCCATTCAAGTAAGGGAATAGAGACTGATAGAAAGCCCAACCTTCTGCTTGTTCGATAACCGCTTCTTCCTTATTTGTCTTAGCTGCCTCTGACGCTTTTGTTGCATATCCATTTGGAATAGCACCAGTTGCTAGATAAAAAGTTTTCATAAGTGTTTTATCAACCACTTGCTTACCTAGTAAGAAACTTAGTTGATCATCAGCTTCTATAGCTTTTTCGATCTCATCAAATCCACCGTCAATCACACTCACCATATTTGTGCCATACGCACTATCACGTTTTTCTACTGTAGATTGAAGAATTGAATAATATGCCTTCGCCTCTTCCATTTCCTTTGCTACTTCTTCTTTATTACCCCATTTTTCATTTATCTCATTAAAGTCATGTTTAATCGATGTGTAGAAAACTTTTTGCATTAATTTATCAAATATTTGCTTAACAACGACCTTGTCCATCGTACCTTCTTTACCAGCTTGTAAAGCGGTAGTAATATGCTGATCTATTTTATCTTCGTTTTCTGAATCTCTATCTTGTACTAAGCTTTGAAGGTCGTTTTGATAAAGTTCAATCACTTTATCAAAGTCTACTTCTTTTCCTTCTTTAGCTTTTGACAATTCCGTAACAGCTTCTTCGAAAACCTCTGCATAATTCACTTCTTTAGCTTCTGTTTCATTCTTTGTTTCTTCTTTATCAACTGATTCTTCCTGTTTTTTCTCTTCAGTACTTGCCTCTTTATCACTAGTACTGCACGCTGTTAAAACATTACCCGCCAATAAAAAACTAGCAAAGATCGCTGTTAGTTCTTTTTTCTTCACAATAATTTCCCCCGACTTTTAGAGTAATATACAATTGATAATGATTTTCATTCACGATTGAATTATAATAAGAACGATTATCATTGTCAATGAATAATTTCTTCCAAAGACCACTTTTTTGATTAGGCAAAAAACGGCCTGTAAAAATTAAATTAGGATATCATTTTTAGTAAAGAAACACTGCATTAAACGAATTTTTGATTATCATTTATTTTTTAACTTATAATATCTTATATAAGTGAATACAGTAGTATACAGCAATGAGAGGAATACATATGAAGAATATAACGATTGTTGGGACTGGGCATGTAGGACTGGTTACTGGCGTGACTCTAGCAGAAATAGGCCATCAAGTTATTTGTTATGATATTAATGAACATAATATTGCACAAATGAAAAAAGGGATATCCCCCTTTTATGAGCCTGATTTAAATGATTTATTGAAAAAAAACCTTACTAACAACCAATTATTCTTTACAAATGATTCTAAATTAGCATTAGCAGATGCCGACGTTATTTATATTACAGTAGGAACCCCTACTGCCCAAAATGGAAGTGTTGACCTTAGCAATATCAAAGAGGCCGCAAAAACGATTGCTGAAAACATTAAGAAGCAAGAAACAATCGTAGTCACGAAAAGCACTGTTCCCGTTGGCACAAATACATTCATTAAACAGTTAATTGAAGAGAATTTAACAAATGAAGTGATGATCAATATTGTATCGAATCCTGAGTTTTTAAGAGAGGGTTCCGCAATTTATGATACCTTTTATGCAGATCGGATTGTGATCGGGTCCGATAGTAAAGAAGCAGCATCGATTATTGAGGAAATACATCGACCTTTCGGAAGAACTATTTTTATGACGGATCTACTAAGTGCTGAGATGATTAAATATAGCTCAAATGCTTTTTTAGCAACCAAGATCAGTTTCATTAATGAAATCGCAAACTTATGTGAAAATATTGGCGCCAACATAGAAGATGTATCACTTGGAATGGGACTAGATTCACGAATAGGAACTCCATTCTTAAAAGCTGGAATTGGATTCGGGGGCTCTTGCTTCCCTAAAGACACTCGTGGTCTAATTGAAAAAGCTACTGAAGCTGGACAATCACTTGATATTTTAGAAGCTGTACTAAAGGTAAATAAACAACAAAAATATTTATTACTGAATAAAGCACTGCAACGTTTTGGCAATTTAAAAGATAAAAAAATAGCATTACTAGGGTTAGCTTTTAAACCGAATACAAGCGATGTACGTGGATCCATTGCCATTGAAATAGCTTCCGAGCTAACTATGCAGGGCGCAATCGTAACGGCTTATGACCCGTTAGTACTGGAAGAAGCAAAGCAAGTTTTGGGCGAAAAGATTCATTATGCTCCATCCATTGAGGAAGCCATAACAAATTCAGACATGGTTTTTATCGCGACTGAGTGGGATGAATTCAAAGACTTCCCTCTCGAAAAATATGAAATATTAATGAATCATCCAATTATTTTTGACGGAAGGAATTGTTTTTCCTTAGAGATGGTTTCTAAATATCATATTGAATATTATTCAGTAGGCAGAGCTATTTTAAAATAATTCTGTAGTAAGAATAACCTTTTTGCCTCCCGTACATTTTCCAATTCCATAAAATTTAAAGATTCACCCTTGACTTTAATGCTTAAAAGCGTTTAAGATAAAAAGCATCATATCTATACTTAAATGCTTTGAAGGAATTGAAGTAGTGATATCTTCCCTGTTGCAGAGAGCTGGTGGTGCTGCGAACCAGTACAAAGGAGATCATGAATTACGGTTCTGGAGCTTCTTATTTCTTTTTCTGAAATAAGACGGTTTATCCGTTATTCTGTTAAGTGGTAAGTTCTTTGCTTACAATCAGGGTGGTACCGCGAGTAAACTCGTCCCTGCTGAATATTCAGCAGGGATTTTTTTTATACTTTTACTTTCGTACTTAAAAGCGTTTAAGTAATAAATAACCATGTAAGGAGATTTATATTATGAAACAATCCATACCCGTACACTTACGACCATTTATAGCAAGGCAGCATTACAATGCATACAGTCCCATTGATCATGCGGTTTGGCGTTATGTAATGAGACAGAATCATCATTTTCTTGAAGACATTGCTCATGATGCCTTCACGACTGGTTTAAAATCATCAGGAATTAATATTGAAAGCATTCCGAGAGTGAGCGAAATGAACAAACATTTAGGAAAAATCGGCTGGGGTGCCGTCATTGTTGACGGATTGATTCCCGGGACAGCCTTTTTTGATTTTCAGGCACATGGCATCCTCCCGATCGCGACGGATATCCGTCAGAAGACCAATATCGAATACACTCCTGCCCCCGATATTCTTCATGAGGCGGCAGGTCATGCACCGATTATATTCGATGAAATATACTCTAAGTTTGTAAAATTAATCGGAAATATCGGTGCGAATGCTTTTGCTACAAAAGAAGAGCATGAGGTGTTTGAAGCGACAAGGCATTTATCGATTGTCATGGAGAGTCCGACATCAACAGAGAACGAAATCAAAGCAGCCAAAAATAAATTGAGGGAAAAGCAGCAGGCAGTAAAGGGTCTTTCTGAAGCCGAACAAATCTCCCGAATCTTTTGGTGGACAGTTGAATTTGGTCTGATTGGTAATCTTCATCAGCCAAAAATCTTTGGAGCCGGGCTACTATCTTCTGTAGGGGAAAGTAAACATTGCCTGTCCGACGATGTGACGAAACGACCGTTCACCATCGAGGACGCGATTGCCACTAGCTACGACGTTACATCCATGCAAACCCAATTATTCGTTTGCAAAAGTTTTGAACAATTGATTGAGGAAGTAACAAAATTCGGTGAAACGATGGCCTTTCGTCAAGGCGGCACAGAAGCCATCGAGAAAGCGATCGCTTCCTGCCAAATTGCTCACATTGAGTACAATTCAGGCATTCAGATTACTGGCCTATTCAGTGACATCCTTAAAGATACGAATGGAGAAGCCATTTATGTTAAAACATCTGGTCCTAGTGCCCTTTCCATTCAAAATGAACAGCTCAATCATCACGGAACCGATGTACACCATGATGGCTTTAGTGCACCGATCGGAAAGCTTCATGGGGGCATTCATTTAGAGAATCAAACGGAAGAGAGCCTGAAGAAGCTGGGCATTGAAATCAATAAGATGATGCAAATTACTTTCGAAAGTGGTATTGAAGTTTCTGGTCATGTGACCGACCTAGTTTTTCATCAGGGTTCACTTGTCTTAATCACTTTAGCGGAATGCTTTGTTACACACGGGGATGAAGTATTATTCCATCCAACCTGGGGTACGTATGATTTAGCGGTGGGTAGCCAAGTCATATCTGCGCGCCCAACCGCGGCCGATTACCTGTCATTCCATGGTGAACCAATAATAAACGAATGCGATGAACAAGAAGGAAAAACTCATACTCCTCTTGAAGATTTATATGCAGAAGTAAGGCAAATTCGGGAAACAAATTTCACGGATGGACATCACATCCAAATCATTGCAGGAAAAGTTCTCGATGAATTCCCAGAAGAATGGCTTCTTCAGCTTGAAGTCCTTGAACTATTAGAAAAGCATGACAGGGAATCATCACTTAAACAGCGAATACTAGATCAGCTTAAAAAATTGAGTAAGGAGGATCGCTACGTCCGACTAATTAAAAATGGATTAGATGTCATCTTCGATCGGAGGAATGTAACCGTATGACACTATTAAGTGAAGAAGAAGTATCCCTGCAACTAACCACACTACCTAAGTGGAAAAGAATCGACAGCAAATGGATTGAATGCCGCTTTCGTTTCAAAGAGTTCTTAGACGGGATCGCTTTCGTTAATCAAATCGCATCCCTTGCGGAAAAGGAAAACCATCACCCTTTTTTCAATATTCAATACAAAATGGTGATTGTCTCCCTCACCTCCTGGAGTGAAAATGGTTTGACGGAGTTGGATTTCAAGCTTGCTCGGGAGATTGAAGATTTATTTGATGCGGAGTAGATGAGATTTAAACTTTTAATAATATGGAAAGCTCAGTGTTGCCCTGAGCTTTCTATTAAATCCAGGACCCAATTGTGGAGGCTCAAAATTCATACAATTGCTATCATTTTAAATTACGACCCTAGTTATTGTTTAGATGAAATTGTATCTTGTAACTCTACATTCCGAAATTTTTTAATAGAAAAAAAGTAGCATAAACCTCCGAGCATCCAGTAAGGCTCCCAAAAAACTAATCTCCAGAAGGCAGAGTATCTGTCTAATGTAAAGTCTAAAACACCAATTGCATTCAAGGAGATTGTTATGAAATTGAACAAACCATATAAAAAAAGTAATATTCCACAAATTTTTATTCCAAAATAGAGTGACTTTTGAATAAGAGAATTTCTCCATTTCATTAACGGCATTGTCAGCAATACTGCTCCGAGCAATTTTATGAATCCAGTCATCCAAACAATTGCTAAAAACGATTGTGATGGATTTAATGCCATTTCATAAATTGAACCTCCTAGGGATCTAACGCCAAACATTCCCCCCATTGCCCAATAGAAACTCAAGAAAGCAAATAATAATGTCCATGCAACTCCTAAATACAAAAACCTCTTATTGATTTCCATAGATAGCTCCCATATAAAATGAATAAAAACAAATTTACGACATGAATAGGAAATAAAAGCATAATGATCATCAATTCGGGTTGAATCTATAAGAAAAACTTACATTTTTCTCGATAGGCACCCAACTTGCTTCGATATCTTCTCCTATTTCATACACCAAAGCAGCATATATCAATGTATCAATAGAATCTTGTAAAGTTGATAGTCTCAAGCCATATTTAAGTTTAGGAGTAAGACTTCTTATAAAACTCCTCACTGACAATTTAATTTTTACATCTAGGCTTCGTAAATTATCTCCTCTTTTTACATATTACTTGACTAATAATACTTCTACGAATTTTTTACAATTTTTTCACAAAATCCTTAAAGTTTAACAATTTCTAAATCAAAACCTATTCATATATAGATAACTCTATCCTATTCAACCATCTGTCTATAGATGTTCAATATTTCCCGTAAATGAAGCTTTAAGAAATTAAGTTCTTCCCCGCTTTATCCTCCTGCTTGAATCCGATTCAAATGCTGGTATACAGTCTTTTTCTTCCTTTTCATTCCACTTTTATCATTGATATTAGCTTTTTCCTGCTTTTAATCAAACGTTTGATTAAAAAATAAAAACGTTTTCAGGCAAATAAAGAAAACTCGCCGATTGGCGAGCCTTGGAAAGGCGAAGACAGAGGCGTAGTTGAACTTATCGCTCTCATACATGCCACGTCCTGTGGCATTCGCCCGACTAGGACATCCTGCCCGTTGTACTTAATTCCTAAAATTGGCAACTGCGTCGAATCATCTTCTGCGCTGACAATTTATACTTAACGTGTAAAAAAGAAGCGAGACAACACATTATTTTTTTGAGAATATCTCGTATTTTCATGATCTCTTTATATTAAAAGAGGACTCCTACAAAGTAGAAATCCTCTCAACATTTTGTTTAATATTTCGCTTAGACTCTATTCCTTTTCACAATTCGGTTACCGACTAATTTCCACTGAAATGTTAGCCTGCATGTGGTTTAGATTTATTTCCATATTGTTTTGGTGTAATGAATCTATTTAATACTATATCAACAATTTTAGGTAAGAATAGTATTAGTAGAACAGCTAATACAATGAAAATAGACGATAAAATCATCGCGTGTGTACCATTTTCGGGTATATTCATCATAGATCCAGTTTTAGGAAGTTCCTGTCCGCCAATAATGATATTGAGACGTAAGAAGAAAACACCAATTAAACTTAAGAAGCTTGAAATACCCATAATTATTTTCGAATTGCTTATTAACAATAGGATTAACGGTAACACCATTCCAATTGCAATTTGAATGACTAAGAATGAAACCATTCTATCGCCTGTGGCTAAATGAGTGAATACCGCTTTGCCTGAATCTGAAACAAATAATGTAAGCAAATGTGCTCCTAATAAAGTCAATTCAAGTAGAATAAACCAAGTTTTAAGATGGTGCATTACCTCTTCCGAATTCTTGTCACTTAACCCGGTCAGCTTAGGGAAGAATACCGCACATACACTAATTATGCTTAATCCTGAGATCAATCCTGATACCAAGAATAGAACTGGTATAATCGCTGAATTCCATAACGGATGTGCGGGCGCTAATGCAATCAAAAATCCTGTATACAAACCTAATGCTATTGCAAACACAAGACCTGCGATTCCAAAATACTTAGCTTTCTTACTGTCTTTTTTCCATAAAAAGAAAATATAGAATAGAGTCAAAATCGAAAATATTGTTAAGATATAGGTTCCCCAGCTCATCGCAGAGCTTGGATTAAACCTGAACAATAAAGTATAGAATCTTAAAGGCTGACCTAAATCAACAATTAATGCAAGGACACCAGGTATAACTGCAGCTAACGCCATAACACTAGCTGGTTTTGCAAGGGGCTCCATTTTCTTTATTCCAAATACGGGACCGAGGGTTGAAAAAAAATATAGCCCTGCACTCATCCCTGCTATAAAAATATAGAAAACAATAACCATACCAAATGGAATTTGGTGTTGAATGTCTAGTATGATAGTTTCGTTCATTTTAATTGGCCTCCTTGTCTCTTAAGATTTGAAAATCTGGAGTTGCAAAGACTTTATCAAGGCCAATATAATATACTTTTGACTTCGTTCCATATTCCGGATTTAAGGTTTGAATCGAATTCTCACTCAATAATTTGCTTACTTCACTATTTGGATCATTTAAATCCCCGAATATACGTGAATGAGCAATACATGTACTAACACAGGCTGGCATTAATCCACTTTCTACTCTATCAAAACAGAAATCACATTTATCTGCTATACCTGTCTCTGGATCCAAATAGCGTGCGTCATACGGACAGGCAGCGATACAATAGCGACAGCCAATACACTTATCCTTATCAACAGTAACAATTCCGTTTTCATTCTTTTTCGTTGCCACAACAGGGCATACTGTTGCACAAGGTGCTTCATCACATTGATTACATAGTCTTGGCAATTTTGCTCTTGTTACATTCGGGTATACACCAACATCCGCCTCAACTACCCAAGAACGAAAATGCCCTTCTGGCACATCATTTTCCATTTTACATGTAATTGAACAAGCATGACATCCTACACATTTTCTTAAATCTATGACCATTGCATATCTTGGGTTTGTACTCATGATAACTCTCCTCTCTTTTGATTTGCCAATTCCTCTAAAATCTTAAGATCTTCTAAAACCACTTTGTGTGTTGCACTTGCGCACTTATGATAAAAGCCAGCTGAATTATTAGAAATAGCTAATGAGAAATTTCCAATCCACTCGCTGAGATGCTCAGATAGAAACTCGTATTCAAGCATCTGCCATTGAAAAGCTTTATCTTCCTCATTTCTGGAAGCAAACTCGTTTGCGCATAATACAGACATGAAGGCCAGTTCAAAACCAATATGGTCTGGGAACTTTACATCCTCTAATGGTTTGAAGATTTTCAATTTCCAAGGTTTAAAGCCAACAGCATCATAGCAAGATTGTACATGGATAGCATCATTGCTAAAAAGCTTCCCATACGGCTTCTTTTTCTTTGGCTGATAGTTTCTCAAAGCTGATTCAAAAGGAGGTACATATTGTCCTGAAGATGGGACAAAGAACAGGTCATAATATTCCTGAATTAAATCATCCACTTCTTCTGAGGACGTTATCAATACTTGATCCATATTATTTATTAAATCGTTTAGTTTTTGTTGAATTTCCTCGATATTTTCCTTTTCAGGTTCCTGTAAAAATAGGCTGGCAAGAAATCCATACGTATTTTGTCTTGCAAGGGTTTCTTGATCATTTGTCGTCAGATTCATGGCGCCACACCTACGCTTTCTCAATACGGTAGAGCCCGCCGTTACGGCTAACGCTACCTGTCATCATTTCACTTAAAGCAAATGGATATTCGAAAGTAGGATCCATTAAACTTATTTCAGTTAAATTCACTCCATCTCCAATATCCTTAACTCCACCAATCGTTTTATCCCCTAATTTGTGTTTTTTTGCACCATATTCCCAGTGTCCATAGCCAAATTCTACAGCTACAGTACCTTTTGAAACACCTTGACGAACAAGCAGCTCTCCTGTAACTTCTCCTCCGGTTGCAGCAATTAGCTTCACTTTGTCTCCAGTTTTTAGTCCTAATTTTTTTGCATCATCTGTATTTATTTCTAAATAGTTTGTTTTACTTAGATCCCTTAGTCTTGTGTTTGCTAACATAGTTACACTTCTGAATTTTGGCTTATAATTAGCTCCTCTAAACGGCCATTCTGTTTCAGAATATTTTTCTGTCAGAAGCGTTCCATCAGCAAAGGTTTCTGGATACCAGCCAGGTACCCCAGAATAATATTCACCTGTATAGCTGTCTTTTGCTGAGCCCGCTTCTTCAGCATAAATCTTGAAGCAGCCCTCAAACGGGTATTTGAAATTGCTTTTATCCTCTCCGACATACCCATTCTCAAGGTTTTCAAATCTTCCACCTCTGGAAATGACATAGGCTACTTTTCGAAGCTCTTCTTGTTTAAGACTTGATTTCCATTTTTCCATTTTAGATTTTAAGCCCTGTAGCTCAATCTCATGATCACTAATATCTGGTACAGGCTCTTCATCAAAAGCTACGTTTGCGATTACAGGAAGGAAAAAATCCTCTGGATTATTAACTGCATAGACATTACCATCTTTGTCTGAAAATGCTTTATCACCAAATCCAGGAATACCAACCTTTTTACATACATCGATAAGATAGTTTTCTATACAAGCATATCTGTTATCAGAGATTTTCGTTGTCATTGGCTCTACTACCGGCCAGCGGACTTTACTCAATTTCACAGGAATAGTACCCTCTGAAAAACCTATTCCCCAGTTCTCAAACTGAGTTGTGTCAGGAATAACATAATCTGCTATCGCTGTCATTTCGCCCATAAAAGCATCAGACGAAATAAACAAAGGAACGATATTTACATCGCACAGCTTCTCGATCACTTCTTTTCTAGCAGCAGAAGGTGTCGATAATAACGGGTTAAACATCCAGTTCATGACGATTTTTGCTTGATATGGATATTGATTAATAATCGAAAAAATGGCTTGGTTATCTGAAGCGCTTCCTACAGGATGCCACGGAAATTTTGACGGATAAGGGTTTTCACCGCGAGCAACTATATTTTTATATTCTGTAGTGTCCTCATATCGAACACCAGTACGACTTATGACGACACCTGATGTCTTAGTTGCTCCTTCAATCGTTTTCATGTTGTATCTCGGACCATCTACAAAACTGGCAAACATTTTCCGTCTATCCATCATTCCGCCTTTTTTATTATAGCTGCCAATTAAAGCTGGAAGGATTTGCATTGCGAATGCCAATTGAACACCGTTTGAAGCAGAAGTTCCGCCAAAACCACCCTCCGCTCCAACTTTAACTCCGTGGGAAGTAAATTTCTTCGCTATTTCCTCAATTGTTTGTACAGGAATGCCACATTCCTTCGAATATGTTTCCATATCATGTGCATAAGCGCTTTCCTTAAGGAAGTCTAAACTTGTGCGAACTGTTATTGTTTGCCCATCAATTGTTTTTATTTTTCCATTATAGAGAATCTCTGCTTCATCTACCGCTGTATGGAGCGCAGGTTGACCTGTTTTCTTATCAATCACGATGAATATTTCCTCTTCATCTGAAGCAGGCATCCCTAAATCAGCAGGGCGAAGCATTTTTCTATAATTAGGATGCTCCGGATCTGTTATGACAAGTTGACAACCATTTGTCCAACTGTTGTAGCCAAGAAGTCTGGCTTTGTCTAATGATGGTGCAGATAAAAATTCTTCATTATACTTTTTATTTTCAAATATCCATTGAATGAGTGCCATGACAAAGGCACCATCTGTAGTCGGCTTTATCGGAACCCACTTCGCTTTATCTCCTATAGGTCCAACAGCACCCCCACACATCACTGGGTCTACTACAGTAAACTTCAGTACTCCATCAGTAGTAGCACCTACAGCCCGTCGTGCTATCGTTTGCGTTGGCTTTCCACTATGACCTGGAAAAGCTCCAACATACAGAATATACTCAGCATGATTCATGTCAGGCTTAAGAATTGCTCCTTTATTGACCCCCGAACCGGGAGTTTTAGAACCTCCTCATGAATAGCCATGACCATAGTAGTTGACCGAACTAAATGCGTCGGAAAATCTGCTATAAATTTGATTCCGTCCATCGCCGCGCCCGCCAAATAGGACTAATTGATTGGATTTCGGACCAAATTCCGGCTGTTTTGGATCAATTAAAGTTTTAGTATCATACACTTGACGGAATCCTTCAATTTTCTGAGTTTCTCCTATATCAGAAAAAAGTTGTCCACCCTCGACAGTTTCAGTAACTGCCTCTTCCCACGTAATCGGTTTCCACTTTCCTTTTCCTCTTTTATCTGTACGTTTTAAGGGGACGAGTATCCGATCTGGATCGTAATGTGCATCTATTGTTGCATTCCCCCGTTGACAGACAGTAGCACGATTCTTATTGCCCATACCCTTATATTGGCTGAAAGCTAGATAAGCATTTTCTAATGGCTCGTCCATACCAAGTGGATATTCGGCATTTTCCGGGTTGTAAGGATTTCCCGTTACGCTAAGAATCTTGCCTTTACGATCTACCTTAATTCTGTTTCCACAGTTACCATAACAGGCCACACAATTACTATTCCTCATAAAAATGTTTGGGTTAACTTCTACTTTTCCTGTTTTAGTATCGATGATCGCTTCTAATTCTTTAACTTTAGATTTCTTAGGCTCAAATTTTGGTGGATCACCTGCAAAAGTGAACGATGAAGAAATCCCAAGTGGATCCACTGCTACTATCCCGGTAACCGCTGATAATTTCAAGAAAGCTCTACGCTTCATGCTGATACTTCCCTTCTTTTATTTTGGTCAAAGAGATTCTCTTGTTACAGATTTGTGAATAACTTCACAATAAATCCGAGAATTACTATAACAAAAATCCCCTTTCATAATTCATTCTATATTTAGTTGTACAAATCGCATATTGGAGACCTAAACAGTTTTAATCGTCCTCAAATTGTACTATTCTTCAAAACTTATAGAAGAGAAGTGACTAACTTATGAAAATTGATATTTGATTTCATTTAGGCAACAAATTTCTTAAGTTAATGAAATAATTGAGATACTGAATCTTGAATTCCACAAATATATGTATTTTCTTTGAATATAGGATAAAGATGGGTTTTATATAAACATAATTCAGCCAAACTGATTAAAAACATTCTACACATCCTTAAGAAAATAAAATAATCTTACAGCTATCTCTAGATTCATTGCATCATTTGTATCATTTAGTTGGAGTCCCGTTGTATCCTCAATCTTTTTTAAGCGGTACCGTATTGTGTTAGGATGGATGTATAAAATTTCAGAAAGTTCATTAATTCTTCTGTGATTTTGAAAATATACCTTTAATGTATAAAGATAGTCAGTTTCATTTTTCTGATTAGAGTCAATTAATGCGCCTAAATACCTTTCAATATAATCGTAAAGGAAGTCATTATCTAAATTGATAATAAGCTGAAGAATCCCTAGGTCTTGAATATGAATAACTTTCTTATTCTCAAACCAATTTTTCCCAAATCTCATAGCCATTTTTGCTTCCTGATAACTTTTATTTAAATAAGTAGAATCTTCATACAATTCCCCTATCCCAATATAAAATTCATAACCAGTCCAATTAGCTGATAGGGCCTCTTCTATTTGGTTTCCAATTTCTACAATATATCTTTTGATTTCTCCCTTTAACTGGGCTTCCATAGCTTCGACTAATACAACGATTTCACCTTGAAATGGAAATACGATTAATGATTCATTATGCTCCTTTATGAAAGACGAAATTACTTCCAACGAATTTACCTCTTTACAATCATCTAAAAGTTTCATATTTACTATTAATAAATAATGTGGCCTCTCTAAGTTCCAACCCCATATTTTTCCTTGTTTGATCATAAACGATCTCGATTCAAATTTACTATAAAGAAGTTCATAAACAAAAATATCTTGAATTTGCTCTTGCTGTGCCTGAAATAATTCTTCGATTTGCAATAAGAGAGCTGTTAAGCCTATGAATTTATCAATCATTTCTTTTTGCCAATCCACTAGATCTCCGGAGACAATTAAAGTTTGTTGGGATAAACCCCCTATATTAATAAAGTAGGGTTTAAAAAAATGCGCTTCTTCTTTTGATTTACCACTATCATTGGAGGGGGTATTCAAAGAAGTGTCATTTTTTAGATTTCTATAGAAAACATTTAACCAGCGATTAGCCTCCTTTAAACTATCTTCCTTTCCCTTCTGCCAAACTAACTGATCACGACTATCCAAATACAACATAGGTGTATCTAATGCCTTTACAAGTTCCGATGCAATATTCACAAAACCTTTTTGGATAAATCCACTTAATTCCAGACTTAATTGATTATGGTTATAAAGTTTTTCATCTACTTTCTGAAACAATGAAGATAAAGAAGGATCATATAGAATGATAATAGGTAATTGGAATTGTTGAAAAAGGGATTGCATTTGGGTTGGAATAAAAACTGGGTTATAAGAACATATCACTAGGCCAACAAAATTTGAATCCTGCATTAATGTATTGAATATTTTATATGTTCTAATCTCATTTAGACATTCGTGACATTTAATCATAAGTAAAGTTGGTTCCTGAAGCCAGCCATCAGGAACATCTTCTATAATTGTTTTATAATAAACCTTTTCCTTGGGTAAATGGGTAACAAAACTTAGCTGGTTGAGTGGAAGAGTAAGTAATATGTCTTGTAACGAATTTTTCATGGTGAGATTTCATCCTTTTTTTAAAAAATTTCATATGTATTTGTAATATTGTCCTACATAAAAACGGATGGTCGGAGAACATTTCGAAAGGGTAAAAGTTAAGGTATGTGTTGAGATTTAATTACTTATTAGAAAAACTTGGCGTTCGCCAAGTCCTTTTTGGTGAGTGCCTTAGTTTTCCTTATGCGATCTTATTAGAAGATATTTAATTGAACACACACTTTACTTTAGTACGTTAATAAACTTAAATTTTCCTATTAGCTAAAAAATTCCATACAAAATATCAGCATTCCCTTAGAAATGTCTTCCCGGTTTGTTTTTTTGTAACAAAAATTGATGGTTTTGTATAATCCTTAATAGGAATATCAGTGTTATTAAAAGCATAGTTGTTTATATCATCAGGGTTAACAACTATGATACCAAGAGCCTTAGTAATACAGTTTTCCACACAGACAGGCTTTAGACCTCTATCAATTCTTTCAACGCACAAGTTACATTTATCAGCCCTTTTTTTTCTTGGATTTAATTTAGGAGCATGAAAAGGACAAGCCTTTATACAACGCATGCAAGCACGGCAATTATCCGCGTGATGAACCACAATGCCATCTCTTCGTTTTTTAAAATTGTTCTCTGGACAAATTGAAACACACACAGGATTTGCACAATGATTGCAAGAAATAGACAAATGAACCCATTCTTTCTCTTCCGTTTTATAAGAAACTACATTTCTCCTGTGCATATCTGTCAAACCATGATATTCATTACAGGCCATCTCACATGTCTTGCAATTGATACATCTACTTAGATCTACAGAGAATATAACCTGACTTATCATCTAACATTCCTTCTCTCGTCTTATTGCAGATTCCTCATATTTCCATCTGTTTAACAATAGTTTATAATGAAAATATAATATTTCTTATACTTTTAGCGACAATCTTGTGAATGTTTTCACAGAATTTACACCTTAAACACTGACTTTTTAGGAGGAGAATCATCATGAATGGTTTCGGTTCTAAAACGTATAAAAACGTTTGTCCTGTCAACTGCCCAAGTTCTTGTACAATGATTTCTCATGTCGAAAATAACCATCTTGTTCACATAACTGGTGATCCTCGTAATCCATATTCAAAAGGGTATTTGTGTTCAAAAGGATTTTCTTATATTGAAAAAAACTATCATCGTGATCGGTTAAAATTTCCTTATTATCAAGAAGTAAAAGGTTCAGGTAATCTTAAACAAATTACTTGGAACAAAGCCTTTGAACTTATATTGAGTGAAATGATCAAAATAAATGAGTATTTCGGAAACTTTCTTCCTCTAGCATTATATAAAGGTTCGGGAAATACAGGTGTACATCATTATGTGACAGATAATTTTTTTTCAAGTATTGGTAAATCAACGAGAGTGAATGGTTCACCGTTCCCCACTACTGGGACAAAAGCAATGCAATATGATATGGGAGCAGTTCAAATGTCAGACCCTATTATGATTAGATTTGCTTCTATGATTATGATTTGGGGCTCCAATCCTGCTGCCACTAATAATCATCTCATTCCTAATTTAATGGAAGCAAAAGTAAAGGGGACCAAGATTATCGTTATCGATCCAATCTATACACAAACTGCTGAAATAGCTGATGTATATATTCAGATCGTTCCTGGTACAGATGGAGCATTTGCTAATGTACTAATGAAAGGAATAATAGAGGCGGATTTGATTGACCATGATTTTCTGGAAAATCACTCCTTTGGATTTGATGCGTTTGTAGAGTCAATGAGAAGTATAGATACAGAGGAATATTTACTAAAGTGTGGTGTTTCCAACGAAGCCATCAACTTAATGCTTAGCTATTTTAAAAATGCCAAATCTGTTTCACACATAATTGGTTGTGGCTTACAAAAACATTCCAATGGCGGACAAACGGTTCGAGCTATAGAGGCTTTAGCTGCGATTTGCGGAGACATAGGTAGGACTGGCGGTGGAATTTTTTTTAAACAGGGAGAATCATTGTTATTTAAAAATCAACAATCTGGAGATACGAAAAACCAAATAGTATCTTTAAATCAACTACAATTCTCAAACCTGCAGCCACCTATTGAAATGATGTGGATTTCCTGTGCAAATCCTATCACACAAGATCCAGATTCAAGATTTACTAAGCAGTTTATCAAAAATATTCCATTCGTTGTGACAGTTGATCAATTTTTAACCCCTACAGCACAAATGTCGAATCTAATTTTGCCTACTACGACACAGTTTGAGGAGCTTGATATTGTTACAAACTCCTGGCATAAGGCTATCGCATTAAATGAAAAGGCGATCTCTCCATACTACGAGAGTATCAGTGAATGGAATATAATGAACGAATTAGCCATACGACTTAATCAATATCGGGATGGAATCTGTTCTTTCCCTATTTTATCTTCAGAAGAAGAGTATCTAAATGCACAATTTAATGAACAGGTGTTTGAGCTATACAATATTCGGTCAATTGCTGATTTGACTGAAAAGCCAATAACAAAGTATAAGCCAAAAGTGGCCTGGATGGACCGAAAATTTGCCACTGAAACAGGCAAGTACCAATTTTACTCAACAGAAGCCGAACAAAACGGTCTTCCACCAATACCAATATACAAAAAAGGAGAAGCACCGTCGGCGGAATATCCTTTTTGGCTGATAACACCTCACCATCCCTATAGGCTAAATTCTCAATTCCATTATCTTGATTATTTTGAAGAAGAAGCATACATAGAAATTAATTCAGAAGTTGCAAAAACTCTGGGGATTCTTGATGGAGAAGTCATAAAAATCTTTAACGCTCAAGATACTATTGAAATTATGGCTGTATATAGTAATAAAGTACCAAAAGACGTTCTTTTGGTTTACCAAGGCTGGTATCCCCAATCCGAAGTTAATGTAAATCGATTGGTTCACATTTTAAGGACAGATATGGGGGAAAACAACGTTGCCTTTTATGATACGTTTGTGAATATAGGAAAGTGGTAGTAAGAACACAAGTGAATGTTCCCTTTCAGAAAAGTAGTCCAGAAAGTGTTTAGCAAATATAAATAACTGTATATATAACAAAAATATTATCTATATATCCTTAAGATATATAGATAATATTTCTAAAACTCCCCATCTACATTCTTTAATAATAAAAATTGATTAGAAATAACAATAATGAATAGTTACCGTGCCTAGGCTCGTCCTTACTTCCAGCCCCATTTTTGAAAGATTTGGTGAGATTTATCCGTTTTTAAATAATCTATGAATTGCTGTGCCTCTTTTTTCTGATCGGTGATTTTCGTCAGGGCGATCGGCGTTCCACGATAGAGCTTTTCTTCTTCGGGCAGTTCGACCAGGTCGGTCACATCCTGGAGCCGGTAATGCCACGATTCATAGGTAATCCAGGCATCCAGGCTGGAATTCGATTTCCATAGTTCAATGGCTTCGGCACTCGACTTTACAGAAAGGGTAATATTTTGGGAAATTCCTTCGATTAGCCCTTTTCTGCCTGCCATGTCTTCCCACAGGCCAAGCTGGCCAGCCCCATTCACATCGAGTATTTTCACTCCATTTTTCGTTAAATCCTCCAGGCTTTCAATCTTCTTAGGATTCCCTTTCCTCACCAATATTCCTGCAGCACGCGGGTAAAGCTCCGTTCGTGATTTCGTGTCAATCATTTCGGGGTGGTTAAAGATGAAGTCCTGCAGCATATACTCGGAGCCACCGAAAATAATATCTGCATCTTGCTTTGCCTGGTCGATCCATTTGCCCTCTGGTCCGGCTGTTACCTCCACCTTGATACCCGTTTCAGCTGAAAAATGTTCAGCAGCTTCCTTGATCGGTCCAAGTGGTCCGCCCGGTCCGTACACCCGGATGACATGATCACTTTGACTGGAAATTGTTGTTGCCTGGGACACCGGTTTACGGTCCATTTTTGCATAAGCTAAAAATCCGGCAGCCGTAATGACAAAGAGTAGTAGAGCTGATAGAAACACGATCTTCTTCATAATTCTTCCTCCATTTCATAATTGATTATTACCAGTACTATTAAAGGAAACGAAGGGAGGCTGTAAACGGTTTGAATATCATTGCAAAATAGTAATAAAGTTTCATAAATCTATTAAAGAAAGAAGTTGAAACATTTCTAAGGGTAAAAACGTACTTAAAATATGAGAACTGGGAGGTGAAATTGTATGTATGAATATAAGTTTGTAGAGACTTCTCTGGGGGGATTTTTTTCTTCTCCAACACATAGAGAAACCATTAATGCTTATGCATCCGAGGGTTGGAGATTAGTCCAGGTCTTGCCATTGGAATATAATGGACACGGAAAACCTATGTCTTATGAAATAATATTCGAAAGACTTATTAAAGACTAGTTTTATCATTAAAGAATTTTTGCTTTTTCTCATTTACGTGTAAAGGGTACAATCCTTCAAGTGTTATAAGACAAAAAAGTTACTGAACGGTATGAACCTCTTCAATAAGTTCATTATTTCTGGATATATAATATAGATATTTTATTTTCTGATTATTTTTCAATATTACAACACACATATACGCAGTTGGTCCCCTTTTAAATTTAGGATTATAATAAACCTCTATAAGTTTAATATCAGGTATCCCTATGCCTTTGTATTCCAAATGTTGGACGACCCTACGTTCTAAAATCTCCATTTTTTCTTTTTTTGGTATTTTTATAAACCAAAATGTCCAAAAAAAAATAAGAAATAAAGTTATTATTATTATTATTATACTTTTTTTCAAATTCATCTCTCCCTTGTCTTACTTTTCAAAGGTTTGTACTGATTGACTTGAAAAAAATAATCACACAAGTGTAATATTACACCATTATGAGATAATGGTAAATATATATAGTTTTTTTAATATTCTAATTTTTACAAAGGGTACACTTTAAATATCTGGATGACCTTATTATAAGTACAGGTGCGATACTTCAATAACGAAGATCGCTTTTTCTTGTTCAACTTAATGGCAGGTTAGTTTGCAAGTCGTGAGTTCAGAAATCCTAAATGGAAATTAAGGATAAAATTATGTATTATTTGTAAGAATTTCTATATAATAGATGCAAATAGGAGCACTACAGTGTATCTAGTGCTCTATTATTCTTAGATTAAAAGATGGAGGCGAAACATTGAATGTCCAATGAAAATGAAGTTTTATTAGAAAAAGGAAAACGAAATGATTTAAAAGTGAAAGAAGAAAGGAAAGAGGGAGAACCGACTTCAGCCTTCAAAGGGGCTTCTTGGGCAGCGCTATTAATAGGTGTTGCGTCTTATCTTATAGGTTTGTTTAACGCAAATATGCAATTGAACGAAAAAGGATATTACTTTGCAGTTTTAGTATTCGGACTTTATTCGGCGATATCTTTACAAAAAGCAGTTCGAGATAAAGATGAGGGAATACCAGTTACTCCTATTTATTATGGTATTAGTTGGTTCGCACTTATTGTATCTATTTCATTAATGGCCATCGGTTTATACAATGCAGGAAGTATTGTTTTAAGCGAAAAAGGATTTTATGGTATGGCATTTGTTCTTAGTTTATTTGCAGCTATAACGGTTCAGAAAAATATAAGAGATACACAGAGGGCAAGAGAAAAAAATTGAGTTAACGCAACAATCGGTCGCTTTAATTGAGCAGGGTCATAAATTATCAAACTTTTTTATAGAAGAATGTTTCAATTGAATATAGAAAAAGCGTGTTTTGATCAATCTTTTTTTAAAACACGCTTTTTCTTATGTTCAAACCTCATAAATTTCTAACACCAACAACCTCTCTTTTCATTCCCTTTCAAATTGAAAAATATCTTGATTAATTAGCTGACGGAAGTATCTATCCATTTCTTCTGCTGAAACACTTTTTCTATTCTGTAACCACCATGCGCTTAACGTTGCAATTACACCCGTATGGAATTCGATAATTAACTCATCTGGTATCGTATGATTTTTAAAGGATTGGTTATATGAAAAAGTTTAATATAGTTTTTAGCATAATATTAATAAGTGGAATAGGAATCTTCCCGCTTTTTCCATTCAAAAAAACCGAAGGATAACCAGGCATTTCACCCGATTTTCCTTCGATCTTGATCATACTTTTTTATCTAAGGACAATGTTTTTTAGGTGTGGACAAGTATAGCTGTAAAACTATCACTAAATCATGGAATCATGGAATGCTTTTCATTAATACTGTTTGTATCTTCCTTTCCATACAATACTTTCTTTGGATTTATAATGATGATTAAAACAGCTGCTGCGAAATAAAAAATTGCGCTATACATGATTAAATCGATTAAGTTTCCCTTTATGATGCCAATAAAGAAATTAAAGAATTGGTGGATGGTAATGGGGATGATTAAATTCTGATTTAAGTTATAAAATGCGGTCATGATGATCGTAGTGGATAGGATTGAAATCATAAAGAATAGAATATATTTGATTAAATCAATGCCCACATACCCTGTAGTAAACCATATAGGAAGATGCCACATCCCCCACCAAAATCCGATGATGATCGAAGTTTTTAATGGCGAATTCTTCTTTTGAAGCTCCATTAGAGCGAAACCTCTCCACCCTATTTCTTCTCCTAGTGGGCCTGACAGAAGATTTTTCAAAAAGAAATATATCAGCATTCCCCATGAAGATATCGTAAAAATTGAGTCTGCTTCACTGTTATTAGATACGAGAAACATAATTATCAAAAATATGAAAGCTTGAATCATACTTACCGTGAGAATCACAGAAAATTTAAGTTTATTCTTGAATTTATCTTTTACAAATTGTATAAAACGCTGCCCAGGATAGATTTTTTTAAATAACGCTGCAAAAGCAAAGGTTGAGGACCAAGCTGATATACAGTGCATAACATCAAAGACCCATGCAGGAAATCCTAACATCCTTGTGGCTCCTACAAGAAAAAAAAGTGGCAAAAAGATGATATTGGTTAGTAGAATAAAACTTGCTATTGGATTTTTAAGTTTCTTTTCTCTGTTCATGTATAATCCCCTCTTCAAACTAAGTATTTTGTAAATATAATAACGCTCATATTTACGAATACCTTCAGCTTAAACCTAGGGGTTACTCATAGGTCAATACGTATCTGCATTATTTTGTCCCGCATTAACGGGCAGTAAGACTCCCACCTTAAAGTTCAGCGAAAGCCAAGATGGTAGGTGGAAATCAACTGCCCGTAAAAGCCCGATTCGTTCAACTAATAATCAGCGGGGGATGACGCCGACTAAGATCGCCACGTCCTGTGGCAACGTCGGCACTAGCACATCCTGTGCGTCGAAAAATCCCCACTGATTAAAGTTTCACTTTATAGGTGCATACATTTCTAAAAATACACGTTCAAGTCCATCTTCATAAGTGGTAAGTAATAGATTTATATAAACTAGCCCCAAAAGTTCATACCCATTTTCTATTGCTGCTTTTCTTAAACTAGCTTCCACTTTATGGTCAGTGTTGTTTCCACCAGTTGACCATCTTCCATCTTCAATAACGGTATACATACATTTTGGATGAGATAGAATTTCACCTTCAATTTCTTTATGAAAGTCTTCTACTTTTCTTACAATGATAAACTTATCTTCTAGAATACCTTCGTCATTGAATCTTATGACTCTTCTTAAAGAGGTTAGAGTAACTGCTTTTTTCAAGCTGTCCGTGTTCTCTTTAAGAGTTTCATATTCATCATACGCAGTGAAATGCTCTATTTCTCCTTTTATTTCTAAAGGCTTCATTTCTTTTACTGTGTACTCTCCTAAGTATTGTTTAATTTTTTCGCAATCTTCTTTTACGATCTGAAGCTTTTTTAAAAGAAGCTTTTTATATTCTATTTCTTCTAAAACCTCTTGTTCTTTCTCTTCTAATAATGATTTTATTCCCTCTATACTCTTGCTTTTTCTTAATTCCTGGATTTTTTTTATTTCAATATCCATTTCTCTATAGAAATTTACTGTGGTTATATCATATATATCAAAACGATTATATTTTCTATACCCATTCTCAATATTTTGCTTAGGCTTAACTAATTCCTTTTCTTCATAAAATTTTAAGGTATCTCTAGATACACCTAAAAATTTAGCTACTTGTCCAATTGTGTACATTATACTCTCCTTTATCATTGATACATATTCTTTATGATATTTCATATTATCAGTACGTCGATAAATAATAATATATGTTTTATTATATTAACTAAGTTAGGTATCAAAAAAGTAGACAACTAACAAAATTATAAACGTCAACCTAAATATGTACATTTTTGATCGTTTTAAAATCCGATTTAAGGGAGAAAAATTCTTTCTTTTCGTGCTGCCTTAAGAATTTTTTCCTTCAAGCGAAAAAAACTATGAATCACATTCCAACTGAAATGTAATCCATAGTTCCCTACGAAAGAGCACTACCCCCTGTAAATTCTTCTAAAGCATGCATGGCAAACCTCGCGTTGGGATAAGTGATTGAGCCGCCACCAATCACAACAATTTTGAGGGTTTCCATGATTTCGTCGATGGTTTCCCCAGCATTTAAGCAGCCTTCCATGTGATAGCAAATGGATTCATCGCAGCGGCTGACTATTGATACGGCAAATCCCATAATGATGTCCTTACCCTAACTGGCGTTTAAATGTATTACTGGCGAAGAAGTAAGCGATGACCATGATGCCGACGCACCAGGCAAGCGCGATCCAGATATCGTTGCCAACAGACCCTTCATACAAGAGGGCACGAATCGCATTCACGATTGAAGTCACGGGCTGGTTCTCAGCGAACGCACGGACAATTTTAGGCATGGTTTCGGTTGGGACAAAGGCCGAACTGATAAACGGCAGGAAAATCAACGGGTACGAGTAAGCAGTCGCCCCTTCCATAGACTTAGCTGTCAATCCAGGAATGACCGCCAACCATGTCAGCGCCAGCGTAAACAGCACGAGTATCCCAGCTACCGCGAGCCAATCCAGGATATCAGCGCTGGAACGGAAGCCCATCAAGAGCGCGATAAGGATAACCACCACGACAGTAAGCACATTGGAAACAAGCGAGGTCAACACGTGAGCCCACAATACCGACGAGCGCTTGATGGGCATGGTAATGAAACGTGCCATCAGCCCGCTCTTTACATCGTTAAACAGCCGCAAGGAAGTGTAAGCGACGCCGGATGCGATAGCCATCAGCAAGATTCCCGGCAATAAATAATTGACGTAGTTGTCCGTGCCTGTCTCTATGGCGCCGCCAAATACGTAGACAAACAGCAGCATCATCATAATCGGCGTAATCGCCACCGTGATAATCGTATCCGGGCTACGCATGATGTTGCGCATTAAACGCCCTAGTAATACCCCTGTTTTGCTTTTCATTTACATCTCCTCCTTTTTGCCGATAATCGCGAGGAAAATTTCCTCCAATGTCGGCTGCTTCTCGATATACTCCACTTTCGCTGGCGGGAACATCTCTTTGAGTTCGGTAAGGGTACCGGTCGTGATGATTTTTCCACCATGCAGGATGGCGATACGGTCCGCCAGTTGTTCGGCCTCCTCCAGGTACTGGGTCGTCAGCAAGATGGTCGTGCCGCCGCCAGCAAGCTCCTTGACGGTATCCCAGACTTCAAGCCGCGCTTCAGGGTCAAGCCCTGTCGTCGGTTCGTCGAGAAAAATGACTGCTGGCGTCCCGATCAGGCTCATGGCGATGTCAAGCCGGCGCTTCATCCCGCCGGAATACTGATCCGCCCGGCGGTTAGCCGCATCAGTCAGGCTGAATCTTGCAAGCAGATTGTCGGCGACTTGAGCGGGATTGGAAACTCCCCGCAACTTGGCGATCATCATCAGATTTTCCCTTCCTGTGAGTATACCGTCTAATGCTGCGAACTGCCCTGTCAGGCTGATGCTCTGGCGAACATGATCCGGTTGACGCTGGACGTCAAAGCCGCAAATACCTACTTCGCCGCCATCGGGCTTCATCAGTGTCGAGAGGATGTTGACCGTCGTCGTCTTGCCCGCTCCATTTGAGCCCAGCAGTGCGAAAATTTCGCCAGGTCGCACCTCAAAATCCACCCCCTTTAAGACTTCCTTGTCTTTAAAGGATTTTTTTAACCCTTTTACAGAAATCGCTGCATTGCCCATACTTTTTTCCTCCTTATAAAACTATTTAGTCTGACTGATAATCTGTATTACTTATTACTAAGCTAAAAATATAACTGAATAGCAAAGGTGGCAATTCACATTTATAACCAGCTAATCAGTCGGTATTATCTATTGAATTTATTTTTTTCCCAATCGCTTCATGATACTCTTATTCAAATCTTCACGATACTTGGCGACATAGGTTTTAGCGTTTGCCACTAGTTCGTCGGCAAAGGACGCCACGTCTTCCCCAGTGATTTCCAGCACTTGTCTACCTTCCGCCGCACCTGCTTCGAACAACTCGATTAATTCATACTGCATGTGCAGCATATCCATCCCGCTGCCCCCTGCTGAGAAACTCCACATGTAGTTTTGAATTTTCTTAAATACAAACTGGTAGTCCTCTGGCAGGGCTTCAACCCGTGCCATCATCATTTTGTACTCTTTTTTATCACCAATCATTTTTTTAAACATTTCCAACATGTTATTTTTCCTCCTTTTTTATAAAGCTGAACAAGACACTTCAAAAATATCGTACGGAATATCTTATGAAGCTAGATTGACTTTAAGACGTTGATTTTTGATGATACAAAATCCCATTTTTTCCAAAACAATTCAAGTTCCTGGCGGCCAGCCTCATTAAGTGAGTAAAACTTGCGGGGCGGCCCCATATCTGACGGTTTCTTTTCAATGGTCACCAGTTTTTTCTTTTCTAATCGCACGAGAATGGTGTAGACCGTCCCTTCCACAACTTCGGTAAACCCAAGCTCGTTCAGGCGGCGGGTAATCTCGTAGCCATAGGTTTCATGACGGCTGATGATTTCCAACACGCAGCCTTCCAGCGAACCTTTCAGCATTTCAGTTAAATTTTCCATGTTCAGATTCTCCTTTACCTCCCTATTTTGTCTGACTTATATTCAGTATAACATAGTACTAAGGGAAATTTTTACTGAATAGCTTTTTGGAATCACGCTATTCAGTATTGCTTATTACATGTACATTGTAACACTGAGTAGTAGGGGTGTCAACTATTTTTCTTAAAAATATTTATGCAATCTCACTATTCAGTGGTGTTGGTATCCAGTGTGACCTACTACAAGTATATCGTAACACGTAGTAGAACGGACTGTCAACTGGATTTTCTAAATATTATTAAAATCAGCTATCCCCATTGGATACAGCCGATTTTCTTTATGGAGCTTTTATTGCTGCTGACGGGATTTACTTCCACGGGTGCGGCGTTCTACCCCGACTACCGTAATAATAAGATCATATAGAAAAAGGTCAACCAGAAATCTGGCTAACCTTATATTACGAAAGGGTGCTTTTGTTTAAGATGGAAATTAAATATTTCTAGTTAGTCAAAAGGAATGTCTCCAAAATCGAGACATTCCCTTTGATTTTCTAGAGTACAACTTACTTTCAATAAGACAAAATTGTGGATTTTAATATGAAATGACACAAAAATGCCCCAAAAAGGGGCATTTTTTTAATATAAAAGTGACATTATTTTTAACATCAAATGGCATAAAACCGGATATTTTTAATATCCAATGTCACTTTTCTCCTGAGACTGTACCAAGGTATTATGTTCCTTTCGCATTTCTGAAAAAAGATATGCAAGTTCCGGATGATTTCTCCAAACTATTGTCCTTCCAACCCCCAAGTAATTGTATAAATCACCGTTAAGAATTTTCTTCTTATCATTGCTTTTGAAAAAGGACTTAGCCCTTGAGTTTAATTCATTTTTTTGTTTCTCCAGACGACTCTCTTTTTGCATATTCTTATAAGTAGAAATTAATTCATTTCCTCCCCAAGACCGAATAGTTTCAGGGCTTACCTTGAGTTCACTACACACATTATTGATTGTAATATCTTTATCGTTAGTTAGGAATTGTTTTAAAGTATCCTCTACTGTTGTTAATTGATTGATTTTATTTGATTTTTCTACTGGAGCATCTTTTTGTTTTTTTACTTTACTTTTTTCAACTGCAAGAACAGCATGATGGTAACGATAAGATAAGAATTCTTGATAATTGTTCCAGATTGACCATTTTTTTATTACGTTAATATTAGTACCATCTTTTATTGCTGCTTCAAAAAGGTTTAGCAAACTTTCTTTACAAATGGCATGATTTATATTAATTTCAAAAACATTCCGCGTTGAAAAATATCCAATACACCTTTTTAATTGGTCTATTGACAAACCACTTTTGTATGAAATATCGTGGAAATTAACATGTTTTAAATCTTTTAGTGCATTGTAGCCCATTATAAAATTTGTCCGTTCCACAGTCTCTCCGTTAACATTAAGAGCATATTCACAGAAACAAGAAGGACAATACATATAGTACAGTAGGTCATTTGAATCTGCTCTTCTTTTAAAGTTAGTTACCAACTTTTCAAGACAACCAGTTTTTTCAAAATTACTACACCAAGGGGCAATACATGAAATCGAAGCTAACTTTATTTTTTTCTTCATTAATATTGATTGTTTAAATGTATCCGGAACTTGCAAAGTAATTAACTCATTAATATCAATTCTGTACTCACACAACACTTCTTTAATAAAAGAAAGGTGCAATGTCCGCTTATTAGATAAAGACCCCCGTGCATGTTGTAAAATTACAGGTATTTTGCCCGGATTTTTCAATTTTTTTAGTAATTGCTTTTTATCAAATTCACTATTTTTGTTTGATAAAATAAACAAAATCTTAATAGCCAGCTCATCTGGAAAGATAATATCACTTCTTGGTTTTCTTACTTCACTCCAAAATGTTGTTAGCCACTTGTCTTTGTCATTGGGAACTACTTTTTCAATGTCTGCATCAATTAAAGAATGGTAACAGTATGGGCAGCTACCGATTGCCTTAATATCCTTAAAGTGCATCTTTTTGAAACAACGTGGGCAGCTTTCTTGCAATTTAGTGGAATGTTCCATACAAACATTTATTTCATCAATCTTCCATAATAAGTTATAATACCTTTTCTCCTTCAAGCAACAAGGACAATAACTTAAGAAACTACGAAAAACTCCAGACATTAACCTTGCCCGTTCAAGATTATCACTATCGGAAAACAAATTTAAACTATGAAAAAATGTATTACTTAATAGAATTTCTTTATTTAAATTTGTCAAATACGCTAATTTATCAATATCAATATTATTCACTGGGGTTAAATCAAGTAAATTGAATTCAGACATTTGAAAATATCCCTTTTTAACCCTTAAGTAATTTAGTAAGGATAAAAGTGCAATTTCGTTACAATTAGATAACCTTATTAAATAACTTGTTAACGACTCACAAGAATTTGGTTTTATTCTTATAGTTAATTTAGGTTGCTCCATAAAAAAACCTCCTTCAAAATTTTCGCCAAAATATGAAGGAGACATACATTATCTTATTCCGATTCTAATTCATCAATAGTAGTTCTTATTAACTCACCTATACCTTTAAAGACTCCTCTATATGACGATATATACCAAACTGATACATTCATATAGAGAGCAATGTTTTCGAAATTTACTTCCAAATTATTAGTATATAAATAAATAATAACTTCCTTTAGTTTCTGGGATTTAAAAACCCTTTGCTTTTCCTTACTTTCCTTTGCAACTTTGGATATATATTTATAAATCATGGGATAATGATTTCTTATATATTTGGGTGTTTTCCCAATATGTTTGTATATTTGTTTAACAAAAATTTGTTCCTGAGATTTGCCTTTCAAACCAACAAACACTTTTATGCTTTTTTTAATTTCATTCTCTTCGATATTTGACAAGGCTTTCCTTTTTTCATCATTATGCTCTTGGATAGCTTTATTAATATTATGGTAATTTAAAGTTCTTGGATTTATTTGTACATAGCTTGCAACCTCTTCCATAGATACTTCAGCGTCTACGCTTTTTAAATTATCAAGAACTTCTTTTGTCTTAGCTTCAAGTAACTCCTTATTTTCTAGCCTAACATTCCTTTCATTAGATTGGAATATAATGTATTCCTGAACCTTTGAATGCCAATAGGCGGTAAAGACCTCTTCATTTTTCCAACCAAATAACTCCTTAGCTTTTTGGGCTAATGTTTCACGATTTCTTTCAAAATTACGTAATAGCTTAAAACTCTGAATTAATTCATTTTCATGCGAGTTTAAATAATCGATAAATTTCTCCATAGCATTTTTTGATAATAAGTTATTATATGTAAGGTAGCCTAAATAATACTCTAGCGTGTAATAAGATAAGCCACTTTTTCTCGAAATTACAGCTTTAGGATAGCCCTTGTTGAATAAGGTTATTAATCCATTTATTATGTCTACGTCACCATGAAGACATTCCCACTTCTTTTCCTTTTTACAAAAACCAAACTTCATCCAGCATTCTGTACATACCGAGATTCGAGAATATAGATTTTTCCCCAGAATTGATTTACCTTTTGCATGTTCTGATATCAGTTTTAACTTTTCTTTAGTTCCCTGATACTTACACCAGGGAGTTAAACAATCACCTATCTCCTTTTTGTTACTCTTTAAAATCTTACGTACATAGGATAACGGTACTTTAACCTCAGACAATTGTTTAAATGTAATATTTACTTTTCGTATAATGCTTAAACAATTCCGTAAGGAAATGGTTTCGTCAATATCACCTTTTACTAATTTTACAAACTTACGCATTTGTGAAGGGGAAATATTATTATTGTTATGATTTCTGGATGATATCTTTGGAGATGGGTGTGTTAAGTATAGTAATATTAGAGCTAACTTTCTATGGTTTAAAATTAACCCTTTCTTTCTTGATAAAAGATTTCTTGGTATTCGGAATAAACTTCTCCAATCTTCATAAATCCTTAATTGTGTTTGAATTGTAGCATCAGATATAACCGACTGGATTTGATTAGTCAACAATGCATTACAATCTGAACATTTATAGTAAATAAGGTTGTTATGAAGATATTTTTGTTTAGATGAACATTTAGTACAAGAGTCAGTTAAAGAAGTGAAATGTTTATCACACATTGTAATTTCCTTTACCTGCCAAAGAATATTAAATTGACCATTCTCCTTCAAACACATGGAACAATATTTACGATTTTTCTTTTCAATTTCCTTACCAATTAACTTTTTACCGGATGAACCAATACCATAATAATTTTGGAGAATAGATTTAAAAGTATGATATTGCATCTTTTCAAGTGGAAGCTTACACATTCTAGTTAACTTATCTACTTTAACGATATCTTCAGGATAAATATCAAAATTAAAGCTAAAATTCATATCCACCTTATAAATACTATCATTTTGACATATTCTCCAAATGGTAGGAATATCTACGAAATTTTTGCTACATACTCTGAGTAAATAACCCGTAAGGCTTTCTTCAGCACCTAAAACAGGACGAATTGTGAATCTTTCTGTCACCGTTCCTACTCCTTTACGAATTAGCTTGTTACAAATATAATTTAAAGATTATTTATTTAAAATCTTATTAATATCTTCCTCTGTCATTTCCCCTATGACATTTTGCCTTGCTTTCAATAAAACGTGACCATCTATTTTCTTTAAAATTGAAAAATCATTGAAATCAGACTCAAAAACACCAACTAATTGAAATGTCTCTGTAATTATGGGCACTAACCAACCAACTAACCCAGAACACATTCGATGTAAAAGTATTGGTAATTTACTACCCTCTTTTGCAAACTGAAATATGTCTTGAACACCTAATTTTTCATCGATTAGCTTTAAAAGGTCAATGAAGGAATCATCACATTCACTAAAATGTTTCAATGTCCGTGGAGGGAATCTCCCCATAATTTGCGCATTTATTGTTCTTAGCTCATCAGTTGCTGTAGTTCCAACACACACAACAGCTACATTGGTTGAATTGGATAAATCCTTTATAAGCTCCATTGCCACCTTTTTACTAACATGGGTTGAAGTAAGGATATAGTCCAATTCGTCTAAAATTATCATTTCAACCTTTTGTTTTTTTATTAACCCAAATGCTTTATCCTGTAAAAACTCAACAGTCTTACTCTCATCCATTCTCGGAGCACCTAATGCCTTTATAATCCTTAAATAAAATCCTTTCTTTGTGAACGGTTCTGGCAATAAAACATAAGCAACTGGTACAATATCCTTTTCTTCCTCATTTTCAATTAAAATATAAGAAGGATTGGCAGCAGCATATCGTTTCATAGCTTGAGTTTTGCCAACCCTCGATTTCCCCATTATAAAAAGATTTAGCGGGGATTCATTAGTCTCTATATTTAGAGATAATCTCCTAATAGTTCTCCTATTATCTAATATATTCCATACCTCTTTAATATCTGGATGTTCTACATAAATACTAATGACTTTTAATTGAAATGATTCATATGGATTCACCATAAAAAGCACCCCTTATTTCCCCTCCAACAACTCCTGATTAAACTCATTTATTAAGTCTTCTAGGTCGGTACTACTTTTAATTGTTGGTTTATTTACAGTTAATTGTTCTAATTCCTGATTTGTTACCAGTGTAAAACCAGCTCTTATAGCCTTTCGTTTCATGCTTGAGTTGTTTTTCATTTTGGCTTCATATCTTTCTTTTAGTAGAGCAATTCCCTTTACCAAATCCCTAGAGCCTGGAATTGCCTTTATGTTCATTTTTCCAGTTTCTCTTAGCGTTTTAAGTAAATCATTGTATAAGTATCTATTCATACCTTTTAAGTCCTCATATTTCGGATTTTGGGCAGGTATTGATACATATTCTGAAGTGTCTGGGTCAAGCAAATAAATCGAAGATATGTCATCATCATTATGCTTTATTGTATATTTTTTTTGTTTCCCAATATATTTAGATGCAAATGAAGAATTATATAACACGTTTCCAAATTGTATCCCATCTCTTGAAAATGTCCTAATTACTTTAGGTAGTAATTTAACAGCAAATTCCTCCTCGTCCTGCTCCTCAATGATTTCAGGATATCCTGTAATTTCTATACCCTGGTAATACATTAATGTTGGAGTAGGAAATTCTAGCGGCAGCTCAGAGTGAGGTTTATGATGATAAACGTCCGTAATATATACTGTTAGCAATTCCTCTATATCCTTAAGTGTAAAAATAGCCTCTTTTGATGCGTCATAGTCTCCAAGTTCATGTACATTACTTTTTGTTGTTCCAGCAAGGTTATGGATTAATTGGGCATTTATTGTTCCAAATACACGTTCAATGGTCCCACCATAATTCGGTGTTTCACGAGGTCTATGCATTACTTGAGCCCCTAGATATTCTTCAATTATGGTTCTAACATGAGAATTAAAAAACTCTTTCCCATTGTCTAAATAGAAAATGCTTGGTATTCCAAACATATCCCATTCATTTAAGGTATTGTATCTTTTCTTTGTCTTTTTTGTTAGGATTCCATGAAGTATAGCTTTCTGAACTTTGTTTGCGGATGGTGGTTCAAAAGCTACATGTAAGCACCAAATCATTCGAGTTTTCAAATCAATTCCTAGTGTAATATAGCATCTATCGAGCAACTGACCAGTTCTTTCATCGATTAATTTTATATCGAGTGGTGTATGGTCAATCTCAACGATATGTAAAGGAGCAATAGCTATTTCATTTGTGAATCCTCTTGTGATTGGGTCATATTTTTGCTCCGCAATTTTCCCCAATCTCATCCTTTCCATTACTTTCACGCTTAATCTATGTGTAATAATGTGATACAGCGTTTCATATGGAATAGGTTTCAATCCATTTTTATAACAAAGGATTTCTAGTTGTTGATGCGTACTACTGATATTAGGTCTCCGCTTTTTTAAATAGTAATTTTCAATTACATTTTTTATTAAGTTGCCATATTCCCCATTTAACCTAATCTTTATTGTATCTAACACCAAATTCTTATTATGAGGATGACAAATTTGTATCACTGTTTCATCATTTCGAATTACATCCGTTTTATATCCATCCGGTACAAGTCCCTCTAATCCATTTTTGGGGGAATTAAGTTCCTCCTTCAAATAACTAGACAGGTATCTTTTGAGTTGCCTTACAGATTTTTTATATTTAGCCTTAATTGCTTCTAGGAGCTTTTCCTTTGTAAGAGTAGTGATACATTCGCCTTCAATTAACAGGTCAGAATAATATTCATTAAAAACAGCAACAGATTTTAAATCACCTTGTTTAATTTTTTCAAGCAGAAGAACTGGTTTTATCATCTCAAAACGCTTCTGAATGACTTCCTTTTGTTTGTCAGTCAGATTATCAACAACAGACCGAAGTGTTGTTTCAGTTCCATCCTCTTGTTTAATAATTTTATTTCTTAATACTTTTAATGGATTGAAACTTGGTGAAGTAATTAAATCAATGTACCCAATATCAGTTACAACCATTATCCCATCTAACCTTTGAATTCTAATATTGGGTGGCTCAACTGCAAAGACGGCATATTTCACTCCGTACCATTCAAATTCATCTCCGACTACCAACCTCAAAAACGACATTTTCATCACCTTTAATAGTAAGTTGATTCATAATACTTCCTTGTCTAACCTTGCTATCAATCCCAATAATTTGAGATAAATCAGCGGATAGTAAACTGATAGATATCATGTAATAAATTGCCGGGATTACAAACCGATAATCAGTGCCATTAATTGAATTGGCTAATGCCCTAACCGTAACTTCTTGATTCTTGTTCATTACTTCCTGAATTAAAGGAATTAACCCACTATAATGCGACCTCTCTTTTTTAAAATTCCAAATAAACATCAAGTTCTTTTTCACAACTTCTGGAATCTCTTTGGTCACTATGGTTTGATATTTCCAATCTTGCTTTTTGCAAAATTCCAAGCATCGAAGCTCAATTACCTTATCAATTTTTTCGACTGGAGTTTCTACCTTAACCTGTGCAAGAATCGGCTTTTCGCCTTGTCTAAATATCAATACATCCGGTATATGTATCCAACTGTCGAGTTGTCCATCCTTATCATAGTGAAAAATGGGAACTTGTACAGGCTGTTCATAGTACCTTATCACATTCGGGTCCAGTTCCAGGATATAATAAAAAAGACATTCTCCCCATAACGATTCGTAATACACCGCTCTCCCCATCTTATTGCTGTGGAATGACCCAATATTGTGGTGGATATATTTACTTTGTTTGTTATCCACTTTTCGTTTTGGGGCAAATAATTCGTCCTCTTTAGACCATTCTTTATGTTTCCAATTCAAAATTTTTCTCACATCCTAGCAGAGATTGATAATAGTGGATTCACGGATTAGTTAACATGAGTATATACAATTATTTCACTGAAATGCAAATTTAATTATTTTTTTGCATTATAGTAAAATTTATGTATAATCAAAATAGAGAGTACAGAGTCTAAGAGTGAAGGTGATTAAATGAGTTACATAGGAGAAAATATTAAGAGGTATAGAAAAAAAAAGGGACTTACAATAAAAGAACTATCGGAACTCTGTAAAACAAGTATTTCGGGTATAAGTCAAATAGAATCCGGAAAAAGAGATGTTACATTTGGATTAGTCTTGAAAATCGCTGATGCATTAGATATGGATATATCTGAATTGGTAGCTGCACCCGATAAAGTACCATTTGAACATCATATACAGATGGCTATTAATTTTGAGGATTTTACAATAGTTATGGGGCATTCATCTAGGACATACGCTGAGTTTTACAGTTGGGGGGCTGTATTCGATTTATCAAATGAAAAGGTAATTGAGGTTTTAGAATTCAGTTCAAATACTGAAATAATTACCATTACGGATTTTGTTAATGAAATTTTGCTATCCCATATTTCAGAACAGCGTCTAGCCATACTCGCAGGATATATAAATATTAATGACACCTATGAAAAGATAAAAGAAAACGGTGTAACTTGGGACGATTTCAAATCGTTAATACTTGAATATCATAAAACAAATACAAATAAATAAGTGTAAATTTGGTCATTTGACCAACCTATGCAGAATGATTTCAAACAGTTTCAAGATATGATGACCAAAAAGATTCGCCAAAATGGACAGCAGCAATGAGTTTATATTGCATTATCTTATCTACCCTAAGAGCACATACTCTTAACTCCAATAATATTTATGAAAAACTATAATAAAAATAAGAGGCTCCTAAATGCATAGGAACCTCTACTTCATATTATTATTTACTGTGCTTTTTATTCTTTTTCCCATTGTAGGATAATATCTTATGTTTTGCTTCGTCTATCTTCTCTTCTAATTTAGCATTTTGACTTTGAGTTTTCCCCTGTTGTTCTTTAATCTCATCTAGAAGAGATACAAGAGATTCTTTAAAAGCAGCTTCTTGACTCTCATGACTTCTCTGCTCCCAAACTAAAAATCCAGTTAAACTAAAAGCCATGACTGTTAACCCTTCAACTACTCTAGTTGTTATCTTGTTTATACTTTTTTCCGTATCAGTATCTAAGGTAATATCATTATACATAAAATCAATAATAGAATAACTAAAACCAAAAACATGTAAGATACCCAATACAAAACAAACAAGGCTTGCAATAAACAGCACTTTCCTCATAATGTCCCCCCTCTCAAACAGCAGTATTATACCATAATTTTCTAATTCGTTATATAAAGAGGAACATTTTAGGGTTTATAGATACCTTTCCGTCTACATTAGAATCAGGTATCCAGCTCCAAATCATTTGTTCAAATACGCTATGTTAACTTCTTACTTAAGGCTAGTTGAAATAACTCAACTAGCCTTAACGGAGGTTTCTCTTTCTCTTAAATTTCAAAGGGATTTAATTTATGATTTGGGTTCCTCGATTCCATAAACCATTCATCTTCTCGGTTTATAAATACAATACCCAAGTTATTTGCATATTTATCAAAATGGAATTTATCATCCACTTTAACTTTTACTTTATAAGTATAATCGGGACTACACATATATGTTTCACCATTAAAATACTTAGCCATCAATACATCACAATCCAATTTAAGATTGTCTGTAAACGAAAAGGACGGAATTCTTTCCAAATAATCCAAAGCTTTTGTGTAAGTCTTCTCCAACAAATTTACCCACTGAATAGTATTTGGCTGAGCTTTACTTGCGATTTCATCCGATAATTTCATAATAATGCGCTTCAACATTCTTAAACTTAGTTCTTCGAAACGCGGATTCAAAATAGTGCTCAACTCGGTTGCTGCTACTCGTGATTGTATACCAGCGAGGTATATCTTAGCGGCAAACATATTAGGTACCCCCATTTGAACCAATACAGCTAAAGACTCAAATTCTTTAGCTTCTGTTTCAAAATCTAAAGTTGCTAACATTCTGGAGATTGCATGAATTCCCCACGGAAGCTTAAAGGTAAAATAATTGTTACACTCCATCTTTATACTTTCATCAAGGGAACTTATTGATTGTCCAGATATCCATAATTCCATATAAGCTGTAGCAACTTCATTAATTTCAAATTGTTCAGACGGAAATTTAGAAATAAACTTTTCAGTATGCCTTATTAATGTTAGAAAATCGTTCATATCTTTATTAGAATTTTGATATTCATGAAAATAGTCTAATACAACTGATATCTCATTTCTAATAAATAATCCGGAACGGAAAGGAATGCTGGAAGAAACTAATCCCTTCCATAAAATTGGTTCTCCTGCAAGTTTTAATACTCCCTCATTTCTAGCCTTTAAGAAAGAAATAACATCATTCCCATCTACATTCTCAAAGCGTTCGGCTTGGATATATGCTAGAGAAGTTCTAAAATAATCGTCTATCCAAGCAGATGGGTTTTCATTTTTATAGCTTTCCACTTCTAAATTTAATGCCAATAAAGTGTCATCAATTAAATCAAAAATAGTAGAAAACTCATCTATATGTTCTTTTTTTAAAGCTGAATAGTTATTTTCTGCAATCATTTGTAGTAATGTTTCAAAACTGATATCAACCTCATTTGCAACCTCATAAACATGATGGACAATAAAAAGTAAACCACTTATTGCATCATCTTGATTTCTATGCTCAAAGTATTCCCTTGCTAAACTTCTATCTCTCCTGGCTATGCGGGACCCTCTGCTTGCATCCACTAAAAACAGAATTTTACCTTCTCTGTCAACAAAACTTCTCCCAGCTCGTCCAGCAATATTCCAAAAGTCATTTATGCTAATTCTATTACTTCCATCGTACCAAACATTCGAAAAAATGACGGTTGATACTCCAATGTTAACCCCTTGACCCAATGTAGAAGTAGCTACAATTATTTTGGGATTACTTTTTCTTATTAACCTTTCCATTGAGAGTCTCACTTCGGTAGGTAGACCTGCATGGTGGCACAATACTCCGTATTTTGCACATTTATATACCTTTGATTCCTCACCATAGGCTTCGGAACATGATAATTCAAATATATTCCAATCATCTATACAGGACCATACATGTTCTTCTTTATCATGACCCATTGCCTGAATCACTTCTTCAGCTTGAGACATTACCATATTCTTTCTACAAACAAATATTAATACTGAACCAGAGTAACTTAACTTTAAAGCTGCTGAAGCCACAGCCTGTTTTTTATCCCTTGGAAAGGTATATTCCGAGCGTGGTCTAACTACCTTAAATGGACTTATGAAATTCCGATTATACGATTCAATATCACCTTTCCAAGTAATTGTCACATTACTCCCATTGTATTCGAGAAGACCTAATCTTTGGGATGAGGGTCTCCAATCTGAGTTTACTGCCCTTGTTTCACTGCCAGCTATCCATTTAGCTATCTCTGCTGAATTTGGTAATACAGCTGATAGAAGCATCATTTTCCCTTGATTATTTTCCATATATTTTCTTAATTCTTCAATTAGAACTTCACTTAGAATTTGACGGTCTTCTGGACCAATTAAATGACCTTCATCAATTATTACCAGATTTATTTTTGACTTGACCTCTGAGTTACTACGCAATATAGCCTTCGCCTTCTCCGGAGTTGCGATAATAATATTTGATTCCTGAATGACCATTTCATCTAGCTTACTAAATTGTGTACCTCCGTATAAGTGGGAAATTTCAAAACCTAATGGTTCAAATACCTTTGTAATTGAATCCTCTATTTCATATGCTAAAGAGCGAAATGGAGCTAAATAAAGTATTTTGTTATCAGTTCCACTTGCTAAGCAATCTAAGATTGAAAGCTCCGCTACTCTTGTCTTACCCGAACTTGTTGGGAGACTTACAACAGCACCTTTTTTATCTACTACAGATGGTAAGGCAATTTTTTGAGAATAAAACAGCTCGACTACCGGATTTTTTTGAAAGGCTAGTGATGCAATATAGTTATCTACTAACGTATCTTCCCCAATATATGGAGGTATTACTTTCCACAAAGAATTTTCCTGAAAACCTTCAAATATTAATAATAATAGTCTAACAACCCACCATAAAGATGGTTCTAAATCAATGGATAATAGCTCTAGTAAGTCTTTTAAATACTCTTTAGCTTTATTAAGCCATTCATCTTTCCCTGAGAAAATGAACTCAAGAAGGCTGGCAAAAGACTTGGATAAAATGAGAATATATATACGATTATTAGCAACCGCTTCCTCATCTATGGCAGCAATTGTTTTATCTACATAATCATTGCTCAATAAAATTTCTGAAAGAGATTTATCCAACTCGGTATACTGTCTTCTCAAAAACTTTGAAATAACGTCCCCAATTACGGTATCTACACTAATATTCTTCAATAATGTATATGACTTCGAATACTGATTAGCTGCATAAAATGCTAAAGAACTTGCAAGCACAAAATAAGAACTATAATCATTCCTATTGGCGCTTGGGCTATAAATATTTTCTAATATAGTTGCGCCCTTTTCTAAAGGAAAAATAGACTCTCCTATGATTCCCTGTTCAGCGTACGAACAACCAACAGACAAATAAGACAATGCTGTACTAGTTAATTTTTCATCTAACCCTTGCGAGTATTTGGGGAAATTTTCAATCGGTTCTTGGACATTAAAAAGAATGAAACGTGAATCACTTTGGGCTATAAAGTTTTGTATAAGCGAATCCGCTTCCAACCTTTCTAATATCGCCTTTGCTTTATCAGTCTTCATGGCTAAGCCCTCTTTTCAACTTCTCGTGTGCAAGGGTAAAACTTTGGGAAATAAGTTCTTCCGGCTTATCTACTCCCAAAGATAAGAAGATAAACCTATCGTTCTCTGAATACATATGATTTTCTACGTTAGCAGCAGTATTATGATTGCTTAAGAGGAAACCAACATTGATTATAGGAACTTTTCCGTGTTGGACCTCTAAATTTAATTCTTCCAATTCATCTGCCAGTTCTTCTTCACCTAAGTCACTAAGCCTATTGGCAACAAAAAGAATAGATAATGGCAGCTTAAGCTTTTTCCCAAACTCATCCATTATTTCCTCGACCACAGCCTTATTTGGAGTTTTTCTAAATTTCGATTCACCTAGAATAACCTTTTCCCTCAGATTTTCTTTATTAAAGAGAAGAACATCGTCACCTTTAATAGATTGACTTACATTTGGGTTATATCTTAGTTTATATAATAAAAAATTAAGCTGTGTTGATTCTTGGAGATACTCTGCCAAAACTATCTCTGCCCCATTTCCTCTCATTGTCTTTTCTGCAACTGGAAGCATTTGTTGTTGGCTTAAATATTCTTCTAAACCATATTTTTTTATAATCATTTCTCTCTTTCTTTTTAATCTTTCAATTGTCGACTCTGAAATATGATGTTTGATTATCCAATCGGAAATCTGCTCAATAGCATAGTCTCGCATACCTTCGATTTCTATTAATTTTCTATGTAATTTATTCTGAGAAGCAGGCAAATCTTCATGTTGTAACCATTCAGCAAAAAGAGACTTTTCAGGATGATTTCCCAGAAGTTTACATTGGTTTGATATTGAATCAGACATACTCTAACCCCCCATTACACCTGTTATCTTAAATATTGCAATTCGCTTTTAACTTCAAATTTTTTATAAATTTGTTTATACTATCCTTATCTCATAATTATACCAACTAAATTTAATAAATAATAACACTCTAGGAGAATAGTCTTTGAAAATATCATGAGGTTTAATTTAAACAATGATGTTGAGGGGTAATAAAATGAGGTTTTCAGAAGCATTTAATGAAATGGATAGTTTCATAAAAAACAACTTAGATTCAATAACTTGTAATAAAATTTTCCAGATTAAAGAAGACTTTTACTCGATAGTTCAGAACCTTTGCGGAAGTACAGCAAATTTAACAGGTATCACGGAATTACTGATTTTCCGTTTTCTTTATCATTCACTTGGGTTGACTGAAAAAGTAGAATATAAATCCGCACACAATAAAACTCATAGTTTATTTATTGGAAAGAGATACATTGGCAGTAATGGAAAAATACAAGAACCGGATATCGTTATTGAGGAGACTAATATACTCAAATATCTTGTCTCAATAAAGAATGTTATGAGCACTGTTACACCAACAAAAAATGAAGTTGAAAGTCCTTTAGTCCAGGAACTTATCAAAGAAAATGGTGTTTGCACCACCGCTATCCAAGATATTTTTAGGATAAAAAATATTAGGTATGGTCCAAACAATAACTTTAAATCCATTACGGTAATTTTTTCTGATGTACCCCAAAGACACCGCAAAGCTATTAATTTGATTCATAATAAGTTCAATTGGCATCAATTCTTAATCCTTGAGAATAACAATAAAAAGTTCCTTAACGAACTTAATGAAAGTTTAAGTTTAAAAATACATAAAACAGTCTAGATGCCGATAACTTTAAAATAATTATTGCTTGTATATTGTGGAACTTAAAGTGTGAGTTCTTTGTCAGCTAGATTTTGTCAAATGCCGATATATTTCTTGCATCCTAACGTATCGATTTCGATATGATTTATGTAAAATATATATTGTTAAAGGCAGTAAGTTATATTATGGGGGGATATTACAAATGGATAGGTTAGATGAAATCTCTTTATCACGAATAGCCTCAATATTGGATAAGCAATCTATCATTAGAACTAACAACAATTCTTGTTGGGAACGAATTTTATCAAATGCAGGGCAAAGTGAACTTTATAATAGATTTAGAAGTTCCTTGAATCCCTATATTTATAATGGTTCATGGCAAAATGCTAATAATGGATTCGATGAATTCTATTCAGCTATTAAAAGTATATTAAAAATTGTATATGCTAATGGAGAAAACACTGAGGAATTTATCCTGCTTATTAGTTCCCTAATAGAAGAAATTGATATTCAGGATATTTTTGAAGGTGACATTGAAAACATATTACCGAGAAGATACTATACTTTAAGTGAATTCCTTGAGGAAAAAGCAGATGAAGCATGTTTAGATTTTATTAAAGAAAAATCAAAACCCGATTTCCAGGTATTAATCAACAACTTAAATGTTTTGAATTTTGATGTTACATATTCAAAAGGAAAGCTGAAATTATTACCTTTTACCCAGGAATCTAACAAGATTCCAAGAAATTCTTCTTTATTAGTGGATTGGCTAAGTGATAACTATTCTTCAATTGGGGAGATGTATCAGGAAGCAATAGAAAATTATATAAAGGGTGAATCTGTTTCTTGTATTTCCAACTGTAGAAATATAATTACGGGTTTATTTAGTCACTTTAAAGAAGATGGAAATAAATCATGGGTTAAGGGATTACAAAAACTTAGCACAGACACTAATATCGAAAATATAACAGTGCCTAATAATATTATGCAAGGAAGTGCTAATAAAAATATTCCTTTTGAAACTGATAACGAATTTAAATATCCGAGATTCAAACTTATATACCATCTTTACTCGTTAACTTCAGACTTAGGACCACATATTACTGAAGCGCCTAAAATAGGTGGGGCTTTGTTCCCTGAAAGGACATCGTTAAATGATGCTTTATTATGTCTTCGAATGACCGAAGATGTTTTAATTTGGGTAAAAGAACGTTTGAAGAATTATCAATAATTGTTTACAGTTACTCTTTGACCGAAAAGAAATGCAGTTTATAAGACAGATTAAAGGTAAGTTACATAAATAATAATAAAAAAGCAATGCGTTCTAAGGGAAGCGCATTGCTTTTTTATTTGCGGGTATTCCACATATAAACATTAGAAGATATTGGTAAACAAACAATACTCTTTTCACCCATCTTAACACTGTTTGATTTTAAGTAGTTATTAACTCAGATATTTAGTTCAAACTCCATTTGTGCCATCAACTCAGCCTGCTTAACTACTGTCTCTACTGCTTCCTTCTGTAAATCTGGTGGATAACCGTATTTCTTTAAGAGTCTCTTCACAGTTACTCGCATTTTAGCTCTTGCGGATTCACGTAGGTTCCAGTCAATGCTCATATTCACTTTAATCGACTTTGAAAGCTCGTGTGCGATGAGTTTAAGTGTATCATCGCCTAATACTTGCTCTGCTGTTTCATGTGATGCTAGTGCATCATAAAAGGCAATTTCTTCTTTAACAAGACCTGTTTGCTCTCCTCGTTTATATGCCCCATCCATTTCCTTAGCCAATGCAATCAATTCTTCAATAACCCTTGACGTTTCAATCGCTCTCTTATTGTATTTGTTGAGTGCTCCTTCAAGCATTTCGGAAAATTTACGAGCCTGTATTAAGTTCGTTCGCTGCACACTTTTCACTTTCCCGTTTAACAAACGATTCAGTAACTCAACCGCTAAGTTCTTATGAGGCATTGCCTTCACATCTTCTAAGAACTTATCTGATAAAATTGAAATATCCGGATTCTCTAAGCCAAGTGATTCGTAAATATCCACTACTTCTTCTGAAATGACCGACCTCGAAATCAACTGATTAATTCTTGCTTCCATTTGAGCGTTCGTTTTCTTCTTGCTACCGTCGCCAATGCTCTTTACTAGACTTGCTTTTACAGCCTTAAAGAATCCAATTACTGCATTTAGTTCCTGTGCTTCTGGTGTAGTGGCACATAAAGCAAACGCTTTAGAAAGTTCTGTTACCGTCGTTAAAAAACGTTTCTTTTCTTCTTCACCCAGACCGAGAACAAAGTCCATCGTTGAAATAATGGCATTCATTCGGACCGTTGCCTTATCAGATAAATAGCCACTATAATCATGTTCATACAACATTTCAATAAGCACTTCATGCTTCTCTAGCAAGATATTCACCGCAACAGATGTATCCACACCGGCAGTATTTTTGTCACTTTCCGTGTATTGATGCAACGCTTCTTTCAAGCTTTCTGCTATACCAATATAATCAACAATTAATCCACCAGGCTTGTCCTTGAACACACGATTTACACGAGCAATGGCTTGCATTAAATTATGTCCTTTCATTGGCTTGTCGATATACATAGTGTTCATTGCTGGAACATCAAATCCTGTCAGCCACATATCACGCACAATGACGATTTGTAACGGGTCTTCAATATCTTTCATACGTCTTGCTAAATACTCACGCCTCTTTTTATTCCCAATGAACGGTTGCCATTCTACAGGGTCACTTGAAGCTCCTGTCATGACAATTTTAATCACGCCTTTGTCATCGTCATCGGAATGCCACTCTGGACGCAATGCCACAATCTCTTTATACAAATCAATCGCAATGCGACGAGACATCACGACCACCATCGACTTCCCGAACATCGCTTGTTGTCGTTCTTCATAATGTTTTACAATATCCTCAGCTAAACGTTTTACTCTTGATTCAGCTCCAGCTAATGCTTCAAGTCTTGACCATTTCGACTTCAAACGTTCTTTTACGGATTGCTCTTGGTCTTCAGTGATTTCTTCATACTCATCATCTAATCGAAGGTCACTCGGTAAATCCAGTGGAATAATACGACTCTCATAAAAGATTTTCACTGTTGAACCATCTTCAACAGCTTGCGTCATATCATAAATATCAATGTATTCACCGAAAACAGCAGGTGTATTTTTATCTGTTGCCTCCACAGGTGTTCCAGTGAAGCCCACAAACGAAGCATTCGGAAGAGCATCACGAACATATTTCGCAAATCCATACTTCGTTTCCGCGTCGTTCCCACGAATAGTTGCCCCGAATCCATATTGGGAACGGTGGGCTTCATCCGCCATGACAATGACGTTCGAACGGTCCGTTAAACAAGGCATGATGCCTGTATCTTCATCAGGGGAAAACTTTTGTAGCGTAGTAAAAATAATACCTCCCGATTCGACCGACAGTAATTTTCGAAGTTCATCACGACTATTTGCTTGGTTCGGTGTTTGACGTAAAATCCCATTCGAAATCGAGAACGTATTAAACAGTTGGTCATCTAAATCATTACGGTCAGTCAACACCACAATCGTTGGATTGTTCATAGCTTGGATAAGCTTTCCAGCATAGAACACCATCGATAAACTCTTTCCAGAGCCCTGTGTATGCCACACAACCCCAATTTTATGGTCTCCTTGTACTGCTACTTTCGCTTTGTCTACCGCTTTATTCACAGCATGGAATTGATGATAAGCAGCTAAAATTTTGTATGTATTCTCTCCATCTGTTTGGAACAAAATGAAGTTGCGTAAGATATCCATAAACCGACTTGGTTCGAGCATTCCTTTTAACAAAACCTCTAATTGTGAAAGAGATGTTGGAGCAAGTTCAAGTCCATTAATTGTCCGCCATTTCATAAAACGTTCTTCATTTGCCGTTAAAGAACCGACACGAGCGTTTACCCCATCACTCGATACTAAAAAAGCATTGTAACGGAATAAAGAAGGAATGGCTTGCTTATAGGTTTGAAGCTGATTATAGCCCTCTGAAATGCCTGTTGATTCATTTGTTGCATTCTTTAACTCAATCGCTACTAAAGGTAAACCATTTACGAAAACAAGCACATCAGGACGTTTATTTTGATTTCCTTCAATAATTGTGAACTGATTCACTGCCAAAAAATCATTATTTTCAGGACGTATAAAATCAAACAACCATACTTTTTCCGTTGGATTGTAACCATCTGTGCCTTGCAATTCAATATCTAATCCTTCTGTCACCATACGATGAAATTTTTCATTGTTCACAACCAAACTCGGTGAATCGTTCGCTGCAATTCTCTGAACTGCCAACTCAATAGCATTCATCGGGACATTCGGATTAATCCGTCGAAGTGATTCCGTTAATCGTTCATATAGCACTACATCTTGATAACTGTCCCGTTCCGGATACTCACCATCATGAGCAATATCTGGACCAGCTAAGATGGAATAATCCAACTCAGCTAGCCATTCTAAAGTGGCTTCCTCTAAATCCGACTCTAGATACTTAAACATCTAAACCACCACACTTTCGTCTGGTATTTCAATCTCTCCTGAGAGGAGTTTTGGAAGTAGAGAATTTCGAATATTTATTAAATTAAAATTCTCAAATTCTGTACTTTTAATCTGTTCAAAAAAAGCCTTTACAACATTAGTATATTCTCGAACTAAATTAACTGGTGGAAGAACTATTGCAATTGACTTTAAACCTTGACCAGAAATTTCCTTGAATGTTGAACCCCCAGCGTTGGCTTCAATTGTTGGTAACATCTGATGTAAAACAAAATATATAAAATAATTAGAATATCCTTTATCACATACAACGGATTTAAAGCCTTGATTCGTTGTAACTTCTTTACCCGCAAAAGCAATATAACCAATAGGTGCTCTAGAGCTAAATAACACAGAACCTTCTGGCATTAATTTAGCACTACCTTTAGCCAAGCCTAATTCTGTAATATCAATAGCTCCACGATAAATAAATTTCGATTTATTATTTGATAAATCTTTTGGTGTAATCCAGCTAATACCATTCTCTGTATAATAAGACTCTTCCTTTTTAGACGGAGTTCCCCCACCTATTATAGAACCTATGTCACCTATAGTTCCAAGCTGCCATCCCTCTGGTATCTCCCCTAGCTCACTATCCACCATCTTGGCACCACTTGATTTATAGGGTTGCCCTTCCTCATTCGGATACTCAAAATCAATAAACCAGCGTTTGAAGATGGTTTGTGAAACCTCTTCTAAATTTCGAATAATTGATAAATTATTCGTTAATTTTCTACTGATACTTTCTAAAGTATGAACAATAGTATTTTGTATATTTAATGGTGGAATAGAAATCATAATTTTTTTAAGATTAACCATTGTTAAAGCCTTTTGAGTGGAACCAATCGTAATTCTATCAATTTCAGATTTTCCTACATTAGAGGTAAACCAATAATACAAAAATTTATTATTTAACTTTTTATCAAAATTAGAAAACCATGTTAAATTTCCATCTTTAAAATAAAATTTATCTGAAGCATCCACCAAATAAGGGATGCCTAATGTCCCTACTGAAGTAAGTAAAATATCACCTTCAATCGGAACTCCATACCTTGCTTTAATACTTAAAAATTGTTGTTCTGATATAAATAACTCTGTAGAGATATTTTCTTGATTAGCTTTTTGAATAATTTCTTTAGAACGATAAAAAGGGATACCATCTTCTACATAATCTTTCATATAAATTCGTTTACTTGAACGAATATCACATAAGTCACCTAATTCATATACTTCAAATGACATACCCAATTCCCCCTAAAGCTTGGCGAATTTGGTCTTCTAGCTCTTTTGATTTCACAAATAGCTCTGATAACTCATTTGTTAAACGAGCCATTTTTTCCTCAAATGGTTCCCCATCTTCTCCTGCTTCTTCTAATCCTACATAACGACCAGGCGTTAAGATGTAATCATTGTTTCGTACTTCTTCAAGCGTTGCTGCTTTGCAAAAACCTTGAACATCTTCATATTGTTCATCCACCGTTCCACGCCATGAATGGAAGGCATTAGTAACTTTCTTGAGGTCCTCGCCAGTAAATTCTTTATGGGTGCGGTCTGCCATGAAGCCAAGTTTCCGCGCATCAATAAATAGAATCTCCCCGTTACGAGCACGCCTGCCTGTTTTTGATTTGTTTTTCGATACAAACCAAATACAAACAGGAATTTGTGTGGAATAAAACAATTGCCCTGGTAACGTTACAATACACTCCACTAAATCAGCTTCAATTAAGTTTTTTCGAATTTCGCCTTCACCAGAAGTATTAGAAGACATCGAACCATTTGCTAACACAAAACCTGCTGTTCCTGCTGGTGCTAACTTTGAAACCATATGCTGAATCCATGCATAGTTCGCGTTGCTTGTTGGCGGTGTACCATATTGCCATCGAACATCTTCACGTAATTTATCCCCACCCCAATCTTTAATATTGAATGGTGGATTGGCTAAAATATAATCTGCCTTTAAGCCCTTATGTAAATCATTATGGAAAGTATCAGCATTGTGCGTACCAATGTTTCCATCAATACCACGAATAGCTAAATTCATTTTACAAAGCTTCCACGTTGTAGGATTTGATTCTTGACCATAAACTGCAATATCCCCTAGTTTACCTTGATGTTCTTCAACGAATTTTTCACTTTGCACGAACATCCCACCTGAACCACAACAAGGGTCATAAATACGTCCCTTATATGGCTCTAGCATTTCAACCAACAGACGAACAACTGAGGATGGTGTATAGAACTCACCGCCATTTTTCCCTTCAGCGCTCGCAAACTTACTCAAGAAATATTCATATACTCGTCCTAATACATCTTTTGAACGACTTTCTTCATCCCCTACTTTGAAAGAAAATAAGTCAATTGTTTCTCCAAGACGTACTTTATCTAGTGCTGGACGTGCGTAATCTTTTGGTAAAACACCTTGCAAAGAAGCATTCTCTTTCTCTATTGCAATCATAGCTTTATCAATAATCTGCCCAATCTCCGGCTTCTTTGCGTTATCTTTAATGAATGACCAGCGTGCTTCTTTTGGAACCCAGAAGATATTGTCCATCACATATTCATCTCGGTCTTCTGCATCTGCAAATTCATCAGCCTCAAGTTCCGCATGTCTTTCTTCAAATGCATCTGATACATATTTCAAAAATAATAATCCTAATACAACGTTTTTATATTCACCCGAATCCATTGAACCACGTAATTTATCCGCCATACTCCATAATTGTTCTTCAAAACCAATATTTGCTGTTGCCATATGTATATCCTCCTAGTCAATCCTACTCTTGCAGTGTCAAATATAAATATAATTGTACAGTAAAATTCAGCTTTTGGTAATAATTTACCTAAATTAAAAACAGTAACTCAAAATTGCTATTGTTGTCATTTTTTACACCGCAATAAAGGTATTAATAGCTTAATGTTGATTATATCTTTTAAAGGTGATTATCCATATTCAGTTCGACAATATCCACATTAAACGACTTCATAGCATTTATAGATATTAATATAATCCACGGTGGAAGGTGAATACAGATTCAGAAATATGAATTCAGAATTGAGAATCAAGAAAAAAATCCCTATCCAAACTGAATAGGGATTCAACAAATTTGAAGCATGGAAGGGAAAAGTGTATGAATTACTAAAAGGGATATTTCAGCGTTTTTATTGGAAATAATTTTAATGAAAATAAAAACCAATACCATTTAAGGAGGAGATTACTATGGCATCAACCTTTGCTATGTGTATGAACTGTGGTTGTAATGAAGAAGATGTAGAGGTATACAAGTGTTATGATTGCAATAAAACATATTGTAATGTATGTGCAAACTCTGGTTTCTTTTCAACTAATTGCCCTAACTGCAATAGCGGTGGTACTAGGCTAGGCAAAATTATATAGATGTACTTTTGCTGAAATAAAAAACTGAGCAATGAGAAGAATAGTTAATTCAAATGCCCAGTTTTTTATTTTTATCGAATTTATTGTGTAGCTTCTTTCCTCAGTTAGATTTTTTAAACAAAAAAAGAATCGTGATAAAGTGCCAAGGCACTTATCACGATTCTAAATTACATAGATGGATTTATTTATTATGTCACACGATGTTAAAATCTTGTGTCATTTTAAGTTAAAACTTGTGACATTTTATATTAAAATCCACAAAAATAATCTTTCCCACACTACACCCTACTCCACCGTAACACTCTTCGCCAAATTCCTTGGCTTGTCAACATCACAATCACGGTGTAAGGCAGCATAGTAAGAAATGAGTTGTAATGGAATAACAGAGATAAGAGGTGTTAATAGATCGTGCACTTCTGGAATCACAAAGGTATCTCCTTCCGCTTCCAGTCCTTTCATGGAGATAATGCACGCGTATGCTCCACGGGCAGCTACTTCTTGTACGTTGCCGCGGATACCTAAATTAACACTTTCTTGTGTTGCTAAGGCGATTACTGGAGTGCCTTCTTCGATTAAAGCAATCGTACCGTGCTTTAATTCGCCGCCAGCAAATCCTTCAGCTTGAATATAAGAGATTTCTTTCAGTTTAAGTGCACCTTCAAGGCCAACGTAGAAGTCTAATCCACGGCCGATGAAGAATGCATTGCGGGTAACTGTTAAAAATTCACGGGCAATGGATTCAAATTCTTCTTTTTCATTGCAAAGCACTTCCATAGCATTTGCGATGATTCCTAGCTCATGAACTAGATCAAGTCCTAGCTTCATTCCACGGCGCTTTGCTGTTACCTCTGCCAAAATGACTAAAACGGCCAGCTGAGCTGTATAAGCCTTTGTAGAAGCAACTGCAATTTCCGGGCCTGCATGAAGCAATAGCGTGTAATCCGCTTCACGTGATAATGTAGAACCTGGTACGTTCGTAATGGTGATGGCTTTATAGCCCATTTCCTTCACTTTCACAAGAACCGCACGGCTGTCAGCTGTTTCTCCGCTCTGAGAAATAAAGATAAATAGCGGCTTCTCAGGAAGTAAAGGCATATTATAGCCAAACTCACTGGAAATATGGACTTCCACTGGAATTTTAGCCATCTTTTCGATGAACTGTTTCCCAACTAATCCAGCATGATAAGATGTTCCCGCAGCAATAATATAAATACGGTCGGCATCATTCATTGCATCAATGATCTCTTGGTCAATGGTTAAGTTCCCTTGATCATCTTGGTAATTTTGAATGATCTTACGCATCACTAAAGGCTGCTCATCAATTTCCTTCAGCATATAGTGAGGATATGTGCCTTTTTCAATATCGCTTGCGTCTAATTCCGCCGTATATGGATCACGAGTAATGATCTCGCCATTTAAATTTTGGATGACTACCTTATCTTCTTTCACGATGACCAGTTCCTTGTCCATTAGTTCAACATACTGATCTGTTACTTGAATCATAGCCATTGCGTCTGATGCGACAACATTAAATGTTTCACCTAAGCCAACAAGAAGCGGGCTTTTATTCTTTGCAACGTAAATCGTTTCATTGTCCTGCTCGTCTAAAAGCGCAAGTGCATAGGAGCCTTTTAATAGTGTCAGCGTTTTACGGAACGCTTCATCAGTTGCCAATCCCTCGCCAGCAAATAATCCAATCAGCTGAACGATAACCTCTGTATCTGTATCACTAATAAAAGAAACGCCTTGCAGGTATTCACGCTTTAAGCTTTCATAGTTTTCGATGACACCATTATGAACAAGGGTAAAACGGCCAGATGTACTTTGATGCGGGTGAGCATTTACCGTGCTTGGCACTCCGTGTGTTGCCCAACGAGTATGACCAATCCCTACATGGGCAAGAACATCAAAATCTACAGTATTGCGTAAATCGGCAATGCGGCCTTTTTCTTTAAAAACTTGGACTTTACTCTCATTCAAAACAGCGATTCCTGCTGAATCATACCCTCTATATTCAAGCTTTTCTAAGCCTTTTAGCAAAATTTCTTTCGAATCATTATTTCCAATATATCCTACGATACCACACATACTTCTGTTCCTCCTAAAATAGAAGGGGCAAGAAGCCAAAGGGACATTCTTGCCCCTTATCTCTGTAATGTAATGAATTCATTTTTCTAGTTTTTCAATACCAGAATGCTTTGCATCCGGCTCCTCTACTAGCATTCCCATCCCTTTGTGCATTAGGTTACCCTAATGTTTTAAAGATGAGATATCGGTTTGCTTGAAACCGGGAGGCATCCGCCGAAAACTTCGATAAACCCCCACCTCGTCAACTAATCCATTTGTCGTCCGCGGATTAGTCCTGGCGCTTATATTTGATTAAACCTCTGCCCACCTTTCCTTTCAACATGAAGAGGTGAAAAACATTAATATCATACAACAAGCAAAACTCTTAAGTCAACTAAGAAATGCGGAAATGATTCCTACTATAAAAATATGCATAAGAGAACCATTTCGTTCCCTTATGCATAGCTTGTTTACTCTTCCTTTAAACCCATTTCCTCTACGACGACAGCTGCTATTCTTTCTACATAGGAGTTGCATAGCTCTTCAGTTGGAGCTTCAGCCATAACCCGAACAAGCGGCTCCGTTCCAGAAGGGCGAACTAGAATTCGTCCATTTCCATTCATTTCCTTCTCTACTTCAGAAATGACGGCACTTACTTTTTCATTATCTGTTACATGATGTTTATCCGTTACACGAATATTAACGAGCTTTTGCGGGAATTTCTTCATCTCTTTCGCTAGCTCTGATAATGACTTCTTGGTCATTTTCATAATGTTAACGAGCTGAAGGCCAGTAAGAAGTCCATCACCTGTAGTAATATAATCAAGGAAAATGATATGGCCTGATTGCTCTCCTCCAAGATTATAGCCATTCTTCTTCATCTCTTCTACAACATAACGATCGCCGACGGCAGTTGGGATACTTTGAATTTCATTTGCTTCCAATGCTTTATAAAAACCAAGGTTACTCATCACAGTGGAAACAACGGTACTATGTCTTAATCTGCCCTGTTCCTTCAAGTATTTTCCGCAAATATACATAATTTGGTCGCCATCGACTATTTCTCCATTTTCATCAATCGCAATGAGGCGATCGCCATCCCCATCAAAGGATAAACCAACATCCGCTCCCTTTTCCTTTAGGAAGGCAGCAAGTGTCGCTGGATGAGTACTTCCTACCCCATCATTAATATTTAATCCATTTGGAGAAGCTCCAATCACGGATATATCTGCATCTAAATCAGCAAACAAGTGAGAAGCAAGAGAGGAAGTGGCACCGTGCGCACAATCTAATGCAATATGAATGCCAGAGAAATCCTCATCAACGGTTTGCTTCAAAAATTGAAGGTATTTCTGTCCGCCTTCGAAGTAATCATTCACTTGTCCAATCTCTGCTCCAACAGGTCGTGGAAGCTGATCTTCTTCTAAATCCATAAAACTTTCAATCTCAGCCTCTTGCTCATCAGAAAGCTTAAATCCATCCGGACCGAAAAATTTAATCCCATTGTCTGCCACAGGGTTATGGGATGCTGAAATCATGACACCTGCTTCCGCTCCTAGGGCTTTTGTTAAAAATGCAACTCCTGGTGTTGAAATCACGCCTAAACGCATAACCTCCGCACCAATCGATAATAATCCTGAAACGAGTGCCCCTTCAAGCATATGACCAGAAATACGAGTATCACGCCCAATTAACACCTTTGGACGACTTTTATCCTTTGTCAGAACATATCCTCCAAAACGGCCTAATTTAAAAGCTAATTCAGGTGTGAGCTCACTATTAGCAACTCCACGCACCCCATCGGTACCGAAATATTTTCCCATTTGATTATTCTCTCCTTATCCTTTTGTGTTCTATATATTAGACTTCCTTTTGTGTAATTGATACTTTTGCTACTTCCGTTGCCAGCTTCCACTGCACATCTTCTGGGCCATTTACTTTAATTTTTACATCATGGTCGCCTTCAGTTAAATTAGATAAATCAAGAAAAACTTGGAAATCACTTGCTTTTAGCTGCTCAATCAACCCGCTTTTTCCTGTAACCGTTAGACTAACACCATTAGGAGGTGATTGAACGGATGCCTCAAACTGATTGGAAAGGCCCGTTAGATGAATAGGGAGATTTGAAAATGTTTTGCTTTCAACTTTCTCTTCATCTTGGCCCGTATCTGATTGATTCACACTAGTACTAATTGTTGCCTTCACAACTTTCGGATTCACTTCATTGATTCCATCTGAGATGATAACAGGCACCGTCAGTTCTGTATCTCCATTTATCTGGCTAACATCCACTTCCACTCTAACATTTTCCGTCCGGTCTAAAGCTTCTTGGCTTCCGAAAATTTTTACCTCATTTACATCAAGTGAGATATTATTAATCGTGACGCCTTCTGGTGGACTTCCCTTTTCGATGATCCTTATCGGTACTGTTTTGCTTAAGCTTTTGACAGGGATAATCACATCGACCGTATCATGATTCAACATAACATCAAGCTTATTCATGTCTCGATCTAATACTTGGATTTGGGCTTCTCTTCTAACTGTTTCTTTAATTGGCCTTTTTACATTCACAACAGCTTTCACATAGCTGATTCTTTCAATCACATCTTTTCCACCAGTGATTGTTACATACTTCGGCTCTGCTTCAGGTGGTTCAGAGATATAACCATCCTCTAATAACGCTTGATCAAATTCTACATCCACCTTGAAATCCTTTGTTACCTTTTCTTGTACATTTATGTCCACATTAGCAGGATCCACTGTTGCCTTCAGCTTATCAGAAAGATTTCGAACCTTGATCGGAACTCTTTCAGTGCCTATTTCCGCATCCGACAAATCAACATATACTTCGAAATTTTTTTGTGCTTTCGCCTGTTGAAGAACGTTTATTGGACCCGTTAAGGTTACGTCTACAGTTTCTGGAACACCTGTGACAACGAGATTATCTGTATCATAATAGGTTTTCACCGGAATATCAGATAGAACGACCGAGTCTTGATCGCTTGGAACATTAATATTCGAAACATCCTTGTCAGGGTTATAAACAGAGTCGAATAGCAGTAATGCTAGAATTAACGCAACAATTTTCATAAACCATCGTGTTTCTACAAGCTTATCAAATTTATCCATTTCTCTTCGCCCTCCAATTCCAACGAGCTGAAGAAGTCGATTTCACTTTGTTTTGAGATACTAACTCTTTCGAAAGCATCTCTTTAAATGCATTCAATTTTAAATCACGATGCAACTCTCCATTTTTCGTTAAGGAAATATTTCCTGTTTCTTCTGAGACAATAACTGTAATACTATCTGTCACCTCACTAATGCCTAATGCCGCCCGGTGACGTGTCCCAAGCTCTTTAGAAATAAATGGGCTTTCCGATAATGGAAGATAGCATGCAGCTGCTGCAACATGATTTTTTTGTAAAATCACTGCCCCGTCATGGAGAGGTGTATTGGGAATAAATATATTAATGAGTAATTCAGATGAAATTTTTGATTCAAGCTGAATGCCTGTCTCAATATAGTCGCCCATTCCTGTTTCCCGTTCAATCGAAATAAGCGCCCCAATACGACGTTTTGCCATATAATCGACGGCCTTTACAACCGATTCTATTAATTTTTCCTGTTCATCTGTTTCTTGATTACTAGTTCTTGAAAAGAATCTTCCTCTTCCCAGTTGTTCAAGGGCTCTTCTTAACTCAGGCTGAAAAATTATGGCAATTGCTAAAAATCCCCAAATAAGTACTTGTTGCATCATCCACCCTAATGTTTGGAGGTGGAATTTATCACTGATCACTTTAACAAGGAGTATGACAAAGATTCCTTTTAATAATTGAACAGCTTTCGTTCCTCTCACAATCATAATGAGTTTATAGATGACGTACCATACAAGGAGAATGTCAACAGTATTAGCTAAAAATTTCATTATAGAGAAATCTGAAAACGACATTATCCTTTCCTCCATATAATTTTTATTAGAAAAACTTGGCGTTCGCCAAGTCCTATCGGCGAAGGCCTTAGTTTTACTTATGCGATCTTATTAGCAGTATTTAATTGAAAACACATTTTGCTTTAGTACTTTAATAAACTTAAAATTTCTTATTAGCTTAGAAAAACTTGGCGTTCGCCAAGTCCTATCGGCGAATGCCTTAGTTTTACTTATGCGATCTTATTAGCAGATATTTAATTGAAAACACATTTTTACTTTAGTACGTTAATAAAGTTAAAACTTCTTATTAGCTTAGAAAAACTTGGCGTTCGCCAAGTCCTATCGGCGAATGCCTTAGTTTTACTTATGCGATCTTGTTAGCAGATATTAAAATGAAAACACATTTTTACTTTAGTACGTTAATAAACTTAAAATTTCTTATTAGCTTAGAAAAACTTGGCGTTCGCCAAGTCCTATCGGCGAAGGCCTTAGTTTTACTTATGCGATCTTATTAGCAGTATTTAATTGAAATCACTTTTTGCTTTAGTACGTTAATAAACTTAAACTTTCCTTTTAGCTAAGAAAAGCACAGGCGCCTTCTGAACGATCAACATTTAGATTGATCCTGTGATGATTATTAAAAGTATTTCCCTCGAGGGGTAGACGCTATCGCTAGACATTTAGAAAAAAAAATTCATTGTTTCTAAGTAACGTCAATATTATAACATAAATGAATTAGATACCGCTCGAATTGACTAAGTGCCTTTTAATAAAAAAACGGAACCCTGCCTTTTAAGCAAGATTCCGTTATTCGTATTATTTAACTGTTTCAGGCTCGCTGCCTTCGAATACACTTATTATTTCTTTCGCAGTATTTTTGATATGATACCACATCCAATCAAAAACAGCATTCACCTCATTAATTTCTCCAGTCACATGACCAGCCGAAGCCAAATATTTTTCACCGTTAATTTCACCGTTAATAACGGTCACATTTCCTTCTACTTGGCCTTCTATTTGCAGTTTTCCATTTTTTACAACGACGTCTCCCTTCACGACTTCACCCTCAGGGACAATCACTGTATCATTTTGAACGACAAGGTTTGGCTGCTTTGAAACGGATAATTGACGATCCTGTTCCCAAGAGGAGAAAAAACTCCCTATCATTAATACAAGGAACAGAGAAGCTGCCGTAAACATCGGATGCTGCCTGATCCAGCGCTGAAATCCAACCTTACGCTTCTCCTTAGGCAACTTAGCCATCACATTTGCAGTGAAATTAGATGGCGCCTGTATATGTGAAATGCTTTGAACAAGAGCAATTGTCTTTCTCAATTCATGAAAATGCGCCTGACAATCTTTACAGCTTTGCAGATGTGCTCTTAATTCCTGTTCATGATCGGCTGAGATCTCTTCATCTAAATATTCGTGCATATAAAGAACCACTTCTGCTGGACACTTCAAAGTTCTCACCCTCTTCAAATTATACATATCGTAATTGGGTTCTTAATGCTTCCCTTCCCCGATGAATTCTTGTTTTAACCGTACCTAATGGAAGATCTAATATTTGACTTATTTCATTCAATGAGAGCTCTTCAATATATTTCAAAACAATAACGGTACGGTATTTTTCTGGGAGCTTGGATATTTCTCTTTGAATCGTTTCCTGTAGCTCCAGACTTTCGACATCCTCCTCTGGGAGGCTCGTATCGGCGGCAATTTGTGAGTACATCGTTAACCCATCTGTACCTGCAACCTCAGCATCTAAATAAAAATCTGGCTTTTTCTTTCTAATACGATCGATGCAAAGATTCGTGGCAATTCGATAAAGCCATGAAGAGAATTTCAAATTTATATTAAAGCTGTGAATGTTAACATAAGCTCTTAAAAAAGCTTCCTGTGCAATATCCTCTGCTTCATGTCTATTCCCTAGCATTCTGTAGCAAATGAGAAATACTTTATCTTTATATATTTCAACTATTTCTGCATACGCATCCTGATCCCCTACAAGTACTTGCTTTATCCTTTTCTTTACGATTGCTTCCATTTTTATTTTACCTCCGCTCTATGCGGCTAATTGATATTACGATCTATAGTGAAAAAGGTTTCACTAGTAATAAAAATACTTAATATATCTATTTTAACAAATTTTTACTTACTTGGTTTAATATTTTCCCATATCGGGAATGATAGTACGTAAAACATAGAAAAGGACGATTTTCATGTGTAAAAATGTATTATTAAAAGACATTGAAGATTGCAGAAAGGAAATGATCAAGTTAGCCTCTCATTCTTCATTATCTGATAAGCAAGTATTAGACATGAGTAAAAAATTAGATCAATTGCTAAATTTATATGAAAATCATATGAAAAAAAACTAAGCAATGTCCTTATTAAAAGTGTCTGCTTAGTTTTTTTATTTTAGGCCATGTTAAACTTCCCTGTTGATTTCCGCTGCAGGCAGATCGCGGGCAGTCCGGAAGCCTCCTCGTCGCTATCGCTCCTGCGGGGTCTCCCTTTGACTTGCTTCTCCCGCAGGACATTGAATAAGCTTCCTAGAATGATCATGCGTTAGCATTTTCGAGGATCTCGCGCCTGCAGCGAGAATCAACAACAAAATAGCATTTTCAACACTGTGCTTTAACACAGACTTATTTTATAAAAGCTTTTCGCCAAATAATGATCCCATTAAAGCTACTGCGACGGATGCGGTTTTATTTTTATCATCCAATATAGGATTGACTTCAACAAATTCTGCAGACGTGATAATTCCTGATTCAGCCAGCATTTCCATTGCTAAATGGCTTTCTCTGTAGCTAATTCCACCAATGACTGGCGTTCCCACTCCTGGTGCATCATGTGGATCTAAACCGTCTAAATCAAGAGATAGATGAACACCATCTGTTTTTTCCGATAAATATTCAATCGCCTCTTCCATCACTTTTGTCATTCCTAGACGATCAATTTCATGCATCGTATATACTTTAATTCCATGCTTCTTAATAAGCTCGCGCTCACCATCATCTAAAGAACGTGCACCAATTATGACAATATTTTCGGCCTTCACTTTTGGACCATATCCGCCTACATTTGTTAATAATGGGTGACCTAAGCCAATACTCACAGCAAGCGGCATTCCATGTATATTACCTGTTGGAGAGGTCTCAGCTGTATTTAAATCTCCATGGGCATCATACCAAATCACACCTAGGTTTTTATAATGCTTCGCTACACCAGCTAATGTTCCAATGGCGATGCTATGGTCTCCTCCAAGAACAAGTGGAAACGCTTTATCTTCAATTGCTTTATCTACTTCATTCGCTAATAACTCAGTCTTTTCAGCGATTAGATTTAAATTACGGAGATTTGAAACAGGGTCCACTTCTACTTCAGGTCTTCCAACCGCAATATCCCCTTTATCATGTACCTCATCGAATAACTCTTTTAAACGCTCCGTCACACCTGCATATCGAATGGCACTTGGCCCCATATCTACCCCACGTCTCATTTGCCCTAAATCCATAGGCATGCCAATAATCGCCAGCTTCTTCATAAAAAAAATCCTCCTTCAACCCCTAAATCATTTCTAACTTTATTTTAACCCCTTTTAAAGAAATGACTCAACTCGACAAAACCGTGAATATATATGCGAGAGTCATTCCTTACTTTACTACTAAGGTCTTTATAAAATCAACTAACTGAAAACTCCCACATTCTATCAAAGTTAACTTCAATGACTTTAGAAAATTCAAGATGTTATAAACACAAATAAAGAAGACTTTTAGGGATCCCTAAAAGTCTTCTTTATTTAATATGAGTGAGCCATGAAGGACTCGAACCTTCGACCCTCTGATTAAAAGTCAGATGCTCTACCGACTGAGCTAATGGCTCATATTAATTCAAAAAAAATGGCTGGGCTAGCTGGATTCGAACCAACGCATGTCGCAGTCAAAGTGCGATGCCTTACCGCTTGGCTATAGCCCAATGAATTCATGAAATACTTCTACGAATAAAATAAAAAGGACTAATACTATCTTGTCCATTTTTAAAGTTTTTATAAAAAATGGTGGTGGGGGACGGATTCGAACCGCCGAACCCACAGGGAGCGGATTTACAGTCCGCCGCGTTTAGCCACTTCGCTACCCCACCGTTTGTAAGTTGTGTTGCTTCTTAATAAATTATACTTCTATTTAAAACTTCTGCTTAAAATCCCTTCCGGGATTTTTCGCATGCTTCCACTGAAGTTTCTCATGGAAGTTAGAAGCATGGTGCCGGCCAGAGGACTTGAACCCCCAACCTACTGATTACAAGTCAGTTGCTCTACCAATTGAGCTAGGCCGGCATTTAAATCATGGTGGAGGATGACGGGATCGAACCGCCGACCCCCTGCTTGTAAGGCAGGTGCTCTCCCAGCTGAGCTAATCCTCCATATTGGTGACCCGTACGGGATTCGAACCCGTGTTACCGCCGTGAAAGGGCGGTGTCTTAACCGCTTGACCAACGGGCCATTTAAATAATATTATGGTAAGCTTCCAAGCGGGCTCGAACCGCTGACCTCTTCCTTACCATGGAAGTGCTCTACCTGCTGAGCTATGGAAGCATAAAAACTACCTGCTCAAATAGATCTTCTAGAAAAATGGCTCCGCAGGTAGGACTCGAACCTACGACCGATCGGTTAACAGCCGATAGCTCTACCACTGAGCTACTGCGGAATAATTCTTTAGCCTAGCGACGTCCTACTCTCACAAGGGGACAGCCCCTAACTACCATCGGCGCTGAGAAGCTTAACTTCCGTGTTCGGGATGGGAACGGGTGTGACCTTCTCGCTATCGCCACTAGACTGTATAAAATTGAGGTTTTGTTCCCTCAAAACTAGATAATGTTGAAGAAGAATTCGAGTAATCAATTTGGTTAAGTCCTCGACCGATTAGTATTTGTCAGCTCCACGTGTCACCACGCTTCCACCTCAAACCTATCAACCTGATCATCTTTCAGGGGTCTTACTAGCTTGACGCTATGGGAAATCTCATCTCGAGGGGGGCTTCATGCTTAGATGCTTTCAGCACTTATCCCTTCCGCACATAGCTACCCAGCGATGCTCTTGGCAGAACAACTGGTACACCAGCGGTGCGTCCATCCCGGTCCTCTCGTACTAAGGACAGCTCCTCTCAAATTTCCTGCGCCCACGACGGATAGGGACCGAACTGTCTCACGACGTTCTGAACCCAGCTCGCGTACCGCTTTAATGGGCGAACAGCCCAACCCTTGGGACCGACTACAGCCCCAGGATGCGATGAGCCGACATCGAGGTGCCAAACCTCCCCGTCGATGTGGACTCTTGGGGGAGATAAGCCTGTTATCCCCGGGGTAGCTTTTATCCGTTGAGCGATGGCCCTTCCATGCGGAACCACCGGATCACTAAGCCCGACTTTCGTCCCTGCTCGACTTGTAGGTCTCGCAGTCAAGCTCCCTTATGCCTTTACACTCTTCGAATGATTTCCAACCATTCTGAGGGAACCTTTGGGCGCCTCCGTTACTTTTTAGGAGGCGACCGCCCCAGTCAAACTGCCCACCTGACACTGTCTCCCACCCCGATCAGGGGTGCGGGTTAGAATTTCAATACAGCCAGGGTAGTATCCCACCGATGCCTCCACCGAAGCTAGCGCTCCGGCTTCCAAGGCTCCTACCTATCCTGTACAAGCTGTACCGAAATTCAATATCAGGCTACAGTAAAGCTCCACGGGGTCTTTCCGTCCTGTCGCGGGTAACCTGCATCTTCACAGGTACTATAATTTCACCGAGTCTCTCGTTGAGACAGTGCCCAGATCGTTACGCCTTTCGTGCGGGTCGGAACTTACCCGACAAGGAATTTCGCTACCTTAGGACCGTTATAGTTACGGCCGCCGTTTACTGGGGCTTCAATTCAGAGCTTCGCTTGCGCTAACCCCTCCTCTTAACCTTCCAGCACCGGGCAGGCGTCAGCCCCTATACTTCGCCTTACGGCTTCGCAGAGACCTGTGTTTTTGCTAAACAGTCGCCTGGGCCTATTCACTGCGGCTCATCCGGGCTATTCACCCAAATGAGCACCCCTTCTCCCGAAGTTACGGGGTGATTTTGCCGAGTTCCTTAACGAGAGTTCTCTCGCTCACCTTAGGATTCTCTCCTCGCCTACCTGTGTCGGTTTGCGGTACGGGCACCTTTTCCCTCGCTAGAGGCTTTTCTTGGCAGTGTGGATTCAGGAACTTCGGTACTTTATTTCCCTCGCCGTCACAGCTCAGCCTTTATGCAAGCGGGATTTGCCTCGCTTGCAGCCTAACTGCTTGGACGCGCTATTCCAGCAGCGCGCTTACCCTATCCTCCTGCGTCCCCCCATTGCTCAAACGGTAAAGAGGTGGTACAGGAATATCAACCTGTTGTCCATCGCCTACGCTTTTCAGCCTCGGCTTAGGTCCCGACTAACCCTGAGCGGACGAGCCTTCCTCAGGAAACCTTAGGCATTCGGTGGATGGGATTCTCACCCATCTTTCGCTACTCATACCGGCATTCTCACTTCTAAGCGCTCCACCAGTCCTTACGGTCTAGCTTCAACGCCCTTAGAACGCTCTCCTACCACTGACATCGTAGATGTCAATCCACAGCTTCGGTGATACGTTTAGCCCCGGTACATTTTCGGCGCAGAGTCACTCGACCAGTGAGCTATTACGCACTCTTTAAATGGTGGCTGCTTCTAAGCCAACATCCTGGTTGTCTAAGCAACTCCACATCCTTTTCCACTTAACGTATACTTTGGGACCTTAGCTGGTGGTCTGGGCTGTTTCCCTCTTGACTACGGATCTTATCACTCGCAGTCTGACTCCCATGGATAAGTCTTTGGCATTCGGAGTTTGTCTGAATTCGGTAACCCGATGAGGGCCCCTAGTCCAAACAGTGCTCTACCTCCAAGACTCTTACTACATGAGGCTAGCCCTAAAGCTATTTCGGAGAGAACCAGCTATCTCCAAGTTCGATTGGAATTTCTCCGCTACCCACACCTCATCCCCGCACTTTTCAACGTGCGTGGGTTCGGTCCTCCATCCAGTGTTACCTGGACTTCAACCTGGACATGGGTAGGTCACCTGGTTTCGGGTCTACGACCACATACTCATTCGCCCTATTCAGACTCGCTTTCGCTGCGGCTCCGTCTCTTCAACTTAACCTCGCATGTAATCGTAACTCGCCGGTTCATTCTACAAAAGGCACGCCATCACCCGTTAATGGGCTCTGACTACTTGTAGGCACACGGTTTCAGGATCTCTTTCACTCCCCTTCCGGGGTGCTTTTCACCTTTCCCTCACGGTACTGGTTCACTATCGGTCACTAGGGAGTATTTAGCCTTGGGAGATGGTCCTCCCTGCTTCCGACGGGATTTCACGTGTCCCGCCGTACTCAGGATCCACTCTGGAGGGAACGAAGTTTCAACTACAGGGCTTTTACCTTCTATGGCCGGCCTTTCCAGACCTGTTCATTTACCTCGTTCCTTTGTAACTCCGTGTAGAGTGTCCTACAACCCCAAGAGGCAAGCCTCTTGGTTTGGGCTAATCCCGTTTCGCTCGCCGCTACTCAGGGAATCGCGTTTGCTTTCTCTTCCTCCGGGTACTTAGATGTTTCAGTTCCCCGGGTCTGCCTTCAATACCCTATGTATTCAGGTAAAGATCCTATCCCATTACGGATAGGGGGTTCCCCCATTCGGAAATCTCCGGATCAAAGCTTACTTACAGCTCCCCGAAGCATATCGGTGTTAGTCCCGTCCTTCATCGGCTCCTAGTGCCTAGGCATTCACCGTGCGCCCTTTCTAACTTAACCTACTTCGGTCAACGATTAACGTTGTCCTCATGGTTTGTACTCTTACTCAATGAATAAATAAGAGAGAAAACTAAAATGGCGATTACTCGGTTATTCTTCTTCATTTCATTATCTAGTTTTCAAAGAACAAAAGTTTTGAGAGATTATTCTCTCAAAACTGAACGAACAAGAAACGTCTTATTTAAGAAGTATGAAATACTTCTATATATCCTTAGAAAGGAGGTGATCCAGCCGCACCTTCCGATACGGCTACCTTGTTACGACTTCACCCCAATCATCTGTCCCACCTTAGGCGGCTGGCTCCTTACGGTTACCCCACCGACTTCGGGTGTTACAAACTCTCGTGGTGTGACGGGCGGTGTGTACAAGGCCCGGGAACGTATTCACCGCGGCATGCTGATCCGCGATTACTAGCGATTCCGGCTTCATGCAGGCGAGTTGCAGCCTGCAATCCGAACTGAGAATGGTTTTATGGGATTCGCTTAACCTCGCGGTCTCGCAGCCCTTTGTACCATCCATTGTAGCACGTGTGTAGCCCAGGTCATAAGGGGCATGATGATTTGACGTCATCCCCACCTTCCTCCGGTTTGTCACCGGCAGTCACCTTAGAGTGCCCAACTGAATGCTGGCAACTAAGATCAAGGGTTGCGCTCGTTGCGGGACTTAACCCAACATCTCACGACACGAGCTGACGACAACCATGCACCACCTGTCACTCTGTCCCCCGAAGGGGAACGCCCTATCTCTAGGGTTGGCAGAGGATGTCAAGACCTGGTAAGGTTCTTCGCGTTGCTTCGAATTAAACCACATGCTCCACCGCTTGTGCGGGCCCCCGTCAATTCCTTTGAGTTTCAGCCTTGCGGCCGTACTCCCCAGGCGGAGTGCTTAATGCGTTAGCTGCAGCACTAAGGGGCGGAAACCCCCTAACACTTAGCACTCATCGTTTACGGCGTGGACTACCAGGGTATCTAATCCTGTTCGCTCCCCACGCTTTCGCGCCTCAGTGTCAGTTACAGACCAGAAAGTCGCCTTCGCCACTGGTGTTCCTCCACATCTCTACGCATTTCACCGCTACACGTGGAATTCCACTTTCCTCTTCTGCACTCAAGTTCCCCAGTTTCCAATGACCCTCCACGGTTGAGCCGTGGGCTTTCACATCAGACTTAAGGAACCACCTGCGCGCGCTTTACGCCCAATAATTCCGGACAACGCTTGCCACCTACGTATTACCGCGGCTGCTGGCACGTAGTTAGCCGTGGCTTTCTGGTTAGGTACCGTCAAGGTACCGCCCTATTCGAACGGTACTTGTTCTTCCCTAACAACAGAGTTTTACGATCCGAAAACCTTCATCACTCACGCGGCGTTGCTCCGTCAGACTTTCGTCCATTGCGGAAGATTCCCTACTGCTGCCTCCCGTAGGAGTCTGGGCCGTGTCTCAGTCCCAGTGTGGCCGATCACCCTCTCAGGTCGGCTACGCATCGTTGCCTTGGTGAGCCGTTACCTCACCAACTAGCTAATGCGCCGCGGGCCCATCTGTAAGTGATAGCCGAAGCCATCTTTCAGCTTTCCTACATGTGTAGAAAAGAATTATCCGGTATTAGCTCCGGTTTCCCGAAGTTATCCCAGTCTTACAGGCAGGTTGCCCACGTGTTACTCACCCGTCCGCCGCTAACTTGCGAGAGCAAGCTCTCACAAGTCCGCTCGACTTGCATGTATTAGGCACGCCGCCAGCGTTCGTCCTGAGCCAGGATCAAACTCTCCAATAAAGAGTAAGATTAGCTCTTAAAAATGTCTTATAAAAAGACTTAGAATTAACGTTGACGTTTTTGTTCGCTCAGTTTTCAAAGAACAATGTTTTTCATGTTTATCGCTCAGAGGCGACTTTATTAATATATCATCCTTCGCTTTTGACGTCAACAACTTTTTTTAAGTTGTTTTTTATCATGTCAGCAGCGACGTTTATTAATATATCAACAAACTATAAATAAGTCAATCATTTATTCGTATTTTTTTCAAAACCTTTTACCCTTTTTGTTCATTACATTGACTATTACGCATGTACTTAAGACAGTCATTCGGCGAAGCTACTCTTTTAAACAAAGAAAATAATATTTTATATCTCTCTTCCATTGCTCTTTTAACAATATGATCAATTCGTTCATCCTTTAAATCAAAAAGAATTTCATCCATTTCTCTTTTTATTAAGTATTGCATTTCTTTTTGTTCCATATCATTAATTAATATTCCAATCATAAATGCACCTCTTTATATTCCAATATGGTTTTTGTAGTATTTTCCAAATTATTTTTTTTATGAATTTGATTTTGTATTCATTTATAAAAAAAACTTTGCATAGGATTGAGACAAGGAGTGTATTGGACGAGGTGAAGAGAAAAATGAATTACTTTTTTGTACTAAACGGGAAATCAATGAAAAAAACCGCTTTAATAATTATTGCATCATTTTTTACTGCATGGTTTTTATATATCGGGAATATTGTGCATTTGCCGGTATTTTCAACAAAGGATGGGCCTAAAGCGATATATAAAGGAGAAAAAGATCTTGCCCTTACCTTCAATATTGGTTGGGGGGATGAAAAAGCAGAGCCTATCCTGGATGTTTTGAAAAAAGAGAATGTAAAATCCGCTACTTTTTTTCTCTCTGGTTCATGGGCGGAGCGTCATCCAGATTTAGTAGCGCGAATAGTCAAAGAAGGATATGAAATAGGAATCCTTGGTTATAATTACGAGGACTATACTGAGCTTGAGGAAGCGAAAATTAGACAAGATATAGCGAAAGCTCAAGTTGCATTTAAGAAATTAAATGTAAAAGACATCAAGCTAGTTCGAGCTCCGACAGGTCATTTTGACCAAAAAACTCTAAAAATTGCTGAAAGGCTCGGTTACACAGTTATACATTGGAGCATAGATTCAAAGGATTGGACAAATCCAGGGACAGAACAAATTATCAATAATGTGTCTAGAGCTAAAAAAGGCGATATTGTATTGCTTCATGCTTCAGATTCCGCAAAACAAACAGAAAAAGCACTGCCACATATCTTAAAACAATTAAATAAAAAAGGAATTGAACTAGTTACCGTATCAGAAATGATCGCAAATGCAAAAACAAAAACAAGTGAAATTAAATAAGAGGGTGACCACACAGGAGCGATAGTGACGAGGAGGCTTCCGGACCGTCCGCGATCGCTAAGTGCCTGCAGCGGAAATCAACAAGGAAGTTTAAAATAACCTAACTAAAAAAGCCTTCCATTATTTGGTCGGCTTTTTTGATTTCTGTTGTTTTTGTAGTTGAGATTTTTCGTTAAGCTTATGTAGAATAAGTAGCTGGTAAGTGTTGCATACTAATAAAGGAACGATCATCAGATAAACCCAGCTTTGTTCGTTGACCCTTAATACAGGAACCCACTCAATCGTCGTTACAACAACCATAAAGAAAACAGCTGGTATAAATGCTTCCTTATTCGTTAACTTCGCCTTAACCGCTGCAACAACAAGCGCTACCACTAATACAAATGCAGCAAGTGCGATGTACAGCAGTATGCTTTCTCCTTCCTTCGCAAAAGCATTATAACGAAGGTACACTAGATCGAATAATACAAACACAATAAGAAGGACTTGTACAGCATTCCATAAGGAGCGGGATTTAAATATTCCTAAACCAAAACGGTGGACAGTTAAATAAGCAAAAAACCCCATTTGGCTAAGAATACTAAAAATGAAGCCAACACCTATTAACCAAAATAACACAGATAATATTTCAAGAAAATCAAACGGAACAAATAACGGTTTAAATTCATTCCATCGGACGATAAATCCAACAACCCCAGTAGTTAATCCCCCTACCAAAAGCGTGGATAAAAATAGCTTTACCCAATTTCGGCTCGTCAATTTATTTTTCCTCCATAATATAAATTATTCACCTTATGATTGTACCAACCAAGCTTTGAAAAATCTAGGGATTGTATTTTCTCGCGAATAATAATTGCTCTTTTTCTTCATCATAAAAATAAGGATACCTTCTCTGAAAGGAGCTTCAAGTATGTTAAATAAATTCCGTTTGCTCCTGACACTACTGCCGATCATATTCATAACGGGCTGTGCTCAAAATGAAGCTGGCGGCAATCAATTGGATTATGAGCAAACAAAAAAGATGGTTGTCGATATACTTAAAACCGACGATGGAAAAAAGGCTATCCAAGAACTTATGTCTGAAGATAAAATGAAGCAACAGATTGTTATGGATCAAAAGATTGTGTCAGATACAATAGAAAAGACATTAACTTCCGAAAAGGGAGCAGAATTTTGGAAAAAGCAATTTGAGGATCCTAAATTCGCCGAAAGCATGGCAAAAAGCATGAAGACCGAAAATGAGAAGCTTCTAAAGGATTTAATGAAAGATCCTGAATACCGTGGCATGATGATTGAAGTCTTACAGGATCCTGAATTAGAAAAAGAGGTCATAAAAGTTTTAAAAAGCAAAGAATATCGAGAGTATTTACAAACAGTCGTAAAGGAAACCTTTGAGAGTCCCCTGTTCAAAGCAAAAATACAAACCCTCCTTTTAAAAGCGGCAGATGAGGTTAAGAGCGGTGAAAAGGGTGGAGAAAAAGGCGACGGCGGTGAAGGGCAAGGACAACAAAGTGAAGGTGGAGGCGGCGGAGGCCAGTAAGAGTGAATAAAAAACCTCTTCTTTTTCGAGAAGAGGTTTTTCCACTTTACTTACCTTCCAGTGTATTAACAACCTTTTGGGCAATATCTCCATAAATCTTACCAAGCTTATGGTCTGCATCATACACAGATGGCGCGAAATCATCTTCATTCCAATCAGGCTGCGCGAGTGGCAATTGGCCTAAAACGGTTGTTCTAAGCTCATCAGCCAACTTCTCTCCTCCACCTTGTCCGAATACATATTCCTTCTCACCTGTAAGCTGACTTTCAAAGTATGCCATATTTTCAATAACACCTAATATTTCATGCTCTGTTCTTATAGCCATCGCACCAGCACGAGCTGCTACAAATGCTGCAGTTGGATGAGGGGTAGTCACAACGATTTCTTTACAAGCAGGAAGCATTGTATGAACATCTAATGCAACATCTCCCGTTCCTGGGGGCAAGTCTAACAGTAAATAATCAATTTCTCCCCACTCTACCTCATTAAAAAAACTATTGAGCATTTTCCCTAGCATTGGCCCTCTCCAAATAATCGGAGAGTTATCTTCAACAAAGAAGCCCATTGAAATCACTTTTACACCAAATCGATCGACTGGAATAATTTTTTCTCCTCTTACGACAGGTCTTGTTGTTATTCCCATCATATCTGGGACACTGAATCCATAAATATCGGCATCAATTAATCCGACCTTCTTGCCTAACCTCGCCAAAGAGACAGCAAGGTTCACGGATACAGTTGACTTTCCTACTCCACCTTTTCCACTCGCAATCGCAATAAATGTTGTTTTACTCTCTGGTGAAAGCAATCCTTTGTCATCTTCTTGTACTGCTTGGCGGTATTGTGACAGAACAGATTCTGGCAGCTCACTAAAACGAATTCCAACCGTATCCGCTCCTGCTTCTTTTAGACGGCTAACGATGAGAGTTTGAAGCTGAAGCTGCTCAGCTGTACCTGTTTTCGCAATAAGGATTTTTACACTTACATGATTTTTTTCTTCTTTGATCTTAATTTCCTCAATTGCTCCCAGCTCACCTAATGATTTATGTAAAAATGGCTCCTGTAATCCACTTAAAACTTCTCTTATATTTTGTTCAGATAACATATTAGCACCTGCCTTTTATATTCGTTTCCATTTAAGTATAACATATAGATTTATGAATAATGTTAATTGTATCACACCTTATTTACTCTAATTGGAAAAGGAAAACGATCATTGAAAAAAGATGCTATCATAGCACCTTTTATTCCTCTTCTATTAACTCGTTCTCATCAGAGTAATAGCGCAATATTCCATTATAAATCGAAGCCGCTACTTTATCTTGGTATTTTTCTTTCTTTAAATTAGCCTTTTCAGCTGCATTGGATAAAAATCCTATTTCAACTAATGATCCAGGAATTTTTGCGTTTTTAAGGATATATACATCAAGCACTTTTGCTTTTCGAGTGGTGTTTTCCAAATTACGCCGCAGTTCATCCTGAATAAATTTTGCTGAACGTGCATTTTCCTCTCTTTTCGATGCATAAAAGGTTTGTGCTCCGCTCCACCTTGGGGATGGAATCGAATTTAAATGGATGCTCACAAAATACTCTGCACCTGATGTATTAATCATTTCCAGCCTCTTCTTTAAATCCTCTACCTTTCGGCGGCTGTAACCCCTTGTCCCTTCAGGAGCCAGATCCCGGTCATCCTCCCTCGTCATCAAGACAAGAGCTCCCTGCTGCTGCAAGAGATCACGGACTTTCAATGAAACATCAAGCGCAATATCCTTTTCAAGTGCATCCAAATCCCCTGCCCCACCGTCAGGGCCTCCATGACCTGGATCAAGTAAAATGATTTTACCTGTTAAAGGCAAATTCCACGACTCCCACGAATCATTCTCTGCAAAATCATATTGTAAAATAAAAAACAGAATGATCAGCCCAATGGCGAAAGCCCATGTTTTTAGTCTTTTGTTCATCAATCTGTCCATCCTCCCGCTCGTCCTCACTTCAATATATGGGACGAGTTGGAGTTCTAGAACGAAGAAATACGATAAGCGGTTGTAGAACTATCGATAATAAAAGGGAGGTTTTCTAGTGCAATCTTAAGCGATGTCTTCTTTCTCCTTTATGAAAACCCTCCATCCACCAGTAAGAAACATATTCCTCGCATAAATAATATAAGGACTCATTCATAACTCCCTCCTCACCGCTTCCCCAGTACAGGAAGAAATGGTATAGGGTATCAATTAAATGCCGCTCTTCATTCCGGCATCGATATTTTACAGCCTCGATCGTTTCACCATAAAAACCAAAACGGCTAAAATGTGCACCCAATAAATAAGCCTCGATCGCCACATCATAGCAAGCTTCTTCTATTCCATTATTCATCAACAAGCCAGCAACAAAGCGAGATGACCCGAAAAGCTGCTGTACTTTTTCTTTTAATGTCTTTATTGAAATTTCCCGCAAAACGGATCTTTCATATTTAATTTGCTTCTCTCTTTTCTTTTCATTAAAGGTTGTAATCACATTCATTGTATTTCACCTCTTGAGGATAGTCTTTATCCCTTAAGGACGAGAAATACAAAAAGCACATAGCTTTTGACTGCCAATTTTTTATCTATGCTATAAACTTCCTTGTTGATTTCCGCTGCAGGCACTCGCTTTCCGCTCCAATCAACAACAAAATAGCATTTTCAAAACTTAACTTTAACACAACCTTTATTTCAGTTAATACAACCAGCAAGAACGAACGATTCGCTTTTTTTATCATTATTTTAGGAATTATTTGATAAAATGGTATATAGAGATTTTACCAAAGGAGGTATTTAATTGAATATTGATGTAACCAAAATATTTATTAGTTCTTCCTCTCAGCAAACCCTTCAGCCATTAAGAGAACGAATAAAAGCAGCTTTAGAGAATGCTGGTCACGAAACGGTTATGTATGAGTATGGAGATATGGGATTATATACAGATAACCCTAATCAAGATTGCTTAATTAAGGTAAAGGATAGTGATGTCCTTGTTTTATTTATATCCAATAAAGCGGGAAGCCTAAGCCGTAATAATCCCAATATTACCATTACATATGCAGAATTTATGACCGCTCTCAAAAACGATAAAATTGTCATACCGATCGTGGAAACGCAAATACTTAACTTCTATAAAGAGCATGTGAAAGATGAATTAGACAGAGCGATTTACAAGTATGAAATGAAGTACGACCATGAGCCTCGATTCACCTTTCCAATCGTAAAAGCCCTTTTGGAAGAACATAAAATAAATGATACGGTCTTACATAAAAAAATTTTAGAGATTGCCGTGGATGATTTTATTTGGGCCTTTGTCCATGATTGTTTTAATATGACAAGATGGACGTATGATTACAGCATCGCTGATACACCTGAACTTTGTAGCTTCCTTTTGAAGGTTTTAAGTCAAGTATTAAGAAAAAGCACGAAATTTTATCTTCATGAAAAAGAAATAACTCAAAACCTTTTGCTGTACGATGAGCTTTCTGTTTATCAAGACGCTGTAAATAATTTTATGAAGTGCATTGTGAACGCCAAGCTAAATCTCCCATTATTCTTTAAAACTTTATCCGAGTATTTGCCAGGTCAATCCATTTATGATCCTTACAGTGATTTTGCGGAACACCCTGTACCTATTTTGAATATATCTGAATGTAAAGCCATTACATTGTACAAACGAAGTGAAGACCTATTCTCTTTAGTTGATTCGTATGGAAGCAAAACCCCAGCACAAAACTTTAAAATTGAGGATGAAGATTCATTTGTTGCTCAAACTTATCATAAAGATATGGAGCATCGAGAACATGTTTTTTACTCAGAAGAGAAACAGATGATTTACATGACAAAGAAGGTTGGAGAATTAGTCTTATCATGCCACTTTCAATTATCTCAGCTTTGGTCAAGTCGTCGTGTGAACAGCTATGAAAGCGATATTGTAAGTGCTATAATGGAAAAAAGGCAACCATTTGATTTTGCAATTGACCTTTTAGGAGGGATGTTAAATGAGTAAGGATAGTGTAGTCTATATCGGTTCCACTCCTAAGCATCTGACTCGTATTGCAAAAGAAATCGATATGAGGAAAAAATCAGAAAACAATAGACGTCTACTAGAATCTTTAGGATATAATAAATCTCACACATGTGGGAAATCACCATTTACTGGAATTATCAAAAAAGCGTAGAAAAATTCTACGCTTTTTTATTTTCATATATGAAGACCCTCAAACCAACATCCATGGTAACTAGCAGATCTTCATTAGGAATTGATTTTTGAATCCGTAACTCTTCCTTTTCGAAAATTGGAATGTTTTCATCAATAACTTGTTCCAATAAACCTCCAAAGTCTACTACTAAAAGTTAATTTGACATCTGGGCTTGTCAGCCTAGTGTATTCAAACAGTTCATTGATAGTGTTTTTAGCTTTAGAGATTTGGAATAGATCGTCTCCACAGATAATCAAGGAGAACGCATTCTCCTTTTTGTTGATAAAGACCGTAAAGAACAATATAAAACTATTTATGTCAAAAAAAACAAATCGCCTTAAAATTATTGAACTAAATGGAAAAGGACAAATCTTTAATGGGATTTTGTAATTATAACAAAATGCCCCTCACCCAAACTTTCCCGGGAAGGGGCTTTCTAAAAAAATTAAGCACTGGTGCCACCCTGTTTTCCTTTTGCCAATTGACCGCCGTTTTTCAGATAATGTTCAATACCTTCAGCTGCACGGTAACCCAATGCGCCAATTGTTGCAGTTGGATGATGACCCGCAAATTGTGGGAAAGCTGATCCACCAACTACGAAGAGGTTGTCAACATCCCACATTTGTAAGTAGTTGTTTACTGCAGACGTTGCTGGGTCCGCCCCCATAATGACTCCGCCCGCATAATGACCGCCACTATAAACATGATCAAATTCTTGTGGCACTTCATCCTCATCAATAATATCTGCGCCCATTGCTTTCATAATTTCCCGTGACTTCTCTATCCCAAACTTAGCAATATTCCGATCCTGATCTGTATATCGATTGGTTATACGCAAAAGTGGATCATTATAGATATCCTTATAGGTTGGATCTAAATCCGTAAAATTATGCCACCAGGACATGGTTGCCGATGTATACCATACAACAAGGGAGCGGTTCGCATAAAAAATTGAATTCTTTTTAAACTCTGGCCCCCATTTTGGGGTGCCCTTTGGGACATGGTTCGTCGCGATAGCTCCATCACCATATTGTCGAAGTTCGATTCCCCCGCCATTAATGAAATCCAATTTTGAATGATCGAAATTATCCCCTGCAAAATCACTTAAGGTGCCACCTAATGCGCCAGCTCCCATGTAATAATTGAATTTCTTGTTTTTGAAATACCCTCTCGCCCCAAGAAAGGTAATACCGAACTGGCCGTTAAAATTTCTTCCAATAACGCCTTTTCTTGTATTAGGATTATAAGGTTGTCCTATATTAGATAACATTAATAAACGATTGTTTGTAAATGTGAATGCGGCTAGCACCACTACATCCGCGGGTTGTTCGAATTCTTCTCCAGTCATGGTATCGACATATAGAACACCCGTCGCTTTGCCACCAGAGTATAACACACGCCGTACATAGGCCCCTGTTCTCACCTCAAAGTTTCCCGTTTTCATGGCCGTTGGAATGACCGTTACAAGTGGATCAGATTTCGCTCCAAAATCACATCCGTATTGCGTGCAAAATGAACAAAACATACATTGGCCCATCTTTTCCCCGTCAGGATTCGTATAGGCCTTTGATAAATTACCTGAAGCAACTTGATAGGGATGGTAGCCCATTTTCTTAGTGGTGTCTTTAAATAAGCGAACCGCTGGCGACTCCTTCATCGGCGGGTTTGGATAGTCACTTGATCGCTTGTCTCCAATCGGATCTGGTTCTCCAGAGGTACCTGCTGTTTTTTCCCACCGATCATAGTATTTTTCCATCTCATCGTATGTAATGCCCCAATCCTGTATAGCCATACCTTCTGGGATTTTATCTTTTCCGTATCGCTCGATCGTCTTACTTCTAATTTCAAAGTCGTATGGCTTCCAACGGTAAGTGGCTCCAGCCCAATGAACACTGCCCCCACCCAAATCCGTGCCAACCATCATTTCTTGACGAGTTCTTACCGGCAGAGCAATTTCATCTAAATAATTTCGGGAAGTAATGGTTTCTGGGGCTAAATTCTGCATCATCTCATAGCGATTTGTATAACGCAGTTCATCCTTCACTCCTATATAATCTGCCCGAATGACATTTTTCCCCCGTTCCAAAGCAATCACTTTATAGCCTGCTTTCGAAAGTTCCGCTGAAACAACACCGCCTGCCCAGCCCGTACCTACAACTACTACATCTACTTTATCTAATTTAACAGCCATCGTATTTGCCTCCCATTAATGACCTTGATAATTACGTAAGTTTGTCGGTTCCATTTTAATAAATTTTTCCTCCCCAATTTTATCCAAGTAGCCCATTTGTGGACCCGGATACTCTTTCATCTTCCATCCCATCATATCTTTATTTCCGCCATACACGGGATCTGCATAAGCACCTTCAATCGTAGTCTGCAGAAGTAAGTGGAAAAAGTTTGAGGATCCTACCCCTTTCATCTCGACTTTATCCTCTTCAAACATATGTAGCACCTCATCTTGCTTGTCTGGGTCCAACTCAACAAACCCTTTACCGAATTCCTTTTGAGCCACTTCATCCATTTTCCTTAGACCCAAAGTGAACATTTCACCCCTATTTAATATGGTATGGTAGCGCGGTGACGGAGTAGGTATTTGCGTGCCTGAATTCGGCCCTTGGCTATCTTGACGCCGTTGTACATTATGATTGCCAGCTTCCTTTATGTCGGAAATAAAAGGACCCTTCATATATTCCTTCGCATTCGTCCCCCATTCACTAGCTAATTGTTTGTCAATAAAGTAGGGAACGCTTAATTCAATGGCGCCAGGACCCAAATCATCTTTTGGAAAAATACGTTCTGTTGCTGCCGATAGAATATCAAAGTCTCTTGCTCGATTGATGAAGACACGTGCTTCTTGCAGGCCACCACTGATATTTTTCACATCTTGGATTTCTGGTTTTTTTTGAAACTGGTTTGTCAACAAGCCGCCAAATAAGGTTCCACCAACTAATCCACCCGCAACTAGCCCTGTATTCTTAATAAACTGGCGGCGGCTCTCGTTAGTTTCCTTCGGTTTATCTGTCACTTCATACTCCTCCTTACACCTCTATTAATTCATCAATTATGTTTAATATTTCCAGCATAATCCTTACATATTCATTTCTAATTAGAATTAAGTTTTTATGTGGGGTGTGAGTTATACAATTTGTTAAAGGAGGCCAAAGGTCAAAGACCATTTTTATACAAAAAAAGACCCCCAACCAAATTGGTTGAGAGCCTTTGATAAGCAATAATTAACGTTTTGAGAACTGAGGTGCACGACGAGCGCCTTTAAGACCGTATTTTTTACGTCCTTTGTTTTATATATTAAATATGAAGAATCTAGGAATAAAATAACTTACTGTAAGCCTGATTTATCGGGCTTCTTTCTGTTCAATAAAAATTTGATAATATATCCTTATATATATTTGGTGGTCAGAATGTGGTCAAAAATAACTCATACTTATTCCACTTAAGCGCCCGTTGGTGGAAGATCAACAATATTATTAAAGGCTTTATAGCCTGTTTACGTATCTGGTAAAAAAACTGTTCGGGTTTTGTTGCTTTGAAATAAAGTTTGATAAAAACACCTTACAAGCCCATATTTTATGGTAAATAAGAAGAATCCATTTCAAAAAAGATTGATCAAAATGGATTCTTCTTCAGATTGGGAGCCTTAGTTGAACGGGGGTGCTACGGCAGCCCTTTTTCTTATTCCACTATTTTTGAGTGGTGAGAAGAGTTGTATCTGTGCTAGCTGCTAAGACGCCTAAATAATACCTATATGAACTCCATGCTAGTGTAAACGAGACCCAAAATAATACAAGGGCAAGAACTGGGTGAAGCGCCCCAGCAATACCATGGGCTGTGTAGTATTGGATATTACAAAGGGCAAACATGCCAAAGCTTCCCCAGATCATTTTCCAAGGTAAACGACCGATAAATCCAAGGAAAAACATGAGTATCGAAATATATTCAAACATATGCACAAAGATCCTATGTCTTCCCCAATTGACTGGATCTTCGAATATTGCCATTCCTGCTAAATAAACCTGTGCGACGATACAAATGAGTAAAATCAACGCTAATAAGAAAAATCCTATCTGAGAGTACTTCACTCGGACAGAAAGCTTTTCTTTTGCCTTTTCCGTATTCGCATCTTCAATCATCATGATTTAATCTCCTTTCTAAACAAATAATCATTTTCTTTCCGTTATTTATGATACTTCAGTACTCTTAAGCACTTTTCGTAATGTTTCTGCCCACTCGTGAGGTAAATCGAAATAGGAAATATGATGTCCCGGAAAGGTAACCATTTTACAACCGAGCATTTCCGCCAAGATAGGTGCTGTCCTGGCGTAATAAGCACCCTTAGCCAAACTCCTACTGCCCGCTGCCATAATAACCTTAACGCCATTTTGCTTAATATTCTTGATATCAGGCATATAGTTCACACTTGAAAGCATTTCATGATTTATGAGGTAGTGATTATTATTCGCCTTCGTCACACGATCTTGAAAATCCTTTGGGACGCTTTTGAAAGCACTGAATGGGATAGAAAGCGCCATATTAAACCTAAAAAGAGCAATTTGGTAGTTAAATCTGAAAGATGTCCTAAAAACCTTTGCGAAAAATCCCAACCATTTTTTTCTATCGGGAAGAACCCGCAAAACAGGAGGCTCATGAACGACCATCGCTTTAACAGCCTGAGGGTGGCTCCTTGCCATTTCGAGTGCAAAGATTGCACCGCCACTGTTTCCAAACACATAAGCTGTTTCATGACCTGCCGCACGGAGAACGGCAACGGCATCGCGTGCTTCCCGGCTAACTTCAAAATTTACCGGCTCATTTCTGGTACTGCGGGAATTACCCCGACGATCATAAGTAATCACTTGGTATTCATCAGCGAGAATATCTGCAACATACGAGTAAAATCCTGCATCACCTCCACCTCCTGAAATCATCAAGAGTGGTACACCTTGACCGCGGACTTCAAAATATAGTTCATCACCCTCCGACGTAACACGTCCTGTTTTTACCACAGAATCACCGCCCTCCTATTATATATAATTATCCATACCCAACTTTTTAAGTTCGGTGGCTATCTGCCCGTAAATTTTATTTAATATTTTGATAAGCTGATTTTTTTCCTCTTCACTTAATTGACTGAAAAATCCACGATCTTTTTCAATCCGGGAACTATGCATTTTTTCATGCTCTATATAAATATCTCTTCCAACATCGGTGAGTTTGTAATATATTTCTTTTTTATTCTCTTGCTTTTGATATTTTTCTACTGCGCCATCCTCAATTAATTTTTTCATTGTTTTACTGATTGCTCCTCTTGTCACACGCAGCGACTTTGAAAGCTTTGTAACATTTGGGTCTTCAATTTTTTCGATTAAATCAATACTGTGAACTTCTAAAAATGTGTTTTCTTTCATGAACTTGTATTTTTGTTCATCGATATTTTTAATAATTCTATGCCTTTCAGCCACTCGATTAAAAATAGCACTTAGTTCTTCTTCTTTTGTCATAAAAACCCTCCATTTATTGTTTCTAGGGAAACAATAATATTGTAGCGCTTTTTTGTTTCCGAAGTCAACAAAAAATATTAACTGGATTTTTGGAGTTTAAAAAACTTTATTAAGGGGTATCGTCAGGAACCCCGCAGTTACAGCGTTGAGGAAATCTAAATGTAAAGAAGCCTAATTTCTCGCTTACCCAATACAGAGAAATTAGGCTTTAGTTACTTCTGAATAGCGCCCGATTGTGGAATAGCTTTTTCCTAAATGATATAAAATTCATCTAAAGGCTCAGAAAAGGAGTTACTAAATGAGGAAAATGAATTTGAGGACCGTGATTACTGGACAAAGGACGAGGTAAAAAGATTCCTTTCCATTACTAAAAAGGATACATCACTTCGGGAACATGTACTCTTTCACCTCTTAATTTACACCGGGGCTCGTAAAGGGGAATTATTAGCGTTAACATGGGATGATATCGATTTTGAGGCCGGGTTTATCCGTTTATGGAGAACCCTGTTCCAGACCGATGGAAAACATCTTTTTCAAATGCCAAAAACAAGGGATTCTAAGCGTTTAATTAGTTTGGATAATAAAACCCTATCTTTGCTTAAAAAGTGGCGCATAAGCCAAAAGGAAGAGGAATTTGCCAACAGAATAATAAGTAGTGCCAATAATCTTGTTTTTAAAATAGAGGATGGGACACCATTACGCTTAGCTTATCTTAATGAAAAGCTAAATATTTTAATTAAAAAACATAATCTTCATCCCATAACAATTCACGGTATAAGGCACACTCACGCATCTTTATTATTTGAAGCTGGTGCTAATATTAAAGAAGTACAAGAACGGTTAGGACACGCCGATATTCAAATGACAATGAATATCTACACCCACGTAACTAATACCCTTAAAGAGCAAACCGCTTCAAAATTTCAAAAGTATATCGAGCTATAATTAGTCGTCTAATGTGGTCAAAAAAATATTGGTGGTCAAAATGTGGTCAAAAGTAGTCTTTAGGCATAAAAAAGACCCTTTCCACAGAAGTGAAAAGAGCCTTCGAAACATTGATAATTAACGTTTTGAGAACTGAGGTGCACGACGAGCGCCTTTAAGACCGTATTTTTTACGTTCTTTCATACGAGCATCACGAGTTAATAGACCTGCAGCTTTTAATGTTGGACGGAATTCTGGATCAGCTTGAAGTAACGCACGAGCGATACCGTGGCGAATTGCGCCAGCTTGACCAGTGTATCCACCACCATTTACGTTTACATGAACATCATAGCTACCTTGTGTTTCAGTAGCTACAAGTGGTTGGTTTACAACCGCACGTAAAGCAGCAAATGGGATATACTCTTCGATTTCACGACCATTGATAATAATTTTACCATCGCCTGGTACTAAACGAACTCGTGCAACGGAGCTCTTACGACGACCAGTGCCAATATATTGAACCTGTGCCAAGTTAATAACCTCCCCTAAAAATTATCCACGAAGTTCGTAAACTTCAGGTTGTTGAGCTTGGTGCTTATGTTCAGCGCCAGCATATACGTGTAATTTCTTGAACATTTGACGACCTAGAGTGTTCTTTGGAAGCATGCCTTTAATAGCAAGCTCTAACATTCTCTCAGGATAGTTCGTACGCATTTCGTTAGCAGTTCTTGTTTTTAATCCGCCTGGGTGATTTGTGTGACGGTAGTAGATTTTATCAGTAAGTTTCTTACCTGTTAATTCAATCTTAGCAGCATTAAGAATAATTACATGATCACCAGTATCAACATGTGGTGTATAAGTTGGTTTATGTTTACCACGTAGGATTGATGCAACTTCACTAGCAAGACGACCTAGAGTTTTGCCTTCTGCATCAACCACGTACCATTTACGCTCGATATTGTTTGAATTCGCCATAAACGTTGTACGCATCATTTTCCCTCCTAAAAATTCCATTTTCATAATTTCATTGGTTTCATTTATCTTAGACACAATAAGTTCCGGGGCTTATCGTGGTTTTAATAACAATACCTTTGCTATGATACACTTTTATACAGCTATTGTCAATAAAATGTTACACCAGGTTTAGTTGTTTTGGAACATTTTTTTTAATAAAAAACATTCCATAAATAAAGCCCATGTCCAGGAGCCGTTTTTCCCGCATAAGATCGGTCTTTCTTATCCAAAATGTCCAATATGGATTCCGGGTCTCTATCTCCAACTCCGACCTCTAAAAGAGTTCCGACTAAGATTCTCACCATATTATACAAAAAGCCATTACCAACAAAGCGGAACACAAGCTCCCCATTATCCTCAATCAGCTCAATCTCTTTTATTTCTCTTACCTTATCCTCTACTTCCGTCTTTGCAGAGCAGAAGCTTGTAAAGTCATGGGTGCCAAGCAGATGAACAATGGCCTCTTTCATAGCAGAGATATTTAAAGAATAGGGATACTGAAATGCATAATGTCGGCTGAATGGATCTCTCTTAGGGGATCGATGCAGAAAATAGCGGTATTCCTTCCCTTTTGCATCAAAACGGGCATGAAAATCCTGTTCTGCTTCCTCTGTTTTGACAATCACGATATCATCAGGCAAAAGCGAATTAAGGGCGATATCCCACTTTGACAGTGGAATTTGCAACTCCGAATCGAAATGAATAACCTGCCCTTTTGCATGTACACCTGCATCCGTTCTACCTGAGGCAATGATCTTTACATCTGCCCCCTTGTGCAGCTTCTTCAAGGCAGTCTCGATTTCCCCCTGCACTGTCCGCTTTTTCGGCTGAACCTGATAGCCAGCAAAAAGTGTTCCGTCATAGGCTACAACACACTTTAGTCTTTTCATCATCTTGCCCCATTACGTTCTTAGTAAAAATAATAAAAGCGTCAATAAAACAAGCAGCAAGAGCATAATAGTATCATTGAATCTCCAGCTAAGCTGCCGATATTTCGTTCGTCCTTCCCCGCCGCGGTATCCCCTTGCTTCCATCGCTGTAGCAAGCTCTTCAGCCCTTTTAAAGGAACTGACAAAAAGAGGGATTAAAAGTGGAATGATTGCCTTAACCCTTTCTTTAATGGGTCCGCTTGTAAAATCAACGCCTCTTGCTGTTTGAGCCTTCATAATCTTATCTGTCTCTTGCATCAGTGTTGGAATAAACCTAAGTGAAATTGACATCATAAGAGCCAGCTCATGCACAGGAAACTTCACTTTATTTAACGGATGCAGCAAGCTCTCCAAACCATCCGTTATTTCAATCGGTGTCGTCGTTAACGTAAGAATGGAAGTCATTAATATCAGTAAGAAGAAGCGCATAGAAATGAATATCCCTTGCCTTAATCCTTCTTCATAGATCTTGAACCAGCCTGCCTGAAATATGATTTCCCCTTCTTTTGTTAAAAACAAATGCAATAGCATTGTGAAAAGGACGAGCCAAAGAACAGGCTTTAGCCCTGCAATAATAAAGCGAAAAGGAACTTTGGACAAAGAAACCATAAAAAAGGTATAAACAACTAATAGAGCGTATGTCACGGTGTTGTTCGCGATAAAAACAATGCAAACAAATAAAAAAATCAAAAGCAGCTTTGATCGTGGATCCATCTTATGGATGAAAGATTGAGCAGGAACATAGCGGCCAAAAATCATTTTCTCCATCATCTCTGCTCACCCCTCTTCAATAATGCAGCAATTTCCTCCGTAAGCTGCTCGACAGATAAGCACGTTTTAGGAAAATTCATTTGAAAAGCCTTTTCAATTTTTTGCTGAAAACGGACAACCTCTGGAACATCTAGCCCAAGCTCCAATAAGCCTTCAGGTGAAGAAAAAATTTCCTCAGGTGTTCCTTTTTTGTACACTTCCCCTTGATGCATAATCACAATTTGATCAGCATACCTTGAGGCATCCTCCATACTATGAGTAACAAGTACAGTAGAAAGCTTTCTTTCCTGATGGAGAGCATAGAACATCTCCATTATTTCTTTTCGTCCTCTAGGGTCAAGACCTGCTGTCGGCTCGTCCAGAACAATGACATCCGGTTCCATTGCCAGTACACCAGCAATAGCAACTCTTCTCATTTGACCACCAGATAAATCAAAAGGTGATTTATCCAAAATGTCTTCAGAGAGACCAACTTGACGAATCGCGATTCTTGCCCGTTTTTTTGCTTCATCCTCTGAAACACCAAAATTCATCGGTCCGAAGCAAATATCCTTCTCAACCGTTTCCTCAAATAATTGATGCTCTGGAAATTGAAACACAATCCCTACTTTTTGCCTTACTTCTTTAAGGTTTTTCTGCTTCTTCTCTGAAGTGATTTCTTTATCCCCTATGATGACTTTACCGGCCGTTGGCTTCAACAATGCATTTAGATGCTGTAGAATGGTTGATTTACCTGAACCTGTATGTCCGATAATAGCAAGAAATGTCCCCGATGGAATATCGATAGAAACATCCTTTATAGCTAACCGTTCAAAAGGGGTATTCGCCTGATATCGATATTCTACTTGTTGTAGTAAGATGTCCATAACTCTGCCACCAACTCTTCTTCCGATAAAAAATGTCTCGATAGGGAAATGCCTTGCTCTTTTAAAAATTTGCTCATTTTCACAGGAAATGGGATATCTAGACCAAGCTTAACAAGCTCTTCGTCCATTTGAAATATTTCCTCTGGCGTACCTTCTCTATAAAGCTTGCCTTTATTCATGACAATGATTCGATCAGCTTTTGCTGCTTCCTCTAAATCATGAGTAATGGAAATAACGGTCATATTATGAGTTTCTTTCAATTCTCTAACCGTTTCTAGAACCTCTTCTCTTCCTCTCGGATCAAGCATAGAGGTTGCTTCATCTAAAATAATGACAGATGGTCTAAGGGCAATTACACCGGCGATTGCCACCCTTTGCTTTTGGCCTCCAGACAGATGGTGCGGCTCTTGATCAAGAAATTGCGCCATTTTCACCTTATTCAGGGAACTATTGACTCTTTCAATCATATCATCTCTAGCAATCCCGTTATTTTCTAAACCAAAAGCCACATCATCCTGGACAGTCGTTCCAACAAATTGATTGTCCGGATTTTGAAACACCATTCCAATCTTTCTTCTCGTTTCCCACACCGTTTCTTCCGTTAAAAGCATGCCATCTACAGTAATAGTCCCTTCCTGCGGATATTGCAGCCCATTTAATAGCTTCGCCAGGGTGGATTTCCCTGAGCCGTTATGACCAACAATCGCGAGCCACTCACCTTCATAGACCTCAAAGGATACATCCTGAAGGGCATAATTCGCCTGAATATCATATTGAAATGAGACATTATTTAGCTGAACTAGGGGCTTCTTGCTCATTGTTGTTCCTCCTCTCATCTCTCTCTTCTCTCTATTCTATACTGATCTCTCAGACAATCAACAACAAAATAGCATGATCAACACTGAGCTTTAATACAGCCATATTAAAAAACCCGCCACAATTGGCGAGCATAAATAGTATGACAGCGGATATTTATTCCTATAACAAATAGAATAAGATTACACAGCTTGTAATCTTGAAAGTAAACTTACTAGATAATCTGCTATCCGAGCTTTATTAAAGCCAAGACTGCCTCTCTATTCAAGCTCAAAATCATAGATTTATCCCTAAAAAAAAGCCTGCACCTCCCCGTTAAAACAGGGCCCCCCTGTTGTGCGTAAACTTTGAAACTAATTCGGAAAGGTGCAAGAGCTAGACGAGTCATATATAAAATCATGCTCATCGTAACGCTCACTTTTTTTGCTAAAATTCGTTTAGCTACTAAAATTTAGCAGCTAAACATCTTATAGAAAAAGGGCAAAGAACTACTGTCCTGCCCTATGCAAAGGTTTTTCTATAAGTTAGGCGTGAGGATTGACTAGAGGAAATCGGTGCAAGCACCGGCCTCTTCATCAAAACCTCATTCCTTAACTAGATGAAATTATACTAATTCAATGATAACCATTGGCGCACCGTCTCCACGACGTGGTCCAAGTTTCATGATACGAGTATATCCACCTTGGCGTTCTTCATAGCGAGATGCGATATCGCTGAATAGCTTTTGAACAGCATCTTGGTTTGTTTCAGCGTTTGCTACCTCATTGCGTACGAATGCAGCTGCTTGACGACGAGCATGAAGATCGCCACGCTTTCCAAGAGTGATCATTTTCTCAACAACTGAACGAAGCTCTTTCGCACGAGCTTCAGTTGTTTCAATGCGCTCGTTGATGATTAAATCTGTTGCTAAGTCACGTAGCATAGCTTTACGTTGAGAGCTAGTACGTCCTAACTTTCTGTATCCCATGAAAGTTTCCCTCCTTTGTTGAAGTCATTCATAAAAGCTTTAGGTAGCCTCGTCAAAATGCCTCATGAAGCAATTACTTATCAGTCATCTTTACGTAAGCCTAATCCAAGCTCTTCTAGTTTGTGTTTAACTTCCTCAAGAGACTTTCTGCCTAAGTTACGAACCTTCATCATATCTTCTTCCGTCTTATTAGCTAATTCTTGAACGGTATTGATTCCGGCACGCTTTAAACAGTTGTATGAACGAACTGATAAATCAAGCTCTTCAATTGTCATCTCAAGTACTTTTTCTTTTTGATCTTCTTCTTTTTCAACCATAATTTCAGCATTTTGAGCTTCATCCGTTAATCCAACGAAGATATTCAAATGCTCAGTTAAAACCTTCGCACCAAGTGCAACTGCATCTTGAGGACCTGTACTTCCATCAGTCCAAACGTCAAATGTTAACTTATCATAGTTAGTCATTTGGCCTACGCGTGTATTTTCTACTTGGAAAGAAACACGTGAAACAGGTGTATAGATAGAATCGATTGGAATCACACCAATCGGCTGATCTTCTCTTTTATTTTGGACGGCAGGTGTATATCCACGACCGCGTCTAGCTGTTAAACGCATGCGTAAATGACCGTTCGTTCCTAAAGTAGCAATGTGAAGATCTGGATTTAGAATTTCAACATCGCTGTCATGAGTAATATCAGCGGCTTTAACTGCGCCTTCACCCTGTACATCGATTTCAAGAGTCTTCTCTTCATCAGAGTAGATTTTCAGTGCAAGCTTTTTGATGTTTAAAATGATAGATGTCACATCTTCTACGACGCCTTCAATTGTTGAGAACTCATGAAGTACCCCATCAATCTGAATTGATGTAACTGCGGCACCAGGGAGTGAGGATAAAAGGATACGACGTAAGGAGTTACCCAAAGTTGTACCATATCCACGCTCAAGTGGCTCTACAACGAACTTCCCGTACTTGGCATCATCGCTGATCTCAACCGTTTCGATTTTTGGTTTTTCTATTTCGATCATGAAAATATACCCTCCTTCAAAACGTCGAAACCCCGGTTAGCAAAATTAACCGAAATTCCCCATGTATACGTTCCCGTTTTGCGCACAACAACTTGAATCATATTCTGTACAAAAAGTAGAAACTTTTTTCCATCATATCCCATTATAGACAAGGATACGAAATTTATACAGAAAAATTACACACGGCGACGTTTTGGTGGACGACATCCATTATGTGGAACTGGAGTTACGTCTCTAATTGCAGTAACTTCTAGACCAGCAGCTTGAAGTGCACGGATTGCAGCTTCACGTCCAGCACCAGGTCCTTTAACAGTTACTTCAAGAGTTTTCATGCCATGCTCCATAGAAGCCTTTGCTGCAGTTTCTGCTGCCATTTGAGCTGCGAAAGGAGTAGATTTACGAGAACCTTTGAACCCTAACGCACCAGCGCTTGACCATGAAAGTGCATTCCCATGAGCATCAGTGATAGTTACAATTGTATTATTGAAAGTAGAACGAATATGTGCAACACCTTGTTCAATATTCTTTTTCACACGGCGTTTACGTGTATTAGTTTTACGAGCCATTTAAAGTACCTCCTTTACTGATTATTTCTTCTTGTTCGCTACAGTCTTACGAGGACCTTTGCGTGTACGAGCATTGTTCTTAGTATTTTGTCCACGAACAGGTAGACCACGGCGATGACGAAGACCGCGATAGCAACCGATTTCCATTAAACGCTTAATGTTAAGTGAAACCTCACGGCGAAGGTCACCTTCAACTTTTAATTTGTCGATTACTTCACGAATTTTATTTAATTCGTCTTCAGTTAAATCACGAACACGAGTGTCTTCAGAAACACCAGCTTCTGCTAAAACTTTTTGTGCAGTTACTTTACCAATTCCATAGATGTAAGTTAAGGATATTACTACACGTTTTTCACGTGGAATATCTACACCAGCAATACGTGCCATTCGTTAGCGCACCTCCTTGTATTTAACCTTGTTTTTGTTTATGTTTAGGGTTTTCACAGATAACCATAACTTTACCACGTCTGCGGATAACTTTACACTTTTCGCAGATTGGTTTAACAGATGGTCTTACTTTCATTATCCTAACCTCCTTAATAGTACGGAGTGCAGTGGTTTATTTAAAACGATAAGTGATTCTTCCGCGAGTTAAGTCATATGGAGAAAGCTCTACAGTTACTTTATCCCCAGGTAATATACGGATAAAGTGCATGCGGATTTTCCCAGAAACGTGTGCTAACACTGTATGACCATTCTCTAACTCTACTTTAAACATGGCATTTGGCAAAGTGTCAACAACAGTACCTTCGATCTCAATTACATCGTCTTTCGCCATCGAACGTGTCCCCCTTTTCATTTCAAATACGAAATCATTTTTTATACTTTGCTAGATGCAAAGTGCATTTTCCATTAGTTGCACAACCGGTTTCTTGTAATCTTTCTGAACTTCTTAAGATGCCAACAACCTTATTATTATAACACAATGTTTAGCATGAAGTCCTAAAAGAACCAATACAAGTTTGACCTAAAAATAGAACAGAATGGAAGGAACAGAGAAAATCACCTACAAATTAGGCTTTTGTAAGGATCTCATAACCTGTTTCTGTGATGGCAATTGTATGTTCAAAATGAGCACACATTTTTCCGTCAACCGTTACAACTGTCCAGTTATCTGTTAACGTTTTTACATATCGGCTTCCTGCATTCACCATAGGTTCAACAGCAAGTACCATCCCCGGTTTTAAGCGTGGGCCCTTGTTCGGGGGACCGTAATGAGGAATTTGCGGATCCTCATGTAAGTCTTGCCCTATTCCATGACCTACATACTCGCGTACAATGGAAAAACCATATGATTCCGCATAAGTTTGAATCGCATGTGAGATGTTCGACAGACGCTCTCCTGGTTTTGCTTCTGTAAGACCTTTATATAAAGATTCCTCAGTTACATCCAGAAGTGTTTGAGTTTCCTTATCAATCGTACCTACAGGATACGTCCAAGCAGAATCACCATGATAACCGTTAAATTTAGCACCGATATCAACGCTTATAATGTCGCCATTCTTTAATACCCGATTACTAGGAATCCCATGAACAAGCTCATTATTAACTGAAGCACAGATGCTTCCGCGAAAGCCATTATAACCTTTAAAAGATGGAATTGCATCATGTTTTTTTATAAACTTTTCAGCAATGTCATCCAATTCTAAGGTTGTAATGCCTGAAGCAATATGTTTTTTCAGTTCTTGATGAGTCAGCGCTACAATTTTTCCAGCTTCACGCATGATTTCAATTTCACGCGGTGTTTTGCAAATGATCATTATTGCAATCCCTCGAGTAATTGATCCACATCAGCAAATACTTTATCTATTTCCTGCTGGCCATCAATATTGCGCAAATAGCCTTTAGTTTCATAGAAATCAAGTAATGGTTTCGTTTGTTTAATATTAACGTCCAAACGATTCTTAACAGTTGCCTCATTATCATCAGCACGCTGATACAGCTCTCCGCTGCAACGATCGCAAACACCATCTTTTGCAGGAGGATTGAATACAAGATGATAAGTGGCACCGCAATCTTTACAAATGCGACGGCCAGTAAGGCGTTCCATTAGAATTCCATTGTCTACGTCAATGTTAATGACGTAGTTAATTTTTTTATCCAAATGAGTGAGGATGTCTTCCAATGCTTCTGCTTGAGCAACAGTTCGAGGAAAGCCGTCCAGCAGGAAGCCTTTCTTACAATCACCCTTAGATAATCTTTCACGGACAATACCAATTGTTACCTCATCAGGAACAAGTTCGCCTTTATCCATAAATGATTTTGCCTGAAGGCCGAGTTCCGTTTCATCTTTTATTGCTGCACGGAACATATCTCCTGTTGAGATATGAGGGATGCCGTATTTTTGGACAATCTTTTCCGCTTGTGTACCTTTACCGGCACCAGGGAGCCCCATTAATACTAAGTTCATGTGAAATCCCCCTAAATCTAATTGGTTTTTAGGGACCGTCAATGGGTACCCTAAAAAACCAAATTATTTAATAAACCCTTTATAATGACGTTTCACAAGTTGAGCCTCAAGCTGCTTCATTGTTTCTAGTGCAACACCAATAACAATTAATAAGCTTGTTCCCCCAATTTGAGCAGATTGCGGCAAACCAGAAAGATTAATAAAGAGAATCGGCAAGATCGCAATAGCTGTCAGGAATAAGGCTCCCACAAATGTTAAACGATATAGAACACGAGTTAAATACTCTTGAGTACTTTTTCCTGGACGTATACCAGGAATATAACCGCCTTGCTTTTTCAAGTTATCCGAAACTTGTTCAGGATTTACTTGAATGAAAGCGTAGAAATAAGTAAAGGCAATAATCAGTGCACTATACACGACCATTCCTATTGGATTTGAGTAATTAAATACTCTTTCAATCCAGAGTGTTACCTCATTTTGCTCAAAGAATGAAGCAATCGTTCTTGGTGTAACGATAAAAGAAACTGCAAAGATAACCGGAATTACACCTGCAGCATTTACTTTTAAAGGTAAGTGAGAGGATTGACCACCAACTGGACCTTTTCCTGCTACCATTCTTTTTGCGTATTGAATAGGAATTTTTCTTAATGCTTGCTGAATAAAGATAGTACCGACAACAATTGCAATAACTGCAATAGCAAGTAGTACAAATTTTACAATGTTAAGGAACAGCTGCTCTCCAGCATTTTCAAATGACTGAGCATAAATTTGATTAAATGTAGATGGAATACCAGCTACGATCCCAGCAAAAATGATGACAGAGATTCCGTTTCCAACACCTTTTGAAGTGATTTGTTCACCTAGCCACATTAAGAATGAAGTTCCTGCTGTTAAGACTACTGCAATTAATAGATAGTTTCCGATACTTGGATTTTCAATTAACTGCCCGCCAGCTAGGTTGTTGAACCCGTATGACATACCTAAAGCTTGGATAAAACCAAGCACAATAGTGAAATAGCGGGTAAACTGAGCTAACTTACGGCGTCCAACTTCTCCTTGCTTTGACCATTCAGTAAACTTCGGAACAACGTCCATTTGAAGCAACTGAATAATAATGGATGCGGTAATGTACGGCATAATCCCCATTGCAAGAATTGAGAAGTTTCGTAACGCCCCACCGCCGAATGTATCCAGAAGACCGAATACATTAAGTTCATCCTGGGCCTTTAAAAGATCTGCATTCACTCCTGGTACAGGAATAAATGTACCAATACGGAATACAACCAACATTAAAAGGGTGAATAGGATCTTTCTTCTTATATCACCCACGCGCATAAAATTGGAGATTGTCTGAAACATTAAATCACCTCAGTTTGACCGCCGGCAGCTTCAATAGCTTCCTTCGCAGCAGAGGAGAATTTATGAGCTTTAACAGTAAGCTTTTTCTCAACTTTGCCTTTAGCAAGAATTTTGATTCCTGCTTTCTCGTTGCTAACTACACCTGTTTCAATAAGAAGTACTGGAGTTACTTCAGTACCATCTTCAAAACGATTTAGAGCATCAAGGTTCACAACCGCATATTCTTTACGGTTAATGTTTGTAAAACCACGTTTTGGTAAACGTCTGAATAAAGGTGTTTGACCACCCTCGAATCCAGGGCGAACACCGCCGCCAGAACGAGCATTTTGACCTTTATGACCTTTACCAGCAGTTTTACCATTACCGGAACCAATTCCACGACCTTTACGTTTGCGTTCTTGACGTGAACCTTCTGCAGGCTTTAATTCATGAAGTTTCATGTTGGCACCTCCTTATTTGTTAGAAGAGTAAAAAATTATATTTCTTTTACCGTAACAAGGTGAGCAACTTTATTGATCATTCCGCGAATAGCTGGATTGTCTTGATGCTCAACTGTTTGGTGCAATTTGCGTAAGCCAAGAGCTTTAACTGTTTCGCGTTGGTCACCTGGGCGGCCAATCACGCTGCGAGTGAGGGTAATTTCTAGTTTATTCGCCATTTGATTTCCCTCCTTATCCTAACAGTTCTTCTACTGATTTACCACGTAATTTCGCTACGTCCTCAGCACGTTTTAATTGTGTTAAACCGTTCAAAGTAGCACGAACCATGTTGATTGGTGTGTTTGTACCTAAAGATTTAGATAAGATATCACCAACACCAGCTAATTCAAGTACCGCACGAACAGGTCCACCAGCGATAACACCAGTACCTTCATATGCAGGCTTTAAAAGTACTTCTCCAGCACCAAAGTTTCCAATAACTTGGTGAGGAATCGTTGTTCCAACCATTGGTACTTCGATTAAGTTTTTCTTTGCATCTTCAATCGCTTTACGGATTGCTTCTGGTACTTCTTGTGCTTTACCAGTACCAAAGCCGACATGACCGTTTTTGTCACCTACTACTACAAGAGCAGAGAAACGAAAACGACGTCCACCTTTAACAACCTTCGCTACACGATTAACCGTAACTACGCGTTCTTCAAGTTCAAGTTTGTTTGGATCAATACGACGCATCTTTTTGTGTCCCTCCTTTGTCTATTAAAATTCTAAACCGTTCTCGCGAGCTGCATCTGCTAATGCTCGAATGCGGCCATGATAGAGGTATCCCCCACGGTCAAATACGACAGCTTTAATTCCTTTTTCTACTGCACGCTTCGCAACTAATTCTCCGACCTTTGTAGCTGCGTCAACATTACCTGTAGATTCAAGGTTAATTTCTTTATCTAAAGTAGAAGCACTTGCTAAAGTAACTCCCTTAACATCGTCAACTAATTGAGCATAAATATGCTTATTAGAGCGGAACACATTTAAACGAGGACGAGTTTCAGTTCCAGAAAGCTTAGCACGTACACGGCCATGTCTTTTCTTACGAACTGCATTTTTATCAGCCTTCGTAATCATTAAAGTCACTCCTTTCGTTTACCTATGCGGCATTACTTACCAGTTTTACCTTCTTTACGACGCACATATTCGCCTTCATAACGGATACCTTTTCCTTTGTAAGGCTCTGGAGGACGAACATCACGAATGTTAGCTGCTAATGCACCAACACGTTCTTTACTGATACCTTTAACAATAACCTTTGTATTAGATGGAACTTCAACTTCAATACCATCTTCAGGTTCGATTTCAACAGGGTGAGAGTATCCTACGTTTAATACAAGTTTTTTACCTTGTTTTTGAGCACGGTAACCGACCCCGATTAGCTCTAGACCTTTTTCAAAGCCTTTAGATACACCTTCAACCATGTTTGATATTAATGCACGAGTAGTACCGTGAATTGTACGGTGCTCTTTTGATTCAGATGGACGAGAAACTGTTAATACATTTTCTTCTACTTGAATCGTTAAATCTGGGTTGAATGAACGTGTAAGTTCACCTTTAGGACCCTTTACTGTAACAGTGTTTTTGCTATCGATATTAACCGTAACACCAGTTGGAATTTCAATTGGTTTTTTACCTATACGAGACATTTATTGCACCTCCATTCATTAAGAAACTCTATTACCAAACGTATGCTAATACTTCTCCGCCAACTTGTTTAGCACGAGCTTCTTTATCTGTAAGAACTCCTTGAGAAGTAGAAACTAGTGCAATTCCAAGGCCGTTAAGTACACGTGGCACTTCGTCAGCTTTTGCGTATACACGAAGACCAGGCTTGCTTATACGCTTAAGACCAGTAATTACACGTTCGTTGTTTGAACCGTATTTTAAGAAAATGCGGATGATACCTTGTTTGTTATCTTCGATAAACTCAACATCGCGTACAAAACCTTCACGCTTTAAGATATCAGCAATCTCTTTTTTGATATTAGAAGCAGGAACTTCTAATTTTTCGTGACGTACCATATTCGCATTACGGATGCGAGTAAGCAAATCTGCAATTGGATCTGTCATGACCATTGTTTTTACCTCCTTCCTAAACCTTATGTTTACCAGCTAGCTTTTTTCACGCCAGGAATTTGACCTTTATATGCTAATTCACGGAAACAGATACGGCAAAGCTTAAATTTACGGTAAACAGAATGTGGACGTCCGCAACGTTCGCAGCGTGTGTATTCTTGTACCTTATATTTAGGCGTGCGTTTTTGTTTCGCAATCATTGACTTTTTAGCCACGTTTTCGCCTCCCTCTATTTAGCGATTACTTTTGGAATGGCATTCCAAATTGAGTTAAAAGTTCACGAGCTTCTTCATCAGTATTAGCTGTAGTTACGATAACGATATCCATACCACGAACTTTGCTTACTTTATCGTAATCAATCTCAGGGAAGATTAACTGCTCTTTAATACCTAAAGTGTAGTTTCCGCGTCCATCAAAAGACTTTTTAGAGATACCGCGGAAGTCACGTACACGTGGAAGGGAAACAGAGACTAACTTATCGAAAAACTCATACATGCGCTCCCCGCGTAGTGTAACTTTAGCACCGATAGGCATACCTTCACGTAAACGGAATCCAGCGATAGAGTTTTTCGCACGAGTAACAACTGGTTTTTGACCAGAAAGTAACGCTAACTCTTCAACCGCATTATCTAATGCTTTAGCATTTTGAACAGCATCACCAACACCCATGTTGATAACGATTTTATCAATCGTAGGTACTTGCATTACTGATTTATAGTTAAACTTGCTCATAAGAGCAGGAGTAATTTCTTTTGTATACTTTTCTTTTAGGCGGTTCATGTGATTAGTACCTCCCTTCTTCTATAAACTATTTATCTAGAACTTCACCGGATTTTGTTGCTACACGTACTTTTTTGCCATCAACCGTTTTGTAGCCAACACGTGTTGGATTCCCAGACTTAGGGTCTACAGGCATGACATTTGATACATGAATAGGTGCCTCCTGGCTATTGATTCCACCTTGTGGGTTCATTTGGGAAGGCTTAGAGTGTTTTTTTACAATGTTAACTCCTTCAACAAGAACACGGTCTTGTTTAGGAAACGCTGCAAGAATAACACCTGTTTTGCCTTTATCCTTACCAGAGATGACCATAACTTTGTCACCTTTTTTTACATGCATCCGTAAGCACCTCCTTAAAGGCATTTTAATTTAAATTATAGAACTTCTGGAGCTAATGAAACAATTTTCATGAAGTTGCTGTCACGTAACTCACGCGCAACAGGTCCGAAGATACGAGTTCCACGAGGACCCTTATCATCACGAATAATTACACATGCGTTTTCATCAAAACGAATGTAAGTACCGTCATTACGGCGTACTCCGCTCTTAGTTCGAACAATTACGGCTTTAACAACATCACCTTTTTTAACAACGCCACCTGGTGTTGCTTGTTTCACTGTACAAACGATAATGTCGCCAATATTAGCAGTTTTGCGGCCAGAGCCACCAAGAACTTTAATTGTAAGTACTTCACGAGCACCAGAGTTGTCAGCAACTTTCAAACGTGATTCTTGTTGAATCATGTGTGTAACCTCCCTTCGGAATTAAGCTATTTCCGAACAATTAGATAATAACTGCTTTTTCTACTACTTCTACTAAACGGAAACGTTTTGTCGCTGAAAGCGGGCGAGTTTCCATAATACGGACGATATCGCCTGTTTTCGCTACGTTTTGCTCATCATGAGCTTTGAATTTTTTAGAGTACTTAACGCGTTTACCGTATAATGGGTGTTTTTTGTGAGTTTCAACAAGGACAGTAACGGTCTTATCCATTTTGTCTGAAACAACACGCCCAGTGTAAACTTTGCGTTGGTTGCGTTCACTCATTGTGCGAACCTCCTCTCAATATCACTTTGAAAAGCCAATTTCTCTTTCACGAATCACAGTTTTCATACGAGCGATCGATTTACGAACTTCACGAATGCGTGCTGTGTTTTCAAGTTGTCCAGTCGCTAATTGAAAGCGAAGATTGAATAATTCTTCTTTTAATGATTTCACTTTTTGTTCAATTTCGGCAGTGGTAAGGTCACGAATATCATTAGCTTTCATTTGATTCACCACCAATTTCTTCACGTTTTACAAACTTACACTTTACAGGAAGCTTGTGTGATGCAAGACGAAGTGCTTCACGAGCGATTTCTTCAGAAACACCAGCAATTTCGAACATTACTTTACCAGGCTTAACAACTGCTACCCAACCTTCTGGAGCACCCTTACCGGAACCCATTCGGACTTCTAGAGGCTTTGCAGTGTAAGGCTTGTGTGGGAAAATTTTGATCCAAACTTTACCGCCACGTTTCATATAACGAGTCATAGCGATACGAGCAGATTCGATTTGGCGGTTAGTGATCCAAGAAGCTTCAGTTGCTTGTAATCCGAATTCACCAAATGTTACTTCAGTGCCGCCTTTAGCGTTACCACGCATTTTTCCACGGTGTTGACGGCGATATTTTACGCGTTTTGGCAATAACATATTATTTGCCTCCTTCCGCAGATTTCTTCTTAGTAGGAAGGACTTCTCCCTTATAGATCCATACTTTTACGCCAAGCTTACCATAAGTTGTATCAGCTTCAGCGTGAGCATAGTCAATATCAGCACGAAGAGTATGAAGTGGAACTGTTCCTTCGCTGTACGACTCAGAACGAGCGATATCAGCACCGCCTAAGCGTCCAGATACCATAGTTTTGATACCTTTAGCACCAGCGCGCATTGCACGTTGAATTGTTTGTTTTTGAGCACGACGGAAAGAAACGCGGCCTTCTAATTGACGAGCAATGTTTTCCGCAACTAATTTCGCATCGATATCAGCTTTCTTAATTTCAAGAATATTGATGTGTACACGTTTGCCAGTTAATGAGTTAAGTGCTTTACGAAGTGCTTCAACCTCAGTACCACCCTTACCAATAACCATTCCTGGCTTGGCAGTGTGAATAGTGACGTTTAGACGATTAGCTGCACGTTCGATTTCGACTTTTGATACAGAAGCATCTTTAAGACGCTTTGTGATGTACTCACGAACTTTAAGGTCTTCGTGTAAAAGATCAGCATAGTCTTTGCCTGCGTACCATTTTGATTCCCAATCACGGATAACACCGATACGCAAACCGACTGGATTTACTTTTTGACCCACTGATTACCCCTCCTTCTTTTCTGATAAAACGATAGTAATATGACTAGTACGTTTGTTGATTTGGCTTGCACGGCCCATTGCACGAGGACGGAAACGTTTTAATGTTGGTCCTTCGTCAACAAATGCTTGAGCAACTACTAAGTTATTAACGTCCATTTCGTAGTTGTGCTCAGCGTTAGCTAATGCAGATTTTAAAACTTTTTCTACGATTGGAGAAGCAGCTTTTGGAGTTAAATTTAAAATCGCTACTGCTTCGCCTACTTGCTTACCTCGAATTAAATCTACGACTAAACGAGCTTTACGAGGAGCAATACGAACTGTTCTTGCAACAGCTTTAGCTTGCATATGAATGCCCTCCTCTCATTAACGTCTTGTTTTCTTATCATCATTGCCATGGCCTTTGTATGCACGTGTTGGAGCGAATTCTCCAAGCTTGTGGCCTACCATGTCTTCAGTGACAAATACAGGTACATGTTTACGACCATCGTAAACTGCAATTGTGTGTCCGATGAATTGTGGGAAGATCGTAGAACGGCGAGACCAAGTTTTTACAACTTGTTTGCCTTCAGTTTCATTTAGCTTTTCGATCTTTGTCATTAAATGATCATCAACAAAAGGTCCTTTTTTTAAGCTGCGACCCATGATTGAACCTCCCTTCGCGATTGATCTACGGTTCTATATGTGAACCGTAGGACAATCCCGTTATTTTTTACGACGACGAACAATAAACTTATCCGACTTGTTTGATTTTTTGCGTGTTTTGAATCCAAGTGTTGGTTTGCCCCAAGGAGACATTGGAGACTTACGTCCGATTGGTGAACGTCCTTCACCACCACCGTGTGGGTGATCGTTAGGGTTCATTACAGATCCACGAACAGTTGGGCGCTTACCTAACCAACGAGAACGTCCTGCTTTACCAATGTTGATAAGTTCATGTTGTTCGTTACCAACTTGACCTACAGTAGCACGGCACTCAGCAAGGATCATACGAACTTCACCAGAGTTTAAACGTACTAATACGTATTTGCCTTCTTTACCAAGTACTTGAGCAGAAGTACCAGCAGAACGTACTAGTTGTCCACCCTTACCAGGTTTTAATTCGATGTTGTGGATTACTGTACCCACAGGGATGTTAGCTAATGGAAGTGCGTTTCCTACTTTGATGTCAGCTTCAGGACCTGACATGATCTCCATTCCAACTTCTAAGTTTTTAGGAGCTAGGATGTAACGCTTTTCTCCATCCACATAGTTAATTAATGCGATGTTCGCAGAACGGTTTGGATCGTACTCGATTGTAGCAACGCGTCCTGGAATGCCATCTTTTGTACGTTTAAAATCGATTAAACGATATTGACGTTTATGACCGCCACCTTGATGACGGACAGTTAACTTACCTTGGTTGTTACGGCCACCTTTTCTCTTTAAAGGAGCAAGTAGGGACTTTTCTGGTTTGTCAGTCGTAATCTCTGCAAAATCAGAAGTTGTCATTCCGCGACGACCATTAGAGGTAGGTTTATACTTTTTAATCGCCATTTCATTTCCCTCCTCTTCAATAAATATTAAGCTTCAAAGAATTCGATTTCTTTGCTATCAGCTGTTAATTTCACAATTGCTTTACGACGTTTGTTAGTGTATCCACCAAAACGTCCCATACGTTTGAATTTACCTTTGTAGTTCATGACGTTTACTTTCTCAACTTTAACACCGAAGATTGCTTCTACAGCGTCTTTAACTTGAGTTTTGTTAGCACGAACGTCAACTTCGAACGTATATTTTTTATCTGCCATTAAATCAGAAGAAGCTTCAGTAATTACGGGGCGCTTAATGATATCGCGTGCATCCATTATGCAAGCACCTCCTCTACTTTTTCAACAGCTTGCTTAGTCATGATTAATTTATCATGATTTAAAACATCCAACACATTAATTCCGTCAGCAGTTACAACAGTTACACCTGGGATGTTACGAGCAGATAATGCTACGTTTTCATCTAGATCAGCTGTTACGATTAACGCTCTAGAATCAACTGAAAGACCTTTTAATACACCTTTAAAGTCTTTTGTTTTTGGAGTTTCGAAAGCAAGGCTTTCTAATACTAAAATGTTTTCTTCTAATACTTTAGAAGATAATGCAGATTTAATCGCTAAGCGACGAACCTTTTTAGGTAATTTGTAGCTATAGCTGCGTGGAACAGGACCAAATACAGTACCACCACCGCGCCATTGTGGAGAACGGATAGAACCTTGACGTGCACGGCCTGTGCCTTTTTGGCGCCATGGTTTACGTCCGCCGCCTGCTACTTCAGAACGAATTTTTGTTTTGTGAGTTCCTTGACGTAAAGAAGCTCTTTGCATAACAACAGCTTCGAATAAAACATGGTTGTTAGGCTCGATTCCAAAGACAGTATCTTTTAGCTCAACTTCACCAACTTTAGATCCGCTTTGGTTAAATAATGCTACTTTCGGCATTCTTATTTCCTCCTTTCCGACTTATTACTATGCTTTAACCGCAGTTTTAATTTTTAATAATGCTTTTTTAGCACCAGGTACATTACCTTTGATAAGTAATAAGTTGCGTTCAACGTCAACTTTTACAATTTCAAGGTTTTGAACTGTTACTTGTTCTCCGCCCATACGACCAGGTAGCAATTTACCTTTAAATACGCGGTTTGGAGCTACAGGACCCATTGAACCAGGGCGACGGTGGTAACGAGAACCGTGTGACATAGGTCCGCGAGATTGTCCATGGCGCTTAATAGAACCTTGGAAACCTTTACCCTTTGAGATACCTGTTACATCAACAGTTTCTCCTGCTGTGAAAATATCAACTTTGACTTCTTGACCAACTTCATAATCTCCTAAATTAACTCCGCGCAATTCACGAACGAAGCGCTTAGGAGCAGTGTTAGCTTTTGCAACATGGCCCTTTTCAGGTTTGTTTGATAACTTCTCGCGCTTGTCATCAAAACCGACTTGGATAGCTTCATAGCCATCAGTTTCAACAGACTTAACTTGAAGAACAACGTTTCCAGCAGCCTCAACAACTGTTACCGGGATTAAATCACCGTTTTCAGCAAACACTTGAGTCATACCAATCTTTCTTCCTAAGATTCCTTTGGTCATTTCAGTCACACCTCCTAAATTGTTAAATAATTTATTTCATTAAAGTTTGATTTCGATATCTACACCTGACGGTAAGTCTAAACGCATTAATGAATCAACAGTTTGTGGTGTTGGATTAATGATGTCGATTAGACGTTTGTGCGTACGCATTTCAAATTGCTCACGAGAATCTTTATACTTGTGAACCGCACGAAGAATTGTGTATACAGACTTTTCAGTTGGTAATGGAATCGGACCAGAAACAGCCGCACCAGAACGTTTTGCAGTCTCAACAATCTTTTCAGCAGATTGATCAAGGATTCTGTGATCATACGCTTTTAAACGAATACGAATTTTTTGTTTTGCCATTATTTTCCCTCCTTTTCGCCTATTTTAAAATAGACATTCTCCGTGAAAATTTCCCACACACTCGCCATGGCAAAGCGGCCGGGTGTGTCAGCAACCTTTCACATCATCGCAGTCAAAGACCAACATTGTCTATTATACAGAAATCATATTCAATATGCAATAGAAATAATAGAATTTCTTCGTTTCTTGAACACTTGTATAATTATATCGGCATTCACCTTGATTTTCAAGCACAACATGAACAATCCAGTAATTTCATATGATTAGAAAAACGTAAGTTATTTAACATTTGGTTTCATGCAGAAGCCGATTCCATTTAGAGTTATATAACTCGTGAAGTAGATTCTATTATAGAAGAAACAAGATTTTTAGAATAAAAAAACTGAGTGGATCGTCATCCACCCAGTCTTACTTTATCTATAATTATTCTACAATTGTAGCAACAACGCCTGCGCCTACAGTACGTCCACCTTCACGAATAGAGAACTTAGTTCCTTCTTCGATTGCGATTGGAGCAATAAGCTCAACGTGCATTTCGATGTTATCTCCAGGCATAACCATTTCTACGCCTTCAGGAAGATTACAAATACCAGTTACGTCAGTTGTACGGAAGTAGAACTGAGGACGGTAGTTTGTGAAGAATGGAGTGTGACGTCCACCTTCTTCTTTAGATAAAACGTAAACTTCAGCTTTGAATTTTACGTGTGGCTTGATTGAACCTGGTTTTGCTAAAACTTGACCACGTTGGATATCTTCACGAGCAACCCCACGAAGAAGTGCACCAATGTTGTCTCCAGCTTCAGCATAGTCTAGTAACTTACGGAACATTTCTACACCAGTTACTGTTGTAGATTTTGGCTCTTCAGTGAAACCAGTGATTTCGATTACGTCACCAACTTTAACTTGTCCACGCTCAACACGTCCAGTAGCAACTGTACCACGACCAGTGATTGAGAATACATCCTCAACTGGCATCATGAATGGTTTGTCAGTTTCACGAGTTGGGTTTGGAACGTACTCGTCTACAGCAGCCATAAGTTCAATGATTTTCTCTTCCCAAGCAGCTTCGCCTTCAAGAGCTTTAAGAGCAGAACCTTTAACAACTGGAATGTCATCGCCAGGGAATTCGTATTCAGAAAGAAGGTCACGAATTTCCATTTCTACTAATTCAAGAAGCTCTTCATCGTCTACCATGTCACATTTGTTCATGAATACAACAAGGAAAGGTACACCTACTTGACGAGAAAGAAGGATGTGCTCACGAGTTTGTGGCATTGGACCATCAGCAGCAGATACTACTAAGATACCGCCGTCCATTTGAGCAGCACCAGTGATCATGTTTTTAACGTAGTCAGCATGTCCTGGGCAGTCAACGTGTGCATAGTGACGGTTAGCAGTTTCATACTCAACGTGAGAAGTGTTGATTGTGATTCCACGCTCTTTTTCTTCTGGAGCGTTATCGATTTGATCATATCCGCGTGCTTCACCGCCGCCTGCTTTCGCAAGAACAGTTGTGATTGCAGCTGTTAAAGTTGTTTTACCATGGTCAACGTGTCCAATAGTACCAATGTTTACATGGGGTTTTGTACGGTCAAATTTAGCTTTTGCCATTAGGAAAATCCTCCTTTAAATTATAAAAATTAAGTATTTTAAACTGCTGCGAAAAGATTACTCCATTCGCAGCATGCCTACAATAGTAGTTATACTTGATTAAAAAGGTAAAATCAATTAAAATTATTCACCTTTATGCTTTTTAATGATTTCTTCTGAAATTGATTTTGGAACTTCTTCATAGTGATCAAAATGCATTGAGAATACACCGCGACCTTGCGTGCTAGAACGTAAAGAAGTAGCATATCCAAACATTTCAGAAAGTGGAACCATTGCACGAACAACTTGTGCGTTACCGCGCGCTTCCATTCCTTCAACACGACCACGACGAGAAGTAACGTTACCCATGATATCTCCCAAGTATTCTTCAGGAATGATGACTTCAACTTTCATCACTGGCTCAAGGATAACAGGGCTACATTTTGAAGCAGCATTTTTAAGGGCCATAGATGCCGCAATTTTAAACGCCATTTCAGATGAGTCTACATCATGGTATGATCCGTCAAATAGTCTTGCTTTAATATCCACTAACGGGAATCCAGCAAGTACTCCTCGGTCTAGAGCATCTTCAAGACCAGCTTGAACAGGAGCAATATATTCACGCGGAACAACCCCACCAACGATGCCATTTTCGAATTCAAAGCCTTTACCTTCTTCGTTTGGAGAGAATTCAATCCAAACATGACCATATTGTCCGCGTCCACCAGATTGGCGAGCGAATTTACCTTCAACTTGTGCTGAAGCACGGAAAGTTTCACGGTATGCAACCTGAGGTGCACCAACGTTTGCTTCCACTTTAAATTCACGACGCATACGGTCAACAAGGATATCAAGGTGAAGCTCACCCATACCTGCAATGATTACTTCTCCAGTTTCCTGGTCAGTATGTGCACGGAATGTTGGATCTTCTTCTTGAAGTTTTTGAAGAGCTGTCGTCATTTTATCTTGGTCAGCCTTTGTTTTCGGCTCGATAGATAATTGAATTACTGGCTCTGGGAATTCCATAGATTCTAGAATAACAAGATTTTTCTCGTCACATAGTGTATCACCAGTAGTTGTGTCTTTAAGACCAACTGCAGCAGCGATATCTCCAGCATGTACGATAGAAATTTCTTGACGGTGGTTTGCGTGCATCTGTAAGATACGTCCTACGCGCTCACGCTTACCTTTAGTTGAGTTTTGAACATATGAACCTGAGCTCAATGTACCAGAGTAAACACGGAAGAATGTTAGTTTACCAACATAAGGGTCCGTCATTACTTTGAATGCAAGTGCAGAGAATGGAGCCTCATCGTCTGAAGGACGAGTTGTCTCTTCTTCTGTATCTGGATTAATACCTTTAATAGCTGGAATATCAACCGGAGACGGAAGGTAGTCAATCGCTGCATCTAGCATCTTCTGAACACCTTTGTTTTTAAACGCTGTTCCGCATAGAACTGGGTAGAATTCTACATTTATAGTTGCTTTACGGATTGCAGCCTTTAGCTCTTCCTTCGTGATTTCTTCGCCACCAAGGTATTTTTCCATAAGCTCTTCATCAAGTTCAGCAACTGCTTCGATTAATTTCTCGCGGTATTCTTGAGCTTGATCCACGAATTCTGCTGGGATTTCACCCACTTCGATATCTGTACCAAGATCATTTGCATAGAATGTTGCTTCCATTTCAACTAGATCAATGATGCCTCTGAATTGATCTTCAGCACCGATAGGTAATTGAATTGGGGCAGCATTAGCTTGTAGACGGTCATGAAGCGTCTTCACAGAATATAAGAAGTCTGCACCAAGCTTATCCATTTTGTTTACAAAAACAATACGAGGTACGCCATAAGTTGTTGCTTGGCGCCAAACTGTTTCTGTTTGTGGTTCTACTCCAGATTGAGCATCAAGTACAGTTACAGCACCATCAAGTACACGAAGTGAACGTTCAACCTCAACAGTGAAATCCACGTGTCCTGGTGTATCAATGATGTTTACGCGGTTACCTTTCCATTGTGCAGTTGTTGCTGCAGATGTAATCGTAATACCACGCTCTTGTTCTTGCTCCATCCAGTCCATCTGAGAAGCACCTTCATGAGTTTCACCGATTTTATGAATCTTACCAGTGTAATAAAGAATACGCTCAGTTGTTGTTGTTTTACCGGCATCAATATGAGCCATGATACCGATATTACGAGTATGATCTAAGGAGAACTCTCTTGCCATTGGGTCTTTCTCCTTCCTAGTTTGAGTATTATTTTATATAGGGTATAAATTCTACCAACGGTAGTGAGCAAATGCTTTATTTGCTTCTGCCATTTTGTGTGTATCTTCACGTTTCTTAACTGATGCACCAGTGTTGTTAGCTGCATCAAGAATTTCGTTAGCTAAACGCTCTTCCATCGTCTTTTCTCCGCGTAGACGAGAATAGTTTACTAACCAACGAAGACCAAGAGTTGTACGGCGATCAGGACGCACCTCAACTGGTACTTGATAGTTTGATCCACCAACACGGCGAGCTTTTACTTCAAGTACTGGCATGATGTTCTTAAGCGCTTGATCGAAAACTTCCATCGGCTCTTTACCAGTACGCTCACTGATGATGTCAAATGCAGAATATAGAATAGCTTGTGACTTACCTCTTTTACCGTCGATCATCATTTTGTTGATTAGGCGGCTAACAAGCTTTGAGTTGTAAATCGGATCCGGCAATACGTCTCTTTTTGCTACAGGACCTTTACGTGGCATATTATTTCCTCCTTTCAGAAATTCTTACTAATGTTTAATATTATTTCTTAGGTGCTTTTGGTCTCTTCGCACCGTATTTAGAACGACCTTGCATACGGTTAGCAACACCCGCTGTATCTAATGCTCCACGAACGATGTGATAACGTACCCCTGGTAAGTCTTTTACACGTCCGCCACGAATTAGAACTACGCTGTGCTCTTGCAGGTTGTGTCCGATACCCGGAATGTAAGCATTTACCTCGATTCCGTTTGATAAACGTACACGCGCATATTTACGTAACGCTGAGTTCGGTTTCTTCGGTGTCATTGTACCAACACGAGTACAAACACCGCGTTTTTGTGGTGAAGAAACATTTGTTTGTGCTTTTTTGAAGCTGTTATATCCTTTGTTTAGTGCTGGTGATTTTGACTTTTCCTCTTTAGTTTGACGAGGCTTGCGCACTAATTGGTTAATAGTTGGCATTGAATTGTCCTCCCTTCACTTTTGTTTAAGCCCACACATCCAGGTGGTTCATTTTGATGCAAAAAACAAAGTCTTTGCAGACCTTATCTACAAAAACAGTTTTTAATTAATTATCGCAACCGTTGCCGCACCAACTTCAATTCCGCATGCGTTTCCAAGCTTTTTCATTGAATCTACATACAAAACCGGAACGTTTACTTCAGATGCTGTATTTATCACTTTCGCAATCACTTTTTGATCTGCGTCTTTGGCTACTACAACCTCTTTAGCTGTTCTGGACTTCAGTGCTTTTATCGTTTGCTTTGTTCCTATTATAATTTCCTTTGCCTGCAATACTTTTTCATAAGACATTAAAGGACATCCTCCAAAGTATCGAGTTAATAGGAGCACCTTTGCTATATTAACATCTTCATTTTTTTATGTCAATAATCATTCTTGCTTTATTAGAAAAAAATTAATAGTTTTTTTTGGAAATGCAATGCTTGCTAGTTTTCCAGCAAGCATTGCAAATTCATTATTATTCTATTGTTACGGCGTCCTCGATAACCTCTTCATTTGTGTAAGGCTCAGCTCGACGATAGCGCTGCATTCCCGTTCCAGCTGGAACAAGTTTTCCAATGATAACATTTTCCTTTAATCCTAATAATTCATCACGTTTTCCTTTAATGGCTGCATCCGTAAGAACTCTTGTTGTTTCTTGGAAGGATGCCGCAGATAGGAATGAATCTGTTTCAAGAGATGCTTTCGTAATTCCAAGCAACACTGGACGACCTGTCGCTGGCAATTTACCTGATAGAAGTGCTTTTTCATTTGCATCTGTAAATTGATGAATGTCAAGCAGTGTACCTGGAAGGACATCTGTTTCAGCAGCATCGATGACACGAACTTTACGAAGCATTTGACGTACCATTACTTCGATATGCTTATCGCCGATTTCTACCCCTTGCATACGGTATACTTTTTGAACTTCACGCAGTAAATACTCTTGAACAGCTGTAACGTCCTTCACTCTAATTAATTCTTTCGGATCAATTGAGCCCTCTGTTAGTTCCTGTCCACACTCTACAGTGTCATTAATTGACACTTTTAGACGAGCCGTGTATGGAGCTGTATATGTGCGGGACTCCACTTCCCCTTGAACAATTATTTCGTGTTGACGGTCGCGGCCTTCATTAATTCCAACTACGACACCATCAATTTCAGTGATAATTGCCAGACCTTTAGGATTCCGTGCTTCAAACAATTCCTGAATACGCGGTAAACCTTGTGTAATATCATCTCCAGCAACTCCACCTGTATGGAATGTACGCATCGTTAACTGAGTTCCCGGCTCACCGATAGATTGTGCAGCGATAATACCAACTGCTTCACCTACTTCAACCTCTTGACCAGTTGCTAAATTACGGCCATAACACTTCTTACACACACCATGACGTGTATTACATGTAAAGGCAGAGCGAATCCAAACCTCTTGAACGTTTGCATTTGTAACTTCCTCAGCAAGATCTTCAGTAATTAGACCATTTTCAGGAATAATCACTTCTTTTGTTTCTGGATGTCTTATTGCTTTTCTGGCATATCTGCCGATTAGACGCTCTTCAAGTGTCTCAATAATCTCAGTGCCATCTTTTAAAGCACTAATTAATAAACCACGATCTGTTCCGCAATCATCTTCACGAACGATGACATCTTGTGCTACATCTACTAAACGACGAGTTAAGTAACCAGAGTCAGCTGTTTTTAATGCTGTATCGGCAAGACCTTTACGAGCACCGTGAGTAGAAATAAAGTATTCTAATACCGTTAAACCTTCACGGAAACTTGATTTAATTGGCAACTCAATAATACGTCCAGCTGGGTTGGCCATCAGACCACGCATACCCGCTAATTGAGTAAAGTTAGATGCGTTACCACGGGCACCAGAGTCACTCATCATAAAGATTGGGTTCGATTTTTCAAGGGACTTCATTAGTTTTTCTTGGATTGAATCCTTTGCAGCACTCCAAATCGAAATTACACGATCATAGCGCTCGTCTTCAGTAATAAGACCACGTCTGAATTGCTTCATAACATTGTCAACTTTAACTTGAGCTTCATGAATGATTTGTTTCTTCTCTCCTAGGACAACGATATCGGAAACCCCGACCGTAATACCAGCTTTTGTAGAGTGTTTGAAACCTAAATCTTTCATGCGATCAAGCATTTTAGACGTTTCTGTAATCTTGTAACGTTTGAATACTTCTGCAATGATATTTCCAAGGATCTTCTTCTTAAATGGATCCACAAGCGGCATTTCTCGAATAATAGAAAGTACTTCTTGACCTTTTTCCACAAAATACTTAGCTGGAGTTTCCACCTCAAGATTTTGTCTTGTAGGTTCATTAATATACGGGAATGACGCTGGTAAAATCTCATTAAAAATAAGCTTTCCTACTGTTGTAATCAATAGCTTTTGATTTTGTTCTGGTGTAAATTGCGGATTCTTTAAGGAGCCAGCATGAACAGCTACACGCGTATGCAAATGAACATATCCATTTTGATAAGCTAGAAGCGCTTCATTGATATCCTTAAAGATCATACCTTCCCCAACAGCGCCATCTCTTTCCAGTGTCAGATAGTAGTTACCTAATACCATATCCTGAGAAGGAGTAACAACCGGTTTTCCATCTTTCGGGTTCAAGATATTTTGAGCTGCAAGCATTAATAGACGTGCTTCAGCTTGAGCCTCAGATGAAAGAGGAACGTGAACAGCCATTTGGTCACCATCAAAGTCAGCGTTGTAAGCTGTACATACGAGCGGGTGAAGACGAATCGCACGACCCTCAACCAATGTTGGTTCGAATGCTTGAATTCCCAATCTATGAAGAGTTGGAGCACGGTTAAGAAGAACTGGATGCTCTTTAATGACACTTTCTAAAACATCCCAAACTTCAGGCTGAACTCTTTCAATTTTACGTTTTGCTGATTTAATATTATGTGATAAGCCTTTTTCTACTAACTCTTTCATGACGAATGGCTTAAATAGCTCTAAGGCCATTTCTTTCGGAAGACCACATTGATACATTTTCAAATTCGGTCCAACAACAATAACCGAACGACCTGAATAGTCTACACGTTTCCCTAATAGGTTTTGACGGAAGCGGCCTTGCTTTCCTTTTAGCATATGGGAAAGCGATTTTAACGGACGATTTCCTGGACCTGTTACTGGACGGCCACGACGACCATTATCGATCAGTGCATCGACTGCTTCTTGAAGCATCCGTTTTTCGTTTTGAACAATAATACTAGGCGCACCAAGATCCAATAATCGTTTTAAACGGTTATTTCGGTTAATGACACGACGGTATAAATCGTTCAAATCAGATGTAGCAAAACGGCCACCATCAAGTTGAACCATCGGACGAAGCTCTGGCGGTATAACAGGAAGAACATCAAGGATCATCCATGATGGCTCATTGCCTGATCCACGGAATGCTTCTAATACTTCAAGACGCTTAATTGCGCGTGTTCTACGCTGTCCTTGTGCAGTTTTTAATTCTTCTTTCAAAATATCAACTTCTTTATTCAAATCAATATCTGAAAGAAGCTTTTTAATGGACTCTGCACCCATTGAAGCTTGAAACTTATTACCATATTTTTCACGGTACGCACGGTATTCCTTTTCTGATAACAGCTGTTTTTTCTCAAGAGCTGTATCGCCCGACTCCGTTACTACGTAAGAAGCAAAATAAATCACTTCTTCAAGCGCACGAGGAGACATGTCAAGAACAAGTCCCATTCTGCTTGGAATTCCTTTAAAATACCAAATGTGTGAAACTGGAGCTGCAAGTTCAATATGCCCCATTCTTTCACGACGGACCTTTGCACGTGTAACTTCAACACCGCATCGATCACAGACTACACCTTTATAGCGTACACGCTTGTATTTTCCGCAATGGCATTCCCAGTCCTTTGTAGGTCCAAAAATACGCTCACAAAACAAACCATCTTTTTCTGGTTTTAATGTACGATAGTTAATCGTTTCTGGTTTTTTTACCTCACCATGTGACCAAGAACGAATTTTATCTGGTGAAGCAAGACCGATTTTCATATACTCAAAATTATTTACATCTATCAAGGGGCCTACCTCCCTTTTGATCTCCGGGCTATGCCCATATTGCCCATATGAAGCAATTTGGTGCGAATTTAACTCGTTCTAGCGGCCTCCGCTTAAAATTATTAAAAACGGAGGCAATTGAACAGAGGCAAAACATTTATATTATTAATAAAATTTATTCTTTCGTCACTACTTCTTCAGCTTCTGAGTTTTGTGGTTCAGGAGCAATCGCGAAAGACTCAGCTTGCTGCAGGTCTTCGTCATCCTCCGTATCACGCATCTCAATTTCTTTTTCATCGCCTGATAGAATCTTGACATCCATTCCTAAGCTCTGAAGTTCTTTAATTAATACTTTAAATGATTCAGGTACGCCCGGTTCTGGAACATTTTCACCTTTGACGATTGATTCATATGTTTTCACACGTCCAACTACATCGTCAGATTTAACAGTTAAAATTTCCTGTAAAGTATAGGCAGCACCGTATGCTTCAAGCGCCCAAACTTCCATCTCCCCGAAACGCTGTCCACCGAATTGAGCTTTACCGCCCAACGGCTGCTGAGTAACAAGAGAGTAAGGACCTGTAGAACGTGCATGAAGCTTATCATCAACCATGTGTGCAAGCTTAATCATATACATGACACCGACTGATACACGGTTGTCAAATGGTTCTCCAGATCTTCCGTCATAAAGAACCGTCTTCGCGTCTCTAGCCATACCTGCTTCTTCAATCGTTGACCAAACATCTTCCTCCGTCGCACCATCGAAAACAGGGGAAGCAACATGAATACCAAGTGATCTTGCCGCCATACCAAGGTGAAGCTCAAGCACCTGTCCGATATTCATACGTGATGGAACCCCTAGTGGGTTTAACATGATATCAACAGGTGTGCCATCTGGCATATACGGCATATCTTCCTCTGGTAAAATGCGAGAGATAACCCCTTTGTTACCATGTCGTCCAGCCATCTTATCCCCTTCGGAGATTTTACGCTTTTGAACAATGTAGACACGTACAAGCTGATTCACTCCAGGTGGGAGCTCATCACCATCTTCTCGGTTGAATACCTTCACATCAAGGACAATACCGCCTCCACCATGAGGAACACGGAGGGAAGTATCGCGGACTTCACGCGCTTTTTCGCCAAAGATTGCATGTAAAAGTCTTTCTTCTGCTGTTAGTTCTGTCACACCTTTAGGAGTTACTTTACCAACTAAAAGATCTCCATCCTTTACTTCAGCACCAGTACGGATGATTCCACGCTCGTCAAGGTTGCGAAGTGCATCTTCCCCTACGTTCGGAATATCTCGTGTGATTTCTTCTGGTCCAAGCTTTGTATCACGTGATTCTGACTCATATTCTTCAATATGAATAGACGTATATACATCATCTTTAACAAGACGCTCACTCATGATGATCGCATCTTCATAGTTATAGCCATCCCATGTCATGAAGGCAACTAGAACATTACGGCCAAGAGCTAATTCGCCAAGCTCCATAGAAGGACCATCAGCAAGAATCTCACCCTTTGTCACACGATTGCCGACAGCAACAATTGGACGTTGGTTGTAACAAGTTCCCTGATTAGAACGGATGAACTTGAGCATTCTGTATTTATCAAGATCGCCTTTAACTTCTTGGCCATCTACATTAACGATTCTACGAACCCATACTTCACGGGCTTCAACGTGTTCAACAATTCCCTCATGCTTACAGATAACCGCTGCACCAGAGTCTTTTCCTGACACATATTCCATTCCTGTTCCAACTCTTGGTGCTTCTGGCTGCATTAATGGTACAGCTTGACGCTGCATGTTTGCTCCCATTAGGGCACGGTTGGAGTCATCATTCTCAAGGAACGGGATACATGCTGTTGCTGCAGAAACAACTTGCTTCGGCGAAACGTCCATGTAATCGACACGATCACGTGCAACAACTGTGTTTTCACCCTTGAAACGAGCGACTACTTCCTCTTCAAGGAAGGAACCATCATCGCCAAGAAGCACGTTTGCCTGAGCCACTACATAATTATCCTCTTCATCAGCAGTTAAGTAGTCAATACGGTCTGTTACTTTTCCTGTTTCAGGATCAACACGACGGTACGGTGTTTCAATGAACCCGAATCGGTTAACTTTCGCAAATGAAGATAAAGAGTTAATCAATCCAATGTTCGGTCCCTCTGGTGTTTCAATTGGACACATACGGCCATAGTGTGAATAGTGAACGTCACGTACTTCAAACCCTGCTCGTTCACGTGTTAAACCACCTGGTCCTAGTGCAGATAAACGGCGTTTATGCGTTAATTCCGCAAGAGGATTCGTTTGATCCATAAATTGAGATAACTGCGAGCTTCCGAAAAACTCTTTAATTGACGCAATAACAGGTCGAATATTAATTAATTGCTGTGGAGTAATCGTGTTTGTATCTTGAATTGACATTCTTTCTCGTACAACACGTTCCATTCTTGATAAACCGATGCGGAATTGGTTTTGTAAAAGCTCACCAACAGAGCGCAAACGTCTATTTCCTAAATGGTCGATATCATCTGTATCTCCAACTGAATGAAGCAGGTTAAAGAAGTAACTGATTGAAGCAATGATATCTGAAGGTGAAATATTCTTCACTGCTTCTTCAACATAAGCATTTCCAATTACATTAATAGCCTTTTCGCCATCTTCGTTAGGAGCATAAATTTTGATTGATTGTAGAGTGATGTCCTCTTCCACTACTCCGCCATAAAGACTAATCGTCTTAAAACCGATATTCTCCTCTAATTTTGGAAGAATACGATCTAAAGTACGGCGATCAAGGGTAACCCCTTTTTCAGCAATAATCTCGCCTGTTTCCGGATCAACAAGCGTTTCAGCAAGTCGTTGTCCGAATAATCTATTTTTTATGTGGAGCTTTTTATTAATTTTGTATCGACCAACATTCGCTAAATCATAACGCTTAGGGTCAAAAAATCTTGAAATTAATAAGCTTTTTGCATTTTCTACTGTAGGAGGTTCTCCTGGACGAAGGCGCTCATAAATTTCTAATAAAGCCTTATCTGTACCTTCTGTATTATCTTTTTCTAACGTGTTGCGAATGTATTCATTATCTCCAATCAAATCAATGATTTCTTGATCAGAGCCGAATCCAAGGGCACGCAAAAGAACCGTAACGGGCAGTTTCCGAGTACGATCTATTCTAACGTAAACGACATCCTTGGCATCTGTTTCATACTCAAGCCAAGCGCCGCGGTTCGGGATTACAGTTGCTGTAAAGCCTTTTTTCCCGTTTTTATCTAGTTTTCCACTAAAGTATACACTTGGTGAACGCACTAATTGCGAAACGATAACACGTTCCGCTCCATTAATTACAAATGTACCTGTTTCTGTCATAAGCGGGAAGTCACCCATAAAGACATCCTGGTCTTTAACTTCGCCTGTTTCTTTGTTTACAAGACGCACTTTCACACGCAATGGTGCAGAATATGTAACATCTCGTTCTTTCGATTCCTCAACGGAATACTTTGGATCGCCAAGGCTGTAATCAATAAATTCAAGCGACAAATTACCAGTAAAGTCTTCAATCGGAGAAATGTCCTGGAACATTTCACGTAAACCCTCATCAAGAAACCATTGATAAGAAGAGGTTTGGATTTCGATTAGATTTGGTAATTCTAAAACTTCACTGATTCGTGCGTAACTCCTACGTTGGCGGTGTCGTCCATACTGAACAAGTTGACCTATCAACTGATTCACCCCTCAAATCAAGCGTTTTTATAATAAAAGCGGAAGCACCTTGCCTAGGAGCAACAAACATAAGACAAACCCGCGAAAAGTTGTCCTTTAACCTTTTGACGGATTGTCTTATGACCTCAAGCTCCTAGGCGCTGTAGCTATACAGCTTTCACTTATCATAAGACAAAAAGAAAAAGGGTTTTTAAGTCAAAAACCACATTTTCACATTACGACTATTATTTTGTCATTATTTCCCGTTAATGCTAATTTTATACAGTGTTTGTGTATTTTAGGAATTAAACGGAAAATATTATGTTGGCATTATATAACGTTAACATAAGAAAAAAGTCAAGTCAATCTTTTTTTGCTCTTAAAATATAATAGCCTTTTCTCTTTTCAACCGTCTCTACATCACCAAATAACTCTGTTAGCTTTTCAATAGCAGAAGGTGCTCCTTGCTTTTTTTGAATAACTACCCAGAGATCGCCGCCAGGCAATAATTTATTGTAGCTCTGCTCGAAAATATCATGGACAACTTTTTTTCCAGCACGAATTGGCGGATTGGTCAAAATAGCAGCAAACTTCTCGCTCTTCACATTCTCCAAACGGTCACTTTCATAAATACATACATTCTTGATATTATTTAACTCTGCATTTTCTCTTGCAAGACCTATCGCTCGAGAATTGACATCAACCATGTGGACAAGCCGGTTATTCATAAGCTTAGCTGCTGAAAGTCCAATTGGACCGTATCCACAGCCGACATCAAGGATATCCCCCTCTATCTCTGGTTGTTTAAACACATCAATGAGTAATCTTGATCCAAAATCAACTTCACTTTTTGAGAAAACACCATTATCCGTTTTAAAGCGAAACACATGATTATTAAGAGTAAAACTCCAATACTTCGGATTGCTATCCGTACTTTGTGTTTTGGAATAGTAATGTTCTGACATGAGAAAGTCACCTCCAGCGGAGAATCAATTGTAGAAATAAAGAGAGGTAATAAAAATCACTTTCTTATTCTTTTAAAAAAAGCTCGCTAAATAGCGAGCTTTTTTATATCTATATTACTTAACTTCAACGCCAGCTCCAACTTCTTCAAGTTTAGCTTTGATTTCTTCAGCTTCTTCTTTAGAAGCGCCTTCTTTGATTGGTTTTGGAGTGTTATCAACAAGTTCTTTTGCTTCTTTAAGTCCAAGACCAGTGATTTCACGAACAACTTTGATAACTTTGATTTTTTGATCGCCTGCAGAAGCAAGGATTACATCAAAGTCAGTTTTTTCTTCAGCAGCTCCACCAGCAGCAGCTCCACCCATAACAGCTACAGGAGCTGCAGCAGTTACACCAAATTCTTCTTCGATAGCTTTTACTAAGTCGTTTAATTCTAAAACAGTCATATTTTTAACTGCTTCAATGATTTGTTCTTTAGTCATTTTAAAGTTCCTCCTTATATTTGGTTTGAATTTAATAGTTAAAGCTTAAGATCAACTTACGCGCCTTGTTCTTCTTTTTGGTCTGCAACAGCTTTTGCAGCAAGAGCAAGGTTGCGGATAGGTGCTTGAAGAACGCTGAGTAGCATAGATAGTAAACCTTCGCGAGATGGTAGTTCCGCAAGAGCCTTAACATCTTCTGCTGTAGCAACAGTTCCTTCGATTACACCAGCTTTAATTTCAAGTGCATCGTGCTTTTTCGCAAAATCATTAATGATTTTTGCTGGAGCAACTACGTCTTCAGTACTGAATGCGACCGCATTTGGACCAGTTAAGAATTCGTTTAAACCAGAAAGTTCAGCAGCCTCTGCAGCACGGCGTGTTAAAGTATTTTTGTATACTTTGAATTCAACACCAGCTTCACGAAGCTGTTTACGAAGTTCAGTAACTTCCGCAACAGTTAGACCACGATAATCAACAACAACCGTTGATGCGCTTGCTTTAAACTTATCAGCAATTTCTCCTACGATTTGTTTCTTTTGTTCGATAACGCTGCTCATCTTTACACCTCCTGTAGAATTTCTGCATTTATACCGACAAATAAAAACCTCCACATCAGTAGTAGACGTGGAGGGAGTATACAATAGGAATTAAATCAAATAATCTATCGTATGACCTCGGCAGGATATTAAGCATGAAGCACCTGCTGTCTACGGTACAAATGGTATTATATTTTAACAACAAAATACATAATACTAGATGTATTTTTGTATGTCAATCTTTTAATGATATTACCAATTATTACTTAACAGTAACTGTTGATGGATCTACTTTTACGCCAGGTCCCATAGTTGAAGTAACAGAAACGTTCTTCATGTAAGTACCTTTTGCAGCAGCAGGCTTAACTTTAAGCATTGTATCGAAAATTGTATTGAAGTTTTCGATTAGCTTATCGTTTTCAAATGAAACTTTACCGATAGGAACATGGATATTACCAGCTTTATCAGTACGGTATTCCACTTTACCAGCTTTGATTTCATTTACAGCTTTTTCAACATCAAATGTAACTGTGCCTGTTTTTGGGTTTGGCATTAAGCCTTTTGGTCCTAATACACGACCAAGCTTACCAACTTCACCCATCATGTCAGGTGTTGCTACGATAACATCAAAATCGAACCAACCTTGGTTGATTTTGTTGATGAAATCTGCATCGCCTACAAAATCTGCACCAGCAGCTTCTGCTTCCTTCGCTTTTTCACCCTTCGCAAATACTAGAACACGTTGAGTTTTACCAGTTCCGTTTGGAAGCACTACTGCTCCACGGATATTTTGGTCAGCTTTCTTAGGATCAATTCCTAAACGGAAAGCAACTTCTACAGTTGCATCAAATTTAGTGAAGTTTGTTTTCTTAGCAAGTTCAATCGCTTCTGCAATTGGGTATGCTTTTGTATTGTCTACAAGCTTGGCAGCTTCAACATACTTCTTACCTTTTTTAGCCATTATTATTTCCTCCTTGATTGTGGTTTTAGCGGAATAACCTCCCACGCAAGAAAAACGCTACACGTTTTTCACGTCAGAGCTAGACGCAATAAAGGTTGCGCGTGAAACCAAATTCAGCAACGCAACCTAAATCAACAACCTACTCTTGAAACACGCGATTAGTCTTCGATAACGATACCCATGCTGCGTGCAGTACCTTCTACCATTAACATTGCAGCTTCTACGCTTGCAGCGTTAAGGTCAGGCATCTTTGTTTCAGCAATCTCGCGTACCTTGTCACGCTTGACTGTTGCTACTTTATTACGGTTTGGTTCACCAGAACCAGACTCGATTCCAGCTGCTTTCTTAAGAAGTACAGCAGCAGGCGGAGTTTTCGTAATAAATGTAAATGAACGGTCTTCAAAAACCGTAATTTCAACAGGAATGATTAGGCCAGCTTGTTCAGCTGTACGTGCGTTAAATTCCTTACAGAATCCCATGATATTAACACCCGCTTGACCTAGTGCCGGTCCAACTGGTGGTGCAGGGTTTGCTTTACCTGCAGGGATTTGTAACTTTACAAGTTTGATTACTTTTTTAGCCACGAGACACACCTCCTTAAAGTCCGTGATGTGGTAATAGGGGATTTCCCCTCCCACTCAACTTATAGTCTTTATATAAAGATAAAGAACACAACAATTGTCCGGTCTCATTTTCTGAGACATACTGACCTATGAAATGTTATCACTTTTTAAAGTCAATTTCAAGTTTTTTTCAAAAAATAGAAAGGGTGACTTTTAAAATTAGAGAATTGTCTTGTTTCGACTTATAGTTTTTCAATTTGTGAAAAATCAAGTTCTACTGGCGTATCACGGCCAAACATATTAACAAGAACCTTGATCTTCGCTTTGTCTTTATCAATATCTTCAATAGAACCTGTGAAGTTAGCAAATGGTCCTTCTTTAACCTGTACCATTTCCCCTAATTCAAATTTAATGTCGACTCGTTTTTCTTCAACACCCATCCGTTTCAAAATAACATTGACCTCTTCGGGTAATAATGGAGTCGGTTTGGAACCAGAGCCAGCTGATCCAACAAAGCCTGTAACACCTGGCGTATTTCTCACGACATACCATGAATCATCTGTCATGACAATTTCAACAAGCACATAACCAGGGAAAACTTTACGTTTTACAACTTTCTTTTTACCGTTTTTGAAATCTGTTTCTTCTTCTTCCGGCACAATGACACGGAAAATCTTATCTTGCATCCCCATAGATTCTACACGCTTCTCCAGGTTTGCCTTTACTTTATTTTCGTAACCAGAGTACGTATGAACAACATACCAATTCTTTTCCATTTAAGAGGACTCGCTCGTCCTTCCCTCCCTGTATAAATAAATAATTTTAACCAAATAAAAAACCCGTTTCCGGGCTTTGCAAAAGTTTCCTGTGATATTCTCCATTATACCATGGACATACAGGGATTATTCAAGAATAATACGAATCAATTCAGAAATACCAAAATCAACCACTGTAAAAAACACAGCAAAAAAAGCTACAGTTGCTATAACTGTTATTGTGTAGCTAGTCAGCTCTTTGCGTTTCGGCCAGCTGACCTTTCTCATTTCTCGTGCGATATCGCGAAAAAAATTCAAGATGCGTTGCATACTGCAACCTCCCCACTCCCAAGAGATATATCCATAATCTATAAATAACTATAATTACTTTGTTTCACGATGGATGGTATGATTACTGCATGTTTTACAATACTTCTTAAGCTCTAAACGATCGGTTTCCTTATTACTCATTGTTGAATAATTTCTAGAACCGCATTCCTCGCAAGCTAGTACCACTTTTTTTCTCATTGCTTCACCTACTAAAAGACTTCAACGTCCTTAAAACTTTATCACGGACGATAAATGATGTCAATAACAGTGAAAGCTGGAAGAAAGAGTGTTAGATGATCAGAATACGACTTATAAAGAAATTTCGCGGACCTCTAAATACCTTTCAAGCTTTCGCTTCACTCTTTGCAGAGCATTATCAATGGACTTGACATGACGATTCAGTTCTTCAGAAATTTCTTGATAGGATTGCCCATCTAAATAGAGGGAGAGTACTTTTCGTTCAAGATCACTTAGAAGCTCAGACATTTTTACTTCAATGTGATCGAACTCTTCTTGATTAATAATTAATTCTTCAGGATCCATTACCTTTGCACCCGAAATCACATCCATTAATGTCCGATCAGACTCTTCATCATAGATCGGCTTGTCCAAAGACACGTATGAATTTAACGGGATATGCTTTTGCCTTGTTGCGGTTTTAATAGCCGTGATAATTTGTCTCGTTATGCACAGCTCTGCAAACGCTTTAAATGAAGATAGCTTGTCCTCTTTAAAATCACGAATGGCCTTATATAAACCAATCATTCCTTCTTGAACAATATCTTCCTTGTCTGCACCAATTAAAAAGTAAGATCTGGCTTTTGCACGCACAAAATTACGGTACTTATGAATTAAATAATCTAACGCTTCACTCTCGCCTTTGTGCACTAAATCAATCAGTTCTTCATCTTCAAGCTGCACATACTCTAAATTATTCTCGTCGAATGTTTTCAAGTCAGTATCCACTAAGATCCCCCCGACCGCACAAGCATAGATAGATAGAAATATTATACAGTAGGATTTTTTCCAGCGTCAACCATTCATTGCTGCCCCCGACGCCATTTTTCAAAAATTTCTGCCATTTCTTCGCTAATTGGAAGTTTCGAGAAGGGTTTATTTGCTTGAATTTTCTTTACTTTTTTCTCTATTCGATTTTCAATTGAATTCATTTCATTTAATAATTCTCTTGATGACTTTCGTAATGCCCCCTGGCCAAATATAGCCCATTGCTCTGTATAGTCGGAGGTCGCTACATGAACTTGAGTTTTTCTATTATTTAAGCTAATAGCCAGCTTTTCAATTCGCTCATCAGCCGTTTCATTCGTTCGTGTAAAAATCACTTCAACCTTGGAATCTTTATATTTTTTTTCGGTTCCTTTCACAAAATGAGCGTCAAATACGACAATCACTCTATATCCAGAATATCCTTGGTACTCTGCCATTTTTTCGATTAATCGGTCTCTAGCTGAAGATAGATCCTTTTTCTTCAGCTCTCTTAGTTCCGGCCAAGCACCGATTACGTTATAACCGTCGACAAGTAGGATGTCCATTTTTATCCCTCTAGAGGATGTCGTTTCCGATAAACCTCATACATTAAAAGAGCAGCCGCAACGGATGCATTCAATGATGTGACATGACCTGCCATCGGCAAATGGATAAGGAAATCACATTTATCCCGAATCAACCGCCCCATCCCCTTGCCTTCACTGCCAATAACTAACCCTAGCGGCAAGCTTCCATCAAAGCGGCGGTAATCTTCACTGCCTTTTGCATCTGTCCCTGCGATCCAGACGCCTTTCTCCTTTAATTCATCTATCGTTCTTGCCATATTTGTCACTCGAACAACCGGAATATGTTCTATCGCACCAGTTGAAGCCTTTGCAACAGTTGCAGTCAATCCTACAGCTCTCCTCTTCGGGATGATGATTCCATGAGCACCTACCGCATCAGCCGTTCTCATGATCGATCCTAGATTATGAGGGTCCTCAATTTCATCCAATAACAAGAAGAAGGGCGCTTCATTCTTCCTTTCAGCAGCATGAAATAAGTCATCCATTTCGGCATATTGATAGGCTGCAACTTGAGCTACCACACCTTGATGATTTCCTTCTGCCATCTGATCTAATTTTTTCTTTGGAACAAATTGAACGAATACATTCGAGGCTTTCGCAAGCCCGATAACCTGCTGCATTTGTCCGCTTTGGGATCCTTCTGCAATAAAAATTTTATTAATATCCCGTCCTGATTTAAGCGCTTCAATGACAGGGTTTTTTCCCATTATTAAATCTTGGCTCATATTATTGTGTCTCCTTTCTTTTGTTCAACCATTTGAAAAGCAGCCACAATTATTTTTTCAAGCCGCTCCTCATTACCTGATAAATATAAATAGCCGATCAGTGATTCGAACGCAGTGCCATATCGATAGGTTTGGACATCTGTATTCTTTGGAACAGTGCCTGATTTTGCATTTCTTCCCCTTTTGACAACGGCTATTTCTTCTTCTGTCAGCCAATCAGAATCTAACATTTGGTGAATGATGGCTGATTGAGCTTTAGCTGATACATAATGGGTTGCTTCCCTATGCAATTGATTAGGCCTAACCTTTCCACATTGGATAAGATGTCTGCGGACATAGATTTCAAAAACAGCGTCGCCCATATAAGCAAGGGCGAGGCTGTTTAATTGTTTCTCATCGATTTTTTGATCATAATGGAGCATTGCCTATCCTCTTTTCCATCTAATGCCTTGAGGTGTATCTTCAAGAATGATGTTCATATCTTTCAGTTGATCACGGATTTGGTCGGCTAATTGGAAGTTTCGATCCTTACGTGCTTGAATACGCTCTTCAATTAATCGCTCAATCTCCTCATCCAGTAAATCCTCTTTCTGAACATCAAGAGAAAGCCCGAGCACTTGGAAAAGATCCTCAAATTCCTTTGTAAACGCCTCAATAACTTGTACGGAGGTGTTTTTCTCCATTACATAATAATTCGCCAATTTCGAAAGCTCAAAGAGGACGGATATGCCATTTGCTGTATTGAAGTCGTCATCCATCTCCTTGATAAATTCCTCATGAAAGGCAGAAATTTTCTCAAGCCATTCTTCGTTATTATCAGTTAAATCAGCACTTGATTCTTGACGATGCTTTAAGTTTTGATAGGATGTTGTAATTCTCTCTAATCCAGCACGCGTATTTTCCAATAATTCCTCACTATAGTTAATTGGATTGCGATAATGAACAGATAGCATAAAGAATCGCAGAACCTGTGGATCATGCTTTTTAATAATGTCATGGACAAGTACAAAGTTGCCAAGCGATTTGGACATTTTTTCATTATCGATATTGATATAGCCATTATGCATCCAATATTGGGCAAATGTTTTGCCGCTAACAGCTTCTGATTGTGCGATTTCATTCTCGTGGTGAGGAAAGGCTAGGTCCTGTCCGCCTGCGTGAATATCAATTGTTTCACCTAAATATTTTTTTGCCATCGCGGAGCATTCAATGTGCCAGCCTGGTCTTCCTTTCCCCCATGGACTGTCCCAATAAATTTCTCCTTCTTTTGCTGCCTTCCATAGAGCAAAATCGAGAGCGTCCTCCTTCTTTTCTCCTACTGCAATACGGGCACCTAACCGCAGATCATCAACGGATTGGTGTGAAAGCTTCCCATACTCATTAAATTTACGGGTATGGTAGTAGACATCTCCTTCAGACTCGTATGCATATCCTTTTTCAATTAAGGCTTCAATAAACTCTATAATGATATCCATGTTCTCGGTTACTCTTGGGTGCACATCAGCACGTTTGCATCCAAGGGCGGAAACATCAGCATAATAAGCGTCAATAAAGCGGTCCGCAATCGCTGGAACCTCTTCTCCTAGCTCTTTTGCCACGCGGATTAATTTATCATCCACATCAGTGAAATTCGAAATATACTTAACATCATAACCTCTATATTCAAAATACCTTCTTACTGTATCAAAAACAATTGGCGGCCTTGCATTTCCTATATGAATATAATTATAAACGGTCGGACCGCACACATACATTTTTACCTGCCCTTCTTCTAAAGGGATAAAAGGTTCTTTTTTCCTCGTCAATGTATTATAAATTTGAATGGTCATTAACCATACTCCTTTCTTTTCTTAAGCTCTCTATTTCAATGCTTAATTTAGCTATTTCACTTTCCAACTCTTTAAATCGGTCTGCAATTGGGTCTGGCAGGTCGCAGTGATTTAAATCCTTTCTTATCTTAACCCCATCTTGAACTTTTACTTTTCCTGGAATACCAACAACAGTTGCATTAGGAGGCACTTCATGGAGTACGACAGATCCTGCTCCAATTTTTGAGTTCTCTCCAATAGTAATGGATCCAAGTACCTTTGCTCCTGTAGCAATTAGAGCATTGTCTTTAATTGTTGGGTGACGCTTTCCTTTTTCCTTACCGGTTCCCCCTAATGTTACTCCCTGAAAAACGGTCACATTATCGCCTATTTCACAAGTCTCCCCAATCACGACTCCCATTCCATGATCGATGAAAAAGCGCCTGCCAATTTTTGCACCGGGGTGGATTTCAATCCCTGTGAAAAAACGGCTCATTTGTGAGATGACTCTTGCAAGAAAATATAGCTTTCTTTTAAAAAGTGCATGGGCAATTCGATGTGCCCAAATGGCGTGCAAGCCTGAATAAGTTAATATTACTTCTAAATAACTTCTTGCAGCAGGATCCTGTTCAAACACGACCTCTATATCTTCTTTAAGCCTTTTAAACATTATTCCATCCCCTCCTTTCAAATTGAATATTCAATGGTTCTTTTTACTAAAAAATTTCTACGTTCGATAATGAAGTTATGCTTTTCTTGTAGCAAAATTAGTTTTTTTAAATAGTATTTTCCGGGAAATTATTATTTCCTAACAAAATAAAAAAGCGCCCCTGTCAATAATAGACAGAGACGCTTGGCACGCGGTTCCACTCTGTTTAGACTCAAAGAGAGTCTCAACTTTTACTTGTTAACGGATTAGTTCCGCTCATTTTTACTAGAAAAGGATCAGGCAATTAGCACTATGCGTACAAAATTGTTTCCTTTCTCCATTCGTTCGAAACGAGGCTCAGAGGGGCACTTCAGAACAATGAGAGGCCTAAACCACTTTCAGCCGGTGATGGTTCTCTCTAAAAAGCTTCATGCTCTTACTTTTCCTCTTCTACACTTTCAATTATGGAATTACTTATTACTATATTACATTTTCAGCAATATGTTAACCCAAAATACTCATTAAGCGATTTTTTACTTTTTCCTTTCCAAAAAGCTCAATCGCTTGTGGAAGGTCTGGGCCATGAGTTTGTCCTGTTATCGCTACACGTATTGGCATAAAGAGCTTCTTCCCTTTATGGCCAGTTGCCTTTTGCACAGCTTTCATAGCTGCCTTAATCTCATCCGCTTTAAACTCGTTCAAGCTATCAATTTCATGTAAAAAGGCCGATAGCACTTCTGGAACTTGCTCTTCCTCAATAACAGCTTTCGCCTCTTCATCCATAGTTGTTTTTTCACTAAAGAATATATCTGATAGCTCTACGATTTCAGCACCATAGCTCATTTTTTCTTGATATAGAGCAATGAGGCTTGTTACCCATTGGGCTTCCATTTCAGACATATTTTCGTTAACTCGGCCAGCCTTAACAAGGTGAGGCAGAGAGATCTTCACAAGCTTATCAATATCAAGCTTCTTCAAGTACTGATTATTCATCCAAGTTAGCTTTTGCTTATCAAAAAGAGCTGGCGATTTCGATAAACGATTCGCATCGAAAATGTTTATAAATTCATCCTTCGAGAAAATTTCTTCCTCTCCCGACGGGGACCAGCCTAAAAGGGCAATAAAGTTGAAAAGGGCTTCAGGCAAATAGCCAAGTTCTTCATATTGCTCAATAAATTGAATAATCGACTCATCACGCTTACTTAATTTCTTGCGGCTTTCATTCACAATTAATGTCATATGCCCGAAAATAGGAGCCTTCCAGCCCAATGCATCATAAATCATTAATTGTTTTGGTGTATTAGAGATGTGGTCATCTCCTCTTAATACATGGGAAATTTGCATTAAATAATCATCAATGGTCACGGCAAAATTATAGGTTGGTGTACCATCCTTTTTAACAATCACGTGATCGCCAATCCCATCTGATTCAAAGGAAACATTTCCTTTCACCATATCATCAAATGTAAATACTTTGCCTTTTGGAACCATAAAACGAATGCTCGGCTGTCTTCCTTCAGCTTCAAGCTTTGCTCGTTCTTCCGGTGATAGATGGCGACACTTGCCGGAATAAGCTGGTGTTTCTCCTTTAGCTGTTTGAGCTTCACGTTCAGCCTCTAGCTCTTCTTCCGTACAATAGCATTTGTATGCATGGCCTTTTTCAAGGAGCTCATGATAATATTTTTCATAAATGTCATTTCGTTCTGACTGGCGGTAAGGGCCGAAGCCACCATCCTTATCAACACTTTCGTCCCAATCAATACCAAGCCATGTTAAATACTTTAGCTGGCTTTCCTCTCCGCCTTCAATATTACGCTTTTTATCTGTGTCTTCAATACGGATTATAAATTTCCCGCCTTGACTTCTAGCAAATAAATAGTTGAATAATGCTGTACGTGCATTACCGATATGTAAATGTCCAGTTGGACTAGGGGCGTAGCGTACACGAATATCGTTTGACATGACCTGTTTCCTCCTCGAAATTCTTCTCTATTCATTTTATCACCGTGAATCTTTGCTTTAAAGTGGAACTTCCGTCATTGGTCCTTTTTCTTCAATAAAACAGCCACTTGAGAAGCAATCCCTTCTCCTCTGCCAGTAAAACCAAGTTTCTCTGTTGTGGTCGCTTTTACATTAATGTTTTCTATATTTGTTTCTAAAATGCTGGCGATTCTTTCTCTCATTTGCCCAATATATGGAGCCATTTTTGGTTTTTGAGCAATAATGGTGCAATCAGCATTTACAAGCTCATACCCTTTGTCTTTTACAAGCTGCCAGACATGCTCTAATAACTTTGCAGAATCCGCATCTTTAAATTCCGGGTCTGTATCTGGAAAATGCCTGCCGATATCTCCCTCACCGATCGCACCTAGACATGAGTCCGCAACTGTATGTAATAATACATCCGCATCGGAGTGGCCTAACAAGCCTTTTTCATACGGAATTTCTATCCCGCCAATGATTAACGGACGCCCTTCGGTTAATTGATGCACATCAAAGCCTTGTCCAATTCGAAACATCGTATAATCCCCTTTATAAAAAAATAATATTATTGCTCTACCCTTTTACGAATAATGGCTTCAGCAAAATATAAGTCCTCTGGAGTTGTTAGCTTGATATTGTCATAGCTCCCTTCTACAATGACAACATCCTTCCCAAGACGCTCGACTAAACTAGCATCATCGGTCCCGAGAAAATCATCCTCCTCCGCTTTTCGATAAGCCTCAAAAAGAATAGAAAAACGAAAAGCCTGTGGGGTTTGAACCGCCCACAAGCTGGTACGCTCGACCGTTTCAGCAACAAACTTTCCGGTAGCTTTTTTTACCGTATCTTTTACAGGTACTGCTAATATAGCAGCCCCGCTCGTCTTTGCAGCTTCGATCAGTGAACGAAGAAGATTCTTATCAATAAACGGCCTTGCAGCATCATGAACAAGGACAATACCTTCCTGTCTCACTTGTTTTAATGCATTGTAAATACTATGCTGCCTTTCCTTTCCACCCGGAACGAAAGAAGTCACCTTTGTGATTTGATGTCTATCAAGGAGTGACTTCATCTCATCTTCATCTTGAGGATTGACTGCTAGAATAATCCCTTCACAGTCTTCATCCAATTCGAAAACTCTTAATGTATGAATAATAATAGGCAATTGATTAAGCTCTAATAATATTTTATTCTTTCCCGCGCCCATTCTTTTTCCCTGGCCTGCTGCAGGAATAATGACTCGATAAGCCATTCGAAACAAACCCCTATTCTTAAAAGTGAGTTGAACCCTTATTATAAAGCTTTTTCGAGCAGCTTAGGTTTTGCAAAGATCATTCGTCCAGCGGATGTTTGCAGAACACTTGTTACGAGAACATCGATATACTTTCCAATATAATCGCGGCCATCCTCTACAACAATCATCGTGCCGTCATCCAAATAAGCAATTCCCTGATTTTGTTCCTTACCATCCTTAATAACCTGTACCTTCATTTCTTCCCCAGGAAGAACGACCGGTTTAACAGCATTGGCAAGATCATTAATATTTAAAACAGATACGCCCTGAAATTCACAAACTTTATTTAAGTTAAAATCATTCGTTACGACTACGCCATTGGTGACTTTCGCAAGCTTCACCAGCTTACTATCCACTTCCTGAATCTCTTCAAAGTCACCTTCATAGATTTCTACTTTGATTGAAAGCTCCTTCTGAATCCGGTTCAAAATATCTAATCCTCTTCGTCCTCTGTTTCGCTTTAACACATCTGAAGAATCCGCAATATGCTGTAATTCTTCCAGAACAAACTGAGGAATTACGATCGTTCCTTCAAGAAATCCAGTTTGGCAAATATCCGCAATCCTGCCATCAATAATGACACTTGTGTCCAATAGTTTCAATACATTTTTGGGAGTTGTTTCTGGCTCTTCTTCCGTATTCTTTTTCTTTTTGTTTGCAAATAATGTAAGAAGTTCATCCCGCTTCTTAAAGCCTACTTGAAATCCTAAATAACCAAATAATAGCGTTAGCACAATTGGAGCTACTGTATTTAAAACTGGAACTTCAATCGCATTTAAAGCATAGCCAATTAAAAATGCAATTAATAACCCGAAAACTAAGCCTACGCTACCAAAAATAATATCGGTAATAGGAGCCTTTACGAGAGATTCCTCTACCCATTTAATAAAATTTACAACATGATCAACCGCCCAAAAAGAAATAAGATAAAAAATAATTGCACCTAGAATGGCGGCCATATAAGGATTATTTATTAGAGAAATGCTTTCTAACGATACTAGTGCAAATAAATAAGGAATTAAAAATATCCCAAGCGTTATCCCAATGATCAGGAAGCATGCTTGAACAATACGTTTTAACATTCCCTCACCTCCTTTTAATCATTATTAACAAATTCCACAAATTGAAACATGAAGAACAACATTTTTCTATCATAAAAATTATCTTTAAATATAGAAACCGAAAAATTTTTACTACAATCTAAGGGTAGCACCATTGGTAATCAAGTGTCAAATATAACAAACAAACGAATATTTTATCATAATGACATATATAGTTCAATGGTCACTTACAGCTGCCGATCTGCTAAAAGCTGTTTTTTTATCAGTTTTAGGCCATCCTTTATTTTCCTTGCCCGCACTTCTCCAATTCCTTCTACATCATCCAGTTCCTCGACTGAAGCTACCAAAATAGCCGGCAGCTCCTCGAACCGTGCTATTAAATTTTCAATAATAATCATGGGCAATCTCGGAATTTTGGATAGCATCCGATATCCTCTTGGACATTTATATTCATCTGTATGCACATATCCATTGTATCCTAAAAGCTTTAATATCACGGTATCTTCCAGCATCTTTCCGACAGACATTTCTTGTAATTTTTCAAACATGTCACCTGGGCTTATGTTTTTTGTATGAGCATAATCCTTAATGATTAGCTCCACTTCTTTTTCAATATCTTGTAATAGCTCATTCATTTGCAGACGGATAAGCCTTCCTTCTATACCTAGTTCATTTAAATAGGATAGCAGCTCATTTTTTATTCTTAGGACCATCTCCACACTATGAAACACATTTAAAATATCACAATAGGTGACTAGCTCCTCGAATTCCAAAACACTTAAGTTTGAAATATCTTCCCCTAAGACAACTTTATACTTTTCAAGCGTCTGCAAGGCTACATTCGCTTTTGTCAAAATAACAGCAATATCTTTAAGAACATAACGAAAATGACCTTTATACAAGGTGATTACATTACGCCTTTGGGAAATCGCAACGACAAGCTCTCCCGTTTGCCTGGCGACCCGCTCGGCAGTTCTATGACGCATGCCCGTTTCTGTTGACGGAATACCGGGATCTGGAGCCAATTGAGCATTCGCAATCAAAATTTTATTCCCTTCTTGATTTAACACGATGGCTCCATCCATTTTGGCTAACTCATATAAATAGCTTGGTGAGAAAGGGGCATTAATTTGAAAGCCCCCATCAACGATATGGGTAATTTTATCCTTGCTTCCAAGAACAATCAAACCCCCTGTATTCGCTCGAAGCACATTATCGATTCCTTCTCGAATAGGCGTACCAGGAGCCATAAATTGAAGGATGTCACTCATCGTTTTTTCACCAAGCTTTTTATTTTCCATTCTTCACCCTCCTAATGTCACTTTTAATGCCTCACTAACAGAACCTACTCCAATCAGCTCAATTCCTTTTGGCCCAGTCCAGCCCCCAAGGTTATTTGCCGGTAAAATAACCCTTTCAAAACCTAGTTTTGCTGCTTCCTGAACACGCTGCTCTATTCTTGATACCCTTCTAACCTCTCCAGTTAAACCTACTTCCCCGATAATACAGTCTGTCGGTCTCGTCGGTTTGTCGCGAAAGCTTGAAGCAATGCTGACTGCAATAGCTAAATCAATCGCTGGCTCATCTAACTTTACTCCCCCAGCTACCTTTAAATAAGCATCCTGGTTTTGCAAAAGCATCCCCACTCGCTTTTCAAGCACCGCCATTAAAAGTGGAACACGATTATGATCAATTCCGGTAGCCATTCTTCTCGGATTTCCGAAGCTTGTCGGTGATATTAAGGCTTGAATTTCCACAAGAACCGGGCGAGTCCCTTCCATAGAGGCTACAACTGTTGATCCTGCTGCTCCCTGTGAGCGTTCCTCAAGGAAAATTTCTGAAGGGTTCTCTACTTCTTCTAAACCAAACTCCTTCATTTCAAAAATTCCCATCTCGTTTGTCGATCCAAATCGATTTTTTACCGCACGCAAAATTCGGTATGTATGATGCCGCTCTCCCTCGAAGTATAGAACTGTATCAACCATATGCTCTAATAATCTTGGACCAGCAATGGAACCTTCCTTTGTAACATGCCCGACAATAAAAATAGCAATTCCTTTTGTTTTTCCAATTCTCATTAATTCTGCTGTACATTCTCTTACTTGAGAAACGCTTCCTGGAGCCGAGGTTACCTCTGGGTGAAAAATCGTCTGAATGGAGTCAATAATGACGAAGCTCGGATTGACGCTGTCGATTGTCCGACTTATCTCCTCTAGACTCGTTTCCGAATAAACCAATAAATTCTCAGATGAAACGCCTAGTCGATCAGCACGCAGTTTCGTCTGCCTAAGTGATTCTTCACCAGATATATATAAAACGGAATGATTTTTATTAGCCAATTGGGATGAAACCTGCAATAGCAATGTTGATTTTCCTATCCCTGGGTCACCACCAATCAGTACTAAGGACCCCTTGACCACCCCTCCTCCAAGAACACGGTTTAGTTCATTCATGTCGGTATAGATGCGAGGTTCACTCACTGTCTCAACCGTCGTAATAGGTGTAGCTTTTGAGAGAATAGTCGCTCCTTGTGAATGAGCAAATGCACCCCTTCTTGTTGTTGCTGATTTTTCCACCTCCTCAACCATTTTATTCCACTCACCGCAACCAGGACATTTCCCCATCCACTTTGGAGACTCATACCCACATTCCTGACACATAAATTTTGTTTTCCTTTTGGCCATAACCGGTTCTTCCTCTTCTATTTTTTTATTGGGGTAAAAATTACAAAGAAGGCACACGTTTCTTCACGTGTACCCCCTTGCATCGTACTTGAGCATCCTTGATTTGATTATGATTTCTGCAAAGTCGCTGCCGCTTTCCCTTTTGCTGTTTCGACAACAAACTCTCCATCACGAACATCAACGACAACCTTTTGGCCATTTAAAACGGTTCCTTTTAACAATTCTTCAGATAAACGGTCCTCAATATGCTTTTGAATAGCTCTGCGAATTGGTCTAGCACCGTATTCAGGATCATAGCCTTCAACTGCAATTTTTTCCTTCGCCGCTTCTGTCAACTCAAGGTTAATATCTTGTTCTTTTAATCGTTTTGTTAATTGATCAGACATTAGCGTCACAATTTCCGCAAGATGCTTCTTCTCTAATGCATGGAAAACGATAATTTCATCAATACGGTTAAGGAATTCAGGACGGAATGATTTTTTCAGCTCCTCCATTACCTTTCCTTTCATATCCTTATAATCCTGTTCTCCATCCTGGATGTTAAAACCAACGTATTTATTTCGTTTTAAGGCTTCTGCCCCTACGTTGGATGTCATGATTAAAACAGTGTTGCGAAAATCTACCGTTCTTCCCTTTGAATCCGTTAAGCGTCCATCTTCTAGCACTTGTAAAAGAATGTTAAAGACATCTGGATGCGCTTTTTCGATTTCGTCTAAAAGGACGACAGAATAAGGCTTTCTGCGCACCTTTTCCGTTAGTTGTCCGCCTTCTTCATACCCAACATAGCCTGGAGGTGAGCCTACTAGTCTTGATGTTGAATGCTTCTCCATATACTCGGACATATCAATTCGAATCATGGCATCCTCATCACCGAACATCGCTTCAGCTAATGCACGGGCAAGCTCTGTTTTTCCTACTCCTGTTGGACCAAGGAAGACAAATGATCCGATTGGCCGTTTTGGATCCTTTAATCCCGCGCGAGCACGGCGAACTGCTTTCGAAATCGCCTTAACTGCTTCTTCCTGCCCAATGACTCTTGAGTGCAAGATTTCTTCTAAGTTTAGAAGCTTTTGCGTTTCAGTTTGAGCTAATTTTGAAACTGGAATTCCAGTCCAGCTTGATACAACACTTGCAATATCATCAACGGTTACTTCACTGTTTTCTTTTCCTTGCTTTTCTTTCCATGTTTTCTTTGTCTCTTCCAGCTGTTCACGAAGCCGCTGTTCCGTATCTCTTAAAGAGGCAGCTTTTTCGAACTCTTGGCTTTGTACCGCAGCATCTTTTTCTTTTCGTACATCTTCTAGCTTTAATTCTAATTCCTTCAAATTTGGAGGTGTTGTATATGAACGAAGTCTTACTTTAGATCCTGCCTCATCAATTAAATCAATTGCTTTATCTGGAAGAAAACGATCAGAAATATAACGATCAGACAATTTTACAGCTGCATCAATCGCTTCGTCTGTAATCGTTACACGGTGATGTGCCTCATAGCGATCACGAAGCCCTTGCAATATTTGTACAGACTCTTCGGCTGTTGGCTCATCGACTGTAATCGGTTGAAAACGTCTTTCTAATGCTGCATCTTTTTCAATATATTTTCGATATTCATCAAGAGTCGTAGCCCCAATGCACTGCAGTTCTCCACGGGCAAGGGAAGGTTTTAAAATATTTGAAGCATCAATCGCGCCTTCAGCTCCACCAGCCCCAATTAAAGTATGAAGCTCATCAATGAATAAAATGATGTTTCCTGCTTGCCTAATTTCATCCATTACTTTCTTTAGGCGGTCCTCAAATTCTCCACGATATTTGGTTCCAGCTACAACCGTTCCCATATCAAGAGTCATTACTCTTTTATCACGGAGAGTCTCAGGAACTTCATTATTAATAATTTGCTGGGCTAATCCTTCTGCTATCGCCGTCTTACCAACCCCGGGCTCCCCAATTAATACGGGATTATTCTTTGTTCGGCGACTTAAAACTTCAATAACACGCTGAATTTCCTTACTTCTCCCGATAACAGGGTCAAGACTTCCTTCCCGAGCAATCGCCGTTAAGTCTCTTGCCAATCCATCTAACGTAGGCGTATTCGCATTTGCAGAGGAACCTCCCTGATGACCGCCTGATTCATTGCTTCCTAATAGCTGTAAAACTTGTTGACGAGCTTTATTTAGGCTAACCCCTAAATTATTAAGTACCCTAGCAGCAACACCCTCTCCTTCGCGAATGAGACCGAGAAGAATATGCTCTGTTCCCACATAAGAATGACCTAACTTTCGCGCTTCATCCATCGACAGTTCGATTACTTTTTTGGCTCTAGGGGTGTAATGAATTGTCTGTGATGCATCCTGTCCCTTACCAATTAGGTTTTCTACTTCCTTTTGTATTTTCTCTGAACCTAGACCCAGTGCATATAAAGCCTTTGCTGCAATTCCTTCTCCTTCACGTACAAGGCCAAGCAAAATATGCTCTGTTCCAATATTATTATGACCTAGACGAATAGCCTCTTCCTGGGCTAAAGCTAATACCTTTTGCGCTCTCTCAGTAAATCGACCGAACATCATGTTCTCATCCTCCAATCTCTTCGTTTTCCATTTTTATTCTTTCTCTTATTAATGACGCTCGCCGAATATCCCGTTCATGAGGTCTTAGTGGTCCCCCTGCATACTGTTGTAAAAATCCAGGCTGCGTCAGGATCATTAATTCATTTAAAATATTCTTGGAAATGTTTTTTAGATACTGCATATCAATCCCAAGCCGAACATCTGATAAACATCTAGCTGCTTCTTTCGATTCAATAATTCGGCAGTTTGATAATATCCCATAAGAGCGGAAGACTCTGTCTTCTAATTGTATGTTAGAAGTTTTAGCTAATGCTTCCCGGGCTGATCTTTCCTGAGAAATAAGTTGACTTACAACACTCTTTAGATCCTCTACAATATCCTTTTCTGACTTTCCAAGAGTGATTTGATTTGATACTTGAAAGATGTTTCCTAATGCTTCGCTGCCTTCACCATAAATTCCTCTAACAACTAAGCCAAGTTGATTAATAGCTGGAATGATCCGGTTCATTTGTTGAGTTAAAACAAGGCCTGGTAAATGTACCATTACAGAAGCCCTTAACCCTGTACCAACATTTGTCGGACAGCTTGTTAGGTAGCCAACCTTTTCATCAAAGGCATAGTCAATTTCTACTTCAAGCCAATCATCAATTTCATTTGCGATATTTAAAGCCTCAGACAATTGGAAGCCTGGAAATAAACACTGGATTCTAATATGGTCCTCTTCATTAATCATAATGCTTAATTCTTCATTTTCGGAAAGAACGCAAGCACCATGTGAGGAATTCTCTGCAAGATGCGGACTGATTAAATGCTTTTCCATTAGAACCCTTTTTTGGAGAGGCTGAAGCTCATCCATCAGTAATAACTCTAAATTTCCAAGCGTAGAAAATGATTTTTCCTCTACCTTTTTCTTTATCATATGAATGACTGACTTGGCTTCGTCATTCGTAAATAGTGTAGGAAACTTGTATTGTTTTATATTCCGGGCTAACCGAATTCTTGAACTTAATATTATATCTGAATCAGGGCCCTCAGCACTCATCCAGGAGCTGACAGCTTGATTAATGAAGCGTTCTAGCGACAAGCTTACTCTCCCCCCTCAACCTTCGCATTTAATTTGCTTTCAAGTAAGCGAATTTCGTCTCTAATTTCTGCAGCTCTTTCAAATTCCTCTTTCACGATGGACTCTTTAAGCTTTTGCTTCAATTCCTCAATATTTTTTCTTAAGTGGATACTTCCGCCAATCCTAGCTGGTATTTTTCCATTATGGACTGAATTCCCACTATGCAGTCTTTTTAAAATTGGTTTAAGCTGTTCTTCAAATGCTTGGTAACAATGAGCACAGCCAAATCTTCCTACCTTAATGAATTGTTGGAAGGTCATTGAGCATTGATCACATTGTAAAATTTCTTCCTGCTGGAATGGATCTTGCTCCGTCTTTTGAAAGGTGGGTTCAATATTCAGCAATCCCGCTAACAAATTATTAATTGAAAAACCCGGTGCACCGAGCATGAACATATCGCCTTTTTCTTGGGCACATTTATCACATAAATGATATTCTGCCTTCTCTCCATTCAATATTTTCGTAAAATGAAGCGCTGCCGGCCTTTGATTACATTCTTGGCAAATCATGTTTTCATCCTCTCCAGCTTCCGTTTTTCTATTTATATTTTAAAGTCGTTAACATGGCCTTTAACATTCTTGCACGCAGCTCATCTCTATATGGAAGATCAATATATAGGACCGAACGATCGATAACGCTTAGCATTATTTTCGCTTCCCTTTTTGTAATGATCTCCTCTTCGACAAGTCTTATAATTACATCCTCTGCACTACTCTGAGCTATGCGACTTTGTATTAAAGTTAATAATTGATCAATTAAATGAGCGTGGTCATATGATTGCACTTTCATAATTCTTATATATCCGCCGCCACCACGTTTACTTTCTACAACATACCCTTTTTCTATTGTAAATCTTGTATTAATTACGTAGTTTATCTGGGACGGGACACATTGAAATTTATCTGCAATTTCACTCCTTTTAATTTCAACAATTTCTCGCTCACTCATTTCTAAAACTCTTTTCAAATAATCTTCTATAATATCTGAGATATTTCTCAATATTCCTCCCCCTCAATCTGACTTTGACTATATTTGACTTAAATTATACATAACTACGCTTTCTCGTGCAATGAACAGGTACTAATAATTTTTCCATATTTTTTTATTCCCAAACATGTGAATTAATTTTTACGTTGTCCGAGTTCACAAATAAACAAAAAAGAGTATCCAGTGGATACTCTTTTAATTTACCTAGCGACGTCCTACTCTAGCAAGGGGACAGCCCCTAAATACCATGGCGTAGAATCTTAACTTCCGTGTTCAGCCTCGGCTTTGAATAAGCGGCGGGGGTTACTTTCTAAATTTCTTCTCATTTTTATACAAATTTTCAAATGTTCTTCGAACATAAATAAAAAAGAACAGCCTCATTTAGCTGTTCTTCATTTTGCTTGGCGACGTCCTACTCTCACAAGGGGACAGCCCCTAACTACCATTGGCGCTGAGAAGCTTAACTTCCGTGTTCGGGATGGGAACGGGTGTGACCTTCTCGCTATCGCCACCAAACTGTGAAATTGAGGTTTTGTTCCCTCAAAACTAGATAATGTTGAAGAAGAATTCGAGTAATCAATTTGGTTAAGTCCTCGACCGATTAGTATTTGTCAGCTCCACGTGTCACCACGCTTCCACCTCAAACCTATCAACCTGATCATCTTTCAGGGGTCTTACTAGCTTGACGCTATGGGAAATCTCATCTCGAGGGGGGCTTCATGCTTAGATGCTTTCAGCACTTATCCCTTCCGCACATAGCTACCCAGCGATGCTCTTGGCAGAACAACTGGTACACCAGCGGTGCGTCCATCCCGGTCCTCTCGTACTAAGGACAGCTCCTCTCAAATTTCCTGCGCCCACGACGGATAGGGACCGAACTGTCTCACGACGTTCTGAACCCAGCTCGCGTACCGCTTTAATGGGCGAACAGCCCAACCCTTGGGACCGACTACAGCCCCAGGATGCGATGAGCCGACATCGAGGTGCCAAACCTCCCCGTCGATGTGGACTCTTGGGGGAGATAAGCCTGTTATCCCCGGGGTAGCTTTTATCCGTTGAGCGATGGCCCTTCCATGCGGAACCACCGGATCACTAAGCCCGACTTTCGTCCCTGCTCGACTTGTAGGTCTCGCAGTCAAGCTCCCTTATGCCTTTACACTCTTCGAATGATTTCCAACCATTCTGAGGGAACCTTTGGGCGCCTCCGTTACTTTTTAGGAGGCGACCGCCCCAGTCAAACTGCCCACCTGACACTGTCTCCCACCCCGATCAGGGGTGCGGGTTAGAATTTCAATACAGCCAGGGTAGTATCCCACCGATGCCTCCACCGAAGCTAGCGCTCCGGCTTCCAAGGCTCCTACCTATCCTGTACAAGCTGTACCGAAATTCAATATCAGGCTACAGTAAAGCTCCACGGGGTCTTTCCGTCCTGTCGCGGGTAACCTGCATCTTCACAGGTACTATAATTTCACCGAGTCTCTCGTTGAGACAGTGCCCAGATCGTTACGCCTTTCGTGCGGGTCGGAACTTACCCGACAAGGAATTTCGCTACCTTAGGACCGTTATAGTTACGGCCGCCGTTTACTGGGGCTTCAATTCAGAGCTTCGCTTGCGCTAACCCCTCCTCTTAACCTTCCAGCACCGGGCAGGCGTCAGCCCCTATACTTCGCCTTACGGCTTCGCAGAGACCTGTGTTTTTGCTAAACAGTCGCCTGGGCCTATTCACTGCGGCTCATCCGGGCTATTCACCCAAATGAGCACCCCTTCTCCCGAAGTTACGGGGTGATTTTGCCGAGTTCCTTAACGAGAGTTCTCTCGCTCACCTTAGGATTCTCTCCTCGCCTACCTGTGTCGGTTTGCGGTACGGGCACCTTTTCCCTCGCTAGAGGCTTTTCTTGGCAGTGTGGATTCAGGAACTTCGGTACTTTATTTCCCTCGCCGTCACAGCTCAGCCTTTATGCAAGCGGGATTTGCCTCGCTTGCAGCCTAACTGCTTGGACGCGCTATTCCAGCAGCGCGCTTACCCTATCCTCCTGCGTCCCCCCATTGCTCAAACGGTAAAGAGGTGGTACAGGAATATCAACCTGTTGTCCATCGCCTACGCTTTTCAGCCTCGGCTTAGGTCCCGACTAACCCTGAGCGGACGAGCCTTCCTCAGGAAACCTTAGGCATTCGGTGGATGGGATTCTCACCCATCTTTCGCTACTCATACCGGCATTCTCACTTCTAAGCGCTCCACCAGTCCTTACGGTCTAGCTTCAACGCCCTTAGAACGCTCTCCTACCACTGACATCGTAGATGTCAATCCACAGCTTCGGTGATACGTTTAGCCCCGGTACATTTTCGGCGCAGAGTCACTCGACCAGTGAGCTATTACGCACTCTTTAAATGGTGGCTGCTTCTAAGCCAACATCCTGGTTGTCTAAGCAACTCCACATCCTTTTCCACTTAACGTATACTTTGGGACCTTAGCTGGTGGTCTGGGCTGTTTCCCTCTTGACTACGGATCTTATCACTCGCAGTCTGACTCCCATGGATAAGTCTTTGGCATTCGGAGTTTGTCTGAATTCGGTAACCCGATGAGGGCCCCTAGTCCAAACAGTGCTCTACCTCCAAGACTCTTACTACATGAGGCTAGCCCTAAAGCTATTTCGGAGAGAACCAGCTATCTCCAAGTTCGATTGGAATTTCTCCGCTACCCACACCTCATCCCCGCACTTTTCAACGTGCGTGGGTTCGGTCCTCCATCCAGTGTTACCTGGACTTCAACCTGGACATGGGTAGGTCACCTGGTTTCGGGTCTACGACCACATACTCATTCGCCCTATTCAGACTCGCTTTCGCTGCGGCTCCGTCTCTTCAACTTAACCTCGCATGTAATCGTAACTCGCCGGTTCATTCTACAAAAGGCACGCCATCACCCGTTAATGGGCTCTGACTACTTGTAGGCACACGGTTTCAGGATCTCTTTCACTCCCCTTCCGGGGTGCTTTTCACCTTTCCCTCACGGTACTGGTTCACTATCGGTCACTAGGGAGTATTTAGCCTTGGGAGATGGTCCTCCCTGCTTCCGACGGGATTTCACGTGTCCCGCCGTACTCAGGATCCACTCTGGAGGGAACGAAGTTTCAACTACAGGGCTTTTACCTTCTATGGCCGGCCTTTCCAGACCTGTTCATTTACCTCGTTCCTTTGTAACTCCGTGTAGAGTGTCCTACAACCCCAAGAGGCAAGCCTCTTGGTTTGGGCTAATCCCGTTTCGCTCGCCGCTACTCAGGGAATCGCGTTTGCTTTCTCTTCCTCCGGGTACTTAGATGTTTCAGTTCCCCGGGTCTGCCTTCAATACCCTATGTATTCAGGTAAAGATCCTATCCCATTACGGATAGGGGGTTCCCCCATTCGGAAATCTCCGGATCAAAGCTTACTTACAGCTCCCCGAAGCATATCGGTGTTAGTCCCGTCCTTCATCGGCTCCTAGTGCCTAGGCATTCACCGTGCGCCCTTTCTAACTTAACCTACTTCGGTCAACGATTAACGTTGTCCTCATGGTTTGTACTCTTACTCAATGAATAAATAAGAGAGAAAACTAAAATGGCGATTACTCGGTTATTCTTCTTCATTTCATTATCTAGTTTTCAAAGAACAAAAGTTTTGAGAGATTATTCTCTCAAAACTGAACGAACAAGAAACGTCTTATTTAAGAAGTATGAAATACTTCTATATATCCTTAGAAAGGAGGTGATCCAGCCGCACCTTCCGATACGGCTACCTTGTTACGACTTCACCCCAATCATCTGTCCCACCTTAGGCGGCTGGCTCCTTACGGTTACCCCACCGACTTCGGGTGTTACAAACTCTCGTGGTGTGACGGGCGGTGTGTACAAGGCCCGGGAACGTATTCACCGCGGCATGCTGATCCGCGATTACTAGCGATTCCGGCTTCATGCAGGCGAGTTGCAGCCTGCAATCCGAACTGAGAATGGTTTTATGGGATTCGCTTAACCTCGCGGTCTCGCAGCCCTTTGTACCATCCATTGTAGCACGTGTGTAGCCCAGGTCATAAGGGGCATGATGATTTGACGTCATCCCCACCTTCCTCCGGTTTGTCACCGGCAGTCACCTTAGAGTGCCCAACTGAATGCTGGCAACTAAGATCAAGGGTTGCGCTCGTTGCGGGACTTAACCCAACATCTCACGACACGAGCTGACGACAACCATGCACCACCTGTCACTCTGTCCCCCGAAGGGGAACGCCCTATCTCTAGGGTTGGCAGAGGATGTCAAGACCTGGTAAGGTTCTTCGCGTTGCTTCGAATTAAACCACATGCTCCACCGCTTGTGCGGGCCCCCGTCAATTCCTTTGAGTTTCAGCCTTGCGGCCGTACTCCCCAGGCGGAGTGCTTAATGCGTTAGCTGCAGCACTAAGGGGCGGAAACCCCCTAACACTTAGCACTCATCGTTTACGGCGTGGACTACCAGGGTATCTAATCCTGTTCGCTCCCCACGCTTTCGCGCCTCAGTGTCAGTTACAGACCAGAAAGTCGCCTTCGCCACTGGTGTTCCTCCACATCTCTACGCATTTCACCGCTACACGTGGAATTCCACTTTCCTCTTCTGCACTCAAGTTCCCCAGTTTCCAATGACCCTCCACGGTTGAGCCGTGGGCTTTCACATCAGACTTAAGGAACCACCTGCGCGCGCTTTACGCCCAATAATTCCGGACAACGCTTGCCACCTACGTATTACCGCGGCTGCTGGCACGTAGTTAGCCGTGGCTTTCTGGTTAGGTACCGTCAAGGTACCGCCCTATTCGAACGGTACTTGTTCTTCCCTAACAACAGAGTTTTACGATCCGAAAACCTTCATCACTCACGCGGCGTTGCTCCGTCAGACTTTCGTCCATTGCGGAAGATTCCCTACTGCTGCCTCCCGTAGGAGTCTGGGCCGTGTCTCAGTCCCAGTGTGGCCGATCACCCTCTCAGGTCGGCTACGCATCGTTGCCTTGGTGAGCCGTTACCTCACCAACTAGCTAATGCGCCGCGGGCCCATCTGTAAGTGATAGCCGAAGCCATCTTTCAGCTTTCCTACATGTGTAGAAAAGAATTATCCGGTATTAGCTCCGGTTTCCCGAAGTTATCCCAGTCTTACAGGCAGGTTGCCCACGTGTTACTCACCCGTCCGCCGCTAACTTGCGAGAGCAAGCTCTCACAAGTCCGCTCGACTTGCATGTATTAGGCACGCCGCCAGCGTTCGTCCTGAGCCAGGATCAAACTCTCCAATAAAGAGTAAGATTAGCTCTTAAAAATGTCTTATAAAAAGACTTAGAAAACGTTGACGTTTTTGTTCGTTCAGTTTTCAAAGAACAACTTCAAATGTTTTGTCGTTTTAGACGACTTTTTAATAATACCAGATTCACTAAGTTGAGTCAACAACTTTTTCAAAAACTTTTTATGGTGGAGCCTAGCGGGATCGAACCGCTGACCTCCTGCGTGCAAGGCAGGCGCTCTCCCAGCTGAGCTAAGGCCCCGTATTTTAAAATGGTCGGGAAGACAGGATTCGAACCTGCGACCCCTTGGTCCCAAACCAAGTGCTCTACCAAGCTGAGCTACTTCCCGTATTGTTAAAAGCCAACTATGAAGTACAGCATAAAATTATTTATTCAGGGTCTAATTTCTGAATATTATTATGGCGCGCCCGAAAGGAGTCGAACCCATAACCTTCTGATCCGTAGTCAGACGCTCTATCCAATTGAGCTACGGGCGCATATATAATAATAATGGTGCCGAGGACCGGAATCGAACCGGTACGGTAGTCACCTACCGCAGGATTTTAAGTCCTGTGCGTCTGCCAGTTCCGCCACCCCGGCACTTTTGGAGCGGAAGACGGGATTCGAACCCGCGACCCCCACCTTGGCAAGGTGGTGTTCTACCACTGAACTACTTCCGCATATTATAAATGGTGCGGGTGAAGGGAGTCGAACCCCCACGCCTTGCGGCGCCAGATCCTAAGTCTGGTGCGTCTGCCAATTCCGCCACACCCGCATTATTTAAATGGTGAGCCATGAAGGACTCGAACCTTCGACCCTCTGATTAAAAGTCAGATGCTCTACCGACTGAGCTAATGGCTCGTAATAAAATGATTGCTCAAGAGTGCCGGCCAGAGGACTTGAACCCCCAACCTACTGATTACAAGTCAGTTGCTCTACCAATTGAGCTAGGCCGGCATTATAAATATGGTGGAGGATGACGGGATCGAACCGCCGACCCCCTGCTTGTAAGGCAGGTGCTCTCCCAGCTGAGCTAATCCTCCATAATATGCCTAGCGACGTCCTACTCTCACAAGGGGACAGCCCCTAACTACCATCGGCGCTGAGAAGCTTAACTTCCGTGTTCGGGATGGGAACGGGTGTGACCTTCTCGCTATCGCCACTAGACTGTATGAAATTGAGGTTTTGTTCCCTCAAAACTAGATAATGTTGAAGAAGAATTCGAGTAATCAATTTGGTTAAGTCCTCGACCGATTAGTATTTGTCAGCTCCACGTGTCACCACGCTTCCACCTCAAACCTATCAACCTGATCATCTTTCAGGGGTCTTACTAGCTTGACGCTATGGGAAATCTCATCTCGAGGGGGGCTTCATGCTTAGATGCTTTCAGCACTTATCCCTTCCGCACATAGCTACCCAGCGATGCTCTTGGCAGAACAACTGGTACACCAGCGGTGCGTCCATCCCGGTCCTCTCGTACTAAGGACAGCTCCTCTCAAATTTCCTGCGCCCACGACGGATAGGGACCGAACTGTCTCACGACGTTCTGAACCCAGCTCGCGTACCGCTTTAATGGGCGAACAGCCCAACCCTTGGGACCGACTACAGCCCCAGGATGCGATGAGCCGACATCGAGGTGCCAAACCTCCCCGTCGATGTGGACTCTTGGGGGAGATAAGCCTGTTATCCCCGGGGTAGCTTTTATCCGTTGAGCGATGGCCCTTCCATGCGGAACCACCGGATCACTAAGCCCGACTTTCGTCCCTGCTCGACTTGTAGGTCTCGCAGTCAAGCTCCCTTATGCCTTTACACTCTTCGAATGATTTCCAACCATTCTGAGGGAACCTTTGGGCGCCTCCGTTACTTTTTAGGAGGCGACCGCCCCAGTCAAACTGCCCACCTGACACTGTCTCCCACCCCGATCAGGGGTGCGGGTTAGAATTTCAATACAGCCAGGGTAGTATCCCACCGATGCCTCCACCGAAGCTAGCGCTCCGGCTTCCAAGGCTCCTACCTATCCTGTACAAGCTGTACCGAAATTCAATATCAGGCTACAGTAAAGCTCCACGGGGTCTTTCCGTCCTGTCGCGGGTAACCTGCATCTTCACAGGTACTATAATTTCACCGAGTCTCTCGTTGAGACAGTGCCCAGATCGTTACGCCTTTCGTGCGGGTCGGAACTTACCCGACAAGGAATTTCGCTACCTTAGGACCGTTATAGTTACGGCCGCCGTTTACTGGGGCTTCAATTCAGAGCTTCGCTTGCGCTAACCCCTCCTCTTAACCTTCCAGCACCGGGCAGGCGTCAGCCCCTATACTTCGCCTTACGGCTTCGCAGAGACCTGTGTTTTTGCTAAACAGTCGCCTGGGCCTATTCACTGCGGCTCATCCGGGCTATTCACCCAAATGAGCACCCCTTCTCCCGAAGTTACGGGGTGATTTTGCCGAGTTCCTTAACGAGAGTTCTCTCGCTCACCTTAGGATTCTCTCCTCGCCTACCTGTGTCGGTTTGCGGTACGGGCACCTTTTCCCTCGCTAGAGGCTTTTCTTGGCAGTGTGGATTCAGGAACTTCGGTACTTTATTTCCCTCGCCGTCACAGCTCAGCCTTTATGCAAGCGGGATTTGCCTCGCTTGCAGCCTAACTGCTTGGACGCGCTATTCCAGCAGCGCGCTTACCCTATCCTCCTGCGTCCCCCCATTGCTCAAACGGTAAAGAGGTGGTACAGGAATATCAACCTGTTGTCCATCGCCTACGCTTTTCAGCCTCGGCTTAGGTCCCGACTAACCCTGAGCGGACGAGCCTTCCTCAGGAAACCTTAGGCATTCGGTGGATGGGATTCTCACCCATCTTTCGCTACTCATACCGGCATTCTCACTTCTAAGCGCTCCACCAGTCCTTACGGTCTAGCTTCAACGCCCTTAGAACGCTCTCCTACCACTGACATCGTAGATGTCAATCCACAGCTTCGGTGATACGTTTAGCCCCGGTACATTTTCGGCGCAGAGTCACTCGACCAGTGAGCTATTACGCACTCTTTAAATGGTGGCTGCTTCTAAGCCAACATCCTGGTTGTCTAAGCAACTCCACATCCTTTTCCACTTAACGTATACTTTGGGACCTTAGCTGGTGGTCTGGGCTGTTTCCCTCTTGACTACGGATCTTATCACTCGCAGTCTGACTCCCATGGATAAGTCTTTGGCATTCGGAGTTTGTCTGAATTCGGTAACCCGATGAGGGCCCCTAGTCCAAACAGTGCTCTACCTCCAAGACTCTTACTACATGAGGCTAGCCCTAAAGCTATTTCGGAGAGAACCAGCTATCTCCAAGTTCGATTGGAATTTCTCCGCTACCCACACCTCATCCCCGCACTTTTCAACGTGCGTGGGTTCGGTCCTCCATCCAGTGTTACCTGGACTTCAACCTGGACATGGGTAGGTCACCTGGTTTCGGGTCTACGACCACATACTCATTCGCCCTATTCAGACTCGCTTTCGCTGCGGCTCCGTCTCTTCAACTTAACCTCGCATGTAATCGTAACTCGCCGGTTCATTCTACAAAAGGCACGCCATCACCCGTTAATGGGCTCTGACTACTTGTAGGCACACGGTTTCAGGATCTCTTTCACTCCCCTTCCGGGGTGCTTTTCACCTTTCCCTCACGGTACTGGTTCACTATCGGTCACTAGGGAGTATTTAGCCTTGGGAGATGGTCCTCCCTGCTTCCGACGGGATTTCACGTGTCCCGCCGTACTCAGGATCCACTCTGGAGGGAACGAAGTTTCAACTACAGGGCTTTTACCTTCTATGGCCGGCCTTTCCAGACCTGTTCATTTACCTCGTTCCTTTGTAACTCCGTGTAGAGTGTCCTACAACCCCAAGAGGCAAGCCTCTTGGTTTGGGCTAATCCCGTTTCGCTCGCCGCTACTCAGGGAATCGCGTTTGCTTTCTCTTCCTCCGGGTACTTAGATGTTTCAGTTCCCCGGGTCTGCCTTCAATACCCTATGTATTCAGGTAAAGATCCTATCCCATTACGGATAGGGGGTTCCCCCATTCGGAAATCTCCGGATCAAAGCTTACTTACAGCTCCCCGAAGCATATCGGTGTTAGTCCCGTCCTTCATCGGCTCCTAGTGCCTAGGCATTCACCGTGCGCCCTTTCTAACTTAACCTACTTCGGTCAACGATTAACGTTGTCCTCATGGTTTGTACTCTTACTCAATGAATAAATAAGAGAGAAAACTAAAATGGCGATTACTCGGTTATTCTTCTTCATTTCATTATCTAGTTTTCAAAGAACAAAAGTTTTGAGAGATTATTCTCTCAAAACTGAACGAACAAGAAACGTCTTATTTAAGAAGTATGAAATACTTCTATATATCCTTAGAAAGGAGGTGATCCAGCCGCACCTTCCGATACGGCTACCTTGTTACGACTTCACCCCAATCATCTGTCCCACCTTAGGCGGCTGGCTCCTTACGGTTACCCCACCGACTTCGGGTGTTACAAACTCTCGTGGTGTGACGGGCGGTGTGTACAAGGCCCGGGAACGTATTCACCGCGGCATGCTGATCCGCGATTACTAGCGATTCCGGCTTCATGCAGGCGAGTTGCAGCCTGCAATCCGAACTGAGAATGGTTTTATGGGATTCGCTTAACCTCGCGGTCTCGCAGCCCTTTGTACCATCCATTGTAGCACGTGTGTAGCCCAGGTCATAAGGGGCATGATGATTTGACGTCATCCCCACCTTCCTCCGGTTTGTCACCGGCAGTCACCTTAGAGTGCCCAACTGAATGCTGGCAACTAAGATCAAGGGTTGCGCTCGTTGCGGGACTTAACCCAACATCTCACGACACGAGCTGACGACAACCATGCACCACCTGTCACTCTGTCCCCCGAAGGGGAACGCCCTATCTCTAGGGTTGGCAGAGGATGTCAAGACCTGGTAAGGTTCTTCGCGTTGCTTCGAATTAAACCACATGCTCCACCGCTTGTGCGGGCCCCCGTCAATTCCTTTGAGTTTCAGCCTTGCGGCCGTACTCCCCAGGCGGAGTGCTTAATGCGTTAGCTGCAGCACTAAGGGGCGGAAACCCCCTAACACTTAGCACTCATCGTTTACGGCGTGGACTACCAGGGTATCTAATCCTGTTCGCTCCCCACGCTTTCGCGCCTCAGTGTCAGTTACAGACCAGAAAGTCGCCTTCGCCACTGGTGTTCCTCCACATCTCTACGCATTTCACCGCTACACGTGGAATTCCACTTTCCTCTTCTGCACTCAAGTTCCCCAGTTTCCAATGACCCTCCACGGTTGAGCCGTGGGCTTTCACATCAGACTTAAGGAACCACCTGCGCGCGCTTTACGCCCAATAATTCCGGACAACGCTTGCCACCTACGTATTACCGCGGCTGCTGGCACGTAGTTAGCCGTGGCTTTCTGGTTAGGTACCGTCAAGGTACCGCCCTATTCGAACGGTACTTGTTCTTCCCTAACAACAGAGTTTTACGATCCGAAAACCTTCATCACTCACGCGGCGTTGCTCCGTCAGACTTTCGTCCATTGCGGAAGATTCCCTACTGCTGCCTCCCGTAGGAGTCTGGGCCGTGTCTCAGTCCCAGTGTGGCCGATCACCCTCTCAGGTCGGCTACGCATCGTTGCCTTGGTGAGCCGTTACCTCACCAACTAGCTAATGCGCCGCGGGCCCATCTGTAAGTGATAGCCGAAGCCATCTTTCAGCTTTCCTACATGTGTAGGAAAGAATTATCCGGTATTAGCTCCGGTTTCCCGAAGTTATCCCAGTCTTACAGGCAGGTTGCCCACGTGTTACTCACCCGTCCGCCGCTAACTTGCGAGAGCAAGCTCTCACAAGTCCGCTCGACTTGCATGTATTAGGCACGCCGCCAGCGTTCGTCCTGAGCCAGGATCAAACTCTCCAATAAAGAGTAAGATTAGCTCTTAAAAATGTCTTATAAAAAGACTTTGAATTAACGTTGACGTTTTTGTTCGTTCAGTTTTCAAAGAACAAATTCAAGTGTTTCTGTCGTTTAAGACGACTTTTTAATATTACCAGATTCGTTAAGTTGAGTCAACAACTTTTTTGAACTTTTTTTATTTCAAAGTTGCTATCTTTGCAGCAACAGATACTAATATATCACCATTAACACTTGTATGCAATATGTTTTTTAGATAAAAAACAAAGAAAAAATATTCGAATTATTCCACTCTGCACAACCAGAAAATAGAATCTATTTTAATGACGGAAGTTTATAAGATTTTTTGCTTTTAATAGAATGACTGCTTCATACTTTGACACTATTCCATCATACACTCATATATAAAGGCAAGGTACAATAGTACCTTGCCTTTTAAGGAAATTTAACGATGGCGCATTAATGGGAATAGAAGTACATCCCTAATAGAAGGAGAATTCGTTAATAACATAACTAATCGATCTATTCCTATTCCAAGTCCTCCAGTTGGAGGCATACCATACTCTAACGCTTCAATAAAGTCATCATCCATCATATGTGCCTCATCATTACCTTGTTCACGTTCTTTTAGCTGTGCCTCAAAGCGCTCTCTTTGATCAATAGGATCATTTAATTCTGTAAATGCATTAGCATGCTCACGAGCGACAATAAACAGCTCAAAACGATCTGTAAAACGAGGATCTTCGTCATTTTTCTTCGCAAGAGGAGAGATTTCAACAGGATGCCCAAAAATAAATGTCGGCTGAATCAATTTCTCCTCGACCTTTTGCTCAAAGAATTCATTAACAATATGTCCATAGAGCATATGCTCAGTAATTTCAACACCATGTTCTTTTGCTAAACTTCTAGCTTCCTCGGTCGTCATCTCTTTCCAGAAGTCTACACCAGTATATTCCTTAATCGCATCTACCATATGAAGTCTTTTCCATTCAGGTGTTAGATCTACTTCATGTTCACCATATTGGATCTTCGTTGTTCCATGGACCTCTTGAGCGATATGTGCAATTAAGTTTTCAGTTAAGCTCATGATATCACGATAATCAGCATACGCTTCATATAATTCAATCATTGTGAATTCAGGATTGTGACGAGTAGAAACCCCTTCATTGCGGAATACACGGCCAATTTCATAAACCTTTTCTAATCCACCAACAATTAATCGTTTTAAATGCAGCTCAATAGCAATACGCATATAAAGCTCCATATCAAGGGCATTGTGGTGCGTGATAAATGGACGCGCAGATGCACCTCCTGCAATTGAATGCATCATTGGTGTTTCTACCTCTAGATATCCTAGACTATCTAGATAACGGCGCATAGATTGAATAATACGGCTACGAGTTACAAAAGTATTTTTACTTTCTTCGCTCATAATTAAATCTAAATAACGCTGACGGTACCGCTGTTCAACATCCTTAAGCCCATGAAACTTATCAGGAAGCGGACGTAGTGACTTTGTTAATAGTTCGAATCCCTGAACTTTAATAGAAAGTTCTCCTACTTGTGTTTTGAAAAGTGTACCAGACACGCCAACTAAATCGCCAAGATCCGCACTGTCGAAAATCTCATACTTTTCATCACCTACAGCATCTTTACGAACATATAGTTGAATTTGTCCTGTTAAATCTTGAATATGAGCAAATCCAGCTTTTCCTTTTCCGCGCTTAGTCATAATACGGCCAGCAACTGTTACTGAAACATTTTTCTGTTCTAAGTCTTCTTTTTCAAACTCTCCGTATTGTTCAATTAACTCTTTTGACTGATGGGAACGTTCAAAACGTTTTCCAAACGGATCTAGCCCTTTTTCACGCAGGCTATTCATTTTTTCCCTTCTGACAATAATTTGGTCATTTAATTCTTCATGGCTCTGACTCACTTGTATCATCTCCAATTTGTAGATCTTTTTATGTAAAGTGTAAAACTGCGATATTAAAGATTCCCATACTTATTTTACACAAAGTGGACTGCATAGACATCATTAATGTTTATAAATAGAATAAAAACTGCCAGCATGTCCACTGGCAGTTCTCTTTATATGAAAAGTATTATAGATAAAGAATAAGGCTATGTCAAACTTTATCGCAGATTAACAATCAACATAGGAACATAGGATGGAAGATATTACAAAAGATTATCTACTATCAAAATCTGAAATAGCACACCCTGTGTGTCCGAATCTCCAAAGGATCACTTTATCCAACTTGCATTTGGCTTTGTTCTTTCTCTTCAGCCTCAATTACAAGTGCAGTTAATAAAGTGACAAGATCTTCTCTTGTGTTGCATTCATTAACAGCATTGCGTACCTTCGCGTTTCCGCGAATACCCTTCAAGTACCAAGCTGCATGCTTTCGCATTTCACGAACTGCAATATATTCATTTTTTAGCGCGATTAATCGGTCAAGATGAAGGATACATACATCAATTTTTTCGCGAACACTTGGCTCATCCATTAATTCGCCTGTTTCAAGATACTTCACAGTACGATAAATCATCCACGGATTTCCTAATGCAGCTCGGCCGATCATAACGCCGTCACAGCCAGTTTCTTCAAGCATACGCTTCGCATCTTGAGACGTCATGACATCACCGTTTCCTATTAAAGGAATGTTAATATTTTGCTTAACTTCGCGGATGATGTCCCAATTTGCTTTTCCCTCATACATTTGTACGCGGGTACGTCCATGTAAGGAAACAGCTTTTCCTCCTGCACTCTCAACAGCTTGAGCATTTCGGACAGCATAAATATGGTCCTCATCCCAGCCCATACGCATTTTAACTGTTACAGGCTTGTCAACAGCAGCCGTTACGGCAGAAACCATTTCATAGATTTTATCTGGATCGAGCAACCATTTAGCTCCTGCATCACATTTCGTGATTTTCGGAACAGGGCAGCCCATATTAATATCGATAATATCAGCATTTGAGTTTTTATCAACAAATTGAGCGGCTTCAACTAACGTCTCTTTTTCACCGCCAAAAATTTGCAAGCTTAGCGGCTTTTCTCTTTCATCTATATAAAGCATGTTCATCGTTTTCTCGTTTTTGATCACAATCCCTTTGTCGCTGACCATTTCTGCACATACAAGTCCGGCGCCAAACTCTTTGACAGTGAGACGAAACGCCGAGTTACATACCCCTGCCATTGGAGCAAGAACAACACGGTTTTTTAATTCAATGTCACCAATTTTGAACATGTGGACCCTCCTTTTATTAGCAGATAAATGATTAAACACACACTTTACTTTAGTAGTTAATAAACTTAAACTTTCTTATTAGCCAAAAAATAAATCTATTACTCATTTTCCTCCGGTGGAGTCAGATCTTCAATAGTAATATTTAGCAAGCGTACAATTCGTTCTAAAAAATCTAGAGCTGGCATCCGATTTCCCCTTTCAATTTCTCCAAGGATTGAAACAGATACACCTAACTGCCTTGCAAAGCTTTCCTGTGTATAGCCTTTTAATTTTCGAAAAGCGCGAATACGTCTTCCCCATTTTTCTGCTTCCATATTCGTACTCCCTCTCTATCTGGTATATCCTCTAAAACTGTTTGAAGAGGAGTTTCCATCGTCGGAATTTTGGTGCCAGACTGAATCTCTAATAGAGGAATGATGACAAAAGCCCTTTCATGCATCCGAGGATGAGGAACTATTAACTTCTCTGAATTAATATTTTCTTGATTATACAACAAAATGTCAAGGTCTATTGTCCTAGGTCCCCATCGAATGTCCCTTTTTCTCCCAAGTTTTTTTTCAATTTCTAAGCAAACATCAAGTAATTCAGTCGACGTTAAGTCTGTTCTCACTTGAATCACCATATTTAAAAATTGATCCTGCTCTTCATATCCTACCGGGTCTGTTTCATAGATGGAGGAGGTTTTTACCACTTTTATTTTTGGAGCAGCCTCAATACTTGTAATGGCTGCTTTAATATTTTCAAACCGGTTGCCAATATTAGAACCTAAAGCAATATAAGCGTCATTATTCATATTTACCTACCCCTTGTAATTTCAACGGCTACTGATTCATAATGGCCAGGAATTGGGGGATCAGGCTTAATCATCCTCACTGTCACTTGGGAAATAGCATGAAATCGGTCTAACATTTCCCCGGCAATCTTTTCAGCCACAGCTTCTATGAGTTTCAAAGGTTTCCCTTCAACAACATCTTTACAAACTTGATATAGCTCACCATAATTAATTGAATCCTCGAGATGATCTGACTCTCCAGCCTTTTTCAAATCTGTCTCCACAGTCAAATCTACTATAAATCGTTGACCAAGCCGGGTTTCCTCTGGAAAAACACCGTGATAGCCATAAAACGCCATTTTATTTATTATAATTCGATCCATAAATGTTATATCCCTTTCCCCATAAGTGCATCCATCATTGTAGCCATCCGCTTCATTTCCTTCACATCATGAATCCGAATGATTTGACACCCTTTTTGGATTCCGTAACAAACGGTCGCACCTGTCCCTTCCATCCGCTCATGGACAGGCAAATCTAGAACACTTCCGATCATTGATTTCCGAGATGTCCCTAATAAAACTGGATAGCCAATCGAAACAAGCTTGTCCAAATGTCTCATCATTTCAAGATTCAAGTCTAAATCCTTCGCAAAACCAATGCCTGGATCTAGAATAATATTTTCATCTTTCACACCAGCGTTTTTCACTAGCGTGATACTCTCATATAAATCGTTTACGGCATCTCGATAGAAAACAGTATAATCTTGATTCTTTCGATTATGCATTAAAATAATAGGAACCTGTAGCTCTGCAGCAACTGATGCCATATCTGGATCAGCTTTCGCGCCCCAAATGTCGTTAATAATATGGGCGCCAGCCTTAATGGCTTGTCTAGCTACTTCCGCTTTATAAGTATCTATCGATATAGGAGCATTTACTTCTTTAGAGATGGCCGCTATGACAGGGATCACCCTTTCTAACTCCTCCTCTAATGGAACAGCATCGAAGCCTGGCCGGGTGGATTCTCCGCCAATATCAATGATATCAGCCCCATCTTTAACCATTTGCAACGCCCGCTCAACGGCTCTATCGATATGATTAAACCTTCCTCCATCAGAAAAAGAATCAGGGGTTGCATTTAAAATCCCCATAATCAACGTCTTACTTTCATAATCCAATGAATAAGGCCCACATTTGATCACATTCATTACAACATAACTCCTTTACAGCTCTTTTCTGCTCCATAAAACCTTTGAAAATTGATCATAAAGCTGTTGTAGCTCTATTATTTTTTTCCCCATAATGCCAGGCATCTTTTTCCCATTAAACAAAGCAATTGGGACAATCTCTTGAATCGAGTTCGTGACAAAGATCTCTTCTGCCTTCATGACTTGATCGAGGGTGAAAAATCCCTCTTTAATCGTCATTCCATATTTGCCAGCAAGCTTTAATACAAATTGTCTTGTAATACCATTTAGGATTCCAGTTTCAACTGTAGGAGTAAACAGGATTTTGTCCTTAATCCAAAATAGATTGGATACAACTCCTTCTGCTAAAAAATCTTCATCTGTAAGAAAGATGCCTTCACATTCATGTGAATCTCCCATTTCTCTCTTCGCTAAAATATTATTTAAATAATGGTGAGATTTTAACCTCTCTAGCCCCTCTGGTGTATTGCGCTTTAGCTTCAGAATAATCGCTTCTTTTTCCAAAAAGGGATTTCTTTGCGGAAGTGGCTTTGTAAACATTATCAAGTTCGGTTGTGTATAAGGTTCTGTTTGCAATCCGATTTCACCCATACCAGCTGATACATTCAACCGAATATAGGCGTCTGTTAATTGATTCTCTTTCAATAAAAGATGGATTGAAGCAAGGATTTCTTCCCTTGAATACAGAGCCTTTATATTTAAAACCTCCAAGCTGTTATTCAGTCGCTCCAAATGGTCATCTAATAAAAACGGATGACCATTATAGGTTCTGAATGTTTCAAACAAGCCCATACCGTATAGGAATCCATGATCAAATGGAGAAATAGACGCCTCTTCCTTCCGAACGAGTTCGCCATTCATATATAAAAACACATTTCTCCCTCCTATCCGCGATAAAAGTGAAGAAAGTTTCTCAGCAATTCCTTGCCTGCTTTCGTCATGATCGATTCTGGATGAAATTGCACTCCCTCTATAGGAAGCTCTTTATGACGAATAGCCATTATTTCTCCCTCATCCGTCCAGGCGGACACTTCCAGGCATGGTGGAAGAGTTTCCTTTTTGACAATTAAGGAATGATATCTCGTTGCTGGAAATGGGTTAGGCATGCCTTGAAAAATCGTTTTTCCATCATGATAAATGTCGGATGTTTTTCCGTGCATTAGACGCTCGGCTTGGACGACATCCCCGCCAAACACTTGCGCAATTGATTGATGTCCGAGACAAACACCGAAAATAGGAATGTGACCAGCAAAGGTCTCTATCGCTTCAAGACTAATTCCTGCCTCATTTGGAGTACAAGGACCGGGCGAAACCATTAAAAACTTCGGCTGCTTATGACGAATCTCTTCAATCGATGCTTCATCATTTCTTTTGACGATTAATTCCTCGCCAATCTCTCCGAGGTATTGCACGAGATTATAGGTAAATGAATCATAGTTATCAATCATAAAAATCATGTCTCGTTACCTTCTTCCTGTTCAGCCATCTCTTTTGCTTTCCAAAGGACAATCGCCTTCTTTAATGATTCCTTATACTCATTTTTTGGATTTGAATCAATGACAACTCCTGCACCTGCTTGTACATGAGCTTTTCCTTCTTTTACAATCATCGTCCGAATAATAATATTTAGCTCTAGATCACCGCTGTAATTGATCCATCCTAACGAGCCGGTATAAGGACCTCTCGTTACTGGTTCCAGCTCTTCGATGATTTCCATCGTTCGAACCTTTGGTGCTCCTGTAATCGTTCCTCCCGGGAATACAGCATCAATTAAATCGGAACCATCCTTCCCATAGGCTAATTCTCCACGTACATTCGACACGATATGCATGACATGGGAATATTTTTCAATCACCATAAATTCATTCACTTCAACAGATCCAAATTTACAGACACGCCCAAGATCATTTCTTTCTAAATCAACAAGCATCACATGCTCGGCTCGTTCTTTCTCATTTTCAATTAATTCGTTTGCAAGCTCGAAGTCCTCAGCTTCATCCCTTCCGCGCGACCGCGTTCCTGCTATTGGACGTGTGCTGACCTCCTCACCTTTTTTCTTTATCAAAAGCTCTGGTGATCCACTTACAAGCTGATATTCTGGCGTGTGGAAATAGCCCATATATGGAGATGGGTTCAATCTCCGGAGCTGTTCATATACATCAATGGCCTCCACACCGATCGGCTGACTTTGGCGAACAGACAGATTAACTTGAAACACATCTCCCTGTGAAATGTAATGCTGAACCTTTTCAACAGCTTGAATAAATTCCTCTTCATTCATGGAAACTTCAAGCTGATCATTTTTATGAAAAGCTTTTTTAGACGGAACATTTGAAGTTTCCGCCACCCAACGACTTATCCATTCCTCGGCTCTTATTTCTAAAGCCTGCTTATCTTCATTTTCTCCATATAAAAACATGATCCATAAAGTTTCATCTTTATGATCAAATACAAACCATTCTTTAAAAGCTAAAAAATGAATATCAGGAATGAGCAGATCATCCATGGCGACAGAAGGCAAGCGCTCAATATAACGGCCATAATCATAGCTAATCAAGCCAATAGCACCGCCCTGAAAATCTGGAAGTTCGTCCACTTTCTCCACTTGGAATTGACGCAGCCATTCCATCAATAAATGAAGGGGATTTCCTTCAAAAATCTGTCTTCCTTCCGGCTCAATAATTTCGAGCTTTGAATTTTTACCGATTAGAACAGTTTCTGGGTCAAAAGCGGCTATACTATAACGCCCACCCCTCCCGCTTTCTAATAGGACATGATGCTGCTTGTCCGCTGTTAAATGACGGTATTGTATAAAAAATTGGTTTAACGAAATCGTGCACTTTTTTGCATATATATTAAATTTCTTCAAAGGAATGTCACCCCTCATCAATTCTCTTTTTTTATCATACATGAAGCATGAAAAAAGCAACAGCTAATTTCAGCTATTGCTTTTGCTTCATTATTCTGTTTCGAATTGATATAAAGGAGTGCTCAAATAGCGCTCTCCATTACTAGGAATGATGGCAAGAACCTTCTTTCCTTTCCCAAGCTCCTTCGCTACCTTTAAGGCTGCAAAAATGGCTGCTCCAGAAGATATTCCGCCAAGAATCCCTTCTTCTCTTGCTGCAAGGCGAGCATATTCAAATGCCTCGTCATTCGTTACCTTTATGATCTCATCATATATTTCTTCATTGAGAACTTTTGGCACAAAGCCAGCACCAATCCCTTGGATTTTATGAGGTCCTGGCTTCCCACCTGAAAGAACTGGAGAATCGTTTGGTTCAACCGCATAGATTTTTACACTCTCATATTTTTCACGAAGGACAGAACCAGCACCTGTGATAGTCCCGCCAGTTCCGACACCTGAAATAAATGCATCAAGCTGATCACCCATTTGCTCGACAATCTCTTTACCCGTTGTTCGGCGATGAATGTCTGGATTCGATGGATTTTCAAATTGCTGCGGCATGAAGTAACCGTGCTCTTTTGCCAGCTCTTCAGCTTTGCGAATGGCACCGTTCATCCCTTCTGTTCCAGGTGTTAATACTAGCTCTGCTCCATATGCGCGAAGAAGATTTCGTCTTTCCATACTCATTGTTTCCGGCATCACTAAAACGGCTTTATAGCCTTTGGAAGCTGCAATCATCGCAAGGCCAATTCCAGTATTACCGCTTGTCGGTTCAATAATCGTCGATCCCTGTTCTAAGGCTCCACTTTCCTCCGCTGCTTCAATCATTGCAAGGGCAATTCGATCTTTTACACTGCTTCCAGGATTCATATATTCTAATTTTACATACACATCTGCACTATTTTCATCAACCATTCGATTAAGCTTAACAATCGGCGTCTGTCCAACTAACTCTGCAATAGAATTTGCTATACGAGGCATATTCTCCACTCCTTATTTCCGAGTATTTATATTGGTTTAATTAAAATTTAATACGAATACTCAAAAATGTCAAATGATTTCATTTAGAAATGTATTATTTTTACAAAAAATCATCCTTTTGCCTATATTTCTTTAACCTATACTATTCTATCCATCTTAATCTGGTGAAATGCAAAAACACGGAACTTGTCCGTGTTTTTAGCAAAGCATGAATTTTCGAGTTAGAAAAATATCTATTCCGAAGGCGCTTCCACTTTTCTATTGCGCTTCTGTATCTCCGTAAAACCACTCTATGTCCAGTTCATTCCAGAATGGTCTTGCTGAAACTGGTGTATCCATTTGTTCTAATGCCATTTGTCTGCGAATTTGGTCTTTTACTTCTTTATAGGAGTATTCTTTTCCTTTGACATGCTCATGCATCATAACGATCACATAATGATCTTCCACTTTGATAGGTTTACTCCATTTACCCGGTTTTATGCTTTTTATTTGGTTAATAAATTTCTTCGTATAGCGCCCGCTATTTTCATTCACATATCCTGCATCTCCGCCCAAATTAGCTGTAAATTCATCAATCGAGCGTTCCATTGCCAATACGGAAAAACTGGAACCATTCTCTAATTCCTTTATGGTTTGCTCTGCTTCTTCCTTTGTTTCGACGATGATCTGGGATATATGATAAGAATCAGGCAAAATATATTGCTCTTTATTTTGTTCGTAGTAATCCTTTATTTCTTTTTCTGATATTTCCACATCTTTAGTCAGAAGCTCTTCAAGCATTAAGGTATTTTTGATTTGCTCCCTCCATTTGTCCTCATCGACTGCTTGGTAGCCTCCAGATGAGCCGTACATGGATTTGATCATTGTTAATTCACGTTCAACATCTTTATCCGATATTTTAACCTTATATTTTTCCCCGGCTGCTTCAATCACTTTTTGGTCAATTAATTCTTTTAATATTTCCTTGCCATATCTTGATTCCATCTCATTTAGCCATTCCTGTCGGGTGATCTTTTCCTTGCCTACTGTTGCCACTGTTTCATTATTTCCTGTATTCCCTTTAGCAAGAAAAAAAACAACCGTTATGCAATTTAACAAAATAAGTAGGGCTATGACTAACCAAAGCTTCTCCCTCTTTAGCCTCTCCTTCTTCAATGAATACTCTCCCCTTAGCCTATTGCTTTGCTTCTTGTTTAAATTCTTCTAATTCTTCTTTCGAATAATGATAAACCTCATTACAGAAGTGGCATTGTGCTTCAGCTTTGTCTTCTGTATTGATGATTTCCTGTATTTCTTCAGCACCTAAGCTTATAATAGCAGCTCCAAATCTTTCTTTTGAGCATGTACATACAAAGGCAACAGGCTGTTTTTCCAAAATTTTCACATTTTCTTTTCCTAAAATCTTTTCTAACAATTCTTCTGGGGTTAAGCCTTGCTGAATAAGCTTGGATACAGGAGGTATTGACTTTAACCTATTTTCAATATCAGAAATAGTCTCTTCTTCCGTCCCAGGCATTAATTGTATAATAAAGCCTCCTGCAGCAAGAATCGTGTTATCAGGATTTACAAGTACGCCTACCCCAACGGATGAAGGGGTTTGCTCTGAAGTAACAAAATAATACGTAAAATCTTCCCCTAATTCCCCTGAAACAATTGGGACTTGGCCAGTAAAATGTTCCTTCATACCAATGTCTTTCACAACAGTTAACAAACCTGTTGTACCGACCGCACGCCGGACATCAAGCTTGCCATGTTCATTTAAATCAAAATGCGTTTGTGGATTCGTTACATATCCTCTTACTTCACCCTTTGAATTGCTATCTACTAAGATAACACCGATTGGGCCGCCGCCCTCGATTTTTATCGTTAGCTTCTCTTCACCTTTTAACATTGCACCCATCATAACACCTGCTGACATCGCTCTCCCTAGCGCAGCAGATGCAGTTGGCCATGTTTGATGACGCACTTGCGCCTCTCCAATCGTTTCTGTCGTACGAACTGCATATGCACGAACCTGGCCATTATAGGCAAGCGCTTTGACTAAATAATCACCCATTTTTTTACTCCCTTTCAAACGTTCATTCATAGTTGTTTTTCATTATTTTGATGACTCAATATTACGCTTATAAATTAGCTGCAGACCTTTCAAGGTTAGAAACGGATCAACAATATCAATAATGGTTGATTCCTTTGCAATTAAACCTGCTAGACCGCCAGTCGCAATGACTGTAGGATTTTCAGTTGCCTGTTCCTTCATTCTTTTTACGATTCCCTCAACTTGTCCTACATAACCAAATAAGATTCCAGCCTGCATAGCAGACACTGTATTCTTTCCGATAATGCCATCTGGACGAGCAATTTCAATTCTTGGCAGCTTAGCAGCTCGGGAATAAAGAGCCTCTGTTGAAATACCAATTCCAGGAGCAATTGCACCACCCATATATTGTTTCTTTTCGTTTATATAGCAGTAGGTCGTTGCAGTTCCAAAGTCTACAATAATAAGCGGGCTGTCATAATCATGAATAGCTGCTACCGCATTCACAATCCGATCCGCGCCCACTTCTCTCGGATTTTCATACTTAATATTTAATCCTGTTTTTATTCCTGGTCCAACAATCAGAGGTTTTATTTGGAAATATTTATCACACATCCGCTCAAGCGCTGTCATAATAGGCGGTACGACAGAAGAAATAATAATTCCTTCGATGTCAGAAAAAGTTAGCTTAACATGATCAAAAAGAGACTTTATCACCATTCCGTATTCATCTTCTGTTTTATTTCGATTTGTCTCAATTCTCCAATGGTATTTCAGTTCATCACCATCGTATACCCCTAATACCATATTTGTATTACCAATATCAAAAACAAATATCAATTATCTCACCACTTTATTATTTATATATAAAAACGAGGGGTTTTTCACTGAAAACATCATAACATAACTTGAATGTGATCGTGTAATTGGAAATGATTTTATAGAGCTAGACATTTCTCTAACTCAAAAAATTTATTCATAAAGTAAACTCGCCGATTGGCGAGCCTTGGAAAGGCGAAGACAGAGGCGTAGTTGCACTTATCGCGCTCACATATGCCACGTCCTGTGGCATTCGCCCGACTAGGACATCCTGTCCGTCGTACTTAATCCTTAAAATTGGCAACTGCGTCGGATCATCTTCTGCGCTGGCAATTTATACTTTCTTAACGTATAAAAAAAAGCGCTCATCACGAGCGCTTTTAATCATCTATTCTTTTCGATCTTCACCGATTGCAGGCGGATTTTCCTCTTCTGCCGGTGTTGTGTTTTCCCTTGCTTCTGGTATTTCCATGGAGACATCATTATCTTCTTTATTGATGTTAATATTTACTTTAACCTCATCAGAAGATGATTCGTCTGCCTTTACAGAACGATCAGGTAAAGTTCCATGATCCATCAAATGTTTGATTTGTTCTGCATCAAGGGTTTCAACCTCAAGAAGTGTATTAGCAATAAGATCAAGTTTCTCACGATTTTCTGTAAGAACCTTTCTCGCCTTTTCATAGCTATCTTTAATAATGCGTTGAATTTCAAGGTCAATTTCATAGGCAATGGCATCAGAATAATTCTGATCATTGTTAAAATCTCTTCCTAAGAAGACTTGACCTCCCTGTGATTGGCCGAATTGTAATGGACCAAGCTTATCGCTCATTCCAAATTCAGTAACCATTCTACGAGCAATTCCTGTTGCACGCTGGAAGTCATTGTGAGCTCCTGTACTTACTTCACCGAAAACAACTTCCTCTGCAACACGGCCGCCAAGCAATCCGACAATTTTATCAAGAAGCTCTGGCTTTGTCATGAAGAAACGATCTTCTTTCGGAAGCATTACTGCATAACCGCCAGCCTGACCACGAGGTACAATCGTTACTTTGTGAACCATTTCTGCATCCTCAAGAACGACACCAATAACCGTATGACCTGCTTCGTGGAAGGCAACAATATTTCTTTCCTTTTTCGAAATGACTTTGCTTTTCTTTGCAGGACCGGCAATTACACGGTCAGTCGCCTCATCAATATCGGACATATCAACTTTTTTCTTATCTTGACGAGCTGCCACAAGAGCTGCCTCATTCAATAAGTTTTCTAAGTCAGCACCTGAGAATCCTGGTGTACGCTGTGCAATAGCTTTTAAATTAACACCCTCATCTAAAGGTTTATTTCGTGCATGTACTTTAAGAACAGCTTCTCTACCTTTTACATCAGGACGATCTACTGTAATTTGTCTGTCAAAACGTCCTGGACGCAATAAGGCTGGGTCTAAAATGTCTGGACGGTTTGTAGCAGCAATGATAATAATTCCTTCATTTGCACCGAATCCATCCATTTCAACTAATAATTGGTTCAGTGTCTGTTCACGTTCATCATGTCCGCCACCTAACCCTGCGCCACGCTGACGTCCAACTGCATCAATTTCGTCGATAAAAATAATACATGGAGCATTCTTCTTAGCTGTTTCGAATAAATCACGAACACGTGAAGCCCCAACACCGACAAACATTTCAACAAAGTCAGAACCACTAATAGAGAAGAATGGAACGCCTGCTTCACCTGCAACCGCACGTGCAAGCAAAGTTTTACCTGTTCCTGGAGGTCCTACAAGTAGAACACCCTTCGGAATTCTCGCTCCCAATTCAGAGAACTTTCTAGGATCCTTCAAAAATTCAACCACTTCAACTAGTTCTTGCTTTTCTTCATCTGCACCCGCAACATCTTTAAAGCGGACTTTCTTTTTATTCTCATCGTAAAGCTTTGCTTTACTTTTACCGAAGTTCATCACACGGCTTCCACCGCCCTGTGCTTGGTTCAGCAAGAAGAAGAATAAAATGAAAATGATGATGAACGGAATAATTGAAGTAAAAAATGTAACCCAACCGCTTGTTTCCTTCGCTGGCAGAAAATCTACTTTTGATTTTTGAGCTAGGTCATCAATGCGATCAATAATATTATCGCTATTCACTACATAAGTAATGAAATACTGGTTCTTTTCATAGCCTTCAAGCTGTCCGCGTACTTCAAACACGCCTCTCTCTGGCTGCATTGTAATGGACTTAATATCTCCGTTTTCCAAATGAGTAACAAATTCATCATAAGAAATTTGTTTAGTCGGCTCATTGTTGCCGTTAAAAAAACTGACAACACCAATAATGACTAAAAATATTAATAAATAAAAGATGGTGTTTCGGAAGATCCGATTCATCCCTTACCTCCTCCCACGGTAAACAAACTATAATGTATAGTATCATAGAAAATTGTGTCAATACAAGGAATTACACTTTTCATTACAAGGTGTATTCCTTTTAGGTAAAGTCTATTAATAAGGTGATCCATTTAAATATTTTTTGTTAATTGTTATTACTATATACCTCTGGTTTAAGCACTCCGATATATGGAAGGTTTCGATATTTTTCTGCATAATCAAGTCCATAGCCAACAACAAACTCGTCAGGAACAAGAAACCCAACATAATCCGCTTTCAAATTGGTTTTACGACCCGAAGGCTTATCAAGTAAAGTAACAATTTTAATTGATTTTGCCTTACGATAATGGAATAAATCAACTAAATAGCTTAACGTCAATCCGCTGTCGATAATATCCTCAATGATTAAAATATCTCTACCTTCAACAGAAGTATCAAGATCTTTAACAATTTTGACCTCCCCTGATGAAACAGTAGAATTTCCATAGCTAGAAACATCCATGAAATCCATTTCAAGATACGTATCCATACGCTTTAACAAATCTGCCATAAATGGCATAGCCCCTTTTAATACCCCAATAGCTAGAGGAAAACGATCCTTATACTCCTCTGTAAGCTCTGCACCAAGGGCTCTTACCTTTTCTTGAATTTCTTCTTCTGAAATTAACACCTTTTCAATATCGTTTTTCATGTTTGTAATGCCCCCTAGAAGATCAATGCTTAGTAGATAAGGGAAGATCTAGCTTTTTTCGTCCCTTATCGTTTTGTACGTTAAAAGAATATAACTTGAATGAACATGTTGCTTTATTGAATAATGAGACTCTTTTAACCCCGGCACCCATAGAATTTGGCCATTGAAATCTGTTATGATTGGCCAAGTTTTTCTCTCTAATAAAGGAATTTTCTTATCTATAAAAATATCCTTAACTTTCCTTGTACCCTTCATACCCTTTATCGTCATGCGATCCCCTTCTTCTCTTGTTCGAATCACAAGCGGTAAGGTTACGTCATCACGATTTAAAAGAAGGGTATTAGATCGAGAGATGCCTTCAGAGCTATTCGTATATTCAAAAGAAATACTATTCCCATTTGGCAATTCCCATTTCCCAGGTCCCACCATATCATAACGATAAGTTTGTATAGAAGGAAGACGGAATGAAAAATGGCATCTTTCGTAAGAGCGTACTATATTCAATCCGTTTGGGAAATGAAGTATTCCTGATGGGTGTGGACTGTTCATTAATAAAAAAACTTTTTCAATATGTAATGCAGATAAAGATGAAGGTTTTATTTTATAAAGATAGTTTAATATTAGTTGAATACCTCTTCTTTGTAAAGGTATTGGCATTGCTTGAAATTCCTTAATATTTATTATTATTTCCTGAGAATCTTTCTTCTCCATTACTTTATTCATTTTTTGGACAGTTAATTCCTGCAAAAAGGCTTCATCACTTTGAATTTCTTCACTAAAACGCTGGAAATGTTCATGTACATGAGAATTTTCCTTCTTCAAAAATGGGATGATTTCCTTTCGAAATCGATTACGGCTATAAATCCCCTTTTCATTGCTTGGGTCTCTTCGCGGATCAAGTCCATGGTCCGCACAATAATTTTCAATTTCCTCTCTGCTCAAGCATAAAAAAGGACGAAGGATATCCCCCCTGCCAAACGGTCTTACAAAGGCTATTCCCGCTCTAGCATCTCCTGAGCTACCTCTAGTTAACCGCATGAGAATGGTTTCAACCTGGTCATCCCCATGATGACCTAAGGCAAGATAATCTGCACCGTACTTGTCCATAATTTTACCAAAAAAATTGTATCTACATTCTCTTGCAACAATTTGTGAGCTTTTCCCTGATTCTTGAATATATTCAGGGACATTGATTCGCTCCATCTCAAAGGGAATCTCCCTTTCTTCGCAAAATTCCCGGACAAACTGGGCTTCTGCCAAGGATTCCTCTCCTCTAAACATATGATCAACATGTGCTGCAATAAGATGAAGTTGATCAGTTTGTCTTTTCCGCCATAAATAATGAAGAAGAGCCAATGAATCTGGCCCACCAGATACCCCGATCACAATCTTTTTGTTATTTAATTCAATGCCTTTTCGCTGCAGAAAAGCTCTGACCTTTGCATCTAGCATATACTTCTTCCTTCTCTTATTTTCTTAAAGCATAACATTTTCCTTATTCCGAATTCAAAAGGTAAGGTCATTCAAACTAATTGACCATATATATAGAAAATATAGAGAAGAGAGATAATGAGAAAAATGAAAAATGTCTCCAGAAATCCGCCTCTTCTTTTCTTTTTCAAATGTGTTTGCCTGCTCACCACTATTTTGTTCGTACGAGCTTGTTTTTGATTACTAATAGGTGCTCTATTTGTTGCTTTAGGCTGGGGTCCAGCTTGATTAAGCTGCAGGATCGAGTTTCTCATTTCTTCTGCTGAATGGTATTTCCCCTGTAGTGCATTTAATATGACTCCTTCATATTTTTGAAGCTCCTTTTTTTGCCGCACCATGAATATTAGCTGTTTCAGATCACCAGATGTTTTGTTAAATCGTTTTGGATAGGCAATATTAATAAGAATCATCGCAACGGCAAATAAATCATAACTAGGGTCCGCCTTCCGCGTGCCGAGCCCCCAATATCCTCGATCAAAAAACTCTGTAAATTCTTTAATGGCTCTCCCCTGAATCGTTGTGCCGCCAACATCAATACAACGAATTCTAGGTGGAGGACCTGTGACAATTAAATTATCTGGTTTAAGATCGCCGAACACCCATCCATTTTGATGAAGCCTATGTAAATTGTTCAGAAGCTGCAGGATGACAGCCTCTATCCAGGATGGTCCCTTTTGCTGAATGAAGGATAGCAAATCAGGGCCTTGAATATACTCCATGACATAGAAGGAAATTTGCCCCTGCTTGTAAACCCAATCATCAACATCAAGCAAAGAAGGCCCTAGGCAATCACCTTGGACCTTTGCAAAGGATTTTAGAACATTTACCTCTGATGTAATGGACATTCCATTATCACTCATTTTTAACGCAACCTGCTGATTGCGGCATTGCGCTAAATACACGATCCCATTGGCACCGTATCCTAACTCCTTTACAATCGTATAGCGGTTGTGATGCCATTTCCCTTCAATTACTGTACCATGATTGATTTTAAACTGATTCTTCAAAGAATGATTCATCATCACGGGAAAGCAGACTCCTTAATGAACGTTTTTTCTTAAAATATGTTAATGCTTCACGAATCGCAGGACCAGTAGGGGTTATGCCGCCTGTCGTTAGCTTACTGAAAATACTTGTTAAAGATCCAAGGTTCGGAGACCAATCTAGAAGCTTTTCAACCTCCTTCTTTTTCCCTGGAAATACAAAAACAGAAAAGCGGTTTTCACCAGTCCGAGCATTTAAGCTTAAAGATAAATCAAACAATGCTTCCTTTACCATTGGCAGCTTATGTTTCATACTTGCACTTGTATCTACTAACACTAGCACTTCAAGCTGAGCTGTTTCTCCGAGCTCATCCACTACCTCCATTACCTCTCCTCTTTGATCAGGAGGGAGATCCTCAACTGTTTTCTCACCACCCAGAATATGCTGCAGCTCTCTGTTCACTACACCTTGCAGTGTTTGTGTCATCGCTTTTCTTGTGACCATTTGGACGGTATGTGAAAGCTGCTTTGCATAGACAACCTGACTAACGCCACCGCCTGACATGGCGATGCCTTCTATCTCAGTCATACCCTTTTCATCAATTTCATCTCTTTCCATTACACCGATCACATTGACCGTTATTCCTTGCTCCTTTGCTAAGGCTGCCATTGCAATCGGATCCTCACCTTTGTTAGAGCAACCATCCGTTATGAGTAAAATTTGCTTTAATGTACCTGTTTTCATAAAACTCCCCTCCACTTTTTTAGATACCTTCACAGGAACAATCTAAGAATGTTCCGAAGTCGCTTCTGCTTTTCGTTATCATTTTCGACTTGAAGGAGGGGAAATATACATGAATTTAATTGATTTAGGTTAAATTAACTAATTAGCCTTTTTTCTAAAATTTTGGACGGGTATGCTTGTCCACTTCGGCGTGTTATGTTTTATCCTTGCGACAACCACTGTCATATCGTCTTCTATATATCCAGATCTTGATCGGATGACCTCTTCCATAATTAAATCAGCTACATCCTGCGGGTCATCTGTTTTTAACTCACTAATTTTCCGTTTCATCCATAAATCAAAATTTTCTACATGCTTTGCCCCTTCAAAAATACCATCGCTCATCATAATTAGTACATCTCCAGCTTTTAGCTGCTCACTTACAACATCCACCTCAAATTCCTGCAGAATGCCCATTGGCAAATTGCTTGCCTCTACTTTAAAAACTTTATTTCCCCTTCTAATAAAGCTAGGTGAAGATCCTATTTTCAAAAATTCAGCTCCTGCATTTTGCAGGTCAATCATAGCTAAATCCAAAGTAGAGAATATTTCGTCCGTGGTACGTAACGATAATATAGAGTTCACTGACTTTATAGCAACTTTTTCCTCAATTCCTGATTGTAAAATCTTTTGTAAAAGCTGCAGCGTTTCCTTGCTTTCAATATGTGCCCTTTCCCCATTGCCCATCCCATCACTAATCGCAATGGCAAACTTTCCGCATCCTAACTCCATTGTGGAGTAACTGTCTCCAGATAGAAAGCCGCCCCCCTTTGCTGCATGAGCAACTCCCGTTTCAACTGTAAATGCCTTGGCTGAACGGAAAGTAACATGACAGAAACCATTTGGATAGGTTGAACATTCCTCACTTTTCACGACAATCGTTTCGCCTAAAATATCTGAAAGCATAGGAGCAATCAGCTTCTCGCACTCCCCATGTCCCCTGCAATAAGGAATTGTCATATCAATATCGACATTTCTTTGTTCAAGGCTATAGATTTCCACCTGTTCTATATGGATGCCAAAGTCCTGCAAGGCTTCTAAAATCTGTTCTTCCTGCTTATGATGATTTTCCCGTTCTCTTTGAATTTCTTTGGCAAAATCACCCATTACCTCAGAAACGCCCCTTAATTGGTCTGCAACTAATTTTCTGCTCTCCTGTACTTGTTTTTTTAGCTTTTGATTTGCATGAAAAAATGTGAGCTCTTGCTGGATCGTTTCTCTTACTTTTTTTGAACGAGTGCAATGCTTTTCCCAATCCCTAGACAGGCGTGGAGAAGTTTCGCCAAAATGATCTAATTCATTCATAATCTCTTTCATATAGTCATATGTTGTATCAAAGTTCCTTGTCCAGCAATGATCCTTTTTAAAGCAATTTTGGCATGTTTTCCCGGTAACATTGCTTAAAAAGTAATCAAGCTCTCTTCCTTCTTCTCCCTTTTGCCCTTCAGATGGATCATCATAAGATGAAAAGCTTTTAGAAAGTGCCTGAAAGACATTGGAAAACTGAGCCACTCTTTGAGCTGTGACATCCCGCATCTTTCGCATATACTGCTGCTGTTCTGCTGCATATTCTGGCGTCCCTGGAATATGCTTTGCAATCTTCGTTAATAGTGCTTGAGGAGTAAGAATAAACAAGAAAATAGCAGCAGCTGTTTCCAGTACTGTTTTTAATAGATGGCTATTTTCTTCTCCATACATGCCAATTAATAGAGTAGCAATCAATAAACCAGCTGCAACACCGATCTTCCTTCCTTCTTTTAAAAGCCCGCCAAGCAGGCCGGCAAATGCAAGCAGACTCATATGATAGAAGCTAGATACATTGGCAAGGCTGAATATTAAGCCTGTTACAACACCTACCGTCGATCCGACAGTAGCCCCAGCAACAAAGGCAAAAAGCAAAACTAAATATCTGCTCATGACATGTTCAATGGAGAGATCATAGAGTGACCAGCCAATCGTACCTGTCATAACGGAAGCTAGCATAATGATTAAACAAACAATTTCCTCGGTTTTCAAGGATTGCCTGCGCTTGCTAATAGATAACAACGGAATACTTTGAATAAAAATAAGTGTGAGGATAAACCCTAAGCTGGCTTCTACACCAGCCATCATTCCATCATAAATAGTCAGTGTTTTTGTTAAAATAAAATCCTCTAATAATTTTCCACCGAGCAAGGTAAAAAAAACAAAGAATGGCAATGCACGCAATTCATTATGTAGCCACTTCTTGGCAACACGAAAAACAAATAAGAATATGAAGGTAATCCCGAAGGTCGACACGGCGTTAGAAATGGAGATGGTAGCTGCACCAGCGATGAGCCCTATTAAAGCAAGAGGCGCTTTATCTCTTCTGATAAAATAAACAGCAGCAAAAAACGGGAGACTAAAAGGCATAAGCTTGGACAATATTAAAGCTCTGCCAAGTAAAAATCCGATCAACAATAGAAGGTAGCCTTTTTTAAGAAAGAAGGTTTCCACTCGTAACTGAAATTTAATGAATCCTTTTGATAATTCCAATTTAGGTTTGTTAAAATGAACTTCTCCGAGCGGTTCGACTAAATTCCTTTCTGCCTTTTCCACTTAACATCACTCCCCATCCTTCATTATTCTGATTATTATAAAATTAATACCGCTAGAAGTTTGTCAAAATGGCGGACAGGCTTCCATTATTCGTTCGACGCATTTCTCCGTAATGTTCAAAAAGAAAACAAATTCTCATATATTTCATTGACTTTCAGAAAAATCCTTTGTATTATTGTCTTTGTGATTAATTTAACATGGCGGTGTAGCTCAGCTGGCTAGAGCGTACGGTTCATACCCGTAAGGTCGGGGGTTCGATCCCCTCCGCCGCTATACAGAAAAGCGGAGAGCGCCTCGATTAGGGGCGACAAGCATAAGACAAAAAAAGCGGAAGCATTAGTTACGACTAATACTTCCGCTTTTTTTGCTGTTTTTACAAAGAGATAATACAAAAAGACAAGCCAATAATTGACTTGTCTTTACAAATGGGAATCATTAACGTTCAACCCAGCTATATATAAATCATATATCAACTAAGCAGCAAGTTAACCTCGTCTAGCTCCTCTTCCTCCACGCTTTGATTCAGTATTGCGTTTTAAAGATGACAGACGATCTTCACTATCCTTTAAAAAACGAGCCATCTTTGACTCAAAATTTTCTCTAGAGGGGCGATTATCGTTTGGTCTGCCTTGACGTGGACGCCCGGAATGTGCATTTCCTCTTGACTCTCTTCTGTCGCCTCTTTCTGGTCTTTCAGGTCTTTCTGGTCTTTCAGGACGATCTTTTGCCTTTTTAATGGATAAACCGATCTTTCCATCCTTTTCGACATTAATGACCTTTACTTCAACTTGATCACCAACTTTAAGATGATCGTTAATATCTTTTACATAATTGTCTGCGACTTCACTAATGTGCACTAGACCGGTAGAGCCTTCCGGTAACTCCACAAACGCTCCGAAATTTGTAATTCCTGTTACCTTTCCTTGTAACTTGCTGCCCACTTCGATTGACATAAAAAGAAACTTCCTCCTTGAAAGATATAAAAATACTTACTATATATTATACAGAACTTAAGAAAAGAGTTCAATACAAGGTCTAATCAGATGATTTTTCCTTTTTTTCCTTTTTTTCTTCCTTTTCCTTTTTCTCAGGCAATTTAAAGATCGTTTCATTTTCTTCAGAAAGGAAATAATCCTTCCTAGCAAGCTTAGCTATATATTCATCATCATTCAGTTTTACAATTTCCTCTTCAAGGTCAACTTCCTTTTTCTTTAATACTGCCAATTCGTTTTTAAGCTTCTTTTTCTCCTCGTTCTTTTCCTCAAGAGCAGCGGATTGCGAAACGAGTGTAGAGATCATGAGAAATGAAATAAAAGCAGCGCCTATAAAAAAGACAGCTAATCTTCTATATAAAAGCTTTCTTTTCCTACCTTTATTAATCTCAACTTCTTCTTGCTGCACCGCATAGCTTGTTTGAATTTTGGCTACTTTCTTTTTCTGGATGGCACCCATTTCGCATCCCCTCCTCACTTTTTATGTTTTTTCAATCTCGATATCCAATTCATACAATAATTCTTCATTACTCTTAAAATTCCTGCCACTCTATTATATATCTTCTCGACTGATTTTTTAAGATTTTTCGGCAAAAGTTTCCACAAAAGTAGAAAAATCCATTTGAATGGCAGAAAAATCACCTTTAATAGGAACAATATTAGCTTGTAGATGATGTTTAGCAGCGCTAAAAGGCCCTTACCTAAAAAGAGAAGAATCGAAATGACAGCAAAAATTAGACCTCTTACCGGTCTATAAATTACGTAATGGAATAATTTAAGTAAAAAGCGATAAATAGAGATTATCATCGAGATGACAATCTCCAGCAGACGAACATATAATCTTCTAAATAAACTTTGATAGGCTGCAAATCCGCATAATAAGGCGACAAATATATAAAACCTTAATTCTCCACGATTAACAATAAATAGTATATAGAAAATAGCTAACCCTTGTACAATCCAAAAAAGGATATCATTAATAAAAACAAGCCAACTTTTTCGCTTTGTGCGCTTTAAAAAACGGTTGTACGTATCTAAGGAAGCACCAAAGACAATTCCCATGCCGATCATGGCCAGCATGGTCATAAATTGTATATTTAGTGTCATCGGAATAATTTGCTAAAGAAGCCTTTAGCTTTTTCTCCATGCTGATCATCAATATAAACGAGATCAAATATTTTTCCTTTAATAGAGACGACTCCCTTATCAACATCCAAGTTCTTCATCTGCAAATTTTGACCTTTAATCGCAAGAAAGCCCATAACGGTATCTAATAGAAACTCTTCATTATCAAAACTCTCAACTTGTTTAACGCCTGTAATGTCTAAAAGCCTTCTCCCACGCATAATTACATCATGCTCTTGGACATTCGATTTCGTTGGATTTTGCTCATAATATTGACTCATCCTACATCTCCTCACAATCACAAAAGTACAAGCTTTTTGTACATGTGTATGAAAGGAGAGGGTGAAATAGAACTTTCAGAAATCAGGCATAGCAATTAAGCTTCTGCTTCAGCCTTTTCTTCTTTAACAACCGTATACATTTCAGCTGCTTCTTCTTTCCTTGTTGTCTCTTGTAATCGATCAATTTTTACCGTTACTAGCTTCTGTCCGAAGCGAATGACTAACTCATCTCCGACTTTAACCGTTGTGCTTGCTTTCGCCTGCAGACCATTTACTAAAATTCGCCCTTGATCCGAAACCTCTTTTGCAAGCGTCCGTCTTTTTATTAATCGCGATACTTTCAAAAATTTATCTAATCTCATCATTCATTCTCCTCTCCATTTTCTTTGCTTCCTCCCAAAATTCGTCTAATTGCTCCAATTGGAAGTCAGAAAAATCTTTCCCGCTCTCTTTAACCTTTTTTTCAACAAAAGAGAAACGGCGCTTGAACTTTTGATTTGTAAGAAATAACGCTTCCTCAGGATCAATCTTATAAAAACGGGCAATGTTCACAAATGCAAATAGGATATCACCAAACTCATGAATCTTATTGCCGCTTTCCTTCTCTACTTCAATTTCAAATTCACGGATTTCTTCTTTAACCTTCGCCCAAGCAGGCCCGACTTCCTTCCAATCAAAGCCAACTTTTGCCGCTTTCTTTTGAATTTCAACTGCAGCCATTAAGTTGGGAAGGGACCTTCCAATTCCATCAAGGAGGGACTGCTCTTCTATGGAGCCCTTCTCTTCATTCTTAATATCCTGCCAATTTTTTAATACATCCTCTTCTGTTTCTGCTGTTTTATCACCAAATACATGTGGGTGGCGGCGTACCATCTTTTCAGAAATCCCTTCTATGACATCTTCAATAGAAAAGAAACCGTCATCTTCCCCAATTTGCGCATGAAGCAGTACCTGCAGAAGAACATCACCAAGCTCTTCAATCATATGGTCAATATCCTCTTCATTAATCGCTTCAATTAATTCATAGGCTTCTTCAATTAAATATTTCTTTAACGATTCATGTGTTTGCTTTTTATCCCATGGACACCCATTCGGCCCACGCAGCTCAGCTATGATTTCACGGAGCTTGTTAAATTTTTTGAATAAAATGGTTTCATCCGTCACAGGGGGGACATAGACCGAGGTTAGATTATTAATCTCCATATCACGATCAAGTTCATATAGCGGAACCTTTCGAATTTGCTCCTCTTTGCTCCCTGCAGCAGTCACAATATACACCATATAATCATATGGAAGGATTTCCATTAGGATAAGCTTCACTTCTGAAGCAACAAACTGATCATACACCTGTCCAATAATGGTATGATGCTTAACTTCCATTTCATCCTTTTTCAAACTCGTTCCGTCAAGAAGCTGAAAGCCCTCAATCGGATCAATTTTTAACGCTTGGAATAAAGCATCGAGGAAGCTTTGTCCTCCGCCAATCTCAATGGTTACTCCACTCTCTTCCGCTCGCTCTAGCAATAGCTGAACAGTGCGTTCAGCAACGAGCGGATGGCCAGGGACTGCATAGGTAACATCTTCTTTGACAGCGACCTCTAATATATAACTGCATATCTCTTCATAGACATCGTGAAATTGCTCATGCTTTTCGTAAATACTGTCAAATGAAGTGAATGCTAATCCTTCCTTTTCTAACTCCATCACAACAGGGTGTTCCTTTGTTCGTAAAAACAGGGGAGAGGCACTTTTTAAAGATCGATATACTCCAAGCGGAAGCTGGTCAATGTCTCCTGCTCCCAACCCTAATATTGTAATTTTTGACATTTCCGTTTTCATCTCCTAGTCTTTTTAGGCAGCAAAATCATAAGCTTGTTTCCAAAAGGCAGCATGGAAAGCTCCTCCTCTTTGAAGGTATTTCCTTTTAACACGATCCATAGATAACTAATACCTCCAACTAAAACGGCACTAAGCGCCTGAAAACCTGCGAATAAACGATCGTGGCCAAAATGATGTATGAATCCTGTCAAATATAAATAAACCTGCAGGACAATGAACATGACAAAAGCAGCAAAACTAATCACAATCAAAAATCGCCCATTCAAAATGGGAGTATTCAAATGACTGCGAAGCTTGAAAAACAATATAACCATAATCAAGCTTAAAGTAATACAAGATGCCATTGCAGCTCCCATTGTATGATACTGCGGAACGAGGAACATATTCATGACATATTTCACCCCGAAGCCACAAAGAATGACAAAGGCGGGAAATAGGGTTATTCCTAAACCTTGTAAAATGGCCGTTATGGTCATAATCATCGTGCTTAATAAAATAATGATGCTCAAAACACCCAATACATCAGAACCATTGCTATTTTCAAAAAGCATAATGTTCGTAGGGGTAATAATATTCCACAAACCAACTGTCGCAGCAACCCCTACAAACAATCCTATTTTGAGTGCAAGGCGGATTTTTTCATGCATCATGTCAAGGCTTGCCTTCAGCTTCTCACTCGTTATGATTGGAACTAATGATAAAGACATAGATGTCGCAACAACCATCCCTACTTGAATTAATGGCTGCCCTCTGTCATAAATTCCTTTCAGCTCTTTCGCATCTAGATCCTTCATACCGGAGGAAATAAGCAAGGAATACAGATTGAATGAATCAGCCATCTGCATGAAAACAAGGAGCATGCTGCTTACACAAACAGCTAGGCCCTGTAGCAAAAGGATACTAGCGATCTTTCTGCTTTTTTTAAAATCAATTTTTACGATTGATGAATGAATTTTCCCTTTTCTGAACCAAAAAAAGGTAACTAGAATAAGAATCGAGACAATTCCCCCTGTAACAGAGCCAAAAGCAGCTCCTCCAGCAACGATATATAGACTATATCCTTGATCCATAAGCAAAAAAGCCGCCAAAAATATCGTTAACACTCTTATTAGCTGCTCGCCTACCTGTGAAACAGCCGTAGGAACCATGTATCCTTTTCCTTGGTAATACCCCCTAAGCAACGAGACAATTGGAAAGATCAAAAAGGTGATAGAGATTACCTTCAGCAAAATAGCAAGCTGTGGATCATTCATCTGTGCTGCTAATATGTCAGCACCCCAATAAAGAGCTGCAAAGCCAAGAAAGCCTATCATAAATAAAATAAAAGCAGCTGTAATAAATAAATGCTGTATACCAGACTTTTCTTTCTTATTTGCCTCTTCTGCATATAGCTTAGATATGATAACAGGAAATCCATATGTAGATAATGTCAATGCAACTCCGTAAAAAGGATACACCTGCTGATAAATATAAAGACCAACATCCCCTACAATATTTTGAAACGGTACTCGATAAACCGCACTTAGTATTTTTGTTATAAGGGCAGCAATTGTTAAAATGAAAGCTCCTTTAAATAAATCTTTTGCATGATTCTCGGGCCTCATCGCCCATCTCCTTCCAAACTTGAGCTCGAAAGTATTATAGCATGGTGACAATGAATTTATCGAAAAAGCTAATTTTATTTAGGAAAAGCGCAAATAACAAGTGGGCTCCCAAAGCTTATGGGAGCCCACTCATGAAAGTTTTACCTTATGATTCCATTTGCCTTGCCAAGAAGCCTGCAGCTGTTTCAACAGCCTTCTGTTCAACTTCTCCTAATGAATCCTCTTTTGCATAAATAATGACTGCACCAATCGGGTCCCCATTTGCAATAATTGGACCAACTGTGTATGAAGAAACGGACTCTGTATTCCCATCAACGAGGGAAATATCTCCCGGCTGATTCATGAGAACAGAACTGCGGTCCTCCATTGTTTTTTCAATTAATTCACTAATGCTTTTGTTTAAATAATCCTTTTTAGAACCACCTGCAACAGCAATGTATGTATCCCTGTCACAAATTAAGACTGGATTTCCTAAGCTGTCATACAATGCTTCAGCATATTCTCTTGCAAAATCGCTTAATTCACTAATTGGTGAGTACTTCTTCAAAATGACTTCTCCATCACGATCCACAAAAATCTCCAGTGGATCTCCTTCACGAATACGCAATGTTCTGCGGATTTCCTTAGGAATCACCACTCGCCCTAAATCATCGATTCGACGAACAATACCAGTTGCCTTCATCCAATGTTGCCTCACTTTCATCTGATGATTTTTTTACCTTAAAAGTTTTTCTCATTGGCTATGATCCATATTTGGGAGAAAATGAATACACCGCCATGTTTGAACTTAGTATCTTTCATCTGGAAAGTTCTATACACGCTCAAATATTTTTTCTTGCGTATATAATGAGTACCAAAATTGGATAATTATTCTATCGAGTCTTTTTTCTGACTTATCCTAAAGCATGAATGAATAAAGTGAAACTTCCGTCAGTGGGGGTTTTTCTTCATCCCCCACTGATGGTTAGTTGAACCAATCGGGCATTTACGGTCAGTTGATCCCCCACTTACTCTTCTTTGCATACGCGAATCCTTGAAGTGGGGGTCTTACTGCCCGTTAATCTGCGATAAACTTAAAAATTATGCCTTTTCGACATGCTTTATAATCCTCTTATATTGCTTGCCCTTGCTGCTCTTTCCTTGATTGATTAAAGCCTCGGACCACTTCAAAAGCTATATTTAACCATTCATTGGATTTCATACCTTTAATATAGAGGACAGCCTTTAGTTTTTTCCCTTCCATTCCAAGACCAACCGTCCTGCCAAATTTACTAGTGATTTGGAAGATTTTTTGGCCATCAATTTGTTCGCTAGCCTTTTCGGATAACATAATCAATACTTCATTTTTTGTCTGTTTAATGATTTCTATTCCCGAAAGCTCGCCATGGACCTTCATTTCTGCCACTTGGAACAAATAGGATACCTCAACAGGATATTCTCCAAAACGATCGATCATTTCTTCATTCAGCTCTTCAATATCCTCTAATGATGAAGCTCCCCTAAAGCGTTTGTACATTTCAATTTTTTGATGTCCATCTGAAATATAGGAATCAGGAATATAGGCATCCAGCTCAAGATCGATTTCTAATCTCTGCTTCTCTCGTGTCTCCATATTGCCTTTTCTATCCTCAATGGCTTCTTTAAGCATTTGAGAGTATAAATCAAAGCCTACTGAGTCAATAAAGCCATGCTGTTCAGCACCTAGCAAGTTTCCAGCGCCTCGAATAGACAAATCTCGCATGGCAATTTTAAATCCAGAACCGAGCTCTGTAAATTCCTTTATCGCTTGAAGACGCTTTTCCGCCACTTCTGTCAGTACTTTATCTTTTCTATATGTGAAATAAGCATACGCTACCCGATTCGAGCGCCCAACCCTTCCCCTTAATTGATAAAGCTGGGAAAGACCCATTTTATCAGCATCATGGACAATGAGTGTATTCACATTTGGAATGTCAACACCTGTCTCAATGATCGTCGTACTAACAAGAACATCAAATTCGCCCGCAAGGAAGCTTAGCATAACGGACTCCAATTCATTTTCAGACATTTGTCCGTGAGCATATGTCACTCTGGCGTCAGGAACTAGTATGGAGATTTCCTCTGCTTTTCGCTCAATATCCTCTACTCTGTTATAAAGGAAATATACTTGGCCATCACGCGCAAGCTCCCTTTCGATGGCTTCCCTTACGATGCCGCCATTATACTCCATGACATACGTTTGAATAGGAAAACGATTTTCAGGAGGTGTTTCAATGACAGATAAATCACGAACACCAAGCATGGACATATGAAGAGTTCTTGGGATTGGTGTGGCTGTTAACGTCAGCACATCGACGTTCGTTTTCAGCTGTTTAATTTTTTCTTTATGCGTAACCCCGAATCGCTGCTCCTCATCTACAATCAGAAGCCCTAAATCTCTGTAGGAAATATCTTTGGATAAAATCCGATGAGTGCCGACCACAACATCAATTGTGCCCGCCTTTAAACCTTTTATCGTTTCAGTCTGTTGTTTCCTTGATCTAAATCGACTCATAAGGCCGAGCTCAATCGGATAATCTTGAAACCGCTCTCTCATTGTTTCATAATGTTGCTGTGCTAAGATTGTTGTTGGAACAAGAAATGCTACCTGCTTGCCATCTGCTACTGCTTTAAATGCAGCTCGAATAGCGACTTCTGTTTTTCCATATCCAACATCTCCACATAGCAGACGATCCATCGGACGCTCTCGTTCCATATCTTTTTTAATCTCATGGATTGAACGCAGCTGATCATCTGTTTCTTGATAGGCAAAAGCCGCTTCAAATTCGCGCTGCATCTCTCCGTCTGGACTATAAGCATGTCCTTTCGAAGCTTCTCGCTCTGCATAAAGCTTAATTAAATCATCCGCAATATCCTGTACAGAGGATTCTACCTTCTTTTTAACTCTTTTCCAGTCATTGCCGCCTAATTTATATATTTTCGGTTCCTTTGCTTCAGACCCTACATATTTTTGGACAAGATCAATCTGCTCGACAGGTACATAGAGTTTATCACTGCCCTGATATCGAATATGCAGGTAATCCTTATGAACCCCGTTAATCACAAGCGTTTCTATTCCTAAATATTTCCCAATCCCATGATTAACATGGACAACATAATCGCCAACCTTAAGTTCAGAATAACTTTTGATCCGCTCCGCGTTGGAAAGCTTCTGCCGGCGTGGCTGCTTTTTCGTTTTTTTATTAAAAAGCTCTTCTTCTGTGATAACAGCAAGCCTTTGGCTTGGAAGCTCAAACCCCGTTTGTAAACTACCTTCTATAATTTGAACTTTTTTAAGAAGGAGGTCCTGATCCTCTGCTATAAACGTTGCTTCAATTTCATAATCTTCTAAAACTCTTGTAAGCTTCTTAACCCTTTCTTGATCAGAGCCAAGAAAAATAACGGTATAGCTTCCTTTTTTCCAGCGTTCAAGCTCAGCTTTAAGAACATTTATTTGACCGTGGAAATTCTGCATTTGCTTACAGGAAACATTTATAAGATTTTGTGGATTTGTATTTGGAACATGCCTTAGAAACAATGACATATAAATGAGCGGCTGTTTCTTTTTTTGTAAAAAACCACGTAAATTATGTGATATTTTCACATCATGAATGATTTGCCCCTCACTTAATAGACTTGTGTACCATTCAGCCTCTTCCTTTTCTAATGAATCATTCATTTCTTGGACACGGCTGACTTCATCAACAAAAATGAGTCCATTTTCCGGGAGATAGTCTACTAAACTATTTTCTTCCTCATATGCTAAGGAAAGATATTTAAATAGTTGATCTGGTTTACTGCCCATTTTTAATTGCTCAAGCTCGTATCCAATATTTTGAGCAAGCAATGTTTTTGCTTTATCATCTTTTATTTTTTTCAGGCTAGTCCCTAGGCCCGTTTCGATTTTTTCAATCATTTTTTTAAAATGCATCGGCTGTAAAGGATATTCCGTTGCCGGACCAATCGTCACTTCCAATAGCTTCTCCTTAGACCGCTGATCTTCCAGTGAAAAAGAACGGATCGAATCTACTTCCGTATCAAATAATTCAATTCGGATTGGATCTGTTTCCGTTAATGGGTAAATATCAATAATCCCCCCTCTTACACTGAATTCCCCAGGAGATGAAACCATACCAACCCGTGAGTAGCCCATTTGAACGAACATCAATAACTGTTCTTCCAGAAGTTCATCGCCGACTTTTAATGTTAGTTGGCTTTCTTTCCATAGTGCTGCTGGTGGAAGAATTTTTCTCAAGCCTGCCGCTGGTGCAATCATGATCCCATTACTGCTTTTGCTCCAATAATTTAATACTTCAATTCGCTGTGCCTTTAATTCTGGACTTGCAATACTAATTTCGGCAGCAATTAATTCATTCGCTGGATATAAAAACACTTCTGATTCCCCAACTAAATGAACAATATCATCATACAGCTTCTGTGCTTGCAGAAGATTGTGTGTAACGATCAAGATGGGCTTTCTTGTCTGTTCATAAACAGAGGCTAAGAAAAATGTTCTTACGGAGCCCGATAAACCTGATATAAGCTGTTCCTTTAATCCTTCTCGAATACCAGACAAAACGGACTGGAGATCATCTTGCTGACTTATTATCTGTTTAAGCCCTTTCATGGCTACCCTCCTCTTAGAAAAGCGCAAGCGCCTAAGCTAGACATTTCTCAAACTCGATTAATCTTTTAAATAGAAAAATGCTTTGGATGACAGTCCAAAGCCTGTTATTGAATCAAAAATTCATTCTGATGAAAATCAGGATTTCGTTGAAGCATTTCATGACAATCTTCACATATTGCCTTAACTTGAAGGTTGCCAGTCTGATCGTATGTGATCATTTCTTGGCGTTCTTCATGATTTAGCAAATGAAATCCCAATTGCTCTGTATTGATTGCAGTATCATCAATTGTACCAATCTTTACACCACAATGACGGCAATGATAATGAATGGCCATTCCCGTTCCTCCTAATAAAAACATTAATACCTATAGTATGAACGCTTTAAAAGGAACTTATTCATGAGAAATAAAAGAGAATGATATATTATCTTATGATAAAGATAGTGAAATATGATTTTACTGATTATATTCATTCATGATTTGCAAAAATGGTTTAGACAACCAAGCTTCACATGCCGCTGCACATCTTTGTATAACCTCGCCCATTTGCTCTTGCTCTTCTTGCGTAAATCGTCCTAATACATAGTCTGGAACCTTCATTCCAGCTGGTGGTCTATCTATGCCTACTCTTATTCTGTTAAACTCTTGTGTACCAAGGTGAGCGATTGTGGACTTAATGCCATTATGACCACCAGCACTCCCTTTTTGCCGCAGACGGATTTTTCCAACTGGCAGATCTAAATCATCGTAAATCACAACGAGCTCATCATCTTCAATTTGAAAATAATCCATTAAAGCAATAATGGATTCTCCTGATAAATTCATATATGTAAGTGGTTTTAATAAATATACTTTTTCCCCCTGTACATGACCAACTCCATATACTCCTTGGAACTTCGCTTGATCAAGAGGGATGTTAAATTTGTTTGAAAGGGAGTCAATCACTTCAAAACCGATATTATGTCTTGTTTTTTCATACTGTTTACCAGGATTCCCCAAACCCACTATCAATTTCATACTATCACCCCCGATTCGATTTGAAATGCGGAAGCGCCTTGCTCACCCCCGACAAGCACAAGACGAGCCTCTCGGAAAGGTGTTCTTTACCTTTCTGGGAGGATTGGCTTGTGACCTCGAGGTCGACAAAAACGCGACGTCCTGTCGCATTACCGACACTAGTACATCCTGTACGTCGGGGGTAGGCGCTGGAGCTAGACATTTCTCAAATTAAAAAAAGTCATACTTCATTCCATCTAAAAAAGAAGGGGCTGACTAATCATTTCGAGCCAGACCCTTACTTTTGCAAGGCATAATTTTAATCAGCCTCTTTATTCTTCGCTTGCTTTCGTTTCTCTTCCCTCTTCATTCTCAGGTGTACCTTCGTTCTGTTTTTCACCACTATGAATTTCTACTTCCTGTTTTGGAGGAAGGATGGAAGCAATGACTTCATCCTCAGTATGATTGATTTCATAGCTTTGGTTCGATTTTACATCTGCTATCGTCATTGTCTCATTAACTTGCATATTCGTTACATCGACCTCTACAGTTTGTGGAATGTTATCAGGTGTAGCGGTCATGGATACTTCGTGTAAAGACTGCTGCATTACACCGCCATCCTTTACGCCTGCTGCATCCCCAATTAGGACGACACGAACATTCGCTGTAATTTCCTTTGACATATCTACCGCAAGAAGGTCAACATGAATGATCTCATTTTTGATCGGATCTGCCTGATAATCACTTAATACAACATTATGTTTTTGACCATCTAAATCCAATGAAATAACGCCATTTCTACCTACCTTGCGAACAATTTTCGTAAAATCTGCCTCACTGAAATAAATCGGCTTGCTTTCTACTTTTGCCCCATAGACGACGGCAGGAATATTCCCTTCCTGTCGTAAACGGGTTAATACAGATCCACGGAATTCTTTTCTTTCCTTTGCTTGTAGGACTGAAGTCATTAAAAAGATCCCCTTCCTCGTTTTATTAAAAAGGCTCTCTTTAAAAAATGCCCTAAAACGAGGAAGTCTAAACCCTTTAGTTAATCATCAATCAAAAAGTGTACTTACTGATTGCTCCTCATGAACACGAATAATCGCTTCACCGATTAAAGGCGCAACTGAAAGGTGTACAATTTTTTCTATTTTCTTCTCTTCTGGAAGAGCAATTGAATTTGTTACAACTAACTCTTTAATAGAGGAGTTTTGAATTCTATCAATGGCAGGCCCTGATAATACCGGGTGTGTACAGCATGCATACACTTCAGATGCCCCATGTTCAACAAGAGCATTTGCTGCTAATGTAATCGTTCCAGCCGTATCGATGATGTCATCTATTAAGATCGCAATTTTTCCTTCAATGTTACCAACAATATTCATAACTTCTGCCACATTCGGCTTTGGACGGCGCTTATCTATAATCGCAATTGGAGCCTTCAAACGTTCAGCCATTTTTCTTGCTCTTGTTACACCGCCATGGTCTGGTGATACGATAACAAGATCTCCGTCCATTGCTTTGCTTTTAAAGTAATCTGCAAGGATCGGCACGCCCATTAAATGGTCAATTGGAATATCGAAGAAGCCTTGAATTTGAGGAGCATGCAAGTCAAGAGTAATGACACGCGTTGCACCTGCAGTTTCTAGTAAGTTCGCCGCTAGCTTAGCTGTAATTGGCTCACGTGATCTTGCCTTACGATCCTGACGTGCATAGCCATAATACGGCATAACAATATTAATTGTTTTCGCAGAAGCACGCTTTAGAGCATCAATCATGATAAGAAGCTCCATTAAATGCTCATTCACTGGAGAGCTAGTTGATTGAATAACGTATACATCGCATCCACGGATACTTTCTTCAATATTGATTGTAATTTCTCCATCACTAAAGCGTTGAACAGAACACTTCCCAAGCTCCACGCCAATAACGCTTGCAATTTCTGAAGCTAATTCACGGTTAGAGTTTAGGCTAAAAACTTTTAAATTTGGATCTAAATATTGGTTAGACATTTTGGGCCTCCATCGATTTATTTCTTTCTGTTTAGTTTTTCTACGTAATTTTCCTTGTTCACTTGACGTGCTCTTGCAATCGAAAGTGCTTCCCCTGGAACATCCTCTGTAATAGTTGAGCCAGCCGCAATATATGCATTTTTCCCAACCTTTACTGGAGCAACAAGGTTGGAATTACAGCCAACAAAAACTCCATCCTCAATTTTTGTTAAGAATTTATTTTTACCATCATAATTTACCGTTATTGTTCCGCAGCCAATATTTACATCGCGGCCGACTTCGGCATCTCCGATATAACTAAGATGAGAGGCTTTGCTTCCTTCACCGAAAACAGATTTTTTCACTTCAACAAAGTTTCCAATTTTCACATTTCCGTGAATTTCTGATTTAGGACGAATATGCGCAAATGGTCCAATCTGAACATCTGATCCAATCTGACTATCAAAGGCAGCCGATTGGCGGATGACCGTTTGATCCCCTATAATACAATTAGAGATTTCACTTTGAGGGCCAATGATGCAATTGGAGCCAATCGTTGTTTTTCCGGAAATCATTGTTCCTGGATATAGGATTGTGTCCATTCCAATCTCAACTTCTGCACCGATATACGTATTGGATGGGTCAATAATCGTAACCCCGTTCCGCATATGCTGCTCATTGATTCTCTTTCTCATAATTCTTTCTGCTTCTGAAAGAGCGATACGGTCATTGATACCAAGTGTCTCGTCAAATTCAGCCGTCTGATATGCTGAAATTGTTGCCCCTTCATTCTTTAAAATTTCAATTACGTCAGGCAGATAGTATTCGCCCTGAACATTATCATTGCTAACTTTGTTTAATGCTTCGAATAATGCTTTATTATCGAAACAATAAGTTCCCGAATTAATTTCTTGAATCTTTCGTTCGTCTTCTGTAGCGTCCTTATGTTCCACTATTTTCCCTACATGTCCGCTTTCATTTCGAACGATGCGTCCATAGCCAGCAGGGTTGTCTGCAAATACAGTAAGAATTGTTGCCTTAGCAGCCGTTTCCTCGTGATGTTTAAAAAGCGCTTCCATTGTTTCATGCTTAATAAGTGGCGTATCTCCACAAACAACAATTGTCACGCCTTCTTTTCCATCAAGCATTTCTTTTGCCTGCATAACAGCATGAGCAGTACCTAACTGTTCTTTCTGTAGGGCATACTCAATTTTATCACCAAGCTGATCTCGAACAAGCTCTGCCCCATGACCAATGATCGTAACAATTTTCTCTATATTAAGCTGTGAAACTTGATCAACTACATGTTGAACCATCGGCTTCCCGCACACAGGATGAAGGACTTTATAAAGTTTAGACTTCATTCTTGTCCCTTGGCCCGCGGCTAAAATCACTGCATAACGATTATTCATTGACAGGCCTCCAATATTACCTTTTTATCCATTTTAAAATATATCTTATTAACGCGCTTATTTCAAGGAATGATGACAAAGTACATATATTTAACATACAGAAATTTTTTGAAATTTGGAGATTTATTGTAGGAGAAAGGGGTTTGAATATGATGAATGAAAAAAAAGAATCTAATAGATTCCTTTCGTATTATTAGCTAAAAAAGAGCCTTACTTAGGAAGTAGGCCCTTGATGTTTATTATTTAGGAAGCTCCGGCTTCTTCAAATTCAACTTCTAATTCGCCTAGTCGGTGGTATTCTGATAATACAGCCTCCTGGATCTTGCTCCTTGTCCCTGAGTTAATAGGGTGAGCGATATCTCTAAATTCTCCATCCGGAGTGCGTTTACTAGGCATTGCTACAAATAGACCATTATTACCATCAATGACTCGAATATCGTGAACAACGAATTCGTGATCCAATGTAATGGATGCAATAGCCCTCATACGACCATCTGTATTAACACGGCGTAATCTTACGTCAGTTACTTCCATTCTGTTCACCACCTTTGCTAGAAGATACAATCCTAAGATAATAATTCAACATTACTTCCATTTTTCCTTCTAAAAATGGAAAAAATTTTTAGAATTTTTTTGGTAATAGAATAAGTTCTGTAAACCCTCATTCATTATTACTAGACTTAATTAGAAATATACAAAAAAATAAAAAATATCATTTCCTGAATTCTCGCAATAGACTGTACAAAAGCTCGGTTTTGATAATTCTATTTTTTGTTGATTGAAGCGGAAATCAACATGGGAGTTTAGTATTGCCTGGCAATAAAAAAACAAGCCCGATTTTCCTCGAGCTTGTTGATCATGACCAATATTTTTATTTTACAAGAGCAACTACTTCAATTTCCACTAAGGCATCCTTCGGCAAACGCGCTACCTCTACACATGAACGTGCAGGCTTATGTGTATGAAAATACTCGCCATACACCTCATTAATGATCGCGAAATCCTCCATGCTTTGAATAAATACAGTTGCCTTTACAACGGTGTCTAAAGATGCACCAGCTTCCTCCAAGACAGCTTGAAGATTTTTAAATACTTGATGTGTCTGGGCCATTACATCCCCTTCTACCATTACACCTTCAGCAGTCAAAGGTATTTGACCTGAGCTATAAAAAAGATTATTAACTATGATCCCTTGTGAATAAGGACCTATTGCAGCTGGTGCTTTTGTCGTTTGTACCGTTTTCAACTTATTTCCCCCTAAGAAGTATATTATTTATTAAAATAATTCCCTTCACTTACCTTAATTTTCTTCTCTTTTTCATCCACATCTGAAAGTCTTACAAGAGAGAGGTACTCATCGACGAGACGTTCCTCTGTCTTTTCAGCTTCTACTAAAACAGCAATTCCTGCAACATGGGCTTTAAACTCCTCAAGCAAGCTGACCATTCCATTAACCGTTCCTCCCGCTTTCATGAAATCATCAACGATTAGCACCTTTGACCCTTCAGCAAGACTTCTTTTTGATAGAAGCATCGTTTGAATTCTTTTCGTTGAGCCGGAAACATAGTTAATGCTGACGGTCGAGCCCTCTGTCACTTTACTATCTCTTCTGACGATCACAACGGGAACATTTAAATAACTTGCAACAGCATAAGCTAAGGAAATCCCTTTTGTTGCTACGGTCATTACTACATCAATTTGCGTTTCTGCAAAAGCTGAAGCAAATAAACGGCCGACGCGTTTCACGATAGAAGGATCCCCTAATATATCGGTCATAAATAAATACCCACCGGGAAGTAATCGATCAGGACTGGCCATTTGTTCACATAGCTCTGTTATAAACGGTTTTGCTTCTTCATCTGTCACTTTAATTTGAAATTTTACCCCGCCTGCAGCACCTGGCACCGTTTGTAATGTACCGATCCCTCGCTGTTCAAAGGTTTCCTTAATAATTGCCAAATCCTCACTAATAGATGATTTAGCTGATTTATATCTCTCTGAGAAAAAGGTTAAAGAAACTAATTGTCTTGGATGCTCTAGTAAATAATTCGTCATGTCAATTAAGCGTTCACTTCGACGAAATTTCATCATAGGACCCCCAGTAAATCCGAATATTTTATCGTTAATATATCATTATTATCCGGATTTAATCAAGCCTATGTCTTTCACCAAGCATTCTAACCGCAAAAACTTGATCACAAAAGCCTCTCAAGCCATTATAAATCCGCTGCATTCTAGAGTCGTGACGGACAAGTCCAAAAACAGTTGGCCCACTGCCGCTCATTAGAACAGCGTCTGCTCCAAATCTTTTGATTTGCTCTTTAATTTGAGCAACTTCAGGATGCAAATGAAAGGTAACCTCTTCAAGAACATTTCCGACATTCCTACAAACCTGATCATAATTACCATCTTCTATGGCGTTGATCATATCCCTCGTCTGGGGATGATTGATACCATTTAATTGAAGTCTTCGATAGACATCTGCTGTTGAAACACCAATAAATGGCTTGGCTAAAATGACCCAGCAGGTCGGTGCAGCAGGAAGCTCCTTAATAATCTCCCCTCTTCCTGTCGCAAGTGCCGTCCCTCCGTATACACAGAATGAGACGTCAGAACCAATCTCTGCACCAATAATCGCTAGTTCATCTATCGTTAATCCAAGATTCCATAGTTTATTTAGCCCTCTTAATACAGCAGCCGCATCACTGCTTCCACCTGCAAGGCCAGCAGCAACTGGAATGGTCTTCTCAATTGTTATGGCTACTCCTTTCTTTACGTGAAACCGCTCTTTTAAAAGAAGCGCAGCCTGATAAGCCAGATTCCGCTGATCATCCGGTACAAAACGGTTATGTGAAATAATTTTTATTTCTTCTTGTTCTAATAATGTTAATTCTAGGCGATCTGCTAAATCAATGGTTGTCATAATCATTTCAACTTCATGATAACCATCCTCACGTTTATGTAAAACATCCAAGGATAAATTGATCTTTGCCGGCGCCTTCACCAAAAGCTTCAACATTTCCACCTACTTTGCCAAATTCGGGCGTCTCCATTTTTTGTCCTATTTTACCACAAATCAGCAAAAGTAAGACCTTTTGATCTGACTTTCTTTCATAAAAGTTATCGATTTGTCATAATTTAATCAAAAAAACTTAACACCCATTCTATTTTTCGGCAAATCGCTAAGTTTTTCTATGTCTCGGCTATGTTAGCATATATACACAAAAATGCCGGAGCTTAAGCCCCGGCATGCCGCAATGAGTCCATTTCGTTATTAATCACAAATCCTTCATTCATTTAAAACGGATAAGTCTCTTGAGGTTTATCGGTAATTCTTCATGCTTTGCTGTGCAATTTCAACTGCGCGTTTCACCATATTACCAGCGTCCCTAGCTTTAATGCCGCCCCATCCTTCTTTTTGGACAACATCATAAAAACCAAGCTCCTTTGCTAGTTCCTCTTTAAAGCCTTCTGACATTATCCTTCTTCTACCTATGATTAACATCTCCTTTCACACTGCGGTAATAATAGTATGAAACACTTAATGTATAATCATTAGGGCTTTTTAAAGAATAGGTTTGTTTATAGCTTTTGTTTGAAATTTCCTGAAAGCAGAAACTTCGGTATTCACTTTTTATGTAAGACCATGTTAAGCTTCTCTGTTGATTTCCGCTGCAGGCACTCGCTTTCCGCGGGCGGTCCTGAAGCCTCCTCGTCGCTATCGCTCCTGCGGGGTCTCCCTTTGACTCGCTTCTCCCGCAGGAGTCTCGTGCCCTCCGCTCCAATCAACAACAAAATAGCAGTATCAACACTGAGCTTTAACACAGCCATATAAAAAGAAAACAGCGGCAAACATTTGTTTGCCGCTAACAAGCAAAAAAAAATATATTAATTTAAAGCAACTCGTCCTGTTGTATCTTCATAGAATGTAATTTGAACCGTTTCAGTTAGAACATCAGCATAACTGTAAGATACGCGTTCAAACGCATTTTCATCCTGATCTAACTCAATAACAAATACAGAAGGGTACGTTTCTGCTAAAACACCTGAACGCTCAATCGTCTTCCTTCGTCCACCATTCGCCTTGAGTAAAAGTCTTTTACCAAGGTTTGAATCAAGAGCCTTTTTGATATCCAATAATGTTTTTGCCATTCGTTCCACCTCACTATGTTAAGTATATCACACTGACACAGTGGAGTCAAATAAAAATATAAATTATAACAGTCTTTAAAAAAGATTGTCAACATATTTTCGTCCACAATTTCTTCTAATTTTCTACATTTTTAGGTTATCCATAATCATAGTAAAATATGTACGTGGAATCGAAAGGTTTATGACACAAAAAAATAAAACCGTTTGAAAGTACGAACGGTTTTTCATTAAGACTCACTATTATGCTCACTATTATAAGGCATTCCAGTTCTTAGAACTCCTTTTGTTTCAATTCCTCCTATCCCTTTTTCCCCGGTTAATGTATTTCTTAATACATCCCATACATTAATTCGCTCCATAAATGGTGTGAAACTAATTTTTGATACGATATAAACTGGATCTAACGCATGGATATTCACTCTATATGGTGAACTTGCAAAATTTGCGCCTGCCTGAATAATCGATTCAAAATGGGATTGGCATGCTCCTGCAAAAATAACGAGTTGATCTAAATGAGGAACCTTCCTTCTCGCCTCATTAACTGTTTGTACAAATTGTCTCGAATGCCGATAAGCATTTAAATCTGACTTCTTACCCTTGGCCTTTGAATAAGAATCATGTCCGGTTATTACTAAAATATCTGGACGATAGTAATCAAGGAGATGGCCAATCTTAAGTGGCATTTCCTTTTCCTTGCAATGTATGCCTGTTACAGGAACACCTATTTTTTCATATAACGCTAAGCATTTTTCCAAATAGGTTGGGTCTCCGTCTAAATGAAGGACCCTTCCAGGTATTTGAAAATAGTTAAACGCTTTGCTATAACCATCTGTTGCCCCATACTCCTGTTTCTGCTTTAATAGCTCTACATCCTGCCGAAACAATTCTAAAGATTGTTCCTCCAACGAATGAAATTGATTTGCTAACTTTTCTCTAGTTGATGGACTGATAGCAATTAAATCTTCGAGTGGAGCATCAGCGATCAGCCGAATGTCCTCTCCATACAAAATGGCATATTTCCTCCCATCTTGTTCCCGAATGTCAATGACACGAAACATAATATCACATTGGTAGGAAGCTCTCCCGACAATATCCATAATGCTTATGCTCAACAGTTGTCACTCCAATTTGCCCAAACATGAAATTTATGATTTTTCACCCTAAAAAAATGATTCTTCATAAATTATGCATTAGAGAATAAACATGTGATTGAAAAGCCGCTATTGTGATTAAGTGAAAAAGGAGAAATCATGATAAATAGAAATAAAGACCCGTGATGTCGGGTCTTTATTTAAAGATTGGATATAGGGATTCACTTAAACGGGCAAATTCCTCTATGGATAAGGTTTCCCCTCTTCTACCTGGTTCAATTTCTGCTTGCTCTAAGGCAGCCAGGATCACTTCCTTCTTTTGCTTTCCTTCAGGCAGATGACTAGTCAAGTTATTAAGTAAAGTTTTGCGCCTTTGTGCAAAGCTTGCTCTTATTACTTGGAAAAAGAATGGCTCATCTTTTACTGAGACTGCTGGTTCCTTTCGCTTCGTTAATCGGATAACAGCCGAATCAACATTCGGTTGAGGAATAAAAACCGTTTTAGGAACAACCATAACCGTTTCAGCCTCAGTATAATATTGAATGGCAATGGATAAGGATCCGTAATCTTTCGTCCCTGGCTTGGCAGAGATGCGATCAGCGACTTCCTTTTGAAGCATACAAACGATCCCTCTAATAGGCAGCTTTTCCTCTAGCAGCTTCATAATTATCGGCGTTGTAACGTAGTATGGCAGATTAGCCACCACCATAATATCGTCAATTCCTTGTAATTCCTTTTCAACCATCCCCAGCACATCAGCCTTTAATACATCTTCATGAATAACAGTGGTGTTTGGGTATGGCGCTAAAGTTTCTTGTAAAATTGGCAATAATCGCTGATCAATTTCAAATGCTACTACTTTTTTGCTTCGTCTCGCCAGCTGCTCTGTTAATGCGCCGATCCCTGGACCAATTTCAATCGCGGCTGATTCTTCGGTAAGTTCCGCATGATCGACAATCCTTTTGAGGATATTTGTATCAATTAAAAAGTTTTGTCCTAAGCTTTTTTTAAAGGAGAACCCATACTTTTCTAGAATGGCACGAGTTCTTACTGGGGTAGCAATATCTTTTTGCATATTATTCCTCCTGACGTATCACTTGGATGGCAGCAGCAAATTCTTCTTTACTAATTTGAAACATCATTAAGCTTTTATGAAGCTGTTTTCCATTTGTAAAGCCAATTTTAAGCAGTTTTCCAAGCTTCTCTCTTCGCTCTCTTGCACCAGACCCGCCGATTAGACCAGCCGCAATTAAATCCTCTTGTGTAATGGTCTCAACAATCTCTTCATGCATCATATGAGCATTGCTAAGGGCCTTGCGAATCACTTCTGGGGATGCATGCTCGACTCCGACGCCTTTGCCGTATTTATGAATAGCATCAACCTTTTCAATGAATGCATGCTTGCAGCCAGGTACCTTTTCTTTAATCGTATTGCGTATTTTCTGACCTGGATAATCTGGATCCGTTAGAACAATAACACCTCGCGTCATTTGAGCGCGCTTTATTTTTTCTATCGTTTCTTCGTAAATGGCTGAACCGTTTGTCTCAATTGTATCTGCATCTAATGCATTTTTAATTGCAGTCGTATCATCCTTGCCTTCAACTACAATAATTTCTCTAATTTTCATATATCCCCCTTAGAGCTTGGAAGTTAGAAAAGTTATTCTTTTTAATTCAGTTAAAAATATAAATAAAATATTTGATAAAAACCTGAAACATTTCTGTAATGTAACTCGTCTATATAGATGAGTCATAAATAATGATTTTAATTATATATGAAAAACGAAAAGAAATAAAAAAAATAATGCAGAGGATAATAAATGTCCCCTGCACTTTAAGAAATTAATTTAGGATTTTTATTTTGACAGTCTTTCGTCCCCAGCGATAGGCATCTGCTTTCGATGAAAAAAATACATCAATTTTATTTCCTTTAATAGATCCGCCTGTGTCAGCAGCAATAGCATACCCGTAGCCCTCTACATAGACTTTTGTGCCTAATGGAATGACACTCGGGTCTACCGCTATCACTTTAACATCAGGATTTGAACGCAGATTAATTCCCGTTGCTGTTCTCCCTGAACAGCCGTTACAGTTTGCCGTATAGGCAGTTGAATCCACATATATCTCCTGGCCGCTCTCGCTGCCTCGGGAAGCAACTTGCTGTACAGCTAATGGTTTTGTTCCTACTGCAACAACCTTATCCTGTTTTTCTTTTGACTTTTTCTCGCTAATTAATTTCCTTGAAATTTCTTTGCCATTCTCTAAAACGACTTCATATTCCTTCGTTAGAAGGCCTTCCTTACCTTGATTAATGACTTTTTGAGATCCTTTGGCAAGGCTTGAGTCCTTTTTCGTAACAACAGCAAATTGAATTGGTTCTTCCACTACATCGGTGACTTTTTCTACTCGAATGATTTGGATGTTGTCATTTTCTTTGACAATCTCTTCCGCTTTAGGCTCAGTACGATCTAATTCATTTAGTGTAATGCCCTGCTGTGTTAAAAAGTCACCGACCGTAGTCGAAGTTGACCATACTTTCTTCTCTTTCCCACCATCTGATAATGTGAGCGGAAATGCTTTATTTACAGTGATTTCAAGATTGTTTTTTATTTTTTTTTCGAGATTTGGTTGAACTTTATCATGTTCAGTTATAGCAATCTCTTGTTCTTGTAAAAGCTCCTGTACTGTATTCGATAGTGTCCAAATCGTTTTCTTCTCGTTGTCTTTCACAATATGAACCTGTTTAGCCGGCTTCCAAACTACTTCTAAGTTGTTTTTCACCTTAGTGTCTACCGAAGGAAACACATAGTCCTCTGAGTGCAAAGATATATCTAAATCATCAAAAAGTTCTTCAACTGTTCCTGCATGCGTTTTAATGACTTCTTCCTGACCGTCTAACGTAATTGCTACCGTTTTCTTTGTTGTTTCAAAAATTAAGAAGCCAATAGAAGCTGCAAAAACTATGAAACTAGCAGAGATTACGGCCAATTTCTTTTTACTCAAAGACTTGGATAACAGGTTTTTCATGTTTTGAAATACGATGAAAAACGCCTCCTTTTCTCTCGGAGTGATTATATAGACTATCTTGCAGGTTTGTCAACTCTCTTTCACTTTTCCCTTTCTAAAAACCATCTCCTTCCTAAACATATTTACTATTATGCAAAACCTTCAAAAAAAATGAAAGAGAGACTTATCGACATGGTTATCCTATGAGAGGACAAGGAAATGTAGAACTTTTTAGAATTAGAAAATAAAAGGACATGCACACCCTTAAATCGACAAAAAACATTATCAGTTTATGCCGAATAATTTTTTTGCATTGGACGTCGTTGCTTCTGCAACTTCTTCTAAAGTGACACCCTTTATTTCAGCTATTTGCTCCGCGACGAGCTTAACATAGCTTGGCTCATTTCGTTTTCCACGATAAGGATGTGGGGCTAAATAAGGGCAATCTGTCTCAATTAACAGCTTTTCCAACGGAATGACCTCTGCTACTTCCTTCGGTTTTCTCGCATTTTTAAAGGTTACTGGCCCTCCTAAGGAAATATAAAAATTCATCTCCACACATTCCTTAGCAATTTCTGGACTGCCGCTAAAGCAATGCATGATGCCTCCTACTTCCTCTGCTCCCTCTTCTTTCAAAATCTCTACGATATCGGCTGTTGCGTCCCGATTATGAATAATAATAGGCAGCTTTACTTTTTTAGCAAGCTGGATTTGCTTTCGAAATACTTGCTTTTGAATATCCTTTGGAGACTTGTCCCAATAATAATCAAGCCCCATCTCACCAAGAGCAACGACCTTTGGATGCTGTGAAAGCTCCTCAATCCACTTGAGATCAGCATCTGTCATATCAATAGCATCAACAGGGTGCCAGCCAACACTCGCATATATAAAATCATATTGTTCCACTAATTCCATCGCTTTTTCAATGGTTGGACGATCAAATCCAACAACGACAATACGTGAAACTCCTTCTCCTAAAGCTCTGTCAATAACCTCTCTTACATCATCATTATATTGCTCGGCATTTAAATGTGCGTGTGTGTCGAAAAACATAAAAAAATCTCCTTTTAACAAAAATTATTTTTTGATTACATATTTTTCATTAAAATAACAATTAAGTCAAAATTCAAGATATTTTGTCAATATAACATTAGAATGAATACCTAATTATTTGAATATATTAAAAGGATGCTTAAATTCCCTATATAACATTGATATTATGGTTTTATTTCTTTGTCATTATTATTTTAAAAAAGAAAAACATAGAAATGTCTGACGTCAAATGTTACACGTGAAACATTTCTATGTTATCAACTTTTATCGCAGATTAACGGGCAGTAAGACCCCCACTTCAAGGTTGCGAGAGAATCAAAGAAACTAAGTGGGGGATCAACTGCCCGTAATGGCCCGATTGGTTCAACTAACCATCAGTGGGGGATGAAAGAAAACCCCCACTGATGGAAGTTTCACTTTATCCCTGATTAACAGACTTTAAAGTTCCCATTGATAGAAGTTTACTTTATTTCACTCTTGCTCCCAATGGAAGAGCTTCTGCAATGGTTGCTAATGAAAGCTCGCCGTCTTTACTACCTGCTAGGATCATGCCCTCAGAAAGCTCACCGCGCAATTTAACTGGCTTTAAATTTGTGACACATACAACTTTACGTCCAACAAGGTCCTCTGGCTTGTAAAATTGTGCTATCCCGGATACAACTTGTCGTTTTTCATAACCAAGATCTAGCTGCAGTTTAAGGAGCTTATCAGCCTTTTTTACAGGTTCTGCCTGAATAACCTCTGCTACTCGTAAATCAACCTTCATGAAATCATCAATCGTAATTTCCTCACTGTCAGGCTTTACTTCCACTTCCACTTTCACTTCTTCTACTTGTGGAGCAGATCCTTGCATCTTTGTTTTGATAAACTCTACTTCTTCATTTAAATCAAGACGAGGGAAAATTGGTTCACCTTTTGCTATTTTTGTATCTTTAGGAATCAAACCAAATTCTTCTAAGCTTTCCCAAGAAGTTAGGCCTTCTTCATCTACATTCAATTGTGTAAATATTTCTTTTGGTGTACGTGTTAAGAAAGGCTGTAGAAGGACGGCGATTCTTCTAAGCGATTCCGCTAAATGTGCCATAACACTTTCAAGTTCAGCTGTCTTAGCCTCATCCTTCGCTAAAGACCAAGGCTGTGTTTCATCAATATATTTATTTGTTTTGCTTACTAATTGCCAAATAGCAGTGAGTGCAACTGAAAATTCCATTTTCTCCATTGCTTCTTCATATTTCGTTACTGCTTCCTTGTTTGCAAGAAGTAATGATTGATCGAATTCACCAACAGAGCCATTATAGACTGGAATAATACCTGCAAAATACTTGTCTACCATTGCTAATGTCCGATTTAGTAAGTTTCCTAAATCATTTGCTAAATCAAAATTAATTCTCTCTACAAAACCTTCTGGTGTGAATACGCCGTCTGAACCAAATGGAACCTCACGTAATAGGTAATATCTAAGTGCATCTAGGCCGTATCGATCAATTAATGTCACAGGATCAACAACATTTCCTTTTGATTTGGACATTTTTCCATCCTTCATCAATAGCCAACCGTGAGCAAATACTTTTTTAGGAAGCGGTAAATCTAAAGCCATAAGCATAATTGGCCAATAAATAGTGTGGAATCGAACGATTTCTTTTCCTACTAAATGTACATTAGCTGGCCAATAGTTTAAGTATTTCGAGTCATCGTCAGTCCCGTATCCAAGAGCCGTAATATAGTTTGCTAAAGCATCAATCCAAACATAGATTACATGCTTTGGATTCTCTGGAATCTTAATTCCCCAATCAAATGTCGTCCTAGAAACAGCTAGATCTTCCAAACCTGGCTTGATAAAATTATTAATCATTTCATTTTTTCGTGATTCTGGCTGAATAAATGAAGGATTCTCTTCGTAATATTGCAGCAATCGATCAGCGTATTTACTCACTTTGAAGAAATAAGATTCTTCTTTCACTTTGTTCACAGATCTTCCGCAGTCCGGGCAATTTCCTTCTACTAACTGACGCTCAGTAAAATAGGATTCACACGGTGTACAATACCATCCTTCATATTCACCGAGGTAGATATCACCTTGCTCCAATAATTGAGAGAAGATTTTTTGGGCAACCTGCTTATGTCTATCCTGAGTCGTACGTATAAAATCATCGTAAGAAATATCAAGCTTTTTCCATAGCTCTTGAATTCCAGCAACAATTTCATCTACATATTCTTGAGGAGTAACGCCCTTCTCTTCCGCTTTCTCCTGAATCTTTTGGCCATGCTCATCCGTGCCAGTTAGATACATCACATCGAAACCACGCAAACGCTTATAACGGGCCATTGCATCTCCCGCTACTGTCGTATAGGCATGGCCTATATGTAAATTTCCACTAGGATAATAAATCGGTGTTGTCAAATAAAAGGTTTTTAATTTTTCCTCCATGAGAATTCCCTCCCTAACTTCCTTGTACGTCAATCAGTCATATAACGAATACCTTCATTATATATAAAAAGTCCCGGCCGATCGAGGGACGAGAACATACTGTAATACGCGGCAATATTGAACTTTCTATATTAATAAGGACAAAAATAATAAGATGATACTTTCATTCATCATATCCTCTTATACCATCAAAATATACCTAAAAATTAGTATTTGTGCAACAAATAAGAAAAGCGCAAACGCCTTCGGAACAATTAAAGTACAGAATGTTCCTGCGATGATTATTCTAAGGAGCTTTCCTTATGGAGCTAGACATTTCTCTAATTCAAAAAAAGTAATATTTTTTATTACTACAATCTGGACAAATACTCAATTCCTTCTTCGAATATTATTATATGGTTTTGATGGAAAAAAGGGAATTTTGTCGAAAAATATTGATGAAAGCTACTTAAACTTATTCTTCCTTAAAAAGTAATTTTCCATTAATTAGATTTTTTAAAAATTAAAATCTTATTAAACCGCTATATATCAACTTTCATAGCGAAAGTAAAAAATTTCTATTTAAATTAAAAATAAAGTAATTGACGTATTTGGGAAACGCTGGTATTATGTAATTAATAAAGTTTTTGTCGAATATTGACGAATTAAAAAAGATAGAAAAATATTTTTTGAGGTTTGGGAGGAAAAAATAATATGAAATCTACTGGTATTGTTCGTAAGGTTGATGAGCTTGGTCGTGTGGTTATTCCTATTGAATTAAGACGTACACTAGACATTGCAGAAAAAGATGCGCTTGAAATTTATGTGGATGATGATCGTATTATCCTTAAAAAGTACAAGCCTAATATGACTTGTCTTGTAACTGGTGAAGTTTCTGACGATAACATCCAATTAGCAAACGGAAAATTAATTGTTAGCCGTGAAGGTGCAGAATCTTTATTACAAGAAATTCAATCTCGATTTGAACTTGTAAAATAATAATGCAAAAGCTTCTCAGTTTACTGAGAAGCTTTTTTTATCACTATGTTTTTTATTCCTGCTCTTGTACATGAAAAGCGTGGTATACTTCTCTTTTATTCATGCTTCTGTCGCTTGCTGTTTGCTTAATTGCATCCTTACTTGTCATTCCATTCACATCCATATAGTGCTCTACATGTGCTTTGATCGTTAAATCCATCCACCAAGATTCTTCCTCATCCTGTAAATTTTCAGATGACCCTTCAATAATGAGGCAAAATTCACCTCTTATTTCTTCATTTGTTGCCCAATTTAATGCTTCTTGTACCGTCCCGTGAATGAATTCTTCGTATTTTTTTGTTAATTCACGACATAGGACGATTTTTCTATTACCCAATTGTTCATCTATAAGAGTAAGTGTTTCTTTTAAACGATGTGGAGCTTCGTATATGATGATCGTTGCAGACATTTTAGCCAGTTCTTGAAGCTCTTTCTTTTTTGTCTTCTTATGACGGTCTAAAAAACCAAAAAAATAAAAGGGCTGCGGATTAAGACCTGATGCAATTAATGCTGTTAAAGCTGCATTTGCACCTGGCAGTGGCACAACCGTTAATTTTTCCTCTACAGCAGCAGTAACAAGCTCATACCCAGGATCAGAAATAGTCGGCATTCCCGCATCGCTTACAAGAGCAATTTTTGCCCCGTTAGCTAATTTTTCAAGGATTTTCTGTCCACTTACGACTTTATTGTGTTCATGATAGCTAATAATAGGGGTTTCAATTTCAAAATAATGACAAAGCTTTTTCGTATTTCTCGTATCCTCTGCAGCTATATAATCTGCCTCTTTCATCATTCTTATAGCTCGAAAGCTCATATCCTCAAGATTCCCAATGGGAGTAGGGACTAAATACAAAATTCCTTTTCCTTCTTCATTTTCAAAACTTTTTTGCTGCCACATATGTATCACCCGTCTAACTTTCAAAGTCATTTTTTATATTAATTCTTAAATATTCTTCTTTCTTCCTTCGGGGCCATTGCTTAAATTCATATTCTGCCTTTAAGGCATCACTTTTATTATCATACACTTTTGAAAAAACCAGCTCTACTGGTCCTCTGCCCCTTGTATATTTAGCACCCTTGCCCTCATTATGAAGCTTCACGCGCCTCTCTAGATTATTCGTATAACCCGCATACAAACTGTCATCTTTACAATGAAGAACATAAAAGTAATGATTATTTTCCATATAAAATATCCTTTATTTCAGAGGTATATTCATTGTCATCATTATAGACGATTAGAGGTGGCATTATTTTTAAATCTGGACTGCCATTTTTAGTCGCTTCAATAAGCAGTGTATTGGCCTCTTTGCCCTGTTTTGGATAAACAAATTGAACTTTTTTCGGTTCTAGGTTATATTTACGCATTAATGTTACGATATCTAGAAATCTTCCCGGCCGATGAACAAATGCTACCTTTCCGCCTTGTCTGACAAGCTGGCTTGAGGCTTTAATCGCATCCTCTAGTGTACAAAGGATTTCATGGCGGGCGATAGCTAAATGTTCGTTCTCATTTATCTCCTCAGAAGATGGCGTAGGAAAATAAGGTGGATTACATGTAACAACATCGAATTTCCCATACCCAAGCTCTTTCGGCATATCTTTAATATCACCATGTATCATATGTAATCGATGTTCCAATTGATTGTATTCAATACTTCTCTGAGCCATATCGAAAAGCCGCTCTTGAATTTCAACACCTGTTATCGTTCCTTTTGTTCTTACACTTAGAAATAACGGTATCACTCCGTTACCACTGCAAAGATCAATCAGATTACCCTTTTGAATCGGCACATACACAAACCTTGCCAGTAAAACAGCATCCAGTGAAAAGGAGAACACAGTAGGGCTCTGAATAATGCGCAAATTTTCTGCGAGTAAATAATCTAATCGTTCATCTCCTTTTAAAAAGTCCATCTTCTATCCTCCATATATAAAGTTTCATTAGCTAAGAAAAACTTGGCGTTCGCCAAGTCCTTTTTGGCGAATGGCTTAGTTTTTCTTATACGATCTTATTAGCAGATATTTAATCGAAAACACACTTTACTTTAGTACGTTAATAAACTTAAACGTTCCTATTAGCTAAAAAATAGCCTTCCTTTATCGGGAAGGCCATCATATTATTTCTTATTAAGAAAAGATAAGCAAAAAAGGCAGTCTCCTTCTTTTCGGGGGCTTCCAAAATGGAGGTTACATATATGAAAGCCCTCTTGGTATAGACGGGCAAGATTATCATAGCCTTCTCCAATATCGACCGCTTTATCATCAGTTGAACCCACTGGATCACTTGGTGCTTGATCTTTCTTTCTAGCCGTTTCTTCTTTATCAATTGTTAATTCTAAACGGCGTCTTAAATGTTCATTTTCCAGCTTTAAAGAGTTATTCTCTTCTAGTATTTCTGCCAAATGCTGCTTTAACTCACCAAGCTGCGTATATAACTGACCAATTTGAATTTCCATATTACTTACTGAGTCAAAGATTTCTTTTTTATCCACGTATTCCACCTCATTAATCTGTGGATTGAACTGTTACAGCACCTTGTTTCGATAATTCATCTATTGTATATTCCAGGACGCGTTCAGCTGCTGTGACATCCACTTGCAGCACCCGCTCTAAAATATTTAATCCTACTACTTTCCCTGGTCCTTCAGGTGTTTGAATCCATTCTCCAAGGTCCGGAAGCTGAGCTTTTGCTTCTTCATATTCATCATTTTCATATTTTAAACAGCACATTAAACGACCACATAAACCCGAAATTTTTGTTGGGTTTAAGGAAAGATTCTGATCTTTTGCCATCTTAATAGATACTGGATCAAAATCGCCTAAAAAAGTAGAGCAGCAAAGCATTCTACCGCAAGGACCAATACCTCCTAGCATTTTCGCTTCATCTCTTACACCAATTTGCCGAAGTTCAATTCTAGTACGGAATATGGCTGCAAGATCTTTTACGAGCTCTCGAAAATCTACTCTTCCATCGGCAGTGAAGTAAAAGATCACTTTATTTCGATCAAATGTATATTCGACATCAACTAGTTTCATATCTAATTGATGAGTAATAACCTTTTCATTGCAAACCTCATAGGCTTCCTTTGCTGCTTGTTTGTTTTCCTCAACAATCATTCGATCCTTAGGATCTGCAATTCGGAGAACCTTTTTTAAGGGGAGGACGACATCATGTTCTTCCACTTTCTTTGGTGCAACCACAGCCTTGCCATACTCTACACCACGAACCGTTTCAACAATGACAAAGTCACCTTTTTCGATTGCTAGTCCACCAGGATCAAAATAATATATTTTGCCCGCCTTCTTAAAGCGGACTCCTACTACATCATACAAACAAAGACCCCTCCTGCAATTTCAACACAAGCTGTTCCATTAACAGCTGCGGATTCATATTTGCATGCAATTTTCTCTTTGCTTCCAAAACAGCCGTCATCTGCTCAGATATCATTCGACTTGTAGATTGTAAAGCAAACTGCTCTAAACGATCCTTTTCGTTTAGATAGACGACCTGCTCTTCTTTACCAAGCTGTATATATAATAAATCCTTAAAAATAAGAAGTAAAAGGTCTAACCCAAGATCAATTTGTTCTTTCTCTTTAAAGTGTTTAAACCAATCATCCTGCAGAGAAACCATTGCTTCCAATGGCGATTTTTTAAGTACTTCATACAATTTTAACACTATTTTTTGCGCTTGTACAAACCAATCATTCTGACTATATTCAATTGCCTCATCAATGTTATTGGTAAGTTGGGCAATTAATGGTGCTATCTGTGGTTCGACATTGTGGGATATTAGCTTTTCGATCATCTTTTCAGCCGATAAGGACTGAAATGAGATCGTTTGGCAACGAGAAAGAATTGTAGGGAGTATTTGCTGTGCCTGTTCTGTCATCAAAATAGCAATTGTCTCGGGATGTGGTTCTTCAAGGAATTTTAGCAAACTGTTCGCTGCATTCACAGTCATTCGATCCGCATGGACAATCATATATAGCTTTTTTTTCGATTCAACTCCCGTTTTGGAGAACTCCTCCTGAAGTGATTGAATTTGGGCTTTTTTGATTGACAGCCCATCTGGTTCGACAAGATGAACATCTGGATGATTTCCGTTATTAATTCTCTTGCAATTTACACATGTTTCACAAGGGATGTAACCTTGTTTAGGTGATTGGCAAAAAACACTTTTTGCTAAAAGAAAGCTTGCATCGCGTTTCCCTGTCCCCTTCATCCCTTCGAACAAATAAGCGTGAGCTAGCCTATTCTTCATCATACTATTTTTAAACATTTTTAAAACGATAGGCTGTATGTCTTCTAGTTCTTCCCACGTTTTTGCCACAATCATCACCACTTACGTAACTTTATTATGATATGAATTCACATTGAAGTCATTTTTTTAAAATTGAAGGAAATTTTCAATTGGCAATACAAACACTGTTGCACCACCAACCTCAACCTCAACTGGATAAGGAACATAGGAGTCCGCATTTCCACCCATTGGAGAGATAGGGGCAACTAGCTGGTCTCTTGACTTGCAATTATCCTTTATTATTTGCAATGCTCTATCCACACGAATATCTTCTGTTCCAATCATGAAGGTTGTGTTTCCTGATTTCAGAAAGCCACCTGTACTTGCTAGCTTGGTTGCACGGAAGTTATTGTCCACCAATGCATTCATTAATTTATTGCTGTCTTGGTCTTGAATAACCGCTAAAATAAGTTTCATTCTCTCAGCCCCTTTCATTTTTTCCACTTTCTTTCCTATATCCATTATATCAATTATTTTATGAACAAACATATATAAATCGTTGTTGTTAGCTGAAATTCGTTTTCATGGATTGGGTGCAAAAAGGGGTTGTCCCCTAAGGGTCTGGCATCCACTAATATCTAGAATCCCGCTCAATTATCGATACTAGATTTTTTTCGTGGTGGTGCCTGACACCTATGCTTGGGACAGCCCCTCATGTTTAATCTTCCTGATCAATCATTTTTTTCAGTAAGCTTTTCGCATCTTTATATACCGTTTCAATAGGCTTTGAAGCATCTATTTTAAATATACGTTCAGGATGCTCCTTCATTAATTGATAATAGCCTTCACGTACTTTATGATGGAATTCTAAGTCTTCTAAATCAAGACGATTTACTTCCCGCTCCTTATGCCGATTTATCCTTTCAAGGCCAATCTTAGGATCAATATCAAAATAAAAAGTAAGCTTTGGCATCATACCTTCTATAGCAAATTGATTAATCGAGAACACATCATCGATACCTAATCCCCTTGCATACCCTTGATAAGCTAGAGAGCTATCAATAAAGCGATCACATAAAACGATATATCCTTGCTCAATAGCAGGAAGGACTTTTTCAACAAGATGCTGCCTTCTTGCCGCTGCATATAAAAGAGCTTCTGTCCTAGGATCCATTTTCGTGTTCTTCTTATCAAGAATAACATTTCTTATTTGCTCAGCAATATCGATTCCGCCAGGTTCTCTCGTTAACAAGACTTGATAGCCTTCTGCCTGTAAAGCTTCTCCTAGCATGCCAATGATCGTCGTTTTCCCTGCTCCTTCCGGACCTTCCACCGTAATAAAGATTCCTTTTTCCATCGTAAACCTCCAAGATGCTTCAATAATAATATATTTATTTAATTGGGAAATATGTCTATCTTTCCGGACTTTATGCCCTCTGCCCCTTGAACTCTAGCTCCAGTTTCAAAGAGTAATCTAATATTGTCTATATGTTCCTTGCTAATTTTTTCCCCAGGAAATAATAAAGGAATACCTGGAGGATAGGGGATAACAAACTGTGCACATACCTTTCCTATTGCCTCCTCCATTGGAACAGATACGCTAGTAAGATCGGCTCTCTGCTTCGCATTCAACACCAGCTTCGAGATACTTGACTTGATAAAAGCAGCTTTTGCCTTTTTCGGCTGCTTATGAATTGTAACCGATTGAAGGGCTGCTTCAAAGCGATCGACCATATCCTCAATGGAGTATTCCATATCTGATTTCAATAAAGGAAAAATAAGCAAAACATTATAAGGATCAGCCATCTCCGTAAAAACGCCAACGCTTTCAAGTCTACTCTGCAGCTCATACCCACTTAAAGAAGAGGTGGATTGAAGGGTTATTTTCAAAGGATCGCCTTCTCCATTTTGAAATGACAACACTTTAATACCCTTTAATTTTTGTAATCTCTTTTTAAAATCATAAATATTAAATAACAGAGCCTCTGCATCAACATTCGAAAATCCAGCTAAATAGCTTCTAGCTATATCCAATGAAGCCATAATTGGATAGGATGGGCTGCTTGATTGCAAAATTTCAAGATTGCTGCGAATTTCCTTTTCTGAAAGAAGATTGCTATTAAAATGAAGATATGACCCCATCGTCATCGCAGGAAGCGTTTTATGTGCCGATTGGACAACGATATCAGCTTTTAATGAAACAGCGGACTGTGGGAAAATAGCACTTCCTATAAAATGAGCACCATGTGCCTCATCAATTAAAACTGGTATTCCTTTGGAATGAGAAAATTGAATAATCTCCTCTAGATCATTAATCATCCCATAGTAATTTGGATATGTTAGAATGATTGCCTTTGAATAAGGGAATGCTTTAATCGCCTTTTTAACAGTATTTACTGATACTCCTCCTGCGACACCCCATTCCTCATCATACGTAGGCTCTAAAAAAACAGGATTCGCCTTTACAAGGTTGATACCATTTAATATCGATTTATGACAATTTCTCTGAACAAGAACTGTATCATCTTCCCTGATAGCTGCCATGATCATGGCTAAATTTCCGACAGTCGACCCGTTGACTAAGAAAAAACTCTTTTTTGTTCCATATAATTGGGAAAGAAGCTGTTCTGCTTCCAAGATCGCTCCCTCAGGAGAATGTAGGTCATCTAACCCGTTCAGCTCTGTTGCATCAAGCTTTAACAATTTATTATAAAAATACTTTGCTTCCTTTGGAAAAAGGCTGCCATATTTATGTCCTGGAACATGGAAGGACACAGGTTTATTTTCTATATGTCTTATTAGAGCTTCAAATAACGGTGTTCGAGTCTGATCCAATTTATATCACCAAAATCCATTTGTTTTACTGTCTTATCTATTTTACCAAATAGGAGATTAAAGCGATACTTCCACCTTAGACATTTGAAGTCGGAATCTTAGTAATTATAAAGTTCAAAACGCCCGTTAATCTGGATAAAGAATTCAATAAGACATACAACCAAACAAGAACTATCTCATACAATAGTAATTAAGTAATCCTTATACAGGTTAATTTTCAAAAAATTGTATACAATAATATAATTTCGGGCAGAATTAGTGTATGGAGGTGGAGTGATTGAGTTCGCTATTAGCAAAGAAACATATAGGGGAAGAGTGTGTCATTTGCGAGCAAACAAAAATAAAAGGGATACATCTATACACTTCTTTTATCTGTACAGATTGTGAAAATGATTTAATTTCTACAGACACGAGCAATCCAAAATATAAATTTTATTTAAAGCAGCTAAAAAAGATAACAAACCCAGAAATATTTTCTTAAACGCCCTCCAATTTGGGGCTTTTTATTTTGGCATCGAACCTAGCTTTTTTAGTTTCCAATTGTTCTTCGAACATAAATAAAAAAGAACAGCCTCATTTGGCTGTTCTTCATTTTGCTTGGCGACGTCCTACTCTCACAAGGGGACAGCCCCTAACTACCATTGGCGCTGAGAAGCTTAACTTCCGTGTTCAGCCTCAGCTTTGAATAAGCGGCGGATCTCTGCGTCAGCTGCACTCGTTCTGTCCTCATGTGCATCGCACATTCCGGGCGTCACTCCCTTGCTTCCTTGATCTCCTTGCTTCTTCAAACCCTCGGGGTTTGCTTTCTAAATTTCTTCTCATTTTTATACAAATTTTTAAATGTTCTTCGAACATAAATAAAAAAGAACAGCCTCATTTAGCTGTTCTTCGTTTTGCTTGGCGACGTCCTACTCTCACAAGGGGACAGCCCCTAACTACCATTGGCGCTGAGAAGCTTAACTTCCGTGTTCGGGATGGGAACGGGTGTGACCTTCTCGCTATCGCCACCAAACTGTATAAAATTGAGGTTTTGTTCCCTCAAAACTAGATAATGTTGAAGAAGAATTCGAGTAATCAATTTGGTTAAGTCCTCGACCGATTAGTATTTGTCAGCTCCACGTGTCACCACGCTTCCACCTCAAACCTATCAACCTGATCATCTTTCAGGGGTCTTACTAGCTTGACGCTATGGGAAATCTCATCTCGAGGGGGGCTTCATGCTTAGATGCTTTCAGCACTTATCCCTTCCGCACATAGCTACCCAGCGATGCTCTTGGCAGAACAACTGGTACACCAGCGGTGCGTCCATCCCGGTCCTCTCGTACTAAGGACAGCTCCTCTCAAATTTCCTGCGCCCACGACGGATAGGGACCGAACTGTCTCACGACGTTCTGAACCCAGCTCGCGTACCGCTTTAATGGGCGAACAGCCCAACCCTTGGGACCGACTACAGCCCCAGGATGCGATGAGCCGACATCGAGGTGCCAAACCTCCCCGTCGATGTGGACTCTTGGGGGAGATAAGCCTGTTATCCCCGGGGTAGCTTTTATCCGTTGAGCGATGGCCCTTCCATGCGGAACCACCGGATCACTAAGCCCGACTTTCGTCCCTGCTCGACTTGTAGGTCTCGCAGTCAAGCTCCCTTATGCCTTTACACTCTTCGAATGATTTCCAACCATTCTGAGGGAACCTTTGGGCGCCTCCGTTACTTTTTAGGAGGCGACCGCCCCAGTCAAACTGCCCACCTGACACTGTCTCCCACCCCGATCAGGGGTGCGGGTTAGAATTTCAATACAGCCAGGGTAGTATCCCACCGATGCCTCCACCGAAGCTAGCGCTCCGGCTTCCAAGGCTCCTACCTATCCTGTACAAGCTGTACCGAAATTCAATATCAGGCTACAGTAAAGCTCCACGGGGTCTTTCCGTCCTGTCGCGGGTAACCTGCATCTTCACAGGTACTATAATTTCACCGAGTCTCTCGTTGAGACAGTGCCCAGATCGTTACGCCTTTCGTGCGGGTCGGAACTTACCCGACAAGGAATTTCGCTACCTTAGGACCGTTATAGTTACGGCCGCCGTTTACTGGGGCTTCAATTCAGAGCTTCGCTTGCGCTAACCCCTCCTCTTAACCTTCCAGCACCGGGCAGGCGTCAGCCCCTATACTTCGCCTTACGGCTTCGCAGAGACCTGTGTTTTTGCTAAACAGTCGCCTGGGCCTATTCACTGCGGCTCATCCGGGCTATTCACCCAAATGAGCACCCCTTCTCCCGAAGTTACGGGGTGATTTTGCCGAGTTCCTTAACGAGAGTTCTCTCGCTCACCTTAGGATTCTCTCCTCGCCTACCTGTGTCGGTTTGCGGTACGGGCACCTTTTCCCTCGCTAGAGGCTTTTCTTGGCAGTGTGGATTCAGGAACTTCGGTACTTTATTTCCCTCGCCGTCACAGCTCAGCCTTTATGCAAGCGGGATTTGCCTCGCTTGCAGCCTAACTGCTTGGACGCGCTATTCCAGCAGCGCGCTTACCCTATCCTCCTGCGTCCCCCCATTGCTCAAACGGTAAAGAGGTGGTACAGGAATATCAACCTGTTGTCCATCGCCTACGCTTTTCAGCCTCGGCTTAGGTCCCGACTAACCCTGAGCGGACGAGCCTTCCTCAGGAAACCTTAGGCATTCGGTGGATGGGATTCTCACCCATCTTTCGCTACTCATACCGGCATTCTCACTTCTAAGCGCTCCACCAGTCCTTACGGTCTAGCTTCAACGCCCTTAGAACGCTCTCCTACCACTGACATCGTAGATGTCAATCCACAGCTTCGGTGATACGTTTAGCCCCGGTACATTTTCGGCGCAGAGTCACTCGACCAGTGAGCTATTACGCACTCTTTAAATGGTGGCTGCTTCTAAGCCAACATCCTGGTTGTCTAAGCAACTCCACATCCTTTTCCACTTAACGTATACTTTGGGACCTTAGCTGGTGGTCTGGGCTGTTTCCCTCTTGACTACGGATCTTATCACTCGCAGTCTGACTCCCATGGATAAGTCTTTGGCATTCGGAGTTTGTCTGAATTCGGTAACCCGATGAGGGCCCCTAGTCCAAACAGTGCTCTACCTCCAAGACTCTTACTACATGAGGCTAGCCCTAAAGCTATTTCGGAGAGAACCAGCTATCTCCAAGTTCGATTGGAATTTCTCCGCTACCCACACCTCATCCCCGCACTTTTCAACGTGCGTGGGTTCGGTCCTCCATCCAGTGTTACCTGGACTTCAACCTGGACATGGGTAGGTCACCTGGTTTCGGGTCTACGACCACATACTCATTCGCCCTATTCAGACTCGCTTTCGCTGCGGCTCCGTCTCTTCAACTTAACCTCGCATGTAATCGTAACTCGCCGGTTCATTCTACAAAAGGCACGCCATCACCCGTTAATGGGCTCTGACTACTTGTAGGCACACGGTTTCAGGATCTCTTTCACTCCCCTTCCGGGGTGCTTTTCACCTTTCCCTCACGGTACTGGTTCACTATCGGTCACTAGGGAGTATTTAGCCTTGGGAGATGGTCCTCCCTGCTTCCGACGGGATTTCACGTGTCCCGCCGTACTCAGGATCCACTCTGGAGGGAACGAAGTTTCAACTACAGGGCTTTTACCTTCTATGGCCGGCCTTTCCAGACCTGTTCATTTACCTCGTTCCTTTGTAACTCCGTGTAGAGTGTCCTACAACCCCAAGAGGCAAGCCTCTTGGTTTGGGCTAATCCCGTTTCGCTCGCCGCTACTCAGGGAATCGCGTTTGCTTTCTCTTCCTCCGGGTACTTAGATGTTTCAGTTCCCCGGGTCTGCCTTCAATACCCTATGTATTCAGGTAAAGATCCTATCCCATTACGGATAGGGGGTTCCCCCATTCGGAAATCTCCGGATCAAAGCTTACTTACAGCTCCCCGAAGCATATCGGTGTTAGTCCCGTCCTTCATCGGCTCCTAGTGCCTAGGCATTCACCGTGCGCCCTTTCTAACTTAACCTACTTCGGTCAACGATTAACGTTGTCCTCATGGTTTGTACTCTTACTTTATTTCTAAATTAAGAGAGAAAACTAAAATGGCGATTACTCGGTTATTCTTCTTCATTTCATTATCTAGTTTTCAAGGAACAATTTGAGCGAAAAAAATAACGAATAGTAGATTCGTTATGGTGGAGCCTAGCGGGATCGAACCGCTGACCTCCTGCGTGCAAGGCAGGCGCTCTCCCAGCTGAGCTAAGGCCCCGTTATTTGAAATGGTGGGCCTAAATGGACTCGAACCATCGACCTCACGCTTATCAGGCGTGCGCTCTAACCAGCTGAGCTATAGGCCCATATAACGGATTTGATAAACAAAAAGCGTTGCTTCTCGTTTCTCAAATGATTATTTTATTTTCATAGAGAAAGCATTATTCTCTCAAAACTGAACGAACAAGAAACGTCTTATTTAAGAAGTATGAAATACTTCTATATATCCTTAGAAAGGAGGTGATCCAGCCGCACCTTCCGATACGGCTACCTTGTTACGACTTCACCCCAATCATCTGTCCCACCTTAGGCGGCTGGCTCCTTACGGTTACCCCACCGACTTCGGGTGTTACAAACTCTCGTGGTGTGACGGGCGGTGTGTACAAGGCCCGGGAACGTATTCACCGCGGCATGCTGATCCGCGATTACTAGCGATTCCGGCTTCATGCAGGCGAGTTGCAGCCTGCAATCCGAACTGAGAATGGTTTTATGGGATTCGCTTAACCTCGCGGTCTCGCAGCCCTTTGTACCATCCATTGTAGCACGTGTGTAGCCCAGGTCATAAGGGGCATGATGATTTGACGTCATCCCCACCTTCCTCCGGTTTGTCACCGGCAGTCACCTTAGAGTGCCCAACTGAATGCTGGCAACTAAGATCAAGGGTTGCGCTCGTTGCGGGACTTAACCCAACATCTCACGACACGAGCTGACGACAACCATGCACCACCTGTCACTCTGTCCCCCGAAGGGGAACGCCCTATCTCTAGGGTTGGCAGAGGATGTCAAGACCTGGTAAGGTTCTTCGCGTTGCTTCGAATTAAACCACATGCTCCACCGCTTGTGCGGGCCCCCGTCAATTCCTTTGAGTTTCAGCCTTGCGGCCGTACTCCCCAGGCGGAGTGCTTAATGCGTTAGCTGCAGCACTAAGGGGCGGAAACCCCCTAACACTTAGCACTCATCGTTTACGGCGTGGACTACCAGGGTATCTAATCCTGTTCGCTCCCCACGCTTTCGCGCCTCAGTGTCAGTTACAGACCAGAAAGTCGCCTTCGCCACTGGTGTTCCTCCACATCTCTACGCATTTCACCGCTACACGTGGAATTCCACTTTCCTCTTCTGCACTCAAGTTCCCCAGTTTCCAATGACCCTCCACGGTTGAGCCGTGGGCTTTCACATCAGACTTAAGGAACCACCTGCGCGCGCTTTACGCCCAATAATTCCGGACAACGCTTGCCACCTACGTATTACCGCGGCTGCTGGCACGTAGTTAGCCGTGGCTTTCTGGTTAGGTACCGTCAAGGTACCGCCCTATTCGAACGGTACTTGTTCTTCCCTAACAACAGAGTTTTACGATCCGAAAACCTTCATCACTCACGCGGCGTTGCTCCGTCAGACTTTCGTCCATTGCGGAAGATTCCCTACTGCTGCCTCCCGTAGGAGTCTGGGCCGTGTCTCAGTCCCAGTGTGGCCGATCACCCTCTCAGGTCGGCTACGCATCGTTGCCTTGGTGAGCCGTTACCTCACCAACTAGCTAATGCGCCGCGGGCCCATCTGTAAGTGATAGCCGAAGCCATCTTTCAGCTTTCCTACATGTGTAGAAAAGAATTATCCGGTATTAGCTCCGGTTTCCCGAAGTTATCCCAGTCTTACAGGCAGGTTGCCCACGTGTTACTCACCCGTCCGCCGCTAACTTGCGAGAGCAAGCTCTCACAAGTCCGCTCGACTTGCATGTATTAGGCACGCCGCCAGCGTTCGTCCTGAGCCAGGATCAAACTCTCCAATAAAGAGTAAGATTAGCTCTTAAAAATGTCTTATAAAAAGACTTTGAATTTACGTTGACGTTTTTGTTCGTTCAGTTTTCAAAGAACAATGTTTTTCATATTTATCGCTCATAGGCGACTTTATTAATATATCATTTTCACAACACCTTGTCAACAACTTTTTTTATTTCAAATGAAGGTTGTTAAAAAGTTAATGTGACGACTTTTAATATATTACCACCATATAAATAGAGTGTCAATAACTTTTTAAATAAAAAATAGCTGCTGTAATAAGCAGCTATTTTGAAACTTATATAATCCAAGTTTGTATGGCCACTAATGAAAACAAACCAGGTATTCCTAAAAAGCCCGATATTGAAGCAGTAGCCAAATTAATGGGCACATGTATACCAAATTGGTTTCCAAAGGCATTTAAAAAGAATAAAAAAAGTGCGCCAATAAGTAATTTAATCACACCTTGTCCAATAAATCTTACTGGTTTCACTGGTGCACCAAGAAATAAAAGCAATAAAATACAACCTCCTAAAATGGAGATCACCACAATAGGCTCCAATAAGAAAAATCCTCCTCTCAGTAAACTTGTACTATCAATTTATGAAATTGAAGCACAAAAAATACCATGAGAGAAGGACTGCTGCTTAAATTATTTTCTTATAGAAATGTTTCTATTTTTAACTTCTTTAAATAGAAAAAAATATTTTGCTTCACTAATTTTTGCTTGGCTCATAATTTCAGCAGATGGATCAAAGCTTTTTTCAATGAGTAATTTTTGATTCATCCAGATGTCCCTTAGCTCATTAGCTTTTCCAAAGAGCTTATCGTCAAATTCTTTACGAAGCCAACCCTTTCTACGAAATAACATTTTCATTTCCCCCAGTAAGAAATGCACAAGCACCTGCAGAACAATCAAAGGACAATTGTTCCCTTTTTAACTAATCGTTGAATATCAAACTTCTCTTCTTCCCTCAAGAGCTTTTGACAGCGTTACCTCATCAGCATATTCAAGATCTCCTCCAACTGGAAGCCCATGTGCAATTCGAGTAGCACGTATTCCAGATGGCTTTAAAAGTCTAGAAATATACATAGCTGTTGCTTCTCCCTCAATATTAGGATTTGTTGCAAGGATGACCTCCTGCACTGTATCATCCTGAAGCCTTTTTAATAGTGAAGGAATATTAATATCCTCTGGCCCAATCCCATCCATCGGTGATATGGCCCCTTGAAGAACATGATAGAGGCCATGATATTCTTTCATTTTTTCCATTGCAATTACATCTTTAGGATCTTGAACAACACAGATTACAGAGCGATCTCTTCTTTGATCCTCGCAAATATAACAAGGATCTTGATCTGTGATATGGCCACAAACAGAGCAATAAGTTAAATTTCTTTTTGCATTGACTAAGGCCTTTGCGAAGTCAAGTACCGTATCTTCTTTCATACTTAATATAAAAAAAGCCAGACGAGCGGCCGTTTTAGGGCCGATACCTGGCAATTTCATAAAGCTGTCAATCAGCTTAGATATCGGTTCAGGATAGTGCATTATTTATTCCTCCTTTTAATAAAAGCGGAAGCGCCTTGATCAGGGGCGACAAGCATAAGACAAGCCAGCGGGAAGGTTGTTCTTTTACCTTCTTGTTGGATTGACTTATGACCTCGAGCCCCTAGGCGCTGGAGCTAGACAATAAGAAAAGCGGAAGCGCCTTGATCAGGGGCGACAAGCATAAGACAAGCCAGCGGGAAGGTTGTTCTTTTACCTTCTTGTTGGATTGACTTATGACCTCGAGCCCCTAGGCGCTGGAGCTAGACAATAAGAAAAGCGGAAGCGCCTCGATCAGGTGCGACAAGCAAAAGGCAAGCCAGCGAGAAGGTTGTTCTTTTATCTTCTTGATGGTTTGGCTAATGACCTCGAGGTCGACAAAAACGCGACGTCCTCCCAAAAGCTCCCTTTTGGTCGTGCGATGTGTCGCTGACGAAGCTTTCCTTGTCCTGTCGCATTGTCTACACTAGTACGTCCTGTACGTCAAAGCAAGACAGATGGAGTGTTGTCTTAGAACATTCCAGGCAGGTTCATTCCTTTTGTAAATTGCCCCATTGTATTGTTTGTTAATTCATCTGCTTTTTTCATTGCATCATTGGTTGCTGTCAGCACTAGATCTTGAAGCATTTCAATATCGTCTGGATCTACAACCTCTTCCTTTATGTTTACTTCTAGTACTTCTTTATGGCCAGAAACAATCACTGTAACCATTCCACCGCCAGCAGTACCTTCGATTCTTTCTTCACCTAGCTTTTCTTGTGCTTCAGCCATTTTCTTTTGCATTTTTTGCATTTGTTTCATCATATTTTGCATATTTCCCATTCCACGCATCATTTTATAAACCTCCACATTAGTAATTATTCTATGATTTCTACTAACTCTTCACCAAATATTTTCTTAGCCTCGGCAATTAATGGTTCTTCTTCATTTTGACGAACTTCATCCCCAGCTTCATCATCCCGCTGAGTGTGTAAAAAATCTTCCCTAATTTTTTGCCATTGTTCATCAGGGATTCCAACCATTTGTATCCGTTTTCCAAAAAGCTCAAACATCGTATTCGATAATGTATCTAAAAACCTTGCATTATCCATCGCCATTTGGCAGTGAATTTCATATTTGAATTTAATGATAAAAGCATTTTCGGAAGCTGCAACTGGCTCCGCTTCATTCAACAAAGCGGCTTGTGACCGCATTTGATTATGAACAAGCCTATTAAGCATTTCACTCCATTTGCTTTTAATAGCCATTAAATCATTCTTGGTTGCTTGCTTTAATATTTCATTAACTTTTCCTACAGGAGCTTGAAAGCCTTTCCGAGAACTTCTTTGAGGCTTCTTTTGAACTGCTGGCTGAGCTTCATCTTGAAGAGGTATACCTTGCCGCTTCAAGTCGCTTATTTCCTGCTCAAGGTGCTGAATTTTCTGCAGCAGAGGCTGAAGATCTCCTGAGAATTCTTGTGCTTTACTTTTTTGAAGCTGACATAGCTTTACAATGGCAACCTCAAGGAAAATTCTAGGGTGGTTCGTCCAGCGCATTTCTTGCTGCGCTTTATTCAAAACTTCGATTAATTCATATAGCTCTTCTGGATTCATTTCATTTGCGAGAGATTGGAATTCATCATCGAGCATCACTCTTTCCAACGATTCCTCTAACCGAGGAGCCGCTTTAATGAGCAGCATGTCACGATAGTACAGAATGAAATCCTCTACAAACCTTGAAGGATCTTTCCCCTGAGCGAGTAATTCCTCTAAAAATCCTAGACCTGAAGCTGCATCTCTTTCCATCACAGCATTTGCTAGTTTATTAAGGTACCCTTGTGAAACAGCTCCTGTAACAGTTAAAGCATCTTCAATCGTCACACTATCCTGGCTGAATGAAATCGCTTGATCGAGTAGACTCAGGGCATCACGCATTCCACCCTCTGCCGCTCGTGCAATAATTTGCAATGCTTGTTCATCACATTCGACGCCAGTCTCTTCCACAATGAGCTTCATTCTGCCCACAATCGCTTGAGCCGTAATACGTTTGAAATCAAAGCGCTGACATCTTGAAATAATCGTAAGAGGAATCTTATGAGGCTCTGTTGTCGCTAAAATAAAGATAACATGCTTTGGCGGTTCTTCAAGAGTTTTTAACAGAGCATTGAAAGCGCCAATGGAAAGCATATGCACTTCATCGACAATATAGACCTTGTATTTTACGGCGTTTGGAGCATACTTCACCTTATCGCGAATATCTCTTATTTCTTCTACACCGTTGTTAGAGGCCGCATCAATTTCAATGACATCAGGAATTGAGCCATCTGTAATCCCTCTGCATGACGGACACTCATTACATGGCTCACTAATCGGTGCTCTTTCACAGTTAACCGCTTTTGCCAAAATCTTCGCAGCACTTGTTTTACCAGTTCCCCTAGGGCCTGAAAATAAATAAGCATGCGATATTTTTTGTTGAAGCAGGGCGTTTTGCAATGTTTTCGTTACATGCTCTTGTCCAACAACATCAATAAAGCTTTGTGGCCGCCAAACACGATATAAAGCTTGATAACTCATTGACACGCCCCCCTTCCTATGTATTCTCTTTGACTATTATACCGTATATAAAATAACTTTTACAAAAGTTAATCAAATAAAAAACTCATCCCAATCTGAGATGAGTTTCATTTATCATAGTTAAACTGCCGTGCACCTTCCTTCGACTGACGCCCATAAGCGTTACTTAAGCAGTTAGCTCGGCCCAGGCAACCCTGCGGCACATGAGATTGTCCACTTAATGCTGCTTCCTTCCGGACCTGACATGGTTCATGGATTCCCATTGCGCAGGACCCGGACGTCAACACCACTTACTTAAGGCAGACCCTACAGGACACCAGCCTCAGGAAGGGATTCAGCCTCGCTAGAGCGGATTACGAGTACAGGGCACCGCTACCTCCCCGCCTAGCACGGCAAAGTTGAAACCATATTTAATTGCGCCATATGTGACGCATTTATAAGTATACTAACATTCCGATTAAAAATCAATTCCTATTCACTGTCAATTCCTGCATTTGTATCCAATTGCAGCTGTCTCCTCTTTTTCTCTTCCTTTTTCCGCTCGCGTAAACTTTTAAAGAAAGCAGATAGAAGGTCCCCACACTCTTTTTCAAGGACTCCTGACACAACATCACTCTGATGATTAAAGCGTTCATCTTGAAGAAGGTTCATAAACGTACCAGCACAGCCGCCCTTTGGATCCTTCGCACCATAAACGACTGTTTTAATCCGAGAAAGCATGATTGCTCCCGCACACATCGGGCATGGCTCAAGTGTGACGTATAGAACAGCATCCTCTAGTCTCCACGTCCCAAGCTTCTTACAAGCTTGATCAATCGCAAGCAATTCCGCATGAGCAATAGCATTTTGGTTTGATTCCCTTAAATTATGTGCTTTTGCAATGATCTCTCCATTATGGACAATAATAGCCCCAATCGGGACTTCCTTTATCTGTTCAGCCTTTTTTGCTTCTTTTATAGCTTCAAGCATAAATATTTCATCTATATGATCGTTCTGCAAAACCATTTTATTCATTCCTTTAATTTTTTCCTTAATTAATTATATCATTACTTCTATTTTTCCTTCATAAAATGGTTGTAGTGTTCATATTACATGGCTGATGATACGGACAGTATGTTCTATGTTTTGTCGAAGATTAACGGGCAGTAAGACCCCCACTTCAAGTTTGCGAGAGAATCAAAGAAACCTAAGTGGGGGAATCAACTCCCCGCAAAAGCCCGACGACGGACAGGATTTCCTAGTCAGGCGAAACACAGGACGTGGCGTTTTGAGCGTGATTGGTTCAACTAACCATCAGTGGGGGATGAAAGAACCCCCCACTAATGGAAGTTTCACTTTATATTGTATGAAGGAGGGAGTAATTTGCAAATTCATGTTGTACAAGAAAATCAAACATTAACAAGTATTGCACGAACTTACGGAACAACTGCCAAAGACATTGCAGAAGCAAATGAAATTCCTAATCCGAACAATTTAGTGGTCGGACAGACAATGGTTATTCCTATTATTGGACAATTTTACTGGGTGCAGAGTGGTGATAGCTTATATTCCATTTCAAGGAAATTCAGTATTTCCTTTCAGGAGCTAGCAGCGGTTAATGGAATTTCTGTTAATACCCCGCTTCAAATTGGATTTCGACTCTATATTCCACCTCGGCCCAAGCCAAAAGCAGAATTTAATGCTTATGTAGAACCTAGAGGAACATCCGTTGCACCAAATCTAGAAGCAAGCGCACGGGAAGCAGCACCTTATTTAACTTACTTAGCCCCATTCAGCTTTCAAGCACTTCGTGACGGATCACTAAAAGAACCATTATTAAATAATTTCCCAGCCATAGCCAGAGCTAATCAAAATGTTTTGATGATGGTCATTACAAATCAAGAGAACGATCAATTTAATGACGAGCTTGGCCGTATTCTTCTAAATAATATTCCCATACAAGATAAATTTTTAAATAACATTGTCACAACGGCAAAAAAATATGGATTTAAAGATATTCATTTCGATTTCGAATTTTTGCGCCCAGAGGATCGTGAAGCTTATAACCGGTTTTTAAGGAAAGCAAAGGCAAGATTTCAACAAGAGGGTTGGCTGCTTTCTACAGCTCTTGCACCTAAAACAAGTGCAACTCAAAAAGGCAAATGGTATGAGGCACATGACTATAAAGCACATGGAGAAATTGCGGATTTCGTCGTTATCATGACATATGAATGGGGATATAGCGGAGGTCCAGCCATGGCAGTTTCCCCTATTGGTCCAGTTAGAAGAGTTTTAGAATATGCCATAACCGAGATCCCGTCATCAAAAATTTTAATGGGGCAGAATCTATATGGATATGACTGGACATTGCCCTTTGTTCCAGGGTCGGTTGCAAAAGCAGTCAGCCCACAGCAAGCCATTCAACTTGCTGCAGCACATAATGTCCCTATCCAGTATGATTCAAGATCCCAAGCGCCATTCTTTAACTATACTGATAACGAAGGAAAAAAACATGAAGTCTGGTTTGAAGATGCTAGGTCCATTCAAGCTAAATTCAATTTAATTAAAGAATTAAAACTAAGAGGAATGAGTTATTGGAAGCTCGGACTCTCCTTCCCACAAAACTGGTTATTAATTACCGAAAATTTTGAGGTAGTAAAAAGAGCCTGATTAGAAAAGTGATACTTTCATATTCAATTAAAACAGCTGCTAACGTCTGCAGCTGTTTTTTTGTCTTTACCCATATAAAATTCCATATCCCTTCCACTCTCATAGTATGTTAAAATAATTTTTGTGCCCATTAAGAACGGCGATTTACAAGATTAATCTTATTTAATAGGAGATTTAGAATAGAAAAGCAAGATGGAGTAGGAGGGCAATTGATGAAAGTAGCACCTTTTATTACGGTTGAGGGGCCAATTGGCGTAGGAAAAACATCGCTGGCAAAAGCAATTTCCGACCATTATCAATTTACTTTGCTTAAAGAAATAGTAGATGAAAATCCATTTCTAGGTAAGTTCTATGAAAACATAGAGGAATGGAGCTTTCAAACAGAAATGTTTTTCCTCTGCAACCGTTACAAGCAGTTAGTTGATATACATAACCATTATTTGAAAAATAATGAACCTGTCACGGCTGACTATCATATTTTTAAAAATTTAATTTTTGCAGGGCGTTCCTTAAATAAAACCGAATACGATAAGTATTTAAAAATATATGAGATTTTAACGGCTGATATGCCGAAACCCAATATGGTTATTTATTTACATGCCAGCCTTGAGACACTGCTAAAGCGCATTAAGCTTAGAGGACGGGAAATTGAAAAAAATATTAGCCCTCTCTACTTGGAGCAGCTTTCGTTGGATTATGAAAGCGCCATTAGCGAATTCGAAGCCCAACATCCAGAAGTGCCAGTTCTTCGATTCAATGGTGATAACTTAGATTTTGTAAAAAACAAGGATGATCTAAACTATATATTTGACACTTTAAACCAATCATTTAAAAAAGGGAGCATACAATCATGAGTTTACGTAACAAATATGGGATTCCTTCGAATGCTGTCATTACTGTAGCTGGTACAGTAGGAGTCGGAAAATCTACCATGACGAATGCCCTTGCTAAGGCACTTCATTTCCGCACATCTTTTGAAAAAGTCGATTCTAATCCATACTTGGATAAATTTTATGCAGACTTCGATCGCTGGAGCTTTCATTTACAAATTTACTTTCTAGCTGAACGCTTTAAGGAGCAGAAACGTATTTTTGAATATGGAGGCGGTTTCATTCAAGATCGCTCGATTTACGAAGATACTGGAATTTTTGCCAAGATGCATTATGAAAAAGGCACAATGTCAAAGGTAGACTATGAAACATACACAAGTCTTTTTGAAGCGATGGTCATGACACCTTATTTCCCACACCCGGACCTTCTCATCTATATTGAAGGCTCCCTTGATGATATTTTATCGCGTATCCAAGAAAGAGGACGCCCAATGGAACAACAGACACCCATTTCCTATTGGGAGGAAATGCATAAGCGCTATGAAAATTGGATTAATACGTTTAATGCATGCCCTGTTCTTCGTTTAAATATTAATGATTATGACATTATCGAGGATGAAAATTCAATTGAGCCAATCCTTGAACGCATTTCTATATTTCTCAAACAAACGCAATTGTTAAAAAAATAGTCGCCCATTCGGCGACTATTTTTACATTATCCTATACAATAAAAAAATCGTTACAGCTGTAACGATTTCATCTCCAATTTATGCGCATGTTAGATGTCAATTATAATGGAGGAGGAAAGGGGATTCGAACCCCTGCGCGGTTTGACCCGCCTGTCGGTTTTCAAGACCGATCCCTTCAGCCGGACTTGGGTATTCCTCCGTATCGACAAGAAATAATATATCACTTATTTCAGATGAAGTCAACATGTATATAAGATTTTTTTCTGAGCGGTTTTGACACCGCTCAGAAAAGACTATCTTCCTTTGTAACCTATTCAGGTTTAATGACATCTCGGTTTCCCATATAAGGGCGTAATACCTCAGGAATGATAACACTACCATCTTCCTGTTGATAATTTTCTAATATAGCTGCTACCGTACGGCCAATCGCGAGTCCAGATCCATTTAATGTATGAACATGCTCTGGCTTTCCTTTCGGCTCACGACGGAAGCGAATATTTGCACGTCTTGCTTGGAAGCTTTCAAAATTACTGCAAGAAGAAATTTCTCTATATGTGCCATAGCTTGGAATCCATACCTCAATATCATACTTTTTCGCAGCTGTGAAACCAAGATCCCCTGTACACATGCTCATTACTCGATATGGAAGTCCTAATAGCTGTAATACCTTCTCAGCATTCTTTGTTAATTTTTCTAATTCATCATAAGAATCTTCAGGTTTAACAAATTTCACCAACTCAACTTTATTAAATTGGTGCTGGCGAATAAGTCCGCGAGTATCGCGGCCAGCAGAACCTGCTTCTGACCGGAAGCACGCACTAAAGGCAGCATAGTTAATCGGGAGATTCTCTCCAGTGAGAATTTCATCTCGATGCATATTCGTTACTGGTACTTCCGCAGTTGGAATTAAGAAGTAATCCTCGTTTCCTATAAGGAAAGCATCTTCTTCAAATTTAGGAAGCTGCCCTGTTCCTGTCATACTAGCACGATTGACAAGATACGGCGGTAGGACTTCTTTATAGCCATGTTCATCTGTATGAAGATCGAGCATGAAGTTGAATAATGCACGTTCTAAGCGAGCGCCTAAGCCTTTATAGAAAACAAAACGGCTTCCTGTCACTTTTCCAGCTCTTTCAAAATCAAGAATTTTCAGCTGGTCAGCAACATCCCAATGTGGTTTAGGTTCGAATTCAAACTCGCGAATTTCGCCCCATTTCCAAGCTTCAATATTATCATCTTCAGTTTCCCCAACCGGAACACTTTCATGTGGAATATTCGGAATGCTGAGTAATAATTGATCCAATACTTCTTCTACACTTCGGAGTTCATCATCAAGTGTCTTGATTTGATCTCCGACTTCTCTCATCTCAACAATTAGATGATCCGCATCCTGTTTATCACGCTTTAATGCCGCCACTTGCTGAGATACTTCATTCCGTTTACTCTTCAGCTGCTCCGCCTGAACAATTAACTCTCGACGTTTCGTATCTAGATCTTCAAATTTCCCTAGATCGGTTAAATCCTCTCCCCTATGCTTAAGCTTCTCTTTCACTTCTTGAAAATTAGCCCTTAAATACTTAATGTCCAACATTTGATATTCCCTCCTTGTTTTAATAGGCGTAAAAACACAAAAAACTCCCGTCCCTATAAAAGGGACGAGAGTTACCCGCGTTGCCACCCTAGTTGAAGACAATGAATTGTCCTCCACCTTCATTCATAACGGTTTTAACCGAAAGTATTTACTGACCTAGAGGTTGTTCAAGGCTTTCCATACTTTGCTCGAGGATGGATTCACAAGCTTCATCCGCCAATTCTCACCAGCCATTGGCTCTCTTAAGAACGAATTTCCTGCTACTAGTTCCTCTCATTGCTTTTTATTATAGAAAATTTTTGTAATTCATAATGTACTACAATTTTAAACCATTTGCAACTGAATTATACAAATTTAATGATAAAAAAAGAATTCCTGTCAAGACAGGAATCGCTTTTTTTTAAGAAAACCACCCTTGAACGGTTGAGGAAATTCCTCCCCAAACATTTCCGAAGAAGCTTCCAATTCCACGCATCATAAGCACAAACCAGTTCGCTTTTTCAACATCGTCAGCAGCAACAACATCTACTGTAATATTACTTTTTCCATCTTCAGATAAAAATTCCAAATCCTTATCATTCGGAGATTCAATTGTTAACGTACCAACTTTTTCACCTTTTTTAATTGGTGCAGTCAATTCGCCTTTTTCATTTAATTTCTTTTTATCAAGTACTAGCTTCGGTTTATAATTTTCTTTTTCTCCGCTTTTTAAGACCATCGTGATTGGATCTTTTGTATGAATCTTTACCTTATCTTCTTTACCTTTCGTTACTGGTAAAGTCTTTTTGCCCTTTACTTCATAATTCGCTGGTACAATCTCTTCTTTACTAAAATTGCTAAAGGCATAATTGAGCATTTTCTTTGTCTCATCAAAACGCGATTTGTAAGACCCTTTTCCACTATCATCCTTAGCATTCATAACCACCGTAATATAACGGGTGCCATTTCTCTCTGCAGTACCTGTAAAGCAATACCCCGCAAAATCTGTCGTTCCTGTTTTTAGCCCATCTACACCTTCAAAACCATAGACTAGGCCTGGAAGCATCCAGTTCCAGTTCTCCATATTAATAGCATCTTCAGTACCTTCTCTGAAGGTCATCTTTGGAATACTAGTTGTTTCTAATACTTCTGGAAATCTATTAATTAGAGCTGATGCCAGCTTAGCTGTTGCACGTGCTGACATAACATTTTCTTCTTCTTCAGTTCCAGTATGGAAATTTCCTTTTAAATCTTTATTATTTAAGCCGGTTGAATTAACAAATTTATAATCCTCTAAACCAAGCTCTTCCGCTTTTTCATTCATCATTTTCACAAAGTTTTTTTCTGACCCAGCAATCGTTTCAGCAATAGCAATGGTCGCAGCATTGGCTGAATAAATCGTCATTGCCTGATACAATTCACGAATATTATATTTACCATCTCTACGCAATGGAACATTTGATAAATTCGTATCATGAGAAATCTTCCAGACATATTCGCTAACGGAATATTCCTGATCCCACTTCACTTTTCCCTCTTCAATAGCTTCAAGAAGAAGATATTCCGTCATCATTTTCGTCATACTTGCGATCCCTAATACTTGATCAGCATTTTTTGAATATAATACCTTTCCGGTCTCTGCTTCTACTAAAATAGCAGCATCTCCATTGATATTTAAAATATCTTCTGCATGGGCTTTATTTAAGCTAGGAAAAAGCCCTATTACCATCATTAATGCAAGAATACTAGCAACATACTTACGAAATTTTTTCAATAGAAAGCCCTCCAACTATTTAGTACACGTTTGATATTTTAACATAACTAGAACCTAAAACATAGACAGAGGTATTACCTATTCTTGTCTTTTTATTACCAAAATAAAAAAGCAGAGAATATTTTTACTGCACCTTAATTACTAGTTGAGTCTAAAATTAAGGTGCAGTTCAATATTTTCTCTGCTTTTTTTAATTATTATAATGAATAATTTGGAGCTTCTTTTGTAATTTGAACATCATGCGGATGACTTTCTCTAAGGCCCGCACCCGTCATTTTTACAAACTGAGCATTTTCTCTTAATTCGGTTAAGTCTTTTGTTCCACAATAGCCCATTCCTGAACGTAATCCGCCTACAAGCTGATAGATTGTATCTGTTAATGGTCCTTTATATGGCAGACGGCCTTCAATACCTTCTGGAACAAATTTTTTATTATCTTCTTGGAAATAACGGTCTTTTGAACCTTTTTCCATAGCTGCAACAGAACCCATTCCACGGTAAACCTTGAAACGGCGTCCTTGGAAAATTTCTGTCTCTCCAGGGCTTTCGGATACACCTGCTAATAAGCTTCCGAGCATTACAACATGTCCTCCAGCAGCAAGTGCTTTAACGATATCACCTGAATACTTGATTCCGCCATCAGCAATAATCGCTTTTCCATGCTTCCTTGCCTCTGTAGCACAATCATAAACAGCTGTTATTTGTGGAACACCTACACCAGCAACCACTCGAGTTGTACAAATGGATCCAGGCCCGATTCCTACTTTCACAATATCTGCTCCAGCCTCGATCAAATCCTTTGTAGCTTCTGCAGTAGCTACATTTCCTGCAATGATTGCAAGGTCTGGGTATGCGTTGCGAATCTCTCGGACTGTATCCAATACACCCTTAGAATGCCCATGAGCTGTATCAACGACAATAACATCCACTTGAGATTTAACAAGCAATTCTACTCGCTTCATTGTGTCTTTTGTGACTCCAACAGCTGCCCCAACTAATAATCTTCCTTGTTGGTCCTTTGCAGAATTAGGGAATTCAATAACTTTTTCAATATCCTTAATGGTAATTAAACCTTTAAGAATCCCTTTACTATCAACAAGTGGGAGCTTTTCAATTTTATGTTTTTGAAGAATACTTTCTGCATCTGCTAAAGTAGTTCCAACAGGTGCAGTTACAAGATTTTCTTTAGTCATAACATCGGAAATGATAATTGAGTAATCAGAAATAAATCGAAGGTCTCGGTTCGTTAATATCCCAACAAGTTTCTGTTCTTCATGATTATTGACGATCGGAACACCGGAAATACGATATTTTCCCATTAAATGTTCAGCATCAAAAACTTGTTGTTCTGGGGTAAGGAAAAATGGGTCTGTAATGACGCCACTCTCTGAGCGCTTCACTTTATCAACCTGTTCAGCTTGCTGCTCGATTGACATATTTTTATGAATAACTCCTAGTCCGCCTTGACGGGCCATTGCAATAGCCATATCAGCTTCAGTTACAGTATCCATACCTGCACTAATTAGTGGAATATTAAGCTTAATCTTCTCAGTTAATTTAACGCTTAAATCGACATCTCGTGGAAGAACCTCTGATTTGGCAGGAACAAGCAACACATCATCAAATGTTAAACCCTCTTTTACAAACTTACTTTCCCACATCTTTTTGACCCCCTAGTCTAGAAAATATTATTAGTAGGTTATCAATTGGGCAAAATACTGTCAAGGACTCTTTAATATGTTAGACTTTTCTAAAAATTCGGAGGTGTTATTAATGCTTGATTTTAAAAATTGGGATTCATTTTTATATTTTTTTTCAGCAAGCTCTTCACAATCTTTTCTTAAAAAATGCTATAAGCTTCGGAGCACTGACTTAGCTGAACAAAAAAGTTATGAAAATTGTTACCCCTTTATTTATTATCTAGAACATGGACAAATTTATTATAATCAAGCAAAAAATGCACCTTTGATTATTCAGCCTATACTTCTCTTTTACGGGCTAGTTCATTTAATTAAAGCTTGCATATTAACTATTGATCCAAACTACCCAGAATCAACAACTGTCCTAGCTCATGGAGTTTCAACAAGAAAAAGAAAGAAACAACAATATCATTTTTTTCTAGACGAAGTGAAGATTCAAAAGAGTGGACTCTTACCATATATGGGGGAGAAAATGTTTCACATGAAACATTTGGAAGGGGAAAAAATAACCATGCAAGAGCTGCTTTCACAAATACCTGAACTTTCTCTGATGTTTTCTCAAACAAAAGGAAAAAATACTTTTTTACAAATTAAACGAAATGATGATTTGTTATCTCTGCCAAAAATCATTTTAGATCATTACCATATGACTGAATCTCGTTTTACTGATTTTTTGAAAACTGATATGGCAGATCTAATAATACTGCAAGAATCGAATGATCAATTTATCAATTTTTCTCTCAATACTTTAGATAATGTAGAGTTTCTCCCTTTTAAATATAATCTAGAAAACCTTGAAATTAACTTTCCAACAACAAAAAGTGTTTTGAACAACTATCCTGAATTACTGATCCATTATTTATTACTTTACAATTTAAGCATGATTTCCAGATATGAAACAGAATGGTGGAGTGAGCTTATTAAAATGATGCCTAATCAAGATTATCCATTCATACAATCTTTCTTAAATATTACCTCTAAGAAGGGACCTTTTTTAATTTATCAATTTTTAAAAGGTAAATTGTCATGATACATAATAAAACAAATAAGAGTACCCATTGGATACTCTTCCATTTTGCTTGGCAATGGCCTATTCTCACAAGGGGACAACTCTAACTACCACCGGCGCCGAAGCTTAACTTCCGTGTTCTGCCTCGGCTTTGAATAAGCGGCGAATCTCTGCGTCAGCTGCGTTCGTTCCGTCCTCATGTGCATCGCACATTCCGGGCGTCACTCCCTTGCTTCTTCAAACCCTCGGGGTTTGCTTTCTAAATTTCTTCTCATTTTTATACAAATTTTTAAATGTTCTTCGAACATAAATAAAAAAGAACAGCCTCATTTAGCTGTTCTTCGTTTTGCTTGGCGACGTCCTACTCTCACAAGGGGACAGCCCCTAACTACCATTGGCGCTGAGAAGCTTAACTTCCGTGTTCGGGATGGGAACGGGTGTGACCTTCTCGCTATCGCCACCAAACTGTATAAAATTGAGGTTTTGTTCCCTCAAAACTAGATAATGTTGAAGAAGAATTCGAGTAATCAATTTGGTTAAGTCCTCGACCGATTAGTATTTGTCAGCTCCACGTGTCACCACGCTTCCACCTCAAACCTATCAACCTGATCATCTTTCAGGGGTCTTACTAGCTTGACGCTATGGGAAATCTCATCTCGAGGGGGGCTTCATGCTTAGATGCTTTCAGCACTTATCCCTTCCGCACATAGCTACCCAGCGATGCTCTTGGCAGAACAACTGGTACACCAGCGGTGCGTCCATCCCGGTCCTCTCGTACTAAGGACAGCTCCTCTCAAATTTCCTGCGCCCACGACGGATAGGGACCGAACTGTCTCACGACGTTCTGAACCCAGCTCGCGTACCGCTTTAATGGGCGAACAGCCCAACCCTTGGGACCGACTACAGCCCCAGGATGCGATGAGCCGACATCGAGGTGCCAAACCTCCCCGTCGATGTGGACTCTTGGGGGAGATAAGCCTGTTATCCCCGGGGTAGCTTTTATCCGTTGAGCGATGGCCCTTCCATGCGGAACCACCGGATCACTAAGCCCGACTTTCGTCCCTGCTCGACTTGTAGGTCTCGCAGTCAAGCTCCCTTATGCCTTTACACTCTTCGAATGATTTCCAACCATTCTGAGGGAACCTTTGGGCGCCTCCGTTACTTTTTAGGAGGCGACCGCCCCAGTCAAACTGCCCACCTGACACTGTCTCCCACCCCGATCAGGGGTGCGGGTTAGAATTTCAATACAGCCAGGGTAGTATCCCACCGATGCCTCCACCGAAGCTAGCGCTCCGGCTTCCAAGGCTCCTACCTATCCTGTACAAGCTGTACCGAAATTCAATATCAGGCTACAGTAAAGCTCCACGGGGTCTTTCCGTCCTGTCGCGGGTAACCTGCATCTTCACAGGTACTATAATTTCACCGAGTCTCTCGTTGAGACAGTGCCCAGATCGTTACGCCTTTCGTGCGGGTCGGAACTTACCCGACAAGGAATTTCGCTACCTTAGGACCGTTATAGTTACGGCCGCCGTTTACTGGGGCTTCAATTCAGAGCTTCGCTTGCGCTAACCCCTCCTCTTAACCTTCCAGCACCGGGCAGGCGTCAGCCCCTATACTTCGCCTTACGGCTTCGCAGAGACCTGTGTTTTTGCTAAACAGTCGCCTGGGCCTATTCACTGCGGCTCATCCGGGCTATTCACCCAAATGAGCACCCCTTCTCCCGAAGTTACGGGGTGATTTTGCCGAGTTCCTTAACGAGAGTTCTCTCGCTCACCTTAGGATTCTCTCCTCGCCTACCTGTGTCGGTTTGCGGTACGGGCACCTTTTCCCTCGCTAGAGGCTTTTCTTGGCAGTGTGGATTCAGGAACTTCGGTACTTTATTTCCCTCGCCGTCACAGCTCAGCCTTTATGCAAGCGGGATTTGCCTCGCTTGCAGCCTAACTGCTTGGACGCGCTATTCCAGCAGCGCGCTTACCCTATCCTCCTGCGTCCCCCCATTGCTCAAACGGTAAAGAGGTGGTACAGGAATATCAACCTGTTGTCCATCGCCTACGCTTTTCAGCCTCGGCTTAGGTCCCGACTAACCCTGAGCGGACGAGCCTTCCTCAGGAAACCTTAGGCATTCGGTGGATGGGATTCTCACCCATCTTTCGCTACTCATACCGGCATTCTCACTTCTAAGCGCTCCACCAGTCCTTACGGTCTAGCTTCAACGCCCTTAGAACGCTCTCCTACCACTGACATCGTAGATGTCAATCCACAGCTTCGGTGATACGTTTAGCCCCGGTACATTTTCGGCGCAGAGTCACTCGACCAGTGAGCTATTACGCACTCTTTAAATGGTGGCTGCTTCTAAGCCAACATCCTGGTTGTCTAAGCAACTCCACATCCTTTTCCACTTAACGTATACTTTGGGACCTTAGCTGGTGGTCTGGGCTGTTTCCCTCTTGACTACGGATCTTATCACTCGCAGTCTGACTCCCATGGATAAGTCTTTGGCATTCGGAGTTTGTCTGAATTCGGTAACCCGATGAGGGCCCCTAGTCCAAACAGTGCTCTACCTCCAAGACTCTTACTACATGAGGCTAGCCCTAAAGCTATTTCGGAGAGAACCAGCTATCTCCAAGTTCGATTGGAATTTCTCCGCTACCCACACCTCATCCCCGCACTTTTCAACGTGCGTGGGTTCGGTCCTCCATCCAGTGTTACCTGGACTTCAACCTGGACATGGGTAGGTCACCTGGTTTCGGGTCTACGACCACATACTCATTCGCCCTATTCAGACTCGCTTTCGCTGCGGCTCCGTCTCTTCAACTTAACCTCGCATGTAATCGTAACTCGCCGGTTCATTCTACAAAAGGCACGCCATCACCCGTTAATGGGCTCTGACTACTTGTAGGCACACGGTTTCAGGATCTCTTTCACTCCCCTTCCGGGGTGCTTTTCACCTTTCCCTCACGGTACTGGTTCACTATCGGTCACTAGGGAGTATTTAGCCTTGGGAGATGGTCCTCCCTGCTTCCGACGGGATTTCACGTGTCCCGCCGTACTCAGGATCCACTCTGGAGGGAACGAAGTTTCAACTACAGGGCTTTTACCTTCTATGGCCGGCCTTTCCAGACCTGTTCATTTACCTCGTTCCTTTGTAACTCCGTGTAGAGTGTCCTACAACCCCAAGAGGCAAGCCTCTTGGTTTGGGCTAATCCCGTTTCGCTCGCCGCTACTCAGGGAATCGCGTTTGCTTTCTCTTCCTCCGGGTACTTAGATGTTTCAGTTCCCCGGGTCTGCCTTCAATACCCTATGTATTCAGGTAAAGATCCTATCCCATTACGGATAGGGGGTTCCCCCATTCGGAAATCTCCGGATCAAAGCTTACTTACAGCTCCCCGAAGCATATCGGTGTTAGTCCCGTCCTTCATCGGCTCCTAGTGCCTAGGCATTCACCGTGCGCCCTTTCTAACTTAACCTACTTCGGTCAACGATTAACGTTGTCCTCATGGTTTGTACTCTTACTTTATTTCTAAATTAAGAGAGAAAACTAAAATGGCGATTACTCGGTTATTCTTCTTCATTTCATTATCTAGTTTTCAAGGAACAATTTGAGCGAAAAAAATAACGAATAGTAGATTCGTTATGGTGGAGCCTAGCGGGATCGAACCGCTGACCTCCTGCGTGCAAGGCAGGCGCTCTCCCAGCTGAGCTAAGGCCCCGTTATTTGAAATGGTGGGCCTAAATGGACTCGAACCATCGACCTCACGCTTATCAGGCGTGCGCTCTAACCAGCTGAGCTATAGGCCCATATAACGGATTTGATAAACAAAAAGCGTTGCTTCTCGTTTCTCAAATGATTATTTTATTTTCATAGAGAAAGCATTATTCTCTCAAAACTGAACGAACAAGAAACGTCTTATTTAAGAAGTATGAAATACTTCTATATATCCTTAGAAAGGAGGTGATCCAGCCGCACCTTCCGATACGGCTACCTTGTTACGACTTCACCCCAATCATCTGTCCCACCTTAGGCGGCTGGCTCCTTACGGTTACCCCACCGACTTCGGGTGTTACAAACTCTCGTGGTGTGACGGGCGGTGTGTACAAGGCCCGGGAACGTATTCACCGCGGCATGCTGATCCGCGATTACTAGCGATTCCGGCTTCATGCAGGCGAGTTGCAGCCTGCAATCCGAACTGAGAATGGTTTTATGGGATTCGCTTAACCTCGCGGTCTCGCAGCCCTTTGTACCATCCATTGTAGCACGTGTGTAGCCCAGGTCATAAGGGGCATGATGATTTGACGTCATCCCCACCTTCCTCCGGTTTGTCACCGGCAGTCACCTTAGAGTGCCCAACTGAATGCTGGCAACTAAGATCAAGGGTTGCGCTCGTTGCGGGACTTAACCCAACATCTCACGACACGAGCTGACGACAACCATGCACCACCTGTCACTCTGTCCCCCGAAGGGGAACGCCCTATCTCTAGGGTTGGCAGAGGATGTCAAGACCTGGTAAGGTTCTTCGCGTTGCTTCGAATTAAACCACATGCTCCACCGCTTGTGCGGGCCCCCGTCAATTCCTTTGAGTTTCAGCCTTGCGGCCGTACTCCCCAGGCGGAGTGCTTAATGCGTTAGCTGCAGCACTAAGGGGCGGAAACCCCCTAACACTTAGCACTCATCGTTTACGGCGTGGACTACCAGGGTATCTAATCCTGTTCGCTCCCCACGCTTTCGCGCCTCAGTGTCAGTTACAGACCAGAAAGTCGCCTTCGCCACTGGTGTTCCTCCACATCTCTACGCATTTCACCGCTACACGTGGAATTCCACTTTCCTCTTCTGCACTCAAGTTCCCCAGTTTCCAATGACCCTCCACGGTTGAGCCGTGGGCTTTCACATCAGACTTAAGGAACCACCTGCGCGCGCTTTACGCCCAATAATTCCGGACAACGCTTGCCACCTACGTATTACCGCGGCTGCTGGCACGTAGTTAGCCGTGGCTTTCTGGTTAGGTACCGTCAAGGTACCGCCCTATTCGAACGGTACTTGTTCTTCCCTAACAACAGAGTTTTACGATCCGAAAACCTTCATCACTCACGCGGCGTTGCTCCGTCAGACTTTCGTCCATTGCGGAAGATTCCCTACTGCTGCCTCCCGTAGGAGTCTGGGCCGTGTCTCAGTCCCAGTGTGGCCGATCACCCTCTCAGGTCGGCTACGCATCGTTGCCTTGGTGAGCCGTTACCTCACCAACTAGCTAATGCGCCGCGGGCCCATCTGTAAGTGATAGCCGAAGCCATCTTTCAGCTTTCCTACATGTGTAGAAAAGAATTATCCGGTATTAGCTCCGGTTTCCCGAAGTTATCCCAGTCTTACAGGCAGGTTGCCCACGTGTTACTCACCCGTCCGCCGCTAACTTGCGAGAGCAAGCTCTCACAAGTCCGCTCGACTTGCATGTATTAGGCACGCCGCCAGCGTTCGTCCTGAGCCAGGATCAAACTCTCCAATAAAGAGTAAGATTAGCTCTTAAAAATGTCTTATAAAAAGACTTTGAATTAACGTTGACGTTTTTGTTCGTTCAGTTTTCAAAGAACAATGTTTCTATCAATATCATCGCTCAGAAGCGACTTTATCAATATATCATTTTTACATATACAATGTCAACACTTTTTTAAAAGAATTCTTTATTAAAGAATATCATTTTCTCTTGCTGACTTGAATAAGTATATCAGGATAGTATTATTTTTTCAAGTGTTTTTTTAAAAAGGATTCGTATCGCCTCATAAAAAATAAAAGACCGTATATTAACGGTCTCAGAGTGTAGCGAAATTATAATTTAATACTTTTATTTCAATACTTCATCAATATATAGTTGGCGATTTTTTTCTAAATGAAGGATTTCCTCTGTATTTTTAATTTTCACAAGAGGCCTAGTTGGTGATTTCTCTTCAATAAAAAGAATTTCTGCAATTTGCCCATTAGAAAGCTTTACACTGCTCCCTATTGAGAAAGTCATGAAGCCAGATCCTATTGCATTCATTGCTGCAATATCATATTTTCCAAACATATCTTGTAGCATCATTTCTAGTACTTTGAATGGAGATTGCTTTCCTCGGTAAAGCCTATTGCTGCTCATGGCGTGAAATGTATCAGCTACGGCAATAATTTTTGCGAAGGTATTTATTTTACTGCTTTGTTCTCCAAAGGGATACCCGCTTCCGTCTAATCTTTCATGATGCTGAAATATAGCTAACTTTATACTTTCCCTTAAACTGGATATATTTTGAACCATTTTATAGCTATAAGCTGGATGTTTTTTAATCTCATCAAATTCCTGTAAAGTTAATGTAGAATTTTTGTACAGAATCGATGGTTTTACTTTTGCCATTCCTGCATCTGAAAGGCATCCTCCGAGAGCTAGCTGGACTATATCTCCTTTACTAAACTTTAATTTTCTTCCAATAAAAGCACTTATCAGCCCGACAGCGACTGAATGCTGAAATAAATATTCTTCATTTGTAGATAAATGGTGTAAATAGAATAGGTCAGATGGATAGGATTCTGATTTCTCAATTAGGGGAATCAGAATATTTCTGATTTTGGAAATATCAATAGGCAAACCGGATTGCCAATTTTTAAATTCTTTTTTATATTTTTGAACTCCAATAAGAAACATATCTTTTAATTCCACTTCTTGCTCGGGTGCTGTTTCTATTGTTTTATTTTTTCCTTCGTCCAATGGTTCTATTGGTATAAAAGGTTTACCATTGACCATTAAGCTTTCAACTGCTACAGAATCAATAAGAAATGCCTTTAATAATTCTATTGATTCATTCGTTAGTACCGTTTTTTTGTCAATAATCGGACGAATTGTTAAGCTGAATACATCCTCAGATAAAATACATCCTTCTTGCAATTCTTTTACTCGTACTTGCACAGTTTTCCACCCCAAATGTCATGAGTCCTTAAACCCATTCTACCCCATTTCGTAAAAAAAGAGGAACACAAATTTTGTGTCCCTCTAATTATTATTCTTGTTCTTCCTCGTTTTCAGCATCTACAGGAAGTGATTCAGCGTTTTCTATTGGTTTTGTTAACTCTTCTTCAGGTTTATCTTCTTCTTTTTCAACCTTCGCCACAGTGGCTACAAACTCGTTTATATTTTCATCTAAACGAATAAGTCTTACACCTTGTGTGTTACGTCCCATTGTGGAAATATCGTTGACAGCCATACGAATAAGGACCCCGCCTGTTGTAATGAGCATCAGGTCTTCGTCTCCAGTTACAGCTCTCATTGATACAATATTTCCATTTTTCTCGGTAATATTACATGTTTTAATCCCTTTTCCGCCTCGTCCTTGAATGCGGTATTCTTCGGATGGAGTCCGTTTCCCATAACCATTTTTCGTAACGATTAATATTTGGGAATTCTCTTCTAATACTTCCATTCCTACTACTTCATCGCCCTCGCTCAAATTAATTCCCTTCACACCAGTCGCTGTACGTCCCATAGAACGAACATCCACTTCTGGGAATCTAATGAGAAGACCATTGCTTGTTCCGATAATAATCTCTTTATTTCCATCTGTTAGACGGACAGAAATCAATTCATCATCTTCTTTTAGATTTAAAGCAATTAATCCATTGTTTCTAATATTAGCAAATGAAGTAAGAGGAGATCGCTTAGAAATACCTTGCTTCGTTGTAAAGAATAAGAACCAATCGTCTACAAATTCCGCAATTGGAATAATGGCGTTAACCCATTCATCCTTCTCAATTCCGCCTAGCAGGTTAATAATCGGAATCCCTTTTGCCGTTCGGCTAAATTCTGGGATTTCGTACCCCTTAGAACGGTAAACTTTTCCTTTATTCGTGAAGAATAGAATTGTATCATGAGTAGATGTTGTCATTAAGTGCTCAACAAAGTCATCCTCATTTGTTCCCATACCTTGAATCCCGCGGCCTCCGCGTTTTTGAGCTCGGTAAGTGGATACTGGTAGACGCTTAATATAGCCTTTATGTGTTAAAGTAATGACAATATTTTCTTGAGGAATCAAGTCTTCATCTTCAATTTGTTCAATTCCTCCCGCAACAATTTCAGTGCGGCGCTCATCATTAAATCTTTCTTTAATTTCAAGTAATTCTTCACGGATAATTTCAAGTACTTTTTCCTCATCCGCTAAAATTGCTTTAAGTTCTGCAATTAATTTCACTAAGTTTGCATATTCTTCTTCAATTTTTTCTCGTTCTAATCCTGTTAAGCGTTGAAGACGCATATCTAGAATCGCTTGTGCTTGCTTTTCTGAAAGGTCAAACTTAGTTATGAGACCCTCTCTGGCAATATCCGCTGTCTGGGAACTGCGAATAAGAGCAATTACTTCGTCTAAATGATCAAGAGCAACCCGTAAGCCCTCTAAAATATGAGCCCGAGCTTCCGCTTTTCTTAGTTCAAATTCTGTCCTGCGGCGGATAACCACCTTCTGATGGTTAAGATAATGAGCCAAGCATTGCTTTAAGTTTAATACCTTTGGCTCACCATCTACTAACGCCAGCATATTAATCCCAAAGCTCGTTTGCATCGCTGTTTGTTTATAAAGATTGTTCAGTAGAACACTAGCATTAGCATCTTTTCGAACTTCAATGACAATTCTCATACCATCACGATCTGATTCATCGCGCAGATCGGATATGCCATCAATTTTCTTTTCGCGAACGAGTTCCGCAATTCTTTCAATCAATTTCGCTTTATTTACTTGGTAAGGAATTTCATTAACAATAATAGTTTCTCTACCATTTGCTTTTTGTACTATCTCTACTTTTGCTCTTATAGTGATAGAGCCTTTTCCAGTTTCATAAGCTTTACGAATACCGCTTCTTCCTAGAATCATACCTGCCGTTGGAAAATCTGGTCCAGGAATAATATCCATTAGCTCTGGGATGGTAATATCAGGATCCTTACTTACCGCTAAAACCCCATCAATCACTTCTCCTAATTGATGTGGCGGGATATTTGTTGCCATTCCGACCGCTATTCCAGATGTACCATTTACTAATAGATTAGGGAATCTTGCAGGCATAACTACTGGTTCTTTTTCTTCGCCATCATAGTTATCTTGAAAGTCAATGGTATCTTTATTAATATCTCTTAAGAGTTCCATTGAAATTTTCGACATACGTGCTTCTGTATAACGCATTGCAGCTGCAGAATCACCATCAACAGAACCAAAGTTCCCATGTCCATCTACAAGCATGTAACGGTAGTTAAAATCTTGGGCCATCCGCACCATTGTTTCATATACTGCTGAGTCACCATGAGGATGATATTTCCCAATTACATCACCAACGATACGTGCTGATTTTTTATAAGGCTTATCAGAATGCATCCCAAGATCATGCATCGCATATAAAATACGTCGATGCACCGGCTTTAAACCGTCACGTACATCAGGAAGAGCACGTGAAACAATGACACTCATAGCATAATCAAGGAAAGATGAACGCATTTCCTGACTAATATTTATTTCTTTTATTTGGGGCTTTGGAGTTTCAGCCATTTAAAGAACCTCCCTTAATAAGTGAAACTTCCTTCAGTTCATTTTTTATTCATGTACACGAATCTTAGAAAACCAGGATTTATCCTGGTTTTACTAAAAAGATAAAAAAGCATAACTTTTCTCGAGTTAGAGAAATGTCTAGCTCCAGCTCCTACCCCGACGTACAGGACGCACTAGTGTCGACAATGCGACAAGGACGTCGCGTTTTTGTCGACCTCGAGGTCATAAGCCAGTCCGCCAAGAAGGTTAAAGAACAACCTTCCTGTCGACCTGTCTTATGCTTGTCGGGGGTGAGCACTACGGAAAGCTCCATAGAGTAATCATCGCAGTAACAATCTGTACTTTGATTGTTCCGAAGGCACTTGCGCTTTTCTTATATATCTAAATTCTTTACATACAAGGCATTTTCTTCAATAAACTGACGGCGGGGCTCTACTTTATCCCCCATTAGAATTTCAAAAGTTTCATCCGCTTCAATTGCATCTTCTAGACTTACTTGCAGCAGGGTTCTTGTTTCTGGATCCATTGTTGTCTCCCAAAGCTGTCCTGCATTCATTTCTCCCAATCCTTTATAGCGTTGTATATTCGGCTTAGGTTGACTTGATAAATTTGCAAGAATTTCTTCAAGCTGTGAATTATTATAGGCATACTCAATTTTTTTACCCTGTTGTACTTTATATAGAGGTGGCTGTGCAATATATACATAACCAGCCTCGATGATTTGTCTCATATAACGGTAAAAGAATGTTAATAATAGAGTACGTATATGTGCTCCATCGACATCCGCATCCGTCATAATAACAATTTTATGGTATCTAGCTTTTGAAATATCGAAATCATCACCAATGCCTGTACCAGCAGCTGTGATCATGGCACGAACTTCATTATTTGAAAGAATTTTATCAAGCCGGGCCTTCTCAACATTCAAGATTTTTCCCCTTAATGGGAGTATCGCTTGGAAGTGGCGATCTCGACCTTGCTTAGCAGATCCACCGGCAGAGTCACCCTCAACAATAAATAATTCTGAAATAGAAGCATCCTTTGAAGAACAGTCTGATAATTTCCCTGGCAGACTTGAAACTTCAAGCGCACTTTTTCTTCTAGTTAGTTCTCTCGCTTTTTTGGCAGCATCTCTTGCCCTTGCAGCCATTAGTCCTTTTTCGACAATTTTGCGAGCTGTCGCCGGATTTTCTAGAAGGAATTTTTCTAATGCTTCTGAGAAAACTGTATCAGTAATAGCTCTTGCTTCCGAATTTCCTAGCTTTGTTTTGGTTTGCCCTTCGAATTGAGGATCAGGATGCTTGACCGAAATAATCGCCGTCAATCCTTCTCGAACATCCTCACCAGACAAATTAGCATCATTATCTTTAAATATACCGTTTTTACGGGCATAATCATTAATGACCCTTGTTAAGGCAGTTTTGAAGCCGACTTCATGGGTTCCGCCCTCATAGGTATTAATATTATTGGCAAAGGAATAAATATTGCTTGTATAGCCATCATTGTACTGAATAGATACTTCAACATTAATTCCTTCCCGCTCACCCTCAATATAAATCGGTTCTTCGTGAAGGACTTCTTTTGAACGATTCAAATGCTCAACGTATGACTTTATTCCGCCCTCATACATGTATTCAAGTTTTTTATTTTCTTCTCGTTTATCCTCAATTGTAATTTTGAGTCCACGATTTAAGAAGGCTAATTCTCGAATTCTATTTGCTAACGTTTCAAACTCATATACAGTTGTTTCTGTAAAAATTTCTGGATCTGGCTTGAAATGAATCGTGGATCCTGTGTGATCGGTCTCGCCGACAATCTTTAGGTCCTCACATACAGCCCCGCGTTCAAATTTAATATAGTGAATATGTCCATCACGATGAACATAAACTTCTAATTCTGTAGAGAGTGCATTTACAACTGATGCCCCTACACCATGCAAACCACCAGAAACTTTGTATCCGCCACCGCCGAATTTTCCTCCAGCATGGAGAACAGTCATGATAACTTCTACCGCTGGGCGACCCATTTTTTCCTGAATACCTACAGGAATTCCACGTCCGTTATCAACTACGGTAATACTATTATCTTTCTCGATGCTCACATTAATTTCCGTACAATACCCGGCTAATGCTTCGTCAATACTATTGTCTACAATTTCCCATACTAGATGGTGAAGACCTTTCCCACTTGTAGAGCCAATATACATTCCAGGACGTTTTCTTACTGCTTCAAGACCCTCTAGAACCTGTATCTGATTTGCATCATAGGACTGTTCCTGCACAGCTTTTTGCTCCATTGACACATCGATCACCTACACTTTCATATGCATTACTTCAATCTCAATAATTTATAAAAAAGCTTGGCATGCTTGTCTTCTTGTAACGCCAAACTGTTGTCTTTTAATATTCATGTATAACTGATTTATTGGAACGCTTTTTTAATGTACCTGAAGCCAATGGGGAAAAATAGATTTCCTTTGTGGTAATAACCACTGATTTATATGACCCTTTCGAGAGGTTTATGATAGTGTGCTTTTGACGTTCTAAAAACTCTTCTATCGTTTTAGAAGAGCTGACACTTTGTTTATCAATAATGGCAATAATATCTTTGGACTGAACTAAAATATCTTCTCCAACATGGATGTACAAAGGCTCACCTCATTGAATCTTTATCATGCTTCCGGCTTCCACCTTAAAAGTAGCAGCTTCCTTTAATGTTTGATGATCAATTCCATCAACACTTGTCGTTGTGACGAAGGTTTGTACCTTCCCTTGGATTGTATTTAGCAGATGAGATTGTCTGTAATCATCAAGCTCAGATAGAACATCATCTAGAAGAAGAAGTGGATATTCGCCAATTTCTGCATGAATGAGTTCTATTTCAGCTAGCTTAACAGATAAAGCGGTTGTTCTTTGCTGCCCTTGAGACCCAAAGGTTTGCACATCACGCCCGTTAACATAAAAGAGTAAATCGTCTCGATGTGGTCCGAACATCGTTACACCGCGTTCTATCTCTCTATTCTTTACTTTACCAAATTTATCCTCATATACATTTATCATTTTCGACAAATCTTGATCTTCTGATACATCAGCGGAAGGCTTGTACTCGATTTTCAATAATTCTAGTCCCCTTGATATTCCCTCATGAATCGGTTTTGCCCAATTTTCTAGCAGTTTAAGGAATTCAAAGCGCTTTGATATGATTTTTACCGCACACTGTATATATTGCTCTGTCAATATTTCAAGCATCGTATGGTCTGTCTGCTTTTTCATTTGCAGCTGCTTTAAATAGTGATTGCGCTGCTGAAGAATTTTTTGATATTGGCTTATATCATGCAAATAAACAGGAGATACTTGCCCAATTTCCATATCAATAAAACGTCGCCTCACTTGAGGGCTGCCTTTAACGAGATGAAGATCCTCTGGTGCAAACATGACAACATTCATATTTCCAACATATTGGCTTAATTTTTGCTGCTCAATATGATTGCATTTTGCCTTTTTCCCCTTTTTAGAGATCACTAATTGCATAGGCAATGATCCGCTTATCTTTCGGACCCTACCTTCTATTTTAGCATACTCTTCGTCCCAGCGAATAAGATCTTTATCATTTGAGGTTCTATGCGACTTTGCCATGGCTAAAACATAGATTGATTCCATGACATTTGTTTTCCCTTGTGCATTTTCTCCTAAAATCACATTCACCTTATTTTCGAAGGTTACCTCTAGCTCATTATAATTACGATAATTTTTTAATAGCAAATGCTCTATATGCATGGACGCTACATCCTTTTAAAAATAACTCTGTACTTTCTTTAAACAATAACAAACAAACCAAAGCCTGGAATATTTATTTGATCTCCTGTCCGGAGCTTTCTTCCTCTTCTTTGGTCTTGCTCACCATTTATAAATACTTCATATTCGCTTAAAAACCATTTAGCCATTCCGCCTGACTGAATAACATCTGCAGCCTTAAGTAATTGACCTAATGTAATATACTCAGTGTCTATATTAATTTCTGTCATATTGTCACTCTTTCTGATTGTTTGAAAATCAACAATTTCTAGAATGGGATCTAAAACTTTATTTTACTAAATAATTTGCAAATATACAAAGAAAAGCTTTAACACTACTCAATGTTAAAGCTAGATCTTAAAAAAAATGAAGGGGTTGTCCCATAAAGTGCCTAACACCTTTGCTTTTGGAACAACCCCTTCCTCTGCCCTAAATTTCTAATACGTTCTTACTGGCAATATGAGCTGGAGAATGGAATTATCATTGATGGGGCGAATAACAAATGGTCTCATCGCACCTGTGAAACTTATTTTAATTTCAGATCCTTCCAGTGTTTTTAGAGCGTCTATCATGAATTTAGCACTGAAGGATATCTTTAGCTCTTCTCCTTCAATTGATTGACTTTGCAGTTCTTCAACAACATGTCCGATTTCTGGTGTATTTGAGGATATTTCAATCACTTCATCTTCATTTGTTGTAAATTTAACTACATTGTTTCTTCCTTCCCTAGCCAATAAAGAAGCACGGTCAATTGCATGTAAAAAATCCTTTGTGTTCACGACAACATCTGTTTTGCTTTCCGTTGGAATAAGTCTTGATGTATCAGGATAATTTCCTTCTAGTAATCTAGAGAAAAATAAAAGGTGTTTTGCTTTAAATAAAACTTGATTTTCAGTAATTACGATTTCAACTAATTCATTCGTATCATCTAAAATTTTACTTAATTCGTTTAAGCTTTTTCCTGGGATAACCACATTATAGTGCTCAGCAATTTCTGTCTCAATGCGCGCTTTTCTTAAAGCTAAGCGATGGCTATCTGTTGCAATACAGGTTAATTCACCATTTTCCACACGCCAGTTTACACCTGTCAAGATGGGGCGTGTTTCTGAGGTGGACACTGAAAAAACAGTTTGACGAATCATAGCTTTTAAAAGATCTGTAGGAATTTTTATAATATTTTCTTCTGTTATTTGTGGTAACAGAGGATACTCTTCAGCATCTAGACCGTTCAATTTGAATTCAGATTTACCTGAACGGATGACTGTTTGCAATTGATTTTCAACATGAATTTCAACAGAGTCAGTTGGCAGCTTTTTCACAATTTCACTAAAAAACTTCGCTTGGAGTACAATCGAACCAGTTTGTTTAATTTCTGCAATTTCATCTCCAGCTTCTTCTTTTGGAATAAATGATTCTATCGAAATATCAGAATCGCTCCCTGTTAATGTTACTCCCTCAGATGTCGCTACAATTTTGATACCAGTTAATATCGGAATAGTTGTACGGCTCGTTACTGCCTTCATTACATCCTGAACGCTTTGAACTAAACGATCCCGTTGGATTATAAATCTCATTTTTTAATCCTCCGTTTTGAGCATTTTTTATATATTTTTTAGTATATATTTTTCTTTTAAAAATACTAGAAGTACTAGTAGGGCTTGTTAATATGTGGATAACTCTATTTTCGAAAGGAAATACAGCCTATCCACATGTGGACAGACTGTGTGTAAACTTTATGATGTTATGCACACTATACTTTTAGTACGTCATGAATTTCTTTAATCTGTTTTTGGAAATGAGTATCTGTTTGCATTAATTTTGATATTTTTTCATGTGCATGAATAACCGTGGTATGGTCTCTTCCCCCAAACTCTTCTCCAATCTTTGGCAAAGAAAAATCTGTAAGCTCTCTTGATAAATACATGGCGATTTGCCGTGGAAAAGCAACTGATTTTGTTCTTTTCTTCGCTTTAAAATCCTCTAATTTAACATGATAGTGTTCTCCGACAACGCGCTGGATATCTAGAATGGTGATCACCTTAGGTTTTGAGCTTGGGATAATGTCTTTAAGGGCTTCAGCTGCTAAATCGGCATTGATATCTTTATTAATTAAGGATGAATACGCAACAACGCGAATAAGGGCTCCTTCTAATTCACGGATATTGGAATCAATTTGATTAGCGATGTAAAGCATTACTTCATTTGGGATATCCAATCCTTCAGCCTTCGCTTTTTTGCGGAGAATAGCGATTCTTGTTTCGAGATCAGGTGGTGTTATATCAGTAATGAGGCCCCATTCAAATCTTGAACGAAGTCTATCTTCAAGTGTCGGAATTTCCTTTGGCGGACGATCACTTGAAATGATAATTTGCTTGCTTTCCTCATGTAAAGTATTAAAAGTATGGAAAAATTCCTCTTGCGTTGATTCTTTTCCGGCCAAGAACTGAATATCATCAATAAGAAGTACATCCACTTTTCGATATTTATTGCGAAAATCGACTGCCTTATTGTCACGAATTGAATTAATAAATTCATTTGTAAATTTTTCTGATGATAAATAAACTACTTTAGCTGATGGATTATGATCTAAAACATAGTGGCCAATAGCATGCATAAGGTGAGTTTTCCCGAGACCCACGCCTCCATAAATAAATAATGGATTATATGCTTTGGCTGGTGCCTCAGCTACAGCTAGTGATGCAGCATGAGCAAAGCGGTTTCCTGAACCAATGACAAACGTATCAAAAGTATATTTTGGATTAAGCATGTTTAAAGGCAATTCAGGATGCTCTTCCTCTTTGTCCAGCTTTTTTGGCGGATTTGAGAGATTTAATCCTTCTTCACTTTGATTTTGAGGAATAATAAATTTTACTCCTAATTCTTCTCCAGTAATGTCGTAGAGAATTCCAGAGATCAGTTGGGAATAACGTTCTTCTAGCCAGTCACGAGCAAACTCATTTGGCGCTGTGATCACTAAGCTGTCACTTTGAAGAGAGTGTGCTTTTGTCGACTTCAGCCATGTTTCATAACTTGGTTTGCTTATTTTCATTTCGATGCTGGCAAGAGCTGTATTCCAAAGATCCGCAATGTTCTCCAA